>DATGJP010000045.1:0-95193 GCA_035295125.1 Bryobacteraceae bacterium | reverse complement strand
GTAACGTTCGCGAATGCGACCACCCAGTCAACTCCTCCCGCTGCTCTGCCGTCAGTGAAATCAACTCCCGATATCGTGCCACATAACTCAGACGAACTCTGACTCCGAATGGTATCTTAATCAGTGGGACAGTTCACTAGTGGTCGTCGCAGACACAGATGGGCTCAATATTATCGAAGGCCATGAGCCTATGCAGTCGAGGATTCAGAAAACTATTTCGCGCCGTTCTTCTTAAATGCTTGAATTGCCGTATCGACGAGCGTCGCGGTGCGTTTCGGACCGTGGCGACCCTTTACTTTGAATTTCTTGCCTCGACTTTTGTTGTAGGAAACGAAGAACTCTTCGACCTGATCCAGAATCGAGTCTGAGATCTCGTTTAGTGACCGCACGTCTTCGTGCGCGTAGGAGTGGACCGTGACACCGATCAGGCGATTGTTGGTGATCGCCTTGCCGTCTTCGGTTTGCTCTGCTTCGATTACGCCGATGACGCGAACGTCCACCAGGCAGCCCACGTGAGCAGGCTCATCCATCAGAATCATGAGGTCCAACGGGTCGCCGTCCTCAGCCAAGGTACTCGGTATGAACCCGAAGTCGAAGGGGAATACCAATCCCTCCGGCAACAGGCCACCCAGTGTGAAAGCCTCGAACTTGGGGCATAGTCGAATTTGTTGCGTCGGCCCTTCGGCGTCTCGATGATTGCCTTGCATTCACGTTTCTTCTGGTCCCAATGGTTCGGGCATGCGGCAAAGTTTGACATCAAAACCGATTCTGTCGAACCGCCTTACAAACGGGTGCGTTGCCGATTTCTCGCGCTTGTGGGTCGTGTCCTCTTCGCGGTCAGGCACGAGCCTCCCTTGCCTTCTGCCGGATGCCCAGCCTTCAGAGCGGCTGCAGCGAGCCGGCCCGCTGAGGCCAGCCGTCTCCTCTTGACGGGCTTGGAGGGGCTATGTGGGCGAGCATGCGGATTCTCAGCGTGGGACAGCATCGAGGGAGGGCTGAAGTGCGGTCCTCGATGAGTGAGCGGAAGATGTCGCGGTACCTGCAATCGCTCAGGTTTGTTCTTTTGATAGATCCTGAGTGGCCGCCAAGTTGCGCAACTCGTGGTACGTGAGCGAAGTGATATCGTTCAGTTTCACTGACAGTCGACTGACGTAAAACAGAGCGAAGAGAGAGAAGACAAGAGCTGGCCCCCGGAACGGTTTCGAACGACGGTTAACGGGTCAGGCTCGCCCGAGAGACTTTTGGACGCACGCGAGGGCAGCTCTAGCCGAACCAGAGTGTTGCTGAAAAATTGCTATGGCCGGTTTCACGTGACCGACCGGGTTATCGTCTTCGTCTCCACGCGAGATGATGCGCCTTCGCTGGCTCTCAAGAGGCGTGCTCGAATTCGTCCTCACAGTCTCGGGGAGCTTGACCCGTGAACCGTAGTTCGAATCGCGTGTGGGGAGCATTTAAAATCAGCACATTATGAAGACCGGCGCGCCACAACCGCGGCTTCGTCGAACGCCCCGCGCCGTCGAGCGGCGCAGAGGCGGGCCAGATTCGAGAGCGGCCGCCTAGCAGGGTTGGGTCGGTCCAGTCCCTTTCAGTGCGCGGCACGGCTCGCCGGCCAAACTCGCCGCTGGTGGGGACCGAAGGCCCCGGCAGCGAGGGCATCCATGCGTCGCGGAACCCGGACGATCCGAGATGGCCTGGCTTTGACTGACTGTTCGGGTACTATTCGATTTGCGCGCGTGCTCATCCGAAGGGCCGGCCTTGCGCATGCTCATCCGGGCGATCATCGCGTCGCCGCTTTTTTTTGCTGTCTACAGCGAACAAAAAAACGTTGGCGACGACATACAGCCATCGCTCTTGCTAAGGACGGGATACTCGCCGCAAGCGTCGCTTTTCTTTCCATCTGTGAACCGCATCTTCATTGCTGTGCCTACTTCGCGATTCGGTACGTCCGCTCTCCGTCGGCGCCTTCGTAGGTTCGATCTTCTCGCCCTTCGGGCTTGACAGGACGTTTTGCAGTTGAACTGCAATTGGATCAAATTTCGTTCTCCTGCCGCTCGAAGGCAGCTTGGGCTCCTTCAGACTCAAGTGCGCCGCGCGAGTCGCTGAGACGCAAGCACCCCCGGACTTATTCATCTGGAGATGAGCTCTGACGCCGGTAAAAAAGACGAATGGCGATTGTGTTCGAGTGAGCGGGATGGCGCACATCAGAGTGGAGGCAGTGGAGCGTTCACTCGGTACGACGATATTTGAATTTGCGCGTCATAACTGAGTCGCAAGCTGACGAATATTGATTATTGACATCTTTCCCAACGGCTCGCGCCGGTCATCCCCCGACGCCGATGCATTGATCGAACTACCAGCTACCTTCCCAATCCAGCGCCTCACGCGTGAGATCAGGACAACAGCTGCGCTCCCTCACCGGATATCGATAATTCGATTCACACGGATAAATGTCCTGGCGAATATTTTCTTGAATCCCACGCTGCAGTCCCTGTTTTCCATCCCCGACTTCCGCCCAAAGGATCCCGCCGATCGAGCGCATCCGTTTATCGAGGAGGCTACCGCCATGACGGATCTCGCGGACTTCTTTAGTAAGGCCGCGAGCGCGATCTTCATCGGCTGTCCGGGATTTGAAAGGTGCGATTGCTTACATCACTACTTCGTCGGGCTGATTAACACCTGGGGCCTGTCCGAAGTTTCCGTGACATCGAGCGAAGGTTCGCGTCGACTCCCAACCCTGATACGAATCGAGAGGTGATTCCATGCCAGCAGAAATCGACTTAGTACACAAAGCGATACGCCCCGATATTGTTATCTCGTCATCGAAAAAGCGCGCTCACCCGGCGGCCGTGGATGCCAACGGTTAGCCAAGAAGTATGGAGCCGATCGTGATTGTTTGATGTACAGCACTCCACGAAAATAGCGATCTCTCCGAGAGGAAGGATTTACGTAATGAGCAGAATTTTACGATATGGATCGACTGGAATTGAAGTCCGGAACCTTCAGGCGGCCCTGAACTTCCAGATGTGCCCCCGGTTCGCTCCCTTGGCTACGAATGGGGATTTTGGAACCAGAACGCTGGTCCGCCTTCAGGAGTTTCAACGAGGGAGCAATCTGACACCGGATGGGATTGTCGGCCCGGCAACATGGCGCGCGCTGCTGCCGGCGTATAGAATCGCATCGCGTATTCTAGTGCTGCCTAACGTCGTCGCGCCGCGCTTGCCGGTACCAACCGTGCTGAGCGGTCGCGTCCCGGCCTTCGAAATCCGAACCCCCGGCGACGTCCCGCCGCGCCCGAACCCAGGCGAAACAGACGATGACCAAAGCCTGCAGTTGCCCCGCTTTTCCGAACCGCTGAGGCTTCGCTACGGAAATGTCCAATTCCAGTCCGGTCGTCAATTCACGGCTCGCCCATGGATAGGACCGTACGCTCCCAGTCTCGGATTTGCTTCGTTGGTTGTAGCGGTCCAATTCAACTATATTCAACGCGTTTTTGGCCGCAATCTGCAAGGGCGACGGTTAGAACTTGCATGGGGCGGCCAGATCGCCGCCAACGAGGCGACTTCAGACAATCGGTATACCGTAACGGCTTACACACAGGCGACCGTAGCCGACCTACTTCGGACTGACTGGATCCACTGGGCATCGCTGTTTCTGCAGGCAGGCCTTAACGTCAATATTGATGCTCCAGGAGCCACGCTAGTAGCCGTAGCCGGCCACAGCCTCAACATTGATATTGTCGACGGCGTTCTCAGTCTCTTCATTCAAAACGCACTCGCCCTCAGTCTTGATCTGGCGACCGGACTGGGTACGATCGGATATCAAGTGATGGGCGGCCTTATCGTCGAGTGGGATCGAAAAGACCGTACGCCGGGTCCTGGCCAGCAATGAGTTCGAAAATTGTTCGTCTCTGCAAGTTGGTCCCTACGGAAAGACGTAGTTGGAGTTAGCGCTGGGATCGACAATGACGTAAGGATCCGAATCTGCATGTTGATTCAAAAACCAGAGGAAATAGCGATAAAAACGAGCCGGCATCGTGGTGATGCCGAAATTACTCATCAGGTTCTGATTCGAAACGGGCGTCGTGCTATCAACTGGTTGATAACCTTGCGAATCATTCGATCCGCCGGGATACTCATCGAAGTTGCCGAGAATGTGCCCTATCTCGTGGGCATACGTCACTGAGCCCATCAGCATTGCATCTCGCGTGATCACACCGTTTCGGCCGGCAGCCCAAGGAGGATAGTACCATATCGTTCCCGGGTCGTCCTCGCGTGAAGAACGTGAACCGATCGCCCCCCGGAGATTGTACAGTGTTCTGTCACGGAAGCCCGGATCGGCTCCTGTTCTCGACGTGTCTTCCTGCCGGTCTTGATTGAGTTGGCCCGTGTTATCAAACATTGTGCCGTCGCGCATATCGACTGTAATATGCTGCCCGGTGTCCACGAAGCTGAAATCCAATCGAAAACCTAACTGGCAACAATCGAACACATGATTACACGTGGCTCCACATTTGCAGTGAGCGCGATGAAACCTGAAGTGTTGAGAAAAACCGTCATTCCATGTCGATTCGATGCTACGTTTGATCGACAGGAGCTCGGCGGGTTGCAAAGACATTCCTGTCAGCTTCACTTTGACGCTGATATGCACGCGCGACGGCTCGAGCGCCTGATCATAGATGCGGTTAACAGCAGCGCCGTTCAGGCCCGCTATCTGCTGATTCATCCTTTCCCAAGGCGCAGTCGGACGGTTCACGAAGGTCAGCGAGTTACTTGAGGTGCAGGTTATGCCAATGCCGGGAACGCGGATGCGGAAGGGAATACGATCGGTGCGCCAGTTCGCCGTTTGTGCGATTGCTATCCACGAGGCATCGACACGCCCACCATGGAGGTTGGCGTTGATGGATTCAACGATGCTGCCGTTTGCCGGGTGGAGCACCTCGATGGTCGCCGGTGAATCCGGCGGGTAGCCCGTGATCACTGCTTCCATTCTGACCCGATCGCCGCAATGAGCCCGAGCGTCGATCCACCTTGCGTGGCCGCATCGATAAGCGGGCGCGGGCGGATTGCACGGCTGTCTTGGGGCGTCGATCGCCGTCGAACACATAGTCGCGTCGGCACAAGCTCCAGCATCGCTTAACGCCGCCGCGTCAAAAGGGCGTTGAAGCGGACCCCCGCCGTCGAATGGCGGCGGCGCAGTGGCATCCATTCCCCCATCGAATCTGTCGCCCATGGCTTATACCTTGCTGAGGTGCTCCACTGCTTTTCGATGAAGACGGTTCACTTTCGCTGTAGGATCGGTCGTCCACTCGGACAAGATCTGCCAAGCCCACGGATACCTCGGGTTCCGGTCAAAGTCGACCGACAGACAAAACATCAGGTCGATGAACTTACAAACATCACGCTCAATGCGAATTCCATAGCGCCCGGCCCCGTCGCAGCCCTGGCGAATGAAGCGGCGAAGTTCCTCTGGCCGCAGGACGGCGCATTGCCTCGGGAAGAACCGGTTCAAATGCGCCACCATCCGATCCTCGAAGCCGCTCTTGAGCGGCTCTGAAAAAGCATCCATCTGCTCTTTACGAATCACCATACTTTTACCAACAACGGTCCGCTGCATCCGCTCCGGGAGATGCCAGATACCGGCATATCCTGTCGTGGCAATGCCGGCCGGCAGCACGTCAGATAACATAAACCTGACCTCCGATTCAAAACGCGTACAGCCAAACTCCCCGGGTTAGCGCACCCTGGTATCCCCACCCAAATTGAAATCCACTAATTGACTGATGCTCAAATAGCGGGTTGAAGGGGTTACCAGCGGAGATGAAAGTGAGTTCAGCGGGCCCCGCGGTGAGCGACAGCATTCCCCCTTCACTTTCGTGGAGATCCACAGCGCTGAATGGCCGCGACCTGATTGGGTGCCAGCTCCTGAATAAGCCCTGATATGCTTGCGCCACCTCTTGTAACGCCCCAGCTTTCACACCGATGCCGAGCGTGGTACCGAGGAAGACAAAATCGTAAATGTTGGCGTAGTCGCTATTGCGGAAGCTGAATAGGATTCCGCTTCCTCCTATACCGGCGGCAACCGTGATGCCGGCCACGACGGCAACTTGCCAATCGGAGTGCCTCACGGAAGAATCAGGAAAATACGAGAGTGGAATTGACATGTGTAGAGACCTGCCGCGCGATGTACAGCATCATACTGAGTTCCGGTCCATCGCTAACGGACCAGGCAACAAGGAAACCTCAGATAGTTCACAGCGATGAAGTTGGATCGGATACATTTCGTTCGCCTTTCGCTCGAAGGGTTTTCAACTTCCCACCTTTATGTGCGCCACACGGGTGCTTGGGACACAATCGCGATCGACTTTTTTATACTTAAATGATCGTTGTCTGCCCGTCACGAGGAACCATGGCTGAATCAGGAGCTCAAAGCGTTACTCAAAAGCTGGTCCAGTGGCGTCAAGGCGATCGCGAGAGCCTGAATGAGCTGGCGCTCCTGGTGCAAGACGAGTCTTCGGGTTCGCGGCTTGGTCGACCGGGATGCCGCGCGCTTGGGCAACGTCGGCGAGAGTCTGGCCCGTACTACCCGGCCCTCATGTTGGCTCTGCACGTCGGCATGCGCGATGCGGAAATCAGAGAACTGCAATGGAGCAGGGTTGACCTCGTACGCGCATTTGTGACCGTAGGAGAGTCCAAGACGGAAGCCGGGGAAGGTCGGACCATTCCCCTTAATGCGGACGTGTTGGCGGCGCTCGTAGCGCATTCCAAGTGGTATCTAAATAAGTTCGGCGAGACGCGACCCGAGTGGTATGTGTTTCCTGCGGGCAAGCCTCAACCAACGGACCCGACCAAGCCGCCAACGAGTTTTAAAACGGTTTGGACTAAAGTCAAGGATGTGGCGGACGTCACCGGTCGCTGGCACGATAACCGACACACGTTCATCACGGACCTTGCAGAAAGCGGACAAGCCTCTGATGAAACCATCCGGGATATCGCTGGCCACGTCTCAAAGCAAATGCTGAAGCACTATAGTCATATCCGCATGGAAGCGAAGCGTCGGGCCGTCGGCGCGTTGGTCAAGAAGCCGTCCACGGAGGCGTCGACTTCGCAAACGGACAGCATTCAAATCGAGGGTGCTAAGGAATCCGCTAAGGTGGCCGTTCCGAACTGACCAGAATTCCTTGTAAGTGATTGGCTCCTCAGGTAGGACTCGAACCTACAACCCTTCGGTTAACAGCCGAATGCTCTACCATTGAGCTACTGAGGACCAAGGCAGGCAGGTGAAATCCATTACAACAAACCTGCCTCGCTATGTCAAATCCAAGGGATGCACACCTGCTCAATCTAATCTACTGCGCTAGTCTACTGCGCCCCCCCGCTGGCGCTCTGATCCCGCTGCGGAGGAAGCGGCTTCGGCATCGGCTTTCTTGGCATCATCTGAGGACGAGTCGCGGCGTTATAGACAAACGATGCCATAACCGCTGCGCCCTGCATCAGGTCGCCTGCCTGTACCCGATCGTATACATCCATGTTGGAGTGGTGTGTCCGAGTGCTGTACTCCATCGGATCCTGAACGAAGCCAAACCCAGGTAGCCCCACGTAATCAAAAGACGTGTGATCCGTCCCGCCAGGCCGCCTCGTGGCCGCCGCGGTCGCTTGCATGATCGTCGTCAGACCGAGATCATGGAACGGCTTGATCCATGCTTCGAAAATCGGACGGGCCTCGTCGTTGCCCGCAATGCCAATGCCGCGGAAACGGCCAGTGCCGGTGTCGTCGTTGAAGTAAGCCGACAGCTTGGCATACTCGGCCTTAGTCTGCATGGTCTCGCGATCGGCGAAATGCTGTTTGACGTAAGCCTGGGAGCCGATCAGGCCTTCCTCTTCCCCGCCCCAGAACGCAACGCGCACCGTACGGTCCATCTTAAGATTCAGAGCCTTCAGAATGCGGACCGCTTCAATAGCGACTGAGCTACCGGTGGCATTGTCGGTGGCTCCCGTTCCACCATGCCAGGAATCAAGGTGGGCGCCAAGCATCACCAGTTCGTCCTTCTTCGCTCCGCCCTCGATTTCACCAACCACGTTGAACGAATCCGTGGGTGAGTCGATGAATCGCGCCTGGAGATCGAAGCTGAGCTGAACGGGCATCTTGTGCTCGAGCAGCCGAGCAATGCGATTGTAGTGCTCCGGCGTGACGGCAACCATGGGCGGAGGTACCGGATCCTTCGGATCGCGCGATCCACCAGCCGCGGCAAAGACCGTGCCACCGTCGCCGTTGTAGCCATACTGCAGCACGACAAGGGCACCCTCATCTTTTAGGAACTGGTTCATCTTGTTGCGGAATCTCGCGGCAGCCTGGGGATCCGCCGGCGCTTGCTGCTGCCGGCCGCCTGGACGCACTCCAAAAGGATTGCCGAGTCGCGCGGGATCGAGTGTTATCGTGCGCGAAGCAAGTTCCTCGTCCGTGAGACGGTGCCCCTGAGGGTCCATAATCATGGCAACTTCTTTGGGCGCCATCGTCATCACCACCTTGCCGCGAAGCTTGCCCTTGTATTTCTCGAGGTCGGCTTCAGTCGACATGGGAGCGAGAATCGCTTCGCCCGTGACCGGCCCATTGGTTCCCGGCGTCCAAGCCAGCGGGAATCCGATAAGCGGCGAGTACTGCGGTTCTACCATGTGCGCCGAGAAACGCGAAAACGTCCACCCCTTGCCGAACGACCAAGGCTCTTCGTGAACATTGGTGAGACCGTACTCCTGCAATCGCTTCATCACCCAATCGCCCGCGGCTTTGTAGTTGGGCGATCCGGCGAGGCGCGGCCCGTACACGTCGGTCAAGTAAAACTCGTGATCCATGACCTTGGAATTTTCGAACGCCTCGGCTTTGATGCGATGGATGGTCTGGAGATCGACGGGCTCCTGTGAATAGGCGTGCGCGGAAAATAGCAGAACGATTGCGCTGGGAATAGAAAGGGATTTGAGTGGCATAAGCGACGCTCTAAAGATTAGATCACAACTGGAAAGGACCGCTGCGTGAGAGGTAACCTTTTGGCGCTCATCCAGTAGATCTCCGTATGCGGAGCGTTCTGTCCGATTGCTGGTTTGCTTACCGATCATTACGCAAGACACCTGGCTTCACCGCGATTGCCGTGCTGGCACTCGCCCTTGGCATCGGGGCGAATACAGCGATCTTCTCCACCGTGGATGCCGTTCTGCTGCGGGCGCTTCCATATCGCGATGCGGACCGCTTGGCGATGGTATGGCAAGACGCAACATTCGTAGGATATCCGCGGGCGACGCCATCGCCGGGCGACTATTCCGAGTGGAAACGCCAGAATCGCGTCTTTTCGGGTATGGCCGCTATGCGAGTGGTAGCGGGCGACCTCGGCACGGATGGTCCGCCGGAACAAGTGATGGGACAAGCGGTGACGCCGGATTTCTTCCCCGTACTCGGTGTCCAGCCACTCATCGGCCGCGTTTTTACTGACGCCGAGGATCGCCAGGCAGCCCGGGTGGCGATAATCAGCTATTCGCTTTGGCAGAGGAGATACGCCGGCGATCCGAACATTGTGGGGAGAGAGATTCCTCTTGGTGGCGCGAACTTCAGTGTTATTGGCGTGCTTCCGCGTAATTTTGTCTTTCAAAGCCGAACCTCGGATTACTGGGTGCCGGCAAACCTGACTCCCGCCATGCTTTCGAATCATGAGGTTCATTTCCTGAATGTCGTCGCGCGTCTCAAGCCCGGCGTTACGATGACACAGGCTCGTGAGAACCTTCATGCGGTCGCGCATCGGTTACAGGAGCAGGGACTCTTTGACAAGCGCAGTGACGTCCTTGTGACCCCTCTTCGTGAAGACCTGCTCGGCAACACGCGCCCGGCCCTGCTTGTGTTGCTCGCCGCGGCGGGTTGCGTACTTCTGATCGCTTGTGCCAATCTCGCCAATTTGTTAATGGCGCGAAGTCTGGGACGGCGGCGCCGGGAGATTGCGGTTCGCGCGGCTTTGGGCGCCTCTCGCGTCCGTCTGGTGCAGCAGATGCTGATCGAAACGGTCGTGCTCTCTTGTGCCGGAGGTGCCTGCGGCCTCGGGTTCGCGTTCGCCGGCATGCGGTTGCTGGCCTCGCTGGTCCCGTCCAGCATGCCTGAAACGGCTGTTCCTATGATCGATGCGCGTCTGCTCGCGTTCACTTTGGCGTTGTCCTTCGTGACCGGGCTCGCCTTTGGCATCGTACCGGCGCTTCAGACCACCAATGCCTCGCTGAACGAGACATTGAAACAGGGGGCTCGCGGGATCTCAGGCGCAGGCCGGAAACTACGTGACACCCTGGTTGTTGTCGAAGTTGCGGCGGCTCTCGTACTTCTCGTAGGTGCGGGGCTGCTGCTCCGGACAATGGCCAATCTGAGGGGCACTGATGTGGGATTCCGCCCGGATCATCTTCTGACGATGCGAACGTCACCAGCCAAAGCAATGACGGACGTACAACGCGTGGATTACTACGAGCGGGTGGTTGCGGGGGTACTCGCGCTGCCGGGCGTAGAGAGCGCAGCGTTCGTAAACGATCTGCCCTTTCAGCAGTCCGGGAACTCCCAGGCTTTTGAAATCGAGGGGAGGGATCCGCGGGAAGGCGGTCCCGCGCGCCTCGCTCTGTATCGAGTGGGGACAAACAGCTATCTCAAGACACTCGGTGTCAGAGTGCTTGAGGGCAGACTCTTTGAAAGGACGGACGGCCCGTCATCCCTCGCGGTGGTTGTAATCACCGAAACGCTGGCAAAGCGGTTCTTTATTCGAAGCCCGCTGGGGAGCAGAATCAGGATCGGCGGCCCAGACGCCCCCTGGTCGACGATTATCGGTGTAGTGGGTGACGTACACGAGCGCGGCTATGAGGCCGCCGCTATGCCAGGTGTCTATCTTCCGATCGTACAGACGCCAAACGCCCCTTCCATTCCGCGTGAGCTCATCGTAAGGACTCTAGACGACTCTGTGTCACGGACCGAAGCAATCCGTCAGATCATCCACCGCGTCAACCCTCTGCAACCCGTTTCACGGGTCAGGACCATGGAACAGCTCATCGACTTGGACGTCGCCGACCGTAGACAGCAAACATTGTTGCTTGGGGTATTTGCCGGGTTAGCTCTGATGCTGGCCTCGATCGGCATTTATGGAGTCCTTGCCTATGGCGTAACGCAGCGACAGACCGAAATCGGAATACGCATTGCACTGGGCGCTACCGCAACACGTGTGATTCAGGAGATTATCTGGCACGGACTGCAGTTGACGTCCGCAGGCCTCATCAGCGGAGCAATCCTTTCCTGGATGACAACCAGGGTCATGGCCAAGCTCCTGTATGGCGTTCGCCCAACTGACCCATCAACGTTTGCGGGCATGGCGGTCGTGTTGCTGGCAGTCGCCTTTGCCGCATGCTGGATTCCGGCGCGAAGGGCATCCCGGCTCGATCCGATTCTGGTCCTGCGCGACGAATAGGCGCATTCGTCTTCTCTTGTTGGCTGCTGGACGGTGATGTAGGATCTTTTCGCATCCCCGAGAAAATCGAGGATGCAGAAAGGCGGGACAGGCGTTTTCGCCTGTCCTTTCTCGGTGAAGTGCAAAGGCAGGCTGTAATACCATTCCACAACGAGATGTCAGTGCAGGACGCCAACCTTGTCGAGTGGCCAGTAAATGAAGACTGCTTTGCCGTAGATGTACCGGCGAGGAACAGTACCCCAGGAGCGGCTGTCGTTGGAGGAACTCCGGTGATCGCCCATCACGAAATACTCATCCAGTCCGACGGTCTTTAGATCGTACGAGAGCATGTCCCGATACATGTCGGGAACGTAGTTTTCGTCCAGGCGCCTGCCGTTCAAAAAGACCGTGCCGTGGTCGATGGCGATTTGATCGCCCGGCACGCCGATGACGCGTTTGATGTATGACTTGCTGGGATCGTTAGGATACCAGAACACAACCATATCGCCGCGCTGGATATCGCCAAAATGAAACCGATAGATGAATTTGTTGATGAAGATCCGCTCCTGGTCGTCCAGGGCCGGCATCATGCTGGTTCCTTCGACCTTCACAGGCTGATACAGGAACAGAATGACGATGATTGCGATGATGACGGACAGAAGCAGGTCGCGCATCCAGAAAAGGAGCGCGCCCAGAGTGGAACGCTTTCGCTGAACAGTCTCTACAGGAAGAGGAGTTGCGGTTTCCTGGTCCATTTTTCTTCGAGATCCCCGCTAAACGAATACTGAGGCCCTATCGCGAGTATAACCCCAGCCGCGCCAGAACGGCAGAACAACAAGGTGACCTCGCGCGCTCAAAAAGCCCGCGAGCGCGCGAAGTCGTTCTACTGCTTACTCCTAATGTTACAGACGTACAACAGACTGGCCGCGTTCCGTACCAGCCGGCCTCAGTTGGATTTGCCGGCCGGAGCGGGCGGGCGCTCACTCGTGGGCGGCACGATCCCTTTCAGGCGCATGTAGGTAACAGCGTTGCCGTAGTGCTCGTCGGCATGCGCGGTATGGAATGACAGAATCGACAGTTTCGGGGCGCTCTGTCCGAAGAACTTCACAACTGTCGCAGCGTCGGCATCGGTCATACCGTCATAGGCCTTGTCGCAATAGGCGAACGAATCTTTCACTGCCTGCACGAGGTCGGCTTTGGCGGTCTTGGATTTTTCAATGCCAGTGACCGGGGGTTTTTCACCGAGAACAACCGAGCAGAACGTATAGTTGGCATCGGCGACATGTCCCATGAGCTGCGCATAACTGCGAACATCCGGAGTTGGCTTTGAGGCGTAAGATTCCTCCGGCATTTTCTCCGCTGCCTTGATCAGGCTGCCTTTAACGATTCCGTAGACGAATTTTTGACCGGAGCTGAGCGGGTTAGCGGCTCCCTCCTGAGCGAAAGACGGCAGCGTTGTGAACGATGCCGCGAGTAACCACACATAGAGTTTTTTCATGTTGGGGAAGACCTCTTCAAAATGATCGCACACTGTTGCCTGATACGATGGGCTCTAATGCAGCGGAAAATTACAATTGCTTTATTCGCTTTTTGTGGCGCCGCGTTGGCGGCCGATTCAAATCATTGGGTGGTGACCTGGGGGGCTAGCCCCGCTCCACAGTTAGCCGACGAAGCGCAGATGCGGTCCGCGAAGCTCGTCTTTGAAGACCAGACGCTTCGCGAGATTGTCCACACCAGCATAGGCGGCGATGCCGTTCGCGTGCGGCTGTCGAACGCTTACGGCAAGGAGACTGTGGCGATCGGGGCGGTTCACCTGGCGCTGCGTTCGCAGGATTCGGCAATTGCCTCTGGATCCGATCGCGCACTGACGTTTAGCGGACGGACGGCGGTTTCGATTCCGCCAGATGCCGAAGTGCTAAGCGATCCTGTAAAGCTCGACGTGGCGCCCGGGGCCGACCTTGCGATCAGCATCTTCGTTCCGAAAACCGCCACCGGGGCGGGCATCCATTATTCGGCGCAGCAGACATCTTACGTGGGGCGTGGAGACCTGACGGGCGCGGCATCAATGGCAGATGCGACTACGATGACGTCATGGGTGTTTCTGGACGGGGTTGACGTGACCGCCGCCGACAATGCCGCGACCCTGGTAGCGTTCGGCGATTCGATTACTGACGGCGCGGCATCGGCCAAGGATGCAAATCATCGTTGGCCCGACATCCTAGCGGAACGTCTGCGGGGCCAGCGGGGCCGCTTGAGAATCGGCGTGCTCGATGCTGGAATTGGCGGAAATCGCATCCTGCACGACGCTCCCACCAACATCCGCTTTGGCATGAATGCACTGGCCCGTTTCGATCGCGATGTGCTGGCGCAGCCCGGCGTTAAATACCTCATCATTCTCGAGGGGATCAATGATCTCGGGCATTACGGGTCGTCGGCGCCGGAATCTGAGACCGTGAGCGCGGAGGATATCATTGCCGGCCTGAAGCAGATGATTGAGCGGGCGCATGAGAAGGGGATCAAGGTGATCGGAGCGACTCTCACGCCGTTCGAGGGAACAACGTACAAAGGCTACTTCACACCTGAAAAAGAGGTGAAGCGCAAAGCCGTCAATGAGTGGATCCGGACCGGGAAAGCGTTCGACGGCGTTATCGATTTTGATAAGGCCACCCGCGATCCTAATCATCCGGACAGGATGCTGGCGGATTACGACAGCGGCGATCATTTGCACCCCAAGGACGCGGGGTACAAGGCGATGGCGGATTCGATTGATCTTTCGTTATTCAAGTAGACGGGAAAAGATGAGGTCCAAGGGCAACCTGAAGCCCAATGCCACCTAGTTTTCGGAAACGGCGAGTTTGGATTGAGCCTGTAATGCAGGCTGTTAGCCTGCGGCGGGTTGTTAACCCGCCTGCGAGTAAGTAGCATTGGGCTGAAGCCTGCTACACCCTTCAAATCATCCAAATTTGTTACGGTTGGTCGCGGAAGAGGGCGTGATAGATCAAGTGCGTGGCAGCATCGATCCAGCGATCGAGCTCGGTTTTTTTCATGTGCAGCGCCTGTGCCAGGAGACTCCAGAAGAAGGTATCCATGGCCCGAGCCAAGCCCGGGATATCGACTTCCGCGCGAGATCCGGACATCTGCTGTAGCATCTTGAAAACCGCCATTACCCGGGCGGTGGTCCAGGCGTGAATCTCCTGATTCTTCCGAGCCAAACCCGTGTCGGCCATCATCGCTTCCTGCCAGGCGCGATAGGCGCCCAGGTACTGGAAATCGCGCGCAAACGCTCTAGCCAGCAACTCGTGCAGAACGTCCCGAGCAGTCCCATCGGCCTGCAGTCGGAAATCCAGGCGGCTCAGAGCCTCCAGCAGATCGTTCATCAGCACCAGTAGAAGCTGCCGCTTAGACCGGAAATGCTGGTAAAACCCTCCGACCGCAAGACCAGCACGCGCGGCTATCTCCTCGATCGACGTTCCCTCAAATCCTCGTTCCCCAAACAGCGCGAGTGCGGACTGTTTCAGCCTGACCCGCTTTTCGATGCTCCGCTTCTGGCGGGGTTCCGGAGGTAAGTCTTCGCCGGCGAGGAGATTCGGACGCTCGATCAAGCCGTTGGTTTCCGTCCGATGGTGACGCCCACCAACGCCCCGGCGCAACACCAGAGCATCCATCCACCGAATACGCCCGCGACCTCCGGGGACATGTTGGGAAAGACGGTCGGAAAGAAAGCGCTCGAAAACGGATCAAGCAGAAGGGTCGGCAGGGCGATGGAGATGGCGCCCGCCGGCCATTGTTCGGGTGGTAATTGGAAGCGCCGGCAAAGGCGCCGCACTACCCATGCCATGGCCGGGAAACTGATCGCAAATAGGGTCAAAGTCACGGCCCAGTGCCCCGGTTGCAGGACGTGCTGTCCGCGGAATCGCAGGAAGAGGGTCGCGCCGGTCCAAATGGCCAGTCCGTAGAGCAGCAGGCGTATGTTCATAACAGAACCTGAATTCATATTCTCATTTGATCCGCCAATTTGCAAGCCGGTTATCATCCAATCGTGAGCGAAGGCCCACTCTGGATCCCCGACCGGCAGCGTTCGAATACATCGCTACTCGCTCGCTTCATGGGGCCGCATGATTATGCCGCATTGCTCCGCTGGTCCATCGACGACCGTCCGGCATTCTGGCGTGCAGTATGGGATTTCTGCGGAGTGATCGGCGAGCCTGGTGACGTCGTGTTGGAAAATGGCGACGCGATGCCAGGTGCGCACTGGTTCCCCGGCGCCCGCCTGAATTTCGCCGAGAACCTGCTCCGCTCCCGCGATGAGTCCGATGCGATTGTGTTCTGGGGAGAAGACCGAACCCAGCGCCGGCTATCCCGGCGGGAGCTTTACCTGCAGGTGGCAAGACTGGCGGCGGCATTCGAACACGCCGGCATTGAGGCGGGCGATCGGATTGCGGCATGGATGCCGAATATGCCGGAAACCGTGGTGGCCATGCTGGCCGCCGCGAGCCTCGGAGCGATCTTCTCGTCCTGTTCCCCCGATTTTGGCGTCGAAGGAGTCCTCGACCGCTTCGGACAGATCGCACCGAAGATTCTTATCGCGGCCGACGGCTATTATTACAACCGAAAAACGATCAACTGTCTTGAAAAGCTAGGTACCATCGCAGCTCGATTGCCATCGCTCGAGCACATTATCGTTGTTCCATACACAGATACGTCGCCGTCGAGGTTTGAATCGTGGCCGGACTTTGTGGCGCCGTACGCGGACGTCACCCACCTCCGATTTCGACGCCTTCCCTTCGATCATCCGTTATACATCCTCTATTCTTCGGGCACCACCGGAGCACCGAAATGCATCGTCCACGGCGCCGGCGGAACACTGTTGCAGCACGTGAAAGAGCATCAACTGCACGGGGATGTCAAAGCCGGTGACCGGCTGTTCTACTTCACCACGTGCGGATGGATGATGTGGAACTGGATGGTGTCAGCCCTCGGGTCCGGCGCGACGCTGCTGCTTTATGACGGTTCGCCTTTCCTCGGCGACGGCCGCATTCTCTTCGACTATGCCGACGCCGAGAGCATGACGCACTTCGGCACCTCCGCGAAATTTATCGACGCGCTCTCCAAAGCAGGCCTGCGCCCGAGGGAAACGCACCGGCTCGACGCCCTTCGGACGATCTTCTCCACCGGCAGTCCGCTGGCTCCCGAAAGCTTCGACTATGTGTACCGCGAGGTGAAATCGGACGTCGCGCTCGCCTCAATCTCGGGCGGCACGGACATCGTCTCGTGTTTCGTGCTCGGCTGCCCCGTGCTCCCGGTCTGGCGTGGTGAAATCCAGTGCCGTGGACTCGGCATGGCAGTGGATGTTTTCGATGAGAACGGCCGGCCAGTCCAGGAACAAAAGGGCGAACTGGTATGCACGCGGCCGTTCCCTTCGATGCCTCTCGGATTCCTCAACGATCCCGACGGCGTACGGTTTCGCGCGGCTTATTTCGAGAGATACCCAGGTGTGTGGGCACACGGCGACTATGCCGAGATCACCGCGCACGATGGCATCGTCATTTATGGTCGCTCGGACGCGGTGCTGAATCCGGGCGGAGTTCGCATCGGCACCGCCGAGATCTATCGTCAGGTGGAGCGCCTGCCCGAAATCCTGGAAGCTCTCGCGGTCGGACAGGAGTGGGGCGGTGACGTAAGGGTCGTGTTGTTCGTCAAGCTGCGTGAGGATGTGGTGCTCGACGAGACCCTGGTGACGCGAATTAAGCAGGCCATACGGAGCAGTCTTAGCCCGCGTCACGTGCCGGCGAAAATCGTGGCGGTCCCGGATATTCCACGCACGAAATCAGGGAAGATTGTGGAACTCGCGGTGCGGGACGTTGTGCATGGCCGGACGGTTCGAAATCGCGAGGCTTTAGCCAATCCCGAAATACTGCAGTTCTTTGAAAATCTGGAGGAATTACAGACGTAGGGAAACTTCAACGCAGTATACTCGTGCTTATGCGCTTCAGGTTTGCATTATGCCTCGTCAGCTTATGCCTGCTCGCCGATGCGCCGAGCCCGGGCCGCAAGTACACGACACTCGAACGGCTCGACACCGCGCATCTTGCCGCGGTGCACGAAGCGCGCGAGAAGTTCGCCGCCGAACGCAAAAGACTGCCGAACCTTGGGCTGTATAACGACTATCGAGCCGTCATGCACGTCCACGCCGAAGATGCCCCGCATACCAAAGGCACACGGCCAGAGGTGTTGACCGCCGCCAAGGCAACCGGTGTTCAGGTTGTCATGTGGACCGATCACAATGGGCCAAAACCCGAGTCATGGGCCGGCATGCGCGATGGCGTGCTGTTCATTCAGGGCGCGGAAGGCGACCACCTGCTGAGCTTCCCGAAACCTGGCGCGGACCTCCGCTTCCTTTCGCACCTGGAAGAGACGCCGAACGCGACCAGCGCCGGGTTCCAGGGGACGGAGATCTACAATCGTCACACCGACGCCAAGGACGAAAAGGCGTTCGATGATTACTTCCGCGCGGCGATGAAGAACCCCGAGGAGTGGGCCAAGATCGCCGAAAAGGAGAAGGAGTACCCGGATGAAGTTTTCGCAGCCGAAGGCGACTATCTGACCGCTTTCCTGGCCTTCTGGGACAAGGAACTCGCCAAGCATCCTTTCACCGGGATCGCCGCCAACGACTCGCACAAGAACCAGATCTACAACGGCGTCACGTTCGACCCGTACGAAGTCAGTTTCCGAAACGTCAGTACGCACATTCTGGCCCGCGAGTTAACCGATCAGGCGATTCGCGACTCATTGCGCGAGGGCCGGGTTTACGTCTCGCACGACTGGCTGTGCGACCCCACCGGCTTCAGCTTCGCCGCCAGCAACAACAATGGCGTTTACGACATGGGCGACCACATTCCCATGCTGAACAATACACGCCTCGTGGCACGGCTGCCCTTGGCCGCTAAGATCAAGCTGATCCATAACGGAGACGTCGTCGGCGAATCCACTGGCTCCGATTTTGTGTACACGCCGAAGGAAGTTGGCGCGTACCGGCTGGAAGCCTGGCTCACGGTCGATGGAGAAGAACGTCCCTGGATCTATACCAACGCCTTGTGGCTCGAAGATCCGGCGCTGACGCGTCTGCAGCGGCCATCTTCCGACCTGGCTCCCAACGTCGAAGTACACAAGGACATCGCCTATGCCCTCGGCAAACCGGAGGATGCGGGCAAGCACAATCTCGACATCTACACGCCCCAAGGCAAGAAGAATTTCCCGGTTTTGATCTTCATTCACGGCGGTTCGTGGCGGAGCGGTGATCGTTCGAACTACCCTGCCCTGGCCAATCGTTTCGCGAAAGAAGGAATCGGCGTCGTGGTGCCCAGTTATCGCCTGATGCCGGCCAATCCGCATCCCGCGCAGGTGGATGACGCGACCGCCGCCGTGTCCTGGACCATCGCGCATGTCGCGGAGTACGGCGGCGATCCGAAGAAGATTTATCTCGCGGGCCATTCGGCGGGCGGCCACCTCGCGGCCTATGCCGGGCTCAATCCGAAGTTCTGGCCGAACCTGAAGGGCGTGCTGCCTCTGAGCGGCGTCTACGACGTCCGAGCCATTCCCGGGTTCAAAGAGGACGGCGAGAAAGCGTCGCCGATGACGCACATCCGGGCCGGCGCTCCGCCATTCCTCGTGGAGTACTGCCAGAACGATTACCCGACATTGACGGTTCAGGCTCGCGACTTCGCCGCAGCCCTGAAATCCGCCGGTGACTCAGTGGAGGTGGTCTACGTCCCCGGGGAAAACCACATCTCCGAGATTGTAAACGTCTACAAGGATGACGACCCGATCGCACTGGCGGTGCTCCATTTTATCCAGCAGCACCCGTAGGTGCTGGCTCACTGAAACTCAGCACGTCCGTCTGGAATCCTAGATTATATGGGCCTTCGCACTGCCGTATTATGGCTAGCCGCTCTGGCGGCGCTTAACGCATCGACGACACCGAGTTTCCGGCTGGGGGATGAAAGTCGTCCCAAACGTTACGACGTTTCCCTCACCCTGACTCCCGGCCGGGACACCTTCGACGGGGTCATCGATATCGATCTCAAGATACAGAAGCCGACCAACGCGATCTGGCTAAATGCCACGGAAATAACGGTCCACAAGGCGGAACTTCGCGTTGGCGGTCAGACACTTGCCGCTTCGGCGCAGCCGGCGGGCGACAGTTTCGAGGGGTTAACGTTTCCGAGGGAAATCGAACCGGGCGACGCGCGCCTGCACATCGAATACAGCGGGAAAGTAAGCAGCCACAGCAGCGCCGGGGTCTTTCAGCTCAAAGAGGCCGACCGCTGGTACCTGTACACGCAGTTCGAGCCGACCGACGCGCGCCGGGCGTTCCCCTGTTTCGATGAACCCAACTACAAAGTGCCGTGGCAGGTGACCCTCAACGTACCGAAAGATCAGCGCGCCTTTGCCAACACGCCGCAAGTTTCCGAGACTCCGGCGGATGGCGGGCGCAAGATCGTGAAATTTGCGGAGAGCCGGCCGCTGCCGGCCTATTTGGTCGCTTTTGCGGCCGGTCCTTTCGAAGTAGTCGACGCGGGAACGGTAGGCACAAAGCGAACGCCGGTCCGCGTCATCACCCCGCATGGCAAAGCCAGTGAAGCCGAGTACGCGGTGAAGGCTATTCCTCAGCTCCTGGGCCTGCTGGAACAATATTTCGGCATGCCGTATCCCTACGAGAAGCTCGACAGCATCGTCATGCCGATCAGCAATTTCGCAATGGAGAACGTGGGGCTGATCACGTATGGCGAGAGTTTGCTGCTGGCCAACCCGAAGGAAGACACGGTGCCGCGCCAGCGCGAGATGGCCATCGTCGCCGCGCACGAGATGGCGCACCAATGGTTCGGCGACCTCGTAACCACGGCGTGGTGGGACGATACCTGGCTCAACGAAGGATTCGCGAGCTGGATGGAAACGAAGATCACGGCCGAGTGGAAACCCGAGTGGCACATCGATGTTGACGAAGTGAACGATCGGCTGGAAGCGCAAAACCTGGACACGCTGGTTTCGGCACGAAAAGTTCGCCAGCCGATTCTTTCGGACAGCGACATCGCCAATTCTTTCGACAACATCACCTACAAGAAGGGTGAAGCGATTCTTCGAATGTTCGAGGGCTGGATCGGGAAAGAGACGTTCCGCCGTGGTGTTCAGGCCTATCTGAAGCAACACGCCGACGGAAACGCCACGACGGTTGATTTTCTGCGCGCCATCAGCAGCGCCGCCGGGAAGAACATTGCCCCCGCCTTCGACACATTCCTGGACCAGCCCGGAGTCCCGCTCGTCAGCATGACGCCGTCGTGCCGCCAGAATACCGTTCAAATCCACCTGGAGCAGAAGCGTTACCTGCCGGAGGGTTCTCCGGGAGAAGCCCAGGAACGTGCCCACCCGTCGCGCTGGCAGATTCCCGTCTGCGTGCGTTACGGCACTGGCGACAAGAGCCAGACCGAATGCTGGCTGTTGGATTCGGCTTCGAAGGACGTGCAGCTTTCCAAGGCGGCGGCGTGCCCCGCCTGGACATCGGCCAACGCCAATGCGGTTGGCTACTATTACTCGAACGGTGCGATCGATGACGCGGCGCCGCACTTGAGCACGGCGGAACTCGTCGGAGGTCTTGGAGACGTTTACGCGGGTGTGCACGGTGGCTACGTGGCTCCGCGCATGGCGTTGTCGCTGGCCGGGCGGCTTGCCAACGATCCCCGCCGCGAAGTGGTGGAGTCGGATGTGAGTATCGCCCATATGACCGAGGCGACTTTCATGCCGGCGTCGACGCGGCCGCAAGCGGCAAATTATCTCGACGAGCTCTTTGGCGCCCGAGCGCGGCAACTGGGATGGCACACCTCCTCTCGCGACAATGACGACACTCGATTGCTTCGAGAATCGCTGGTACGTCTCGCTACGTTGAGCGGCGACGACAAGAAACTCGACGCTGACGCGCAATCGATGGCGCGGCGCTGGCTGTCCGATCGTGCCAGTGTAGAGCCTGGCATGGTCGGGCTGGTGCTGCAGGTGGCGGCGGCGCATGGCGATCGCGAACTATTCGATCAGTTCCACACCGCGCTCGCCAACACACACGATCGGCTGCAACGGCGGGCGTTATTCGTCGCCCTGGGATCGTTCCGCGATCCGGAGATTGCTAAATCCGCGATGGCACTTCTTCTCACCAAGGAATTCGACGCGCGCGAGGCCTTTGGGGCGTTGTTGTTTGGACCGATGCGGCACCCTGAAACGCGCGACCTGCCGTTCGAGTTTGTGAAGCAGAATCTCGACAAGTTGCTCGCGAGTTTGCCCCGTGAAGTCGGCGAAGACTTCGCCGCCGGGCTCCCCCGAGTGGGCGATGCCTTCTGCGACGAAGCACACCGCTCAGACCTGCAGAATTTCTTCCAAAACCGTGTACAAGACTACGTGGGCGGGCCGCGCACCCTTTCGCAAACGTTGGAGAACATCGACGTCTGCATCGCGCAGCGCAAGCGGATCGCCCCGCAAATCGAACAATACCTCGAGGCGCAATAAATGAGAAAAGCAGCGGGAGCCAGGTTGCTCCCGATTTTCCTGTCGCTCGCGTTTGCCGCCACGGCGGCGGAAACCGCGCTCGACCGCTACGTGAAGACGCCCGACCCCGCATATAAATATGAATTGGTGAAAACGGTGCCCGGCGACGGGTACACGACTTACGTTATAGAGCTCACTTCGCAAACCTGGCGCAAACCGGAAGAAGTGGACCGCACCGTCTGGAAGCACTGGCTCATCGTGGTCAAGCCGGACAAAATCCAGGGCACGACAGGATACTTGTTCATTACCGGCGGATCTGTGAACGACAAGATGCCGGACAAGATCGACGACCCCACGTTCGTGGATAATGCGCTGACGACGCACACCGTAGTCGCGGAGCTTCAGGACGTACCGAACGAGCCGCTGGTGTTCAAAGACGAGACTCGCCGGCGGTCTGAAGACGCCATCATCGCTTATGCGCAGGTGAAGTATCTCGCCACCGCCGACCCATCCTGGATCTTGCGCCTGCCGATGACCAAATCCGCAGTTCGGGCCATGGACACAATCACGTCGTTCCTGGCGACTCCGGCAGCCGGCAACGTGAAAGTGGAGAAGTTCGTCGTCTCCGGCGGCTCAAAGCGAGGCTGGACCACCTGGACGACTGCCGCGGTCGACAAGCGTGTCGTCGCCATCATTCCCATGTCGATTGACATGCTGAACCTGGAGAAATCGTTCGAGCATCACTACCGCGTCTATGGCTTCTGGGCGCCGGCCGTCAAGGACTACGTGGAGGCCGGACTGATGGACTGGAACGGCACGCCGGAGTACGAGAAGATGCTCGACATCGAGGAGCCGTACCGGTATCGCGATCGTCTGACCCTGCCCAAGTTCATCGTGAACGCGGCGGGGGACCAGTTTTTCCTGCCCGATTCGTCACGGTTTTATTTCGACGATCTGAAGGGCGAAAAATACTTGCGGTACCTGCCGAACACGAATCACCACCGCGAAGGCACGGATTATCGCGAGAGCAACATTGCATTTTACGAGGCGATTCTACATGGCACGCCGCGGCCGCATTTCACCTGGAAATTCGAATCGAACGGCGACATTCGGGTGGTGAGCAAGGATAAGCCTTCGGCGGTGAAGCTGTGGCAGGCCACCGACCCCGATCATCGCGATTTCCGTTTAATGACGATCGGTCCCGCTTACAAAAGCTCCGAGTTAGAGGATCAGGGCGGCGGCGTTTACGTGGCGCATGTCGACCCGCCGGCAAAGGGATGGACGGCCTTCCTGGTCGAGATGACCTATCCCAGCGGCGGGAAATATCCGTTCAAGTTCACAACGGGCGTGCGCATAACGCCCGATACCGAGCCTTTTCCGCCTTATCAGCCGAAGCGGCCTGTAAAATGAAAGTACGCTGTGAATTCCCCCGAATTCGATCAACTGGCCTACGAGGCCAAACTCGCCGGCCAGGCCGGTAACTGGACGCTCGCGCGGACTGCGTGGGTTCGTGCGCTGGCGCTCCTGCCTCCGGACAGCGCCGAGTACGGCACCGTAAAAGCGCGCATCGAAAACATTGACGCCCAGTTTGCCGCGGCCGCGGGTCCGGCATCCGGCCAGGAGGCGAGCGTCTGGGCGAAACGCTTTGCCAAGCTTGGTCCCGTCGGCGTCATTCTGTGGAAGTTCAAAACCATCGCGCTGCTGGCAATGACCAAGGCCAAGCTGCTGGTTCTGGGCCTGACGAAACTCAACACGCTGCTGAGTATGCTGGCATTTCTGGGCGTGTACTGGGCATTGTATGGCTGGAAATTCGCACTCGGCTTTGTGCTCTCCATCTATATCCACGAAATGGGCCATGTGATCGCGCTCCGTCGGTACAACATCGCGGCGACGGCTCCCATGTTCATCCCGTTCGTTGGCGCTTTCGTACGTTTGAAGCAGTATCCGGCGAATCCGGTGGAGGACGCGCGTGTCGGGCTGGCCGGCCCGATCTACGGTCTCGGCGCCGCCGTGGTCGCCTGGGTCGTGGGCCTGCTCACCGGCGCGCCGATCTGGATGGCCATTGCCAAAACGGGCGCCTGGATCAACCTGTTCAACCTGATTCCGATCTGGCAGCTCGACGGCGGCCGCGGTTTTCGGGCGCTCACCCGTTATCATCGCGGGATCGCGCTGGCCTCCGTCCTGGTGATGTGGGCGCTCACCGAAGACACCATGCTGCTTCTCATTGGCCTCGGCGCGCTGTATCGCCTCTTCAGCAAGGATTACCCCGCGGAACCCGATAACCTCACGCTGGTGCAGTATATCGGCCTGATCGTGCTGCTTTCGTTGTTATTTGTTCTCGCCTAACGCGGCCAACACCTCTTCTGCGTGCCCCTCCGGCTTGACCTTCGGGTAGATCTTCGCGATGCGCCCATCCTTGCCGATCAGGAACGAGGATCGCTCGATACCCATATACTTCCTTCCGTACATGCTTTTTTGCACCCAGACGCCGTAGGCTTCCGCGGCGGCGTGATCGACGTCCGCGAGCAACGCGAACGGAAACCCATGTTTTGCTTTGAATTTCGCCTGCTTGTCAACGCTATCCGGCGATGCGCCCACGATGACGGCATCCCGCGACGCAAACTTTGCCGAGTTCTCACGGAACCCGATGGCTTCCTTCGTTCAACCCGACGTGTCGGCCTTGGGATAGAAGAACAGCACGACGTTCTTCCCCTGGAGTTTGGAGAGTTCAAACGGGTTGCCCTGGTCGTCGCTCAGCCGGATTTCGGGAGCAGGATCGCCTTCTTTCAGCACGTGATGTTGAGGCATGGTCTTGAACGCATTTTAATATGCCAACAGTGTCGAGCCGTGAAGCAAGCTTGCTAGACTAGAAAAGTTGACTAACCCGGAGCTAACCCAACATGCGTAAATCGATTGTTTGCCTGTCCAGTGCGGGTCTACTGTTCGCGTTCGCGTCGCTTGCGCCGGCGCAGAAGAAAGGTGACGCCGCCAAGGGCAAAGAAGTATTCGAGCAGTGCGCTGTCTGTCACAATACCGACACCGATGAGAAGAAGATTGGGCCGTCGTTGAAAGGCCTGTACAAGCGCGGCAAGTTGAAGAATGGCAAGCCGGTGAATGACGCCAACGTGCGCGCCATGATCAACGCCGGCGGCAACGGCATGCCGTCCTATTCCGATATGTTGTCCGAGGATGAAAAGGACAACGTGATCGCCTACCTGAAGACGCTGTAGTACGGTTTGGGCGTTCGGTGCTGGTCACGGCGGAACGCCCATGTTAGATTGGTTTGTAGCGCCTCTCTGAAAGTCCCCATCGTCTAGCCCGGCCTAGGACATCGCCCTTTCACGGCGGTAACGGGGGTTCGAATCCCCCTGGGGACGCCAAACCGTTGGCTCGCGTTGCCACGTAACATCCTCCTCTGCGCAACCGTCGGGTTGAACCCGGGAAGTGGGTCCACACCGTCACATTATGTGCTCGATATGCGGAAGCGGCGCGCCGCCGCCTCGAGAGCGCCGACCTCGGAATTCGGATGCAGCGGAGTGAAACATCATATGACTCGTACCGGAATTACCGGCTAAAGCCGAAGGCCACTTAGTTTCCCTGGTAGTGGGACCGACGCAGCGGATGCAAGGCAGGTTTGCAACCTGCGGCGGGTTTGAAACCCTCCTTCACCACTTCGAAATATCTCGTCAAAAGCACCGAGTCTTGCTCCATCGCGTAAAACTAAGCGGCATGGGGCTAAAGCCGGCGCTACAGGTACCGCAAGATTTTAGTTTGCAAATCGCACCACGTCCTGAGCCGCAGATTAGTAGCGGCTATTCGCACCGCAAAGCGACTACCGGGTCGACCCGCGACGCGCGGCGCGCCGGAATAAAACAAGCCAGAAGCGCAACCACGGTCAGCAGAACGGCAACCCCAAAATACGTCACGGGATCGTGGGCGCTGACGCCAAAAAGTTGGTTTTCCATCAGGCGCGTCAACCCGAATGCTCCGGCGATACCAGCAGCGATCCCCAATAGCGCCATTCTTGCCCCTTCGCCGAGCACCATGCGCATGACGTCGCCGAACTGCGCACCGAGCGCCATACGGATGCCGATTTCATGGGTGCGCTGACCCACGACGTAGGAACTGACGCCATAGATTCCAACGCACGAAAGAACAAGCGCAAGCGCCGCGAATATGGCCAGCAGAATCATCGATAGCCGTCGCGCCGCGAGCGAGCGCGCGATGACCCCATCCATCGTTTGGACCCCGTAGATGATCTCGCGCGAATCGATCTGCGCAACCGCCGGCCGAACCAGTTTCATAATCTCGGTAGGATCGCCTTCGGTCCGGAGCACGACAGCGACACCGCCTGCGGCCAGTTTCATAAGCTTTTCGGGAAGCTGCATAAAGGGATAAAAAAACTGGGCCTCGACCGCGCCCTTCACATCTCCTCCCGGCCCCCACTGCTTGATGTGGCCCACCACTCCGATGATTTCCGCCTGCACGTTGAATTGCGTCAGGTTCACGTGCCTGCCGATGGGGTCCTCATCCGGGAAGTACGAGCGCGCAAAGACGTCGTCGATGTCGATCACCAGCGGAGCATTCTCGTTATCCTGTGGCGTGACAAAACGGCCGCGTTCGAGGGTAACGCCCATCGCTTGCTCGAAGCCGGCCTCGACCAGGTAGAACATCGCGCCGGGCATTTCAGCGTCATTGGCCGGTTTTGGGCGTCCTTCGATCCATAAGGGCACTGAGGAATCATGAATCATGGGGCGGGATCCAAGTGTGACGGAAACCGCCCGTACGCCGGGAATGGACCGCATCTTATCGTCGAACTGGCGCAGCCGAGCTCGGGTTTCAGCGGAAGTCGTGTCGTCGGACGACGGCATCGACAGGCTGAAGGTAATAGCATGACTCGGGTTGAACCCAGGATTCACGCGCCAAAGCGCGGCAAGTGTGCGAAGCATCAGCCCCGCTCCGATCAGCAGAATCAGCGCCATGGCAATCTCCACGGCCACGAAAACACTCTGCAGCCGTTGCCGTGCGCCACTGAATCCCCGGCCCCCTTCGCGGAGGACGTCCTGCACGTTGACGCTCAAGCCCTTGACCGCCGGCGCAAGGCCGAATATCACGGCGGCAAACAGCGAGAGCGCCATGGTGAACAGCAAGACTCGCGCATCCAACCCGATCTCCTCAGTGCGGGGCAACGTGCCCGGCAGCGTGTTCAGAACGGCTTTGATCGCTCCATACGAAAGAAGGAGGCCCAGGACTCCGCCGCAGGCGGCGAGGAGGAAGCTCTCCGTCAGAAGTTGACGAATTACACGCCACTGCCCGGCCCCAAGCGATACCCGGATGGCGAACTCGCGCGATCGGCCCATGGAGCGCGCCAGCAGAAGATTTGCAACGTTCACGCATGCGATGAGCAATAGAAAGCCAACCGCGGCCATGAGGACGAAGAGCAACGGCTGTACGTTGCCCACAATATCTTCCTTCATGGAAACCAGTGTGATCCCGGTGTTCTTGTCGGCCACGGGATACGCGGCGGCAAGATTGCGAGCGACCACGTCCATGTCGGCCTGGGCTTGTGGAAGTGTGACGCCGGGCTTTAGCCGCCCAACCACGAGCGTGCTTACGGAAATGCGGCGGTCGCGAAACGACGGATCGTTCCACTGCCCGATAGGAGTGTAGACATCGCGGTCGTGGCCATAGAAACTGAAGCTCGTGGGAATAACGCCGGCAACTGTATAGGACGAGCCATTGAGGACCAGTGATTTTCCGACAACGTCGGGCGACGAACCGAATTCGCGGGACCAGAACCCGCCACCGAGTAGCACCACCGGCGCTGCGCCGACGTGGTCATCGTCAGCCCGGAAGGCGCGGCCCAGAATGGGCTGCACACCAAGCGTAGAAAAGAAGTCCGCGGAGACCATGTAGCCGCTCAACCGCTCGGCCTGGCTGGCGCCCTGGTAGTTGTAATCCTGGTTCCGATAGATTGCCATGGTCGATATCGTTCGCGATTCACGCTGCCAATCCAGGAAGTTCAGATAAACGGTTGGACTACGGTCGAATCCAGGGGTTTTCGCATAAATGGCGACGAGTCGATCGGAGTGCGGATAGGGCAGCGGGTTCAGCAGAACGCCATTGACTACCGAAAAGAGCGAGGTGTTCGCGCCGATCCCGAGCGCCAGGGTTACAACAGCGATTCCGGCGAACCCGGGCGACCTCCGCAACGTCCTTACAGCGTAAAGCAAATCCCGCAACAGCGTAGACATGGTGGCATTTTATCGAGATTTGGCGAATTTTTTCGACGCGTGTAATAGTATTTGTAAGTTTCGGTCTTTAGTGAGGACTGTATGTTAGGGGCCCGTGGCAGAAGTCTTTGAAAGCGGCATGCGCAGCCGAAACCGCCTGCGCCACCTTTATGGCTCAACAGGTTGCGAGCCAAGGTGGGGTAGGCATTGAGCCTGCCCGACTTCTGCCATGGGCTGTTAGTTGAGGGGCTACGAAAATGCACGACATTCGCTGTAGTTTCAGGGCATTACGCAAATCTCCGGGGTTCAGCATTGCCGCGATCTTAACGCTGGCAATGGGGATCGGCGCCAATGCGGTTGTTTTCAGTGTCATGAATGGGCTAATCCTGCGGCCGCTCAGTGTGCCGCGGGCAGAGAGCCTTGTCATGCTCGAGCGGGGGCGCGCCAAGGACGGCCAGCAATCCTATCCCGACTACGTCGACCTGCGCGATCGCAATCGCAGCTTCGATGGACTGGCGGCGAGCAACATCACGCTCGCCGGCCTGGACACCGGCGATACCCCGTCGCGCGCCTGGACCGAAGAGGTGAGCGGAAACTACTTCGACGCACTGGGTCTGCAGCCGTACCTCGGACGTTTCTTCCATGCATCGGACGAACACGGGCCGAACAGCGCTCCCTATATCGTGCTCACCTATGAATACTGGCACACGCGGTTTCAAGACGATCGTAGTGTGGTGGGACGGACGGTGCAGATCAACAAGCATCCGTTCACCATCATCGGTGTGGCGTCGCCGGGATTCCACGGCACGGTGTTGTTCTTCTCGCCCGGCCTGTTCCTGCCGCTTGTCAATAACGAGCAGATCTCCGGTTCAGACTTCACCAAGGAACGAGGGAATCACGCACTGTTCCAGGTGGTGGGAAGGCTGAAGCCGGGGATCACGCGCGAGCAGGCCACGGCGGACCTGAACTCGATCGGCCGGGATCTGGAGCACAGCTATCCCAAAGACGACGGGAACATGACGTTCACGCTGGCGAACCCGAGCCTTTACGGCGATTTCCTGGGCCCGCCGGTACAGGCGTTTATGGCCGCGCTGATGCTGCTGTCGGGGCTGATTTTGCTGGCAGCGTGCGCGAACCTTGGAAGCCTGTTTGCCGCACGCGCGGCGGACCGCTCGCGCGACGTTGCGCTGCGGCTGGCCCTTGGAGCGAACCGTAACCGGGTTCTCCGGCCATTGCTGGTGGAAGCGGGCTCAATCGCGCTGATCGGAGGGGTTGCCGGTCTGCTCGGCAGCATCGCGCTCCTGCGCGCCCTCAGCGCCTGGCAGCCGTTTTCACGGTATCCGATCCACGTACCTGTAAATCCGGACGCGAACGTCTATGGGATCGCGGTGGCGCTGGCGTTGGTGAGCGGGATTCTGTTCAGCATTGTTCCGGCACGACAGGTGCTCCGGGTCGACCCATACCAGATCATCAAATCCGGATCGTCGGCTGTTGGCCGGCGGCTGACCCTGCGCGATTTGTTGCTCGCAGCGCAAATCGCGATCTGCGCCGTGCTGGTGACATCCTCGTTGGTCGCGGTACGCGGGCTGGCGCACTCGCTGCACTCCGGCTTCGGCTTCGACGTCGAGAATACTCTGCTCGTGGATACCGATCTCACGATGGCCGGCTACCGGGGCGAACAGATACCCGCGATGCAAAAGCAGATGGCCGACGCGGTTAAGACGATTCCGGGCGTGGAGGCCGTCGGCCTCGCCGACGCTGTGCCGCTGAGTGATGGCGGCAGCGACTCGAACGTATTTGCCGACACTGCCTCGGACCTGCGGCCGGCAAACGTGCTGGTAGATGCCCTGATCTTCAACGTATCTCCCGAGTATCTGCATGCCGCGGGAACCACCCTGCTGTCCGGGAGAACATTTACCGCCCATGAGGACAAGAACACGCCGCCTGTGGCGGTCGTCAACCGGCAGTTCGCGCGCAAAGTCTTCGGGTCCGAAGCCAACGCCGTGGGCCGATACTACAAGTTTGCGAGCGGGAAGCGGATCCAGGTGGTGGGAATTGTCGAAGACGGTAAATACACCAGCTTGACGGAGAGTCCGCAGTCGGTGATGTTTCGTCCCATTCTCCAATCACCGTCCAGCTCGACTTGGCTGGTAGTGCGCTCCGAGCGCGATCCGCAAAGCCTCGCGGCATCGATCCGAGGCTCAATACGGCAACTGGATCCGGGTCTGCCGATCTTCATCCAAACACGTTTTAAGGCGATGGATATCCTCTTATTTCCAGCCCGCATGGCGACCATCTCGTTGGGTGTACTGGGCGTGATGGGCGCAATGCTGGCGATAACCGGGATCTTTGGAATGGCTGCCTATTCCGTGAGCCGCCGGCTAAAGGAATTGGGAATACGCATCGCGATCGGCGCAAAGCCGGAACAGGTGTTGCAGGCCGCGCTGGGCCGGGCATTTAAGCTTCTCGCATTGGGTTCGGCGGTGGGTTTGGTGCTGGGAATTCTGGCCAGCAAGGTGCTGGCGGCGATTGTTTATCAGGCGACTCCGCGGGATCCTTTGGTGTTGGTTGGCGTCGTTATGGCCATGCTCGTGATGGGCCTGGTGGCGACGTGGATTCCGGCGCAGCGGGCCCTGTCGTTGTCGCCTTTGAGGTTGTTGCGGGAGGAGTAAGTGTTTTCGCAAGCTCAGGCGCGCGTTGCCTTGACGTGCGCTTTTGCGGCTGTGACGGCGTTCGGCCAGGACGGGACGGCGGTGTTTCGAACAACGTCGGAGCTCGTGCTGCTGGACGTTCAGGTGGTGCAGAGGAAGACCAACACGTCGACGGCGGCATTGCGGCGGGAGGACCTGCAGGTCTTCGAGGATGGCAAGCCGCAGACGATCGCGTTCTTCAGTCGCGACGAACTGCCGCTTTCCATCGTAATGCTCTTCGATATGACCGACACCTCACAGGCGGTGCTCAAGCGGCTGGCGGAGGGCGCGCAATCGGCCCTGGCACATCTGAAGCCGGCCGATGAGGTCGCGGTGATGGTATATGCGGCGCATGGCCGCGTGATCGACGGGTTCACAACGGATCGCGGAAGAACGGCTGCCGCGATCAGGCAGGCGTCCACCGAGCATGAGCCCGGCGGCGCATATTTCAATGAGGCCGTTTGGGAAGCCGCGGAGTTGCTTAGGACGTCGGGCGGTCCGTCCGGTAGGCGCGTGGTGATCTGGCTCACCGACAATCTGCCGAACGTCGCCACTGGACGGACCGTACACACCGAGAGCGAGGCGATTCGAGAACTTCACGAAGCGGGAGCGGTAGTGGCGCCGATGTTGCTTCGGAGTTCAGCTGCGCTGCTGTGGGCGGGACCGATCATGGCCGTCGAAGCTCCTCTCCGGCACTCGCATCCTCCAGGCGATGCGCACAAGTACGCCGAACTTACCGGCGGCGAAGCAATCGGCCTGGGCGGCAAACGCGTGGAGGAACGTCTGGCGGAGTTGATCGACGATTTGCGCTCGCGTTATACGATCGGCTATCAGCCTTCGGAACAGAAGCCGTCTGGGACGTTTTGCCATATTCAGGTGTCACTGGCTGCGTCTGGGGCTCTGCGGCCGAAAGAGTGGCGGGTGCGGGCTCGGGAGGGATATTACCGGAATTAACCGCGTCCCGTTTTCGGCCTTGGTATTCTTCAAGTATTCAAAGAGACGGTCGAAAACTCCAGGTGCGGCACGCTGTGGAGGGGTGGAGCAGTCACTCAGCCTGCCTTTGGGCCTCACCGAGAAAGGACAGGCGAAACCGCCTGCACCCCACCTTGTTTCATTCATCACAAAAAGCTTCTTGCGGGATGTCCAAACGGGCGATGCCCGGTCGACATTGTAGTGGCTGAGCAGGATGCTCGCCAATAAGGAGATTCCAGATGAAATACATTTTGTTGGATTATGTCGTTGAGGCCGGCTGGCACGAACTGACCCGCGCGGAGCAGGAGCACTGGTTGGGCGCCTATAAAGCCTTCATGCAGGCAATGGCGCAAGCGGGCGTGCTGAAGTTGAGCCACGGGCTGGAGCCGACGTCGGCATCCACAACAGTACGGATCAGGGACAACAAGACACAAGTGCTCGACGGGCCTTATGCGGATTCAAAAGAGCAGTTGGGCGGTTTTCATGTAATTGAAGTTCCCGACCTGGACGCAGCGCTTTCGTGGGCCGCCCGGTCGCCCACTTCGCTGCACGGCATCGTCGAGGTTCGTCCCGTTCGGGAAGGTACGTTCCTGACCAGGGACATCGGCCAGTTCCTCGACGAGATCGCTCGAGAGCCCAAACCGGAGGCGAAATGAGAAAGCTACTCGTATTCAATAACGTTTCCCTCGATGGATGTTTCGTCGACGCCAAGAGCGATATGAGCTGGGCCCACAAGCATGATGCCGAATGGGCAGCGTTCACCGAGAGCAATGCCAAGGGTGGCGGCGTGCTGGTATTCGGGAGGGCCACGTATCAGATGATGGCCGGATACTGGCCAACCCCGATGGCGGCGAAGAATAGCCCGGGCGTCGCCGAACGCATGAATCAATTGTCCAAGATTGTGTTTTCGAGAACGCTCAACGAGGTGACATGGGCGAACACGACACTCATCAAAGAGGATATGGCCGGAGCGGTCCGGAAAATGAAGGCTGAGGACGGGCCGGACCTGGTGATTATGGGCAGCGGCAGCATCGTCTCGCAGCTTTCGCAGGAGCGGCTGATCGATGAGTATCAGATCGTTCTAAACCCCGTCGCGCTCGGCCACGGCCGCAGTTTGTTTGAGGGCATGCTCGACCGGCTGAGCCTCAAGCTCATGAGCTCGCGGGTGTTCGGAAACGGCAACGTCTTCCTGTGCTATGAGCCAATCGCTTGAGGCCGGCGGAGACGCGCGCAGCGTGGCCGAGGCGGTGGCTCGCCGGAGTTATGGCAAGCTCATCGCCTTCCTGGCGGCGCGCGCACGCGATGTCTCAGTGGCCGAAGACGCTCTTTCCGAGGCTTTCACCTCCGCGCTAGCCGATTGGCCGCGAACCGGCTGCCCTTCGAATCCGGAAGGCTGGCTATTGACGGTGGCGCGGCGTCGGATCATCGATCGCGACCGGGGGCTGCGGCGGCACGAGCTTGCCGCTCCAGACCTGAAGATGCTGTCGCCGGAATTGCATACCGGCATGGAAATAACCATTCCCGACCAGCGGCTCGCGCTGATGTTTACGTGCGCGCACCCGGCGATTGAAGCGAGCATCCGGGCTCCGTTGATGCTGCAGGTGGTGCTGGGACTGGATGCCAAGGTGATTGCTTCGTCCTTCCTCACATCCCCGACGGCCATGAGCAAGCGGCTGGTGCGTGCGAAAGACAAGATCCGGCAGGCGGGTATTCCGTTTCGCATTCCAGACCGCGACGAACTTCCCGGCCGTATCGAAGCGGTGCTGGATGCGGTATACGCGGCATACACCGAGGGTTGGACCGAAGCGGGCGGGAATGACGTGGTCCGTCGCGACCTCACAGAGGAAGCCATCTTCCTCGCGCGCCTGGTGGTCGAGATGTTGCCGGAGGAAGCGGAGGCGTTGGGTCTCCTGGCCCTGATTCTTCACGCCGAGGCGAGGCGGCGGGCGCGGCGCGATCCTGAAGGTGAGTACGTCCCCTTCGCCGAGCAGGATCTGGCGGCGTGGGATTGGGGGGGCATCGAAGAAGCCGAGGGGTTTCTCCTCCGCGCCAGCACGCTGGGTTCGATCGGGAGATATCAGGTTGAGGGCGCCTTGCAGTCCGCGCACGTCTATCGTCGGCGAACCGGCGAAGCCAACTGGGCGGCGGTGGTGCAGCTTTACGATGTGTTGGCGGCCATTACCGGGTCGCCGGTGGTCGCCATCAATCGGGCCGTGGCAATTGCGGAGTTGAGCGGCGCCGCGGCCGGGCTCGAGGCGATGCGGGAATTGAGCGGCGATGCACGGATCGCGGAGTACCAGTCGTATTGGGCAGCACGTGCCGATTTGCTGGCTCGCGCGGGAATGCGCGACGAGGCACGCGCGGCCTACGAGATGGCGATCGGGCTGGAGCGCGACCCGGCGGTCCGTCGGTTTTTGCAGCGGCGGCACGCCTCAATTCATGGAACTCCCGGCGGAGCGAAATCGTAATTCATCCACGTGGGGCCCTTGGGCAGGTTTTTCGCCGTCACATTTGTTGTTTCGTGGGCGTTTTTTCTTGCGGCCGTTGCAGTTGTACGCACGGCAGGTTCCGGCGACCTGGTACTAACGCTGGCCGGGGTGCTCGGTTTTCTGGGAACCATGGCGCCCGCCGGAGTGTCACTCGCGCTGATGTCGCAAGCGGATCGGGTGCGGGTGGTTCAGGGGTTGACCCGATGGCGGATAGGCGTGAGATGGTACGTGTTTGCGCTGAGCTTTATGGGCTGCATCAGGCTCGCCGTTGCGCTCACGTATCGCTGGATCGGCGGGTCATGGCTGTCGATCGGGCCAAACACCCCTGCGATGGTCGTCTTCGCCATCATCCTCTCAACACCGTTCCAAGCGGGCGAGGAGATCGGCTGGCGCGGCTTCGCCCTGCCTCGACTCGCGGAGCGTTTTGGACTTGCGATTGGCAGCGTGCTCGTAGGCGTGGCATGGGCCCTTTGGCACCTGCCGTTGTTTTTCCTCGCCGTTCCAGGAAACGCGGAATATGGACAATCGTTTCCCTTGTGGGCGCTTGGCGTAACGGCGCTTTCCGTTGCATTCGGATGGCTATACCTGCGGACCAATGGCAGCTTGCTGCTTACAATGCTCATGCACGCGGCCGTAAACAACATGCCTCACTTCGTGTGGTCGCACGACTCGCCGGCGACCCGGCTGACGGTTACCTTCCTGTGCCTAACTGCGCTTTACTTCGCCTGCCGCATTGGCTTTCAACGCCCGCTCTATGCGGCGGTCGGGAATGAACCAGAGCAGCGCGACGAACGAGTAAAGTACATTCGAAATAATTGGATTCACGAAGGCCACAGCAATCGCCACCAGGTAGATTACTGGAGAGAGCTTACCCTTCCAGTCGCGACCCAGGGCAATGGCGACGACGGATTGGCGGCCTTCGTTCGCAATGATCGCGCACTGCAGGACAAACCACGCGATCGCAGCCATCAGCAGGATCGACCCGTAGAACGCGGTCGGGATTGGCTGGATATGACCGGAGCCAAGCCAGGCGGTCGCGAAGGGGAAGAGTGAGAGCCAGAACAGCAGGTGCAAATTGGCCCACAGGACGCCCGCGCTCACGCGCTCCGTGGCGTGCAGCAGGTGATGGTGATTGTTCCAGTAAATGCCGACATAGACAAAGCTGAGGATGTAGCTTAGGAAGACTGGCACGAGGCCCTCCAGAGCAGCAAGGCTGGTTCCGGCGGGCTGCTTCAATTCCAGCACCATGATGGTGATGATGATGGCGAGCACGCCGTCGCTGAATGCCTCGATGCGATTCGTAGTCATGGACGGCAGGTTCGGGCTTTCGGGCCAAGCTCGGACGGAAGCAGCGCGTATGCAGCCTGTACCCATTCGCAGAGGAGCGTACGGGTGTCGCGGGGATCGATAATTTCTTCGATGCCGAAAGCTTCGGCGGTGCGCAGCGGGGAGCGGAAGCGGTTCAGGCTTTCTTCGATCTCGCGCCGCCGCGCTTCAGGGTCTGGAGAGGACTCGATATCGCGGCGGTAAGCGGCCTGCACGCCGCCTTCGATCGGGAGAGATCCCCAGTCGCCGGATGGCCATCCATACCGCAGGTTCAGGGCCTGGGCATTGCCGTGTCCGGCGCCGGCGACTCCGTAGCATCGTCGAATCAGGATGGAGATCCACGGCATGGTGGCCTGGTAGATTGCGACCAGCGCGCGGGCGCCGGCGCGAACAGTACCGGCACGTTCGGCCGCGCTGCCGATGAGGAACCCGGGATTGTCGACAAAGTTGACGACGGGAATGTGGAACGTATCGCAAACATCCACCAGGCGAATCATCTTGTCGCAGGCCGCGACGTTTGGAGCTCCGCCGCCTTGGCGAGGATCGTTCGCGATAATGCCGACCGGGCAGCCGTGCAGGCGCGCGAGTCCGGTCACCACGGGACGGCCGTAGTAGCGCCCGATTTCGAAGAACGAGTCGCTATCGAGGACGAGACCGAGGATTCGACGTACGTCGTAGCTCCGGCGCCGGTCGCGCGGAATGATGGAGAGCAGTTCCTCCTCGCGGCGACCGGGATCGTCAGTAGGAGGCAGGCAGGGCGGCGCTTGCCAGACGTTCGAAGGCAGGTACGAGAGAAAACGCCGGATGGTGGCGAAAGCCTCCTCTTCGGTGTCGACTTCGTTGTCGACGACGCCGCTGCCGCGAGCGTGAATTTCGTGGCCGCCGAGTTGTTCTTTGGTGACCTTTTCACCGACGCCGCGCTCCACCACCGGCGGGCCCGCCACGAAGAGCTGGCTGACGCCCCGGACCATTAACGAGAAGTGCGACGTGACGACGCGAACCGCTCCGAGTCCGGCTACCGGGCCCAGGCATGCGCCGACCACCGGAACTTCGCCGAGCATGGCCGTAATGGTGTCCCAGGCGGGATTGGCGGGTACGTAGGTGCGGCCGATCTGCTCGATGGTCTTGACGCTGCCGCCGCCTCCGGTGCCGTCGACGAGGCGTACGATGGGCATTCGAAGCCCACGGGCCAGTTTCTCGCCGTGCCCCATCTTGTTGCCGATCGACGCGTCGGCCGCCCCGCCCCGTACGGTGAAATCGTCTCCTCCGACCACGACAGGCCGGCCGTCGATCCGTCCGCTGCCGACCACAAAGTTCGAGGGAATGAAGGAGACAAGGTTCCCGTCGGAGTCGTACTTCGACTGACCGGCCAAGGCCCCGGCTTCATGGAAGGAGCCCGGGTCAAGGAGGCGGTCGATACGCTCGCGTACGGTAAGGCGCCCTGCAGTGTGTTGGCGCTCAACGTTGGCAGCGCCGCCCATCTGGCGCGCCAATTCCTCGCGCCGACGGATCTCGTCGATTTCTGGTTGCCAGCTCACGAACCATTCATTGTACGCATGACGGGCGAATCGGGATCTGTCATATTGAAGGGGCTATGGTCTCGACGAAAGACGCAAGGTGAAAGAACTCCAGGAAGTCACGTTTCCTGAACGAGTAAAAGAGATCGAGGAGATCTGCGGCGTAGCGATTCCCTACGAAGTGGATTGGGAGAGCATCAGCAACGACGCCGAGGCGCTCAACTTCATCAACAATATTTCCTGCCATCGGCTCAATATGGCATTGCGCGCCATCTGCCTGGATGACATGGGCAAAGAGGCAGTGCGCGAAGGGCTGAAGAAGATCAAGCTGAAGAATGTGAAGACGCCCGCTGAAATGAGCATCACTTTTGGCGAGGGCGTCCTGGAGATGCATTGCGCATACGCGTTGCGGACGGAAGGGATGTTCAGCGACAATGCCATCCGCCAGGTACTCGTGAAGAATCTGTGATGCCGCGGGGCCTGATCGTGCTCGCGTTTGCCGCGGCGGCTTCGCTCCGCGGCCAGATCCCCGATCTGAACTACGACGCTTCGGCGCCCCTGGGGATCGAGGAGAAGGTCGTCAAGGATTACGGGTTCGGGAAGCTGATCGACCTGTCATTCACCAGCCCACGCGGGGGTGGACGCGTCCCGGCCTATGCCGTGATTCCGTCGCGCAAGGGCGCTTTGCCGGGGATTGTATGGCAGCATTGGGGGCAAGGCGACCGGTCCAGTTTTCTGCCGGAAGCTTTCAACCTCGCGCGCCGCGGCGCCGCATCGATCATGATTAATGCTCCCTGGCTGCGTCCGGACAACAAGCCAACCGAGGGAGCGGAAGCCGACCGTGATTCGTGGTTGAACGAAGTGGTGGAGCTGCGGCGGTCCGCCGACGTGCTGGTGCAGCATTTCAATGTCGATCCCAAGCGGCTGGCGTACGTCGGCCACAGCTACGGCGCCACCATGGGCGGGCTGGTGGCCGTCTCGGAGCGGCGCTTCAAGGCGCTGGTGTTGATGGGCGGGTTTTCGAGGTACAGCAAGGCTGTCTTGAAGCGCGACAGCAGTGAGAAAGGGAAGCAGTGGGCCGGGGTTGTTTCAGTGATCGATAGCGACCGCTACATCGGCAAGGCAGCTCCAGCCGCTCTCTTCCTGCAGTTCGCTCGATACGACCGTTTTGTCGACGAGCAGCAGGCCAATCGTTACGCTGCCGCGGCGAGCGAGCCGAAGTTGGTCCGATGGTACGAAGGCGGGCACGAATTCAACGACGCTGCTTCCACCAGGGATCGCGAAGAGTGGCTCGCGAAACAGCTCGGGCTGCGTTAACTCTACTCGTGCCGCAGCGCCTCGAGGGGATCGACCACCGCTGCCCGTCGCGCCGGCATGAAGCTTGCGGCCAGTCCCGCGAAGGCCAGCAGCAGGACCACTAAAACGTATGTTTCAGGGTTGCCTGGTTTGACTCCGTAGAGCAGCGAGCCGAGGTAACGTGTCAGGCCGAGCGCGGCGGCAAGTCCGGCGAGCGCACCAAGCGAGACCAGCATGGCGCCCTCCTTCATGACGAGCCCGAGCACCGCCTGTGGGGATGCCCCGAGCGCCATCCGGATGCCGATCTCGCGGCGGCGCTGTGCCACTGAGAATGCCAGCACCCCGTAAACACCAACGATAGCCATCAGTAGCGCCAGGCCGGCGAACGCCGCGAGCAGGACGGTATTGAAGCGCGGGCTGGCCGTCATCTCGTCCATGTCTTGGCTCAGAGTCTGGAATCTTGTGAAGAGCCCCGGATGGCTGATCCTCAGTTCCGCGCGGAACGCGATCGCAACTGCACTCTCGGGAGCGAGGCTGCGGACGAGAAGGAGGAGTTCGGATGGTTCGACTTGTGTCGTGTCGTTGATCAAAGCTTGGGGTGCGGGTGGATGGTTTAGTCCGGCGTTCTTGGTGTCGGCGATCACGCCGATGACGGTCTTCCACGGATTCCCGCCGGTGCCGAGAATCTGCTTGCCCACTGGGCTCTCGCCGGGGAAGTAAGCGTGCGCGGCGGCTTCGTTAATCACCGCGACCGTGCCAGGATGGTGCGAGTCTTCGTCCGAGATGAAGCGCCCCTGTTTTAGCGCGACGCCGGACGCTTTCAGGTAGTCGGGACCAACTCCGCAAACGCTCACTGAGTCCCCACGATGGAATGGCTCCGGCAGCGGGCGGTCGGACCGCGAGAAGGTGATGAACATCATGCCGCCGGTGAGCGGAGTGCATTGCACGACCTCGGCGGCTTCGACTCCGGGGATGCGGCGCAGATCGGCGAGGATGTCAGGGGACGCTGGAGGCACCGCGGCGCCACGTATGGGAATGGAGACCGTGAAAAGGTGCTCCGGGCTGAAGCCCAGGTGATCATTGCGAAGATGCCACAGGGTTTCCAACAGGAGTGCCGAACCCGACAGAAGAACCACTGAGAGGCCCACTTCAAGCGCCACCAGGAAGCGGCGCATGACGAGTCGGCCGGCGCCCCCAGAGCGTCCGGCCTGCTGCAGAACGGATTGCAGATCGATCCGCCCGGCGCGCAGGATGGGTAGCCCGCCAAAGACTGCGCCCGTGACCAATGACACCAGGACGGCAATGGCGAAAACGCGGTAGTCGACCCCAACCTCACTCAAACGAGGCAGTTCGCGGCCGGCGAAGTGAACAAAGCTTCGCAAAGCGACTGCCACCAGGACAACCGCCGCACCAGTGCTTGCGGCGATGATCAATGCGATTTCGGCAAACAACTGGCGAGCCAGGCGGCCGCGACCGGCTCCGATCGCCGCCCGCACCGCCAATTCCTGAGCACGCGCCGACCAGCGGGCCAGCAGCAGGTTGGCTACGTTAGCGCAGGCAATGGCCAGCAGGCAACCGGCGGCGCCAATCAGAATGAGCAGCAGAGTTCGGACGCTGCCCGCGCGGTGTTCCCGCAGCGGCTCGATGACGACGCGGTTATCGGCACGATACATTCTGGGGGCATCGGCTTTCGAGGCCGCGAAGAGGACGGCGAGATCGGCTTGGGCCTGCGCCAGCGTCACGCCCGGTTTGAGACGTCCGTATGTGGCCCAGATGGACATGCTTCGGTCGTGATGCGTGGCGGTGGGCGAGACTGGCAGCGTGGTCAGCAGATCGACCTTGGCGTCCATGGGGTACTGGAATGAGGCAGGCAGCACTCCGGCGATGGTGTATTGCTGGCCGTCAAGCATCATGGCCGAACCGAGGACGTCGCGGCGCTGGTTAAAGTGATCCCGCCAGAAAGAACTTGTCAGCAGGACCGCCTTGGGACCATCCGGAAGTTCCTCGTTGGGCCAGAACGTGCGCCCCAAATCGGTGTGGACAGCGAACGCCTCCAGGAAATTTGCCGAAACTCTCGCGACGTGTACCTGCGCTGGATTCGTCCCGCCAAGAAGCATGGTTCCCGGCGGGTTCGCCTGAGTTGCGGCAAATTCCTGAAAAACGTGATTGTCGCGACGCCAGGCCACGTAGTCTGGCGATGGGACAAACTCCAGATTGCTGCTCGGGAATCGGATGGCGACCCATACCAGTTGTGAAGCGTCGGCGTAAGGAAGTGGCCGCAGGAAAACCGTGTCGGCTATGCTGAAGACCGCCGTGGCAGCGCCGATCCCTAATCCCAACGAGAGCACTACCGCGAGGGTGAACCCGGGTTTCGAACGCAAAATGCGAGCGGCATGGCGAACGTCCAGCGAAAGTTCCATGGCTCGTTATTAGACGCCGTAACGATCTGGAATTCCCCTGGGAATTTGCCTTTCCGTTTCGGGCCCCTCCGAGGACAAAAGCTGCTAATGGCGTGCCTTCACCGGCGCGACGGCGCCGCTGGCGAAGAAGCTCGGGGATCTGCTAACTCCGGCCGGCGCAGAATCGCCGGCAGGAGTTGAGCAGACTTATCACGCTGAACCGGGAGCCAGGCGGCCGGCTATAACTTTAGGGACGTCTCCTCATTTGTCCGATTCTTCCTGTTTGGCCGCTCCGGGATAAGGCTTGTTGCCCATCATCCCTTTCCACAGAATACGGTTGAACTGGCCGGGGTCGACGCGATCGGCGTCCGTGAAGTCCATACCTTTCATCACGCGGCCCCAATACTTTGCATTGTGGGACGGCCTGGGGACAACCAATCCGACAGGCTTGGGCGGCAGCAGCAGTTGGGTGTTGTAGAGAATCGGGGCGGGACCGGCGGCAAACTTCCACGCGCTCGGTGTGGTGTTGAAGATATCTGCCATCGGCCGGGCAAGCGCGTCGTTGAGGTTCATCGGCGGCAATCCGAGAACTTCCTCGATCGTTCGCACGAAGTTGATGGTGTTGTATGGAGTCGAAACCACCGCACCTTGCTTGACGTAAGCCCCCGCCACGAACGCGATGCTGCGGTGGGAATCGACGTGGTCGCCGCCATCCTGCGCGTCGTCTTCCACGACGAAAATCAACGTGTTGTTCGCATAGCGGCTATTCGCGATCTTTTCAATCAGCAAACCGACTGCATAGTCGTTGTCGGCCACTTGCAGGTCCGGAGTATTTACGCCGTCGATTGCCGCCGGTGGATAACCGCCATTGCCCGGCACCCAGTTTCCGGTGTGATCGTGCATGAGTCGAACGAGGCTCAATGCCGGAAGCCCTCCTACGGCATAACTGGAGTCGAACTCGCGCGCCCACTCCTTGTAGCGATAGAAATCAGGATATGCGTTATCAAAACCGCGGAAAAAGACATCGGTGAACGGAGCCAGGGACGCGTTGGACGGGATAGATTGAATCGTGCCTGTAGCGAAAGGATTGCGCGCCAGGGGAATGGTAAATACGGGGGTGTTATACCGGGTACAGTCTATGAAGAAACCATAGTTGCGGACGGAAAGCCCGGCACGCAGCGCCGAGTCCCACAGGCGTCCGGTATTCAAATCATTGTCCGGACCGTCCGGCGCGCTCACGTCGGCAGTGCCCGCCAAGACGTCGGGATCGCTGGGCGTGAAGGGGTTTGCCTTCTGACGTTCCGCGGCCGTCGCAATAGAGACGTTCACGTTGCGATTCACGCCCTCGGAATCCAACGCGAGACCTCGGTAACCGTACGCTACCGGGTATTGGCGCTCGACGAATTCCGTCGCCTGGGCAGCGGTTGTCCACGCCCAGCCATCATAGCTGACCTCGGCCGAATCCATGAAGTTGTCGAGCGTAACGAAGGTTCGTGCCAGATTGTGCAGGTTGGGCGTGATGGAGGCGCCGAATTCAGTCAAGTTGGGCTCCCCATTACCCAGCGGTTTGCCGGCGGCGGTAGTGAGGTCCCCTAGAATCTGGTCGTAGGTCCGATTTTCTTTGATGATGAAGATGACGTGCTGGACGCCTTTGCGCACTGCCGACATGATGGCGGCGTCGGCATCGCTCTCGGTGTTGGTGAACCGATTGTTCGCGATTACTTGCGCGGTTAGCGTCTCGAGTTGCGCGGCGTCTGGGCGCGCGAAGGTCTGCAGACCCGCTTTAGTGCGCTGCGGGTTGTATTGATTCGAGGGATTGCAATTGGGCGATCCAGGAGGGCCATAAATGCCGTAACACCACCCTGGATTCGGGCCCGTCGGCGTTTTTGAGTTGACCACGTAGACGGTCTTGCCGTCGCCGCTGAAGCTAACTGAGTTGGGATACCAGCCGGTGGGGATAAGGCCAATCACATGGTCGCCGCTGTTGGTTCCAGTCAGCGCAATAACGGAAATGCTGTTCAGGTTGCCGTCGGTTACGTAAAGCTGTTTCTCATCGGGGGAAAGGGTGACGCTGTTGGGATTCGCTCCTTTGTATTGCTTCAGCGACGACGGCAACTGGGAGGCCATTACCGGGATGGTTTCGATCACCGTGTTTTGGGCGGTGTCGATTACGTCCACCGTGTCCGATTGATCTTCCGCGACGTAAAGAAGCGTCTGAGCGGCATTCAGCGTCATCTTGTTGGGCTGGCCTTTCACTGGAATCCGCGCGATGACCGCGGGTATCCTGCCGAGGGTCACCACGTCGATCTCACGGTCGCGAAGGCTCGATACGTATGCCGTCGCGTTTGGAGTTGTGCCTTTGATGGCGACCCAGAAGGGATATTCGCCTCCCGGAACGCCCGATTTCGAGGGGTCGCTTTTGCCGGGACGGAGATCGAGCTCGGTTTGCTTGGACCACGTGACGAAGTCGACGGCGCTCTCACCCCGATTTAGGACCGTGATCGAGTCGTTGTAGTAGTTCGCAACGACCATCGTGTTGCCGTCGCTCGAAACGGCGATGCCGGCGGCGCAGGGCGTAACGGCCACCTGGCTATTAATCGGAACCGGTCCGTTGCTCGTTAAATTCAGACCGAGTCCGGAAACATGGCCGAGGGCAATCGGCGAGTTTCGCGCCTCCACCCACGACCCTTGAGTGTTAATAATTACGTGAATATTGTCCGAAGAACCACCAGACACGTAAAATGCGCCCTCGGAGAAGGTAATGCCATTATAGGTGTTCGCGATTGGGATCACTTGCCTGAGAGCCGGCGGGTTCTTGGTGATGTCGTAGATGAACACGTATTCCGTTGAGTCATTGAGCGACCACAATGCGGGAATGGTTGGGTGTTCCAGCTTGAAGACACGGTTGAACCCGCTGGTGAGCACCAGCAGCGTGTCGTGAGCTGGATTCACCGCCGTCGTGACTGCCTGGCTTGCCAGCCAGTCCGGGGTGTCCGCCAGCCCCGGGTTCATGGTCTGCATCGTAGCCCCCGGAGGCGCTAGCGGCGTGATCTGTTGGCCCGTGTTCGGCAGGGCCTGAGGTTGGGGCTGCGCTTGCGCCAGCGTCACCAGCATAATCGCAGGGAGGGACTTTCGGAGTATGGACATGATAAGAATTACTGAGATACTCCAGTAGTGCGAATGGCGCGCAAAAATTCTCAGCTCAACCTTGATTTGGTTTCAATCCGTACCGCCGGCTCCAGGCATGCCACTTGTGTGCAGGTTTGCACTCCACGAAAGTGGATGAAAGCAAAGGAGCCGCAGGCGGTTTCGCCTGTGCGACGCAATTCGACCCCTCGAACAAAGCCCGCGACGCACAGCCGAAGAATAGCGGGTGCAGCACGACCCCATGCATATGTTGAAGTATCTTTTCTAAATGGCCACTGCGCACATCAACGGGGTCGAACTTTACTACGAAACGGCAGGAGATGGCCCGCCGCTTCTGCTGTTGCACGGACTGGGATCAAGCACGCTTGACTGGGAATTCCAGATTCCCGACCTGGCGCGTTCGCACCGCGTCATCGCAATGGACGTACGTGGTCATGGCCGCTCCTCCAAGCCGCCCGGACCATACACCGTCGCCCAATTCGCGAAGGACGCAGTGGCACTCCTCGAAACGTTGCACGCCACACCGGCCGATATTGTCGGACTGTCGATGGGAGGCATGATCGCGTTTCAGATGGCGGTCGACGCACCGGCGTCGGTTCGCAGCCTCACAATCGTGAACAGTGGTCCCGCCATGATCCTCCAGACGTTCGGGCAGCGGATGCTCATACAGTCGCGGTTCGCCATGATTCGCCTGTTTGGAATGCGGGCTCTCGGCAAGATGGTCGCTGGCCCTCTTTTTCCCAATCCCGATCAGGCGCATCTGCGCGAGCGATTCATAACTCATCTCGCTGAGAACGATCCGCGGGCCTACCGGGCCTCGCTGCGCGCCATAGTTGGCTGGAGTGTCGCCGAGCGTATCGGCCAGATTCGCTGCCCCGTTCTCGTCGTCGCCTCGGATCATGACTACACGCCGGTAGCCTTGAAACAAGCCTACGTCGGGAAGATTCCAGGCGCCCGCCTGCGCGTCTTGAACGACTCACGTCACGCCGCGCCGCTCGATCAGCCGGATCAACTCAATCGCGCGGTGTTGGAGTTCCTCAGCGAGGCCCGATCTTAGCTAGTGCGCGTGCTCGTGACGGGTGTGCTCGTGAGCACCGCGCGTCTTCCGCGGCGACGCCATCTGCTGCTTCACCCAAGCGATAACCTCGGGCACGCCACTTCCGTTCTTCAGATTTGTGAACAGGAACGGTCGGGCGCCACGCATCTTGCGCGCGTCCCGATCCATCACTTCCAGCGATGCGCCAACGTACTGCGCAAGGTCCATTTTGTTAATTACAAGCAGGTCGGAGCGAATGATTCCAGGTCCGCCTTTCCGCGGGATTTTGTCGCCGGCCGCTACATCGATCACGTAGATGGAAACGTCCACCAGCTCCGGGCTGAAGGCCGCTGCCAGGTTGTCGCCGCCGCTCTCAACCATCACCAATTCGAGGCCTTCATGGAGCCGCTCCAACTCCGCAATGGCTTCCAGGTTCATGGAGGCGTCTTCGCGGATGGCGGAATGCGGACAGCCCCCTGTCTCAACGCCGAGGACGCGGTCGGCAGGCAAAGTCCCCTGACGAATCAGGAATTCGGCGTCTTCCCGCGTATAGATGTCGTTCGTCACCACGGCGAGATTCACCGCCGGCCACAATGCCTGGCTCAGTACGTGCACCAACGCCGTCTTACCGCTGCCCACGGGCCCGGCAACTCCGATGCGGAACGCGTTTCCAAAGGTCTTCTTCATAAATCAAAACAGGAAATACCGTTGCGCCATCGGCAGAATCGCCGCTGGTTCGCAGGTCAGCAACTCACCGTCCGCCCGTACCTCGTAAGTTTCCGGATCGACATCGATGCGCGGAGTCGCCGAGTTTCGGATCATGTCCGCCTTGCCAATTTTGCGGCAATTCCGCACCGGCACGAGGCGCTTGCGCAGGCCGAGATGGCCCAGGCGCGACAGCGATGCCTGCGACACAAACGTCAGTGAGGTGGCCTGGGTGGCCAGCCCGAACGACCCGAACATCGGGCGATACAGAACAGGTTGCGGAGTCGGTATGGAAGCGTTCGCATCCCCCATCATGCTCCAAGCGATGAATCCACCCTTGATCACCAGTTCCGGCTTGACCCCGAAGAATGCGGGGCTCCACAGAACGAGGTCTGCCAATTTCCCTGGTTCAACGGAGCCGATCTCTTGCGACACGCCGTGCGCGATAGCCGGGTTGATCGTGTATTTCGAAACGTACCGTTTGACTCGTTCGTTATCGTTGCGCGCCGAATCGCCCGCCAGCGGTCCGCGCTGCACCTTCATCTTGTGCGCCGTCTGCCAGGTTCGCGTGACCACCTCGCCGATGCGTCCCATAGCCTGCGAGTCGCTCGACATCATGCTGATGACGCCGAGATCGTGCAGGATGTCCTCTGCCGCAATCGTCTCCGGCCGGATGCGGCTCTCCGCGAACGCGACATCCTCCGGCACTTGCGAATTCAAGTGATGGCAGACCATCAGCATGTCCAGATGCTCCGCGATGGTGTTGACGGTCAGCGGGCGGGTTGGATTCGTGGACGACGGAAGAATGTTGGGCAGGCCGGCAATCTTGATGATGTCCGGAGCATGGCCGCCGCCCGCGCCTTCGGTGTGATACGTGTGAATGGTCCGGCCGCCGATTGCCGCAATCGTATCGTCGACGAATCCGGCTTCGTTCAGCGTGTCCGTGTGAATCGCAACCTGGACATCATACTCGTCCGCGACGTTCAAGCAGACGTCGATTGCAGCCGGGGTTGTGCCCCAATCTTCGTGCAGTTTCAGACCACACGCGCCGGCCTCGATCTGCTCGGCCAGCGGCGCGCCGGTGGCGGTGTTGCCTTTGCCGAGAAAACCGAAATTCAGCGGCCATGCCTCGGCGGCGCGCAACATCTGTTCGAGATTCCAGCGGCCCGGCGTGCAGGTCGTGGCGTTTGTACCCGTCGCAGGCCCGGTGCCGCCGCCGATCATCGTCGTGATGCCGTTCGACAAAGCTTCGTAAATTTGTTGCGGCGAGATGAAGTGGATGTGCGAGTCGATCGCGCCCGCGGTCAGGATCTTCCCTTCCCCGGCGATTACCTCCGTCGCCGCGCCAACCACCAGGTCCGGATCGACGCCCGCCTGCGTGTCGGGATTGCCGGCCTTGCCGATCTTGACGATGCGCCCATCCCGAACGCCGACATCGGCCTTCACGATGCCCCAGTGATCGATGATCAGGGCGTTCGTGATCACCAGGTCGAGCGCGCCATGCTCCGTTTCGCGGATGGCCGTCGAACTTTGACCCATGCCGTCGCGGATCACTTTGCCGCCGCCGAAGGTGATCTCATCGCCGTACACTGCGAAGTCGCGCTCCACTTCGACGATCAGCTCGGTATCGGCGAGGCGCACGCGGTCGCCCGTTGTCGGGCCGTACAGATCTGCGTAGGTGGAACGCGGGATTCGAACGCTCATGCCAGCTCTCCGTTCACTCGTCCCTGGTGCCCGTACACCGCGCGCTTGCCGGCGAACGCGGTCAGCGGCACCTCTTTTTCCTCGCCCGGCTCGAAGCGGATCGCGGTCCCGGCGGGGATGTCGAGCCGCATGCCGCGCGTCGCGTCGCGGTCAAACTCGAGTGCGCCGTTCACCTCGAAGAAATGGTAGTGGCTACCCACCTGGATCGGGCGATCACCCTGGTTGCGCACCGTTACGCGCGCCACCGGACGGTCCGCGTTTAACTCGATTTCGCCGTCCTCGAGGATGTACTCTCCTGGATGCATCGCGCCTCCTTATTGAATCGGGTCGTGAATAGTCACGAGCTTGGTGCCATCGGGGAACGTCGCTTCCACCTGCACCTCGTGAATCATCTCCGCGACGCCATCCATGACGTCGTCGCGCGTCAGGATGGAGCCACCCATCGCCATGATTTGGGCCACTGTCTTGCCGTCGCGGGCCGCCTCCAGAATCTCCGCCGAAAGGATTGCGACCGCCTCGGGATAGTTCAGCCTGAGTCCGCGGGCGCGTCGCTTGCGTGCCAGTTCCGACGCCGTGAAGATCAGCAGCTTCTCCTGCTCACGAGGGGTTAAATGCAATGCGACCTCCTTTATTAATGGACTTTGCGGGGAAGCGTGGCGACTCGGCCACAGAGATACCACTTGGCCGCTCTCCAGATCTCGACCAGTCCGGCGGCTAGAGAGCTTCCTCGAACGGCGACGCCACGAATTACGAGGCCGTGCACTCGCAACGAAGTTACTGCCCATATTACCTCAGTTCCCGAGAGGCGTTCCGTCAGGTTCTGCAGCTCGGATTCGAGGGTGCGCCAGTAACGGGCGGGTTCCCCGGCACGGCAAACGTAGCAGGAGGCGAAGTGATGAAATCGGCCCAGGCGTAAGGGCGAGGTCAGGCCGTCCAGTGGCTGCGCCAGGGTCCACCGTTCGATAGCGATGGGCTCGCCCGCAGCGTGCAGTTCGAACGAGTTGGACAGCAAATCGTAGGAGAAGCGCTCGCCGGAAGCCTCACGACCCGGGGCCACGCGGTCCCACCAGATGAGCGACGCGCGGGGCGCTAGCTCCATACGGACCGTTTGCTCGAAGCGGGAACCTGCGTAGGGAATGAGCTGGTCGGGCAGATATTCGAGGTAGGCGTCCTCGTCAACCCTGATGCTCGCGCACTGGGCGGCAACGCTGTCAGGTGAGCGGCTGCGATAGATTCGGGTCGCGCCCGTTGAGGTGACTTGCGCTTGGGCGCCTGGGCAAACGTCGATTCGCCAGGCGAGTTGGTCCTTGTCAAGGATGCCGCCGGAGAGGTTGTGGAGATGCACCAGCCGTTCGCCTGATGGCGTCTGAAAGCCGCGAACCGCGCGCCAGGGTGGCTCCTGTTGCTTAACGCGAACAATGGTTCCACTGCCGCTGGTTTCGAAGGACAGGTGTAACGTCGCTGGTTTCACCACCACCATCTCCATGTACGATATCGCAAGGAGGGACGATGCCTGATACCCTGCTGGGCGTTTCGGCCGACGAACTGCGTGCGATCAACAGGTCCTTTGGAGGGACCAGCCAGATCAACAGCACCATAGAATCCGTCTATCAATCGGCGTCCTATGTGCAAGGTTTCTGGGAGAAAGTGGCGATGGTCGTTCGCAGCATTGCCGGCGGGCATCTTTTCGATAACGGGAACAAGAGAACTGCCTTCGAGGCTGTCAAGCTCTTTAGGCAGCGCAACAACATCTTTACGGGCACTTTCGACCCTCAGTTGCGAGAAACAGTGCGTCTTGTTGCGATCCATGTGCTGACCGACGTTGGCGAAATTGCGAAAAGCCTCAGAGGCTTCTAGCTGAAAGCGGTCAGCTCATGAACAGGCGCGTGTGCAGCAGCGGGTGACGGCCCGATGCTACGTCCAACAGCGGCGTGAAACAGCTCAGTTGCGAGAGTTGAGCGGCTTGTGCGATGCGAACGATCGCCGGCTTGATATCCCATAGGATCTGGTGCGCTCTGGTCTGACCGAGCGGCAACAAACGCTGGCAGCACGAAACCAGGGCCGTTGCCGACTGCTGGAGGTACGCGGCCGCGGCAGACTTCGCGTCAATGTCCAGCGCGCCCGCCGTCAGTCCGAAAGAGGCGGCGAGATGCGTCTCGCTGGTGCTTTCGGAAGCCCGCTCGATGAGCTCAATCCTCGTCGCATGGGCGGCGAGATTCAGAAAACGGCGGCCCATCGCCGCCGAGGCGTCCCGCGATTCCCGCGCTAACTTGCGTGCGCCTAGCTCCTGGTTTAAGGCAATCCAGGCTTCAAGGTCGGCGCCACCTGCCAGTTCGCTGCTTCGCGCACAATACGCGGCCTCAATCGCTCCGGTCTCTTCCACGTAGTCGAGAAGGACCTGTTGCACGCCGTCGGCGTCAAGCATGCCCCATTCCACCAGCGATTCCAGGCCGAAGGAATGCGCGGCACCACCAACCGGTAGTGCGCTGTCGGCAAACTGCTGCAGGCGCAAAAGCGCCGTTAGATCCATGGAGGCCATGATACCGTCGAGACTCATTCACGGGTTTTATGGGAGAGATCCAAATGATTGTTTGACACTCGACCCTGCAGATGTCGATAATTCCCCAAAGGCCTATGTAGGTCACTCACCGTCAGAGTCATTAGCCCCCGGTTGGGCGTGCACTGTCCACAAACCACGAGGGGGGTTCAATGAATTTATCCGGAAACAGGAGAGTCCTATTCACGGTTGCGGTCATGCTGGCCATGGCCTGGAACGCCTATCCACAAGCCACGACATCGTTGCGCGGTAATGTTTCCGACTCGCAAGGTCTTGCACTTCCTACCGCGGCTCTCACGCTGACCAACATCGAAAACGGTACGGTCCGGAAAGTTGTATCGGATGCCGTGGGCGCGTTTGCCTTTCTGCAGGTTCCGCCGGGAACCTACCGGATCACGGCGGAAAAGCCGGGGTTCGTCACGGCGACCCGCGACCACGTCGAGCTCCTTGTAAATACTCCAGCGACGCTGGACCTCCAACTCGGGGTCGGTTCCACAACCGAAACTGTCAATGTCGTAGCGGAGGCAAGCACCGTCAATACTGTGGATGCGTCGGTTGGAAATCCTCTCAGCGAACGACAGGTACGGCAGCTCCCGCTGCAGACACGCAACGTCGTGGAATTACTCAGCCTGCAGCCCGGCGTGACGTCGGACGGCGAAGTGATGGGCGCGCGTCGCGACCAGAACAACATCACGCTCGATGGCTCTGATGTCAACAACAACCAGAACTCCGGCCTGGTCGCACAGAATACGACGACAGGCACAGGTGGTTTTCAGGGGTCGAATGCCAACGGAGCAACCACGAACGCCGGGTTCAACGCCGTTCTGCCCATTCCTCTCGATTCCGTGCAGGAGTTTCGAGTCACGGTAGCCGGCGAAGGGGCCAACATGGGGCGCTCCTCGGGCGGCCAGGTCGCTTTGGTGACGAAAAGCGGTTCAAATCAATTCCATGGCTCTTTGTACGAATACAATCGCAACACCTTCACCGCCGCGAACACCTGGTTCAACAACCAGGCGGGGGTGCCCGGCCAGCCGCTGGTTCGAAATCAGTTCGGTGGGTCGGTGGGCGGGAAGATCATACGCGACCGCCTGTTCTACTTCTTCAACTACGAGGAGCGGACCGACGCGAGCGGCGTCTCTCAGGTTCGCGCAGTGCCTTCGGACACGCTACGGCAAGGTATCCTGAGTTTCCAGGCGGCTGACGGCTCAATTCAGACGCTCACACCGGCTGAGATCAAGGCGCTCGATCCGCTTCACCAGGGCGTAAATTCCAGCATCCTGAAAGTCCTGAATCAGTTTCCGGCGGGCAACGCGCCAGCGTATGGACAGGACGGTGGATTGAACTTCACCGGATTCCGCTTCAACGCCCCGAGTCATCGCAACGACCGCGCGATCGTCGCCAAGATCGACTACCATATCGATACCCAGGGCAAGCATACCCTGAGCGTTCGCGGGACCTTGGCGGACAATACCGACGACGTTATCCTGGCGCAGTTTCCCGGCGAGCCGCCGGCATCCACTTTGCGGGATAACAGCAAGGGCGTTTCGGCGCAATACACCTGGATCATCCAGCCGAACCTGATCAACGTCTTCAATTTCGGCTATACGCGTTTTGGGCAGGCGATGTCCGGCGCCACCGGCCCCGTGCTCTTCTTTACGGGCATCGATTCGCTGCAGAACTACAATGCCCGCCCTTTTGGCCAACGTCTGCCGACGCTCAATCCAACGGATGACTTCACCTGGATTAAAGGCAAACATACGATCACGGCGGGCTTTAATGGCCGCTTTATTCACAACGACACGTCATCTTTTGCGAATTCATTCGCTCGCTACGGCTATGGCGCCACGGAGTTGATTGGTCTCGGGGCCGATATCGACAACGCCGTGACGGCTTTCATCCAGCAGCGTTCAGGCAACCCCAACGCGCAGCTCGCCGATCCGACGTCGGTGGCCAACGGGATGGGAGCGCTGTTCGGCTTGGTAAATGACGATTTTCACACCGACCTTTTCGATAAGAACGGGACTCCGCTGCCGCAGGGCACCCCGCAAGTGCGCGCGTTTGTCGAGCACGATTACGCGCTGTACGTCGGCGATACTTATCGCGCGACTCGCGACCTGACGCTATCGATCGGGTTGCGCTGGGAGAATTTCCGGCCGCCGTATGAGAGCAATGGTTATCAGGTCGCGCCGACCGTCGGACTCAATCAATACTTCGCTGAGCGGAGCTATCTGCAAACGCTCGGGGTGCCGCAGAACGCCATGCCCGATTCAATTCTCAGTTGGGACTTGAACGGACCGGCCAATGGCAAGCAGACCTGGTGGAGGCCCGACAACAAGAACTTCGCCCCCCGAATTGGACTGGCTTACGCGCCTTCCGACCACAGTGGATTGCTCGGTAAAATATTCGGCAAACACGGGGCTTTCCGGGCAGGCGCGGGGATTGCTTACGACCGCTTCGGCAGCGATCTTATCGCTCAGTACGATCAGTTCGGGTCGATTGGGCTGGCGACCGCCGGCAACTTCAGCGATTCCTACAGCTTCAGCACCAGCCAGCGCTACAACGGAGCTCCGCCTGCGCTCGCTGCGCCGCCGGCCGAAACGTTCCCCTATACTCCGCCGAGCATCGCGGCCATCGCCGGTGAATTTCTCGGCATATCGCCGGATCTGAAGCCACCATATTCGTACCTGGTCAATGCGAGCTTCGCGCGCGAGATTCCCGGCAAGATGACCCTGGAAGTTGGCTACGCGGCACGTCTCTCACATCGGCTCCTGATGGAGGGTGACGTCTACACGCCGCTTGAATATTTCAAGGACCCGAAGTCAGGCGTAACTTGGGAACAGAATGCGAATATCGTGCGCGGACTGTACGACGCGGGCTTGACGCCGGCCGCCGTTCAGAAGAACCCCAGCCTAGTCCCGAAGCTGCCGTTCGTGGAAGACATGTGGCCGGGACTCAAGAATGCTGACTTTCCCGGCAGCGCGTCCGCCAACTACTTCAACTGCGTTTACGGCGATTACAATGGCAGCTTTCTCGATTGCCTGCACGCGGTGGATCGCAATACGACAAGCGGCTATGTGAACGGCCAGTGCCTCTCCGTGTTCGGATGCTACACCTTCTTCCCGATTCAGGGCAGTTCCATGCCGACCTGGATGAACGCCGGTCGCGCGGTCTATCACAGCCTCAGCGTGTCGCTGCGCCGCGCCTACAGCAACGGTCTTTCGTTCGACTTCAACTACACCTGGTCGCATTCTCTCGACCTTGGGTCGGCCGCGGAATCGGGCGCCGGGCCGCAAGGGGCGGCGATCCAGAACATCTTCAACATCGGCGAATTCCGAGGCTCGTCCGATTTCGACATCCGGCACAACATCAGCGCGAATTTCCTCTATGAGCTGCCGTTTGGCAAAGGCAAGCCGTTCTTCGCCAACGCGCCGAAGTGGGCAAACCAGGTCATCGGCGGATGGCAGCTTTCGAGCGTGATTCGTTATCGGACCGGTTTGCCGACCGCCGTAGCCGGCGACCTGGCCTACAACGCCAACTATTGGCTGAGTTCCCTGGCGATTTTGACATCGCCGGTGAAGACGGGAGTAACCATCGACCAGAACGGTAATCCCAGCATCTTCGCGAACACGAACGCGTCGAATTCGTTTGCGGACGAATTGCCGGGGCATAGCGGCACTCGCGCGGCCATCCGGCTCGCGCCCATGTTCAACACCGACATCACGCTGGCGAAATCGTTCCGCCTGCCGTGGGAAGGCCAACGCATTCAGTTGCGCGCCGAGGCTTTCAACGCGTTTAACAACGTGAACTTCATTAATCCCAGCCTGTCGCTGATTTCGCCCCTTACGTTTGGAGAATTTCAGAACGTGATGGATCCGAGGACGATGCAGTTCGCTCTACGATACGAGTTTTAGATTGCCCGGAATCGGATCGTTGGCCGCATGTTCATCCCATCCAAGTTCCGATCGGACGACGTCGAAGAAGGCGCTACGGTTTACGTCCTGTCCCTGAAGCCGGCTGGCGAGAATATCGGCGGTCGCGAGGCTTCGGCTCGCGGTCACGTACCCAGCATCGTGGATCAGGTCGTAATTGCCCCACCGGCTGCGGTAAAGACCTTGGCGATTCCATCGCACGGCCGTATAAAGGGCCTCGTTGATCGCGCTAAGGTCGAATAGGGAGGCATACAGCTTTGCGATATCGCAGCAGACACGGGCGAAGTACGTGATATTCGGCCCGTGCCAGGTTGAACGCAACGGCTCGGGAAGCAGGCCGAAAAAGTTCGAGATGGCCAGCCGGGTGGGACCCTTGAATTTCGCATAGCTGATCATCGGGCAGCCGCGGTGCTCCAGGAGGATCGTTGGGACGAACAGCCCGGGAGCGCATTCCTCACTGGCGTCGTCCCAAAACGCTTCGGTGACGTTCAGGTACTGAGCGCCATGTCGGGCCATCACTTCTGTCAGACCGGTTCGCCGTAGGTAATCCGCGTCCTGCTGCCGAATCCAGGCGCGATTCTCCTTCGCCTGCGTTTCCCAGTCGAACTTGGCGTCACCCAGGTTTCGGCTGCTGGTGTGCCCTTCTACGATAATGGCCTTCGCCGGCAATGCGCTGAGTAGCAGATCGAGAGCGGCTGGGTCGGTATAGGTGCCTGTGGCGTAGCCATGCCAGGTGACCTTCACGATTACACGGTCAGGCTTTGCTGCGGGAAGGAGGTGTTCCAGCACGTCTGACATGGCTGCCCGGTCCGGCACCGACGCAATCATGCCGCAACCCACGGTCCACGACTCCCGTTTCGCCGGGCCGCTACTCTTCGCTGATCTCACCCGCGCGGCCTCACGCGCCCGCTTCTCGTTCCATAAACGCGTGACGCGCTGGGTGAGCCACGCCGTTAGGCCGGGGTGCACGGCAGGAGGTTCCACGACCCGCCAGTCGCGCGCGTCCGAGTGGTCCCGCTGGAAATTCTGAAGGATCACCTCGGCGTACCCCACGTGCTCAGTTCGCCATTGGGTTTGGGGGAGGACGATCCAGGTCAGCGGCCTCTGACGGCACTCCTCCAGCGCCGTCAAGAGAAATGGCGTGGCATGGCGGATAAAGCCGACCGCGCCGGCGGCCATGCCGAGCCGCTCCCAGATGAGCCGCATCAACCGGTAGCTTTGGGCCCGCATCGCCGCGTCGCCTTGTCCACTCGCGGCCAGAAGCAGGCCTGTGCGTTGAGGTGATTCCACCGCCCGGGCGACGCAATCGGCAAGGCACTCGACCAGCAGCGGATGGCCCGGATCGACATCGTCGTGATGCATGGCAACGTTGGGATAGCGGCGCCGCCATTCGCCTATTGTTCGCCCCAGAGCCTCTCGTTGCAACAGGTTTAGATCGAGGGCTGTGGGCAGGATGAAGACTTCGTTCGTCCCTTCGGGAAGAGCGACATCATCGCCGATAGGAACCAGCCGAACCACTGGTTCGAAGCCGAAGATCGGCGCGCAGGACGCAGCAACTTCCCGTGCCTGAGCTTCGGCTGCGGTCCAGGAAGGTTCGTGCGGCGACAAATCTGTCGCCAGAAGGATTGCGCTACCGCAGCTTGCCGCCGATGCGTCCGTATTTCACCATCGTCGCCAGAACATCCACCATGGCGCGAACCGCGACCAGTGCCGTGATGTCCGAAATATCGTATGGGGGCGAAACCTCAACCGCCTCCATTGCCACGATACCCTCTTTCGCGACGCCTCGCAGGATGGCCAGGGCTTCACGGGGAAGAAAGCCGCCAGGCTCCGGCCAACCCGTTCCAGGCACGAAGCCGGCGTCGACGGAATCGACGTCGAACGAGAGATAAACCGCGCTGGCCCCTTTCCACGCAACCTCCAGCGCAATCTCAACGGTCTTGTCGATGCCGATGCGTTCAATATCCTGGATCGTGAGTACCGTGGAACCGCGCTCGCGCCCTTTCTTCACTCCGGGCCGCGGAACCTGCCATCCGCCGATTCCCACCTGCACGAGATTGGTCGGTGGGCAATTGGGGATGTTCGTGGCGTGGAACCAGGGACACGTGTGCATGATCTCGTCCATGTCCTTTTCCTGGGTGTCGATGTGCCGGTCGAGGTGGATGATGCCCACCTTGCCCTCAATGCACTGCGCCACGCCGCGCGCGCACGGGAAGCCGATGGAGTGGTCGCCGCCCATGATCATCGGCAGCGCCCCTTGTGACAGCACATGCGCGACGCCCTTGGAGATCTGATCGTGACTCTTGGTGATGTTCGCGGGACAGAACACGTCGCCGATGTCGCACATCTTCAGCGATTCGCGCAGGTCGACGCCGAGCTCGAAGTTGTACGTCGTGTATAGCGACGAAATCCGCCGGATACCTTGCGGGCCAAATCGCGTGCCGGCGCGGTACGTGGTTCCAATGTCGAACGGAACGCCCATGAATGCCACGTCATACTCGCCGACCTTGCGCACGTCCTCGAGATAGTGCGTCTTTAGGAATGTGTTGATGCCCGACCAGTGCGGCAGCTCGCCGCGCTGGAAGCAACTGATCTCGGTTTTATCCTGGATGGAATCGACGCATTCGAGGCCGTATTCCTTTCCACGCTTTACTTCCGCTTCCCACTGCCTGGAAGGAATCTCGCTCTCTGCGCGGAGGGCCCGCATTCCTTCGAGGTCAGGCAGGGACAGTTCTCTCGTGTGTTCCCGATGCTTCGGGGCATGGTTTTTATAGAAGGACATATTTCGTTGGTTTAGTTGTGAACGGCGATGAAGGTGGTCTGCTCGACCCGCTCAATCAGTCCGGTAATCGTCTCCTCGTCGCCGGTCTCAGGCACTGCAATGTCGAGTACCACTTCAGCGCCGGTATCGCGATCGTCAGGGCGTCCAAGCGCAATGACTCGTGTTGCCAGTGTGACTGCTTCACGCGGGTTGTGGGTCACGAACAGGATTGTCGTGCCGGTCTCGCGCCACAGCTCTTTGATCAGGCGTTGCATGCCGCGGCGCGTTCCTGGATCTAGGGCGCTGAACGCCTCGTCCATCAACAGGATCTTCGGCCGCATGATAAGCGCCTGCGCAATTGCGACACGCTGCTGCATGCCGCCGGAAAGCTGATGGGGATACTTAGCCGCGTCCGATTCGCGAAGTCCCATGTGCCGCAGGTAGCGAATCGCCTCCGCCCGGAATTCCGCTCGCCGCGCCCGCCGTTTGAGAAAAACGCCGCCGAAGAGGCCAATTTCGGTCACTTCCAGCCCGAATGTGATGTTCTCAAGCACGGTCCGATCGGGGAATAGCGAGTATTTCTGGGGCACGTACCCACAGTGGCGGTCGGGCTGCGTTCGCGGGCATCCCTCCACCAGCACTTGCCCGCTGGTGGGCATCTCTTCAGCCAACACCAGGCGCAATAACGTGGACTTTCCGCACCCTGTCTGACCGACGATGGAAACAAACTCGCCGGCGCCGATGTCCAGGTTGATTCCGTTGAGCACCCGCTTTGCGTGACCGTATTCGACGCACACGTTTTCAGCGCGGATGATGGCCTCCGTCGCGGGAGTCGCTTCAATACGTTCAGGAATTACTTGTGTCGCCGCCATCTGTTGAACTAAGCCTCCTGAAACCACGGATGCAATTTCCGATTCAAGGTACGCATCCCAAAATCCACCAGGAACAACAGGAGCGCGACCCACAACACGTAGGGAATGATCGTATCCATGCCCATGTGGCGCCGCAGCAGCGCGATGCGATAGGCTAGCCCGTCGGTCGAGGCGATCATCTCGCCGGCGAAGAGAAACAGCATCACGGCCTTCAGGTTGAGACGCATGCTATTCAGCACGCGCGGCCAGATCTGTTTCAGCACGATGCGGTACGTTACGGAGAAGTCGCCCGCGCCGAGCGTAAAGCCTTTGACGATCTGTTCCCGCGGCACGCCACGCGTCAGATTGAAGGCATCCAGAATGATGGTAGGAGCCACACCGATCACAATCAGCATCACCTTTGCCAGCTCATCAATGCCAAAGGCAATGAACAGGATCGGCAACAACGACAGTGCCACGATCTTGTCGAAGAACAGGACGAAGCGCAGGAAAAACGCTCCGATGTGCGGGAACATGCCCATATGTAAGCCGAGCATGACGGCGGGAAAGAGCAGGGCCATGCTTAACAAAAAGCGGCGGCCCGTTGCTTTGGTGTCCTTCCACAGCATGCTGCTTTGAATTCTGGCGAACAAGCTCTGCTGACCAGCGGCCGCGGCGACCTCATCGTCTTCCGCAGGCTTGAGTGTGGCGTCGGCGAATCCCTGCACCATTTGCTGGATGGTCGGCATCACGCGATCGTCCGGATTGTCGCGATGCCGGTCGCGCGAGACCCAGAAGTAACTCGAAACGCCGGCAGCGAACAGGAGCCAGGAGAGCATCCAGACCGTTGCGCGATTCGGTTGCGCGTGAATCCGGAGCAGGCTCATAGCTTTCCTCCCGCGGCCGCTTGCATGTAGGTTGCGTCGAATCGCAACCGCACGCGATCGGATTTGCCCTGGATCGACCCATCGGGAAAACGAATCGCCACGTCGTCTGGCGACTTCGTCTTCTCGCCCAGCAGGCCATGCGCGAAACAGAACTGCCGGACCAGTTCCATGGTCTTCTTCAATTGGTCAGACTTGCCCATGTCGTAAGCTGCCTGCGCCGTGTAAAACATGTGCGTTGTCGAGAGCTGTTCTTTATAGGACGTCAACGAATCCTGCGACGCCTCCGCAATTCCGGTCAGAACCTTGTCTTGTTGCGGACCCGGTTTCGACATCTGCGCCATCATGTCGTACCATGCCCCGGCGACCGCCTTAGCAAACCGCTGCCCGGAACCGTCGGGACGATTCAGTACCTCCGTTCGGACGACCAACAAGTCAAGTATCTCGCCCGGAATCTTCGACGAATCAAAGACGCTTGTGATCCCCTTGCCTCTGAGGATCTGCGAGACGAGCGGCTTCCACGTAACCACCACCTCCTGGCTCGTATCGCTGAGAAAAGCTCCCGCGATGTCGGAATCGGAGGTGTTGACGAATTTAACGCGCTTTAATTCACCAGCGAGGTTGTTGAGCGCCATAGCTCGCTCGAACAAGTACTGCGAGACGGTCTTCTCGACCAACAGAACGCGCTTGCCGGGAATTTGCGCAAGCCCGATGTTGTGTCGGACCAGCACGGCATCGTTGCCGTTCGAATAGTCACCGATGATGACAGCAGTTGTGTCCACGCCCGAGGCCGCGGGCATGTCCAGAGCTTCCATGTTGGTCATCGCGCAGGCGTCTATGTTTTTCGCCACGAACGCGTCCAATGAAGGCGCATAGTCGAAGCGCTGCACTTTGATCGCAACACCGTACTTGTCGCCCCATTTTTTGAGAATCCCCGACTTAGCCATGTACTGATAGGGATTCCATCCGACATAGACCGACCACCCGAGAGTGAACGTGGAAGGGTTTCCAGCCGCCGTAGCGATGCCGGTTAAGCAGAACAGTAGTGAAAGGGGTAGAAGAGACCTTCGCATTTTCAACCGTCCGTGCAGCGCGGCACGAAGCCGGCATACATGGCCGATTGAATCTTTACAGTATAGCGCAATCGCGCTCAGGTTGCGGCAAAGAACCGGACAGGCTGAAGCCTGTCCCACAAGCTACGCGATGATGTCGTGAATCACGTTTCCGGCGACATCCGTAAGACGGAAATCGCGGCCGCTGTAGCGATAGGTCAGCTTGGTGTGGTCGACGCCGAGCAGATAAAGGATCGTCGCGTGGATGTCATGCACGTGGACTGGCTTATCGATGGCCTTGAAGCCGAAGTCGTCCGTCGCGCCATAGATCGTCCCGCCCTTGACCGCGCCGCCGGCCAGCCACATGGTAAATCCGAACGGATTGTGATCACGTCCGCGCTTGGCCTGATTCGGCATGCCGCCGACTTCACGAACGGGCGTACGGCCGAACTCGGAACCGCACACGACTAGCGTGTCTTTCCACAGGCCCCGCGTCTTGAGATCGCGGATAACGGCTGCAAACGCCTGGTCCGAATTCTTGGCGTTCACTTTGTGCGCGAAGATGTCGGCGTGGGCGTCCCACGGGTCGCCTTTCGAATAGTAGAGCTGCACCATGCGCACACCTTTTTCGATCAGGCGCACCGCCATCAAGGCGCCACGTGCCACATCGCCGGGCCCATACATGTCCAGCGTTGCCTGCGATTCCTTACGGATGTCAAAAACGTCCGGCGCTTCGGTCTGCATGCGGTACGCCGTTTCCATGGACTTGATGACGGCGTCCACCTGCTGATCGCTACCCGCGTCCTGGGCACGGATCGCTTCGAGTTTGTCGAGGAGATCCAGCTCGCGACGTTGCTCGGTTTGCGCGAACTTGGGGTTGTTGACGAAGTTGAGGATCTTCTTGGGATCGAAGCCCTTCTCGATCACAACCTTCTTGGGCTTTTCCTTGCCATCTTTATCCTTCTCAACAGGCTCGTCGGTTTCTTCCTTGGCATCGGGATCGGTGACCACCCGCTTGTTGGATATGTACGTTCCCTGATTAATCGCGGGAAGGAAACCGTTACTCCAAAGCGGGGGACCAACCGTGGTCGGAATCTCGGGGCACAGCACCACGAAACCAGGAAGATTCTTGTTGTCGGTGCCGAGACCATAGGTGAGCCAGGCGCCCATGGACGGCCGCCCAGCCTGATTCGCGCCGGTATTCAACATCAGGCATGACGGTTCATGGTTGGGGATTTCCGTGTAGACGGAGCGAATCCAGCAGATGTCATCGGCCACTTCGCCCAAGTGAGGCCAAAGCTCACTGACGTCCATGCCGCAGTGCCCGTACTTCTTGAACGTGAACGGCGACTTCATCAATTCGCCGGTCCTTCGCTCAGTGGCGATCGACCCGCCGGGCATCGGCTGACCGTCGTACTTTGCGAGCGCCGGTTTCGGATCGAAGGCATCGATGGTCGAAAGGCCGCCGTTCATGAAGAGGAAAATCACGCGCTTTACGCGCTGCGGATAATCGAGCTTCGCAACACCAAGGCCCGTTTCGGAGGTCAATCCGGCTTTCAACATCGATTCTCCGAGCATGCCGGCGAAGGCCATCATGCCAAAGCCATTGCCAACCCGCCGCAAGGCGTCTCTTCGAGTGACGGGATTGCTTGATTTGTGAAAAGACATAGGATTGGGCTCCGTTAATTGACGAACAGAAACTCCGTGGAGCTAAGCAGCAGCTTGGCATAGCGGCCCCACACCGTCGGGTCGTACTTGATTTCGGATGGCTTCGCTGGTCCGCGCCGCACGCCGGGAACGCCGGCCATCATGCCCATTCCCATGTCGGCGTTCGGATTGGCGGGCATTTCCGCGCCATCCGCGCCCGCGGAAGTTTCGGCCGAGGCGTCCACCACTTCCTCTTCTCCATGCTCCTTGGCTTTATCTTTATCTTTCTCTTTTTCTTTTTCCTTCTCCTTCGCCCGAACCTTGCTTTCTTCGTACTCCTTCAGAGGCTCGGTCTTGAGATACTCCAGCCCGGCCTGGATCTCAGACTCCTTCGGATCGCGGCCGTACACGAGACTGTAGAGCTTGCGAATGCGCGCGCGGTTATCAGCTTCCGCCGCAGCCCGTTTGTAGAGCGCTTCCGCCTCCAGTTGCACGAAATCGCTGTTCATCAGGAACAGCCGCTGCAAAGGAACCGTAGTCGTGAACCGTTTCTCGGCGCTCATGTTTGGCGGCGGAAAATCGAATAACTGGAGGTAGGCGTCGAGCTTGTAACGGCTGACGCGGCCATAGACCGTGCGGCGATGGAAGTCGGGCGTGAGGTCCTTGGAAGGCCCTCCGATTGAGCCATCCAGATCTCCGGCCACCTGGAGAATCGAATCGCGCAGCTCTTCCGCATCCATTCGCTTGCGGCTGGCACGCCAATAGAGGCGATCGCCTGAATCCTTCTCCGAAGCGCTTTCGTCGTCGGCGGTGGAGAGCTGGTAGACGGCGCTCAGCATAATCTCGCGCTGCAGCTTCTTGATCGACATCCCATTCTTCACGAAATCGCTCGCCAGGTATTCGAGCAGTTCGGGATCGGTTGGACGCTCACCGCCAAAACCGAAGTTGCTGGGCGTGTCGACAATACCAGCGCCGAAATCGCCTTTCCAGACGCGATTGACGATGACACGCATGGCGATCGGCTGTTTGACGATCAACTCCGCGAGTTGCAAACGTCCGCTTCCCTGATCGAGCGGAATGGGATCGGATTCCGAGAAGATGCTCAGGAAGTGACGTGGAACCTCGGCGCCGAGGGTTTCCGGATTTCCCCGGATCGCCAACTGAATGTTGACCGGTTTCGTGGAATCCTTCACGCCATGAATGAAGGGATAGTACGGATCGATTTTCTTCTTCAGCGCAGCGATGTCGTCCTGGAGCGACTTCAAACGCGCCTGTGACTCCGGTCCGATGCGGCTTTCCAGGCCCCAACCTCGGAACATCAGGACCCCGGGCGTCATTTTCCGCGGGTCCATCTCCACCATGTCGTTGGGGTCTTCATTGTCCTTGATCTCGCGAATGAAGATCTCCGTCCAGAAAGCAGTCTGGTCGTCGGGGAGGCTCTTCAGCCGCAGCAGTGCTCCGGGATTGAAGTCTTTGTTTGAGACAAAATTGCTTGGCTTGTCGGTTTGCTTTTTGGGCTTGGTACCGTCGACGTCCTTGTCCATGATGACGCGATTCTCTACTTCAATCGAGTCACTGGCCACGGTGACGTCAACGATCTCCTGCTGCAACTTGTCGGCGAGTTTCTGAGCTTCAGCTTTTGTGCCGCCGCCCTTTTTCATCAGGGCCTGCCACGCGTCCTTGTTGTGGTATCGGACGGTGGGCTTCGCCATGTACTTGATCCATCGTTCGAGCAGTTCGTAGTCCAGCCGCCGATCGTTCACTACGAGCGGGATGTCTTTCTTCTGCTTGCCGGTAACCTCCCAAACACCCATCAGATAATTCGAGGTCTGCAGCGAAAGCGAACGCGCGAGCTCACCCCTCAAATCCTTCTGAAGATCCTGAAGGATTCGCTCCTTCTCGTCGATTTCATCCTCGGTCTTCTTGAACTCATCGACGACCTTCTTCGGCGCCTGCGGGTACTCCTCATAAACGGTGTTGAAGAACACGCCGGCGAGACCGTAGTAATCGGTCTGGGGAATCGGATCGTACTTGTGGTCGTGGCAGCGCGCGCATTGCACGGTCAAACCGAGAAAGCCGCGCGTAACCGCGTCCACGCGGTCGTGACGCTCGTCGGCACGAGTGACCTCGTTCGAGCCGTTGTCGTAATACCAGGGTCCGAGGCCCAGGAAACCGGTAGCGGCGAGCATCTTGTACCGGACTTTGGGGCCCATCAGGTCACCGGCCAGTTGGGCCTTCACAAACTGGTCGTAGGGAAGATCGTCATTCAAGGCGCGAATCACCCAGTCGCGATACGCCCAGGCATTCGGGTAGGGGCGGTAGCCGCGAGGATTCGGATTCAGGCTGCGGTAATCGTCCTCACCATAGCGCGCCACGTCGAGCCAGAGGCGGCCCCAACGCTCGCCGTAATGGGGGGACGCCAGAAGCCGGTCAACCACCTTGGCGAAGGCGCTTGGTGAATTATCGTTCTCAAACGCTGCCTCTTCTTCCGTCGTAGGCAGCAGACCGGTGAGATCGAGTGACGCGCGGCGTATCAGATCGTGCTTGGTGGCCGGGGCGACCGGCTTGATCCCTTCCTGTTCCATCCGGGCCAGAACAAAACGGTCGATATCCGTTTTCGGCCACTTCGTGTCTTTCACAGCGGGCACTGCAGGATTCTTCAGCGGCAGGAACGACCAAAAGTTGCGGCGCTCCGGTGAAATTACGTACTTCCCGTCTTTGCTCGACGTCACGGCGGAGACCGTGCTGGCGGGCCAAATTGCGCCGGCCTTGACCCACGCTTCCAGGTCAGCGATCTCCGACGCCTTGAGTTTGCTGCCGTAAGGCATCTTCAAGGCCGCGTCGGTTTGCCGGACGGCTTTGATAAGCAGGCTGCTGTCCGGGTCGCCTGGAACGATCGCCGGACCGCGCTTCCCGCCTTTTTTCATCCCGTCTAAGGTGTCGAGACGAAGGCCGCCGAGTTGCGAGTTCGTGTGGCAACCGAAACAGTTGTTGGCGAGAATCGGCCGGATTTTGTTCTCAAAGAATTCCGGCGTGCCCTCATTCACCGTTTCCGCGGTTAGCGAAAAAACTGTGGCGAGCACCGGGAATAGAAGCAGAAGCTTTAGCGAGCGCATGATTCCCTTGTTCTAATGTTGTATCAAGAGAACGCCTACGAAGCGGAAAGGCCAATCCGAGGGCCGCGCCGAAGGGTGCATCCACATGACGCACGATCGCGATACTACTTTATGTAAGTTATCACTTAAGTTGTTTCGGGTCAATTCGCAAGACCAGATGGCCGCGCAGATTCGTCAGCCAGATGGCGTCAAGTCCAACGCGGATGGAGTCGCCGCCATCGCCGACCCACTGCCGCACGACCGTGTTGGTCGCCGGATCGATCTCGGACATAGGAATCTGGAACACCGTCGCCCAGACATGGCCTGACCCAAAGGCGATCTCGCCGCCGTCGCCGGGGATTCCAACCTCGATGGTCGCCGTAAGCTTTCGGGTTTTAGTGTCGACGCGCGAAATCGTGCCGTCGCCTTGATTGAGCGTCCAAACCGACCCGGCGCCGAAAGTTTCAAATCGTGGTTTCGGCCCGACGGTAATGGTTTCGACTTCGTTCGTCTTGGCGTCGACACGGGTCAACTGATTCGTGGACGGAGTGGTTACCCAGACCCCACCATCGCCGTAAACCAAGCCTGCCGAGCCGGGGGGAACGTCCACCATCGCCGCGACAGCATTGGTTTTCGGATCGATGCGTGAAAGTTTGCCGTGCGGATCGGTCACGAGCCAGATGGCGTCGTCGCTTGCGGCGATGCCGCCTTCGCTTTCAGCCGGACCAACGGGAACAGTCGCGGCCACCGCGTTGGTATGGATATCCACGCGGGAAATCGTCTTGTCCCCGCAACTCGGCACCCAGATGCTTCCGAACCCCGCTGCCAGGCCCGAGCACGGGCGCTTGCCCACGGTAATGTTTGCCGCCAACTTATTGGTGTTCGCGTCCAGCCGGTGAACCAGGTTGCGTGGGCCGTTGGTAACCCACACCGCGCCATCGGTAAGCACCATCCAATCCGGCGCTCCGCTTTCCATGTCGAACACCGCCACCGGCGTAATGCTGGAGACTTCGCGCTTCACACCGGGCGTGCTGACGCCGGGGCGAGGAGGCCGCTTCTTTTGGGCCTGCATCGCCACCGCCAGGGAAAGGCACGCGGCAACTAAGAGTCTCTTCTGCGTAGCGGGTCTCCTATTCCGGAATGGTGGCGAGAACGCGCTTGGGGTCGATGCGCCAAACCGTGCCAGCCTTGGTGTTCGACAGCCAGATTGCTCCCGGCGATGTCGCGATGGCGCCGCCGCCCTCGCCGTAGAATTGCTGCATCACGTGTTCGGACGCAACATCGATTCGGGTGAGGGGAAAGCCGGTCTGAGTCACCCAAACGAACCCATCACCGAACGCGATGGCACCCTCGGCATTGGGCACCGCGAGATCAATGGTCTTCGAAACCTTGTTCGTTTTGGGGTCTATGCGATCGATCTTCCCGTCTTTTCGGCACAGAACCCAGACCGAACCTTCGCCAATAGTAAGCCCTTCCGGCTGAGCCGAAACCTCGATCGATTTTTCGACAAGATTAGTCGCGGGGTTGATGCGAAGAACCTTGTTCTCCGATGGACAGGCCAACCACAGCGCGGTCAGCCCGGACGTGAGGCTACGGCATCCCGCCGGGACCCGGATCTCGCCGACCACCATGTCCTGGTCGGGATCGAAACGGGCGAGCGTGGTCTTGTCGTCGGTCAGGAGCCAGACGCTATCGGCCGTAGAGGCGATAACACCTTGAACGCCAGCGGCTCCCGTCGGAATCGTCTTCGTGACTTTGTAAGTTTTGGCGTCTATGCGGGACAAGGAAGCGGCGCCGCAGACAGGCGCCCACAAACTGCCGAACGCGGAGGTCATGCCGCCGCAGGGGTTGGGCAAGCCGCCGATCGGATCTGCTGCCTTCGCGTTTGTCTTGACGTCGATTCTGTCAATCGCGTCCTTCCTGGGCACGAACACCGCGCCGGAAAAGAAGATCCATTCAGGCTTGGCGGGCGTCTCGAATTCAGCCTCCGCCTTGAGGCGTGCGAATGGAATCTGCACGCCTGGCGTTTTGATTCCAATCTTCTCGTGAACCGGTTTGGTGGACCGGTCATTGGCCGATGCAATCGAAAGCAGAACCAGAAAGGTGGCGCAGGCGCGTTGGCCGCGATTTTGTGAAGCTACTCCCGCCACAGACGTTAGAAAGTATACCGCATGCTCAATTGCATGACGCGCGCCGGCAAGGCGTTCTGGAACTCCCCAAATTGGCCGGTGTTGTAGACATCCAGAATCGGGTTGTAGAGATTCACGTTGTTGAATGCATTGAAGGCCTCGCCGCGCAACGAAAGCTTATGCCCTTCCCAGGGAAGCGCGAAAGTCTTCATGAGCGAGATATCGATATTCGTAACTCCCGGGAGCCGAATGATAGCTCGGGTTCCGGTTGAGCCACCCGACTGTTGGAAATAGTTATTGGCTGCCGAGGTGTTTGCGAACAGACTCGGGACTCCATTGTTGTCGATGAATCTGCCGAATTGATTCGTTGCGCCGGGAAGCAGGTTGACCAGGGCGCTGATCTCGTAATTCGTGGGATAGACGCCCCCCGCTGAGATGGTCGACGGCAGTCCGGAGTGGTACCGGAAAATCGTGGAAACCTGCCAGCCCCCGATGATCGCATCGACAAACTTGTTCGCGTTGCGGGCGAACGTCCGGTTCCTGCCGAATGGCAATTCATACAGCGCATCGGCGGTGATATTGTGCCGCTGGTCGAAGTCGGACGAACCGCGGAAGGCGTTCACATTGAAGGCATCCTGCAGGACTGCGCCGCTAGTTCCGGCGCCCGCTTCCGCACCCGAAGAGTTATCGATCGAGTGCGACCAGGTGTAGTTGAAGTCGAAAGAGAACCCGTTCGCAAGCGCACGCCGCAGTGTGACGGTCATGGCATTAAAATCCGAGTACGCCGCGTTCGTCCAGGTAGGCAGGCCCGCCGCCTGCAACGGGTAGAAAGTGTTGCATCCAGTGACGGTGTAGCATTTGTTAGTCCCGGAGATGCGTTGGCGATCCATGAGATTGAGATTGTCCTCGTCACTCAGACCGTTGATCACTGCCCAACCGTAATAGTAGTTCTGAGTCGCGCTGCCAGGCACAAAAGCATTTTTGGCGCCAGGAAACATATTCTCGATAAACGGCACCGGGGCGACTGGACCATAATTCTGGCCGGCGGAAAGAAAATCCTGGTGCAGCACCGCAACAGCCTGCGCCCATGTCGTATTGGACTTGGTATCCAGGAAATTGGTAAGGGGCTGATCGAAATCCTGTTGCACGAGTCCCCGGCGGTAGAACCGCCCCGCGTACCCCACTTCGAGGATCATTTTGGACGGCAACGGCCGCGTGTAATTCAGGTTCAACACCGATGAATACGGCGCCTTGAGATTCGACACCACACCGACCCCCTCGTCGAATCCGCCCGTGATCGTGGGCGGCGTGAATGGGAACCCACCCGGCGCAGCCGCCGGCAACGCCGGCAAAGTGCCTCCATAACGTGCGGACGTTGTGAAGTCGGTATTCACCGGCTGCGTGACGGTGCTCGCAAGACCCGGCGATCCGCTCTGGTCGATGTTGAAGATCATGTCCGCGCCGTATTGGTCATACAGCAAGGCGTAACCTCCGCGAATCACACTTCCCTTCCCGAGCAGTTTCTTAAACCAGTTATCCGTGTCGTCAGGAGCGTACGCGATCGACGCTCGCGGGCCGAAGTTCAGATTGGCCCGGTTATACCATCCGGACTTTCCGTTCGCCGAGCCACCCAGTGTGTAAGTCAGCGCCGCGTCCTTGATCTGATTGTTCGGAATGCCCGCGTTCATTGCGGCCACGCGCTCCGCGAAATATTGCTGCAGCGGAATGGTAGTTACCACCTCGGTGCCATTCACTTCCCACGGCGTACTGGCATTGCTGTAACGTACTCCAGCGGTGATGGTCAGATTCCTTTTCACTCGCCAGCTATCCATCACGTACGCCTCATAATCGTTGACGGCGTACTCACGCGTCGCAGGTGTCCCAAACGGAAGGACGGAACCGCTCTTGGTGTATTGGTAGGTTGCCCCGTATTGGTTGAGCAAGCCCAGCAGGTCGCCGAGCCCGTCCTGCACAGCCGTGGCCTGTGTCAACTTGAGGCCGCTGGTTCCCAATAATTGATTGACGTAATTCGTTACGTCCGTTGTAGCATCGCCTCCGAGCCCACCCAGCGTGTTCCGAGTGAACGAATAGGCTGGGAATGAATTGATGAAGTTGGTATGGGTGTTGCGAATGAACCGCAGGTTCGCGCCAGTGGTGATGGTGTGTTTCCCCTTGATCCAGGTGAGATCGTCGCCGACGGTGGAGGTCGGCATAATCTGAATCGATGGCCGCACGCGGAAATCCTGCGGCGATGTGATGGCCTGGAACGACAATGCCGTGCCCAGCGTGCCTGACTCGTTCAATCCGAGCCGCGTGATGCCGTATCTCGCCGAGTTGATCAGGTTCGGCGCAATAATCCAGGTATAGTTTGCCGCCAGGCCTTTGCTGTTATCTAATAAAACCTGAGCCGGCGACCCGCCGGGCAGCGCCGCCGCGGTGAGATCCTGAGAGGCGCCGTTCAGGGTGCCGCGGATGGAGAGCTTGTGTTTTCCTGACTGGTCGATGTTGTAATCCAGTTTGGCGACGTAAGCTGTCTGATCGAGATCCAGCGGTGCGTTGAACCGCAAACCGTCGAAATTCAGATTCTGATCGAGCCCCAGCGACGGATCGTTCCCCAACGGAAGCGAGCTCATATAGTTCTTCATCGCCTGGTTGAATCCAATGTTCAGGGGGTCAATCGCCTTGACGTCGGCCGGAGTTAGTGTTTGTACTGTGCCATTGCTCAGGGCCGCCTGCAGGATGCCCTGACGCAGAGTCGCGCTCGGGACGCTTGCGGTTTCCGGCGTGGAACTGGCATCGATACGGCGCTCCCAATTCGCGAAAAGGAACAGGCGATCTTTTTTGATCGGTCCTCCCAAAGAAGCGCCGAACTGGTTGCGAACGAGCGGAGAGCGCGGGATGCCCGCCTGGTTATTGAAGAAGTCGTTGGCGGCGAGAAGGGTGTTTCTGTTGTACTCGTACAGCGTTCCGTGAATCGTATTCGATCCGCTTCTGGTGACCAGTGTCACTTGCCCGCCGGAAGAACGTCCCGCGTCGGCCGTCTGCCCAGCCACGGTGACGCGGAACTCCTCTACGGAATCCAGCGGAACAGGGAGCGCGGCGTTGAATCCGGGCGTGTTTCCGGTGCTTCCCTGCTGCGATCCGTTGATGAGCGCGTTCGTGATGCCCGAGGTCTGATTGTTATTGACGTCTACTCCGTCGAGCGTGACATTGTTCTGGTCGCGGCGCGCGCCAAGCACTTCGCCGGTCTGCGTGACGCCAGGCTGAATGCTCAGCAGCTCCACTACATTTCGCGTCTGCAAGGGAAGCTCCTGCACTTGCTTCTCTTGAAAGGCGTTGCCGACTGTTGCGTCGACGGTGTTGATCTGGGTGGCCGTGGCCTCCACGTTTATCGTTGTTTCTACCGAGCCGATTTCCAGCACACAATCTACTGTCGCGGGCACATTGACTTCCAGCGTGACTTCGGTTTTTGTGAGCGTGGCAAATCCGGATTTTTCAACCCTCAGTGTGTATTTGCCGGGCGGTACTTGAGCGATCTGATAGATGCCGCTGGTGTCAGCAAGCACTTTACGCGACGTCCCCGTGGATGCGTCCGTTAGCGTGACGATACTGTCGGCGATAGCTGCTCCCGACTTATCCTTGATTGTGCCTCTGAGTGAACTGGTCGACTGGCCGAAGGTTCCGGCGCACACCAGTGAAAGCAGGAAAATTGCCCGTTTGAGCAAAGGAACCCCTCCTTATGCAATGACTTGATTAACCGCACAGGCTACGGGGCTTTATTCAAAGACGGGAAAGAGCTCAACAAAGAGCAAATTGAATTTCCTTATTCTAACTCGAAATCTCGAAGAAAGAGAGAGGTAGGGTGATTAAAGTTTTTGATGGCGGTCATCACCCCGGCTTTGGGACGGGACCAGCGGCCCCTGTGATGCAGGCTGTTAGCCTGCGGCGGGTTGTGAACCCGCCTGCCCGTGACTTGGAACCAGCTCCGACCCGCGCCGATTGGCAATCGGCGGCAGGATGCCATCCTACATCACAATCGGGCGGCAGGCTTTTGCCAGGACGGAAGTGTCGACGCTCCTACGGGGTTCTCTTAAACGCCCCGCGCAGCGACGCGTTCGAATCCGGCCCCACCCAGACGTCAAAATCCGCCGCATCCTCGACCCAGTCGTGGCGCGCTGCACTCCAGTAACGCAACTCATTTGAACCGAGCTGGAACCGCACCGTCCGCTTCTCGCCCGGCTCCAGCGTAACGCGTTCGAACCCTTTCAGTTCGCGTACAGGACGCGAGGCACTACCCGACCGCTGATGCAGATATAGTTGCACCACCTGGTCGCCCGCGAGCGAACCCGAGTTCTGAACCTGTGCCGTCACCTCGTTCGGTGTCGCCTTAAGGTCGCTGAACGTAAACTGCGTGTAACTCAAGCCATAGCCAAACGGGTAAAGCGGCGAACTCGGTTCGTCCCAGTAACGTGACTTGAACTTGGGGTCGTCTTCGGGCTGATGTGAGCGATTGTGCGCGTAGTAGATCGGAGCCTGGCCGGCATTTCGAGGCCACGTGACGGGCAGCTTGCCTCCGGGATTCGCATCGCCATAGAGGAGGTCAGCAACGGCATTTCCGCCCTCTGTGCCCGGATGCCACGCCACCAGAATCGCGGGTACGTGCTCAGCGGCCCACTCGATGTCGAGAGGCCGTCCGTTGACCAGCACGAGCACGATGGGCTTGCCTGTGGCCACCACAGCCTTAAGAAGCTCCTCTTGCCGGCCCGGGAGTTGCAGAGATGCCTGCGATGCCGACTCGCCGTCCATCCCGGACAACTCGCCGAGAACCATGACGATGGTGCCGGCACGCTTCGCCGTCTCGACGGCCTTTGTGAACTCCTCCTTTGCACGCGCTTCGGACCAGACCTCCGGCTTCTCTCCATCCTTGATGAACTCGTCAAGCATCGAGGAGTATTGCTTGGCGATCTGCACGCCTGGCGCGTATTCAACGTGACCAGCGGCTCCCAGTTTTTCCCGAATGCCCTGGGCGATGGTCACGGTATCACTAGGATCGAAACCGAACCCGGCCCACATTGTGAGCAGATCGCGTTTGGACTCGGCCAGGGGCCCGATTACCGCGACCGAACGGGAGTCCTTCGATAGCGGCAGCAAGCCACCTTCATTCCGCAGAAGCACTGCGGCCCGCTGTGCGGCCACTCGCGCCAACTGGCGATGCGCGGGGACACCGGTAACTCGTTTTGCAAGCGCCTCGTCGGCATACGGCCGCTCGAACAAACCCAGCCGCACCTTCGCCGTGAGAATCTCTCGGACGGCCGCATCGATTGAAGCCATCGGTACTTTGCCGGCTTTCACCAAGGCGGGAAGCTCGTTTATGAACGTACCGCTGGCCATGTCCATGTCGACCCCCGCGGTGAACGCACGGCGGGCTGCATCGGTCCGGTCCGCGGCGAATCCATGAGTCACCAGATCGCCGACTGCAAAGGCGTCACTCACGACAAAGCCCTTGAACTTCCACTCGCGCCGCAGTACGTCCTGGAGCAGGAACGCATTTCCGGTCGCAGGTACGTCGTTCAGGTCCATGTATGCGCTCATGAACGTGCCCACGCCGGCTTCGAGCGCGGCCTGGAACGGCGGCAGGTAGACGTTTCGCATCTGAGACTCGGACATAAAGACCGACTCATAGTCGCGTCCACCCTCGGCAGCCCCGTATGCAGCAAAATGTTTCGCGCAGGCGAGCATCCGGTCGGAAGCGCTGAGATTCGTGCCCTGGAACCCGCGCACCTGGGCCCGCGCCACGGCGGCGCCGAGGAACGGATCCTCTCCCGCCCCTTCGATGATGCGGCCCCACCGCGCATCGCGGGCAATGTCCACCATGGGCGCAAACGTCCACGCGATTCCAGCAGCGCGCGCCTCGCGGGCGGCCACCGTTTGCACCTGTTCGATCAGCGCCGGATCCCAGGAGGCCGCGAGCGCCAGCGGCATCGGAAACATGGTCTTGAATCCGTGAATCACATCCAGGCCGAATATGAGCGGAATCTTCAGCCGGCTTTCCTCAATCGCAATCTTCTGAAGTCTGTTGATGTCGGCAGTCTTCGAGACCCACAGAATCGACCCGGCATGGCCTTTGCGAATCTCCTCCTCGGGCTTCGGCATGTCGGGGCTAAACGCGACACCTCCAACCTGGGTCAGTTGACCGATTTTCTCCTCCAGAGTCATCTGCTTGAGCAACTCCTCAACCCTGTCCCGGGGCGAATCAGCAAACGCGGCGCAGGTACACAGATTGAGAGCGAACGCAAAGCGGCTAAATCTCATGCTGGTTCATTAATATCCGACAGCGGCGGCAGCCACAAGAACCGGACGGTCCCGCCCACCGGTGCAGGACCGTCCCGCACCCCTCTGCCGGTGTCATACTGTGGACACATGATGCGGCAGGGAAACCCTGAGCAGGCTGAGGTGCGCGAGCAACTCGAGCGTATCCTCGGCAGCGCACCGTTCCGCAACAGCCGCAGGGCATCGGCATTGCTGCGGTATGCCGTCGAGCAGACGCTCGCGGGCCAGGGCGACACTCTTAAGGAACGCACGATCGGCGTCGAGGTCTTTGGACGGCCGACGGGTTACGACACTGCCGCCGACCATGTCGTACGCAGCACGGCTGGCGACGTGCGCCGCCGGCTGGCGCAGTTCTATCAGGAGAATGGCCAGGCCGCCGGCCTCCACATCGATTTCGCGCCCGGCTCATATATCCCGCATTTTGGCGCCACCGGTCCCATGCCGGCTGAGCGATCGGCTTTGGATCGATTCTGGGCGCCGATGCTTGCGAGCGGAAAACCGCTATTGCTTTGCATCAGCGGCCCGGGCCTGGCGCCAATTCTCGCAGAGGGCGAAACAGCGAAGGGCAAGGAGCAACTCACGCTGGCCGAGATGTTCAATCTCGAGAGCGGGAAGGTGGCTTTTTCCGACGCGGTCACACTTGCGATGCTGACTGCTTATCTTGCGTCCTGCGGCGCCGCATACCGGATCGCGCACGAAAGTGAAGCTGGCCTCGATGACTTTCGGCTCGGCCCAGCGGTCTTAATCGGCGCCCTGAATAACGACTGGGGCATTCGACTCGCCGAGGAATTGCGCTTTACCTTCAGCTTCGATATAGCCGCGCGCATCGCGTCCATACTCGATCGCGGTCAAACGACCTGGAGCATCCGCTTGGACATTCCGTTCGCTTCCGTGCGCGAGGATCGAGGTGTAGTGGCACGAGTGATGAACCGGACCACCGGGCATCCCATGGTGCTCGCGGGTGGTGTCACCATGCTCGGAACACGGGCCGCCGGGGAACTGCTCACGAACCCTGCGTACCTCCCCGACGGCGACTGGGAGCGGCCGAATGCCCAGATTGTATTCTCGACCAGCGTCCTGCGCGGCTCCGCCACACCTCCTCGCGTGATTGAGGCATGGTTCTGGTAGGAGTCGTTCCGCGATTGTATGATCGTTGGATAATGCACGTGAAGACGCTAGTACTGGCGGCCGCAATCCTATTGCCTTGCGCTGCTCAAAGCACGGCTTATCGAGCGCCGCGCACGGCTGACGGCAAGCCGAATCTCGGCGGAATCTGGCAGGCACTCAACACCGCAAATTGGGATATTCAGGGGCACGCCGCGGCGGCCGGACCGTTTCCACAACTCGGAGCCATCGGAGCTGTTCCACCGGGATTGGGTGTGGTGGAGGGTAACGATCTGCCCTATCTTCCGGAGGCGGCGGCAAAGAAAAGAGAAAACTTTGCGAACCGTCTGACCCTCGATCCGGAAGTCAAATGCTACCTGCCCGGCGTGCCGCGCGCCACGTACATGCCTTATCCTTTTCAGATCGTACAGTCTGACAAGACCATCCTGTTTTCCTATCAATATGCCGGCGCGGTTCGCACGGTGAACATGCAAAAAGCGCCGGAAGCTCCGATCGACAGTTGGATGGGCTGGTCGAACGGGCATTGGGAGGGCGAGACGTTAGTCATTGATGTCACCGGCCTGAATGACAAGACCTGGTTTGACCGCGCGGGCAATTTCCACAGCGATGCTCTCCACGTGATCGAGCGCTACACTCCGCGCAGCCCGGACACTCTCTTCTACGAGGCCCGCATTGAAGATCCCAAAGTGTTCTCGCGGCCCTGGAAGATGAGCATGATTCTGTATCGCCATGAAGAGCCCAATGCTCAACTCCTGGAATTCAAATGCGTGGAATTCGTGGAAGAATTGATGTACGGGCCGCTTCGTAAGAAGGTGAGCAAATGACGCATCTCGCTTCGTTATTCGTGTTGCTCCTCATGACCGCGCCGGTCTACGGCCAGGCGTCTTTCCGCACCGCCGACGGCCATCCCGATTTGCAGGGCATCTGGACCAGCGCCTCCGTAGTTCCTCTGGAACGGCCGGCGAGCCTCAAGGGTAAGGAATTCTATACCGAGCAGGAAGCTGCCGAAAACGCCAAGCGCGTGTTGGGAATGTCGAGTTGGGAACGCCTGGGATCGCAGGCTCCCGAGCACTACAACATGTCCCAGTACGGGCTCGATCTGAGCCAGGCGAAGGTAGCGTCCACTCTTCGGACGTCGTTGATTGTGGGGCCGGAAGGACGGGTTCCTCCCTTGACGCCAGAGGCGCAGAAGCGAATTGCCGAGCGCGCGGCGCGGAATCGCGGGCATCAATTCGACGGTCCGGAAAACCGTCCACTGCAAGAACGCTGTCTCATCTATTCCAGTGAAGGACCGCCCATGCTCCCGTCAGCGTACAACAGCAATTTGCAGATTGTGCAGGACGCGGACCATGTCGTGGTGTTGCAGGAAATGATCCACAGCGCGCGCATCATTCCGACCGACGGGAGCCCGCACCTGGCGCAGAGCGTTCGCCAATGGTACGGTGATTCGCGCGGCCATTGGGAGGGCGACACGCTGGTCGTAGACACGACGAATTTTACCGACAAGACGGCTTTTCGCGGGTCCACCGCCAACCTGCACCTCATAGAGCGATTCAGGCGAATCGACAAAGATACGATCGTCTATGAATTTACGGCGGAAGACCCTGCGACGTGGACGCGTCCCTGGACCGCGCAGATTCAGCTGGTCCGCATCGAAGGGCCGCTTTTCGAGTTTGCGTGCCATGAGGGAAATCAGGGTGTAGCCAATACACTGAGCGGGGCCCGGGCCGCTGAGAATGTCTCAAAATGAGGAGGGATCGAATGCGCACGAAACTGATGTCATTAGCAGTGTTTGCCGGTCTGATTCTGTCGGTAGCACCGGCCGGGGCGCATCACTCATTCGCCGCGGAGTTCGATATCAATCGCCCTCTCAAGCTGCGCGGGACCGTGACGACCATGGAATGGGTCAATCCGCATTCCTGGATTCACATCGACGTGAAGGGCGCTGACGGGAAGGTGGTGAGTTGGATGGTCGAAGGGGGCAGTCCCAATGCCCTGCTCCGGTTGGGTTTCAATAAGAGCGCTTTGCCGCCCGGAAGCGAAGTCGTCGTGGAGGGCTTTCAGGCGAGAGATGGGTCGAACCGCGCCGTGGGACAGTCCGTTTCGTTCGCTGATGGGCGCAAGTTGTTTCTCGGGGGAACTGCGGAAGGGGCTCACGGCGACACCGATAAGAACGATAAATAATTAGCGTGCAGGTCCGTGCGCGAACAAAGCAGGGCAAGCTGCAATGCCGTTCCGCACGGGAGGCGATCCAGAGCGGTCCTCAAGGTAAGTAAAATTCAAACGAACTGCTCGAAACCGCTCCCACTGTCACAACAACAACGATCGAACCGGTGACGACGTCGCTCGGCAGCATCATGTTGATTTGATTGGTTCCTTGAGGCATGTTTGGCGCCGCACCGGAGGAAAGGACTTGAGCCGGGTCCCCATTGACTGTGGCGGAAACTGGAAGCCTGCACTGCTGAGCGTCATCCTCCGTGAGAAGGCCGCAACCTGTTGCGTAGAGTGTCAAAGTACCGTCGCCGTTCGCAAACGCTGTGAAGATTCCCGGCGCAGAGGCAGCAAGAGGCAGGCTGACAGCGATGGACAAACCGATTCTTAGGGACGTTTGTGGTCCGGCGACCGAGTAAGGAACCGTCGCGCTTAGCTGGGTTGGCGATGAATAAAGAACGGTGGCTGGAATGTTGTCGAATGTGACGTCGCCCCCGAGATTCGTTCCGAAAACTGTGATGATTTCACCGGGAGCAACTGGACCGCCCGCGAAGCTTGCGGCGTTTACGACCGAATCGGCCGTGAATAATGGTGCTGCTGCGCCGACGGACAGAGGTACAACGTTCGAAAGAGTGGATTGCGGATTCTGAACGGCGATAGAGTACACGTTAGCGTCCAATAGATATCCAGCCGGGACAGTGAACGTGAGAGTCGATGCGGCGGCGAAATTCACTGGACTTGCGGACCAAGTTGTTCCCCCGAATACAAGCGTTGACGCCGCTGTAAATCCGGAGCCGTTCACGGTGACAACCGTGTCATCGGAACCAACAGGAATAGCCGACGGTGTAAGAGACGTTATCACCGCGCCTGGCGCGAGGACAAGCAGCGAAACATCGACGATTGCCGGTGAACCGGCCTCCGGCAGCAATCGAACAGTGCCGTTATACGTGCCGGGACTTAAGCCAGTGGGCGAAACCGAGATTGACAAGGTTGATGCGCCACCAACGGCTCCGAGCCACGGATCTGATGTGCTTGGCGTAAAAGAGGGTCCGCTTACGACGATGGTTTGCGCCGAAGGCAGGTTACCGCCTTGCACGTACTGAAATGCCACTCTGCCAGGCGACACAGAAACCGGGGAAGAGCTGACGACGCTTGTGTCCGTTATTTTCAGCAGAGCCCCATCTGTGGCGCCTCCGTAGACCGTCTGGAATGCGTTGACGACTGGAAAATCCACCGATCTTGTCCAACCGGCCACATAGGCGTTTCCCTGAGAATCCAAAGCAAGACCCTTCGCAAAATCGGCGTCCGATCCGCCAAGAAACGTGGAGTACAACAAGGTCGAACCCGATGGATCGAACTTCGAGATGAACATATCGGCGTTAGCGCCCCCTCCGCCCTTGAACGGCTGGAGGGAGTTTTTAGTCGGGAAGCCGTCAGATGTCGTATAGCCGGCGACATAAGCGCTTCCATTTGAGTCGACGGCAATTGCTTCGGCTTGGGACTGGCCGGTCCCACCGAGGTACGTCGCGTAGATCAGGTTCTGCATGCCTGCATCGAATTTCGCGAGAAAGGCGGTATCGCTTGAAAGCGCAATACTCTGATAGGCATTCCTGACCTGAAAGCTAAAATCCGCTGCTCCTGCCACGTAGACATTGCCCACCGCATCAGTCGTCATAGCATACGTATCTCCGGCCGCGAGACCACCGAAGTACGAGGCAAAAAGAACAGCCTGCCCGTCGGAAGAGAACTTCACCAAAGTCGGAGTTCGAAATCCATTGCGAGGGGTCATCTCGGTTTGATAGGCGTTCTTGAATGGGAAGTCCGGCGAGTTCGATGAGCCAGCCATGACGACGCCATCTACCGTCACGGCGACGGCGTGACAGTACTCGCCTCCGCTTCCGCCGTAATAGGTTGAGAATCTGATATCGCCGTTAGGGCCCATTTTCACGAGAAAGCAATCGTTTGCTCCACCGCCGAACTGTGGCTGAATGGCGTTCCTGGTTGGGAAATCGTGCGAGACCGTGTCGCCGGCAAAAAACGCATTGCCCTGCCCGTCCACAGCGACGCTGCTTGCCGTATCGATGAGTCCGCTGCCGCCGTAGTAGGTCGAATATACGAGAGACCGTCCATCCGGGGAGAGCTTCGTCATGAAAGGCGTCCAGATGCCACCCGTGATGGTTGTCTGCGCGGCGTTCTTCAAAGGGAAATAGGCGGATTCCGTTGTCCCGGTCAGGATTGCGCTGCCATTTGCATCGACTGCCATGCCGTAAGGCCCGTCCCATCCTCCGGAGCCAATTACGGAGAAATACAGTAGCCGCTTGCCGTCAGGTGCAAACTTTAAGACTGCAGGGGCCAGGCTTACTATGTTGGTCTGTTGAAACGGATTCAACGTAGGTGCCGCGGGAGACTGTGTCGAGATGGCGACGAATATATTCCCGGCGGAATCGAGCGCGATGGCGGCCGCGCCATCATCCCCTGGCCCTCCGAGATATGTGGAGAACTCCAGAACAGGATCGATTGTGACCTCACGGGTTCGGTCATACGTTGCCAGGGCAAATTCAACATGCCCACTCGAGTCCACGGCATACGAGGCAGGGATCTCTGTTTCGTCCTGGAAAACTCTCGGACGGTGCTGGCGCAACCCCGCGACTACCAAGTCGCCATGGTCGACTTCTACTGGTTGGCTGATCGCCAATTCAATCCGACTTGGGTCCGCGCCAGGCTTGACCACGAAGTCATATTCGGCGTTGCGATTCGACCCGTAATAGACGAGATCGATGCCCGGATACACATCCCTGCAGCGCAGACGCGCATAATGCGGAATGCCAGTGAACCAACTCTTCTCATCGCGGCCTGCGAAGTAATTTGAGAAGCCGCCAGTTGGTTCCAGGCCCTCTATCTGAGCAGGCTTCGAGCCGCCCACCATGCGCATGTGGACGTTGGTCTGATTCGTATAGACGACCTCGTCGCAGGTGATGTACAGGTAGGCGCCTTTGCTATGGCCCACCCATTGGGTTTGTCCTTTCACCTGACCGATGTTCGGCTCGAACCAGACGGCCTGCGCCGACGCGAGGCCTGCCAAAGCTAGGAGGAGCGGAAACAATGGCGCTATGATTCGAATATGGATAGACCGGTGATTCATATCAGCGAACAGGAAGCCGTTCATGATTTCAATTCCGTGCTGCGGCTGGTTGACGCCGGATCTGACGTGGTTGTGGATCGGGATTCCGGTGCTGTTGCGATTAGCCCGGCAACGCACGCTTCGCTTGTGACCGAACGTCTTCGATTTGCGCGAGGTCCTGCGTCTAAAATCGGTCCGGAACTCGCGGCAAGAGAGGCCGCTGAGCGGGATGCCAGGGACAAGATGATATATGAACTCCATGCGAACGAGCTTAATGCCGAAGCCGCCGACGTTCTTGAATACCAGGTCTTGCCGGAATGATCGCAAGCAATGGAGCGGGGCGATCTGTACCTTGTCAGAAAAATTGGATCACTCGATCCTAAGCGCCAACGCGTGTACGCCGTCGTGAGCCGACAAGCCTTGATTGATTCCAAGTATTCCACGGTAATTTGCTGTCCGGTGTATTCCAGGTACGATGGCCTGAGCACGCAAGTGGAGGTGGGTGTGAACGAGGGGTTGAAACATCCTAGCAGCCTGCATTGCGACGAACTGGTCAGCTTGCCGAAGTCGGCGCTGACGCAGTATGTAGGCGGCTTAGGCAGTGAGAAACTGACTGAATTGGATGCAGCGCTGGCACTCGCTCTCGGCCTATTGTGATTCGCTCGACGCATTAGAACACCAGCCTTAAAGCCAACTGAATGGATCTCGGACCACCTATTTGATACAGAGGGTTCAGTCCACCATTTAACCCCCCGCGTCCCAAACTTTGACTGACCATCTGCGTCGAGTACCCGAAGTTCGTGCTTTGCAGCGCGCCGCTCGGGTCCGCGAACGCCGGATGATTCAGAACGTTGAACATTTCCGCGCGGAATTGTAACCGCGCGCGCTCGTAGATTTGGAATTCTCGGCGAACGGTTAAATTCACCTGCTGGATCGCGAATCCTCGCATTGCGTTCCGGCCTAAAGTTCCCTGTCGCCCTGGGTACGTGTTCGGCGTCTCGAAGGCATCGGGATTGAATCGGCGGCCGCCGGCGACATTGGGATCATCAATGTAGAGCGGCTCATCCGCAACGACATCCGGCCGCCAGTTGTAGAGTCCATAGCCGATATCCGCCGAATATGTGACGTCGACCGGTGTTGCGCTCCGCAATGACGCAACTCCGTCCAGCGCCCAGCCACGAGGCAGGTTATAACTGAACGCTGCCGAAAGAGTGTGGCGAATGTCGAAGTCCGATGGCCCGTAATCCTGTTTGGGATTGATCGCGGACGCGATCAGGTATGACGAAGAGTCGTTGGACGCATTGTCGAGCGACTTGGCCCAGGTGTAGGAAACCAGCGTCTGCAGGCCATGGGATAGCCGTCGCTGAAACTGAACCTGGAGGGAATTGAAGTTAGAGAACGAGTCGTTGCGCAACAGATACGCATACGTGATGTTGTCGTTGGGGTTGACCCAATATTCCTGCCGAAGCAGTCTTCTTCCAGCCGCGGCAACATATCCGACCGAAATTGCGTTATTGACACCAAGGGAACGCTGGAGCGTGACGTTCCACTGATACGTCACTGGCAGTTGGAGTCCGCTCTGCGCGCCGTAAATCGAGCCGATCGGGGGCGACAACGAAAAGGGCGGCGCCTGCGCCTGCGCCTCTGGCAAAGGAAAGAATGTGCCGTTCAGGAAGTTCTCCTGCCGGAAATACGGCCAGCCCGACGCGGCCTGGCTGATGATCCCTGATCCAAGGTCGTAGAACAGCCCGAATCCAGCGCGGATTGTGGTTTCACGGCCGCTTCGTGGGTCGAGTAAGTACGACAGCCCCAGCCGAGGCGCGAAGTTCGTCCACGTTGTCTTATAGAGAGGTGTGCCGGCGGGCGCCGGTGCGATCGAGCGCGGGTCCGTCGCGGCGGCAAATGTGTAGAGGGACTTTGAGCCGTATGGTGCTGGGTTCATTTCCCAACGAACGCCATACGTCAGAGTGAGCTTCGGTGAGAGCTTCCATGTGTCTTGCGCAAACGCCGACAGGTTATCGAAGAAGACCGTGATATCCTCCTGCGCCTCGATCGTGGTGAGGTTCGTGTGTCCGCCGAGAGCGCTATAAGCCGTCGTGAAGTAAACGAACAAGTCGTAAGCGCGTGGATTGTTGCGAGTCACGATTTTTCGGTAATCGACCCCGAGCTTCCACTGATGTGCCCCGGTGCTGAATGACAGGACGTCTACAAGGTTGTATTGCCGTTGGGCGTTCTGAACGTTCTTGCCGAGATAGAAGCTCGAATTAATGCCGCCATTCAGAAATAGGCCGCCAAATGAGTTCGCCGGATCAGCGAACGAAGGAAAGAATGTGGATGGATCGAACGGAACGGCACCGCCGAAGTTGTCCAGCTTGCTGAAGCTTTGCCCGGTGGTGTGGCTGTAATTGAGACGGACATCATTGTTCCAGTGGGGGCTGATCAACGCGTTCACACCTATGGTTCCCGTCTCTGTATCGGCGATCGTCGTAGTCGGATTGCTGAGAGCATACAGCCGGGCGATCGCATCTGAGGGCGCATAGTTGAATCGCCCGAAAACCGAGAAGCGCCCCGCGGCGTGGTCCATTCGCAGACTGGTCGCGTTAAAACTGGACGTATCGGTGTAGCTGGCCGTCAGCCGCGCGAACCCCGAGAGGTTTCCCGGACCGGTGGGCAGCGGAAAGGCGTTGAGGAAGGTACGAATGGCCTTTGGCGCGAGGCTTCTCGCACTCAGCGAAGGGACGTCCGTCGCTTCCACTTGCGGCTGTTTCAGCAGCAGACCTTCGTACGACAGGAAGTAGAAGGTCCGGTTGCGTCCATCGTAAAGCTTGGGAACGATTAGCGGCCCGCCCAATACCCCGCCGTAGTCGTGCTGGCGTAAGGCAGGTTTGGGAAGCGCATAAGCACTCGCAAACCAGTTGGTCGCATCGAGAGCATCGTTGCGGAAAAAGTCGTAGGCCGAGCCATGAATCTGATTCGTGCCCGATCGCGTCAGAATCGTGACCTGTGCGCCGGGCATCCGGCCGTACTCTGGGGCGTAGCCGGAGGTCTGAACCCGAAACTCCTCCAATGCTTCGACCGACACCAGGGTGTTTGTGCCTCCCGTCGCCCCAAAACCCGGCAACGAGCCGGAAGCCGATTGGACCAGAGTGATGCCTGCCGATACCCCGATGTTTGCGCTCACGCCGTCCACGGTGAAATAGTTGGCGTTGGCGCGCTGCCCATTTACGCTGAATTGTCCCTGCTCGCCAAAGGTTGCCTTGGTGAGGACAACGCCCGGCGTTAACGCGATTAGCGATTGAAAGCTGCGGCCGTTCAGCGGAAGGTTCTCAACAAACTGCCGGTTCACAACGGTGCTGACTGTCGAGGAATCTGTCTCGGTCAATGGAACATCACTGGCGACCGTAACCGCTTGCTTCAAGGTGCTCGGTTCTAGGGTGAAATCAATACGGGCGTTCTGCGCGATTTCGACCTTGACGCCCGTGCGGCTGGTGGTCTGAAAGCCTTCCTTCTTCGCTGTGACCTTGTATGTTCCGGGCCGGACTGAAAATACGGTATATACACCCGTTGAATCGGTTTGCGCTTCGCGGCGTGTACCAGTTTCTTCCTGAACCGTTGTTATCACGGCCCCGGGAATTCTGGCGCCGGAAGAATCCTGAATCATGCCGGAGATCTGCGATTCCTGCGCTGCCGCCACTGCAGCCAACCCGGTAAGCAATAGAATGGTTCTCAATCTAATAGCTCCAGCACTCTTGCAAGGGATTTTCGCAATTTCACGTAAAGTTCGTGGTCGCTCAGGTCGCTTTGGGCTCCGGCGAAGGCAGCGTTCAAAAGCCGGTCGACATTGAGCGATGCCTCGATCAGGGTTTCGCGCGTATCGATGCCCCGATTAATCCCAAGTGTGTCGAAAATTGGCTCGATGAGTCGGTCGAGCGAATGTGCTGCATAGCGCGCTGCGATTCGGTGATCGGATTGGATTCTACGCAGCACTCCGCGATCATCCTCGCTCATCGAAGAAACAAGTGCCGCCGGGAACCTCGTTTCGAGGTTGTCAAGAGCATGAACATAAGTCGTCACTTGATCGCTTGCATCCAGGAGCGCGTCACCGAGGTTCTGAAGTTGCTGGCGGCCACCCGTAAACGCGAGAAGGTCCGTTTGAAACGCAACTGGCTGACGCTCAGTTGAAGGCGAGGCCGGCAACCCTCCTTCCTGGACTTGAACTTCGGGAACTGTGAATCGAATCGTCAGGTCAGGAATCCCAGCCAAGGCCACGCGAATCGCTTGACTCCGCTCAGTTTTTAAGCCCGAAGCTGTCAACACCAAGCGATCAGTCGACCGCTGGAGTTCGATCGGCTCACCCAGGTCGGCTTTTAGTTCATGTAAGCGCGACAGAACTGCAATCTCCTCGTGTGTGATCGTGGCCGGGTTAAACCGTCGATCGAAGGCGGAATTTCGAGGCGGTTCGGCCTTGGAAGCGACCGGTTTTTGAGAAGGTGAAGCTTCCAGTACATTTGGGACGTCCTTGCGTTCAATTGCATTTGTCTGCTTCGGCAGCGACCAGAACATCACGCCTGCAAAGGCAGCTATAACCGCGAAGAACAACGCCACCCGCCCCTTGCGGAACAATTCTCCGACCCTATTTCGGGCGAGGGACAGGCGCTTTGTTTCATGTATCTGGCGGAAGTCGCCGGTGAGATCACGCCAGGGCGATGGCGGCTCAGCAGGGCCTATTCTCTCCCGCTCTCGTGCGAATTCGACAATGGCCTCTTGCAGGCTAGCAGCGTGCATTCGACACGTCCAACATGCATCCAAGTGTTTCCGAATGTTATCGACCTTACCATTACCGAGTTCGCCATCAAGGAAAAGTAGCAGATCGCTCTCGGATGGGTGTTGACCTAAATCCTTATTCATACAGCGCCTCACGAAGCTTGTGGACAGCACGACGTATGAACTCGCCGACAGTAGAAGTGCTGATGCCCATGATCTCGCCGATCTCGCGGTAACGGAGCCCTTGAGCCCGAAGCTCCAGGCACCCCCGCTGTTGCGCGGACAGCCGTTCGATTTCGGTCCGAAGCCGCGTCTGCCGTTCTCGGGCGATGAGATGATCTTCGGCGGTCTTTACAGTAGCCGCGATCGATTCCTCGATTTCGGTCGTGGTGTAGCTCTTCGCCCCAACCGTATTAATAGTGAGATTGTGCGCGACCCGAAGCAGCCACGCGCGTATGTTCTCAATTGCCGTCCCATGATGAAGAGCTTCGTAGAGGCGGATGAACGCGTCCTGCGTGATATCCTGAGCGGTTTCCCGCGAAGGACCGAGGGTTAGCACATATCGGAACACGTCCATGCGCATCTCCTCATAAACTGCCGCGATTCGCTGTTCGAGCGTCATCGACTACAGTCCCGTTCTCTCGTAGCGCCCCCATATCTCTGCGTTCTCCCAATCCACGCTGGTCGCCATCTGCACAGATCTTTTCATTGTGAGTGGACGCGTGGAGTAGAGAGACAAGTGGAGGAATGCGTTTTACTACATCCAGAGAGAAAAACCCAAAACGGTTTCCTCGGCTTCCCACGGCTCGCCACTCGCCGAGTAGTAACGCGCCTGAGAAGGGATCTCCTAAAATAAGTGGAACGAAGCCATGTCCAGCGTCACCCTACTTCTCGAGCAATGGGGCCGCGGCAACCAACGCAGTTTCGATGAACTCTATCCGCTCGTGGAGCAGGAACTGCGTCTCATCGCCGCCCGCTACATGCGCAAAGAGCGGCGGGACCACACCCTCCAGACCACTGCACTGGTGAACGAGGCCTACCTGAAGCTGGTCGAAAGGCCGCATGCGGATTTCCAGAATCGGGCCCATTTCTTCGCGATCTCCGCGCGGATTATGCGGCAGATTCTGGTTGATTATGCCCGCAGGTCGGGGACCGAGAAACGCGGGGGACAGGCGGCGCATATGCAACTCGACGAAGGGCTGGTGTTCTCACCGTCAAAATCAGCCGACCTGCTCGCTCTCGAAGATGCGTTGCTGGGGCTCGCCGAAATCGACCCCAGAAAAGCGCAGGTTGTGGAATTGCGGTATTTCGGCGGATTGAATGTCGAGGAAACCGCCGAGGTCTTGAAAGTCCACGCGAACACCGTGATCCGCGATTGGGCGTTGGCCAAGGCCTGGCTGAAAAAGGAAATCGAGAGCACCACCCGGGATGGATAACTGGTCGAAAATCGAACAGCTGTTCCATGCCGCACTGGAACAGCCGGCTTCGAAGCGTCGGACCTACCTGGAACAGGCGTGCCCCGACCCCGACCTCAGAAAGTCCGTCGAATCGCTGCTGGGTCGCGCCGACGACCACTCATTCCTGGAGGGATCGCCGATCTCTCGAATCGAACCTCCACGTCGAACGTGGACGGCGGGTCAGAAGGTGGGACGGTTCGAGATCATTGAGCTGATAGGCGCGGGCGGAATGGGTGAAGTGTATCGCGCGCGCGACAGTTCACTGCGCCGGGATGTTGCCGTGAAAGCGCTCAAGGCTGGTGCCGGCCTGGACGCGGACAGTCTGCGCCGTTTCGACCAGGAAGCGCGGCTTGTGGGCATGTTGAACCATCCCAACATCCTGGCGATTCACGATGTTGGGGTGCAGGATGACAGCCCGTATGTGGTTTCCGAACTGCTGGAAGGCGAGACATTGCGGGAACGGCTGCGATCGGGGCCGCTCGCGCCGCGCCGGGCCATCGATTTTGCGATGCAGGTGGCGCGGGGGCTTGCCGTGGCCCACGACAAGGGCATCACGCATCGCGACCTGAAACCCGACAACCTCTTTCTGACCAAAGACGGCCGCGTTAAGATCCTGGACTTTGGACTGGCCAAGCTCGCAGAAGAGCGTCTTTCGGATGCACCGGCGAACGATAACATTCCCGTAACCGGCACGGGAATCGTGATGGGCACGCCCGGGTACATGGCGCCAGAGCAAATAACCGGACAACCGGCAAGTCCTAAAACCGACATCTTTGCGTTCGGAGTGGTGTTGTTCGAAATGTTGACGAACCAGCGCCCGTTCCGCGGCGATACGGTCGCCGAGGTAATTAGCGCGACTCTACGTGACAAAGCGCCGGACCTCTCGCCGCTCGATCCGAAGCTGCCGTCCGGATTGGCACAAATCGTTAGGCATTGTCTCGAGAAGCGGCCTGAGGATCGCTTTGAATCTGCCCGCGATCTGGCTTTTGCGCTGGAATCCTTGATAGTTTGGACGCCGGCTGTTGCGAAGGAGGCGCCGCGCACGCGGAGGTTAGTCTGGCTTGGACTCACGGCCTTGGCTGTCACGGTATTTGGGGGCGCCACGCTCATCATAGACCGCAGCTTGCGGCATGAGGCTCTTCCCCGTTTTGAAGCCGTAACATTCCGGCGGGGTCCGGTGTGGGCGGCGCGTTTCGGCCCGGGAAGGTCACTGCTATATAGCGCTGCCTGGGACGGCGGAACTCAGGAGACCTACTCCACACTTCCGGGAAATCCGGAATCACGATCACTGGAACTCGGATCCTCACAGCTTGCGGCGGTGTCGAGCAGAGGACAGGTGGCGATATTAATGCATCCATTCGAGGAGGCCGGAACGCCGCAGTTACTAGGCACGCTGGCCCAGGTACCGTTGTCCGGAGGAACGCCGCGGGAACTGCACGAAAGAGTGGCATTCGCCGATTGGTCGGCATCAGGCGATGCGATGTTGCTCTCGTACAGTCCGGCAACGGGCCAGGGCGCGCGGCTGGAATATCCCGCGGGACGGGTGATCTTGGAGAACAACTCGGGATGGATATCTTTTCCGCGGCTGTCGCCCCAGGACGATGCCATAGCATTCGTTGAGCATGCTCCGGGCGCGCTCGACGTGGGTACGGTGACGCTCTTGGACGTTCAGAGCAGGAAGACCAGGCCGCTCGGTCAATGGAATATCGTATCCGGCCTCGCCTGGTCCGCCGACGGAAGCGAAATTTGGGTCACGGCGGGAGACCTGAGCCGAAGCAACGAATTGTACGCTCTGAAGCGTTCGGGAAAACAACGGCTGGTGTGGCGCACGAGCGGCAACCTGACCCTTCACGACATTGCGCGAAACGGAGAGGTTCTGCTGACGGAAAACGCGTTGAGAGGCCTGGCCGTGGGTGTGTTGCCCGGCGATCAGCGAGAGAGGGTACTTTCCTGGCTCGATGGGACCATTCCGGCGTGGTTTACAGCGACGGGCGACTCGTTGCTTTTTGGCGAGATCGGTGAAGGTGCCGGCGCGGCAAAATCCGTATATTTGCGGCGGACAGACGGATCGCCTGCGGTGCGGCTCGGCGATGGGTACCCTTCCTCAGTGTCACCGGATGGCAAGTGGGCCATCGCCACCACGAGGGTGCCTCCCCCGCAGCGCGTCTATTTGCTTCCGACCGGCGCGGGCCAGTCCCGAGAAATCACTTCGGATGGCGTGCAGTTTACGGGAGGCGTGACCGATTGGCTTCCGGACAGCAGGCAATTTGTGATGAACGGTCACGAAAAAGACAAGCCGCTCCGATGCTACCTGGTGAGCGTCGAGGAGCTGAAGCCGGCGCCGATCACGCCGCTGACGTGGTCATGCCGGGCAGTATCGCCGGACGGGAAGTCCGCGCTGGCCATGAATGCGCGTTCGAGACTGCGCATTTATCCAATTGCGGGGGGTGACGGGCGCGATGTGCCGGACATGCCGGCCGGTGCCGCGCCGGTGCGATGGTCCACCGATCCGCAAGTGGTCTTCTTAGCCAACTACGCGGAGATTTACCAGTTCAACGTTGTGACGGGGCGTTTCACGTTATGGAAGGAACTCGTGCCGTCGGACCCGGCGGGAGTGGTTTCCGTCGGGAATTTCACTGTAACTCCCGACGGAAAACACTATGCTTACTATCTTCGGCGAATGCTATCGGACTTGTACCTCGCGGACGGTTTGAACTAAGGAACGATCGCAGGAGTCAACCTCATTTCCTGTCGTAGTAGTCTTTGCCGCTAAAACCATCGGAAGAGCGCCATTCAATCGTCAATGACTTCCCATCCGGGGCAACCGTGACGCGGCCGTTTTCCCGCACTTTTCCTTTCGCACGGCTGGCGTATTCGACAGTGCGATTGTCAATCAGCTTAACGCTGACCGTCTCTCCTGAAGCTCCGCCAAACGTCGGGTACTCCTTGCCATCGAATTTGGCGGAGTAATGATAGCCGGTGGGCTCGCTCAACTCCAGACCCTCAGCGGTCTGCTTCACCGTGATCTCGCGCGCATTTTCCGACATGCTCAGCGTTTTCTCCATGAGCCAGGCTCCGGTCAGTGCATGCATTCCGGGGCGCGGTGAACCATCCCGTCTTCCGCGAAAGCTCACCGAGGTGGGCGCCGACCCGTTCGGAGGATAGAAGCGCGACTCGACGCTGATGTGGTTGAGATCTTCCGAGATGGTGTTCTTGGTTTCGCCGACAACCTTGCCTGCTTTCTTCCAGGTGAATAACACCGTTCTGTCGTCGACAATGTGGGCGGCCACAGTGTCGTAGTAGGGATTGCCTGCAACGGACTGATCGCTACCGTCCGCGAGCACATCCTCGGGAGGGTCGCAGGTGAAGCATTTCGAACGGCCGTTCCCGACTTCCAGCTTCATCGGCTGTTTAGGGGCCTCCGATTTTTGCAGATTCAGATGCCATGTTCCCGTGTGAGGAAACTCGGTGGCAGATAGCTGCGCGATGGCGCAAGCGGTGAGTAGTAAACACGTCCTGAACATGTGAGTCTCCTGTGTTTACATTGCCGGCTGTTCAATGGGCACGCGCGTGCCCGACCAGTCGAAGCTGAACGAAGTGCCGTCGGGCAGATCGATATGGGAGTGCACGGTGAGTTGGGTGCCGTCGAAGCTGATCGCATGCGTCATTTTCAGCATCCCGGCAGGCTGGTTTTCGTTCGTGGTGTCAAAAACAAACCCGAGCGTGGTGGCCGAGAAGGAGCCGGCGCCGGTTCTCGTCCAGTTTCCAGAGGGAGCGGCGGCGAGGAGCGGCAGAGTGAGATCCATGTTTGTGGTTAGAACCGCGGGGCCGCTGAATGGTCCCTCTCCGGCCGCGAGGGTCAGCAGACCCTCGATGGTCGTGGTGTCATCGAGTTTGGCGGACAGGTGCCAGGTCCCTGTAATGCAGTGGCAATCTCCTGCAACCGTGGTTGCGAGGGGCTTGGAAGCGTTGTCACGGGCAAACTTCTGCGATACGCCCGCCCATCCAGCCGGTCGAGGGCTGTTTTGGGCCAGCGCAATGCAGGTGCCGGTGAGAACAAAAGCTGTGAGCAGGTTGATCAAGCGCATGTTTGTGTATCCCTTCGCTGGTCCAATGCGGAATCCGGGGGCGAAGGACACAACCGAACGCGAATTTTTTTCCGTCGCCGGGACCATCAGCACCTGACGGTTCCGATGCTATGCTGACGCCATGGCGCAGAGCATTGCCGAACTCATCCAAACGGATCAGCAGCACTTAATTCATCCCTTACACGATCACAGCGAGCCCGTGATCTATGTCCGCGGCTGCGGTTCGACCGTTTACGACATCAACGGCCGGGAATACATCGACGGATTGTCGGGACTGTGGAATATTAATGTCGGCCATGGCCGAACTGCGCTCGCGGAAGCCGCGGCCGAACAGATGAAGGAGATGGCTTATTTTTCCGGCTACGCGGGCGCATCGAACGTGCCGGCGATTCGACTTGCCGAACGACTCGCCAAACTCGGTGGGATGGAGGCCGTATTCTTCACTTGCGGCGGCGCCGAAGCAAATGAGTCGTCGTTCAAGACGGCTCGGTTCTATTGGAAGGCAAAGGGCAAGCCGGACAAAGTCAAGGTCATTGCACGCGCCGAGGGTTATCACGGGGTCACGCTGCAGGCGATGAGCGCTACAAAGATGGGCTCGTACTGGAAAATGTTCGAGCCGAGGGTGCCGGGATTCGTTCACATACCGACCTGTTATCCATACCGCTTCCAGGGCGCGCACGCCGGCGAGACGATTGGACAGGCGGCGGCACGCGAGCTTGAGGAAGCCATTCTTCGCGAAGGGCCCGACACGGTGGCCGCTTTCATCGGCGAGCCGATCCATGGGGCAGGCGGCGTGATTTATCCCTCCGACGATTATTGGCCGCGCGTCCGCGAGATCTGCACGCGCCACGACGTGTTGCTGATTGCCGATGAAATCATTACCGGCTTTTGTCGAACCGGCGTCTGGTTTGCGATGGAACATTGGGGCATCAAGCCTGATCTCTGTTCTTTCGCAAAAGGCGTCACGTCCGGATATCTGCCTTTAGGCGGAATGATGGTGAACTCTGACGTGAAGGAGGCGCTCGACTCAGTGCCTCCGTCGGAGCGATGGATGCATGCCTACACTTATTCCGGGCATCCGACGTGTTGCGCCGTGGCGCTGAAGAATCTGGACATCATGGAGCAGGAAAACCTCTGCGCCAATGCGGAGGCGATGGGGAGACGTTTACACGAGGCTCTCGTCGATGCGTTCGGCGAGCATCCGCACGCGGGCGATATTCGCGGCGGCAAAGGACTCCTTGCGGCGGTGGAGTTCGTCGAGGATCGTGCGACTAAAAAGAATTTCGCCGCCGACCGCAAAATCGCAGGTCGCCTGCAGTCGGAGATGATGAAGCGTGGCGTCATAACGCGGACCCGGCCGACCGGCGGGGCGCATCCGGCATTTGGCGACGCGGTGTATTTTGCCCCTCCGCTGGTCATCACAGAGGCGGAGATCGACCGTCTCGTCGGCGTTACCGCGGAGTCCGCGAAGGCTGTGTTCGGCGTCTAGCCTTGGCTTCAGTCGCCTTTGGATCTCGCCGAGAAAGGCAACCCGAGAATTCTCGTTGGTTGTGGTTATGCCTGTGGATGTGGATCCTTTGCTTGCAGCTATGCCGCTTTGTGGGGCAGGCGGTTTCGTCTGCCCACTAGAGACCATATGTAAAAGGAGAAAGCATGACGAAACTACTAATCGCCTTCCTGCTGGCGGCATCCGCAGCCGCTCAGGATGCCAAAGGAACGCTGTTGATGAGAAAGGAGCTCACCGGAATACCAGGCAAGGAGGCAACGATGTCAACGGTGGTGTACCCACCCGGCGGATCCTCCGTCGAGCACCGCCACAACGCGCACGTATTCGTCTACGTCCTGGAGGGCTCAATCGTCATGCAGGTGAAGGGCGGGAAAGAAGTGACACTGGGACCCGGTGAGACATTTTACGAGTCGCCGGACGACGTCCATACCGTTTCGCGGAACGCCAGTACCACGAACCCCGCCAAGTTCCTGGTGTTTTTTGTGAAGCAGATCGGGGCTCCGGGCACGGTAGTGGTTGGGCCGCCGAAGCAGTAACCGCCGGCCGGCATCTACGCACCGGCTCAACCCGCGACTGCTTCGCTCGCCCGTAACTCGGCCGTCGAATCGGGTCTCAACTGCGGCATCCTGGCGATCCGCATCGTCCTCGGCAGCCCCAGTCGGGCGGCGGCTCCCCGCGGCCCCACGATCCCGTTTGCCTCACGAAGTACCGCCATATTGTGCGTACGCTCGGCATCGGCCAAAGCATACCTCTTTCGAGCGGTGCGGGGCGTTACGGATCGATGATTCCGCGCTTCAATCCGATCGCGACGGCGTGCGTACGATCCCTGGCGCCGAGTTTTGCGAGGATGTTCTTGACGTGACCCTTCACAGTTTCCTCGGTGAGCGACAATCGCGCAGCCACCTCCTTGTTCGCATGGCCCCCAGCGACGAGCCGGAGCACGTCGACTTCCCGGGGGGTCAATGTCTCATCCGTCGCATGCTCGGCGATTTCCGCCGCGACTTCGGCTGACACGCGCTTCTGGCCGGCGTGAACAGCACGAATCGTCTCCAGCAGCTCTTTTCGCAGCATGCCCTTCAACAGGTACGCCCGTGCGCCGGCCTTCAGCGCCCGGGTAACCTGAACATCCCCCGCGTGGGTAGTCAATACGATAATCCGTGCTTCGGGGAACTCTCCGCGAATCGCGCTGATCGCATCGATCCCGCTCATCTCAGGCATCTGCAAATCCATCAATGTAACGTCGGGACGATGCTGTCGAAACCGCTCGAGCGCTTCCCGTCCGTTGGCGGCCTCCGCCACGAGTTCCATATCCGCCTGATTCCCAATTAAGGCGGCCAGACCTTCGCGCAGAAGAGGATGGTCATCAACGGACAGAATTCGGATCACGGTCGTCATGCTTTCTTCCGGAACAGACCAAAGAATGCGTGGTCCGTCGTCGTGCTATACGCAATAGAACCGGCGAGACTCACGTCGACTTCTGTACCGGTTTTGGGCCACTCCAGATATCCAGCTTGCCACCGATTTGCCTGGCGCGCTCACGCATTCCGGAAAGACCGTAGTGACCGAGGCGGCCGGCTTCCTGATCTCGGAAGGAATACCTGTCCCGTCGTCGCGGATACGCAGCCGGAACGCGCTCGCCATAACTAAGTTCGGCCTCAATATCATTCGCACGCGAGTGGCTGAAAGCGTTTTGAGGCACTTCCTGGCTGGACGTGGCGCATCGTTGTCCTTTACGCCTCTTCCGATGGCAAGGATACTTGAGCCAGGAGATTATCCGCTTGCCAAGAACGACTCGCCGAGTATTTCTCGCAGCACAGACAGCATCGCTTTGCGCAGCGCAGTCCTCACGACCGGACCAAACTGGTTTGCCGAGCGAGGTCGCGCGCGTCCGCGTTATTCAAAGCAAGTACACCCGGACCGCGTTTGAGGCGCTGCTGGACTGCTCCCCTAAGTATTTGGTGAATCATGCGATGCGGACGTTTTTCTTCGGCGCATTGATCGCCCGACAGAATCAGGTTACGTTCGACGGTGAGATCTTCTTTCTGGCCTGCGCGCTGCACGACCTTGGCCTGACTCAGAAACACGCGGGGCCGTTGCCGTTTGAGATTCAAGGCGCGCAGGCAGCCCGCAAACTCCTGGAGTCCGACGGGTTCCCCACCGAAAAATCTCAGACCGTCTGGGATGGGATCGCCATGCATCCGTACCCTATCTCCGGTTTCAAGCCGCCGGAGATTTCGCTCGTCGGCGCCGGCGCCGCTACGGATGTAGTCGGTGGACGGGTTTCCTCGCTCCCGGCCGACGACGTGCGCGACGTCCTTCGCGCTTTTCCGCGCGCCGGTTTCAAACGCCGCTTCGTCGAGGACTGCTCTGCTATCGCGAATAAGTATCCCGGCGCCGCCCGCAATTCTTTCATGCGCGACATTGCGGAACGGACCAATCCCGCCTATCACGTCTCAAACATCTGCGACGCCATCACGTCGGCTCCTTTCGACGAATAGTGTAGAAGGGTGAGGGTGATGCAGGCGGTTTCGCCTGCCTCGGGAGTTCACCAGAACGCACGGGCGAAACCGCATGTGCCACCTTTGCTTGCGGATATGTTCCTCTTCGGGCGTGCCTTCGGACGCGAAGACGAAACCTAACCGCTTTGATGTTTAGACGTCTCTATACTAAGATCTCTTAGTACAGAACCGGAGACCTCAAATGTCCTGGTGGTCAAGAATCACAAACGTCGCTCGCCGCAATCGACTGAGCCGGGAAATCGACGAGGAGTTATCCTCGCACATTGCCGAAGCCATCGAACAAGGCCGCGATCCAGACGCTGCCCGCAAAGCATTCGGCCCGCGTCTGCGTTATCGCGAAGCCAGCAGCGATATCCGGTTGATGCCATGGCTCGATTCGCTGCGGGCGGACGTGGTGTTCGGCTGCCGCCAGCTCATGAAGCGAAAAGTGATCTCCCTGGCCGCGATTCTTTCCCTCGCGCTCGCGATCGGCTCCTGCGCCGCCGCATTTCGGCTCATCGACGCCCTGTTGCTCCGCCCTTTGCCAGTGAACCATCCCGAGCAGCTTTATGACTTGACCCGCCACTTGATTGGCTTCAACGGCAAGCCAACCAGCTACGACGAGTGGGCCTATCCATCGTTCCGCCTCATGCGCGCCGCCGTAAAGGATGAGGCCGAGCTGGTCGCGATCTCTGAGACGTTGGTGATGGATCTGTCTTACAAATCCGATCAGGAGATGGAAAAAGCCAACCTGAACTATGTCTCCGGCTGGATGTTCGACAATTTCGGACTTCGGCCCGCGCTAGGGAGGCTGTTTACTGAAAACGACGACCTCAAGCCGGGTGCCCATCCCTACGCCGTGATCTCGCAGGATTATTGGTCGCGACGTTTTGGAAACGATCCGAACACCATTGGGCGGACGTTTCGCTTGGGAGACACCGCCTATCAGATCATTGGCGTCGTTCGGGAACCGTTCACGGGCATCTCGCCGGGCACCATGACCGATATCTTCCTGCCCGCTATGATGAGCGGAAAAACCGAACGTGACGACCAGACCTGGATGCGCACCATCGCCCGCGTAAAACCCGGCGTCGCAATCGGACCCCTCCAGGCGAAACTCAACGCTACTTCGCACCAGTTCGAGGAGGAGCGGGCGAAACGATTCACCGGCATGAACAAGACGCAACTGGCGCGATTCATGTCAGAGACGGTAAGTATGGAGCCGGCGTCGTCCGGCGCCTCTGGCCTGCAGAACGACTACCGTCGCGCGTTGATCGCTCTCGGCATTCTGGTGGGCCTCGTCCTGCTGATCGCCTGTGCCAATGTCGCTAATCTGATGACGGCTCAGGCATCCGCCAGGGCCAGGGAAATGGCGCTCCGAGTATCGATCGGCGCCGGACGGTGGAGGCTGGTGCAACTGGTTCTGGTCGAAAGCGCGTGCCTCGCATCGCTCGCTTCCGCGTTCGGCGGATTGTTCGCGTCGTGGGCCGCGCCGTTCGTCGTCCGAATGATCAGTACTCCGGGCCACGCGGTTCGTTTGTTGCTCCCCGCCGACTGGCGGGTCCTTGCATTTGGAGTAGTGCTGACCGTTACCGTGATTCTCCTGTTCGGCCTGGCGCCGGCGCTCCGCGCATCAGCCGTCAAGCCCGCCAACGCGCTCAAAGGAGGCGAAGATCCTCACGCGCGACGCCGATTGT
>DATGJP010000044.1:0-2063 GCA_035295125.1 Bryobacteraceae bacterium | reverse complement strand
GGCATAATCACGTTGCCGGCCCAATTCGTCAGATTCAGAATTCCGTTGTAAAACATGCAGGGCGACTCCTACATCATCTTCGTGACTAACTTCCAAACTGCCGAAACTGTTAATAGGCCGATGGTCGCGCCCGCCATGGGCATCACAGGCCGGCGGTTCACAAAATTCCAAATGCCTCCGATGATCGCCAGGCCCGCGGCGATCGGGCAGATCGTTCCTGCCAAGTAGTTCCACAGACTGTCGAGCACGTCGGCAGTCGCATATGGCGTTCCGCTGTTGTAGCTTTTGATCAGGCTAAGAGTCGTTTGAATCGCCAGCAGAAACATCGCTCCGAGGATGGAAGGGAGGGGATGCCCGCCCTGGACGGTATCAAGGATCGCTCTGAGCACCAGGTATGCGGCAAGCGAGATTGCCAAGCGAGAGACGACGAAATTCTGGACGAAATTCGATATATCGGTTTCGAGGTTCGCCATCCAGCCCGTGCCGATCCCTCCGCCGGGCAATGGCGCAGGAACTCCGAACGAAGGAAACCAGCTGATTAGTTGCTGCAAGGTCAGGAATACGATTGCCCAAAACATCCATTTCGAGAAAGTTGCTGCCCACGAACGCATCCGGTATCGACCCTTGCCGCAGAGATAACCCGGCCAGCACCAAGCAAATGATCGCGGCCGATGGCGCCAGCAAAAGCATGATTCTCATGAAGTCCTGAATCAATTGCGGAGCCGCCATATTAATGTCCTTATCCTTCAAGAAAGGCGGCGGGCGTCACGAGTCGTGTAGCCTGTGGCGCCCACCGTGTTCAGCTTTACGTGACGCCGCCGGTGCCATTGGCAATCCAGAACTCCAACAGCCGCGTAATACCCGAGACCATCAACAGTCCGATTGCTGTGAACACCCACTTTGCAAACCCCCGCCCCATGGCAAACGCACCGATTGCCATGAGCGCCGCCCCGCCGGCGCCGACCGGGGCGATCACGTTGCCGATCCAGTTGATCAGGTTCAGGAAAGTGCCTTCCGGCTGAGCTCCCTGCTGACCCTGAACAGCCACGTTGACCTGCGGCGTTGCACCGAGGTTTTGTGCAATGAGCGCTGCCTGCGTGGAAGCAAGAAGCAGCGCTATGAAGACGACGGCCGTAATTCGAAGCCGCCGCGCACTGTCGTAACTCATTGGGATTGGGTTATTCGCTCCTTTCTGCCCCGGCTCTGTCGTTCGGGGCTGCGAGAAACATAACCCGATCTCAGGAATCGCGCAAACAGACTGTGGGGCCAGTTTGATTACAGGCAGAACTTCGTTCAGAAGGGCGACTGGTTGTCGATGCTGGATCTAGAAGCTGTAGCGCACGACCCGTTTGATGGCGTGCTCGAAATCGTCCCAGATCAGGGGGGGAATGGAGTCGTCGCGATCGCTACGTCCGAACGCTCTGCGCACCGCGGACTTACATACCGCTTCAATGTCCGCCGGCGCAAGCCCAGTCAGACGCTCGGCCACGCGGTCAATCCGGACGTCGAGCTTGACGTCCTTCAGGTACATCCTGAGGAGCCGTTCGCGGTTCGCTTGGCCCGGCGCGGGGATCTCGATCTTCTCCGAGAACCGTCCGCCTCGCATGATTGCGGGATCGATTCGATCGAGGTGGTTCGTGGTGCCAATCAGGAAAACATTGTGTTCGGCTTCGAGTTGGCTGATCTCGGTCCGGCACTGTTCCACCACTTGCGTGTCGTGCGTGCTCAATAACCCAGTGTTCGCCGGCAGAAGGCCGTCAATCTCGTCGAAAAATATGATCGAGGGGCTGTTTTCCCTCGCTCTCGCAAAGATTTCGGCAAGTTTTTTGACCGATGCCCCAACCTGTCCGCCGAGGATATCGGCCGCGCTCAGCGGATAGAAGCTACGGCGGGTTTGGGTAGCGATCAATCGCCCGATCATCGTTTTGCCCGTACCAGGCGGTCCGACCAATAAGACTCCCGTGGGAACGGCCATGCTTCTCATCTCCGACCAGCCCGCATTCATCTGCTTGACCAGCGCCCGCAGCTCCTGCTCAACCTCTGGCTCGACGACCACGTCTTCC
>DATGJP010000043.1:0-156671 GCA_035295125.1 Bryobacteraceae bacterium | reverse complement strand
CTGGCTCCAGAAGAAGAACAGCTTGTCCTTCTTAATCAGTTTGGGGATGAGGACGGGGCCGCCGACCGTATAGCCAGGATCGTTATAGCGATACAGGGCGCGAGGCAGGCCGCGGGCGTTGTTATACCAGGTGTTCGCGTTCAGGTCGTCATGTCGATGGTAGAAGTAGCCGCTCCCATGAATCTGCTCGGAACCGCTCTTGGTGACGACCGAGATCTGCGCGCCGGCATTCCGGCCGTATTCGGCCTGATACATGCCCGTCAACACTTTGAATTCCGACGTCGAATCGAGACTAACCGTAACGTTTTGACTACCGTTCGAGCCGGTATCGAGGTTGCCGATGCCGTTGATCATCAACTGATTGGCCGAACCGCGATTACCGTTCGCCTGGATGTTGCCGATCCCGCCGGCGCCGGCCACCTGGAAAGTGGCCGTGTTTACGACGCCCGGGATGAGTCGGGTCATGTCCAGTGGATTACGGCCGTTCACCTCGATGTTCTCGATCTGGCGGCTATTGATCGTTGCGGAACGCTCGACGCTTTCGGTCTGGAGCGAGGTAGCCTGTGCGGAGACTTCAATGGATTCCGCCAAGGTCCCAACCTCCATTACAATCGTGCCGAGGGCCAACTTGTCGTTGACGTCCAACGCGATGTTCAAACGCTGAAACTTCTTGAACCCGGAGACTTCAGCGACAACTGAATATGTGCCCGTAGGAAGCGCCGGGAAAACGAAATCCCCCTGCTCGTTGCTCTTAGCCGTTACGGCGACGTTTCTAGAGGTTTCGCTCGCGGTTACGGTGGCGCCGGCGATGGCCGCGCCCTGAGCGTCGACCAGGCGACCGGAAATCGAACCGCTGATCACCTGCGCGGATGCGTACTGGAACAATGCCAATACGAAAATCGAGACGACTAAGGCTCGCTTCATAAACTTCCCCCCTTGACCCGATCCTCAACTTTCAAACACGCAAAAACGAATGCACAAAAGCATAATGAGTTTCGGCGCCCTTAACAAGATTGATACGGTATCGAGCTTGGGTAAGTGGGCAATGTTTGCAATGTTACAGGGTATGTAAACGGCCGTAACGATACGGTAAATTCCGTTAGTTACATGGATGACGCAAATGGTTTACACTATACCCAATTGAGGGATGCCAATGTCTCACGTCAAGACCCTGGATGCTCCTCGTATGGCCGCCGGGAGGTGGTCTCCAAAAACCGAAGAAGAGCGGCAGGCGGTTCTTAATCAGTTGGAACACGTCCTGTCAACCCCATATTTCAAGAACAGCAAACGCTATCCCGGCCTTTTGCGGTTCGTTACGGAACGGGCCTTGAGTGGTGAGGCCAGTCACCTGAAGGAGCGCAGTCTCGGCGTAGCAGTCTTCGGTAGAGACCCGGATTACGATACGAACCTGGACCCTGTGGTGCGCATCACGGCCGCCGAGATCCGGAAACGGCTCGCTCAATATTACCAGGAGCCGGGTCACGAAAATGAGATCCGGATCGACTTCCCGGCCGGGTCTTACACGCCGGAGTTCCAGCCCCAAAAGGATGCGGCGCCTCCGGCTCCCCCCGCGAGAGCATTACATAAATGGGTCATTCGTCTCGCCATCCCAGCGGCACTAGTGGTTACGATGGGCGCCGCCGTCTCGTTGTGGCCCCAGACGAGAGCGCTCGACCGATTTTGGGCCCCTGTTTGGGACAGCTCGGGGTCCGCATTGTTGTGCCTGGGCGGAGCCGGGCTGGCGCCTGCCGCAGGCACTCAATCTCCAGCACTGCAGACACCTGCCCCGGCCGTGACCATTGGGGAGTTGCAGCGCCAGGAATATGTCGCGTTTGCAGATGCCGTCACGCTCGCCATGGTGTCTGGCCTATTCTCTTCGCTTGGAAAGCCTTTCCATATCCGGCGCCATGGATCGGCCGATCTTGACGAATTGCGATACGGTCCGGCAGTTCTAATTGGAGCTTATAACAATAGTTGGACGATGCGCTTGGCCCGGGAAGGCCGTTTCGGCTTCGAAATGGAAACTAACACCTATTGGATTCGTGACCGTCAGAAGCCTGGTCGCAGGGAGTGGATCATCCACTCGGATGTGCCGTATAGGAACATCCCGGAAGATTACGGATTGATTTGCCGAATGCAAGATCCGATCACGAAACGTACCGTGGTTGTGGCGGCAGGACTGACCAAATTCGGGACCCGCGCTGCGGGCGAGTTTATTACCGACCCCTCTTACATGCAGGCTGTTACACAGGAAGCACCTCGCGACTGGTACCGCAAGAACATTCAGATCGTGATTGCGACGAAGCTGGTGGGCGAAAACTCTGGTCCTCCGCGCGTTGTTGCCACCTTTTTCTGGTAGTTTGTGGTTCGACACCGGCGATCAACAAGGGGCCGCCCCAATCCCGCAGTCGCACCCCATTGCGGCCTGGCGAACCGAATAAGGATGTGACACATATTCTTATGAGCGAGACGACAAGCTATCCATACGAAGCGCGGCTGAGTATTTGACACCCTGATGCTTTCAACATGCCTAAGAACTCGTCCCTAAACGAGATAGGAGCAGCATTGATGATGTTACAGTGGTACATAGGTACGCATATATCATGCAACATACCGTACTGGAAGGGAGCGGCCACAAGTTCGAGCAGAAACCGGAACGCGATTGGCGGGCGGCCGTTCGCAGGGCGACATCCAATATGCGGCAGCGTCTCTCCTTTATGACGCCCGACCACCACGCCGTGAGAAACTTCGCCGTGAGAACCCTGCCAACAGTGCAAAGGCCGGTGCCGGTCGACGAGATAGCGGGCGCATTAAGGCTGCCGCGTTCTCGTGTGCAGGATATCGTCGAAGAGTTGGAGCGGCATTTGTTCTTCCTGGTGCGCAATCCGGCAGGTGAGGTGGCATGGGCTTTCCCCGTTACGGCTGATGCCACGCCGCATGAAATCGAATGCAGCCGGGGCTATTTGACCTTCGGCGCCTGCGCGGAAGATGCTTTCGCAGCGTCATTCGTACTCGGCCACCTGCTTCGCCGACCCCTGAAGGTTGACATTCGATCGGTCTGTGGCGAGTCCGGAAATCCTCTCCAGCTTACCGTGGGAAGCGATCGCTCGTGGCGCGTCAAGACAAAAGGCGCTCAGCCGCTGCTATTTGTGCCAAGCATAAACTGGGAAGGATTCCATGAGCCGAACATCATCAACAACTATTGACGCCGCTGCGTCTTCCTCTGGTCTGAGGAACAAGCCCGTGCCCATCGCAGCAAGACAGGTCAGCTGGATGGAGCATACCTTACGATGGAGCAGACCGCGTACATGACGAAATTCTCACAGAGCGCTCTGTTCGGATGGGAAGTCTAGATGCAAGAACGCGGAGGCAAACCTTCGGAGGGCTGCTGCTGGTTGCTGCCGGAATCCTCGGCGGCCTGCTGTTGAGCTTTTTTACGCCGCCCAGGCGTAGCGGCGGGCGGCGACATTGTCGATGGAACGTTGATGATGCTTCTCAGCATTTATCCTCCTGAGACTATGAGTTCAGGCGGGCTATGCGTGCGATCACGATGATCAGAACGCGAACAGCCAGGAACTCATAATCGGCCCGTGGCTGTTTTTGCAGGTAGCGCAGGCCTTGTCTCACGGCCATTAGCATTGCCTGGAGATACGGCCATCGGCAGTCGAGACAAAAGCGGAAATCGCATTTTTCGCCTTGCCAATCCCCGCGCCGCATTCCCGGATTTGCAAAGAGCCGGGGCGCCCCGCGATCAGCGGGCGAGCCGAATGCGCCTATTGCATTTGTGGTACACTGGTACTTCGGTACCATCTCCGCTTTGGGAGGCGATCGCAATGAAGACGAGTCTTGCCGCAGTTTCCGTTGCCCTGCCCACCGTGGCTGCTCTCGTGGTTCTGATCAATCCTTTGCACGCACAGACCGCTGCAGCTCTGGCGCATAACGAAAGTTCGTTCGACCTGGCCTTTAAGGCGCCCTACTCGGTCGTTGCGCCCCTATTCGGCGCGGAGGGCGAACGGTTGTGGGCCGGGGCGGAATGGAATCCGCAGTTTGCTTTCCCGTCGCCGGGGAAGGATGTGATGGGAGCGGTTTTTGCTATCGAGAATAGCGGCCATAAGTCGTACTGGATGACTGCTGTTTACGATCTTTCGGCACGCCACATTCAGTACATATACATTACGCCGAGTGCGATGATGAACAAGATTGACATCACGTTCCCCGAAACCGGCCCGGATTTGACGAAGGTCCATGTCGCGTACACGCGCACAGCGCTGCAACAGGAGATAAACCCGCAGGTTGAGCATGCGGCGGCGCAGGACTCGCTTCGGGCGCATGAGTGGCAGCAGGCGATTGATAAGTATCTCGCGGCTGCCCGCAAACGATGATCCCGGATCTTAAATCATCTGCTACATATGAAACCAGATCAATTCGTCGAAGTGGAACGCATCCAGACCGGCGTCCGCCTGGAGAAGCGAGTTCTTAAAGTGCTTAAGGCTGTCGCTGAACTCAAGGACATGAGCCTGGGCGACCTCCTCGAGGGAATCGTGCTGCATGCGTTCGAGGGTAAGTCAGCGTTCTCTCCGGAAACACTGAAGCAGATCGCGGATCTCAAAGGCATTTACGGTTTGACGCTGAAGGCCTCCGATAGTCATCAACTCAGTGAGCGGACGAATCGATCGGGCAAGCCGGACAAGCCAACGGCGAAGAAATGAATATCATGACGACCACATCAGGAGTGCCCCTTTCCGATGAATCATGGGACTGAGTGTTTTGCGGCGAGGCCCCAGAGTCAAAATGGCGCGCATAGTCCTATCCGGGGCGAGCTACATAGATAAGCCATGGCGGCACCGGTTTCCGTAAGCCAATTGTAGGGTTCGTGGTCGCGTCCAAGCGCCTTGTGCTCAACGGCCACATCGACGTCCGATGAGCCAAACAGTTCAAGGCAGTCTCTGCGGAACCACACAAGGTCGGCGACTGGGAGCCGATCCTCGACGTCTTTCATAACAATACGGGCGACTTTATGTTGGTTGATCGGCTTTCGAGTTATTCCGGAGGGATTCCGGTGTCGCGTTTCTTAAATCAACTCATGGATGCGGTCTTGCCGTGGTGTTGGTCATTATGAGTACGGGCCCGGAGCACCTGCACCAGCAACCGGGGATTCGGAGCGAAGCGGCCGCTTGTGATGGCATGAACCGTTTCGACGATGGCGGCGTTAATAGGTGCGTCCAGCCCGACTTCCCGGGCCATATTCACCACGTATCCGTTGATGAATTCGATCTCGGTTCTTCTCCCGCGCCGGAAGTCCTGAAGCATGGATGGAGTGACGTCTCCATAGGCTGTCAGCACCTTGGCGATCCAGGCGTCGCGCCCCTCGCTGGCGATGCCGTCTGCATGCCATCCCGGCGGGATCGGCTCTACAAGCATTGGTTCCGGTTGCGCACCGGTGGCCAGCGCCACTGAAAGTGCTTCATCATAGGTTCGGTTGAAGAGTTCGCTGCCTTCCGGCGAGGCCATGTATCCACGCATGGTGCCACCGGCGATAGCGCCGATTGTGGTTACCGAACAGTTCACGAGCAGCTTCGACCACACCGCGCCCCGGAGGTTCCTAGTCGCGCGGACCTCTACCGCGCGCTCAAGCCAGCGATGGACCCGCTCGGTTCGTTCGCTTTCGCCTCCCGCAAGCTCTCCGATCAGCAGATGGCCTGCATTGCGCTGCTCGTATATGCCCGGCGCCTCCATCGTCGCACCCAGGTTCGAAAGCCCGCCAAGTACGCAGTTTCCCAATCGTTCCGCAAGCATCTGGGGAACGCCGCCGTTCTGGATCGGCAGGAGCGTGGCATTCGGTCCGAGGAGAAGGGATAACCTGGGCGCCGCCTCGATCGCATCGTGGGCCTTGGTGGCCAAAAGGACGAGTTCAAACTTGTCATCCGCTCCGTAGGCATCCCAAGGGGCGACAGCCGTGGCCTGGACAGTAACGGCACCTCCCATTCCTGTCACCCTGAGCCCGGAGGCCCTCAGCCTATCCGCCTGCTCCGCATCGCGCGTGGCAAGCCAAACCGGAAGTCCGGCTGCGCGAAGGCGTGCTGCGATCAGTCCGCCCAACGCGCCCATCCCGATGATCAACGTCTTCATGCTGGTTCCGAACATTTCCGGCGTTAGCATCTCCAAGCGCTCTCGCACCGAGAGAGCGTCCAGGCACCGCCCTTCGTAAATCGCAGGCGTACGCAACCAGATCAGCGGCGGCGTAGCTAATGAAGCAACACCAAGGCAGTGCCAAAACGGATGGAATGTCCCGCGGAGGGCGTTTCCATCGCCGGCGTAAACATGCGCACGCGAGCCACGAAATCCGATCGCGTTGCCGGAAGCACAAACGAGGTTTCCTTCGAGTTGAGATCCCACGCGGTCTTTTGTATGGCCGCGGCGTCAAACTCCGAGGTCTCCCAGGAAAACCGCCAGTGAATTTCCTGACAACGGCTCCGCTGTGAAAAGATTACAACGATGTATGGGAATGATTCGTCCGGATCATTGGTCGTGAACCTCCGCGATCAGGTCTATCTCCACACAGGATCCGAACGGCAGTTGCGCCGCGCCAAACGCGCTTCGGGCGTGCATGCCTTCCTTTCCAAACACTTGGGCGAGCAGTTCCGACGCACCATTCGCCACAAGGTGCTGCTCCGTGAATGTTGGTGCGCTGTTCACGAGGCACATGAGCTTGATGATTCGCCTGATGTTGTTCAGATCACCGACGGCAAGATTTAGTGTTGCCAGCAAATCGATGGCGACACTCCGAGCGGCTTTGATTCCGACTTCGGTGGTGATACTCAGGCCAAGCTGCCCGACCCACGGCTTACCGTTCTCCTTGGCAATATGCCCTGACACGAAAATCTGATTGCCGCTACGGACAAACGGGACGAAGGCTGCCACTGGCGGGGTAACTTCGGGCAGCTTGATGCCCAATTGAGCGATCTTTTCGTAAACTGACACGCCTCTCCTCCAAATTTGTGTTCTCGTGGACGGCCAACTGTTTTGGTGAGACTATTGAGGCGGCAGGCCTTCCGCCATAAACATGCGGCTTACCGAAGCCCCCTGCCGGATCGGCTTGATGGCCTCATAAGCAGGCGAGTTATACCAGGCAAGAGCTTTCTCGGTGCTGTCGAACGCGATCACCACGATGCCCTTTGGCGGTTGGCCCTCGAGAGCCTGAGTCTTGCCGCCACGGACGACATAGTGGAAGCCGCCCCTGAAAGGCGTCAGCGTTTCGGGAACCTTTTCTGCGTACTTCTGAAAGGCGGCGCGGTCGGTTACCTCGGTTTCCGCGATGAGATAGGCGGGCGGCGTTTTGGCCTCCTGCGCGTGAATCGCCATGACGCTCACTGCCCCGATCGAAACGCCTGCCAGCACCGCCAGCGCTAGGTTGCCGTTCGTATTCATTACGTGCCCTCCCTCTCTGTGTCTGCCCCACACAGACAGAATACGTTGAGGTCCGCACTGAAGTACAGTATCAGAATATGGCTTTTATAACCATAACAGTTTCATTGCGCAATTCTGTTATGCTCAAGCCATGCCGGGTCGCGGGCGAAGTAACGTGCCGCTCTACGTCAGGATCGCGGAAGCTTTCACTCGCCAGGTAAATACCGGCGCTCTGAGGCCGGGAGACCGCGTGCCATCACTCCGAAAGCTCAGCCGGGAACAGGGCGTGAGCCTTTCGACCGCCCTGCAGGCGTACGTGTGGCTGGAGAATCGCGGCTATCTGGAAGCTCGGCCACAGTCGGGTTTCTATATCCGCACGCCTTATGCAAAACTGATCCCGGAGCCGCAGCCCGAGATGCTCCAAAGCCAGCCCATCGCCATGGGACCCAACGCCGTGCTGGAAGACATCATCCGGTCAGCCGGCGATCCGGCATTTGTTCCATTCAGCGCGGGATGCGCAAGCGCGGAGCTGTTTCCGAACCGCAGGTTGAATCTGATCGCGCGAGGAATTCTGCGCAAGCTGCCGGCGCACAGCGCACATTACGATTTACCGCCGGGCGTCTCTGCTCTCCGCCGGCAGATAGCCAGGCGTTCCTTGACCATCCGCTGCGAGGTGGCGCCGCGCGACGTCATCGTCACTGCCGGGGCACTGGAAGCCATCAATCTGAGTCTTCGCGCCGTGGCAAAACCCGGTGACGTGGTTGCTGTCGAGAGCCCGATGTACTTTGCGATTCTGGGGAGCGTCGCATCTCTCAACATGAAGACCATCGAGATTCCCACGCACCCTCAGGAGGGGATGGATTTGGAGTACCTGGAGAGAGCCATCCGGAAGCACAAAATCAAGGCGTGCATCACGATGACCAACTGCCATGACCCTCTCGGATATGTCCTATCGGATGAATTTAAGCGGGCCCTGGTAGATTTAACCAGCCGGGCAAACGTCGCGGTCATAGAAGACGACTCATATGGGGACCTCGCCTATGATGCTGCCCGTCCCTCAACGGCAAAGTCGTTTGATCGTAAAGGTCTCGTTCTACTCTGCTCGTCGTTCTCGAAAACTCTATCGCCGGGATACCGCATCGGCTGGATGCTGGCAGGACGGTTTCGGGCAGAGGTGGAGAGGCTAAAGCTGTTCACTAGCGTGGCGGCCCCGTCGCTGCCGCAGTTGGTGGTGGCGGAGTTTCTCGAGTCTGGCAGTTATGACCGTCACGTGAGGCGGTTGCGCGCGACGCTCGCTTGCCAGATGGAACGCGTGCGGCAGGCCATAGCGAGGTATTTTCCGGCGGGCACCCGCATCAGCCGGCCTGCGGGTGGTCACATGTTATGGATTGAACTGTCCCCGAAAATCGATGCTCTTAAACTGCATCGGGCCGCCTTGGCGGAGCGCATTAGCATCTCGCCGGGAGCCCTCTTTTCCGCGACGGGTCGATACAAAAACTACATTCGCATCAATTGCGGACACGTCTGGACGAAGAATCACGATCAGGCGCTGCTGACCTTAGGCCGCCTTTGCGAGAGGCAGGGGTAGGGTTGATCCCACCCAGGAAAACGTAACTGTACCCGTCTGGAATTCTCTTTTCTGTATCTGTACTCCTTGGGTGCATGCACGATAGCATCTCCGTGTGGCCACCAGGCACGGGGAGTCAGGGAGATCAGCAATGGACGGTTCAGGCTGGCTGGAGAATTTTCTAAACGATTGTCGCTATGCGGCGCGCAGATTGCGCCGAAGCCCTGGTTTCGCGGTGGCGGCAATATTGACCCTTACCCTCGGCATCGGCGCGAACGTTGCGGTTTTTACAGTCGTCCAGGCGGTTCTGCTTAACCCCTTGCCATATCCCCATCCCGAGCAACTCGTGCGGGTCTTCGACGACTTGCGCGGCTCGAACAGCCGTGACGTTGGGATTTCAGCGCCGGAGTTGTGGGACCTCCGCGACAAGTCCGATGTTTTCGAGGACATTTCCGCAATATACCCCTCCGATGGGAATCTCACAGGGGGTGAAAAACCGGAGCGCGTCGAACTGCTCGGGACGAGCGCGGATTATTTCACGATGCTCGGGGCGCGGCCCGAGTTGGGCCGCATCTACACCGCGAGCGATGAGCAACCGGGGTTCTTTGAAGGAGTAGTGCTTAGCGACGGTTTCTGGCGGCGTACGTTCGGCGGTGATCCGAAGGCTCTTGGAAAGCAGATCCGCATCGATGGCGACCTCTACACCGTCATTGGCGTGATGCCGCCTGACTTCAGGCACCCGGGCCGGTCGCTTGCCGGTGACGTAGAGGTGTGGCTGGCCGTGGGATTTAGTGGGCTTCCCTATCCCGTGCCCGCCCGGAGATCTCTAAGAATGATTCCAGGAGCCATAGGGCGGCTACGGCCGGACCTTACCATCGCTCAGGCGCAGGAACGCCTGAACATATTTTCAACACAATTAAGCCAGCAATATCCTACCGACTACCCGGCGCCTGCGCGGTGGGGATTGCGGCTGGTTTCCGTGCAGGAAGACCTGGTCGGCAACATGCGAGCCGAGTTGTTCGTGCTGTTCGGAGCCGTGGGGTTCGTTCTGCTAATCGCATGCGTGAATCTCGCGAATCTGCTGCTCGCTCGCTCGGCTGGCCGTCAACGCGAAATCGCGGTACGGCGGGCCCTCGGCGCCGAAAGAACGCGGCTGATCGGGCAATTGCTCGCGGAAAATGTTTTGCTCTCGCTGATCTCGGGCGGACTAGCCTTGGGCGCCGTTGTCCTCATGAAGACATGGCTTCTGAGCCTGGCGCCACCCGAACTTCCGCGGCTAAGCGAAATCGCTCTCAGTCCGGGAGTATTGTTATTCGCATTAGCGGTTTCGATCCTGACGGGAGTAGTGTTCGGCCTGATGCCCGCGCTCGAAACGGCAGGTTCCAACCAGATCGTTAGCCTCAGGGAGGGCAGCCGCGGATCGGGAACCAGCAAACGTCAGAAAAACACCTCGCGTGTCCTGGTGGCCGCCGAGGTTGCGCTCTCCCTTGTTCTGCTCATAGGCGCGGGCCTGCTCTTGCGAAGCTTTTGGAACCTTCTTGAAGTGCGACCGGGCTTTGACCCGCACCAGATGATAACCGCGAGAATATGGCTGCCCGTCCCGAACGTTCCGGAGGGCGATGCCTATCGCCTGATCGAGAAGCGCGCGGCATATTATCGGGAAGTTCTGCGCCGGGTCGGCGCTCTGTCCGGCGTGGAGCAGGCGGCTACCGGTAGCGCCGACAGTCTTCCCTTGGGCAATAAGCGGGCAAAGAATACTTTTACGATCGAAGGACGTGCAGCCGAGTCCGAGCGAGTCCCGGTAGCCGAGTTCGCCAGCGTAAGTTCGGGATACTTCGATGTCCTGAAGACCCCTCTTCGAAAGGGGAGATTGTTCACTGAGCACGACAACTCAAAAGGTCAGCGAGTCGCGGTGATCAACGAAGCGCTCCAGCGCGAATATTGGAAAGACAGCGATCCGGTCGGTCAGCATATCCAACTGAGTTGGGGACGGGCACTACAGCTCACAGCCGCCGATTCGCGCGCACCGAGCCGGCAAGCTCCCGCCGGCAACGTCACCATAGTCGGCGTCGTCGGTGACGTTAAGACCGACAGCTTCGATGCGGGCGGCACGCCTCATATCTACCTCCCCGAGCCCCAGGCCCCATCTTACAATGCGGTTGTTTATCTCCGGACGGCCGCGGACCCTGGTGTTCTCGGCGAGGCAATTCGCCGCGAAGTGCAGGCGGTGGATCCGACGATCCCCGTCTTCGGAATTCAAACGATGGACGCGGTCGTCGCGAAAAGTATGGCGGCGCGCCGATTTGCTCTGGAGGTGCTGGGGATTTTCGCGATTATGGCTTTCGTTCTGGCCTGTGTCGGAATTTACGGAGTAATGGCTTATGCGACCAGCCAACGCACCGGTGAAATCGGTCTTCGCATGGCGCTGGGCGCCCGGCGCGGCGACATTCTAAGAATCGTTTTGAGTGAAGCCGGGTTTATCGTGATCGCCGGACTGGGTGCGGGGCTGCTGGGATCCCTCTTATTGACGCGATTCCTGCAGACCCTGCTTTTCGACATCAAGCCCACGGACCCGCTGACCTTTGGGGCGCTGACGATACTGTTGGCCGCCGTCGCACTATTGGCCAGCTTCATTCCCGCGCGGAGAGCGAGCCGGATTGATCCGCTCGTTGCACTGCGCCATGAATAGCAAGAAACCAATATGGCTGTCGGTCTTATCGCAGGATCGGATGTTGTTCGGTTGGCGCGGCTGTCTACAAAGCCGATGATGTGATACGAAACGAAAGGACTTCATGATAAGAACTATTCGAATGGGAACCGTGGGATACGCGGCGGCGATCGCGGCGCTGAGTCTTTCTTCATTACAGGCGCAAACCGTTCAAGCGTCGCTGGCCAAGGAAGCCGGGACACTTTCCGATAAATTCAGCGGACTGGCTCGCGTCATGGCGGGTAAGTATGATTGGAAGCCAGGTGAAGGCGTGCGATCGGTAAGCGACGTATTCAACCTAATCGTGGCCGAGAACGGGGTGCTCGCCAGAACGCTGACCGGCGCAGCTGCCAGCGGCCGGCCGGCGCCGATTACCGATCCGGAAAAGTTGCAGGAGGCATTGAAGACGTCTTATGCGAACGTGCAGAAAGCTATCGAGGGACTTTCGGATGCGGATCTAAAGGCTCCAGTGAAAATATTCGGGAAGGACATGACCAAGGAAGACGCTATCCGGTACCTTTTCGGGGATCAGCACGAGCATCTTGGGCAATCGATCGCTTATGCGCGCACGAACGGCGTTGCCCCGCCCTGGTCGAAATGAGTGTGCTCATCCAGGCACGGCGGCGCCGAAACTTTCCACGTCCTCGCGATAGCAGTCGCTATTCACTTACTACACGGCCAATATGATGTCGGAAGCCTCGTGGTTTATGGCATGGCAGTACGCGTTTGCTTGAATTATGGGGAGACAGTCAAGGTGCCGCATGACCGATGACGAATTCATCGCGACCTTCGAGGATTGTAGCCTCGCGCCCGATAGTTTTCATCACGCCGACCATGTCAGAATGGCGTTCCTTTATTTGGGTCGCCACCCTCCACTGGAGGCGCTTCAGCGTTTTTCCTCCTCCCTTGTGAAATTCGCCGCAGCACACAACAAGCCTACGCTCTATCACGAGACAATCACCTGGGCTTTCCTGCTACTGATTCGCGAACGGATGGCGCGCGCTGGACGTCAGCAGACGTGGGCTGAATTCTCGGCTAACAATGATGATCTGCTGACCTGGAAGGATAATATCTTGAAGAAGTACTATCGGGAGGAGACCCTATCGTCCGACCTGGCGCGAAGCACATTTCTGCTACCGGATAAGGCTGTGACCGAGGAGTGAGCCGTGTCTCCACAGCCCCTCTTGAAGATGAAGGGAAGCACGAGGATTTCTTTAGCGGTCGGCCGCACGTCGTTCCGGGATCGCCGGGCGTGGCGCTGGGCGTCGTCATAACGCGGATCGCAGCTTTCCAGATACATTCGTCCTATCCAAGTGGCCGCTTGAGTGTTACGACTTGATTGAGAATCGGAGGGTGGAGACGATGTGGAGGATGATCTTGGTATTGACGGGGGTTTGCAAATGGCGAACGGGCAATCGGCGATCAGCCGGGCGAATGCGGAGCACTACACGTGGGGACAGGGCTGTGATGGATGGTACCTGGTCAAAAATGATCAAATGACCATCATCGAAGAGCGAATACCGCCTGGAAGTGGTGAAACTCTTCATGTGCATGCCAAGTCACGCCAGTTCTTCTTTGTGCTTGCTGGCACAGCAGTAATGGACCATGGGGGCATGACCACGATACTTGGAGCGGGTACTGGGCTGGAAATTCCGCCCGGTGTGGCTCACCGAATACTGAATAACGGAAAAACCGATCTCTCACTCGTGGTAACGTCATCGCCGCCGAGCCACGCCGACCGGAGGGAAATCCATTCTCCGGAAAAGGAGTAGCCACTGGAGTTCGCCGGTAAAGGTGATTTTGCAGTGTATAGAACAAGTTGGCTGTTGCTGCGTGGGGTGACAGTAGCGAGTTTGTTGGGTTCTATGCGATCCTCCGATTCTTGTTTACTCCCGGACGCGTATGGCCTAGCTGTTGGCTGAAATCGCGCGCAACACGATCGTCGCTATCAGGCATTGCTCAAAACCGCCGCGCTTCCAGCCGGCAGCGACAGAAACGTCCACTTGTAAATCAGCGGGGCGCCATTCACATCGGTCGAATGGCTCCCATCCAAGCTCACCACGTCGTTCACACTCACACCCTGCGGGCCGCCTGCGTTCGCCACCGGCGCAGTCTTGGAAGTCGTCAACGTTACCGTCGCCGCGCTCGTCAGCGACCCATCTTGCGCCAATTGCTGAACGCGGTTTGCCCACCACCGACCAGGCATATCCCCTACAACATGCCGGTTAATCCCGGTGCACTTGCAAACCTGCCTTACCTCCGCTGCGTCAGTCCCTCTTCCGGAAAACTAAGTAGCATTGGGCTCAAGTCCCCTCCACCCTTAAATGACACTGAAGACGTAATAATCGGTCACTTGCACCGTCTTCTACCCGTGGGAATCGTTCAGGATTTACGATATGGCGCGCGCACATTGTGGCGGAATCGCGGATTCACGGCCGTGGCGGTGCTGGCGCTGGCTCTCGGCATCGGCGTAAACACGGCGGTCTTCACTGCCTACAAGTCCATGGTGGCCCGGCCTTTGGATGCCCGCAATCCAAGCGAGATGGTCAATATCGCGTTGGCCCGGCAGTCTGGAAGTTCCGACTTCACGTTCAGCAACCCCGATTACGAAGCGGTCCGCGATTCAGTGCACTCCTTGAGCGGGGTCGGCGCCTTTGCCCCGGAGCGAATGACCCTGACGAATGCCGGTGGGGTGATCAGCCAGCGCTCGTCAGCGAGCGGCTCGCAATTGGGACGACTGGGACTGCTTGCTCCGGGAGCCGGTAACGCCGAATTTGCCAGCGTCTACGTGGTCTCGGAGAATTATTTTCAAGTTCTCGGAGTCGGCGTCGTTCGTGGGCGCAGTTTCGACTCCATGAGCGCGGCCAATCTGGCGGCATCTCCTTCGGTACTCATCAGCGAAAACTACTGGCAGAAGCGTTTCGGAGGCGATCCGGCGGTGCTCGGCAAAACGATTCGTCTGAATGCCGCATCGCTGACCATCATCGGAATTACTCCTCACGACTTCGTGGGTACCAACGTCGCGGTGCCCGACTTCTGGCTTCCGCTCAGCCTGGAAGGCCTGGCGCATGGCGACGAGAAACGGTTGCACGATCGCGAGAATCGATTCTGCCGCTTGTTCGGACGGCTTGCTCCCGGCGCTGGCATCGCGCGGGCACAGGCGGAAGTGAATCTTGTAGTCAACCACCTTCGCACCCTTCACGATCCTAATTTCGAAGCCGCGCAACCCGTCACTGCGATGGTCTGGCCTGGCTCGCCGTTTCCCCTGCCCATCGACCAGTACCCTGGCCTGCGATTGACCATCGTCCTCGTCATGGCGGCGGCTGCAATGGTTCTGCTGGTGGCCTGTGCGAACGTTGCCAGCCTGCAACTGGCGCGCAGCCGGGCGCGGCAGAGCGAGTTGAGCACGCGCCTGTCGCTCGGTGCAAGCCGTCTACGCATCATCCGGCAGCTTCTGACTGAGAGCGCGCTTCTTGCCCTCCTGGCGGGCGTTCTGGCGCTCGTGTCCGCGTGGGGACTCATGAAGGTCTTGGCAATGCTGGCGGCAGACGCCTTGCCCTTAGACTACGTAACGCTGGTGTTCAACGTGACGCCGGATATCAAGGTGTTTGCATATGTCTTCGGGATTTCGCTGCTTGCGGGAGTGCTTTTCGGATTGGCGCCGGCGCTCGAGAGCTCCCGATCGGCATTGATGGTCAGTACAAGATCCGGAACCGCATCGGTGACCAGCCGCCGTTTGCAGGACCTGTTGATCACAGCGCAGGTGGCACTTTCGCTCGTCCTCATGATCGCCGGAAGCATGTTCATCCGCAGTTCGATTCACGCACTTAAGGCGGAAACTGGTTACGACAGCAAACACGTGATCGCTCTGACCCTCCAGTTTCCGGAGACAGCGAAATACAACCTGGCGCGCAAGGCTGCCATCATGCGAGAGCTTCGCGAACGAGTGATGGCGTTACCGGGCGTAACCTCTGTGACGATCTCACAGCCGCCGGACCTCTCCTTCCGGACCGCGGTTGTGGCGCTCAATGGACAGCGCGGCGGGGTTCAGTCGACGCTTTATTACACCTTCGCCGAGGCCAACTACTTCCAAACCACCGGCATTCCCCTGTTTCTCGGCCGCGGCTTCAAGGGCGCGGCGGAGCAGGCTGTAATTCTTAGCGAATCGGCCGTGCGACAGCTCTGGCCCGGCCAGAACCCGATCGGGCGCAGCATCCGGTTGGGCGCTACGGACGAAGGGAGCCAACCGGGCCGCCAGCGCACGCTTGTTGCCGATGGCGCGGCGTATGAGGTGATCGGTGTTGCCCGCGACACGCGAGGCGTACAGTTCGATGGCAGCGATTCCAAACGGGCATACCTGCCGTTGACCGAAGATCGGCTTGCCGGCCGGCCGCTGCTCATCCGCACGCAGTCTGGCACAGAGCCGGTGACGAAAGCACTCGACGCCGTCCTTTCGGCCACCGATCCCGACCTGGTAGGCTCCGCTTCGACGCTCGAGGAAAGGCTTCGCCAGAGCCCGCCGTTCTTTGTTTCCAGCCTGGCCGCTATCGTGGCTTCGACTGTTGGCCTGCTCGGCCTGCTGCTGGCATCCATGGGAATCTACGGCACCGTGAGTTACATCGTCGTTCTTAGGACCCGGGAAGTCGGCATCCGCATGGCGATTGGCGCACAAAAGCTAGACATTCTCCGACTGATTTTGCGCGAAAGCACCAGGCCGGTGTTTGCCGGATTGCTAACAGGGCTCCTCTTGGCAACGGGGGCCTTTTATCTGCTGCGCGGCATGTTCTACGGGATCAACCCCATCGACAGCATCTCCTTCGCCTCCGTCTCGGCGTTGTTCCTGGTCATCGCTCTGGCCGCCGCTTACCCGCCATCGCGTCGGGCCATGGGCGTCGACCCTATGGTTGCGCTCCGATACGAGTGAGGTTCTTCGATAGCCGCTCCAGGGTCTCGAGCAGCGACTTATGGTCGAACGGTTTGGTGAGGTAACCCTTCATCCCCGCGGCGAGGCATTTTTCTTCGTAGCCTTCCATGGCGTGTGCGGTCAGCGCAACGACGGCGGGCGCGGAGGGCGCCGGACAATTGCGTAGAATCTGACTGGTGGCCTCGAAGCCGTTCATGCGCGGCATCTCGCAATCCATCAGAATCACATCGTAGGAACGGGCCAAAGCCAACTCGACAGCCTCTATTCCGTCTTTCGCCAGATCGGAAGCGCAGCCGTATTTTTTCAAAAGAGCCAATACCAGTTTCTGGTTCACGGGATTGTCTTCCGCCAGCAGAACCCGCAATCCTCGAAGGTCCGACGCAGCATTGCCGTCAGGGCCGGCCGGGCTGGCCGCGCCGATTGCGTTCTCGGGACATTGAAGGGGAAGCTCGATCCAGAACCTCGATCCCTCCCCTGGTTTGCTTTCGACGCCGATTTCGCCGCCCATCAACTTCGTTAACTGCTGGGTAATGGAAAGTCCGAGCCCGGTTCCTCCGTAGCGGCGGGTCGTGGAACTGTCCGCCTGCGCGAATTTCTCGAAGATCTGGTCCAGTTTTGCAGGATCGATGCCGATGCCGGTATCCTGCACTTCAATCCGTAAACGGCCAGAACCTGACACGCCGACCCGCAACGTGATTCGGCCCGCCTCTGTGAATTTCAAGGCATTGCTCAGCAGGTTTAATAGGATTTGACGCAAGCGCGTTGGATCGGCGACGATCCACTCCGGTAAATCCGGCTGAATCCGGGCCTCGAATTCCAGGCCTTTCGTGCGGGCGTTTGGTTCGATAAAGGCGATCGTGCTCCGCAAGTGCTCGGCGAGGCTGAATGTGACCGGTTCGATGAGCACCTTTCCCGCTTCGATCTTGGAGAAGTCGAGGATGTCGTTGATCACCGATAGCAACCCGCGTGCCGACTCCTGAATTGCACCCGCGTATTCGCGCTGTTCGCGATTGAGGGGCGTATCGAGCAGGAGATCGGACATTCCCAACACACCGTTCATGGGCGTGCGAATTTCGTGACTCATACAGGCCAGGAAGTCGCTTTTTGCGCTGGCCGCCTCTTCCGCCCGGGTTTTGGCCAACTCCAGTTGCCGAACCAGCTCCGCTAACGCTTCTTCTGATTTCTTTCTCTCCGTTATGTTGCGCGCAATTCCGATGACCCCGGCGATTTTGCCATCGCGGTCCAGGTGCGGAGAAAGGCTCGTCAGGAAAGTCTGGCCAAGCGATGTGAGGGTGACCTCCATGCTGCGTGTCTGCCGTAGTTTCATGACGTCCTGCTCGTGGGCGGTTACTGTGGCGCCGTCGACGGGGCCGAAAAGGTCGCCGGCTGTCCTGCCGAGGACGTCCTCTTGCAGGAATCCCAGGATTTCGGTGTAGGCCCGATTCACCATCAGGTAGCGGCCTTGGGTGTCCTTGACATACACCGGGTCGCCGGTGCCTTCGACAACGGCCCGGAAGAAGGTCGACGCCTCGTGCGCCTCCCTGGAGGCACGCTGAATGCTGGCAACCTGCGCCTGACTCTGTAGCTGCAGCGCCTGTGTCCGATGCAGCGTCCGGCGGGAGAATTCGTGGACGACAAACGACAGCAACACGCCGTTATAAACGGCGAAGCTGTAGTGGATGGATACGGACGATTGAATCCATGGGAATGCAGTCCAACCGATGATCACCACGCCTGCAACCACCCCGAACCAATAGCGAGAGGTGAAGAACACGCTGGAGGTAAAAACCACAAGCAGCAGGTTGACGCTGAGATGGCCGTCCCCGAGCAGCAGCATGGTGCTGAAACAGCTAGTCAGCGCGAAGCCCGCCATTACGGCAACAAGCGGATTGGCGTTCCGGCTGGGAATCTGCTTGGCGGCGGTCAGCCGCCACACGGCGGTGTAGGCAATGGCGACCAGAAAGGCCACGGTTGCCGCAATGTGCGATATCGAGCGCGGCAGGACGGCCAGGTCTAACGCCGCGTAACTAAAGAAGATGAGGGCCAGCGCGAACGCGGTGACAGGAATGCGTTCCATGAGGACGCGGTTCATTCCCGCTTCGATCGGATCCTGGGTGCCTGGCTGCAATTCGCTGATTCCTGGAGCCTTCATGCACTCCTTCTTTATCCTTATCGGGCGGAAGGTTCAGGAACATGAGTGGACGGGCGGCGCAGGCGGTTTCGGTTTCGCCTGAGCGTTCTTGGGTGGATCTTTCGAGGACGCTGCGGGTTTATTAAAACCCCCTGCCAGCAAGCAGTACTGTCCTGACTACAAATTCGTGGCAGGCCGCAAGGAATCGGCTAGACCTACGTTGGCGGTGTATTCAACAACGACCGTTGCGGACGCCGGGACCCAGCGATAGGTCGGGACTCCAAACAACGAGCCGCGCTCGATCATCGCCCGGCGGCCCTCGGCGAACGGCGAGACGCCGAATTCGACGCCTCGTGTGATGGTGTTGCCCTTCCAGGGTGGAATCGTACGGCTGCAGTTCTCTTCCCACAGAGAAATCCAGGGAAAATCGGACCGGCGCCATGTATATCTGCAGAACACTTTGCTCTGCGGATGCCATGCCACAAAGAATGATTCCTCACGATCCTCATCAACGACATGACATGTAACCCCCGCCGAGTGTTCCCGGGCAGGAAATACACTGAGATCGAGAGTGCCGCCATCCTTCGTGGGAGCTACGGGCCAGGTAAACTCCGCGCCGGGACGATAAGGCTGGTGTTCGGGGCTCAGGTCGGTCGGATAAACCATGGAGCGGTGTGCGGGAATGCGCAACTGCGTCACGCCGGGTTCGATAAAAGGCGGACCGAGCGTCACATGCTGCGTCCAGGCGATGGGGCGGTCCATGGCGGTCAGGTTCGTTACCGTTTCGCGGATGCCAACCACTCCCCCCGGCCGAATATCGATTTCCCGGCTAAAGTCGAGCTGCGCCAGCGGCAGATGAGCGCGCGCGGTAAGCCGCTTCCCCTCCACATCGATCTGGTACGCGACCACGGAAGCTTCTCCATGGACCGTGATCCCGGCGGTGTACTCCTCAGGCGACGGACCACCGAAGATATCGAGCGCCAGATTGTGTCCGAGAATGCCCGCCAGCAGCTTGCTTTCCGAATTGTCGCCGTATTCCGGATGCGCTTCCATGGACCATGCCGACGGTTCAATGCTAGGCCAGGGCGGCGACCACAAGGGATTCACGCCAGTGCTCTTTTCGATCAACTCGGCAATGTGCCCGCCCTCCACCGACACGGTGACCGCGACGGCGTCGTCCTCGATTCGAAAAGCGCGGCGTCCCCGGTACTCAGTTTCTCCAGTGGCCATACGTCAGTAGTTTCGTGCTTTCTCGACCTTCGGGCGGTCGGCACGGCTCATCGCTTTCGCGCCAGCGAGCGCGGGATCCACGGTGGTAAGTTCGTGGATGTTCTTCATTACCTTCTTCACCGCTTTCGCGACGTCTTCCACGTCCTCTTCGCCTCCCAGCAGAACGAACTGCGGGATCCAAATCGATTCGTGATAGGCGGCCCGTTCGGAGATCGGGCAGTGGGCGGTGGAATAATCAACAGCGGCCGAGCGCCCCATCGAGAGCTGCGGCGAAACCTCAGGCGATGCGTAGAACAAAGCACTGCGGTACACCGCCTCATAAAAACGCCCGTCGCAGCGGATACCTTCAGCGTCGACCGCCGCGGCGAAGAGGTCGCGCGAGACGCCCGATTCCTCGGCGCGGTACTGAAAGACGTAGCAATAAATGGTGTCGCGGGTGATTTCCGGCTGCGGCGGCAGCGGCCGCACGCCTTCGATCTCAGACAATGCGTCGCTTAGTAAAGCCGCCGACTGCGCGCGCCGCTTGGCAAACTCAGGCAGCATCTCGAGCTGTCCCAGCAGAATCGCCGCCTGCAGGTCGGTCATGCGATAGTTCGAGCCCAGGACCTTCTGCTTGTATTGATCGGTCAGGCTGGCGCGGCCGCAGTTCACCTGCGACTGCATGTGCTCGAAGTGCTGCAGGTTGTTGGTGATCACTATGCCGCCTTCGCCGGCGGTCATGAGTTTGCTTTCCTGGAAGCTGAAGCACCCGATATCGCCGATCGAACCGGCGCCATAACCTTTATATTGGCCGCCGTGCGCATGGGCGCAATCCTCAATCACCTTAAGGCCGTGATCGCGCGCCAGGTCCATCAACGGGTCCATGTCGACGAAACGCATGGCCAGATGCACAGGCATGATGGCTTTTGTACGCGGCGTGATCGCCTTGCGCACCGACTCCAGGTCGAGGCAGTAGGTATCCGGGTCGACATCCGCGAACACCGGAATACCTCCGGCGAACAATACCGCTGTGGCGGTACCGTCCCAGGTGTAGGCCGGCACGATGACCTCGTCGCCGAACCGCACGCCAACGGCTTGTAATGCCGCCACCAGGGCGATGGTCCCATTGGTGAGGCAGAGACCATATTTCGCGCCGTGCATTTCCGCAAAGCGCTCCGCAAATTCGCCGCAGTACCGGCTGGGGACCGGGAAACCTCCCCAATGGCGGCTTGTCAGCACTTCCTGCAGACGTTGCGCATCGCTTTCCTGATATTGCGGCCACGCCGTGAAAGGGCGGCTCCGCACCGGGTCGCCGCCGAGAATTGCCAGTTCGCTCATGATATTAGGACCTCATTCCCTGATGACGAGAAGATCTTGTGGCAAGCTCATGCTCGCCGAACCCACGGCGAGATGTTAACAAAAGTCCAGGATGGTCCAACGAGCAGTTTTATGATTTTTTGACCACTCCCTCGCCAGGGCATATGTGTGTTTGAAATATCACAAAAGTGCACGCCTATATTTCGGCCTCGGCGCTATACTCCGAACGCAAAGGAGTCGGCGGCAATGAGGACACCTCGCACGTTGATTACTGTTTATGCGCTGTTGTGCGCATTTTTTTGGCTGCCTGCGATTGCACAGGACACCGGAAAGATCGTCGGATCGATCTCCGATACGAGCGGCGCCGTCATACCCGGGGCGACCGTCAACGTTAGCAATATTGGGACGAATCAAGTTCGCACTTTCACTACGAACGAACAAGGCCGGTTCACGGCCAACGATTTGCTGCCCGGCGAGTACCGTCTGGAGGCAGAGTCCCAAGGCTTTAAGCGGTACGTACAAACCGGCATTACGGTCCGCGTCGGGGACAGCATCGACGTTCCCGTCAGGATGGAACTCGGCACGGCTAGCGAATCCGTCACCATCACGGGCGAAACACCACTGTTGCAAACCACGAATTCGTCGGTTGGGGAAGTGATCGAACGCCAATTGGTGGCCGACCTGCCGCTGAATGAGCGGCAGGCATTCTCGCTCGTGATTCTGACGCCGGGCGTCACCGCGGGCCGGCAGATTTCGAACGCCGCGCAGCCCTTCAATCGGGCGCCGAACTTTTCCGTCAGCGGCGGCCGCGGCGACACCAACGAGATTCTTCTCGATGGCACGCCCAACACGGTTGCCGAGGGCAGCACCGGAGCGTTTCGCGCTGTGACGATCTTCCCGACTGTGGAAGGCACCCAGGAATTCAAGGTTCAGTCCAATACGTATGCGGCAGAGTTCGGAGGCTCGGGCGGCGGCGTGGTCAATATTGTGACTAAGACCGGCACCAATAGTCTTCATGGCGCCATGTTCGAGTTTCTCCGCAACAGCGATCTGGATTCCAACAGCTTCTTCAGCAATGCCCGGAACGTTCCGCTGGCCAGCTTCAAACGGAACCAGTTCGGCGCGGCCGTCGGCGGACCGATTTACATCCCCAAACTGTATAACGGACGCGATAAGACTTTCTTCTTTGTATCGTGGGAGAGCCTCATCCAGCGCGGCGGCTTGCCCTTCACAACCAGTGTCCCGACCGACCTTCAGAGAGCCGGCGACTTTAGCCAGACGTACGACGCGAAAGGGAACCAGGTCATCATTTACGATCCCAATACCACGACGTACAACGCTGCAACTGGCGCCTTCACTCGCACTCCGTTCGCGAACAACACCATTCCGGCCAACCGCATCAATCCGGTCGCCGCCAATTTCATCAAGCTCTTCCCCGAGCCGACCGATCTGGGCGTCGCGTTGACTCACGCCTCGAATTTCAACAAGACGTTAACCCAGCCCATTGACGACCACCGCATCGACATCCGCGGCGACCAGAATGTTGGCGCCAACCAAAGGCTATTTGCGAGCTATGCGCAGGACCGGCGCACCTGGCAGTATCCCAACGCTTATGGAACAATCGGCGACCCGGCCTTCCGGACCTATCCATCGAATCCCACCAGCGTCAAGTTCGGCTACATGAACGCCATTAGCGCGACCTGGGTGGGCGAGTTCCGGTATGCCTACAATCACCTGTATTTTGCTCAACAGCCGGGCAGTACCGGGTACGACATCACGCAACTCGGTTTCCCGCAATCGCTGGCGAGCCAGGTTCAATCGAAGGAATTTCCACGGCTGGTGTTCTCGGACTTGACGGGCACGCTTGCGGGACTCGGCCATACGTCAAATACGATGCACGGCGACCAGAACTCCAACATCTTCGGCGGCTCGATCAGCCGGGTGACCGGAAATCACACGCTGAAGTTCGGAACCCAGGTCCGGCGAGATTATGCCAACCGCCTCACGATCAGCCCTGGAGATCTTGGTTTCGTATTTGCAAGAACCTACACGCAGGGGCCGAATGCGCTGGTGGCTTCCACAAACGCCGGCAGCTCGGTTGCCGATGCGCTGCTCGGAATACCGGACACCAACAGCAGCTCACGGCTGTCGCTGGCGAATCCCGTGATCGCGCATAACTGGACGCAGGCCTACTATGTTCAGGACGATTGGCGCGTGAATCAACGCCTGACCATAAACCTGGGCGTTCGCTGGGACCTGCAGTTCCCGATGGTGGAAGAGAAGAACAACTTCGACTGGTTCGTTCCGGCCGCGGCGTCTCCGATTGCTTCACAGGTACCCAGCCTGAATCTCCACGGCGCGGTCACCTTCGCGGGCGACAATGCGCGCAATCCTTATCAAACCAACATGCACGACTTTGCTCCGCGTATCGGCATCGCCTACAAAGTTACGGACAAGATCGTGCTGCGTACGGCTTATGGAATGTTCTATGCGCCGAACACCTACGGCACATCGGCAAACAATGGCATGGGATTCTCGCAGTCGACGCCTTTTGTCGCCAGCGTCGATGGCGCCACCCCCATCGCTACGATTTCCAACCCGTTTCCGAATGGCCTGGCACTGCCCTTCGGACTCGGCGCCACGCCCAGCGCAAACGCAAACCTGGGGCTGGCGATGACGTATGTCGAGCCCAAGACGCCAACTCCCTATGTGCAGCAATGGAACTTCGCGCTGCAGCGGCAGATCGGACAATCGTGGCTGGCAGAGGCGCGCTATGCCGCCTCGAAGGGTACACATTTGCCCGACGTCGGTTACTACCTGACGCAGTTAACCCCGAGCCAGTTGGGTCCGCAGATTAGCCAGACGGTGGCGAATCCGTTCTACGGCATCATCACGGTGGGCAGCCTCGCGAACAAGACAGTCCGTTTGGGCCAGTTGGAGACGGCGTTCCCGCAGTATTCCTCGGTTGGTGTACAGTATCCGACCGCGGCATCGTCGATTTACCACTCTGCACAGTTCAAGCTCGAGAAACGCATGGCGCACGATTTCACGTTCCTGATGGGCTACACGTTCTCTAAGCTCATCGATGACAACTCCGGCACTATGTCATGGCTGGAGCCCGCGACTCCGCACCAGAACGGTTACGACCGGGAGGCGGACCGCTCGGTTTCTGATCAGGACGTGTCGCAGCGGTTCCTTTATTCGTTTAGCTACGGACTGCCGTTTGGCAAAGGGCGGCCGTTCGGGAACAACTTACGGCCGATCGTGAACGCCTTCCTGGGCGGCTGGCAGATTACCGGCATCATGACGCTGCAGACCGGTGTGCCGCTGGCTCTGACGACCACCGACACTTCGCAATCGGGAGGCGGCGTGCTGCGGCCGAACAACAACGGCACCAGCGCCGCGTTGTCAGGGTCGTCGGAAAGCCGCTTGAATCAATACTTCCTAACCAGCGTTTTCTCGCAACCGGCGCCGTACACTTTTGGCAACACGGCGCGAACGCTACCGGATGTGCGCGGTCCCGGAACGCATAACCTCGACTTCTCGCTCTATAAGGATTTGGCGTTCAAGGAGCGGTATCACCTCCAGATCCGCGGCGAGGCGTTTAATCTGACAAACACACCGGAGTTCGATAATCCAGATACCAACCTGCAGAGCCCGACCTTCGGGCACATTCTGACGCAGCGCAATACGCCAAGGCAGCTTCAGGTCAGCATGCGCTTCGCCTTCTAGTAGCACTGTAGGGCAGGTTTCCAACCTGCGGCGGATTTGTAACCCGCCGTGCGCAGGTTGAAAACCTGCCCACAAGCCAAAACACAATCATGCTGAGACGACGAGATTTTCTGAAAACCGCGGCCGTCCTGCCGCTGGCAGCACAAACCGCATCCACCATGCGCGCCGGCACCGCCAAAGTGGACGTCACGCCCACGAAGTCACACGTCTGCGCGAACGGACGCAAGCCCGATCCACCGGTCGCCTACCATCCCATCCATGCGCGCTGCCTGAGCCTGTACGATGGCGCGAAGCGAATGGTGTTCGTCACGTACGACTTCAACTGCCTCGACGTCGCCACGCCGATCCTTCGCGAACGCGTCGAAAAAGAACTCGGCATCCCACCGGCGTACCTGATCCTCCTCGGCACCCACAATCACCAGGCTCCCATCCAGATCGTCCCGGACAACTTCGAATATGGCCGCCAACTCGCCGAGAAGATTTTCGGCGTCATTAAAGAAGCGATCGCCAAGGAAGACGGACCGGTCGATCTGCACTTCGGCTTCGGCCATGGTTACTTTATCCGTGCCAGCGGCAGCGCCCATGCGGACTATGAAGTTCAGCTACTGCGCGTGATCCGGGCCGGCAAGCCGGTTGCATTTCTCTTTAATCACCCCACTCACCCGATCGAGGGCCCGCCTGGATATGGCCCTTCGCATCCGGGGTTCGCGATGGACGACCTGGAGGAGAAATTCCCCGGCTCGCTGGCGCTCTACGCGGACGCCTGCGGCGGCAACCAGTTCTGCATGCCGCCCGCCGGCATCACCGACCGGCTGGCAGCCTGTAAGCAACGCGGTCATGACCTTGCGGACGTGGTTGCCGGCATCCACCGAGGCGCCATGCAGGATGTCACAGGACCTCTCCAGAGCGACCTGAAGTTGATGGATCTGCCTCTCGATCCACCGATGCCCTATGAGAAAGCGCTGGAGCTGGCGCGAGGCATTCCGCTCGACATCGGTTTTGTTCCCTTCCCCGATCCGCGTCGGCCGTCGAACTGGATTCGGGCGCTGCTGAAGCATTATCAGCAAGGCATCCCTTTCCCGACCAAATCGAGCGACTACGTCTGTACGGATGACGCGTTTCTGGTGGCCAAGCTTCCGGAGCCGCGCAAGTACGAATGCCGGTATGTGGAGACGGTTGCGGCCAGAATCGGTCCGCTGAAGCTGGTCGCGATTCAAGGTGAGCCCTGCGCTCCCATCGGGGCGCGCATCAAAGATGTCCTGCGGCAGGACGGCCCCGCGATGGTGTTCGGGTATTTCGCCGAGCACAATCTTTATATCCCAACCCGCGAAATCGTCCGCGAAGATGCCTATCAATCGCAGGTGATCCGCATCCAGTATGCCTCGCCAGTAGGATGGTCGCCCGAAGTCGAAGACGAGACCGTCAAACGCATATTGGCCATGCACGGCGCCGAGCTCTGGATGCGCCGCCGAACCTGACTGCCCACCGGATGCGTTACAACGGTGTTTAAGCAGATCAGCTTCGGGAGGTGATTCGGTGGCAACCGCACCTGGTATCGAGTTTCTGCCCGTCGACGAGCAGCAGTTGTTCGCGCAGGAGTTTCAGAAGGACGTTGAATTCTTCCAGCTCCTGATCCTGATGATCAGCAAGTCGTGCGCGACCGGCAGCGTCGACATCACGTGGGTCGACGGCCCGGATGGGCTGCGGAAGGTCATCGGCACTACCCAGGCAGCGAAATCGGCTTGTTCGCGTTACCTGCATTGGGACCGTCAGGACCCCAGTCAGCGTTTCTGCAACATCGTCAGCGATTACGGGCGTCGAGCGGCGGAATCGTGCGGCGTCTGCGAGAATGCCGCGGAGAAACGGGTTGGCGCCAGCGGACGGGCCCAAGTCTACCGCTGTCATGCCGGCTTAACCGACATCGCGGTGCCCGTCATCACCGATGGCCGCCACATTGCGACGTTGTACAGCGGACAGGTGCTCACGGCGCCGCCCTCCGCAAACGGCTTCGAGCGCGTCTCGAGCGACGTCAGCCGGCTCGCGTACATCGATCGAAGCGAACTCGAGAAGGCGTATTTTGAAGTCCCGGTGGTGTCGGAGGAAGACGTCCAGAACACGGTTCGGATTCTGGAGCTTTTTGCCGAATACCTGGCGCGCTTCTGGAAGCGGCTGGGCGATACCGTGAAGGCCGAACGGCGCAAAGTGCGAGCGAGCCAGGTTGCCGCGAAAGAGTTCGCCTACATGATCCTGCAGCCCGAAGTGGAGGATCGCGGGCGAATCTCTTACCTTATGAAGGAGCTGGGTTTCACGCAGCCGCCGAATCGCGTGATGGTGACGGAGCTGCCCGGCGACGATGAAGTCGACGCTCACGCTGATTCCTTCGAGCTCGTGGTGGCGACTACCTTGCACGCCATGGAGGAAATGGCGGAGAAGACCAAGGACATGACCGTGGCCTACCTGCGACATCGCGGAGTGTGCGTGATTTTCCGCGATTTCGCGGAAGGCGCTTCGGCCGGGCTGCGCGCCCGCTCTCTCGCCGAAAAAATCCTCTATGAAATCTCGAGCCGCTGCAGTGTTCGCGCCCGCGTTGGAATCGGCGGACTGAAATCGGGTTGGGGCAACCTGGCCGAATCGTATCACGAGGCATGCCTGGCCCTGACTGGGTCTGACGATCTGATCGCGACGTGCTCTGACGATTCGCCGGGTGTCTCGGAGCTGACCATACAGGTCGAGTCGGCGTGCCAGCAACTGGCGGCGCAACGAATACAGGACGCGCGCCTCACTCTGCGGGCATTGCCTTTGTTGGCAAACCGCCGCCTGGGTCACAGCGCGCTGACGGACCATCGCAATTTCTTCTCCTCCAGCCTGGAGTCGCTGTGTTTTATGGCTTTGAAGGCGGGTTGCGACGCCGAGAGTATTGTCCGGATTCGCACCGACACACAGTTAGAACTCGTGCGGGGCGCAACTGTATTTGACGTGCAGGCGGCATTTCTGGAGGCGGCGGAGACAATTGCCGAAGAGGTACGCCGGCTGTTGATCGGCAAACACGAGAAGGTGATTTCGCGCATCCGGCAGATGATCGACCGGCGGTTGAAAGAGGGACGTCACGACGACACGTTCTCCCTCGCGGATGCCGCCAAGGCTCTGGGGTTGTCGAACGGGCATCTCAGCCGGACGTTCCGGCGCGTTACGGGCATGACGTTTCGCGACTATGCCATATCGCGGCGTATCGAGCACGCCAAGCGGCTCCTGCTGGATCCGTTAAACAACGTCAGCATCGTCTCGGAGCGATGTGGTTTTTCGACTCCGGCTTATTTTGCACGTGTGTTTCGCAAGTTTGAGGGATGCTCGCCGACGGAGTTTGCCAACGATCCGCGGCGCAAGAACGGGCATTCCAGTGCGATTTTCTAACCGAGGTGAATCAATGTATCGAGGCCTGTTCAGGGTCGCGCAGATTGTGGAAGGGTGGAGCAGGCGGTTCCGCCTGCCTTTGAACCTCACCGGGAACGCGCAGGCGAAACCGCCCGCGCCACCTTGTTTTCACTCACATTTGTGGACCGGAAGCCTGCTATCTCCAGTCTTTCAGACGCTGGTTTTTGTGGTGCTACTTATGGCTCTCGCGAATCCTGTTTGGGCCGCGGGCGATCTCCAGGTAGCCACCGCGAAGGTCGATATCACCGCGCCAGTCGGCTATCCGATGGGCGGCTATGGCGCGCGTAAAGGCGTCAGCCAAGGTATTCACGATCCGCTCCTGGCAAAGGTGCTGCTGATCAAGTCCAATGGCCGGCAGTTCGGCATTGTGACCTACGACCTGGTTCTGTTCGTTTCGCCCAAGGTGGCGAGAGAGGCGCGCGAGACGCTGGGCATCGATCCGGTTCTCCAGATCGCCAGCCATACGCACTCCGGGCCAATCCCCAAAGATCTGCACGCCATGGATAAGGACCCGTGGTACCAGGACGTCGAGACGAAGGTGCTGGGCGCGTTGAAGGAAGCGCAGGCGCATTACCAGCCGGCGTCGTTCTCGGTATTGGAAAGCTCGGCTTACCTCGGGCACAACCGCCGCAGGGTGAATGACGACGGCACCGTCACGATGTTCTGGCGGAACGCAGACCGCATGCCGACTGCGCCGGTCGACCCTCGCGTCGGCATTCTGAGATTTACCGGGGCTGACGGCCACGTGCTGGCGCTGCTCGTGAACTATGCGTGTCACGGCGTCAACCTCGGACCGGATAACCTCGATTTCAGCGCCGACTGGCCGGGTTTCATGTATCGCAAGCTGGAAGGAGACCTGGGCGCGCCGGCCATGGTGTACTTCATTCCGGGCGCGGGTGGCGACATCAACCCGTATGACGACAAGCAGCCTCGGACGCAGGATGCCTTCGGGGTCGCACAGAAGACCGGCGAGACGCTTGCAGCGACAGTCCTGAAAGCGCTCGGCGCCAAGGCGGCTCCGGCTGACGATTTCAACGTGAAGATCTCGGCGGTGACGTACGATTTCAAGGATCGCTTCCGCCCCGACCAGCGTGTCCCCACGCGGGCGGTGCGGATCCTTATCAATAACGACGTCGGCATTCTGGCGATGCCCGCGGAGCCATTCGTCCGGCATCAGATGAATCTGCGCGACCAATCGCCGCTGGCGCACACGTTCATGTTCGGGTATGCCTACGCCGGCGAGGGCGTGTTTACGGGCTACATTCCGACCATTGAAGCTGCGATGCAAGGCGGGTATGGGGCAAATTACGCTACTCGCGTCGAGGTAGGGGCGGGCGAGCATCTGGTGGACGATGCCGTGATCTGGTTTTACGAACAGCAGGGCAAGCTTCGAGACGTGCCTGACACGAGGCCCTAGGCTAGCAGCCCTGGCAGAAGTCGGGCAGGCTGAATGCCTGCCCCACCTTGGCTTGCAACCTGTTGAGCCATAAAGGCGACGCAGGCTCCCATGAAAGGAGAATTTATATGCGAATACAATTCCTAAAAATCGCAACCCTCTGCGTGCTGACGGCCGCGGCGGCCGGTGCGAGAGACATTCAGGCTGGCATTGCTACTGTCACATTTCACCCCCTCGAAGGCATGCTGATGGCCGGCTACGGGGCGCGCACTGCTGTATCCAAAGGCGTCCTCGATCCGCTGCAGGCGAAAATCCTGGTGCTCGAGGGCAAGGACAAGTCGGTCGCGCTGGTGACTATGGATCTGGTCGGCGTCCTGCCGACGCCGCAGCTCGATGAGATCCGGGCACGCGTGAAGGCGTCCAGCGGCATCGACGATGTCATTTTCAATTCGAGTCATACGCACTCCGGTCCATACATTGTGGAAGATCCTCCGGAATGGCAGAAGCAGGCGGCCGGCGACATTGGTGCCGGAATCGAGATCGCCTGGAAGGGACGGCGCCCGGCGCGGGTCGGGGTTGGCCGCGGGTCGGTTTTGATCGGCCACAACCGGCTATTCTTCATGTCGCAGGGCCAGGGCAAGATGCTTTGGCGCAACGAGACGCGCATACCGACTGCGCCGGTCGATCCGACGGTGATGATTCTGCGTGTGGACGGCGAGGACCACAAGCCGATGGCGATTGTCGTCAATTACGCGTGTCATGCCGTCGTTCTTGGGCCCGAAAACCTGCAATACTCGGCCGATTGGCCGGGCGAGATGAAGCGTACCGTCGAGGCGGCCTTTCCCGGGACGATCTGTCTTTTCGTACAAGGCGGGGCTGGGAACATCAACCCCTACTACGACAAGACTCCGCTCATCGACAACGCGGTTGGATTGATGCGCGAGACCGGGCGCACGGTCGGGCAGGAAGTGCTGCGCGTCGTGCCCACCATCGAGACGCATGCGCTTCCCGATGTCGAGATGCACCTTTCACGGGAGACGTTGACATTCCCCGGCCGCTGGAACCGCGACAAGATTTTCGCGGCTCTGGGGGTTCCGCTCAGCCAGCTTTCCTTCGATACGAAGAACCGCATCGAGCGTGCGACCAAGCCGTCCTACGAAGCTCCTGTGACGACGCTGCTCGTGGGGCGCGAGTTCGCGTTTGTCGGGGTTCCGGCGGAGATTTTCGTGGACTACCAGATCGATATCCGGTCGCGGGTGCGCGATTTTCCGATTCTGTTCGGCGGCTACACGAACGGAAATCTCGGGTACGTCCCGACGATTAAGGCGGCCGTCGATGGCGGGTACGGAGCCAACCAGATCGGCGCGTTCATTGCGGTCGGCGCGGGCAATCGCATGATTGATACTGCGATCATCCGTTTGGGACACTGGACAGGCAAACTTAAGGATCAGTCGGCACCAGCAACAGAATGACCAATCGTAGAGATTTTCTGAAAGCCGCGGGCGCCGGGGTGTTAGCCGGGCCCGCGGTCGCTCAAAACGCGTTTCGGCGGATGAATGTGGGCACCGCCCGCGTCGACGTGACGCCCGATAAACCGCGCGTTTGCGCCAGCGGGGACACGCCCGACCCTCCGCGTGCGTACGCCCGGCTGATCTCGCGGTGTATGACGCTGTTCGACGGCACGCGGCGCATGGCGATCGTCAATTATCCGTTCAATTGCCTCGACGTCGCGACACCGATCCTGAGGGAGCGCTGCGAGCGGGAACTGGGGATTGGGCCGGAGTGCCTGGTTCTGTTGGCTACGCACAATCACCAGGGGCCGATTCAGATCGTAAGCGAGAATTTCGATTACGGACGGGAACTGGCGGAGAAGATCTTCGGTGCCATCCGCGAGGCGATCAAGAATGAGCAGGGTCCGGCCACGCTCCTGTTTGGCAACGGCTACGGATACTTCACGCGGGCGCAGCTCAGCTATCCTCCCGATTACGAGATCCAGTTGCTGCGGGTCGACGTGGGCAGCCGTCCGGTGGCGCTGCTCTTCAATCATCCGACGCACCCGCAGCTTGGGCCGCGAAACATGTACGGGGCTTCGCATCCAGGCTTCGCCATGGATGAGATTGAAGCCACGTTCGCGGGCTCGACGGCCATCTATGCCGATGGGTGCGGCGGCAATCAGTACACGTATGCGGCCGACGGCGCAGACGCGCTCGCGGCGTGCAAGGCGCGGGGGCACGAGTTGGCGGAAGTGGTCGCTGGGATCGCTCGCGGAAAACTCGAGGAAGTGACCGGGCCGATTGAGAGCAAGCTAAAGGTGCTGGATCTGCCGCTCGACGACCCGATCCCTTACAAGCGCGCGCTGGAATTAGCGGAAGGCGTGCCCCTGGACAAGGGCTTCAAGGCGTTCCCCGATCCGGACCGGGACACGAACTGGATTCGGGCGCTGCTGAAGCACTACAAAGAGAGCATTCCCTTCCCGAAGAAGCTTTCGGATTACATCTGCACGGATGAAGAGTTCCTGGTGACGAAGCTCGGCGAGCCGCGGAAATACCCGTGCCGGTTTGAAGAGGTGCTTGGGGCGCGGATCGGCAAGCTCACGTTTGTCGCGATTCAGGGCGAGCCTTTGGCGCAGATCGGGATGCGGATTAAGGAGGCTTTGCGGGCGCGGGGGCCGGCGATGGTGTTCGGTTACTTCGGCGAGCATAACGTCTATATCCCGACGCGAGAAAACGTGCGGCTCGATTTGTATCAATCGCAGGTGCTCCGGGTGCAGTATACGTGCCCGGTCGGTTGGTCGCTGGATGTAGAAGAGGAGATGGTGAAGGGGACGCTTGCGGTTGTCGGGGCCGAAGCTTACCCCGACGTCCGCAAGCAGAAGTCGTATCCACTACGCAGGATGTAGGGCGGGTTTACAACCCGTCGACATGGACCTGAGCTTTTGCCGCTTCCAAGCGCCTCGACAGGCACGGTAACAAACCGGTGCGCAGGATGCATTTCAGTCGTAGAAGACTAAGCGATGGCATCCTGCCGCCGGTTGACAACAAGTGCTGGTCGGGGCGATCGGCTTCACTGAGGGCTATTTAACAACCCTCCGCCGGCTTCCAGCCTACATCACTGCTGATTGAACTCCGACGCGATACGATAAGCCTCGACGTAATGGCCGTCCTTCTTGGCAGCGCGGGCCTTGAGCTGATTCTTCAGCTTGTCGCGGACCGCCGAGTCCCAATCCGGGCGGTACTTCGTAATCGACGGCTCCCACTGGCTCACGTGGGCCAGCGCGGCGTCGATCTTCAGGTCGGCCACCGAATCGATGTTGACGTAGTAATTCGCATCTTTCGGCGTCACGTAGAAGTACGCCTCAATCGGAACCTTCCAGGGCTGCAGACCATCGTGCAGCCGTTGGTTGGGAAAATACAGATGCCATTCCGCTGCCCGAATCGCATCCGCGGTGTTGTTGGCCGACATGCGATGGTCGGTCTTGTGCCAGCGGACCTCCTCGGAGCCTGGGTCGATCGACATCACCACGTCGGGACGGAAAGCGCGGATGATCTTCGTCACCTCCTCCACAAGGTCGCGAGGGTTGGCGTATTCGAGCATGCCATCGTGGTATTCGAGCCACTGAATATTCGACTTGGGAATTCCGACGATGCGGCAAGCCTCCTCTTCCTCCGCCATGCGGATGCGCGCCAGGTGTTCGCTGGTCATGTCCGGATCGAGAGAGCCCTTGTCGTCGTTCGTATAGATCACGATATGGACGTTATTGCCGCCCTTGCTGAGCAACGCCAGTGTGCCGGCGCAGCAGAAGGTATCGTCATCGGGATGCGGCGTAAACAGGAGAATCTTCTTCCCCTGCAACTTTTCGAGCTGGACCTGCTGTCCGCTCAGAATCAGCGCTGCCGCGCAAAAGAGGGCCGCGGCGGTAAGTATCGTTTTGAATTTCATAAAGACTTATTCCACCATCCTGTGTCAAGCACCGGTTTCTTCCCGGCGAGATCCGATGTGTTCAGCCGAACCGTCAGTGTACGCGTTTCGCGGGGCATCAGCAGGACGTAGTTGTCGCTCCAATACGCCGGAGTGACCTCGTCGCCGCCGTCGCCCTTGCGTACGCCCGAGTGGACCATGAACGCGATGCCGTCGCCGGCATTCGACAGCTCGATGTGCCCGACGGTTTCGATTCCCTGCGGCTCAAACCGAGCCAGGGCCTTCACCTGCGCGGGCTTGAGTTGCTGAAGGGAGGTGAAGTCGGCGATGGATTTCTGGTTTGCCTGGAAGATGCGCTCGCCGATGCCCTCGTGCGGCTTGCCAGGTATATCCGGTACCGTCGAAAGCCAGTAGCGATTGTCCGAAATCAGTTTGCCATTAGAATCCTCGAGCTTCAGCAGCACGAAGAACGTCTTCGAAATATCGTCCGGCCACGAGACGCTGAGTGCGCTGGTTTTGCCGTCAGGCGCAACGTCGACGATGGCCGATTTCGAAAAGCGCTCCGCGGCGTTCAGGTCGAGAACGCGCGCCGTAACCTTCAAGGCTTTCCGCTCTGCCGACTCGTTGTTCACGACCCATACGGAGCGGTCATCGTAGGAGTACTGCACGTGTAGCGGCTCGCAGGCCTGCTTCGCGCCGTAATACGCGCCGCCGGCCATAAGGTACCAGTCAATGTATTGCCAGGTTGGCGAAGCCGGCCACGCGGCGTCGTATTTCCAGGTGGTGATACCAGTCGACGAATACTTGTTGCGCCCGTAGGCCTCATACATTCCGCGGGCGCTTTCGTAATTCATCGCCTGGCCGCGCAGGCAAAATTCTTCAATGCCCGCGGGCTTGCCATAACGCGCTTCCAACGCCTTCACCATTTCGGCGAAGTAGTTTCCGCCCTGGATCACGGTGTGGAACGACCAGGCCGGTGTAAATGGCGGCCACAGGTCTTCCTTGCTCATCATCCGCCGCATGCTCTCATAGGGCGCGATCACGCCGCCGATGCCGCCCGACTGGGCGAAGCCCCAGGCGCCGTCTTCCTTCTTGAGGTAATAATGCGCCGGGCTGGCATACGTCCATAGCTCCCGCGTACCCGTTCGCGTGCCGCCCGTCTGGAAACGGTCGCTCACGTTGAAGGCGCCCGAATGCGGCTGATAGCTGCGATCCGGAATCAACTCCGCAAGCATGGAGCGATACGCCTTGTCGAGGGTTTCGGTGGGGAACGTTTCATCGTGCCCGAGGAAATGCACCAGGCTTGGATGGTTGCGAATCCGCAGCATCATATCGCGCACGCACGCGATGGCCAGTTTCTCATCGGGGATGCTGCGCCCGAAGATCTGCTGCGTCACCATGACGCCATAACGGTCGCACAGGTCGTAAAATTCGTCGGTCTCGCGAATGGAGAAGCCCTCGGACCGTAGCATGTTCAAACCGCCTTCTTTGGCGTATCGGATCAGCGCTTCGTACCGTTGTGGAGTGAGCCGGAGCATCATATCGCTGGTCATCCATGCCCCGCCACGGACGAGTACGCGGCGCCCATTGACCCAGTATTCGCGCCAGCCCTCTTCGTTGAGTCTGGTCGTGGCATCGCGAATGCCGAAGTGCAGGGACAACGAATCAGACACCTGGCCCGCAGTTCGAAACATCAGCGCGGCGGAATACAACTCAGGCTTACCCAAGCCGGCCGGCCACCATAGCCGCGGCTGCCGGAGGTTCAATTGCGCAAACCGATCCGCTGAGAAAGTGACGACCTTTTTCTCGAGCGGCCCAAGTCGCACGGGCTCCGAAAACCGTATTGCCTCGATTTCGCCGGCCAGTTCGCCTTCGACCGCTTTATTCTCGTGGTTGTCGACTTCCACCGAAACGGTGAGGTGCGCGGCATCCAACCCAGGCAACTCTAACTTCGACGAGACATAAGGATCACGCAGGGACACCGGCCCGGAAGCGCTGAGGTAAACCTTCCGCCAGATCCCCATGTTCAGGTCGGGCGGCTCGGGGTTGTGATCGTCCCACCCGGTGGTCGCCTCAATCTGCTTGCTCCGGTATTGCTTGTCTTCGCCCTGTCCGGGCGCAATGATTTCAACCGCAAGCACGTTGAGCTCGCCGGATTTTACAACCTGATCCACGGAGAACTCGAAGCGCCGGAACGCCCCGATGCAAGTTTTGTCATCCGCGATGCGCTTCCCGTTCAGCCAGACGTTAGCCTGATAGTTGATGCCGTCCAGGTGCAGTGTCAGGTGCTTGCCCCGAAGCTCGGGAGTAATGGTGAACTCCTTGCGGTACCACCAGGAGGACCGGAAGGGGCTGTCCTTGGGCATCACCAGCCAGCGGCCTTCCTTGAAGCCCGGAACGGACTTCATGTTCAACCCGAAATACGGGTCGGGATACACCTTGTTCTCGACCAGCGCTGCCAGGATCGTGGTCGGAACGCTGGCGCGATACCAACCTGCGGTATGAAAATCGATGCCGGAAATTATCTCTCCCGTTTTCTGAATCTTTGCAGAAGATTGGATCTGCCAATCGTCCCGCAACTCGAGTACGGTGGCACATTGAGCGGAGAGCGCCGCCAAGCCAAGCGCAAGCAGTAGCTTCATATATCCGCGTGGATCTTAACATGATGCTCATCCACGCAGGACTGCGATTTTATGATGTTTTCGTCACTGATTTGCGCGGCTCGTTGCCATGCCGTTCAGTGCAGCGTGTTCCCGGGTTTTCAGCACCGAACTGACAGCAATTTCGAGAAAATCGTTCAGCGTTTGTTCGGGCGACAGGCGGCCGTCCTTGCGGTACCAGCGCGAAATCCAGATCACCATTCCGAAGAGGCTGAAGGTGGCGACGGTGGGATTCACGTCACGCAGCTTGCCTTCGACGGCGAGCTGTTCCAGCGTCTGGCGGATGAGGTCGAAATACGCGCGCTCGCGCCCGCGTATGATGTAGCGATGGGCGGGGGTCAGTGCCCACATTTCCTCGAGCAGGATTGTGACCGCTCCGCCGACTTCGAGGATTCTGCGGGCGTGCCGCTCGACGATGGTGCGGAGCCGGGTTTCGGCATCCGGGATTTCGCGGGCGGGTTCAATGACATCCTGATCGATCATGTCCATGGCATAGCTCATGATTTCGAACAGGAGCTCTTCTTTGCCGCGAATATAGTGATAAATGCCGGCTTTGGTGAGGCCCACCGCATCGGCGATGTCATTCATCGAGGTGGCCTCGTAACCCTTCTGACACATGATATCGGCGGCCACCCGATAGATGTGGTCGGCGCGATCTTCTTTACGCCAATTGGGGGCGGAAGTCCTGGTTTTTGCTTGCTTTTGCAGACAACACCTCGGGATCGCAAAAGTCTCGTCCGGCTGGCCGGTAGGTACGCTACGGATTGCGATTACATACTATTCTGCCATGCCCGGCGGGTGGCTAGTGGGGGGGGCTCCAGCCCGGACGGAATTCTGACGATAGAAAAATAACACTCTACGAACGTCGGCCCGCTCTGAGGGTTACATTCCCCCTGGCGGGCCTTCGCTTTTTCAGCATCCGGTAATGGGGCGCTAGACTGTGCATACGGAGGAAACCGTGTCCATTCGACCAATCAAGCGCGTCATCAAATCGAAACCAACGCTGGAAGGAGCCGGAGTACACCTGAGGCGTGCGTTCGGCTTCGGAAATACAACCGATTTCGACCCTTTCCTGCTTCTCGATGATTTCCGGAACGATGTGCCCGAGGATTACCTGGCCGGGTTTCCCTGGCATCCCCACCGCGGAATCGAGACGATTACGTACGTGCTTGCGGGCAAGGTGGAGCACGGCGATAGCTTGGGAAACCAAGGCGCCATCGGGCCCGGCGACATTCAATGGATGACGGCGGGCAGCGGAATTATCCACCAGGAAATGCCGAAAGGCGATGCCGCGGGGCGAATGCATGGGTTCCAGCTTTGGGCGAACCTTCCGGCGTCGCTCAAGATGACCCCACCGCGGTATCAGGAAGTGAAGTCGGGAGACGTGCCCGAAGTCACGGATGATGACGGTACGCACGTTCGCGTGGTGTGCGGGACTTTCTGGGGCAAGACGGGTCCGGTGGACGGCACCGCAGCGGAACCGATTTACCTCGATGTGTCGCTGCCGCCGGGGCACAAGAAGACACTCCCGGTGGAAACGACGCGGCACGCATTCGCGTACGTGTTCGCGGGTGGCGGCAAGTTTTGCAATGCATCGGGTCCGCTGGCGGCTCCCACGGAGGGTGTTGGCTGGTGGGATACGACGCCCCCGCTCGAAGCCGACAACCGTTCCCTGATCTTGTTCGATCGGGGCGACGAGGTGACGCTGCAGGCGGGCGAGGACGGGATCCGGTTTCTGCTGGTCTCGGGCAAGCCGTTTGAGGAGCCGGTGGCCTGGTATGGTCCGATTGTCATGAATACGCAGGAACAGCTTCGGAAGGCGTTTGAAGAGCTGCAGCAGGGGACGTTTTTGAAAGCCCAGGAAGGCTGAAGTCGACCCTCCGGGGGGCGGAGCGGTTTCACCTTTGTACCAGTGAGGTCCAAAGTTAGGCGAAACCGGCGGCGCCGCAAAGCCGCAACCAACGGAAACTCTCAGTTTGGAAAGGTATTACACAGCCTCAGATTCTTCGCGCCTCGCGAATATTCTGACATTGTGGAAGGATGCACAGGCGACCGCTTGCGCCACCCTTGGGTTTCGCCTGTCCTTTCTCGGTGAAGTCGAAAGGGCAGGCTGAAGGCCTGCTCCACCCTTCCACAAAGGCCGCCAAACGATGGCGCTTAGAACGTGAAGCGGAAGCCGAACTCGCCCCAGAGCGAGCGCGGGATGATGGTGCTGCTCGGGTTGATGAACCCAACGGCGTGATCGAACGTCGCTGAGCTCGCGATGCTGTTACCGAAGTTGTTGCCGTAGTTGGCGCGATTGGTCAGATTGAACGCCTGCGCGATGAGCTGGAGGTTCATGCGCTCGCCAAGCCGGATGTTCTTGGCCAGGCGCAGGTCGAGTTCAAAGAATGGGTCGCCGCGGAGAGGGTCAAACTTCGAAATGGTGCAGCTCTTGGACACACCATTCAAGCCGTAGAAGCAGTTCTGCGCGCCTGTGTTGTTGCCCGCATAGGCGAGGTAATTGGACGGATCGCTGATGGGAACGACAACGGCGAGGGCTGTTCCGCCCCCCGTATTCAGGGTATTACCGGAGTTTGTGAGAGGGAAAGGCCGGGCGGAGCCGTACTGCAGGATCGGCGACAACTCGAAGCCTTTAGGCAAATTCACAAACCCGCTGACAGTGATGTGATGGCGCTCATCGTTCGGATTGGGACCCCATTCGTAGCTCGCGAATGGATTGGTCGCGAGCCTGGGGTAGTTACGGAACGAGGTGCCGCCGGCATCAAACGAATTCGCCCAGGCCAGGGTGTAATTGGTGTTCAGCGAGAAGTTATGGGTCATGCGCTGCCGAAAGCTGAAATTCACGCCATCATAGTGGGATCGGCCGATCGACTGTTCGTCGCGAACGCTGGCCAATAACGGCTGGGTCGAAGCGTTAAACGCGGCATTGAGCGGCGCGGTACAGCAGACGCCGTTCATTGGAATCCTTTGATCGATGTTGATGGTGCGGTTTTCATGCAGGCTCAGAACGTGTGTGTACTCGGTTTCAAAAACCGAATTTGTATTGATCGACCAGCTATAGCCTACGTTGAATTCCTCTGTCACCGGATTACGGTAATCGGGATCCATCAGTCGGCCGACACTCCCGGAGGCAAGCTTTGTCGATGGTGGAGGAATGACCGGCATGGGATCGACGCCGTAGCGCCAGTTGCCCAGCGTAATCCCGGTTCCTGTCACGATATCGCCGGGAGAGGTCAGGCTGATCACGGCTTGGAAAACCGTTGGATTGCTCATCTGCTCCATAAACAGCGGAATGTTCTGGAACACGTTCCCGTAGTAGAGTCCAAAGCCCCCACGCAGGATATGGCGAGCCTTGCCGGTGACGTCGAAGGCAAAGCCGACGCGCGGGCTGAAATCCTTGCTGTCGTCATGCGGCAGACGGCTGACGTAAGGGTTCGAGATGGGGCTGTTGAGCGCGACCAACTCCTGGTAGGTGCGGCTATTTTTGATATCGGAGAGCCCCACCATGTTGTAGTCTTTGTCCCAGCGCAAGCCAAGGTTGATCATGAGGCGCGGGCTGATTTTCCAGTCATCCTGGACGTACAGCCCAAGCTGTTTAGTGGACACCAGGAAATAAGGATCACCGTTCGCGACGGTCATTCCGGTCACCGCGCCAGGGGTAGCAAACCCGTTGGGATAAGCCGTGTGATTGCCGAGGATGACGCTCGGGTCAGCGGCGAAATCGATCTCCAGGGTGGAACTGAACTCAAAGAAGCCGCCTTCCACCGGGTTGTGGATGTAGTCGACACCGGCTTTGATGGTGTGCTTGCCGATCGTTTTCGAAATATCGTCCTTGAACTGCCATTTCTTTTGGAAGGACTGCTGCGGCACGTTGGTGTTTGTGCCGTACGAGGCATCGGGGAAAGTCACGAGGGGCGCGCTGATGTTGCTGGCGATCAGGTTGTTCCAATACTGATAGCCCAACGTGAGCTGATTGACGGTGGTGTTGGTGAGAATCGAATTCAACGTCACGTTGGCGGCGATCAGGTGGTTAACGGTGTAATTGCCGTTGGTCAGGTCGCCCGTGCCGTTGGATTGATCGTTCAGGCTGTCGTTGTTCTGGGCGCTATAGGAGGTATATAGGGTGTTCTTGTTGTTAATGGTCCAATCGAGACGCCCGTTGTAGCGAGTTTCATAAAACGGTCGCGGGATGGTAGCGGATGGCTGCGCCGCAAGACCGGCGTTCTTGGCAAGCACGAGTTCGTTATACGCGGTGGTGTCCTCGGCCTGCTCCTGGTTTTCCCTCTCGCGCTCCCAGGCGAAGAAGCCGAAGAGCTTGTCTTTCTTGAAGGGGCCGCCGACGGAGCCGCCAAACTGCTGGCGGGTGTAATCGGGGTGCGCGGCGATCTGACCACCGCTGCCGTCAGCCTGTTTCTCATCCGTTTCGAGGCTCGTGTCGCGGAAGTAGCCGAGCAAGGCGCCGTGATAGTGGTTGGTGCCCTGCTTCGTGATCATATTGATGGCGGCGCCTTCGGAGCGGCCATTTTCGGCCGAGAAACGCTGCGTACTGATCTGAAACTCCTGGACCGCCTCGAGTGGCATTTGCATCACCGGGCCACCGACGGTGTTGTCCTTGTTGTCCACACCATTAATCGTGACGTTGACGTTGCGGCCGCCTGCGCCGTTGACGGACAGAATGGCGTACCGGTTCTTGGTCGGGTCGTAGGAGTCGGCAGCTTTCACACCCGGAACCAGGTAGGCGAGGTTCGCAACATCGCGCCCGACCATTGGCAACGCGGCAACCTCGGTGGGTGTAATGTTCTGACTCACGCTGGTTTTCAGAATGTCGACAATCGGCGCAGCGCTGGTGACCTCGACGATCTGCGTCGTTGATCCGGGGGTCAAAGTGGCGTTGACGGTCGCGGTTTGGCCCACGAGCAGGTCCACATTTTCGACAAGGACGGCGAATCCCTGCTTAGTGATTTTGACGGCATAGCCGCCGGCTGAGAGCAGATCGAAACGGTAGGAACCCGATTCGTTCGTGAACACTGAGCGTTTCTCGCCGGTTGCTTTGTTGGTGATGGCCACCTCCGCTTCGACGATCACAGCCTGGGTCTGATCCACAACAGTACCCTGCACTGTGCCACTGGCCGTGGCCTGCGCGAACAATTGATTCCCACAAATGCTGAAAAAGGCTAATACAAGGGCCGCCCGCAAGACGTCGGAACGCTTGAACATAATGTCTCCTGTTTGGGCTGCGGTGATGCGACTCGTGGTACTCCGCACGGTCGACGTGCCCTAGGACGGCGCTTGGGACAGCCGGAATCCGATGACAGATTCGCTTCGCCAGCCGTTTACCCCTAAACGGCTGAGACAATGCAGAGGGAACAAAGTTGGAATCGGATAATCGACATCCAACTTGCGTGTATGGATGCAATGATAACTGAGGTTGGGGCGGACGGGAAGGGGTTTTTTCGTGATCGGGGTCATAACGGCTCTGGCCCTCCCGGGCGGACTCGGATTTAGCCGTGCATCGGACGACGCACGTGGAATAAAACAGGCCAGGAATTTTTGCTTCCGGCGAAGCCTTCACCATCTGCCGGGGTTCCGACGTCTGGTCTGTCAAAACTTAAACGACGCGCAGGGCAGAAGACGGTTCGATGCCGGTGGCTCGCCGCGCCGGCAGGAATCCGGCACTCAACAACACCGCCGTCGGCACCACTGCCGCGGCCAAGAACGTCGGAACGTCCCAAGGCCTGATCCCGAACAGGAGCGACGAAAACAGACGGGTCGCGGTGAGCGCAAGAGGCAAGCCAACCCCCAGTCCAGCGGCTCCCATCAGGAGAACGTCACGTAAAACCAGCCCCAGCGCATCCCGACGATCCGCCCCGAGGGCCATGCGAATTCCCAATTCCCGCGTCCGCTGGCTCACACCAAACGAAACCACGCCATACAAACCCACCGCGGTAAGAATCAAGCCGAGCATCCCTAACGCGCCGACCACCTCGGCGGTCACCTGATAGCGAAAGGCCGAGAAGTTGATCAGTTCGTTTTGCGTCGTGATACTGAGCGGGTCGATACGCGAATCCACCGACTTGAGAGCACGGCGCACCGGTTGCGCCAGCGACGCTGGATCCTCGCGAGTCTCGATCATGAACGTCATCTCTTCTTCGAAGTTCGCCCAATAGTCGAGGTAAAGGTACGGCTCGGGAGGCTCGCCGATAGCGTTAATCGGCGCGTTCTTCACGATCCCCACCACCCGGTAAGCTTTGGGCTCGCGCCCGCCCAGCAGGATGATCTTGTTCAGCGCATCCTCGGAGGGCCAGAACCGCCGCGCCATGGTCTCATTAATCAACACTGCGTTCGTCCCGGGATTCTCGTCGCGCGTCTCGAATCCCCGGCCCTTGAGAATCGGGGTGCCCATGGTGCTGAGGAAATTCGCGCTGATCGAGTTGTACTTGATCTCCATTGGCGGCGCGTTCGCCAGCTCCGGCCGGTCGGGAAAACGGACCAGGCGGGACATTCCACTGCCGGACAGGCTGAGAGGCGCCCGCACGGCAACCGCAACGTTCTTGACCCCCGGCATACCCTCGAAGCGGCTGATGATGTCCCGGTACAGCGCTGGTTTCGCCCCGTCCGCCGCGAGGAACACGTTGAGCAGCGGTTTTCTGCCAAACCCGAGATCGCTGACCCGCGTGTTGGCAAAGCTACGCACCAAGATGCCCGCCGACGCCACAATGACTAACGACACCGCGACCTGTATCACCACCAGCCAGTTCCGCAGCGGCCACCAGCGCCCGTGCGACAGGCCGAACGCGGCCTCACCCTTCAGCGCCGGGACGAGATCGGGCCGCGATCCTCGGCAGGCTGGGGCCAATCCAAAAAACAGGACCGTGGCCAGGGACACCAGGATGCTGAATACCAGAACCCGCGAATCGAACTGAAAATCAATCGCGACGAACATGCCTGGCGGCTGCACCATCAGCGCGGGCAGGGTCGATATCAGCCAAAAACCCATTGCCAGGCCGAGGATCAGACCCGCTGCGCCTAGCAGGAAGTTCTCAATCATCAACATCCGGATCAGGCGTCCGCGCGCGGCGCCCAGCGCCAGCCGGACCGCCATCTCGCGCCCGCGAATTCCCGCCCTCGAAAGAAGAAGATTCGCGACGTTCACCGAACAAATCGCGACCACCAGCAGCACAATCGCGAGCAGCCCCTCGCCCACGCCGCCCGCCTGCTCGATGCGATAACTCAAGTCGCCGACAACACTGGCCCGCCTCCCGCGATTCGTGTCCGGATACGCCTCCGCCATGTGATGCGCCAGCGCCTCTATCTGCGCATTCGCGGTCTTTACGTTCGAGCCCGGCGCAAGACGGCCAAGCACGTGGAACCACCGCCCACTCCTTCGTTCCAGCTCCGTCACGTCACCCAGTTGCGCCCAGGTCTGCCGCGGAAACCACATATCCCGATCGCTGCCGTTATCGATCTCCCGGAAGCTGGCTGGTAACACGCCGACGACCGTGACAGAAAGCTCTCTCATCCTCTGAATTCGAATTTGACGGCCGATAATATTCGGATCGCCTCCGAAGCGGCGATGCCAGAAGCTGTTTCCGAGCACCGTGACGAGTGCCCCGGGCGACTCCACCTCATCATGCGGCGTGAAAACGCGGCCTAACTCCGCTTGCACGCCCAGCGATGTGAAGAAATTGGACGACACCAGGTTTAGAAGAAACAATGGATGGCTGTCGCCTTCCATCAACAGCCCTCCGCGTCCCCCGATGGCCACCACGTCCTTCAACGATGTCGCCTGGCGTTGGATGTCGAGGTACTCGGGATACGACAACATCGCTTCCGGATCCTGATCGGTAACCGAGAATACCCTGACAATCTCACCCGAATGAGGTACCGCCAGCGGCCGGAACCACAAACCGTCGATCAATCCGAAAATCGCCGAGTTGGCCCCGATCCCTAGCGCCAACGACAAAGAGGCCACCAGCGTGAACAGCGGCCGCGAGGCCAGAGTCCTGAAGGCAAAGCGAATGTCCCGAAGCATAGGGCACCAACCCCCTGATTCTGTAACGACTCAGATCCGATTAGGTCGCGAAAAAAAGACGCTATTCGTCTTTCGGCGCCTTGCCCGGCAGGCCCGCCGGGTTCTCGTGAACGCGCTCGCGAAACCGTCCGCCCAGAGCCGCCGCCAGCGAGACACTGCTTTCTCCGAATTTGTCCCGAAGCTGGTCGACCGCGGTCAGCGCCTTTCGCCAGCGTTTCGTCTTGTCCTCGGCCATCAGGTTGAGCTGTCCCTCGTCATCTTTTAGACCGGATGCCTGGACACCTAGCAAACGAATCGCCAAACCCGGCCGCCAGTTCGCCCGAAACAGCGCACGGGCCTGCTCGAAAATTTCCGTGTCGAGCTGGGTGCCGTGGTCGATGGAGTGCGCGCGCGTAATCGTTGAAAAATCGGAATAGCGCAGCTTTAGTTGGACGGTCCGGGCGTACAGCGAGTGCTCCCGCAACCGACGCCCGACCATCTCGGAGAGCCGCGCCAGCATCGCCTCGAGCTGTGCGGCGTCGGCTGTGTCCTGGTTGAAGGTGTGTTCGTGACTGATCGATTTTGCCACCGTATGTTCGCCGACATCATGGCTGAACCACGCCCCGGCGTCCAGCCCGCGAGACTTTCCGGCCAACGCGAGGCCCCACTGCCCGAAGCGGGACGCCAGGAAATCTTCGTCGAGCGCGGCGAGGTCGCCCACCCGCCGGATGCCGCAGTCGTGCAGCGCTTTCTCCGTAGCCTTCCCGACGCCCGGAATCTTGCGGACCTCGAGAGGGGCCAGAAAACGCGCCTCCTCGCCCGGAATCACCCACAGGACGCCGTTCGGCTTTGCCTGGTCGGACGAAATCTTGGCCACCAGCCGCGACGTCGCCACACCGATGGAATTGTTCAGCGAAGTTTCCCGCCTGATCCGCTCGTGAAGCGTGTTCGCGGCACGCAACGGCGGACCGTGCAGCCTCTCTGTGCCTGTGATGTCGATGTAGGCTTCGTCGATCGAAGCCATGTTGACCAGCGGCGAGAAGCCTTTCAGCACCTGGTACACCTTCCGCGAATAATCGCGGTAGCGCTCGGGATGACCGTCGACAAAGACCGCATGCGGGCAGAGCCGGGCCGCGGTGCGCAGCGGCATAGCCGAGTGCACCCCGAATTTCCGCGCCGCGTAGGACGCAGCCGACACGACACCGCGCTGATCTCGCTGGCCTCCAACCACCACCGGCTTGCCCTTCAGCGAGGGGTCATACAGTTCCTCGACCGACACGAAGAACGCATCCATGTCGACGTGGAAGTACGTGCGCATTTGCGTTCTCGGTACCAGGATACAGGTATTAACACAGCCTCTGACTCCTTACGCGCCGCGAAGATTTGAAGAATGTCGGAGGGTGGAGCACGCGTTCAGGCGAAAACGACTGTCCCACCTTTTCCAGCCTTCAGATTCTTCGCGCCTCGCGATTATTCTGACATTGCGGAAGGATGCACAGGCGCGACAGACTGGTGGGGCAGGCGGTTTCGCCGCCCCACCTAAATCAATCGCGCCACGAGCACACGAGGCAAACCTGCAAGGTCCGAACGAACCTCAACATCCCGCCAGGAGCCGCCCAACATATCCCTCACCGCCTGCAGCGAATTGTATCCAAGCTCGACCATGAGCCATCCCCCGGGCTTGAGCACCCTCGCCGCGTCCACAACGAGCCGCTCATACATCTCGGTCCCCGTCGCACCGGCAAACAAAGCGACATGCGGCTCGTAATCGCGCACCTCACGCTGCAGCACCGACTCATCGCCACGCGGAACATACGGCGGGTTAGAGACCAGCACGTCGACGCTGCGGCCGGCGATGGGAGCGCAAAGATCGGCGGCCAGGAACCCTACCGCGGCGTTCAGCCGCCCGGCATTGCCCCGCCCCACCGCGAGCGCGTCCCTCGAAATATCCACTGCGAAAACCTGTCCGCGCGTCTCCAAGGCCAGCGTAATCGCGATCGCGCCCGACCCGGTGCCGACGTCCAGAACGATGTCGCCCGGCCCGACCCGCTCGATCGCCGCCTCCACCAAATGCTCGGTCTCAGGACGTGGAATCAGCACCGCCGGACTTACCGCGAATTCACGCCCATAAAACTCCTGCCGCCGGGTAATGTACTGCGTCGGCATACCCTTAAGCCGCTGATGCAGATAGCGGCCGTAGTGAATCCACCCGACCTCACTGAGTTCCTCTTCGGGATGTGCGTAGAGATAAATCCGCTCGCGCCGTAAAGCGAAACTCAGCAGGACCTCGGCGGTCAGGCGGGGAGCGGCGATACCGCCTTCCTCAAGGATCCTGGTCCCTTGAAGAAGCGCGGTATGGAGGGTCACGCGGCTTCGGGCGGCTGTTGCTTCAGCTTCTCGGTCTGATAGTAGGTGGTCAACGCGTCGATAATCGGCTCGAGATCGCCTTCCATCACGCGGTCGAGCTGGTGCAGTGTGAGGCCGATGCGATGGTCGGTCACACGATTCTGAGGGAAATTATAAGTGCGGATCTTTTCGCTGCGGTCGCCAGTGCCCACCATGCTGCGACGTTCCGCCCCGATCGCCTCCTGCTGCTTTTCCAGCTCAATTTCGTAGAGCCGCGAACGCAGGACACGCTCGGCCTTGGCGCGATTCTTGATCTGCGATTTCTCGTCCTGGCAGGACACCACCAGCCCGGTCGGAAGATGCGTGATGCGCACCGCCGAGTAGGTCGTGTTGACCGATTGGCCGCCCGGACCCGACGAGCAAAACGTGTCGATGCGGATATCCTTAGGATCGAGCTTGACCTCAACCTCGTCCGCTTCGGGCAATATCGCCACTCGAATCGCCGACGTATGCACCCGCCCCTGCTGTTCGGTCTCCGGAACCCGCTGAACACGGTGTACGCCTCCCTCATACTTCAGGTGGCTATACGCCTTATTTCCGATCACCAGCGCCGTGACTTCCTTGATTCCGCCCACCGGCGACTCGCTCACCGACGTGACCTCGACCCGCCATCGCTTGGTTTCCGCATAACGGCTGTACATGCGGAAAACTTCGGCCGCGAAGAGCGTCGCTTCATCCCCGCCGGTGCCCGCATGGATTTCCAGCACAACGTTCTTGTCGTCGTTCGGATCCTTGGGCAGCAGCAGGACTTTCAGCTCTTCCTCGATTTTGACGAGCTCCGGCTCGAGGCGCTCCACCTCTTCGCGGGCCATTTCGCGAAGATCGGGGTCGGAATCCTCCAGCATCGCACGGCCCTGTTCGTAGTTCTGGCGGGTTTGCTTGTACTCGCGGTATTTCGCCACCACTTCCGAGAGATCGCTGTGCTGCTTGGTGACCTTGCGGTAGTTCTCCGAGTCGTTGATGACCGCCGGATCGGCCATCTGGTGCGTCAGGCCCTCGAAACGCGCTTCAATCTCTTCTAGTCGTTGTGAATATTGCATGGCAGGAATCCGTTTCGCCCGTTAGGCGATCACGAGTTCGCCGCCCTGGGACTCTTCAAGGGCCATGGCGCCCTCTAATGCTTGAATTGCCACTGCGGCCTGCTCATCGGTGGGAGGTTGAGTCGTGATGCGCTGCAGCCACAATCCGGGAGTCGTGATCATAGCCAGCATCCCCTTGCGGTGCTTCGCGGCATACCGGATCACTTCGTAGCTCACTCCTACAATGACCGGCAGCAGAACCACCCGAGCGGCGAGCTTGGCGGCAAAACTGTCGAACGGCAGGAGCGGGTACAGGCATAGCGAAACGAGCATGACGACAATCAGAAAGCTGGTGCCGCAGCGGGGGTGCCACGTGACGAACTGCTGGGCATTCTGAACGTTCACCGGCTGCCCCGATTCGAAATTGAACACCACCTTGTGCTCCGCCCCGTGATACTGAAATACGCGGTGAATGTCCTTCATGCGTGAAATCAGGAACATGACCAGCAGGAACAACCCCAGGCGGATGAACCCGTCGGCAAAGTTAACGGCGATCCGGCTGTGCAATGCGGGAACGACCGAGCCAAGCTTTGTGGCGAGATACAAAGGGGCGAACTTGTACAGAAAAAGGAATCCCAAAAGGGAAATCGCCAGGTTGAGGATCATCGCCCACTGCGGGATTTCCTTGGGTTTGCCCTCGGGAGCCTTCCCATCATCAAAGGCGGCGTTGAAAGAGAACTGCAGCGCTTTGAACCCCAGCGTCATGGCTTGTCCCAGGGTGCCGAGGCCCCGCAGAAAGGGATATTTGAAGGCGGGGTATTTATCGGAAACCTTGGCCAACGGAGCCGTCTCCGTCACGATTTCGCCGTTTTCTTTACGCACGGCGACACAATAGCTGTGGGGAGCGCGCATCATCACGCCCTCCATTACGGCTTGACCGCCAACTAGTGTCTCTTCACCGCTTTCGAGTACAGGCAGTAACTGTGCGTGTGCGCAAAAGCGCAGGAACTTCCGGATGGACAAGGCTATGGGACTCCATCCACCAGTATAACTGTAAACCTGCTTTATTTCGTGTCGAATGAGGCGGCGGGAGCAGCGCCCGTCCCCGTCTCGCCGATCTCGGCCAGCAACTGTTGTGCTTGAGCACGCGCGCCCGAGTCGCCCGAATCCAGATACTGCTGCAGTTCGGTCTTGGCCTCGTCTTTGTGCCCTTTACGAAGGAATAGTCCCGCCAGAGCCAGGTGTGCCCGTGGAAACCGCTTAACGGACTTCATCAGATGCGCAATGGCTTCATCAGCGCCTTTTTGCTGCGCCATCAGACTCACACCCAGGAAATAATGCCCCAACTCGTTCGATCCATCAATGTCCAACGTCCGCCGCGCCGCATTCTCGGCATCGGGATACCGCTGCAAAGCAACATAGGCTGAGCTCATTCCGGCGTAGGTCGTGACGGATCGCGGATCGGCTTTCAGAATCTTCTGGAACTCCGCGATGGCTTTGTCGTCCTCGCCGGTTCTGAGGTAGCAAAGCGCCAGGTTCCGCCGCGCGAATAGGTACTCAGGATCGATTTCGAGCGCCTTCTCAAGATGCACGATGGCTTCCGGCAGGTTCTTCTTAAGAATGGCTTTGTCGTATTTCCGTGCTTCCGTCGCAGCCTTGGACGGAACCTTGTGCTGCAATTCCGCTAACGAAATGAAGCCCGAAATCGGGCGTTGTACCTTGCCTCCGGCCAAACGCACCTGGACACGTCCAAACGACGCACCCACCTCGACGAGTTGTTCGCTGAGGACGGCGCCAGAGCCATCCGTAATGCGCAGATTGCAGGGACCGGCAGGGACGCCGCTGAGCGTAAACTCCCCGTTTCCCGAAACGCTCGAGCGGTCGATCAGGCTCCCGGCGGCGCCGATCTCGTAAATTTCCGCATACAGATCGGAAAAGATCACGCCGGAGTCACTTACGATTTGTCCACGGAGATCTTGTCTCCCGATGGAGAGGTTTGAATTCAGGCCCTGATCATTGAACTGACCGAACACTGTAGGGCCCCCAAGCACGCTTAAAAGTAGAACAAGAGCGACACGTAACCCCATCACCGATTCCTTTGGTTTTCAAATTTGAACGGATTGGGTTCAACGTGCGTCGATTAGGGGACGCAACGGTTACATTCAGAGCAAGTGACTAGCCATACTCACGAAAATGCGATGAATATTGGAGAGGAGTACTAAGTGCCCTGAGCTTGGCATTCCGCAGGTGAGCGTATTACCTGAGGTCCAACCCACGCTTGTCGCTGCCGAAGGCGTACCGTGGCGAAGCCACGGGTGAGAATACTCACGTTGTGCGCCATTTTGCGGTGCGGTGTCGCTCGGGCGCGCTCCACAGTCCTATGCACGCTGTCGCCGCCGGGACAAAGTTAATCCTTGACGATGTCTTTCGCTTACCTGTAGATTGTTACGAAGGACAAAATGCGCACATGGGGGGTTCTTCCCGGCATTCTTCTGGTCGGAACGTTGGCTTGGGCGTGCGGCGATAAGCTCATGCTGGTCATGGGGTCGCGGGCGTCGCAAATCAAACCGCTGTATCCGGCCGCCATCCTGGCCTATCCCGGACGCTCGGCGAGTGCCCCACTGATTCGGAGCTTCGAATCCCAACCGGCTTTCCGAAAAGCGGCCTCCGGTTTGAGGTTGTGGAGGATACGCAGGCACTCGACAGCGCATTGAAGAACGGCAAATTCGACTTGGTTGTCGCCGATGTCGCCGACGCGAATGGGCTCAGCCAGAAAGTTTCATCCGCGGCTTCCAAACCAGTCCTGTTGCCCGTGGCTTTCGAGGCCTCCAAACAGGAACAGTTTGCCGCCCAGAAGAAATACCACTGTCTTATGAAAGCGCCAGGAAATATCGAGAATTACCTGGATGCCGTCGACCGCGCCATGGAGTTGAAGCTTAAAGAGGCGAAACGGTAGCGGCCGTTCCGACACAAAACCATCATGCGCTGCGCGATACTCCTGTTGCTAGTGTCGTGCTTCCCGGTTTCGTCCCTGGCGCAAGCCTGGCTCTCAGCGCAAGGCGACGGAACCGTCTCCGTGTTGTATCAGTACGGCATCGACCGGCTTCACTCGTTCGATGATGGCCGAACCAAGGATAAGGGCCATATCTTCTCCGACGCCGTATTGGTGAATACTGACTTTTCCTTCACCGACAGGCTTGCGGTAAGTGTCGGGCTTCCCTTTATTGCCGCTCAGTACGTGGGAGGCTCGCCGCACCTTCTTGTCCGGGGCGACCCGAGCACCGCCGTGGCGGTGGACAATGGCGACTTTCATGGCGGATTCCAGGACTTCACGCTGAATGTGCGCTACGCCGTGACTAAGCGGCGTGCGCTGAAAATCGCGCCGTTGTTCCAGGTCACAGTCCCCAGCCACCAATATCCAAGTTTCGGGCACGCCTCGATCGGGCTCGACGAAAAAGAGTATCGGGTGGGTGTAAACGTCGGACGGCGGCTGGATCCGATCCTGCCGAGGGCATTCGTGCAGGCGCAATATGCCTTCGGAATGAGTCCGGAGATAGCGGCGGGTGTCGCGCCAAAACGAAGCTACGGCGAGTTACAACTGGGGTATCTGCTCAATCGACATATCTCATTCGAAGGATCGACTGTAATCATTTATTCGCACAACGGTATCTTGTCCGACTACAACCTGTTTCCCAACAATCTCACCGTCGATCAATACCTGAATCACGACCGCATAGCCAAGGTCACCCTGGTCGATGCCGGTGTTTCGATCGGATATCAGCTCAACAGGTCCACAAATTTCTTTGTCTCCGTCGGCCATTCGTATTACGGGACGAATACCCACCTTCGTTTTTTGGTGACGACAGTGGGCTTTACGAAGGCCTTCAGTACCCGGCTGTCGGCGGAAAACTCGGCCGCCAACGCGGTACTTCAGGACTCCCGGAAGGCAGTGGTGTGCACCTGCGCCAAGTCCAAGTGACGCGGCTGGGTTGTCAGATCAGGCCGACGCGCCGCATTAAATCCTGAAATCCATTCTCCGGCCGAATTCGGTCGAAACGCGGGTCGATTTTCAGCCAGGTCATGATGGATGAGTGCTGCTGGTAGGCCTTTTCCAGCCATTCGAGGATCTGCGGCCGCTCGTCCAAAGCCGTGTATACGAGCGCGATCATCCCGGGCGAGACGGGGTTGTCTTTAGCCAGCGCGAGCAGGCGGTTGAGAACCTGCCGGGTCTGACCGCGTTTCCCGGTCAGGGCGTCGACATAGGCCAAATCAGGCGACAGACTCGGAGGTACGCCGTCGGCAGCCTGGCTGCTGCTCAGACTCTGGATGCCCTTGTCATATGCACCGCTGAACACGTACGCCCAGCCCAATTGATATTGCAGGGTCGAATCGCCAGGGTGAAGTTCAAGGCCCCTCTGGAACTGTCCGATCGCGAGATCATAGCGGCGCGCGCTGACATAGGCGTCACCCAGCATCTGGTTGGAGAGCATAGACAGCGGATCTGCCTCCAGCCCGAGTTTTCCTTCGGCGATGGCCTCGTCAAACCGGCCGACGTGGCGCAGCATATTGCAGTACAGCATGTGGGAGATGGAGTTGCCGGGGTTGAGGGCAATGGCCTTCTTCAACTCGCTCTCGACGCCTTTCCAGTCCCACTCCTGGTATCGGACCATAGCCACGGCGTGGTGGGATTCAGCCAGCGAATCGTCGAGAGTCAGAGCCTTCTCCGCCGCCGCCCGTGCCTTTGCAATCGTCTCTTCCCAAGGCCTGGAGTCGGAAAACAGCAAGCTGCTCCAGCATGTAGCAAGGCCGCCATAGGCAGCGGCGTAAGTCGGATCGATACGGATGGCCTGATTGTAATAATCAATGGCCTTCTCTATGGTTTCATCTTTGAATTGGTCCCAATAGAAGGAGCCGAGAAGATAGGCATCCAAAGCCGCGGGTACGACCTTACGGTTGCGCGCAAGGCGCCCAGCTTCGTCGGTGGTCACCCGCGCCTGAACCTCGTCAGCAATGGCTCGCGCCACGCCGCTCTGCAATGTGAGCACGTCGGTCAATTCGCGCTCATAAGCTCGCGTCCACATCTGTTGACCGGTTACCGGATCGATCAATTCCGCGGTGATGCGCACACGAGCGCCGGAGGATTGCACACTACCCACAACCAGCGCCTCGACTCCCAACTGCTTTGCGATTTCCGCAAGCGGCCGTTTCGTTCCTTTGAACTGCATCACGGACGGCCGCGAAATCACATGCAGGGCGGCGATCTGCCCCAGGTTGGTAATCAGCAGGTCCGTCATTCCGTCCGCAAAATACTCCTGTTGGGCATCGCCCGACAGGTTCGCGAGCGGCAACACTGCAAGGCGCGTAAGGCGCGGAGCAGCGGCATGGAACAGCCCATTGCGCCAGCGGGCGGGCGACAACGTCCAGATCACCGGCACGGCAGCGAGCGCCGCCGCGCTTGCGGCCGTCTGTAAAATGCGGCGTCGGGGCAAACGACGATCGACGGCGCTTTCCAGCCGGTCGCGCTCTGCTTCAAGATGACTGGCGACATCGGCTGCTGACTGGAAACGTCGCGCGGGGTCTTTCTCGAGGCAGCGGCGAACCAGCCGGTTCAAGCCCGGCGTTGCCAGTTCCTGGGGCTCGCTGTTCAGGATCGAGGCAACGATAGCGCGCGAGGACAGTCCATGAAAAGCACGGCTGCCGGCCAACATCTCGTGCAGGATGGTGCCGAAGGAGAAAATATCGGTGCGATGATCCAGCGGTTCACCTCGCACCTGCTCCGGCGACATGTATCCCACGGTTCCCATTACGGGGTCCTGGCCAGTCGACGCTGCTGCGCTGGAGAGGTCGAGATCCGTTCCCTGCTCGGACACTTTCGCCAGGCCGAAGTCGAGGATCTTCATACGGCCTTCCCCGGTGACCCAAAGATTCTCGGGCTTCAAGTCGCGATGCACAACGCCTTTTTGATGGGCGGCCTCGAGCCCGTGAGCAATCTGTACGGCGTATTCGAGCGCAGTGCGCTTCGATAGTACACCGCCGTTCAGCCGCGCCCGCAGAGTCTCACCCTCCAGATATTCCATCGCGATGAAGGGGCGGCCGTCTATATCGCCGACGTCGTAAACCGTGCAGATACCCGGATGGCTCAGAGCGGACGCTGCGCGCGCCTCGCGCTGGAACTGCTCCACGGCCGCAGCGTCACTCAAAAATTCACTGGCCATGAACTTGAGCGCGACGACACGCCTCAGTCTCGGATCCCACCCTCGATAAACTTCTCCCATGCCGCCTGCGCCGAGCAGCGCGTCAACCCGGTAAGGCCCCACCGTACGCCCCAGAAGCATCGACGCCGCTTCAGAAGCCAAAGCCTTCGCCGCAACTTCAAGCGCCGGTTTTTCGAGAAACGTCTTCGCCTGAATTTCTTGTGCCAGTAGCGAATCGACTTCACCGCGAAGTTCTTTATCATTGCCGCACGCCGAGTCCAGATAGTCTGCGCGACGCGCGCCCGCGAGTGCGAGCGAGTCGAGGACGATTTCTTCCACGCGTTCGCGGCGATTCGAGCCTTGCTCGGGCATCAGGCGAAGTATAAACGAGGCGGCCGGAATTTCGAAAGCTTTTTCTTGAGGGGGACTTCCGATGCAGCGCTATCCCGCTCTATTGGCCCCCATCTCTCGTAAGAGCCACAGCTTCGCAAGCTTCCAATCGCGTAAGACCGTTTCCGGCGAAACCTGCAAAGATTGTGCGATTTCGTCCGTTGAAAGCCCGCCGAAGAACTTCATTTCCACAACCCTGCATTTCCGGGGATCCTCGATAGCTAGGGCACTGAGCGCACCATCGAGAGCGAGCAGCGATGTGTCGGAGTTTGTCCCCAGATTCGCGCATTCATCAAGAGAGACCGGCTGATCGCTTCCACCGCGTTTTTGGCGATCCCGCGAGCGCGCGAAGTCGACCAGCACGCGCCGCATCACCTGCGCCGAGATCGCAAAGAAATGGACTCGGTTCTTCCATTGCAGGTTGTGCAGGGCGGCCAGCCGCATGTAAGCCTCATGCACTAACGCGGTTGGCTGCAGGGTATGATCTTGCCGTTCGCGCGCCATATAACACCGGGCCAGGCGGCGCAACTCGGTATAGACGATCGGCGCCAGTCGGTCGAAGGCGACCTCGTCTCCCTCGCTCCAGGCTTGTAGAAGCCGTGTGACTTCCTCCGGAGACTTCGAAAGTGCGTCTGGGGTCATCACAGGTTGATGCTCAGTATACAACGGTGAACATTCTTGTAAGGACGTTACAGTTTTGGCCTCAAGCCGGCGCTATTCCCAAATGAAGGCACCGACTGGTTCGGTAGCAAATTTCAATTTGGAGGTCTTTCATGACTAAGAATGCTTTACGCATCATCCCGATGCTGATGTTGGCGCTAGGCGCTAGCGCGACGGCCCAGGTCCCGAAGCATATGAAGTTTTCCGGCACCTTGAGCGACTATACTGCCGCCGACGGTACTTCGGGTCCATGGGAGGTTCGCGGCACCTGGACTATGACGGTAAGAGGAAACTCAGGCAAAGCAGACTTTTCGGCGGCTGTGAACATGGTCCGCTCCGATCTGGGCGTCATGCAAAACGGAGGTGGCGATCTGAATAACCCCACGAATCGCAATGCCCATACGCATCACATTACCGTCCTGGATGCCACCGTCACAGCGCTGTCCACCGGCGGATTTCAAGTCACGGGGGCAGTGACAATCACCAGTAACGGAGCTTTCCCTGCGCCCTTTGGCGGGGACTCCAACGTCGTCATTACGATCACCGGCGGGAACAGCGTGACCTACTCAAACATGGCTATGACATTGCAGGGCGATGCGGTGAAACATTTCGGTACCACGGACTTGCATGGCGTGATTCGCTCGGCGACGGGGTCGGAATAACTTGTAGAGCCATGCTTTCAAGAACCGTCATTCTGGCAGCTGTATTGACGTCGAAACTGCTGCTGTCGCAAACATTCACGGCGACTCTCAAGATCGATGTTGCGAATGTGGTCGAGTACCAAGTCGACATCAGTGATCCTCAACAGTTCGCAAGTAGTCCCAACGCTACCGTCGGAGTGACGCCCAAGAACTTTGGGACCGCGACGATTATCGGCGATATCGTCGCGGTGAACGGCCAAGCCGTGAAAGGAACATACGTGGGGAGATCGCGCGGCATTCAGGCGAGTCCGACGCCTTACGGCTCAGCAGCGATCACCGACATCACACGCGCGGCGCTTCGAGAGCAGGCCTTCGAGATCCTGAAGACTGATGGTACAGCTATCGGGACCATCCTGAGCATGGGGTTGAGCGGAGGGCCGGCGCCCCCGGGGGCGCCTTCGAGCGGGAAGGGGAACTGTGCCATTGTCGGAGGAACGGGCGCGTACCTGGGCGCGCGCGGGCAGGTGAACGTGATGAACGGACCCGGCCGCATTGCATCGGTGGCTGAGAACCCCTCCAACCGGCGTACGATCGGCGGATCAGCTATTTCGTTTTATGTTCAGATCATCCCGATGTTTGTTCCGCAGGTCGTGGTTACGGACGATGGACCAGCCGTCACTCACCTCGACTACACCGTGGTGACCCCGTCCAATCCTGCATCGCCGGGCGAAGTTCTCATAGTCTATGCGACCGGGCTTGGACCTGTCACCGGCGTCGATCCCGGCACACAATATCCGGCAGACCCGCCCGCCCCGGTCAACTCACCGGTGTTGGTGAGCGTCGATGGAGAACCGGCCGAATTGCTTGGCGCGGTCGGCTATCCCGGCGCGATAGATGCGTACCAGATCAACATTCGCGTGCCCATGGATGTGCCAATCGGAAGAGGGAAAGCAGTGCTCCAACTGACCGCCGCCTGGGTTTCGGGCTCGCCGCTGCTCATCGACTTTCAATAGGATCCGGCCGCGCATGATACAACTGTTGATGCTATGGCAACCAGCCCTTCCGCGATCCCGTCTGTTAACCATCAAATCACGCTTGCCGCACGTCCCGTGGGCATGCCCAAAGATTCTGACTTCCAGCTCGTCGAGGCCCCATTACGTGCTCTGGGCGAAGGCGAACTGCTGCTGAAAACGTTGTACCTGTCGGTGGATCCCTACATGCGGGGCCGGATTAGCGGCGTCAGGTCTTATGCCGAGCCGGTCCCGATCGGCGGCGTGATCGAGGGCGGCACCGTCGGGGAAGTCATTGCGTCCAATCATCCCAAGTTTCAGGCCGGGGACGTTGTGAATGGCATGTGGGGATGGCAGACCCACGCGATTTCCGACGGCACCGGGTTGCGCAAGCTTGATCCGAATCTGGCGCCGGTTTCTACCGCCTTGGGAGTTCTGGGTATGCCCGGGATGACGGCGTACTTTGGGTTCCTCGATATCTGCAAGCCCAAGGAGGGCGAGACGGTGGTCGTGTCCGGAGCCGCCGGAGCAGTCGGCTCGCTCGTCGGGCAAATCGCGAAAATCAAGGGTTGCAGAGCCATCGGCATCGCCGGCGGGGACGACAAGGTGAAGCACCTCACCGACGAATTAGGGTTCGATGGCGCATTCAACTACAAAACGACGACCGAGTATGCCGCGAAGCTCAAGGAACTCTGCCCGAACGGCATTGACTGCTATTTCGATAACGTCGGCGGACCGATAACCGATGCTGTGATGTCTTTGATCAACACGCGTGCGCGCATCTCGATTTGTGGCCAGATCTCTCAGTACAACCTGACGAAACCCGACCTTGGCCCCCGCCCGTTCACCACGCTCCTGGTGAAACAGGCTAAGGCCGAAGGCTTTCTGGTGTTCCAGTTTATGGACCGGTATCACGAAGGCATCCCTCAAATGGCGCAGTGGTTGAAGGAAGGGAAGCTGAAGTACCACGAGCACGTCGTCGAGGGGTTTGAAAACACTCCCAAGGCGTTCATCGGCATGCTCAGCGGCGAGAATATCGGGAAGGCGTTGGTGAAGGCATAACCAGGCTGCTGGTAGGGTGGGTTGGCTCAACCCACTCGTGGCCAGGCACGCTGTGGAAGGGTGAAGCAGGCGGTTTCGCCTGCCTTTGGAGCTCTGCGGGAACGCACAGTTGAAACCTGAACCGCCGGGCCACCATTGTTTTCACTTCACTTTCGTCGTCCCAATCCGGGCGAATTCTGTCGACACTTCGAACCGCCTGCTTCACCCACGTCTTGCTTTTAAAGACTGTCTTTATATAGATTATCTTTATATGGACGTCCTGCAAGGAACGCTCGAAATGCTGGTGCTCCGGACCCTGGTCCTCTCACCCCTGCACGGTTACGGTATCTCCAAAGCGATTCGTTCCAATTCGAACGATGTGCTCGACATCGAGTTCGGATCCCTGTATCCGGCCTTGAAGCGCCTCGAGGCGAAGGGATGGGTCTCGGCGAAATGGGAGGTATCCGAGAGCAATCGCAAAGCGAAGTATTACCGCCTCACGCCGCAGGGCCGGAAACAGCTTCAGCGGGAGCATTCCAAATGGGAGGAGTTTGTTTCCGCGGTCTCGCAGATCATGGGCCCGTCCGTCGAAGGAGCCAAAAGATGAGTCTCCTCTTGAAGCTCAAATCCCTTCTCCCGCGGCGGCGCTCGGCTCTGGAACAGGACATGCGCGACGAGTTGGAATCGCTCGCGGCTCTCGCCGAAGCAGAGGGCAAGCGTTCGGATGTAGGTAGTCTGACGCGAGTCGCCGAGGAAAGTCGAACCGTCTGGACATGGACCTGGGTGGAACAGCTTGCGGCAAATGTTCGGTATGCCTTTCGTGCCATGAAGCGCAACCCGGGAGTAATGTTCGCTGCTGTGTCGTCGCTCGCGCTTGGCATTGGCGCAAACACCGCCATCTTTACGCTTCTCGACCGTGTGATCCTGCGGAGCCTTCCCGTTAAAGACCCCGGCGAACTTGTCTTTTTCAAAGACGGCGGCCCGCGGGCGGGCAGTGTGTTGGCGTCCTACGACTCTGATTATTCGTTCTCAGATCCGATGTACCGGGATTTCCGTGACCATGGACCTGGGTTGGCGGGAGTCATTGCATGGTTTGCAACATCGGCCAGTTTGTCGGCGAACGGCCACACTGTTTATGTCCAAACCAATCTCGTCAGCGGCAATTTCTTTGATGTTCTGGGCGTGAAGACAATTCTGGGCCGACCGATCTCGCCGGCCGACGATGGCAGCCCTGGAGCATCGCCTGTCGCGGTCTTGGGGTATTCCTTCTGGGTCCGGCAATTGGGCGCCGACCACAGCGTGTTGAACCAACGGCTGATTGTGAACGGCCAGCCAATGACTGTGATCGGTGTGGCGCAGCCTGGATTCAATGGATTCAGCGTCGGCGATGCGCCTGCCTTGTACGTGCCTGTGTCCATGGAATCGCAAATGTTACCAGGCCGTTCAACGCTGGAAAACCGCCGCAGTAGTTGGCTCAACATCGTCGGCCGGTTGAAACCCGGCTCGACTCCTGCCGCGGCCGAACCGGCGCTGAATGCATTCCTGCACCCGATTCTCGAGGCCGAGTTGAAAGAACTTGCAGCGTCGTCGGCTCAGACTCGTCAACGTTTCCTGAACCGCCACATTTCTCTCGTACCCGCCAGTAGCGGCCTCTCGGCCCTGCGTGATTTGTTCGAAGTACCCCTTTTTATCCTGATGGGTTTGGTGGCATTCGTCCTTCTGATTGCCTGCGCGAATGTCGCGAATTTAATGCTTGCGCGGGCTGCGGGACGGACGCGCGAGATTTCCATCCGCTTGGCTTTGGGAGCAGGGCGCGGAGACATCGTTCGGCAGGTACTTGTGGAAAGCGCGATGCTTTCGGCCGGCGGAGCAGTTCTTGGAATCGCACTGGCGGCTTGGGCCGGTACGCCGCTACTCAGTATGCTTCCATTCAGCGGTGTTACCGAAGCAATATCAACCACTCCGGATTTGCGCATCCTGGCATTCACCACAATCGTGTCTGCTGTCTGCGCGATCCTGTTTGGCTCCATTCCAGCCTTGCAGTGGTCGCGGTCCGACGTCGCCTCGGCACTCAAGCAGCAGACCGCGAGTCTGGCAGGCGGAGACGTCCGGGCCCGGAAAGCGCTTGTGGTTGTTCAGGTAGCGCTCTCCTGGCTGCTCCTGATCGGAGCGGGACTATTCATGCGCAGCATGCAGAATTTCAAAGCCATCAATCCCGGCTTCCGCACCGATCACCTGCTCTCTTTTGCGATAAATCCAGCACTCAACGGTTACGATGGCCGCCGCAGCGCCGCGCTGTACACGCAGTTGAACGAACGGATGGCCAGCCTCCCCGGAGTCAGCGCCGCGACTCTGGCGAACATCGCCCTCCTCTCAGGATCGAACTGGATGGCCTCGGTTGAAGTTCCTGGCCGCGAAGCCAAAGATAACGACGTAACGCCAGATGTGGATCCCGTAGGTCCAGGATATTTTTCAATCATCGGAACTCCGCTGCTCGCCGGCCGCGAGTTCAACGCCGGTGACGGAGCCCGGGCGCCCCAGGTCGCAGTGGTTAACGAAGCCTTTGCGCGCATGTATTTCGATAATCACAATCCGATCGGAAAGATCTTTACTTTTCGGGGCGCGAAGTCCACCCCGGTAGAGATTGTCGGCCTGGTCAGAGACAGCCGCTACGACAGCTTGATGGATCGAGGGAGGCCCTTCATCTTTTGCCCCTACTGGCAACGTGGGCCTTCCGAAGGGATGACTTTCTACATCCGGACTCATGAGTCTCCTGAGAACCTGGTGTCTTCAATTCGTGAGACGGTCCACGAGGCCGATCCCGATCTTCCCATCTTCGCGGTGAAAACGATGGACCAGCAGATCGACGAGTCTATCTTCACGCAACGGATCATCTCGCAGCTCTCCGGATTTTTTGGAATGCTGGCGGCGGCCCTCGCGGCCATCGGGTTATACGGAGTTATGTCGTATCTCGTCAATCGCCGCACTCGCGAGATCGGGATACGCATGGCCCTCGGTGCGGGTCGCGCGTTGATGCTGCGGGGAATGTTATCGGAGGCCGCCGTGCTGATCGCGCTGGGAGTGGCCATCGCACTGCCGGCGTCTTTCGCCCTAACCCGACTCGCCAGGTCGCTTCTATACGGAGTCGATGCGCACGACCCTTGGGTAATTGCTGCCGCGACTTTGCTGCTGGGATCGGTTGCACTACTTGCGGCATACCTTCCAGCCGCCCGAGCCGCTCGCGTGGATCCGATCAAGGCATTGCGCCAAGACTGAGCCGGATGGACGGCGAACCCGCCTGCGCCACGCTTTGTGACTCGACAGGTTGCGAGCCAGGGTGTCAGCCTGCCCGACTTCTGCCACGGGCTGCTGCTAGTCTATGCATCCCAGCTTTTCACCTGTCGGACCAGCTCCCACATCATCCGATCCACGGCGCCGCCGGTATCCCCGCCCGATTCGCGCGAATTCGCCAGCGCCGACCAGCAGTATCCGCTGGCAGTTCTGACCATAATCGTGGTGGTCCCGGGCAGGCTTCCCCCGTGCCACCAGTTGTTGAATTTGTTCACAGCCCAACCTTTCGCGTATCCCGGGTTTGCCTCGGAAGCCGTTGTCATCTCCCGAATCGACGCCGGCTTGAGAATATCGGGAGTCGTTGGAAAACCGTCCACGTGTACCGCGAAACGGACCAGGTCGGCCGCCGTCGCCAACCAGCCGCCGTGCGAATCCATGCGGCGCACATTCATGTCGTACGGGTTCTGCCCGCCCTGACCGTAGTAAATGACCTCCTGAACGGCCCGGTCGGCACGCGTGTTTCCGCCGATACGCATGTCTCGAATGTCGCACCGTTCGAAAACCGCCTGCCGGATGTACTTCTCATAAGGCTGCCCAGTCGCTTTCTCGATCACGCGCCCAAGTATGCAGTAGCCGAAATTTGAGTAGGCATAATGCTCGCCGGGCGGGTTCTTGAGCGGCACGTTGGCGAGGGCCCACGTGATGAGCTGTTTATGATTCATTTCCGGATTTCGGAACATAGGATCGCTACCGTCGTTCTGCCATCCGCCGCAGGTGTGCGTGAGCAGATGCCGCAAACGGATCTGCCCCACGTATTGCTTGTACGGCGGTTCGCCAAAATCGCCACGCAATAGTCCACCCGGTCCGAACACGAGGTTATCGAGTTGGAGCTTTCCCTGCTCGATGAGCAGGAAGATCCCAACCGATGTGAACGGTTTCGAAACGCTGGCGATGCGGAACAGGTTCGAGGGCGTCAGTTTCTCACGGCGATCCCGGTCGGCGAAACCGAACGCCTCTTCGTAAACGAGTTCACCATGCCGCGCTACAGCCAACGATAGGCCTGGCACGGAATGTTCCTTCATGAATGCAGTGGCGACGCCCTCCATCGCATTGCGTTCGGCAGGTGTGGGAGTAGCGGGCGCGGCGAGCGAGGGAATCGGGGCAGCCGCCGCCAGCAGCGCGCTTCTGATGAAGTTTCGTCGCGAATGATCCATGGAAGACACACTCGCAGTATACTTCGCCGCTGTATAATTCCAATATTCACAAAAATGTCCGTCTTGAAGCTGGGAAGTACCGGGCCGTCCGTCTCTGCTTTGCAGGATCGATTACGCGAATTGGGGTTCGATCCGGGTAGCACCGATGGGGATTTCGGACCGGGCACACAGGCTGCGGTCATCGCATTCCAGACTGCAAAGGGGCTGCAGCCGGATGGAATTGTGGGATCTCTCACCGTAGACGCCCTCAGTGAAACCAGCCCATCAAGTACGGGCCAGGCATTTGCCGGATTTGACACTTCCATTTATCCCGGCGACCAAAAGATGAACACCTGGAAGCAGTCTTCTCCCTACGGCTTCGTGGCGTATTACCTGGTTGCGCCGTGCCATCGCAATTCCTCCTGGATGGGGCGGCGTTCCGCGCTCCTCGCCATGGGTTGGAAGTTGTTGCCCGTCTACGTCGGCCAGCAGGTTGCCGGTGTCTCGCCCTGCTCCTCGAGTATCCTCACAAACGCCCAAGGCAACGCCGACGGCGCCGATGCAGCCGGCAAAATGACCTCGGAAGGTTTCCCGCCCGGCGCGTTCGTTTACCTGGATATTGAGCGGACCGACACGTTTTCACCGGCGCTCGCAGCCTACATCGATGCGTGGGTTTCGATCGTTGCCGCGACTCCTTACCGGCCCGCTGTTTACTGCCATAAGTTCAATGCCGATAACGTCCGCGGTGCCGTACTTTCCGGCCTGGCTGGGCATGCGGCTATTCAGCCCCGATTTTGGGTCGTGGGCGGCGTCACGTCGCAGTTCGATGTCGGGACCAGTAAACCCACCGACGTCGGCGTTTCTTTTGCGAACCTCTGGCAATGCCCGGCGAGCGTCAATCGCACATTCGGAGCCGTCACGATCAATATCGATGAGAACGTCTCCACCTGGGCCGATCCGGCGGCGTAGAGGTGAAATTCTGGATCACGAAAACCGGCACTCTTCCCATTCGCGAGCAACTGGCGCGGCAGGTGATGCTTGCCATTTTGAGTGAGGACCTGACCGCGGGGCAGAAACTGCCGAGCATTCGCGCTCTCGCACGCCGCTACCACATCCACTCAAATACGGTGAGCGCGGCTTACCACGATCTCCTGGATCGGGGGTGGCTGGAGTTGCGGCGCGGCAGCGGACTGTACGTTCGGTCGATGCCTACCTCGCCCGGCGAGGCCGGCGAACTGGATGTCATGCTCGCCGACCTGTTGCGAGCTGCACGCATGAAGGGTTACGATCCCGAGGCGGTGTTACAGCGGCTGGAGCATCTGATCCTGCCGCGCGAATTCTCGCGAATTGCGATCGTAGAGCCGGATCCCGCAATGCGCGAAATCCTGCTGGCGGAAATTGGGGAATCCTTGCGTATCCCGATCGAGGGAATCGCGCCAGCCGCGATTTCTGGGGTCACCGACGACGGCGGCGGCTGCCTGGTGGCGGCACTGCCGACGCGAGCGATGAGTTTGCGCGGCCGGCTGCCACGCAGCACGCCGTTATTGACGCTGCGGCTACGGTCGGTTCGGGGGTCGCTCGAAACCCAGACACGCCCGGCAGCAAACGCGATCGTCTCCATCGTTTCCCGGTCGGCGGAGTTTCGCTTCTGGGCACGGGCGATGTTGATTGCCGTCGGGCTCGACGCGGAGTGTTTGTGCGAAGTCGACGCCAACAATCCTGACTGGCAGGAACGCGCACGCGCCGGAGCCCTGGTGGTCGGCGACGTAGTAGCGGCTGGCGCGGCGCCTGCGGGGTGCGAGGTCCGCGTGTTTCGGGTAATCGCAGACTCATCGCTCGCGGAACTCCGGCAGATGGCGGGTTCGTGACACCTCGGAAAAGTGCCACAATCGCGGCCGTCGGACCAGTCAGCGAGTCTTATTCTGGACTCGCTATGAAACACATTCCACTCCAAGCTGTTTCGCTCTTAACCTTTTTGGCTTCTGTCCTGCCGGTAGCGGCGGCGGAACCCGTGGTCGTTCCCTGGAACGAGGTATGCCGCACAGTATCGGGCCACGACCTGGTAGTGACGACGTCCGGCGGCGAGAAGGTGGAAGGCTATTGCGTTTCCATCGACGTGAACCAGATGACAGTACAAACGAGGGATCATGGCGTGATTAAGGTCGCGCGGAAGACTCTCTCGCGCATTGAAATGCAGCGAGCCAAGGGACATCAGCTCAGTTCACTCCGCAAGGGTGTGCACAAGGCGTTGAAAGATGGATTCGACGCGCTATTATCCCCGTGGGCTCCAGCGGGAATTATGATGATCCCGGGAACGCTGGCCTGGGGCGCCGTCGCGACGCCGTTCTGCATCCTGGGCGATTTGCGCGCGAAGCTCACCGGCACTACAGAAATTCGGCCAAATTAGAACACGTCCGCCCTACAATAAGGATTCGTGCGGCTGCGTGACCTTTCGCTCACCGGATGGCTATTGGCCTTGTTACTGGCGTTCGCCACGTCCACGGTTTTCGTAACCGGAGCCTGGGCGGTTCAATCGTTCCACATCGGCGTTTTTCTTGTATTTGCGATCACCATTATGAGGTCGCGCCGCGGAACGTGGCCCGACATTGTCGTCCTGGCGGTTCTTGGGCTGCTGGTTTTGTGGGGGATTCTGCAACTGCTGGCGCATCAAACGGGTGCGCCGTCCGACACAAGAGAGGCCATTCTGCATTGGGGCGCCCTCGCCGCCGTGTTCCTCGTCGCGCGGCGCGAGGGTATGGACTATTCTGCGCGGCACACCTTTTTGGGCGTCTTTCTAGCCTTTTCGGTGTTGCTCGGCATCCTTTGTTTACTGCAGTTATTCACGTCCGAGGGGCGAATTCTGTGGCTCATTGACTCTGGACACCCGGAGATCTTCGGGACATTTCCCTCGCACAACAATTACGCGCAGTTTGTGGAATTAGCATTGCCCATCGCTTTGTGGCAGGCATTAGCTGCACGAGAAACTGCATGGGGCTACGCTCTGGCAGGCGGCGTGCTGTATGCATCTGTGATCGGATCGACATCGCGTGCGGGCGCGTTCCTGTGTAGCATCGAGATCCTATTGCTGCTGGGCCTCAGCTTTCGTCACCTTCGCCGGTCAGGAGTTGTTCTGGCGCTGGTGCCGGCCGCGGCGCTGGTGTTCACTTTGGTTGTCGGATGGGACCGGCTGTGGGTGCGGTTTCAACAGCAGGATCCTTATGTAGTCCGGCGCGAGTATATGGAGACGGCGTTCCACATGATTCGGGACCGTCCACTCCTCGGATTTGGGTTAGGAGCATTCCCCAAAGTTGCGGATGCGTATGCCATCAAGGACTTTCCGTTTTATGCGAACCACGTTCACAACGATTGGCTGGAATTCGGGGCAGATGGTGGAATCATTTTCGCACTCGCCGTGCTATACCTCTTCGCCTCGCGTATCCCCGCAATGTTTCGCCATCCTTGGGCGCTCGGGTTGCTGGCGGTGATGCTGCACGCGTGCGTCGACTACCCGTTTCCCCGCCCGGCTGTTTCGGGATGGATGTTTATGCTTCTGGGACTGTTGTATGCTAGCGAGAGCGAATAAACCCGAAAATAATCTGAGAATAAATCGCGCAATTGGGCACAGAGGATACAAGGCAGGGCATAAAGAACCGAGCTTGGATCGAGCCACGAATGAGTTGTCCGAAATGCGGTAGTAACGACGTCCGGCGTTCCCGCCGTAGCAGGTGGGTAGACACTTTCTACGCGGTTCAACACCGTAAGGCATACCGGTGCCGCGAGTGCCGCGCCCGGTTCTACGCCACTGAATCGGATCGCCCGGCGGAGACCCGCGCTCCCGTGCCGAAAAAGCGCCGGACGCACGAGCATCGCACCGGCCCGCTTATCGGCAAGCGGACGCGGCGGCGCCTGGTGGAGTTGGTGATATTCGGCGCAATGCTCGTTTTGTTTCTGTTGTTCCTGCGATACCTGACGCGCGAAACGATGCCGGGACCGGAGTCGGGAAAGTTTCCGCTCGCCAGTCAGGCTCAACTAAACGTTTAAGCTTCGCGCGAAGCAGTTGCAACTCCTGGGAAGAAGGGATTCGGGCCCGGTTGGCAGAACTCTTTGTGATCGGCATGCGCAGGCGAAACCGCCTGCGCCACCCTTTATGGCTCAACAGGTTGTGAGCCAAGGTGGGGCAGGCATTCAACCTGCTCGACTTCAACTAGAGCCTGGGCTATTGGCATGGACTCTAAAGCATAACGCCCTGAAAGCGAATATACTGGGTCACAGCGTCGCCCGTGACTCTTCTGTTCCAGACTCTGTTGGTTGTCCTGATCGTAGCCGCAATCGCGCTTGTGTTTGTCGCGGTCGATGCGTTAATCAGACGTTGGCGCAGCCAGGGATTGTCTCTAGAGCGCTTGAGGCTCCTGTTCAGTGGCCGGCCCCTTTACCAGGTGCTGCCTGACGCGGTGGTGGGCGTCGATCAGCGTGGCCTGATTCGTTCCCTGAACGAGGCGGCGGAACGCATGTTCGGCTACGAAGAAGCCGAAACCCTCGGTCAGCCCATCTCCGGATTGCTGCGCGGAGCCGTTGCCTGCGGCGGAAGCCCGAAAGGCGCAGCCACCCCCATTCCGCTGGCATCGGGCTCGATGGAGACGCAGGCGGTCCGAAAGAACGGCAGCCGTTTCCCGGCCGTCTGTATACCGCTGCGTTCAGTGCTGCCCGGGCGGTCCTTTGTTCTCGTGGAAGACGTTTCAGAGCGAGATGAGACGGATCAGTACCGTTGGCGCTCGGAACTTCTTACCAAGGCCATCAAGACCGTGGAGACTCCGCTCGTCGTACTCGACGGCGCTGGGCGAGTGGTGATTTTCAACCGGGCTTGCGAGGGCGTTTTCGGGCCCCCGCTCGTCGAAGGACGGCATTTGGCCGACCTCGGCATTGTCGCCGATGGTGAGGTTTTTGAGCATCCGTCAGGCTATGTGTTCAACGTCAAGGCGGCTCGCGGAGGCTTAGCGGCTGATCATTTGATTCTGGTCGGCACGCGTAAGAACGGTTTGGCGCGTGCTGGAAATACCGAACACGTGGCCCGGCTCGAGGATCTGCTCACCGAGATGAACGGGTACGCCGAATTGCTGCTGTGCGGATTGGAAGCCGACAGTCCTTACCGTGAGGACATCGAGCATTTGAGCAGCGTGAGCAACGAAGCGATCGCGGTTCTGAAACAGGTTGTCGCTCGAAAGGATCGGGCTCACCAAGCCAGGGCATAACTGTCGCCGCGCGGATCGGCGCCGGCGCAGAGCGTGCCCCGATCGCGATCGACCACCACGGCGCAATTCGCGCCGAGAGTCCAGGCGCCTTTCACTTCAACTGTGTGACCCCGATCCGCGAGGGCGCTTTGCACATCCCCCGGAATGCGCTCCTCCAGCGCAATTTGACAGGGGTATACCGTGTGCGGGAACTCTGACGCTGGGAAACTGGTCGTGCTCCAACGCGGGGCCTCGATAGCCTCCTGCACGTTCATGCCGAAATCGACCATGTTCAGGAACGTTTGAGCGATGCGCAGCGGCTGGTCGTCGCCGCCGGGGCTTCCCAGAACCATGCTCAGCTTGCCGTCTCGCATCACCAGTGTCGGGGTCAGCGTACTGCGGACGCGCTTGCCGGGCATCATGGCGTTGGGGTGGCCGGGGTCGAGATGCCAGAAATCGCCGCGGCAGTTCAGGATGAGCCCGGTGTCGCCAATCACTACTCCGGTGCCGAAGGCGGAGTGCAGGCTCGGCGTGAACGAGACGGCGTTGCCCTTGGAGTCGACGATGGCGAGATAGCTGGTGTCTCCGTCGTGATTCGCATGTCCGGCGGCTTTTGCCATGGGCATGGCGGCCCGGTCTCCGATGAGTGCTCGACGCTCGGCGGCGTAGTCCTCCGAAAGCAGCCGATCGAATGGGATTGGAATGAAGTCGGCGTCGCCCAGGTATTGTTCGCGGTCGGAGTAGGCCAGCTTGGCGGCTTCCGCGCAGAGATGAATATATGCCGGGCTGTTGTGGCCCAGCGACTTCAGGTTGTAAGCGCTCAACAGATTCAGCAGGATCAGTTCTACCGGCCCCTGATTGGCGGAAGGGTTTTTGTAAACGTCGTAGCCGCGGTAGCGAGTCGAAATCGGAGTTTCGACCTTCGCTTCGTAGCGCGCGAAGTCCTCATAGCGAAAAAGGCCACCATTGTGTTCGCAGAATTCACCGACGGCGCGTGCGATATCTCCACGGTAGAAGCAGTCCCTCGCGGCACGGAGGGCGACCCGTCGTCCCTGGCCCGCGGCCTGCTCTTCGGCATCGACGATCATCCCCAAGGTTCTGGCAAGATTCGGGTTCCGTAGTACATCACCCGCCTGCAGGCAGCGGTTTTCGGGGAAATACAGAGCCGCGCTGGTTGGATACTTCTGCAGCTTGGGGGCGGAAAAATCCAGGAAATCGGCGAGGTATTCGCTGATCGGAAATCCGCCCCCGGCGAGTTCGATGGCGGGCGCCAGCAATTCGCCGAGCGTCATCGTTCCCCAGCGATCGAGGAGTTGATAGCAGACGTCGAGGACACCAGGCGCCGAGGCAGCCAGAAGGCCGTCATTCACCGGGATCCGGCTGCCATTGTAGTCGCGAAACCAATCGATGGTACCGAGGGCGGGCGCTGAACCACCGCCATTGACGGACCATACCCGGTCTTCATTGGCACTGTAGACGAGAGCGAACGCATCGCCGCCGATCCCGGTCATGGCCGGATCGGTGACGGCAAGGACCGCGAAGGCGGCTACAGCAGCATCGAACGCGTTTCCGCCGGCTCGGAGAACGCGCTCACCGGCCTGTGTGGCTTGCGGCTTGCGCGTCGAAATGGCGTAGCGAGTACCTCGAATGACGGGCCGGGCAGTGCGCGCCGACGGTTGTTCTGACGGGACGTTCAGCATCAAAAGCCATGATAGAACGACCCTCTATTCCTGCCGCAGAGCCTGAATGGGATCCATGCCGATGGTGCGCATAGCGGGAATTGCTACCGCGACGATCGCCGACGCTCCGAGTACGGCGATGGCCATCGCCAAGGTGCCGGCCTCGAGTTCCCGGACACCGTACAAAAGGCTGGGAAGCGAATGGCTCACGACTTGCCCTCCACCGATACCCAGCACGAGCCCGATGGCGACCATGGTCAGGCTTTGCCGAAACACCATGCTTACCAGGCGCACTGGCCTGGCGCCAATCGCCGTCCGAATCGCGAATTCGCGGCGACGCTCGGCAACCAGGTACGACATCACGCCATAGAGTCCGAAGCCCGCCAAAACCAAAGCCAGGGCCGCGAACAGAGTCAGGAGGGTAGCCGTGGTACGGGCGTAGGCTACCGAATCGGAAACGACGTCCTGCATCGTCTTCACGCGGTAAACTCCCGATTGTGCGTCGATATTCCGGATCTCGCGGCGAATCAGCGGCGCAAGCTGGTCCATCGGGAGTTGCGACCGCACCGCGATGGATTGCGTGGTGACGGGCTCTTCCAGAATCGCGATTGGCATGAACATTTCAGGCCGCGGCTTTTCTCCCAGGCCGGTCTGGCGGACATCGCGAACCACGCCAACTACCGTAAGCCCTCCATCCATCAGAATGGTAGACCCGAGCGGGCTGCGCTTGTCCCAGAGGGCGCGGGCCATCGATTCGTTAATGATGACGGCTTTGCGTTTGCCGGCGACCTCTTCCGGCAGAAAGTTGCGGCCGCTCACCAGCGGGATCCGCATGGTCTGGAAATACTCGCCTCCCACCCAGCGAAACTCCGCGAAAAAAGAGCTCGCATGGGGAGGCAATCCAGCAACCTGAACATCGCCGTTATAGCCCGCTTGCTGCACCGGAAGCATGTTGATGGAGGCGACGCTCTCCACGCCCGGCATAGCTTGAATGCGGTTCACGGCTGTCTGGAAGAAATTCGAGACGCGTTCAATGGACTTGTAGTGAGTATCCGGAATCTGAACGGTCATCGTGAGCAGATGTGAAGTGTCGACGCCGACCTCGGCCTGCAGGAGTTTCTGGAAACTCCGAATCAGCTCGCCCGCGCCGGCAAGCAGGATCAGGGCGAACATCACTTGTGTGATCACGAGCCCTTGCCTCAGCGCGACACTCTTACGGCTGTGCCCAGACCGCCCGCCTTCGCACAAAGCTCCATTGAGCTCGCGCGAACGTTCGTGCAATGCGGTGGTGAATCCGAACGCGATGGCGCCCGCCATGGTGGTGCCTACGGTGAACAATATGAGATGCCCGTCGATTCCAATCTCAAACGTGCGGGGAAGCGTGTTGTTGTACACAAGGACCAGGAGCCGGACGCCCGCATAGGCGACGGCGATGCCGCAAAGGCAGCCGAATCCCGCGAGCACCATGCTCTCCGTAAGGTGCTGCCGAAGCTGGCGCCAGCGCGAGGCTCCGAGAGCGGCGCGGACGGCAAACTCGCGGCGGCGGCCGGAATATCGGGCCAGCAGCAGGCTTGAGACGTTCGCGCAGGTCATCAGAAAAATCGCCAAGGCCGCGCATTGCAGTACCAGGAGCGGGCTGGAGGTGGAGAACGTGAACCAGTCTCGGAGCGGGAACATCAGCCCGCCGCGGTCGCGATCCTCATCCGGATACTGCTTCGCCAGGCGATGCATCACGTTGTTGATGTCGGCCCGCGCCTGGTCGATGGTAACCCCTGGTTTCAATCTCCCGATCATGGGAAAGCCATGCCAGCCGCGCTGCATGCGCTGCTCGTTCGTGGGCGCTAGAGGCTCCCAGATGACCGCATTTTCCCAGGGATAGCGGAACCACGTAGGGAGAATCCCAACCACACTGCATTTTCGGCCATCGACTTCGATCTGCTTTTGTAGGATAGATGGATCGGCGTTGAGGTTGGTGCGCCAGTAGTCCTCGCGCAGCATGACGACATTGTCGCGGCCCTGCTCCATCTCGGCCGTTTCAAAGAGGCGGCCCGCCACCGGCGCCACACCCATAGTGGTGAAGTAGTCGGGCGTGACCTTGGCGCCGATCACCCGGCGCGTTTCATCCCCCGCGCGCATCAGCATTCCGGAGCCATATGCGAAAGCCCCGAGGGAGTCGAACACGTGATTCTGCTCGCGGAGATCGCGCTGGTCGAGCCACGAGGGCGGACTGTCGCCTCCCCCGGGCAACTCTTCGAGCAAGACCAACAGACGGTCCGCATTGGGCACGGGCAGCGGACGCAGGACGATGGTGTTGAGCAGTGTAAAGATAGCGGTGTTGATGCCGATGCCCAGCGCGAGCATGATGACAGCGGCGGCTGTGAAGCCGGGGACTTTCGCGAAACCGCGAACAGAGTAGCGCAGGTCCTGAAGGAAGGTTTCCACGCCGATCAGCAGATCGCGGTCGCGGGTGCGTTCGCGGTAGAGAGTGGGGTCTCCGAAACGTTGCCGGGTTCGCCGCCTGGCTTCTTCAGAGCTGGCCCCGTCGCCGCGTTCTTCGTCCTCGATCATGGCCATATGAGCCTGCAGTTCTTCATCGAGACTGCCGTCAAGCCGCGAAGGGCGGACGGCGTTCCACAGTCGCTTGACGATTCCCATAGGTTCCTCATTCGACGAAACGAAGCATGCGGGCGACACCGTCGGAGAGGTTCGCCCAGTTCCGTTCTTCTTCTGCCAACTGCTTACGGCCGGCGGGTGTGATCGCATAAAAGCGCGCTTTGCGATTCGTTTCCGTCATGCCCCATTCGGCTTTGAGCCAGCCGTCGTGTTCCAAGCGATGCAGCGCCGGATAAAGCGAGCCTTCCTCCACGCGGAGTTTTTCGCTGGACCAGGCGTGGATGCGTTGCGCGATGGCGTAGCCGTGGAGGGGGCCGGAGCGGTGAAGGGATTTCAGGATCAGGAGGTCGAGGGTTCCCTGAAGACGGTCATTGGAGTGTTTGGGCATGATCTATTCCACCCCCACTTTTCTAGGCATAGCTGGCTTTGTATTATGACGCGAAGGCGGAACGATGTCAATCGAACATCGCGGCCCTAGGTCTGTGGAAGGGGTGAAGCAGGCGGCTTCGAAAACTGAGCGCGGACTACAATGCCAGTGCCGCCGGCTTCAGCCGTCATATGGGCAGACTCAAGGCTGCGTTACGCGTCTTCGTGGACCAGCGGTCCGTGACGGTGGGTGATTTACTGAACCTGGCTCTTGATCTTTGAGACCGCGTCGTCGCCCGGCGCGCCGTTGAACCGCCAGCGTATTTCGCCGTCCGGTCCGAGGAGGACCAGGTACGCGTCATCTGCATTCGAGAAGCCGGCGGTTTGCTTCAACACCTTCTCGTCGCGGGTCAGAATGAGAAAGCGATCCTGCTGATCCGGCGGGAGGTCATGCTTTAATCCGCTTCGAATCATGGGACGAATAAGGCGCGGCGCATCCTGGAGCACGGCGATGGAAAAGATACGCAGTCGCCCCTCGTCGGGGAATTCGTGCCTCGCGCGTACACTCCACTCCTTGGTCTGGCTCTGCGATCCGTGAGTGAAACCGATGATCAGCAGCACGAATTCCCCTTTTGCGTCGTCCGGCAGCGCGAGATGCTTGCCGGAAAGGGTCTCACCCTCGATATGCGGCAGTTGCTCCGCTGCTGCCAACACAGCCCAGGCCGCGACGATGAAAAAGCGAAGCATCCGGTTAACGGTTCGACGGCGTCTTACTCGAAGGGTTCAGCGCGTTCCAGGCGGCCGCTTGCAGATCGATCTGATGGACCGCATCCTGAAACACCGCCGCGGCTTGAGCCGGCGGTCTACGGTCCGATGAATTCACCACACCTAGAGCCGCACTTAAATCGCGGCCCGCAGCACTCAGTCCGGAATCGATCGCATCGACCTCAGTCGATTGACGGTGCGCCCGGCGAATCTCCTGCCTGAGATCGGCTAGACGACGCATCTGGCGTAGAATCTTCTGGCCGAGGTCGAATTGCAGCGCGAGATCCTGCGGTGTTGCGGTCGAGCGGGGGTCGAGAACAACCTTGAGTGGTTGTGTGTAGGTCTTTCCGCCGGCGGTCAAACGAACGTGATAAAGGCCGGGCTTGACTTGTGGTCCGTTGGCGCCGCCGCCACCGCCCCCACCACCGCGGCCACCTTCAGCGCCGGCTGGAAGCGCGAAACGCAGATCCCACACGAATCGGTTCATACCCGCCTTACCCGCGAGATGCGGAGGCGGAGTGATCCAGATGTCTGCGATTGCCCCACCGCTGCGTCGGGGGCGTCCCGCATCCTTAGTGGAATAACTCCTCACGACCTGGTTCTGGGCATCGAGAATGTCGAGCGTGACCTCCTCGGCGGCGGACTTCAGGTAGTAATCGATAATCGCACCATCGGGCGGATTCTGGGCCTTAGGCGTCTCCGGCGGGAAGGGAGTTCCCTGGAAGGGTTCGGGGACCATGCGAATCGCCGGCGACGGTTTGTAGAGCACGGCCTCCTCGGTGGCGGCCGTCGCGCTGGCCTGGCGGAGTGGCGTGATATCGTCCATGATCCAGAACCCGCGGCCATGGGTCGCGATGACCAGATCGTCGCCGTGTACCACCACGTCGCGCACGGAGGTCACCGGCAGGTTTGCCTGCAGCGGCTGCCAATGGTCGCCATCATCAAAGGAAACGTAAACACCGGTTTCTGTCGCGGCGTAAAGCAGTCCCTTCCGGGTGGGGTCTTCGCGGATGGCATTCAGAAAAGCCGGCTCTTCGATACCGGAGGTGATTTCCATCCACGTTTTTCCGTAATCGTGGGTGCGGAAAAGGTGAGGTTTGTAGTCATCCAGGCGATGGCGATCGACAGCGGCGTATGCCGTGGCTTGATCGAAGTGCGAGGCTTCGATGTGGGTGATCTTGCTCCAGTCGGAGAGCCCTTTAGGCGTCACATTCGACCAGTCTTTACCCCCATCGCGCGTCACGTGAACAAGCCCGGTGTCGCTGCCCACCCAAATCAGAGGTGCGCTCAAAGGCGATGGACCGATCGTGTAGATCACCCCGTAGCCGCGGCCTTTGGCATTCTCCACCGTCGGCGGGCCGCTTGGCTTGGTCTTGGTCTGCAGGTCCGTGCCGGTCAGATCGGGGCTCGCCTCGATCCAGTGCAGCCCTCCGTCCACGCTCTTCAGCAGATATTGCGAACCATAGTAAAGGGTAGTGGGATCGGCCGCGGAAAAGACCACCGGCGCGGTCCACGGAAAACGATACTTCCTCTGATTAATCTCGGTGCCGAAGCCCGGCTCGGGCCACGGCGTGATGTTCTGACCCTCAGACGTACGCCGGTCGAACCGCGTCAGCGAACCGTTGGTGTTGTTGACGTAAAAAATGTTCGGGTTCTTCGGATCGACCGCGATGTAGCCGCTCTCCGCGCCCCCGACGCTGCGGCGATCGTATTCGTTGATCTGGCCGTGGTCGGTGCGGCTGGGTAGAGCGACCGTGCCGCTATCCTGCTGCGAAGCGTAGACCCAGTACGGAAACTGATTGTCGGCGACGACATGATACAGTTGCGCGGTCGCCTGGTTGTACCAGGGTGTCCAGGTCTGGCCGGTGTCGAGGCTGATGTTCGTGCCCTGATCGCTGCCCAGAATCATGCGCGAGGACAGGGTCGGGTCGATCCACAGCGAATGGTAATCGTCGCCGCCGGGCGCGCCCTTCAGGACGCGAAAGTTCTTCCCGCCGTCGCTCGACTGGTAAACGGCCACGTTCGGGATGTAGACGAGATCGGGGTTGTGGGGATCGACGGTGATGCCGCTGAAATACCATCCGCGGCTGGTGATGCGGGTATCGCTACTGACCTCGGACCAGGACTTGCCGCTGTCGTCGGAGCGAAAGAGCCCCCCGGGTTTCGCATCGACCAGGGCGTAGACACGACGTCCGCGGGTGCCTGCGGCGACGGCCACACCAGCGCGTCCCCATTGACCCTCGGGCAGGCCGTTTCCGGCCAGTTCCGTCCAGGTATCGCCACCGTCGGAGGTTTTGTAAAGACCGCTGCCGGGCCCTTCGAGCGGGCCGTACTGGCTCCACGGCGGCCGGCGGCTGTTCCACATCGCGGCGTAGATAACCTTGGGGTTTTCGGGTTCCATCGCAAGGTCCGCGGCTCCGACCTCGGGACCCTTGTCGAGCACCTTGTCCCAGGTTTCGCCGCCGTCTTTCGATCGGAAAACGCCGCGTTCGGGATTGGGAGCGTAGGCGTGCCCGAGCACGGCAACATAGACGAGGTTGGGATTTTTCGGGTCGACTGCGATGCGGGAAATCTGCCGTGAATCCCGCAGACCAATATGTCTCCAAGTCGCGCCGGCGTCGGTCGATTTATACATGCCGTCGCCGAAGGAAATGGCGGAGCGCATATCGGCTTCGCCGGTTCCTACATAGATCGTTTTCGGGTCTGACGGCGCGACTGCAATTGCGCCGATTGACGCGACATCCTGGCCGTCAAAAATCGGACTCCAAACGGTGCCGGCGTTGGTAGTTTTCCAGACACCGCCGCCGACCGAACCGAAATAGAAGGTGGTAGCGTCCCCAGGTACGCCGGTTACGGCCAGGACGCGGCCGCCGCGGAAAGGGCCGATGAAGCGCCAGGTCAGGCCATCATAGAGGCCCGCCGGGAGCTGAGCGAAAAGGGGTGCAGCCAATAACGGCAGAAAGCAAAGATTTCGTATGAGCACTTATAGAATCTTATATCTGGTTAAGGGGTGTCCGGGAATGGAACGAATTTAGCAGCGCAGGAGTTGGGAGTGGGCTTGCCGGGCGAACCAGTAACCTCAACATCCTCGCCCGTGGGGTGGAGATTCGCCGCACCCGGTCCCAACGTGATGCGGGCGTGGACCGCCGTCATCTTGATTTCGTCCGGGTTTTCGAGCGTCACGTTGTCGAAGCGAATCGCCAGGCGATGGGACTCGTCGTAGCCGTCAAGGGTGATCTTTCCGCCTCCGAAGATGTGCACATTGCGCAGGGTTATGTCTTCGAACGTGGGGAGCTTGTCGCGATCCTGGCCGAAGTAAGAATAGTTCGAATCCATGTAGATGGGGTTGCGCGTGTCGCGGATGCAGACGTCCTCGTAAACGACATCGTGGACCAGCCCGCCACGGCTGGAATTGGATTTGATTCGAATACCGTTGTCGGCGCCATCGATGGAAAGGTCGCTGACCCGGATCGCGCTGGCGCCGCCGTCGGTTTCGCTGCCGATCGACATGCCGTGGCCGGCGTAGAAGTGATTGTGGGCGATCGTCATGTGGGTGGTGGGATTGCCGTGCCCGGCTTTGATGGCGACATTATCGTCGCCGGCGTGAATGTAGCAATGCGTGATGGTCACGTTGGTCGAGTTGCTCGGGTCGATTCCGTCGGTGTTACGGGCGCCGCGCTGTGGTGAGAACAGAACCACGCCCCACGCGGTAAAGCCGTTGCCGTCGCGGTAGGAAACGTGGAAGTTGGGCGAATTGCGGAGGTGGATCTTGTAGAGGGTGAAGTTGTCGCAGTGCGAGAGGACCAGGATGCGCGGGCAGTTCTGGGCGCCTCCGGCACGGGCTTTCTCGGCGAGGTCCCACCAGGTCACGTCCTGGCCCAGCAGCTTGGCACCCCCGCGTCCATCGATTGTGCCTTCGCCCATGACTGCCGCATCGGGGACGCCGTCGCCATTGATGAGGGCGCGACAACCTCGGCCGTTCTGGTCGACGACGCCACAACTTCCGGGACGGCGTTCGTATTCTTTAGGGTCGCGCGAGCCCAGCAGGATCGCTCCTTTGTCGATGAGTAGCGTCACGCCGCGCCGCAGATCGAGAGGGCCGGAGAGAAACGCATTGTGGCTGCCCTCGGCTTTCAGGACTACGGCTTTCCCAGACGTGCAGTGGTCCAGCGCTTCCTGGATTCGTTGGGTGTCGAGTTTGCGCTCATCGGCGTCGGGAAGAGTCGCGCCTTTCGCGGCGAGGTGGGCATCGAGGGTCGCGCATGCGGGCGGGAAATGGGGTTCGGTTACCGTGCGGGTGTCCTGGGCGTGAGCGATGGAGATGGCGAATATCAGGAGGACGGCTTTCATCTCGCTTGCACTTTACGGCGAAGTGGCGGGAGAGGTCAATTCAGGAGATTTGAGGGGTGAATTCAGGCGGGCTGAGGTAATGGGTGGGGACAGCGGTTGCGCCTGGCCGTCGGGAAGTTCGCACTGGCAAGTTGAGCACGAGTTGAAAACCCTGGACCTCACGGGGACGCGCAGGCGAAACCGCCTGCGCCACCTTGGTTTTCATGCACCTTCGTGGATCCGCGGCCCACTGCGACAGGTTGAAACCCTGCCTTAGTCAGCCGGTCTCTGGACCACGCCGAGCAACAGCAATAAGAGAGACCGGACCCCAGGGCAGAACCCTGTCCATACGTCGCCACAGCCACACCATCCGATCGAATACCGCCAGTTGAAACCGCCCGAAGGTGCGGCGCTTCAGCAGCCGGCCATTGAACCACCAGCCCGGCCGCGTGACGCGATTAAACTTCAGCATCCGTTCCACCACAAAACCCGAAGCCTCGAGTTTGCTCCGTAGCTCAGCCTCGGTATACCTCCGAAAATGGCCCAGAACCTCATCGAGCGTGCCATAAACGCCGGGCCCCTCGGGCACCAGGATCACTGCCCTGCCCCCGTCCTTCAGCGCCGTGCGAATATGCTTCAAAGACCGCATATCGTCGTCCACATGCTCGACGACATTGAGGCATACCAGCGATTCGAATTGACCGCTGTTCTGTTCGAAAAAGCTGGGATTGGAGAGGTCGCAATATCCAACCGAAACGTTGGGTGCACTGGAGAATCGCGTCCTCAGGAAATTGAGGTGCTCGGGTTCGATGTCGGTCGCGACATAGTCGGGAATTCTTCGCGACAGGTGGGCACACAGGTTTCCGAGACCCGCGCCAATCTCGACGGTGCGGCCATGCAGGTAGGGCCGGACGACGGACGCCATCCAGCGGTTGAACCGATCGGTGTTGCCGAGGCGGCCGAGGATTTTCGCCCCCGGGTCAGTGTAGATATCGTCCTGCAGCCAGGTAGCAACGATGACGGCAGCCGCTTGAAACGCGTCCTTCAGGCCGATCTTCTTGCCTTCGTCGTAAGTCCGGCCGTTATAGCGAATGGGGACCTCGTAGACGCGGGCATGGCGCTGCGCCAGCTTGATAGTCAATTCCGGCTCGATGCCAAAGCGGTTGCTGCGCAGCGGAATGCTCTTTAGCAAAGAAGTGCGGACGGCCTTGTAGCACGTTTCCATGTCGGTCAGATTAAGATCCGCCGCCATATTGCAGAGCGTCGTCAGGGCGTGATTGCCGACGGCATGCCAGAAATACAGGACGCGCCGTTTGCCCGAGGTCGCGAAGCGCGATCCGAAAACCGCATCGGCTTCCTCGTCGAGCAACGGCTGCAGCATCGCCGTGTAGTCGTTGGGGTCATACTCCAGGTCGGCGTCCTGGAAAATGCAGAGGTCGCCGCTCGCATGCTCTAGCGCCGTGCGGAGAGCAGCGCCCTTCCCCTGGTTTTTCGAATGCCGGAAAAGCTGGATACAGCCGGGATGTTCGCCGACCAGTTGGTCGACCGCGGCGGCCGATTCATCAGTCGACGCGTCATCGACAACGATGATCTCGCGGCTCACTCCTTGTGGCAGCCGCGCCCGGAGCACCCGGTTTAGCGATTCCCGAACCAGCGATTCTTCGTTATAGAGCGGTACGAGTACCGACAGAAGAACCGGGCGCACGTTTACTTGCCTTCAACCGAAAACGCAAACATGATGTTGCCGGCCATGCCGCCCAACGCTCCGTAACCGGAGTTGACGAACAGCATCCCATCGGCGATTGTCGGGCCGGTTGCGCTGAGCGAACCGCCGTGCGCCTTTACGCCGTTAACCGTGGCAAACTCGGGTAGAGTGTCGAAGTCCCAGACCACGCTACCGTCCTTGGTCGAGTACGCGCGGAGATGCCCGTCCATGGAACCGGAGAAAACCACGCCGGGAATCAGCGTTGCCGGGGCCATCTGCGAAGGGGTGCATCCAATCTTGCCGGCGCAGGCGGGCTTGGCGGGAGGCGTATACCAGACCTTTTCGCCGTTGGCGATCTTAATGGCAAACATTCCGCCGCCGCTCAGTCCCGACTCGCCGATCTTGGAGCCGCCGAAATCCGAGAGGGGCACGTACACCGTGTCGTCGCTCGCCGCGGAGCCCCACATGATGCCGCCGAGCGCGCCGCCTTTTCCGATGCGCGTGCTCCAGGCCACCTCGCCTTGCTTGTCGGGATCGAGACCCCACACAACTCCCGACTTCTGTCCGACGATCAGCAAGTCGTGGCCATGGCCCACCGAGCGGAGGATCGGCGACGATCCGATATCGGTGTCTTCGCCGAGCGAAGTGGGGCAACTTGCCTTGTTGGGGGAGATACAGGAGAAATTCCAACCATCACCACCAGTCAACTGCTTGGCCCATTTCATCGACCCCGTGTCGAGATCGAGAGCCAGCACCGCATCGCTGTATTTCGACGGCGGATCGGAGTATTGGTTGCCGGTTCCCACGTAGAGCAGCTTGCGTTTTTCATCAATGGTGGGCGAATCCCAGATCGCGGCTCCGGCAGGTCCGAAACGGTCGGCGCCCGCGGAGTTTTTGCCTGTCGACGACGGCGCGTCGGGGATGCTGTAGGTCTTCCATAGCTGCTTACCGGTAGAGGCGTCGAGCGCCACGACGCTGCCGCGGAATTTGCAGCAGGCGTAGCTCGCGCTGCCCGCGGAAGCCTCCTCGATCGAGGACACCGGCACATACAGCCGGCCCTTGTAAAGCTTCGGCGCTCCCGTGATGCGCGCCACCGGATGATCGTCGACCTTGATCTGCCAGACCTGTTCGCCGGTTTGGGCATCGAGCGCGTAGACGTTGGCTTTGATGTCTCCGAAAAACGCGACGTACCGCTTGTTCGGCATCGTCGTCAGCGTGATGGCGGTTCGTACGGCGCTGGGCACCTTGAAGGTCCAATAGGTGCAGCCGGTGCGCGCATCCATCGAATAGATGGTCCCGTCGGCGCTGCCGAAGAAAAGGCGGCCTCCGGCAATGGTCGGCTGCCCATAGACGACTCCCCCGCCGCCCTTGAATCCGAACGCCCATTTCACTTTGAGGTTGGGGACCTGGTCGGCGGTGAGTCTGGCGGCGGCAGCCGGCTGGAATCGTGAGTTTGACTGATCGACGCCCCAGCCATTCCATCCGGCGAGGCTCGTTAGAGGCGGTTTCGACGGGCATGTATTCGCATCGGTGCTCACGGGCTCGGCAGTCGTGCTCTTAGACAGGAACCTGGCTATGGCCAGCCGTTCGGGGGCGCTCAATGCCGCACCCTGCGCTTTCATCGAACCGGTTTCCAGGGCAGCGACGATCGCTTGCGGTGGCAACTGCGCCAATACATCTGGGGTCGGAGTGCGGTTCTCGCCGCCGGGCTTGTGGCACATGGCGCAGTTCTTCTGAAACAGCGCCTGCCCTTCTTGCGCGGCGGCCAAGCCCGCGGAACAAACCAATAGTGTCAAGATTCGTTGCATCAAAGGTGTTTGGGGACTATTATAACGGCCCTGCCGACGTCTCAAACCGGTGACACCGAGACGGCTAGAATAAAAACCGTGACGGAGACCGTGGATGCCCTTATTCTCGATTTGCTGGAGTGGCTCTCCGGTAAGAATCGAACGTATGAAGAAACGATGGATGCCTGGCGGACGTCGTGTCCGCGTCTCCCGGTTTGGGAGGATGCAACGGATCGCGGGTTGGTTCACGTCGAGAATGGACGCGATCGATCGCGCGTTCATGTTACGCCGGCAGGTCTTGAGCTTCTCCACAAGATGAGACCGGACCGCATCGCATGAAAGTCTCCATCCTGGACGACTATTTCGATACGCTTCGAACGCTCGATTGTTTTCGAACGTTCGATGGATACGAGGTCGAAATATGGAACGACCACGTCGAGGATCTCGAGGTGCTGACAACCCGGCTCAAGGAAACCGAGGCGCTGGTCCTGATCCGCGAACGAACCAAAATCACCGCGCCATTACTGGAAAGGCTTCCGAAGTTGCGGCTGATCAGCCAGAGAAGCGTTTATCCGCATATCGATATCGACGCGTGTACGCGGTGCGGGGTTATCGTGTCATCCAATATGCATGCTGGGACGCCTTCCTATGCCACCGCTGAGCTTACTTGGGGACTGATTCTGGCGGCAATGCGGCAGATTCCGCAGCAGATGGCCGCTTTGAAGGCCGGTGTGTGGCAGACTGGCGTGGGCCGCAGCCTGCGCGGTCAAACGCTGGGTATTTATGGGTACGGACGAATCGGTGAAACGGTCGCCGGGTATGGCAAGGCATTTGGCATGAAAGTGCTGGTCTGGGCGCGGGAGGCTTCACGTGCGCGTGCCCAAGCGGACGGTTACCCGGTGGCATCTTCGAAGGAGGCGTTCCTCGAGAGTTGCGACATCGTTTCGCTGCACTTGCGGCTGGTGGATGCGACGCGTGGGATCGTGACCTCAACCGACCTGGGGCGCATGAAGGAAACAGCGTTGTTGGTCAATACCAGCAGGGCGGGTTTGATCGAGCCGGGCGCACTGATCGAGTCGCTTCAGCAAGGCCGTCCCGGCATGGCCGCAGTCGATGTTTTTGAACAGGAGCCGCTCCGCGCGGGTGGCGCCGATCCACTCCTGGCGATGGACAACGTCGTCTGCACACCTCATATCGGGTACGTTACTCGAGATGAATATGAGCTTCAATTCTCCGACATTTTTGACCAGGTGGTGGCGTTTCGCGCGGGGACGCCCATCCATGTTGTCAATCCCGAAGCAGCCCACAGGGTAGCGGATACACGATAAGCCGCGAGGGTGCGCCCTAAGCGCGCCTTGGTTTCAAGTGTTTCGAAGACACTGGAAGATACAACGCTCGAGTAGGCCGCTTCCGGATCTCCTCCGGTGTCGGACAAATTGAAATCGGAGGAGTGCCGCGTGAAACCTGCCGAATTGGGTCGTTTAGTGGCCGAGTTGTTCGGTTGTGTGAATGGCTCGTCCGTGAGCGGGAAGGCACGAATCGGCCAGCCGTGACTCGGATATATTTGGAGGGTGGCGGGGAACGGTCACCATCCCGAGCGTGTGAATCTCGTGCTCGATTACATTGGCGAGCACCTCGATAGCGAGCTTTCACTCGACCGGTTGTCCCGCATCGGTTGCTTCTCGCGCTATCACTTTCATCGCATCTTCCAGGCGGTGACGGGCGAGACGCTGAACAGTCATGTCCGGCGCGTCCGGCTGGAGAGGGCGGCGATGCTCATGAAGACGTCGCCACGGAAGCGGATTACAGACGTCGCGATCGAGGTCGGCTTTCCCGGGACTGCGGAGTTCTCGCGAGCCTTCAAGAACCATTTCAATCGCACCGCGAGTTCCTGGGATCGCCGCAGCCCGCTTGAAAAAAGCAAGATTTGCCAAGCGCCGGAAGGGCTTTCCTTTTACCCTTTAGAGGAGCTCGAGAGTTGGAAGAAAGCTTCGAAGGTTCGGGTGCGGGTTGGGTGTCTGGATGCGTTCCGCTTCGTCTATATCAGGGTATTCTCGCCGTATGGCAACTCGCGCCTCGTGGACGCGTATCACGCGCTGCTCGCGTGGCTGGCGGAGAGGCAGACCGATATCGGCGACATTGTTTTTATCGGGATGTCTCTGGATGATCCGGCTGTGACGCCGTCGGAGAAGTGCCGCTATGACATGGGCGTTGCTTTCCCGAAGCAGGCTGGAGGAGTTGGCGTGCTGGGGGAGATTGTGCGGTCGCGACGGCGTCCTGTGGTGGACCGCCCGCTTCCCGGACGTTCGGAGTGCGGGAGCCGGGGCTTCAGTATTCGGGATTTTGAGGTGCAGGATGTTGCGACGGTCCATTGCATCGGCGACCTTGGCCATGTGGATCGCGCCTGGAATTATCTGTATCGGGTGTGGCTGCCGTCCGTCAGGTTTGAGCCGGCGGACCGGCCGGCTATGGAGCTATTCGTTCGACTTCCGGAGGAAATCGGTTGGGAGACTTTCGACCTACAGGCTTGTATACCCGTCGTGCGGCCTTGACGCTCGTCGCCGCGCTGCCTTTGTGTTCACAATCGCGAAAAACTCAGCAAGGAGAGAATATGGCACATCCAGTTGTACACTTTGAGATCGGATGCAGGGACATCGCCAAGACGGAACAATTTTTCAGTGAGTTGTTCGGGTGGCAGATGCAACGGGGTGGTCCGGCGGCGACTATCGATACCGGGAGCCAGTCGGGCATTCCAGGGCACATGACGTCGCTCGGGCACGAGCCGTTGCACTACACGATTTTTTACGTCGAGGTGGATGATGTTCAGGCTTACCTGGACAAGGCGACGGCGTTAGGCGGAAAGATGCTGGTTCCGCCGGTGAAGATTCCTACCGGGACGTTCGCCTGGTTTGCGGATATCGATGGGAATACCATCGGGCTGCTGAAGAAGGGCTGACGCCCACAGCACGGACGGCTTCAGCCAATGTCGCTTATTTGGAGTGAGGCCCGAAGTGGAAGGGTGAAGCAGGCGGTTTCGCCTGCCATTGGAAACCGCGCCGTACAATCTCGGGCAGGCGGGTTAACAACCCGCCGCAGGCTAACAGCCTGCATTACAGGCTCAATCAAACCTGCCGTCTTCCACATACTCCAAACCGAATATTACGAAAGACTACGTTGCACGAAGCTGGCAGCCGGACCCACCGTAAGGTTCCAGTCGTAGCGTTGAATGACCTCCGCAACCGGACCGTCCGCCACCAGCCGCCCCTTCTCAAAGAAAACGGCTCTCGTGGCGAGAGCCGCCGCGAAATTCACGTCATGAGTCACGATCAGCTTGGCCTGGGGTAGCCTCTGCAGGAGCGCGACCAGGTTCCGCTGAGCGGGCGGGTCGAGATAAGTAGTGGGCTCATCGAGAACCAGAATCTCGGGATTCATGGCCAGCACCCCAGCGAGCGCGACACGCTTCTTCTCGCCGGCGCTAAGATGGTAAGGAGCCTTGTCGAGGGCATGCTCCATTCCAACTTCGCGCAACACGCCGGTCGCCTTAATGAGCGCCTCCATGCGGTTCATGCCGAGGTTCATTGGCCCGAACGCCACATCCTCCAGGACGCTGGGCATGAAAAGCTGTTCGTCGGAATCCTGAAACACCATGCCGACCTTCGAACGCACTTCGGCGAGATTGTCCTTGGCGAGATGCATCCCGCAGACGCGCACCTCCCCTTTTCCGGCGAGTAGGCCATTCAAATGCAAAACAAACGTGGTTTTGCCTGAACCATTGGCTCCCAGAACAGCGACGGTTTCGCCGGGAAAGAGGTGAAAGTTCACGCCGTCGAGGGCCTTCGTCCCATCCTCGTACTGATAACGCAGATTGGAGACGTGGATCAGGAAGTCCATGGCAACGCTCGTATTCCAACCACCAATGCAATAGCTGCCACGGCGAATGCAGCGTCGGCGACCCGGAAGTGAGGCGGATGACCCATCGGCAACCGGCCGCGAAAGCCCCGTGACTGCATGGCGCGGTGAATCCCGTCGGCTCGCATGTACGACCGGGCGAAGAGGACACCGAGTGCTCCCGCCGCCAGTTGGAAACGCGATTTGCGGGTCGACTTACGCAGCCCGGCGCGGCTCGCGGCGGCCACTCGCATATGCTGGGCCTGTTCGGAGATCACGAACAGGTATCGATAGAGGAACTGCACCACCGACGTCAAAACGCGGGGAACGCCGAGCGCCTCGAAGCCATTCAAGAGAGCCGGAAGCGGCGTCGTGCCCGCGACCAGGAGAACGGCGATCGCCGACAGGTATGTTTTCTCGACGAGACCAAGCGCTCGCATGCGATCGCCCGCCAGCCAGGACACGGCCGCGAACGTGGCCGAGAATGGCAGCACCACTGTCGCACGGGCAAGAACGCTCGGGATCGGCAGACACGCGGCCGCCAGTCCCACCAGCAGCAAGCCGAAATACGTCAGCATTTGAAGAGCGGCGTCCGGCGGCGTTGTCGTGATCACAACCAGGAATACGAGCAGAACCAGGCTCTTGGCGCGGGCATCCAGATCATGTACAACACTGCGGCCCCGGCTCCACTGCTCCAGGACTACGTGGTGCATTTGGCGTCACTCCGCCGCCCTAGCATGCGGCCGATGAGAGCGCAGGCGCCAAAGATCAGGAGCAATCCGGCAAGCCCGGCGGCGGCCCGGCGGCCCCAACTGGAGGACCAGAACGGCAAGTCGTAGTCGGCAAGCGGGGCGTGAAAAGCGGTTTGCGTCGCGATGCCCAATTGAATTCCGATCTTCTGAAGACCGTCCGGCGCGGCCGAGGCGAAAATGAACCCCACCGCGGCGAGGAGAATGGCGAAGCCGGCGATCGCGCCCAGGGCTCGACGTCCGGAAGTTGCGGGGCTTTGCGTCCACGAGGGATTCAGACGCTCAATGGCCTGTAGAACAGCCAGCGTGATGGCGCCCTCCAGAACCGCGCTGACCACGAACAGCCCGAGCGAGACGCCGATTGCAGTCTTCTGCATGGCGACGCCGGAGATGAGCAATTCGGTGAGTGCGAGCGCTGCACTGACGAGCACAGAAAGAAATGCACCCGAAAAAATCGCCAGTTTCCGGCGCGACCCGTTGCCCCAGAGCTGATACGGCAAGTAACCTGCTAGTACACCCGCAATCGCCATATTGAAGACGTTGGCGCCGAGCGCCAGCACGCCTCCATCCTGGAAGATGAAAGCCTGCACCAGGAGGATGGCGGTCATCGTGATCGATGCGTATGCCGGTCCGAGGATGAAGGCAAGCAGTGCTCCGCCGACCAGGTGGCCGCTGGTTCCCAGGCCGACCGGGAAATTGATCATCTGCGCGGCAAAAACGAAGGCGCCCATGACGCCGAGCAGCGGGATGCGCGCTTCTTCTATGTCACGATTGGCTGCGCGGGCCATCAGGCCGAACGCCGGGACGCTTACGACATCCAAGGAGGCCCAGACCGGTGTGGACAAGAAGTTGTCCGGAATGTGCATGCGATCGTTATCCCAACAGTATCACGAATTTACAAAACGTGTGCGTACTCGCAAGGTCGAGTTACCGCCTAAAGTTGGCGCTACCTTGCTACTGTCAATACGAATGAGTGAGCTCAGTCGGATTGGAGTGGCGATCGATTCGGAGCTTTTAAAGAAGTTCGATGAGTTAATCGAGGCCCGAGGATACACGAATCGTTCGGAAGCGTTTCGGGATCTGATCCGGGACGAACTGGTGGAGCGCGCCTGGGAAGAACCTAACAGCTTCGTGGTGGGCACCGTGACACTCGTTTACGATCACCACGTCCGGCTCCTGAACGAGAAGCTCACGGACTTGCAACACGAGCACTTTCACCACATCCTCTCGACGCTCCATGTGCACCTGGATCATGATAACTGCCTCGAAGTTCTAGTAGTGAAGGGCAAAGCCGCGGCCGTAAAGAAGATTGCGGATGCTCTCATCAGCACTAAGGGCGTGAAGCACGGCAGGCTCACGATTACCTCGACCGGGGCGGGCCTGTGATTGTAGGAATTGGGACAGACCTGGCTGAAGTCGACCGCATTCAGGCCTCTGTGGAGCGGTACGGGGCCCGTTTCATCGAGCGCATTTATACGGCCACTGAGATCGCTTATGTCGAGTCGAAGGCGAACCGGTTTGAGCGCTATGCGGCTCGTTTTGCGGCGAAAGAAGCCGGGATGAAGGCGATCGGGACCGGCTGGCGGCGCGGCGTGAGATGGCAGGATTTCGAGGTGACAAACCTGCGGTCCGGGAAGCCGACATTGGCGCTGCACGGGGTGGCCGCGCAAGTCGCGGAGCGTTTGGGAGCGCGGTCCATCGCCTTGTCGCTGACGCACACAGCCGCCATGGCCATGGCCGTTGTAATTCTCGAGGATTAATTCACGCGACGGTAGATGGTGGCGCGCGGATTGTCGTAAGCTCGCACGAGTTTCGGGTCGTGCGCCGCGGCCTCGAGCAGGGCTGCCGTGTCGGGCCCACGGATATCGCGGTAGAACTCGTCGGGTGTCAGCAAAACGTAGTCTAACCGGTGCCGTTGAGCGAGTTCGGACACGCTCAAAGCATTCTGTTTCAGGTCCTGGGGGTCGTTGTGATAGTAGAAGCGCGGCGGTAAAGGATTGCCGCAAGCCCGGCGGCCGGCGTACAGGTACACGAGCGGGTCGTCATAGGCGTACACCGAAGCTTGAGCCGGCGAATTGGCGGCCAGCCATTGATAAGCGGCCCGGCGCGAGTTCAGATCGTTTTGGCACTTGGTGAAGAGTTTGGGCAGGGTGATGATGTCGCCCGCGGCGTAGCTGCCGATGATCACCAGCATGAGAGCTGCCAGCAAGGTGCCGAATCCATAGGCTACGGCGCGATCGGCTCCGCCTTTTCGCATAGCGGCTTTTAGGGCGACCAGCACGTTCTTGAGTTCGGTCCAGAAGCCGGCGGCCAGGATCGGATAAAGCGGAAACATCAGCCGCTGGTCCGCGATGCAGTGATAGGGCAGGAGCAGACCGCAGATGCCGAGTGCGGCCAGCGGATATTGAAGAAGTCCGGAACGGCGGCTCAGGCGTATGGCCCCGGCGAAGGCGGCGACACCAATCACTCGCTGGAAGGTCAGGTTTTCAATCAGAGCCACGTCAAAAACCAGCACCGTGCCGGCGCTGCGGAAGAGGCCGTCAAGGTTATACCAGAGAACCTGAATGATATTGTCGGCGTGCACGGTCGCGCGCTGCAGCGCCATGTAGTTGGTGTAGTACTGCGACACCAGGTCGCCTCCGGTGGTCATGTGCTGCGATACCCATAGCTGCCATCCGATGACTGCCGGAAGAATTCCCACGACGAAAAGCACGGCGCGGCGTATCTGCTTTCGGAAGACGAGGCAGAGCGGCACCGTCGCGGCGATTGGCAGCGCGGCAGTGCGCGTCAGATATGCGAATCCGGCGATCACGCCGGCAGCGAGTGCCCACCACGCCGGCGTATCCGGCTTGAGGCTGCGTTCGGCGATCATCAGGCAAGTGAGGAACATCACCATGAACAGCAGGTCCGACATGATAGACATGCTGAAGAGACAGACCATGGGGTTCACCGCGGCCAGAAAGACCAACAGCCAGCATTCGCGGTCCGACAGTCCGAAACTCCGATACAGCGCGCGTAGGACAAGCAGATAGAACGGCAGCACGAGCCACATGCAGACCATAAACATGGTCAGGTTCTGAGGAAAGGCCGGATTCAGCTTCCACAGGCCTGCCAGAAGAGCCGAGAAGAGCGGCGGATACTTGGTCTGCCAGGGCTGGTCGGGTAGGCTGGCGATGCGATAGCCGTTTCCTTCGGCCAGGTTCTTCGCGACGACGGTGTATATGGTGTCGTCATGATAGACGCCGAAGTGAGGCATCTCGCGCCAGGTCCACACAAGGCAGGCCGACGGCACGAGCGCCAGGGCCAAAAGAGCCGCTACGCGCAATCTACTGGTCATCATTCGTTTGATCGGCTGCCGGCGGGAAAACATGAGGTATGCTGGATGTCCATGAAAACCTGGATGATCCTGGGCTTGGCGGCGCTCTCCGGCGGGGCTCAATCGCCTCCGCCGCAGTCGATGCCCGGGCTGAAACTGAGCATCGAGCAGCTCAAGGCGGAATACAACCATTACGGCGTCGGGAAACGTCTGAAGCCGAAACAGTGGCCCAATGGCGCTCGCGTTGCCGTGGCTCTCAGTTTTGACGTCGACAATGCCACCATCCCGCTGTCGCGCGGCCAGCTTGGATCAGAGGATCTGTCACGGGGCATGTATGGCGCTATCGACGGTGTGCCGCGGATTCTGCGCGTCCTCGACCGGCAGAATGTCCCGGCGTCGTTCTTCATTCCCGCAGTCAGCATCGCGCTGAATCCGGAGCTCGTGCCGGCGATTCAGGCGTCGAAGCGGCATGAGATTGGAGTACACGGGTGGATCCACGAACATCTCGGGGTGCTCAATGACGCCATCGAAGAGAAGACGCTGCTCGATAAATCGATCGACACTCTGACCAAAGCGATCGGCAAGCGGCCAGTCGGGTACCGTGCGCCTTCGTGGGCCATGAGTCTTTATACGCTGCAGCAGGTGATGGATGCCGGGTTTCTATACGACAGCAGTCTCATGGCAAGCGATGACGCTTACGAGGTGACGTTGGACGGCCGCGCGACGGGAGTCATCGAGCTACCCATTGAGCGCATTCTGGACGACGCGCCTTACTACGGTGCTGCCAATGGGTCGCTGCCGTCGCCGGAGCTGGTGGATCAGATTTATCGCGCGGAGTTCGATGTGGCGTATGAGGAGCACGGATTATACGTGCTCACCATGCATCCGCATTACACCGGTCATCGATCGCGGGCGCTGTGGCTGGAAAAGTTGATTGTCTACATGAAATCGAAACCGGGCGTCTGGTTTGCCACCCATGAGCAGGTGGCGCGGTATTTGAAACAGAACGCACTCCCCTAGCAGCCCTGGACGGAAACCGGGCGGGCTGAAATGCACTGCTATGCGGAGCATTCAGCCGGCCTTTCACTTCACCGAGAAAGGACAGGCGAAACCGCAGGCGGTTTCGTTTCGCCTGCGTAGGCCGTTGCTAGGACTTTTCACCGGAAACGATCGACGCGGTGAAACCGTAATGGAAGGTGCCTTCGCGATTCGCATGGGCGAGGTAAGTCCACCAGAGATCGGCATCGTTTTCAGACAGCGTGCCGGACGAAACGAGGCGGACTACGTGACCACCCAAGAGGAGTTGCAGAAAGTCGTAACCCAGAAGCAGGTTCCGAAACGACACCGTAACTCCGGTCATGCCGGCTTACCGAAACATGCGCGGCAGGCGTCGCCCGATCCAACCGTTCCTGATGCTGTCGCAGACGGTGAGCGCGATCTTTCGTGTTGTCTCCTTATAGGGCGAGTCGCAGAATTGACCCTCCCAATCGAAGTCCAGGACCGCCATGCGGCCGCCGCGACGCAGCACGCGAGTCATTTCGGAAATAGCTTTATCGGGATCGGGCACATGCATCAACATGCGCTCCGTGCGCACCACGTCGAACGTTTCGTCGGCGAAACGGAGGTTCTGCCATCGCCGACCTCAAAGGTTACCGGCAGATTGCGGTTCGCAGCACGGCGGGTTGCTTCGGCGATGAGAGCTTCGCTGAAGTCGACCCCGGTGACGTGGCCTGTGGGACCCAGTCTTTCCGCGATGCCGAAGGCATCATCGCCGAGGCCGCACCGATGTCGAGGGCCTTCAAACCGAGAAACCGGAGAAAGAAACCTGGGTCGGGCCGTGTGGTCGACCGCATGGAAATGCGTTACATCTACGGCGGGAGCGGGTACCATGCGCGAGTTGGCTACTGTTTCGTGGCCTGGCCTTCAACCAGTTCGATACGGACGTTGTCGGGGCCTTCTATGAAGGCGAACTTGACCTTTCCACCGAGCACAGATCGCGGCTCCTCGGTCACCTTTACGCCGTCTGCGCGCAAGCGGGCGAGCGTCTCATCCAGGTTGTCGACGCCGAAGCCGAAGTGATCCATCACGCGGCCTTTCGGGGACTCGAAGGAGGTGCGGCCCTTCCACAGGTCGGGCATAAGGGTCTGCGCGAACTCAATAGGGAAGAAGATGAAATTCACGTTGTCCATCATCAGCGACGCGGAAGGGCTGAGCTGAATGTTGTTAAAGATGTAAGGCTTCGCAGTCCGAACCGGCGCCGGACCGCGGGGGGTCAGGCCGAACTCCTTGATATACCACTCGCTCGTCGCGATCGGATCGGCGCTCAACATGTGGATGTGACCGAAGTTGTGGTTGCTCGAAGTGTTTAGCTCGATCATCGCCTTGTCCGGCCCTTCGACGTAAGAGTAATAGAACGCACCCGGTTTTCCCCGCCCCGTCGTCTCAGAGATGTCGGTGATCGGCGTGGAGAATTTCGTTCCCATCTCCACCTGTTTCTGGTAGGTCGCTTTCATGTCTTCCGCTCCCCAGCCAAAGTGATAGAGGGCCGAAAGGATGTCGGACGGCGGCGGCTGGTTTACTTTGCCGAACAGAATCCATGATTTCTGCGCCCAGACCGCGTCGACGACCCCGGCGAACTTGGCCTTCTCGCAGTCGAAATGCGAGGTGTAGAAGTCGATCGCGGCTTTGGGATCGGTCGCGTTCAGGTGCAGGTGGTGAAAGTGCGCGAGCGGCTTGGGAGGAGCCGCGGATTGTTCCTGGGATTGGGCCAGTAGCGCTACAGCTAGAAGAGCTCCGATGGCAAAGATCGTACTAGCGACCTGACGTGCGTTCTGCATTGGGAAATTGTACACCATAGCCTGGTTTTGTTCCGGTTCAGCCGCAAGCAAAGGCAACGCGAACAAAAGCCCCCTGGACGGTATACAGACCACCTGCGGCGGTCCAGGAATGGCGCGGATGCAGCAGAAGTGCATCCATCCGACTGACTCCAGCGAGGCGTGGCGGCAATGGCTGCACATGACTTTATAATCGGCAGCAGAAGTCGGGCAGGCTGAATGCCTGCCCCCCTTGGCTCGCAACCTGTTGAGCCACAAAGGTGGCGCAGGCGGTTTCGCCTGTGCATGCCGCTCTCAAAGACTTCTTCCACGGGCTGTTTGGCGAACTTTCGGGGCATCCACTGAGAAGCGGGTCACCTTTTGCAGTCCGCCCCGCGCCGCTTAGTTTCCTACGCAGCGGAAGCCGATGTCGCGCGAGGTGGTGGTCGACGGAGCGATCATGCGGGCTGACGCCCGCACGCCCAGGGCGATGCTGTCATGCGAACCGCCTCGCAACACTCCGTATTCTCCGGCCGGCGGGCCTTGCGGGTCCTCCACACCGTCTTCGAGTGCGCCGCCTGGGATACCAATCATGTCCGCGCCATGCCGCGTAACCTGCGTCGCGAAATTCAAGTCTCGATCGAAAGCCTCAATCGAGTTCACATCCGCCACCCACTCCCACACGTTGCCCAACATGTCATATAGCCCGAAGCCATTTACCCGCTTCCGGCCCACATCTTGCGTCCTCAACGGCGGACCTGTCACGGAAGGCGGCGTCTGGCTATTGCCGCTCCACCATGCCACCTCGTCAATATGTCTGTAGCGTTTGGAGCGATCCTCGCCCCGTGCTGCGTATTCCCACTCCGCCTCTGTCGGCAATCGCATCCCGACAGCCTCGCAGTAGGCTTTTGCGTCATGCCAACTGACGCCCTCCACCGGCAAGCGTGGCCCCTTGAATCGACTGGGATTGTTTCCCATGACCAGCTCGTAGGCCTCTTGCGTTACCGGCGTCTGCCCCATCCAGAAACCGCGCGTGATAGTAACGCGATATGCAGCCGGAACGAACTTCTTTTCCTCTATATCGTCGAGCGTCACCGGCCCTTTTTCGTAGGTACGCTCGTTATGCAGCCTGATCCATTTGTTCTTTTCGTCGAGGTAGCTCCGCACCTCGTCATCGTGGTCTGCCTCGGTGGTACCCATCAGGAACGAGCCGGGTGGAATCCACACATAGGTCAGCAAATCTTTCGGATTCACTTTGGTCTGCATCACTGGCATTCCCTCTCTGCCGAAGGCAAAAGTCTGGCACACTACAATCGATAGGGTCAAGCGGCGAACAGGGCATCGGATAGGAAATCGGGACAGTCTCGGCGGCTATGTTCGGGTGATCGTACTCATGCAGCGCGGGCGCAGTTGGGCTAGTGCTGCACACTTTTTCCAGCTTCAGCGCTCGACAAGACTCCAAGCGGCAAAACTCAGCGGTTTGCGCTAACGCAGGGACGGCTTGGGAGCATCCGCCTGGCAAACCAAAAATTTCGCCGCTCCGAACGAGTCGGGAACGGAAAGTGCTGCCGCGGGTTGATCCTGTGATTAAACCAGTAGCGCTACGGCTATAAGTGCTCCCACGCCAAAAATAATACCAGCGACCCGACGTGCGTTCCGCATAGGGGATTTGAACACCATCGCTTGTTTTGCTATCCGAAGATCGGACGATCTGATAGACTTCGAGCATCCGTGAAGACGCAATTGCGATTTTGAGCGCTTCCTCGGCGGGCGATATACCCTCGCGCGAGCAACTGCTGGCTCTCGTTTACGACGAGCTGCGCCGCATCGCGGCAAACCATTTGCGCGCCGAGCGACCTGGCCATACGTTGCAACCGACCGCGCTGGTTCATGAAGCCTACCTGCGCTTGATCGGGCAAGCGCAAGTGGACTGGCAGGGTCGCGAGCATTTCCTCGGAATTGCGGCGCAAATGATGCGACGCGTCCTCATCGACCACGCACGGGGGCGCGGCAGGTTAAAGCGGGGCGCAGGAGCTCCGCGGATCTCGCTGTCGGAAGCGGATCGACTGGCGACGACTGCGACGGTCGATTTCGAGCTCCTCGACGATGCTCTGAATGCGCTGGAGGCGCTGGATGCGCACAAGAGCCGCGTCGTCGAACTACGTTACTTTGGCGGGCTCAGTATTGCAGAAACCGCTCGCGTCTTGCAGGTTTCAACAGCAACTGTGGAACGCGACTGGCGCTTTGCCAGGGCGTTTCTCCATCGCGAGCTGTCGAGGAACTGAGCTTATGCCTCCTCCGCGATTACAGCAGATTGAAGACTTGTTCCATCGCGCACTGGAGCGTAATCCGGAGGAGCGTCGCGCCTTCGTTATTGGAGCCTGCGGGGATAACGAAGTTTTGCGCCTGGAGGTTCTCTCTCTGCTTGAGGCCGATATGCAAACGCAGGTTCTGGACACGCCGGCCGCGGACCTCGCAGCAGGCTTGGCGGACCTTTGGCCCCCGGAACCCGCGACTCAAAAGGTTACACGAAAGCATCCGTTCTGGTGGTTTGCTGCTTTGGCCGCTCTGTTTCTGGCGGCCTATCTGGTCTTTTCCGTGGCTATGCTGGTTCGTTATGGCGCTGAGACCAAAGATGATGGCTGGACAAGCAGCACCAGAAAAGGTCAGCTTGTCGTGCTATCTGTGGATCCCAATGGGCCCGCGGCCGGTAAGCTGCGCCCAGGCGACCGCGTGCTCGATGTGAACAGCGACCCTCGCGGAAGTCGTCTCGGTAAAACGCTTTTGCGCGATGCGCGGCCCGGTACAGACTACACTCTGCGCGTGCGGCGCGGCGCCCTCGAGCTCAGTGTGCAGCTCGCAAGCGGCCAAAAGCGCTCGGAAAGAACTTTCGCTTTTGCCATATCCCTTCTCCTCGTTGGAGCCGTTTTCGCCGCGGCGGGCGTGCTGGTCGGGTTAGCACAGCCAGGCCAGGAATCGGCACGCTACTTCTGCCTGATGGCGGTGCCCATGAGCATCGTCTGGATGCACGAAGCGATAGGCTCAACATTCAGCCTGATGAATCATGCGGAGTTCCTGGTTGTGACGCTGGTGGGATGGGCTTATCCGTTCCAGTACGTGTACGGTTACTGGTTTTGCTACCGCTTTCCTCCCGGAGTGCCGCGCGGCCGATTTTGGAGCTTCGCCGCCTGGGCGATTACGGTGACATGCCTTTGCCACTGGTTCTTTGAGCGATGGCACGAATTCGCGACGCTTGGGGCGCCATGGGCCATTGATACTCTCTATCGTTATATCGGTTTATCGCGAAGCTGGTCGTCGTTTTTCGGTCAGTTCAATATCGTTTATTTCATCGCTTGCGCCGCTGTCTTATTCCGCAACTTCCGGCGTGTGGGCGATTCCGATCAGCGGCGGCGCCTTCGCTGGGTGACAGTAGGCATGGCAGCGGGATTCATTCCTCTTCCGCTGCCGAACCTGATACTCGCTCCGTTGGCCAAGATGATTGGTCATGCGCTGCCGGCCCACGTGCAATTCCAGTTGTGGTGGTGGTCGTTGGTGATGATCGTCTTCATGCCATTGTCGGCAGGCTATGGGATTCTGAAGCACCGCGTTTTCGACATCAACGTTGTGATTCGCCGCGGAGTCCGGTACCTGCTTACAAAGAATGGAATGCGGTTGATCCTGGCCGTGCTAGTGGCGATGATCGGATATTCGATCGTCGCGCAATCGAACCGTTCGCTCCGTGACATCGTGTTCTACAGCCCAACCTCGTTCTATGTCCTGGTGGCGGTCAGCGTTGCCTTCGGCGTGGTCTACCGGTATCGCCTTATGGATTGGGTTGATCGGCGCTTCTTCCGGGAGACATACAGCCAGGAGAAGATTCTCATCAGCCTGAACGCGGCCATCGGAACGCTCACCTCGCTCGAAGAATTGTCGTCGCGTGTGAGTGAGGAAATTTCGAACGCGCTACATCCCGAGAAGATGTGGTTCTTCTTCCGGAACCCGGTTCATGGCGATTTCGCACTCGTTTATCCTCAAGAAGAAACGCTCCGGAGATGGATCATTCCCGCGCGATCGTGGGTTGTGAGTGTCATGGAGAGTTCAAGCGCTACTCGCGACATCTTATCGTTGCGCGATAGCAATTTTCCGGTCGACGAACAGTACCTCTATTCGCGCCTGGGAGTCGAGTTGCTCGTTCCTATGCGCGGGTCGAACGGCCGGCTTGTGGGATTGCTCTTGCTTGGCGCGAAGCGCTCCGAAGAACCGTATAACGACAGCGATCGAAGGTTGTTGGAAGCCATGGGTTTCCCAATGGCTTTCGTGTGCGAGAACATCTGGCTGAAAGAGGACGTCTTCAAGGGCAAAAGGATCCAACACGAGGTACTGTCGCGCCTGGAAGATCAGCAGATTCAAGTACTCAAGGAATGCCCGGCCTGTGGCGCCTGCTACGATTCCACGGCCGATCTCTGTAAGGAGGACGGCGCCACTCTTGTTCTGACGTTGCCGATTGCTCGGACCATCGAGGGCAAATACCGTTTGGATCGGTTGTTGGGCCGCGGCGGAATGGGCGCGGTCTACGCCGGTGAGGACCTGCAGATGCGGCGCAAAATTGCCGTGAAAGTGATGCTCGGGAGCATGTTCGGCAACCCGATTGCTTTGCAGCGTTTCGCGCGCGAAGCGCAGGCGGCTGCCCGGCTCACCCATCCCAACATCGTCACCGTTTATGACTATGGTGAGTTGCATGGCCAAGGCGGCGCCGGCGCTTACCTTGTGATGGAACAAGTAAAGGGCGTCAGCCTGCGGCAGGAACTGCAGAATGGCGGTGCAACGCGAGAAGGTGTCCCGTCCTGGTTCTTCCAGTTGCTCGCGGCAGTGCACGCCGCCCATCAGAATGGTGTCATTCACCGCGATCTGAAACCTGAGAATATTCTGCTTTCCCGATCGGATGCCGGAACACCGGTCGTAAAGGTTCTGGATTTCGGATTGGCAAAGATCGCCTCCGAACGGCCCGACTTCACGCTGACAGCAGCGGGCGTTCCCTTAGGGACGTTGGGATACATGTCGCCGGAACAACTACGGGGCGAGCCGATCGACCATCGCAGCGATATTTTCTCCTTGGGCGTCATCCTGGCGGAATGCCTCACGGGCCAACGGCCGTTCCACGGGCGAAGCATCACGGATCTGCTCCGATCCATGGGCGAACCGGTCAGCGTACCCGGCCCAAAGCATCTTACAGCGGCGATCCAGCGTAGCCTCGCACATCAACCCTCCGATCGATTTGCGTCCGTGGCCGAGTTTGAGAGTGCGTTGCGCTGATTTTATTTGGCGCGGCTGATGGAGTTGCCCTGTTGCCGTCGCGTTCTCCAGTGAGGGCACTCACCTCAAAAGGAGAAAACATGAAGAATACACTGTACGTTATTGGTCTGTTCGTCGGCCTGACACTGTCGCTCCACGCGCAAAACACAGGAGCGAATGATATTGGGGATTTCACTCTCGAACTGCTGATCCCATTGAACGGCATCAATTCATTAACCCCGCCGAATGTCCCTGACACGGTGCTTGCCGCGATCGCGGGGGGCACGCTCGAGGTACACCAGCAATACAGCTACGACTCCGCACACCGGCTGTTGAGCCAGGTATCATTCGTCCTGCCCGCCAATTCACCGATTCCTACCCCATCCTTGGATGGCATCACATTGAACGACAGGTTCGCGATCCAGGTGACCTCTGTGAACGTGACGAATTCGCCCAAACCGGCCGTCATCCTGGCCGGGACCGTAACCAGTATGGACGTTCCAACACCATTCGGTAGTAATCTTGGCGCGGGATACTCACTCGCTTTTGCTTACCAGGGTGGCGGTGACACGACGCAATACGGCCCAATCATGGAATCCACCACCGGTATGTACTCGATTTTTGCGCCGTCTGGAATCGGGTCGCTTTCGCTCACGCCAACCGCCCACGGATGCTCGGTGGCGACCATTCAGGGAAGCTATATGTACACCCAGAGCGGGTCCACGCTCGATTCCGCGGGCAATTCGCATCCTTACGTCGACAACGGACGCCTCGTGGTGGATGGACAGGGCAGCGGTATGGTGATCGGAGGTGGCAACGGCGGCGGCAAACCTTCGACGGAGTCATTCCCGGTGACGTACACGTTGGACAACAACTGCACGGGCAACATAAACCTGGGACATGGAGCCACGATGAGTCTCGAAGCCTCTAAGGACGGTAAGAGGATACAATTCCTCTGGACGGCCCCGGCGAGCTTTGTGGTGAGCGGGACCGGATATCTGCAGTAGCCCGATCGCGACGTTGTGAATCACTCGTTTCATTGGGAGCCACCTTGTTCCACAGACTTGGTGGCTCTTTGGCAACCGAGTGAACCTTTCTGAGCGGTGCTGTTACCTTCGCGCTCATCCCCGGTATTAGATACTGATCACTGAGGCGAGGTGACAATTTGATCCAGGATCTGCGTTACGCCTTCCGAAACCTGCGGAGTAGTCCCGGCTTTCTGCTGATCGCGATACTGACCCTCGCCCTCGGCATCGGCGCCAACACCACCATTTTCGGAGTCATCAGCAGCACATTGTTGAAGCCCCTCCCGTTTCCAGATCCGGACCGGCTCGTGTTGGTCTGGGAAACCTTCGGCAAAGGCCCGAACAACTGGAATATTGTCTCCGCGCCCAATTTCTGGGATTTCCAGCGCCAAAGCCGATCGTTCGAGGCCATAGCAATCTTCGATTCAGCCGGTAGAGGCTACAACCTGTCGCCTACACGCAATTCGCAGGAGGCAGAACAGGTTTCTGGATTACGGGTGTCATCCGGCTTTTTTTCCGTGCTCGGGGCGAAACCCCTGCTTGGCCGTACGTTTCTACCCGAGGAGGAGACCCTGGGGAGAGACCACGAGGTCGTCCTCAGCTATGGCCTTTGGAAGGAGCGCTATGACGGCGATCCCTCTCTCGTCGGCCGGACGATCCCTATCGATGGGGCGGAGTTCACTGTGGTCGGGGTGATGCGGCCCGAATTTGAGTGGCAATTCTGGAGCGGTCCACGCCGGCTCTGGGTGCCCGTCGGATATACCAAAACAGACTTCGGGCGCGGCGACAACAGCTTTGTTTCCATCGCTCGATTGAAGGAGGGCGTGAGCCTGGCGCAGGCACGAGCTGAAATGGAAGCTGTCGGGCGGAGCGTCGCCAGGCAGTATCCGAAAGAAGACGCCGACATGGGAGCAACGGTCTACCCGCTCGCCGAGTTCGGAATGCAGGGTATGCGGACCACGCTGCTGACGTTGCTTGCCTCCGTGGGCTTTGTCCTGCTGATTGCTTGTGTCAATGTAGCGAACCTGCTGCTGGCGCGAGGCGCCGGACGCCAGAAGGAGTTTGCCATACGGCTAGCATTGGGCGCTTCGGGTTCACGTATTGCCCGACAGTTGCTGACGGAAAACGGCTTGCTCGCCCTCATCGGCGGCGGTGCGGGGCTACTGGTAGCCGTTGTAAGCACGCGTCTGCTTTTCTTTGCCTTCCGGTTGAATAATCTTCACTTGCCGCTTCGCCCGGTAACTTCGATCTCCATCGACGGTCGTGTCCTTGCATTCGCCCTGGTCGTTTCCTGCCTGACCGGCGTGCTGTTCGGCCTCGCGCCGGCCTTGAGCGCTCTACGTTCGAATTTGAATGAACCGCTCAAGGAAGGCGGCCGCACGTCGGGCGCAGGAGGCAACAACCATCTGCGCCAGGCTTTGGTGGCGTCTGAGGTCGCACTCGCGTTGATTGTTCTTTCGGGCGCCGGCCTGATGATCAAGAGCATGTCACTGCTGCTGGGCGTCGATCCGGGTTTGAATCCGAAAAACGTTCTGACTTTACAGGTGACGGTTCCCCAGGAAGAGATCTACGTCGGCCCTCCCGACCTGCCGCGCTTCTGTCAGGACGTCGACGAACACGTCGGGGCCATCCCCGGTGTTTTGTCCGCCGGGGCAGTCGCTCACCTGCCCTTCTCCGGAAACGCGGGCCGCGGTTTCCAGATCGAAGGACGGCCCCCTGCCGACGCTGCGCATATGCCGGGCGCAAGCTACTCCGTCGCGTGCCCCAACTACTTCCGCACCATGGGCATTCCCATCCTTAAGGGGCGCGAGTTCACACGCCAGGATACGGTGGGTGCGCCGGGAGTGATCGTGATCAACGAGGCGATGGCGCGCGCATTTTGGCCAAACGAGAATCCGGTTGGCAGGGCGATCCGATTCGGTGGGTCGGACGGCCCCCGGCTGACGGTGGTCGGAGTAGTCGGAGATGTACACTACCTGGGCCTGGACGCTCCCGTCCGTCGTCAATTCTTCCGCCCTTATACACAGGCCGGATGGCCGTTCATGACGATCGTCGTCCGCACCATCAACCACCCCACGATGTTCACCGTTCCGATTAAGAGTGCACTCGCGAAGGTACTGCCGGACCGCCCGGTCTCCGGTGTAGAAACCATGGAGGACATTGTCCGCAACTCCACCGGTTCGCGTCGTTTTCCCATGCTGCTGCTGATCGTGTTCTCAGTTCTGGCACTGGTGCTGGCGGGAGTTGGCATTGTGGGTGTAGTCGGGCATTCCGTGGCGCAGCGAACGCATGAGATCGGCATACGCATGGCGCTCGGCGCGAAAACCCTGGATGTACTTCGCCTGATGGTGAACAGCAGCATGGTTTGGGTGATGGTCGGAATTGCCGGTGGACTGGCGGGTTCAGCCAGCCTTACCCGGCTTCTCACCGGGATGCTCTATGGCACTCGTCCGCTCGACCCCGTGGTGCTGGGCGGCGTGTCGTTGCTGCTGGCCGCTGTCGCCCTACTCGCCAGCTATCTGCCGGCCCGGCGCGCGGCAAAAATCGACCCCATCGCCGCGCTGCGTTGCCAATAACCCGTAGCTTGGGGACCGAACGATCGACTAACACTGCCTGCCGGCGTGTCCGCCCAGCGCCGCTTTCGATCCGTCTCGCAAATGAATGGGCTCCTGCTAAATCTGGCTCGTCGGACTAGAGGGTGTGGTGCGCCGCGATCAGCCCCGCACGCTCGACCTCCAAGCACGTGGTGCTAAGAAACTGGAAAGCATCCCCACCGCGATTATGGATGAAGTGCTGGCGAAACTGGCCCCCGATTTTAGATTGAGCAGCAGGTGAGCCGCGCGATACTATTGATTTAGCGGTCTTTCCCACATCGAAAGCGAATGCGCAGGCGAAACCGCCCGCGCCACCTTAGGCGTTCAGCCTGCCCGACTTCTGCCACGGCTGCTAGCGCGATGGTCAGTACTCGTCGCCCTTGTACATCGACGCGACGTATTTTTCGTAGCCGTTGTACATCAGCGTTGGCCGCCGTTCGCCGCTGGGGATTACCCGCTCCGAAGCCTGCGACCAGCGCGGGTGCGGCCGGTTGGGATTCACATTGGAGTAGAATCCGTATTCCTTGGGCGCCACTTTGTTCCACAGACTCGGCGGTTCCTTGGCGACAAACTCGATCTTCACGATAGATTTCGGGCCCTTGAAACCGTACTTCCACGGCATAACGATTCGAATGGGAGCACCATTCTGCTTGGGCAGCGGTTTGCCGTACAGACCCGTGACCATGAAAGTCAGCGGATTCAAAGCCTCGTCCATGCGTAAGCCGTCGAAATAGGGCCAGGGATACCATTCGTATTTGACCTGACCCGGCATCTCCTTGGGACGATAAACCGACACGAAGCGGACATACTTGGCTTCGGGCTTGGGTTGTACCTCCTTGATCAGTTCCGAGAACTGGAAGCCGGTCCAGGGAAGTACCATCGACCAGGCCTCGACGCAGCGATGCCGATAGAGACGTTCCTCGAGGGACATGGTCCGCACCAGGTCGTCCGGGTCAAGAGTCTTGGGTTTAGCTATGAGCCCGCTGACTTCCACCTTCCAAGGGCTGATTTGAAACTTTCCCACGAGATCCTTGACCGCGGACTTGTCTTCCTGGTTGAACTCGTAGAAATTGTTATAACTCTCGGCAGCCCATTCTTCGGTTGTGGGCCGGTCGACCGTGAACTCGGAATTGTGTTTCGCTGGGTAGGGCGATTTATCGGTGGCTGCCGCCAGCAGCCGGTCAATACCCAGAAATCCGGCTGACTTCAATAGGGTGCGACGGTTCAGGTAAACCTGTTCAGGCGTGGCCAGGCGATCTGGGATTTCCCAACCACGAAGTTTCTTGATTAGCATTGGCCCCTCTGTTTCGATCGTATCATCGCGGACGCAATCCGGTGATCGGCCGATTCCGTACACATCAGTAATGGGAACCGCCGCAGTGTTATCATTTTCCGTGGCCGGTCGTTGGGGGCTGGCCGATCCCGCAATGACAAGTCCAGCGTCGGCAGGCATAGCCAAGAACGAATTGCGCTGGCGCGCGTACGTCGACGGCATTCGTTCGGGAGATTCCGAGTCTCTGTCACGCCTTTACGACGAAAGCGTCAATATCCTCTATGGGCTCGCCGTGCGCATTCTGAACGACCCGTCGGATGCCGAGGAGGTTGTGCTGGACGTCTATCAGCAGGTGTGGAAATCGGCGCAGAAGTTCGACGCATCGCGGGGGACGGTATGGGGATGGCTGACAATGCTGACGCGAAGCCGTGCCATCGACCGTCTGAGATGCTCCGGTCCGCGCAGGACACGCGAATTTCCCATCGAGGAAAATTGGGAGGTTCCCAGCGGCCAGGCGGCGCCAGAAGAGCAGACCGTTATGCGCGAAGAGCGCGAAATGGTTCGCCGCGCACTCGCCAGCCTGGGACCCGAACAACGCGAGGCAATCGAGCTGGCTTTCTTCCGGGGACTGACCCACGTCGAGGTAGCCGAAGCGCTGGGTGAGCCCTTGGGTACAATCAAAACTAGGATTCGCGTCGGCATGCGAAAAATGCGCGACATCTTATCAGGAGCAGCACAGCCCGTCTCATAATGGCCGATCAAGCCCATATCGAAGAAATGGAAGCCCAGGCGGCGTTATTCGCCCTGGGTGCGTTGCCAGCAGACGAAGCAACTAAGTTCGAACAGAGGCTCGCGGCTGGTTGCCCGGTTTGCCAGGCTGAAGTGACTCAGTGTCAGGGTGTAGTCGCAGCACTACCACTGGCAGCACCTGCGATCACTCCACCGGCTACCCTGAAAACCCGGCTTTTCGAGCGGATTGGAGCCAAGCCACCCGTTGCAGCAGCCAAGCCTGCGGATTTGACCGTGGTTCGCGCCAACGAGGGTGAGTGGCGGACGGTCTCACCGGGCGTCGATATCCGGCGGCTCTACAAAAAGAACACGATGCTGGTCCGAATGGCGCCGAACTCCTGGCTCGCCGAACATGATCACTCGATGGCAGAGCAGTGCCTCGTGCTCGAGGGAACTGTCAGCAGCGACGGCGTGACGGTGGGAGCCGGAGACTTTACGTACATGCCTGCCGGGAGCCATCACGATCCGCTATATTCGACGGATGGTTGTTTGCTGCTGATCGCGTATACGTAAGGCCGGGAACATCCGCCCCCCGATTTTCGTTGTATCAGGCAGGAGATGCAATATGTTCTGCACCAGGTGCGGCGTTTCAATGGCTGACAATGCCAGGTTCTGCGCGCAATGCGGTCATGTGACGGCCGGAGGGGCTGCGTTGCAAACCACGGGCGCGACGGCCTCGAAACTCACTCGTCCGCGCGAGGACAGAAAGATAGCCGGGGTCTGTGCGGGCTTTGCGCGTTATTTCGGTGTCGATGTTACGCTGACACGGCTGGTCGCGGTCATCCTGATTTTCTGGCCAATGCCGATCGGGTTGGTGGGGTATATCGTGGCCTGGATCATTATACCCAACGATCCAATTCTGGCGCCCGCGTCCACTCAAACGACTGTTGTGCGGACCACCTAGGTGGGACAGGCGGTTTCGCCTCCGTCCTACCGTCGCACCTTAGCCTCTCTAAGTTCCTCAATCTGCACGAGTTCGGTCGGGTAGTTGCCAGTATAACAGGCATAACAATACTCGCCCTTGTTGTCCGCCACCGACTCACGCAACGCATCGAGCGACAAGTAGGCGATTGAATCCGCCCCCACGAATTGCCGGATCGATTCCACGCTGTGCGATGAGGCAATCAGTTCGCTTTCACAGGGCGTATCCACTCCGTAATAACAAGGCGACACCGTTGGCGGACAGGAAATGCGCAGGTGCACCTCGCTCGCGCCGGCGCTACGCACCATGCGGACAATCTTGCGGCTGGTGGTACCGCGTACGATGGAATCGTCAATCAGTATGACGCGTTTACCTTCGAGCAGGTGCCGCACGGGGTTCAGCTTCAGCTTGACGCCGAAATCCCGGATCTCCTGCGACGGCTCAATAAACGTGCGCCCCACGTAATGATTGCGGATTAAAGCATGACGAAATGGGATTCCCGATTCAGCCGAATAGCCGATTGCTGCCGTGGTGCCGGAGTCCGGCACGGGCACCACCACGTCCGCATCCACCGGTGATTCCCGCGCCAGCAGACGACCCATGTTCTCGCGCGATTCCTGAATCGCGCGTCCGAAGACCACGGAATCCGGACGTGAGAAATAAACGTGCTCGAAAACACACTGCGAGAGCGGCTGCTGTGGCGCATAATTCTCGCGCGTGATGCCTTCGGGGCCGACAATCACCATCTCGCCAGGCTGCACGTCGCCGACATAGGTGGCATTGATGAGATCGAAAGAACAGGTTTCGGACGCGAAAACGTAGGCCAGATTGCCGCGGTTGTCGGTCAGGTGGCCCATGGCCAGGGGACGGAAACCGTGTGGGTCGCGCGCCACGATGAGCCGATCCTGGGCTAGAAAGACGAGAGAGAACGCGCCTTCAAGCTGGCGCAGAGCGTCACGAAGCGCCCCGACTACCGACTTGTGCAGCGCGCGTGCCACCAGGTGCAGCACGACTTCCGTGTCGCTGGACGCCTGGAAAATCGAGCCGTTCCGTTCCAGGTCGCGGCGCAAATCGCCCGCATTCGTGATGTTGCCGTTATGCGCCACCGCGATGTGGCCTTTGTTGCATGCCACCGAAAAGGGCTGGGCGTTGAGAAGGACCGTGTCCCCGGTCGTCGAGTACCGCGTATGCCCAATCGCATGATCCCCCGGAAGTCGGTTGAGTACGTCCGGGGTGAAGATATCCGCAACATGCCCCATGCTCTTGTAGCAGTGGATGTCGCGGCCGTCGCTCGTGGCGATTCCGGCGCTTTCCTGTCCGCGATGTTGCAACTGATACAGGCCGAGGTATGCCAGATTCGCAGCCTCGCGATGCCCGTAAATGCCGAAAACACCGCATTCGTCGTGGAATTTGTCGGGGCGGGATCTCATGGACGGTGTAACATCTCCTCTAACGAGTTCTCCCAGGAATTTCTGAGATCGGCCACTGAGGAAGCGAGCAGGAGTTGGGAGCGATTGTGGACTTCGAGCCGCTCCTCCATGGTAACGCCGATGCGCACAACTTCAATGTCGAACTCACGCGCGACCCGCTCCACTCTTTCGGGTTCCGAAGTGGAAAGCACGATGCGCGACGGACCTTCGTGAAACAGCAGATATTCGGGCGCCAGGCTTGAATCGAGTTTCACGCTCGCCCCGATATTTCGCGGGCCGAAGCAGCACTCCGCGAGCGCGACAGCAAGGCCGCCATCGCTCAGGTCGTGCGCCGATTCGGAAAGCCCGTTTGTGACGATGCGCCGGATGGCGTCGTGGACGCGTCTTTCGTAAGCGAGATCGAGGGCCGGTGGCAGTCCCCATAGGTCCTGCAGCAGCACTTTGACGTATTGCGTGCCGCCGAATCGCGTCGCGTCACAAGCGCCCAGGCCACCGAGCAGAATGATCGTCCGGCCGGGATTCTGGAATGCGATGGGCGACGGTTGCGCGGTCTTCATCAGCCCGACGATACCCATCACCGGGGACGGGAAAATCGCTTCACCCAGGGTTTCGTTATAGAGGCTGACATTGCCGCCGGTGATCGGCGTGCCAAAGAAGCGGCAGGCGTCGGCCATGCCCTCGATCGACTCCACAAGCTGCGCCATGATCTCCGGGCGTTCCGGATTCCCGAAGTTGAGATTGTTGGTCGCCGCCACGGGCAGCGCGCCCGAAGTGGACAGATTGCGGCAGCACTCCGCCACGATCAGCATCGTGCCTTCACGCGGGGACAAGGCACAATAGCGGCCATTGCCGTCGAGCGACATGGCCATGGACGTCTCGGTTTCCTTGATGCGGATGATCGCTGCGTCCGTCCCGGGACCCTGCACCGTGTTGGTGCGAACACTATAGTCGTATTGCTCCCAGATCCAGCGCTTGGAGCAGATGTCGGGCGACGCGAGCAGTTTGCGCAGCGCCGAATCCAGCGGCTCGCTGAAAGCCAGCGAAGCGGGCGGTTCGAGCGGCGCAGGCCGATGCGGCGCGGTGTTGTGCGGGCGATCGTAAATCGGAGCTTCGTCTGCCAGCGCGCGGTTTGAAATCTCGGCCACCACTTTGCCGTGATCCTTCACTCGCAGCATGCCGTCATCAGTGACCAGGCCGATGGTCGTAGAATCCAGTCCCCATTTGCGGAAAACGCGGAAGACCTCGTCTTCCCTGCCCTTCTCCGCCACCAGCAGCATGCGCTCCTGCGATTCCGACAGCATGATTTCGTACGGCGTCATGCCGCTCTCACGCTGCGGAACGTATTGCAGATCGATCTCAACGCCGGTTTCAGCGCGGCTGCCCATTTCGCAAGTGGAGCAGGTCAGACCCGCGGCGCCCATGTCCTGGATGCCGACGATCGCCCCCGTCTGCATGGCTTCGAGACAAGCCTCGAGCAGCAGCTTCTCCATGAAGGGATCGCCCACCTGCACGTTGGGCCGCTTTTGCTTCGATTCCTCGGTGAACTCCGCCGAAGCCATCGAAGCCCCGTGGATTCCGTCGCGGCCGGTCTTAGCGCCGACGTAGATTACCGGGTTTCCGATGCCCGTCGCCCGCCCATAGAATATCTCGTCCTTCTTGAAAACGCCCAGGGCAAAAACGTTCACGAGAGGATTGCCGTTGTAGCACGCCTCGAAGACGCATTCGCCGCCGACGGTCGGCACGCCGAAGCAGTTGCCGTAGTGTGCGATACCCGAAACTACACCTTCCAGAATGCGCCGATTGCGCGCGCGATCGAGACTGCCGAAGCGCAGCGCGTCCATGACGGCAATTGGCCGCGCACCCATCGTAAAAATGTCACGCAAAATGCCACCGACCCCGGTGGCCGCGCCTTGAAAGGGCTCAATGAAGCTCGGATGGTTGTGCGATTCGATCTTAAACGCGATGGCGTAATCGCCGCCGATGTCGATGATGCCGGCATTCTCGCCCGGACCCTGCAAGACGAGTTTGCTTCGCGTCGGCAGCTTTTTCAGGTGTAGCCGGGAGCTTTTGTAGGAGCAATGCTCACTCCACATCACGCTGAAGATGCCGAGTTCCGTATACGTCGGCTCACGGCCCAGCAGTGAAACGATTTTGTCGTATTCCGCGGGTGTGAGCTGGTGTGCTTCGATAAGTTCCTGCGTCAGCGTCATGCCAGTGTCGCCGCGGGAGCCAGGGCGGCTACAACGGATTGCAGTATGACAAGGCCGTCGGAGGAGCCCATCAGAGGCTCTGTTACACGTTCCGGGTGAGGCATCATGCCCATGACGTTGCGTTGTTCATTGACGATTCCAGCGATCGCGCGCATGGAACCATTCGCGTTATCCAGGTATCGAAACAACACGCGATCCTCGGCTTCGAGCTGGTCGAGTGTGCGCTCATCGGCAACGTAGCAGCCTTCGCCGTGAGCGATCGGAAGGTGCAGAACCTGACCTTTCGACGCGGCTCCTGTGAACGGCGAATTCGTCGTTTCAACACCGATGGGAAGCGTCCGGCAGATGAATTTCTGCAGCCGATTACGGACCAGCGCGCCGGGCAGCAATCCTGCTTCCGTGAGAATCTGAAAGCCGTTGCATATGCCCATCACGAGGCCGCCGTCGCGCGCGAACCGCTTGACGATCTGCATCACGGGAGAAAACTTAGCAATCGCGCCGCAACGCAGATAGTCGCCATACGCAAAACCGCCGGGAAGGATCACGACATCGACGTTATTGAGATTGGTCGAATCGTGCCAGATGAATTCCGCCTGCTGCCCGAGGTTTCGCGAGACCGCATACCACGCGTCGTGGTCACAATTGCTGCCAGGAAAGACAACGACACCGAACTTCATCGGAGATACACGGATTTTAGCAAACTATCAGACGAAAGTTTATGTGGTTGCGGCGACGGGAGTTGCTTTCTTGCGGCTCGCGCGACGCTTTTCGGCCGGTGGTTGACGGTCGCTTTTCTTGAGCGCGGGCAACACGATAGAAAGCACGAACTTCTTTTCGCCGTGATCGTCGAACTTAATTACGATGTACTCTTCATTGCACGAGACCACGGACCCTAAGCCGAATTTTCCGTGTTCGACTTGAGCGCCTTGTGCGAATGCTGGTTTACTTGCCATGGGTTGGTTGTTACCGCCTCGTGAATATGGTAACATTTTTGCCCACTTTTGTGGGACAGGAGTTTACACAGATGGACTTCACCGAGAAAGGACAGGCGAAACCGCCTGTCCCACTCTTCTAACCCGAGAGTTTCCGTTGCCGCCTGCGCTTCCTAAAAGCAACTCGGCCTAACGCTGCGGGACAGAATTGCTGTGCGTCGAACCAAGAGTCGTCCCAATCACCTCACCCGCTACAACAATCTCCACGCGGCGATTCTGCTGCCGGCCGGCCGCGGTATCGTTCGACGCCACCGGATCGGCTTTGCCAAACCCCTGCGATGTAACCGCATCGGCAGAGATGCCTTGCGACACAAGATAATCACGGACCGCGTCGGAACGCTTCTGGGAGAGCGTCATATTGTATTCGTCTGAACCCACCGAGTCGGTGTGCCCTTCCACCTGCAAGTGCAGACCCGGATAAGCCAGCACGATGCCGGAGAGCTTCGCCAGCTTCTCACGCGTGCCGGGGTGCAACGTCGCCTTGCCAAAGTCGAACAGAACGTCTGACATGTTAACGATCAGGCCGCGCGCCGTGTCGCGGGTCTCGAGGATGAGGTTGAGCTGGTTGAGCAGGCGCTGGCGCATCTCTTCTTTCTCAGCCTCGGCCTGAGTGGCCGCCTGCTTGGCGCGATCCGCTTCGGTCTGCAATTGCTGTTGCTGCTGAACGGCCGCGGCACGGGCCGCATCCGCTGCCGCCTGCTGGCGGCGTGCTTCCGCGGTAGCTGCCTCGGCGGCCTGGCGCGCCTGGTCCGCTGCCAGTTTCTCCTGCTCGGCGTCCCTGCGGGCCTGTGCCAGACGAGCCGATTCGGCATTAGCCGCAGCCTTCTCCTGCTCCGCGATAGCCCGGCGGCGCGATTCTTCGTCTGCCTGAGCCTTGGCGGCAGCCTCTCGCGCCGCAGCGTCCGCACGCTCCTTGTCGAGCGCTTCCTGCTGCTCGCGCTTGATCGCGATGATGCGGGCATCCTCCGCCATCTGGGTCGCTTCGCGCGCTACCGTCTCGAGCGGCCGCGTCGACGACTTACCGCGGTAATAGTCTTCGGCGTTCCGTAAGTCGAGCAACGCCTTCTGCAGCGTATCGTTGGCGTACTGCTGGGCCCCCTGCGCTTCCGAAATCTTGACGGCGTTCTCAGCTTCTTGTAGCTGTAGGGGAACCGTGTATTTGCGCCGCAACTGCTGGATCGCGACGGCGTTGACATTCATAGTGTAGTAGCCGCGCTGCAATAGCTCGTACTTCGCATCAAGATTCTCAATGATGCCGGTGGTGTCTTCACGCACGAAGTTCTCCATCACCACCACATCGCTCGGCTGGGTTACAGCAAAATATGGCTCGGCCGTCACGATCAGCGCAAAAGCCTGTAAGTCCGAGGTGGAAAGCAGCTTGGCATGATCGCCGTTGGGCTGCAATTCACCGAGATTCATGGCTCGGCCTTCCGGCGTCACCGCCCACAGCACGTAGGTCAGGTACTCCGGCCCGAATGTCTCCGGGGCCGAGAGCTTCTCGACAGATGTGTCAATTTTCGTGGATCCCACGCGGCTGTCGACGCGCGCAGTGCCTTTCGCGCGCGGCATCAAGGCTGTACCGTGCAAGTCGACTTCCGTGGAACCCTGCCTGTGATGGAAGTTAATGGCCTTGATGGTGCGCGCCACCACCGTGACGCGAAAAACCGGCTGCGCGCCATTGCTCACATCCGCTTGCGGAGGCGGCTGTTGCTGCTGCATCGGATTCGGCACCTGGGCACACAGCGCGAAACACGCGAAACACAAGTTTACGGCTAGAACTATTCTTTTCATGTTCCCTCGTCGTTCGTTTGACGCCGCAGCGGTGGAGATGTGACATCGGGGTTAGATGGGACGCATCTCGCAGAATTACAAATGTGGAAGCATGGAGCAGGCATTCCCCTTGCAGCCATCGCATCTTTGGTCCCCAGACGTGGGTCAAAACAAGGGACAGCCTCCGATTCCTTCGTTTCCCGCGACGATTTAGAGGCTTTGTAATACCTTTTCCAACCTGACAAGGTCTGCTCGGCTCATCCACAGCCGCCGCAGATGGACTTTCCGACCTCGCCATTGACGAAACAAGGAATACACAACCAAACGTTGCCTCGGTTACGCTGGAGCTATGGCAGTGTTGTCTCCCTTGCTGCTGTTATTCGCGGTTCAGGTTCCTGCGACGCGCGCCGCCTTCGACCGGTATGTGCAACTCAGCGAAGACCAGATGCGGCGGCAGCATAACTCCGATCAATTTATTTCCGCAACGCCCGATCAAAGGGCGAGGTTGCGCTCCGGCGAGATGCTGTTCGACCGTCAAAAGACGCTCGCTGCCGGCAAGGAAATCGACGTCCCTCACGGCATGATTCAAGACTGGCAGGGAACCGTCTTCCTTCCCGGAGCCAACATCGCCCGCGTCCGGGCCACCATGCAGGATTACGAGCATTACAAGCAGTTCTATGCGCCGGATCTCATCGACTCCAAGGTCATTGACCACAATGGTGACGATTGGGATATCTTCCTGCGCATCTCCAAGAAGCAGTTCCTGACAGTGGTACTGAATGCCAACTATCACGTGAGCTATCAGCAGATCACCCCAGCACGGCTCGCCATTCATTCGCGCTCTACGCGGATCGCAGAGGTTAAGGACCCCGACAAGTCCTTTACGGTTGAAATTCCGCCCGGGCAGGACGACGGACTGCTGTGGGCATTGAACTCCTACTGGCGGTTTGAAGAAGCTGATGGCGGCGTTTATGCGCAATTGCGGGCCATTTCTCTATCGCGGGATATTCCATGGGGGCTAGGATGGTTAAAAGGATGGCTGGAGAATTTCCCGAAGGATTCTCTGCGTGATACGCTGACCGGGACAAAGCGCGCTATAGCGGTGGGCGGCGGCAGAAGTACGGACGCAGGCGGTTGGGCAGGCGGTTTCGCGTGCGTATGCCGCTTTCAAACTCGAATGCCGAGGGCCGCTGGCTAGGCAGCCCCACCCTCCAGGGAATATCCGTCCAATTAGTATATCTATATACCCCGCTGGGACTACTACCATTTTTGCATTGGCATATAAATGATCTTTAGAATCGCATAATCAGCCACCCTTTATCTACACAAATACCCTTAAGCAACCGATATACAAAGTGATGATTTGCTGTCAGAAGACTATTAAAATCATCTGCCGGCAGTCCTCCTGAGGATATCCATCCAAGATCGAGGGTAGAGTGCAAATCACGAAAGGCGAGAACGGCTGTTCGCTCACGCTCGAAGGAGCGCTCGATATCAGCGGTGCTGAAGAATTACGGCAAGCGCTGTGTGATCTTCTCGACGGAAGCTCGAGCGCGGTTGTGGAATTATCCGCCCTAGGCGACTGCGATACAGCGGTGCTCCAGCTTTTGCTGGCGGCGCGACGGACGGCGGTGCGATTGAATAAGACGCTGCGTTTCGCATCCTGGGGAGGCGCCGTCGCCGACGTGAGCACGGCAATCGGGCTGAACGCCGCCGAGCTGACGTCGCTCGGCGCTGTGGATGGGGGAAGCAACGGTGGCGTATAACCCGATCGAGACGTTTCTCATGGAAGCCGAAGAGCTTCTCGCGGAAATCGAACTATGTGCATTGTCGCTGGCCGGGGGTGAGGGCAAACCGGAAACGGTCAACCAGCTTTTCCGGGCCTTTCACACCATCAAAGGCTCCGCGGGGATGTGCGGTATTGAGAGCGTCTCCGGTTTCACACATCACGTCGAGAGCCTGCTCGACAAAGCCCGGGAGGGTTCGCTACCCGCAAACAGCAGCCTGGCCGACCTGATTCTGAAGGCCCGCGATCATATCAAGACTCTCCTTGCCACCGAACGGGGTGGTCCGCAGCCGCCCCAGGCTTCCACTGATCTCCTGTTGGCAGCCATTGAAGAGCTGGCTCATACCGAAGCGCTGGCGAATCTCAGCAGCGCAGCCGCTTCTCCACGGGCCGCGCCATCGGCAGGGCACATTAGCGCGTCCGAGAAGTGGTGGGTGATAAGCTTCCGGCCCAATCCCGGCCTGCTCGCCTGCGGCGGAAATCCCGCCGCCCTGTTCAAGGACCTTCGAGCACTCGGCGAGTGCGAGATCACTGCTCACACCGATGCAGTGCCAACGCTCGATGTGATTCAGACGGATCACTGCTATCTGTTTTGGACGATCCGTCTGCGGACGGCTGTCGACCAGAACACCATTCGGGACGTTTTCATCTTCGTCGAGGACGGCAGCACGCTTAGTATTGAAGCCCAGGAGGGTGAGCCGGCTCGCGCCGAAACATCGCCGCCTGAACCTGCCGCCCAACCGGGCGAAGTCCGGAAAGCGACGCCAGAGGTAGCCAGCGGACCCGTAAACACGCGCAAGGGCCTGACGAAAGACTCCACCGTGCGGGTGCCGGCGGAACGACTGGACCGTCTGCTCAATTTGGTCGGCGAACTCGTGATGAACCAGTCGCGCCTGAGCCAGGCTGCCGCGCAAAGCGGATCATCGGAGTTCACCAACTGCGTCCAGGAGCTCGAACGGCTGGTGGCCGCGTTGCGCGATGACGTGCTCGGCATCCGCATGCTGCCGATCGGCACGCTGTTTGGCCGCTTCCGGCGGCTGGTGCATGATCTCTCCTCTGAACTCCAAAAAGAGGCCGATCTCGTCACCGAAGGCGCCGAAACGGAGCTGGATAAGAGCATCCTCGATCAACTGGGCGAACCGCTGGTCCACTGCCTCCGTAACTGCCTGGATCATGGGGTCGAGCCGCCCGAGGCCCGCATGGCGCACGGGAAGCCCCGGCGCGCCACCATTCGGCTCTCGGCGGTCCATACGGGGTCGGACGTTGTCGTCCACATTCAGGACGACGGCCGTGGCATCGATCGCGCGGCGGTTCGCGCCAAGGCGGAAGAGAAACAGCTTATCGGCCCCGACGCCGCGCTTACCGATCGCGATATCTTCAACCTCATTCTGATGCCGGGCTTTTCGACGGCCCAAAGGGTAACGAGTGTGTCGGGCCGCGGCGTCGGCATGGATGCAATCAAGCGGCAGATCGACAACCTGCGGGGGGCGCTGTCGTTAACAAGCGAGGAAGGCAAAGGCACCCGAGTCTCCATTACCCTGCCCCTGACATTGGCCATTATTGAAGGCCTGCTGGTTCAGATCGGAGACGATCAGTTCATTGTCCCGATGGCGGCGGTCAGTGAGAACGTCGAACTATTCCGTGCCGAACGAGCCCGCCATAACGGGCGCAACCTGATCGCCGTCCGCGGCGAGCTGATCCCCTATATCGACGTCCGGAGGACGTTCGGCATCCGCAGCGAGGCCCCGGAAATTGAAAAGGTGGTCATCGTTCAGCACGAAGATCACCGCGTAGGTGTGGTTGTGGACCGCGTGCTCGGCACACATCAGACCGTCATCCAGTCGCTCGGCAGGTTCTTCCGGAATATCGAAGTGGTTTCGGGGGCGACGATTATGGGCGACGGCCGCGTGGCGCTGATCCTGGATATCGCCGCCGTCGTGGCTCTGGCTGACCGGCAATGTCAGGTGGAAGTCGCGAGTGGGCGCGCCGCGCTGGAGCAGCCCATCGCACCATGAGGGCGCCGGCAGAGAACAAAATTTCAATGGGGAACTGGAAAATCGGGACACGCATCGGGGCAGGGTTCGCCGCCGTGATCGTTATCGCCGTGACGCTCGGCGTATTCGCTTATACAAAAGTACGCGTTATTGAAAGCAGCGCCAATCGAATTGCCGCCAATTCGCTACCGAGTGTCTACCTGGTGGGCCAGATACAGAACGGGATACGGAAAGAGTTCAGCCTCGTTCTGCAATTCGTAGCGGCTGGCAGTAAGGACGAGATGGACAGGATCGACGCCGAGATCCGGGAACTACGCGTCCTCAACGGCTCGCGGCGCGGCGAGTATCAAAAACTGCTCGCGACGGACAAGGAGCGGTCCCTCTTCGATATGCTGCTGGCAGCACGGGCCGCATATATTTCGGCTTGCGACGACACGCTCAAGCTGTGCCGGTCAGGTACTCGGGAAGCCCGCAGCCAGGCGGCCGACATCATCAACCAGCAACTCAGGAAGCTCGAAGAGAAATACCTCGAAGATGCCGGCAATCTGGTGGAGCTGGCGCAGGCATCGGCCGCCGAGGATTCGCAAAAGGTCGAGCAGAATGTCAGCAGCGCCCGCTCCGGAATCCTCGGGGGTATTGTCGCGCTGCTGCTGCTTGCGGGCCTCATTTCAGTCGTCATCGTGCGAGGTATCACGCGTCCGCTGGCGAGCGCGGTCGCTCTCATCGACTCAGTCGCGCGCGGAGACGTCAGCCAAAGAGCGGAAGTAACGGCAAGGGACGAATTCGGCCGTATGCTCGGCGCGATGAATGAGATGGTGGCGCACCTCCAGGGCGCCGCGCTGGTCGCCGAAGGCATTGCACGAGGCGACCTGAGTGTGCAGCCGAAGGCCGCGTCGGAAAAGGATGTTCTGGGACAAGCGCTGATCGCCATGGTCCAGAACCTGAGGCATGCCGCAAATATCGCCGAGCGGATCTCGGAAGGCGATTTGACGGTCCAGGCCAAAGCGCTCTCGGAAAAAGATGTTCTCGGACGGGCGTTGACCAGGATGTTGGAGAACCTTCGCAAAACCGTTTCGGAGGTGTCGGCCGCCGCCTCGGTGGTCGGCACAGGCAGCGAGGAAGCGAGTTCCACCGCGCAGCAACTGTCGCAAGGGGCATCCGAGCAGGCCGCCGCGGCCGAGGAAAGCACCGCATCGATGGAACAGATGGCTTCGAGCGTCCAGCAAAATGCCGATAATGCGCGGCAGACCGACAAGATTGCTTCCAAGGCGGCGGAGGACGCGCGATCCGGCGGCGAAGCCGTCGTGCAAACCGTTGATGCCATGAAGCAGATCGCGGAGAAGATCAACATCATTGAAGAGATTGCCCGCAAGACCGATTTGCTCGCGCTCAATGCAGCGGTCGAAGCCGCTCGCGCCGGCGATCACGGCAAGGGTTTTGCCGTGGTGGCTTCCGAGGTGCGAAAGCTTGCGGAACGCAGCCAGACCGCGGCGGCGGAGATCAGCCGTCTGACGATCGACGGAGTCTGCACCGCCGAGGGAGCCGGCAAACTGCTGGCCAAACTCGTACCCGATATTCAAAGGACCGCCGAGCTGGTGCGCGAGATCGCCGCCGCGAGCGCCGAACAAAGCACCGGCGCGGCCCAGGTGAACAAGGCCATGCAGCAACTGGACCAGGTGATCCAACAGAACGCGGCCGCTTCCGAAGAGGTGGCGTCAACTGCCGAGGAGTTGTCGAGCCAGGCCGAAATCCTGAAATCGAGTATCGCCTTCTTCAATACCGGGGCTACTCGTCAGGTGCCTGCGGCGCAGGTGAGGGGCGCTATCCAGGCGCGGACCAGGAAGGCCGCGGCCGCCACCGCCGCTCCGGGGCTCGCGCGATTGAGCCGCTCCGTCAGTCCGTCCGGAACCTCGATCGAGCTCGACACCAGAGCTTGTGATTCCCTCGATCAGGATTTCGCGCCGTATCGGGAATGATCGAGGAGCTCTCATGATTACCGGGACGCGGCAGTACATGACATTCAAACTCGGCGATGAGCTTTTTGCCATCGACGTAGCACAGGTCCGGGAGGTCCTGGAGGTGGGTCAGGTCACCAGGGTGCCCACGGCTCCCGAGTACATGCGCGGCGTAGTCAACGTTCGCGGTCAGGCGACTCCGGTTGTGGATCTGCGTTTGCGGTTCGGGCTGCCGCCGGGCTCCGACAACGTGCACACGCGAATTATCGTCATGGAATTGGAATTGGACGGAGAGGCGACAGTATTGGGCTGCGCAGCCGACAGCGTCCATGAAGTGATCGAGCTCGAGCCGGCAAATATCAATCCGCCACCGCGCATCGCAATGCGGTGGCGCACGGAATTCATTGAAGGCATGGGGCGGCGGGCGGACGATTTCATCATCATCCTCGACGCCAACGCGGTCTTCTCTTCCGACGAACTGCTGCTCGCAACCAATATAGAGCGGATGAAAGACGCCGACAGGACAGGAATATCATGAACAATTGGAAAATTGGTACACGTATCGGCGCTGGGTTCGGCGCCGTAATTGTAATCGCTTTAACGCTCGGCATGTTCGCTTACACCCGGGTGCGAAGTATCGAGCAACGTTCCACGGAGATCGCGACAAACTCGCTTCCCAGTGTTTACCTGGTCGGGCAGATACAGAATGGAATCCAAAAAGAGTTCAGTCTGGTTTTACAGATTGTCGCGGCGACGGACGCCGATGAAATCGAGAGGCTGCAGTCGGACATTCGCGATTCCCGAACCGCGAATGGAGGCCGCCGCAGCGAATATCAGAAGCTGATTGCAGGCGACCGGCAGCGCGCGGCTTTTGATGCGCTGGTGGCGGCGCGAAATGTCTATGTAGCTTCCTGTGACGAGGTCCTGAAGTTGTGCCGCGCGGGAACCCGGGAAGCCCGCGCGCAGGCAGCCGACCTGGTCAGGAAACAACTCATCCGGGCCGAGCGCAAGTACCTCGAAGAGGCTGCCAACCTGGTTGCCTTTAACCAGTCGGCGGCGGCCGAGAGCTCCGAAAAGGTGCGGCAGACCGTGGATGGCGCGCGCCTCGGCATCGTGGTGGGGATTGTGGCGGCGCTGCTCGGCGCCATCGTCATCTCCCTGATCATTGTCCGCAGTATCACGGGACCTCTGGCGACGGCCGTCAGCGTGGTCAGCGACGTCGCCGAGGGCGATCTGACACGCAAAATCGAGGTGCATTCGAGCGACGAACTCGGCCTCATGCTCAAGGCCATGAACGATATGGTGGCAAACCTCCGAAATGCGGCCCGGGTCGCGGGAAAGATCTCGGAGGGGGACCTCACCGTGGACGCGAAGGTTTTGTCGGAGAAGGATGAGCTGGGCCGGGCGCTCGCGAAGATGCTCGAGAATCTCCGCAAGACCGTATCCGAAGTCACCAATGCCGCTTTTGCCGTCGCTAACGGAAGCGGAGAGACCAGTTCCACGGCTCAGCAGTTGTCGCAGGGCGCTTCGGAGCAGGCGGCGGCGGCCGAAGAGAGCACGGCTTCGATGGAGCAGATGACCTCGAGCGTGCAGCAAAACGCCGATAATGCGCGGCAGACCGACAAGATCGCCTCCAAGGCGGCCGACGACGCGCGCGCGGGCGGGGATGCCGTGGTGCACACGGTCGCGGCCATGAAGCAGGTGGCGGAAAAGATCAACATCATCGAAGAGATCGCCCGAAAGACCGATCTTCTGGCCTTGAACGCAGCAGTGGAAGCGGCCCGCGCCGGCGATCACGGTAAGGGATTTGCCGTCGTGGCCTCGGAGGTCCGCAAGCTTGCCGAGCGCAGCCAGACCGCGGCGGCCGAGATCAGCCGCTTGACCACGGATGGAGTTCACACCGCCGAAAGCGCGGGCATATTGCTGGCCAAGCTGGTTCCCGACATTCAGAAAACCGCCGAACTGGTCCGCGAGATTGCCGCCGCCAGCGCCGAGCAGAGTACGGGGTCGGCTCAAGTCAACAAGGCCATGCAGCAGCTCGACCAGGTCATCCAGCAGAACGCCGCGGCATCGGAAGAGATGGCGGCAACAGCCGAGCAGCTCTCCACTCAAGCGGGGATCCTGCAGTCGAGCATTGCCTTCTTCAATACCGGCAGCTCAGCCCACCCGGAGCGGACGGCCCAAGCCCCAAAAACGCACCCCGTACGCCCTACGGCTAAACCTCACGCCTTCGCCGGCCCAAATTCGCTGGCTGCAGGGCTGGGGAAACTGCAACGTTCGGTCGCGCCCACGGGCACATCGATCCAGTTGGACAGGAATACCGGCAGCGCGGATTCTCACGACGGTGAGTTCACGCCGTACCAAGGTTGAGAGGAGACTCCATGATTGCGGAAACACGTCAATACATAACCTTCAAACTCGGCGACGAGCTGTTTGCCATTGATGTCGCCCAGGTCCGGGAAGTGCTGGAGGTCGGTCAGATCACGAAAATCCCCTCAGCCCCGGGGTACATGCGCGGAGTGATCAACGTCCGCGGTCAGGCAACACCGGTGGTCGATCTGCGTCTGCGGTTCGGATTGCCACAGGGCAGCGATACCGTGAACACCCGCATTATCGTTATGGAACTGGAGTTGGACGGGGAAGCAACAGTGCTTGGCGGTATTGCGGACAGCGTTCACGAAGTGATCGAGCTGGAGCCTGCCAACATTGATCCACCGCCACGTATCGCCATGCGCTGGCGCACGGAATTCATCGAAGGGATGGGGCGGCGCGGTGAGGATTTCATCATCATCCTCAACGTCAACGCCGTATTCTCCTCCGAGGACCTGGCGGTGGTCGGCCAGGCTGTCGAACAAAGCCACCAACTGGAGAGAGTATGAACCGTTGGAAGGTTGGAACGCGAATCACGATCGGTTTTGGATCTTTGATTGCCGTTTTCATGATCCTGGGAACGTATGCCTATACGCGCATAAGCGTTATTGACGCGAGCTCACGCGAGATCACTAACCAGGCGCTGCCCGGCCTTTACACGATGAGCCAGATCGAGAGAGCGGTTCAGAAAAACTACGGAACCCTGCTCGAAATGGTGATGGCGAAGGACCGCCAGCAGGCAGCGCATCTGGACACGGAGATACAGAATGCATTTGCTGCGAACAGTTCGTTGGTCAGCGAGTACGAGCGCACCATACTTACCGAAAAAGGGAGACACCTCTTCGACGACTTCAAGGCCGCCCGCGCCGGCTATTCCAGCGCTCTGCAGGAGGTGACCAAACTGAAGCGGGCCTCGAAGGATGAGGAGGCCTATGCCGTCCTGCAATCGGACTTGAAGCCGGCGCAGTTGAAGTACACTGCGGCCGCGCAAACGCTCATGGAATTTCGTAAGGAGTTCTCGGACGAGAAGAGCCGCGGCATCGAGCAGACCGTAGCCTCAGCCCGCGCCGGCATCCTGACCGGCCTGGCGTTAGCGGCGCTGCTGGCGGTGACCATCGCAATCTTTGTGGTGCGGAGTATCACGCGCCCGTTGGCAGCCGCGGTCCAGGTGGTGAGCAGTGTAGCGGAAGGCGATCTCCGGAAGACGGCGGACGTAACTTCGCAGGATGAGCTGGGCCAGATGCTGATGACGGTAAACGGGATGGTCGAGAGCCTCCGCAAGGTAGTCCGCGAGGTGCGCGATGCGGCGCACGCGGTCTCGAGCGGCAGCGAAGAGATGAGCGCGACGGCGGAGCAGTTGTCGCAAGGCGCATCCGAACAGGCGGCCGCGGCCGAAGAGACCACCTCGTCGATGGAAGAGATGGCCTCCAGCGTCCAGCAGAACGCCGATAATGCGCGTCAAACCGACAAGATCGCGTCGAAAGCGTCGACCGACGCGGGGTCGAGTGGTGAAGCCGTGAAGGAGACGGTCACGGCCATGAAGGAGATCGCCGACCGCATCAGCATCATCGAAGAAATCGCCCGCAAGACGGATCTGCTGGCCCTGAACGCCGCGGTGGAAGCGGCGCGGGCCGGAGAGCATGGCAAGGGCTTTGCGGTGGTAGCGTCGGAAGTGCGAAAGCTGGCCGAGCGCAGCCAAACCGCGGCGGCGGAGATCAGCCGACTCACGGCCGGCGGCGTGCGCACGGCGGAAGGCGCCGGTCAGTTGCTCGAAAAGCTTGTGCCCGACATCGGCAAGACCGCGGAACTGGTCCGCGAAATCGCCGCCGCGAGTGCGGAGCAGAGTACCGGGGCCGCGCAGGTGAACAAGGCGCTCCAGCAACTGGACCAGGTCATCCAGCAAAACGCTTCCGCCTCCGAGGAGATGGCTTCCACGTCGGAGGAACTTGCCAGCCAGGCGGGGCTGTTGCAGTCGTCCATCGCTTTCTTCAAGACCGGCACGGAAGAGAGCGAGCGGCGCCCGTCGGCCAGGCCGGTGGCCCGTGCCAGGGCGAACGCGAGGCCGGCCACTGCCGGATTAGCTCCGCTGCGGCAAGCCGTGGGCGTCTCCGGCGCAAAGATTGAACTCGGCACGAACACCGGGAACAGCGACGCTCAAGACCGGGAGTTTGCGGAATACGACTCCCCGGTCTGGAAGCCGTCCAAATAAACTGCCGCGGCCGGTTTCACACCCGGCCGCTATTTCCATGGACTCGACCAAAAACATCGCACAGGAGCGTCTCTGTCACCTGTCCCATGCCGGTTTCTCGAAGCTCGCGCAATATATTACGAGCGAACTCGGCATCAAGATGCCGGCATCCAAGGCGACTCTGATTCAGAGCCGGCTGTTGCGGCGCGTTCGGGAGCTCGGATTCGAATCCGTCGAACGCTATGCCGAGTTCGTCATCAACTCCCCGGAGGATGCCGAAGAACGAGTGCATCTCATGGATGCTATCACCACCAACAAGACCGACTTCCTTCGCGAACCGGAGCACTTCGATTACCTAATGAGGGTGGCGCTTCCCGCCATTGTGGAACAGCAGCCGAAGTGGCCGAATCGTCTCTTCTCGGTATGGTCGGCGGGTTGTTCCTCGGGCGAAGAACCATACACGCTGGCCATGTTGCTGGCGGAATACGCCAGCCGCACGCCAGGGTTCGATTTTTCGATCCTGGCAACCGATGTTTCGACCCGTATCCTCGAGCGCGCCCGGCTCGGGATTTATGAAGAGCAACAGATTGAACCGCTGCCGGCGGAGTTGCGCCGGAAGTACCTCCTGCGCAGCCGGAACCGCGAGCACCGGCAAGTGCGGGTGGTTCCGGAGTTGCGCCGCAGAGTCAGCTTCCACCGCCTGAATTTCATGGATGCGCAGTATACGATTCGCAACACGTTTCAGATCATCTTTTTTCGCAACGTAATGATCTATTTCGATCGGCCAACGCAGGAAGTGGTGATCGACAAGCTCTGCCGTCACCTGGACTACGGCGGCTATCTGTTCGTAGGTCATTCCGAGTCGCTGTCGGGCCTGGATATCCCGGTGACGCCGGTGCACTCGGCTGTCTTCCGGAAGATGCGGGGTGCCGTCACATGACCTCCGGCCGCAAAGTGCGCGTGCTGATCGTGGACGACTCGGCAACCGTCCGCCAGACACTACGGGATATCCTCGCCAGCGATCCGCGGATTGACGTGATGGGCGCCGCCCCGGACCCTTACGCCGCCGTCCGCCGGATCAAGGAGGAAGTCCCGGACGTCATCACACTCGATATTGAGATGCCCGGAATGGATGGTCTGACATTTCTGGACCGCATCATGGAGCAGCATCCCATTCCGGTAGTAATCTGTTCGAGCCTGACCATGCACGGATCCGAAACGGCGCTGGCGGCGCTCGAAAAGGGCGCCATTGAGATCATTACCAAGCCGAAGCTGGGCACCCGGGAGTTCCTCGAAGAATCGCGCGTGCGGATCTGTGACGCTGTGAAATCCGCTGCTTTGGCCCGCTTCGGTAAAACCCGTCCGCGAATAGCAACGCGGGCGAGTACTCCGGCGATCGCACCGAAACTGTCCGCCGACGCTGTCATTGCCAAGCCCGACTCGGGAGCCATGATTCAGACGACCGAGAAAGTGGTGGTCGTCGGGGCTTCGACGGGCGGCACCGAGGCGCTCCGTGCTTTTCTCGAGTGCCTGCCGCTCGATGCCCCCGGCATCGTTGTCGTGCAGCATATGCCGGAGCATTTTACGGCCCGGTTTGCGGAACGCCTGGATGGGATGTGCGCCATTTCGGTCAAGGAAGCGTCCAACGGGGATTCTGTAATTCGCGGCCAGGCGCTGATCGCACCCGGCAACCGCCACCTTCTGCTCAAACGCAGCGGAGCGCGTTATTTCGTGGAAGTTCGCGACGGGCCGCTGGTCTGCCGGCATCGGCCTTCCGTCGATGTACTGTTCCGGTCGGCGGCGCGCTATGCGGGAAGAAACGCCGTCGGCGTGATCATGACCGGCATGGGCGACGACGGCGCTAAGGGGATGCTGGAGATGAAGGAGTCCGGAGCGCACAACATCGCCCAGGATGAGGCGAGCTGCGTGGTGTTTGGAATGCCCGCCGAAGCCATTAAACTGGGCGCCGTGAATCGGGTGATGCCGCTGAATGCGATCGCGCCCGAGGTGGTACGCGTGTGCCGCTGAGCGCCGCACGATTCTCGCCGCTCCGGAACTGGCTGGCGAAGTGGCGTTCCCGGTCGCAGTCGCGCCAGGCGCGCAGCGTGCTGGAAGAGGTCCGCGCTGAGATCAGCTCGATGAGCCAATCCACCGAGGGAGTGTTCCTGCTCGTCGGGGGACGGCTAGGCGACCTCGCGGGGAGAGCCCGGGAGCTCGCCGAAATAGCCAGCTCCATCGCCGAGCTTCTCGCGACCGACGCCGGCAGCCTGGCAGTCCTCGACGAAGTCCTGCAATCCACCTTAGGCAGCACCGAAGCGCGCGATATGGCGGCCGCGGTGGCCGGGATTCAGCAACAGGCCAAATCAATCCATCGCGTGATCGAGACCGTGTCGCCGGTGGTCCGGACCTTCGACATGCTGGGCGTCATCACGCGCATCGAAAGCTCCCGGTTCGAGGGGACGGGCGTCACGTTTGTATCGCTCGCGGATGCAGTCGGCATTCTCTCGCGGCAGATTCGGGAACAGGTTGCGGTCACGGCCGATTCCGCCGCCGAGCTGCTCGAGACCATAAACCGGGCTTCGGAACAGATTCGCCGCGTCGCGCGGCAGCACGAAGAAAGCCTCAAGCCTTTGAGCAATCAGACGAGCGCGGAACTCGAAAAGATCCGTGAACACCGCGGACAGGTAGGGCAAGCGACCCAACTCCTTGGGGAGCGCATGCGCGAGGTCTCCCAGGCGGTCGGGGATGTTGTCACGCACTTACAATCCCACGACATCGTTCGGCAGCAGATCGAACATGTTGTTGAAGCGCTCGCTCGCGCGGAATCGAACGAGGCCGAGGTCGCCCGGCTCCAGGCGGCGCAACTGGAGAACTCACATGCCACGCTCGAGAATTCCGCCCGGCAAATCCAGCATGCCCTTTCGCGTATCGAGCATGACATTGCCGAGATCGCCGAGGATGCAGCGCGGCTCATCGGACTATCGGAGAAGAACGATGCGACCTTCTTTGCGACCCTCGAAAAGGGTCTCGCCCGCATTCTGGACATTCTCGAAAGCAACGTAACCGCGGATGCACATGTGACCAACGCGGCCGTTGCGGTCGAAGAAAGAGCCGCGGAGATGGGCCAAACCAACGCCGGGGTTCATTCGATCGGCATTGAAATGCAGCGTATTGCTTTGAATTCCACGATCCAGGCCGCGCAGCTTGGCAGCGACGGGGGCGCGCTCGAAACGGCCGCGCGGGCCATCCAGGGCCTGGCGCGCGAAACCGAGCGGGCCTCCGACACGCTTAGCGGCACGCTCGAAACGGTGCGAACGGCCGCAGCCGCTTTAGCGCAATCCACCGCCGCGGGAAGCAAATCGGGCGCGCAGATCGTACGGCTGCGAGAGAGCTCCCGGGCGCTCGGTTCCATTCAGGATAAAGCGCGGGAGGACTGCAAAATGGCTCTCGACATGTCCGCGGAGCTCAACGAGCGAATCCGGGAGACCATCGAGGGGTTTGGTTCCCAGGCGGAAATCCTCGAAACGCTCCGGCGGGCCGTCGAAAGATTGCGGGGGCTTTCACCGGACACACACTCCGGCGATTCAGCCGATATGAAAAGCATGCTCTCCCTTTACACCATGGAGTCGGAACGTGCGGTTCACGATGTCGTTTACGAATCCGGGCAGCAGAGTGAGAACGAAATGGCTGCCGGCACGCCGGATAAATCCGAGGAGGAAAATGTCGAATTCTTCTAGCCAGCACGGCGGCCAGCGCCTGAAGTCGGACACTACGGGAGGGAGCCGTGGCTAAGACAATTCTTGCCGTGGATGACTCGGCGACAGTTCGTCAAATGGTGACGTTCGCCTTGAAAGGAGCGGGCTACGACGTCATCGAAGCCAAAGACGGACAGGACGCTCTGGGGAAGCTTACTCAGCCCATCGCCATGGTCATCACCGATCTGAACATGCCGAACATGGACGGCATTACGCTCATCAAAGGACTACGCGCGCACCAGAAAGTGAAGTATGTTCCTATCGTGGTTCTGACAACCGAATCGCAACCCGCCAAAAAGCAGGAAGCCAAAAGCGCTGGAGCCACGGCCTGGATCGTTAAGCCGTTTCGCCCGGAACAACTGATCGCCGTGGTTCAAAAAGTCTTGGGATGACAGTGCACCGCCTCGAGAAGCCCGAAGGTCTCCAGGTGATTCAGGAGATCCCGGAGGTTGACAGGCTTGATGAGATACGCATCGCAGAGGTCCTTAAATGACTGCATGACGTCCTTTATATCGCTGACCGCCGTGGTCATGATGATTTTCGCGCCGCCCGCCGGAAAGATACCCTGTTCCTCCTCCAGACAACGGATTTCCCTCACCGCCGCCTGCCCATCCATCTCGGGCAGCAGGATGTCCATGCAGATCAGGTCGTAGCCCGACCCGCTCGCTGTAGCCAGGCGGCAAGCTTCGACAGCTTCCTTGCCATTCACGGCGATATGACACTCCCCGTAGCCGGAGAGGAAGGTCTGCAGCGTTAACCGCGCAGTGAAGTCGTCTTCAACGATCAGAGTTTTCATGATTCCTTTCATGCCGGCCAGCCGGCAGTCTGCAATGCCGTTTCGTAGCGCGCAAGCTCATCGCCAGCGGACGGCGCCAGGCGTTGCACGGCTGCGAGATCCCCGGCTTTGGCAGCCAGTTCCATGGCATAAGCGACGTCCCGCAGGCACAAAGCCGCCACCGTACTGGCGGCGCCCTTTACCTTGTGCGCCTGGCGCCGCACGCCTTCGAAGTCGCCGGCTTCGATTCGCTCGGCTAGAGCGGCCAGTTGCACGGGACAATCCGATAGGAAGCCTCGAATAACCTTGCCTGCCAGCGCGCGGTCGTCCAGCAAACGTCCGAGCAGGTCCTGCTCGTCAAATACCACCGGCCCCTGCCCCGCCCCGTCCGAAGCCGTGTTCAGCCACTTCGCGAGAACTTCGGACAGGCGCTTCAACTGCACAGGCTTGGCCAGGTAATCGCTCATGCCCGCGCGCAGGCATCGTTCGCGGTCCTCCACCATGGCATCCGCCGTAAGAGCAATAATCGGCAGCTCGGCCTTACCCATCTCCCTGAGCCGCCGCGTGGCCTCGAAGCCGTCCATCACGGGCATATCGCAGTCCATCAGCACGAGGTCATATGACACAGTGTGGAAGGCCTCAACTGCCTCCGCACCATTGGTCACGGCTTGCGCCGCCAGGCCCAGCTTGGCCAACTGCTCGATGGCCACCATGCGATTGGTGGGGTTGTCCTCTGCCACCAGAATTCGCGCATTCCGTCCCGCCGGCGACCCCGGCACAAACGTCCCGACGGCTTCAGCCGGGGTGTCCTGTTCAACCGCGGGAGTCGGTGCTAATTTGAGCCGGACGGTAAACCTGAAAGTACAGCCTAGCCCCTCTTCGCTTTCGACTCCGAGCGTGCCACCCATCATTTCCACAAACTGTCTGGCGATGGCGAGCCCCAAGCCTGTTCCGCCGTATTTGCGCGTGGTGGAAGGATCGGCTTGAACGAATGGCTCAAAAACCGATAAGCGCTGATCCTCGCGCAGTCCGATCCCCGAGTCGGAGACGGCAAATCGGAGCAGCGAGTGATCTTTGTCGAGCCGATCCAGCCCTGCAGAAATCCTGATTTCACCCGTGTCGGTGAACTTCACAGCATTCGCGAGCAGGTTAACCAGCACCTGGCGCAAACGTTTAGGATCGCCGCATACCCAGCGGGGCAAGTCGGCCGCAAAATCGCAATCGAGGGACAGCCCTTTTTGACTGGCCTGAACGGACATCATTGCGGCTACCTTGTTCAACAGGGCATCGAGGTCGAAGACAGTTTGCTCCAGCACCATCTTGTGAGCCTCGATCTTTGAAAGGTCCAGGATGTTATCGATGATGGCCAGGAGCGCTTCGCCGCTCGCCCTCGATACATCAATGTATCGCTGCTGCTGCGGAGAAACATCGGTGAGCGTCAGAAGCTCGAGCATGCCGAGAACCCCGTTCATCGGCGTCCGGATTTCGTGGCTCATGTGGGCGAGAAACCGGCTCTTGGCCTGGTTGGCCGCCTCGGCCGCCTGTTTCGCGGCGAGCAGGTCTTGCTCGGCCCGCTTTCGCTTCGTGATGTCATAGTGCCAAACCACGGCCCAGGCAGCCCCGTCGATAACAAATCTCGAAACTCTGCCAAGGAACCAGCGCTCCTGATCGGGCGAGTTGCACGGGTACTCGAGAGAAAAATCGGGACTGTCGCCTCGAAGAACGCTGCGTATCGCCGCGGCAAACTCCGCCGCTTGCTTAGCATCCGGCCCCACCACCCGGTCGCAGACGGCGAGGTAATTGGCGCCTTCACAGAACTGGGCAGGGCTTTGACGAAAAGCCGTAGACTTGTTGGCTTCGGCGAATTGCTGCCAGGCTCGGTTGACGGCGATAATCGTACCGGTCTCGTCCAGAACACAGAGATGCGCGCCGATGGCATCGATCGTCGATTGCGCAAACTGCTGCGCCGTCCGGAGCGCGTGTGCCGCCCGGCGCCGCCCGGTAACGTCCGTCGAAATTCCCACCGTGCAGCGCCGGCCGTTCAATTCGTAGGTCCCTATGGCGTGGTCGTGAACCCAGATGTAGGACCGGTCTCGGGTATGTACTCGAAATTCCAGATCGTAAGGGCGCCCCTCCCGAAACAGGGCTTCGTATGCCGCGCGGGCTCGGGCCGCATCGTCCGGGTGGACCAAATCGAAGAACCGCACACCGTTCGTAAGCAGGGTCTGGGCGTCAAACCCGTAGACCATCTTGCTGCTTTCGCTCACGTAGATAGTCCTGCCGGCTTCGTCGGCTGTCCATACCACTGCAGGAAGCCGCTCGAAAAGCTGTGCGCAACGAAGCTCGTTTCCGTACTGACACGAGGCAATCTCAGGTGGGGCTTTGCGCCGCCGGCCAAGCGCCCGCGTTGTTCGGGCGCGCAATTCCCTAAGCCAGGCTAAGCCTCGATACATGTGGCAATACTGTAGTGTGTCTTCAGGTCGTTTTTTCGCTATTTTTCGGGAGAATATCTGTCGATCATTGCATTAGCGCTGAATACGGTTATGCGACTGCTCTCCGTTCCACTCGCGTTATCTGCGCTGCTGCTATACAGTTGCAGTTCTGAACCAGCCATCAAGGACGCCATCGAAGTTGTGAAGGCGGGAACATTGCCGTCCCATCAGAGCCAGGCAATCGGCAGTGCTTTTGATGCGGCATTCCCAGAGGGCAAATGGACGACTTATGAGACCTCGGCGTTGGCGGGTATGGGAATGACCGTGGTTCAATTCGACGCCACTGTAGATTCCGGCGTTCTCGTGCGGGCCGGCATTCGTGATCCCGCCGCGCCTTCCGGCCCCGTTCCGATCCAGTTTCAATTCCTGTTCTCGGATAACAAGACCTTTGGCCTTTCGTACGTAGGAGTGCCGGAGCAGATCACCTCAGAGCCGCAGATCAAATCAATCCTGGCGTTTGTCTACCACAGGTTGTGAGCTAAGGCGGGCAGGCATCAGCACCGACTTCAACCAAGCCTGCTAGGATCCGTGCAACTTGACCGCGGGGTCTACACGCGCGGCCCGCCACGCAGGCACAATCGTAGCTGCGGTCGTCACTATCGCAACAACACCAATCGCTAACGAAGCCACGGTAGCGCTTTGCGGCGACACCCCGAAAACAAGGTGCGCGAGATAGCGCGACGCGGCCCACGCACCGATCAATCCCACGCCCGCCCCCCAAGCTGCCAGCCGTGCCGCATGCGAGCCGATCAGGCTCAGCACCGACGAACGGGTCGCCCCAATCGCCATGCGAACCGCGATCTCGGTTTCCCGCGAAGCCACCCAACAACTCAGGACACCATAAGCGCCCACCGCGGCCAGAACAATTGCCAGTGCCGCAAAAAGCGCCAGGAGCCGGGCGCCGAACCGCCGCCGGTCCAGTGACTCCGCCAGAAGCGATTCACTGGAGCGCAGACTCCGGATCGGAAGGTCCCGGTCGATCGCATGAACACGTGCCCGGACGGCCGGAATCAGCAACTCGGGATCCGGCTGGGTGCGAATCATTACCGCCATGGAGCTCCCGATAACCTGCGTCGTCGGAGTGAAGACGTGAGGAGCCACTTCCGTATCTAACCCCAACTGACTGACATTTCCGACCACCCCCACAATTTCCAACACGGCGCCATCGCGATACGGACCACCCACCTTGATTTGTGTTCCCACAGCGGTCCTATTCGGCCACCACGTGCGCGCCAGCTTCTCGTTCACAATCGCGACCTGCACTCCTTTTGCGACGTCGCGGGACGTGAACGGCCGCCCTTGCAGAAGCGGTGTTCCCACAGACCGGAAGTAGTCGCTGTCCGCCGAATCGAACAGCGCCAGCGGCTCGTCGCCTTTAGCCGGTACCGGCTTCCCTGGGACCGAGTAGAACCAGTCGCCGCAATCCCCGCCCGCCGGACGGCAGCTCACAAGGCCGACTTCGCTCACGCCCGGGAGTGCTCTCAATTCCTGCTCGAGGTTGGAATAAAATGCTCGAATCGCGTCATCGCCTGCATAAAGCGTGGGCGGCAGCGACAGCTCCAGCGCCAGAAGATGATCGGGCCGGAAACCAGGGTCACGATTCTGCGCGGCGGCGAGGCTTCGAATCAGAAGTCCGGCGGCAAATGCCAGCGCCAAAGTGATCGCGATTTCCGCACTCACGAGGGCGTTGCGGAACAACTGCCGGGAACGTCGGTCGGTGCTCGATCTCGAACCTTGATTCAAGCCATTAGGACCACGCCGGCGCACCGCGTGGAAGGCCGGTCCGACACCAGCGATCAAACCCGTGAAGAGCGTCACCGCCAGCGCGAACAGCAGGACGCGCGAATCCAGTGTGGCAGCTGCCACGCGGGCAAGGCCGGGCGGCCGCGATGCAACGAGCATGCGGAGTCCCCAATACGCTAGCGCCACGCCCGCCAGCCCGCCAACACCTACCAGCACCAGGCTCTCGGTGAGCAACTGCCGCGCAATGCGATTCGCCGCCGCTCCCAGCGCGACCCGGATCGAAATCTCCTGTATCCGAACCGATCCCCGCGCGAGCAGCAGGTTCGCGACATTGGCGCACGCGATAAGCAAAACCAGGCAAGCCGCGCCCATCAAAACGAGTAAAGTGGGGCGGATACCGCTGCTCATGATGTCATTCAGGAAAATAGCCGCGGAGCGGTGAGTGGATTCGGGTCCCGGATCCGTAACCGCGAGCCGCTGCATAATTCCGTCCAGGTCCTTGCGAGCGTCCGCAAGAGTGACGCCCGGGCGCAGACGCCCCAGTACGTGCAGCGAGCCATGTTGCGCACGGTTGTGGATCGTGCCGAAAACGGGCCCGGCGGGTATGTAAAGGTCCGCCTTGCCATAAAACTGAAAATGCGGTGCCGCGACGCCAATCACTTCGAAGGCTTTCCCGTTGATCGCGAGCGTCGACCCCACCAGCTTTCGCTCCGAGCTGAAGTTGTTCCGCCAGAAGTCGTAGGCCAGGACCGTGACAAGAGGCGCCCCCGGCTTGTCGTCATCCGCATTCGGCAGGCGGCCAAACAAGGGCCGCACACCCAACAACGGAAAGAATTCGCTGGTGACGCGCCCCGCACGGACGAGAACCGGCTCGCCATGCCCGGTGACGGTGACGCCAGGAAAATCGTAAGCCGACATGGTTTCGAAGGTGCGATTATCCGCGAGCCAATCCTTGTAATTCACCCAAGTCACGGCGATCCCCGACCCCTTTGGAAACGACTCTCCCAGCCACACCAGCCGCTCAGAATCGGGATAAGGCAGCGGGTTGAGCAGGACGGAATTCACGACGCTAAAAATCGCAGTGTTGGCGCCGATTCCCAGTGCGAGTGTCAGGATCAATATCAACGACGACGCCGGGGATTTCCGGACACAGCGCAAACAATAGCGGGCATCTTGAAGCAGCGCTTCGAACCAGGCAAACCGCCAGGATTCATATACGCTCTCACGAGCGAGGGCGCGGTTCCCGAATTTCATGCCGGCCGCGCGGCGGGCCTCTTCGGGCGGCAGGCCTGCTTTGATATTCTCCTCGACTTCGAAGTCAAAGTGGGCTCCCATCTCCTCGTCCAATTCCGACGGACTATACCCAGGACGGAAGAATGCGAGTAGTTTTGACCACATCCGTCTCATGCCTTCAGGCCTCCTCCGTCGAGAGCAGCCGGGACATGGCATCCGAGAAACGCTGCCATCGCGAGGTCGCGTGTACCACCTGCTTGCGGCCCGCCGTAGTGAGCGAGTAATAACGAGCGCGCCGTCCATTTGGCGATGTATCCCAGTGGGACTCAATCCAGCCCCGTTGCAGCAGCCGCTGAAGGGCGGGATAGAGAGAGCCATGCTCCACCACGAAGTCATTCGCGGAAGAGCCCTCGATCCACTGGGCGATCCCATGGGCATGCATGGGCCCAAACTTGAGCCTTTGAAGAACAAGAACATCCAGTGTTCCCTGCAGGAATTCGAGGCGGGTCTCAGGTAGATTCTCTGGGGTAGACATCCTGGAGTAAATCATGCCCGATGGCGGTCTTTCTGTCAAGACTCACCGCTCCTTACAATGCTTTACAAATTGGACGGAAACAAGTTCTGCGGGCTGGAGTCCCCTTCGCTGAACACCCAGGGATATTGCTAGCTAGCACACCGAGACCGTATGCCGTGTGAAGGAACCCAACCCGCGCGAGAGGAAAGTTGCGAAGTGAAGGATCGTTTACTACGTGAATACACAACCGCAACTGCCGACTATAGCCGCGCCGTTCAGGTGCTCCAGCGCAGGCTGGGGGTGCTGTCGAAGACGGAATACGAACGTCTTCGCGAATTCAGTGAAACTGCCCGCACGAAGTCGGAAAGCGCCCGCCTGGCGCTGGACGCCCACGTACGGAATCACGGCTGCTGACCTCTACATCGACTTCACCGGGAAGGCACAGGCGAAACCGCCCGCGCCACCTAGAGGCGCTCTGTCCGTTCGTCAATATCTCTCATGAAGACTGCAATCAACTCGTTTTCAAATTCGACATCTACGAGACCCGATTGCAGGACAGGTCCCCGAATCGAGATCTTTGCATTGCCGGGAATAGTGATGAGCCGACACCCACCGTCGTCTCCTTGCTTGATACCAATGAAGGAAGAAATTACACGATAACCCGCGGCCATAACGGTTAATCCTCGAACACTGTCTTGTCTCGTACATCCGTTTGTCCTTCAACGGGGTGACCGTGGCACGCGGTCTCCCCCGGCGAATCGTGCCGCGAAAGTTATTGCAATCGGCGTGCCGCTTGGCGTTTTAGGATTCCTTAGGGAGATAGCTGTATTGTGAAGAGCGGCGCCAGACGAGGTAAACAACCGCGCCCATCGCAATAAGCGCCAGGGCGGTGATCGAGGTCTTAGGAGACGCCAACAGGCTTGCCACCACGTACCACAATGCAGCGGCGAGAAAGAGTAAAGGGGTTACGGGATAACCCCACATACGATAAGGCCGAAATCTCTCGGATTGTGTGTGTCGCAGCCGCATCAATGCGGAAATGACCGCAAGGTAAAACACGAATTCGCAGAAGACAGCATAGGTGATGAGCAGTTCGTAAGACCCGGAGATCGCCAGCACGGCTGTCCAAACGCCTTCGGCCACTGTCGCCGCGGAAGGGGTGCGGAACCGGGGATGCACTTCCCCCAAACGCGCGAAGAACAGACGGTCGCGAGCCTGGGCAAATACCAGGCGCGGCATCACCAGGACTCCGCCGTTGATGGAACCCAGAATCGACACCAGAATGGTGACAGAGATTATGGCGGCGCCGGCAGAGCCCAGCGTTCGGTCGGCCACCAGGCTTCCCGGACGCTCCGACGCGGCGATTTCCGCCGCCGGAAGTACGTGCAGGTAGGCCCAATTCACCGACAGATAGGCCGCCATGATGAGACCGACTCCGAGCGCCAGCCCAAGCGGGACATTCCGCTGCGGATTCCTGATTTCCCCTCCGATCGCTGTCATCAGGTTCCAACCGTCATAAGCCAGAAGGACCGCCGTCAGCGCCGCCGCGACCGGTGCCCACGATATTGGCGTGGATTCAGCAGCCGAGGTTGCGTGCACCGCCGGCACCCACAAAGCGCTGATCACGATCGCGGCGATTCCTCCCAGCTTTAAAATCGTGCAGGTGTTCTGAACCGCTGCTCCCAGCCGCACACCGCTGTAGTTGATGGCGGTCATCAGGAGGATAATTCCTCCGGACGCAGCTTTCGCGGCCAGCGGCGAAAGCGGAATGAAATGGCCCAGGTAAGCCGAGAATGCGACCGCCAGCGCCGCCATCATCGCGGGCAGCACGATGCCGCAGATAGTCCAGCCGCACAGGAACGCCATTCCCGGGCCGTAAGCCTCGCGCAGGAAAACGTATTGCCCGCCCGTGGCAGGAAACATGGCGCCGAGCTCGGCATAGGCCAACGCGCCGAAGAACGTGATGATTCCGCCAAGCACCCAAATCAGCATTGCGCCGCTGGTTGAAGGCACATGCCGTGCAATGATGCTGGGAACCACGAAGATGCCGCCGCCGATCACGATGCCGACAACGATCGACGCGGCGTCCCAGACGCCGAGCCGCCGCGGCAGGTCAGGTTGAAGAACTGGCGCACTCACGCGGTTAGTGCTTTGCAAGGGGTGCGATGACCGCGGAGAGCAGATCCGGCTTCGACGCGTCGCGCTCCAGGTGAGGATAACGTGGGCCGCCGTGATAATCGATGCGGTAGGTCTTGTAGTATTCTCCGTCTTTGATCAGCAGCTCCATGGGCTCGGAACGATGAGTTGCGGCTTCCACCGCATCCCGGAGAACCGTGGGATTGAACTGGCGCCCATCCACCGCGATGATCTTCTGCGCCGGTGCAAGGCCGGCACCCTTCGCCAGGCCATTGAACTTCACATCGCGAATAGATCCGTCTTCCATGACCACCAGGCCGAGAGAATAGCTGAGGTCAATCACCTTGCGATACTCTTCGTAGGCTTTCCACATATCCGACGGGGTGGCGTTGTACACAAGTTTCCAGCCGCCGTTTTGGATTCCGCCGAGCGGCGCGTGCGGGTCGGTCGAGTGCAAGCGCTGGTTTAGGAATCCGGCCCAATCATAAGGTTGGACGGCACTAAGCGCTGCGACGATATCTTCGAAATGATAGGGCTTCAGGGCCGGAGCGCCACCCGGACCGCCCAGGAAAGCCCGGCAAAAATCATTGAGCGACTTGCTGCCGTTGCTCAGCCGGCGAATCGTAACATCCGCGTCGAGCCAGATCAATGACCCCTCGGGGTAATAATCGACGCTGCGGCGATACTCCGCGTAATCATCGCGGGCCTCGTACAGTATCTGTGCTCCAATCGCCGTGTCCTCCAGCGGCCGCCAGGCGCGGCCCGCCTCCGTGTCCAGGTCCGCGGCCGTGCGCGCGAGTGCCTCGCGATAATCCGTGGGGCTCAACAGTCCACTACGCGGCGCCAGAATCTCGCCAAGATAATTGGTCAGTCCTTCGTAAACCCAAAGCAGGTCGCCCTTCATCGGCGATTCGTAATTCCCCGTGGCGAGTCCGGCGGGCCTCCGGAACTTCCCGTTCCAAGAGTGCGTAAACTCGTGCGGCAACAGCGAGGATGCCATTTTCCGAGGGGCGTCGTCGATTAGAGTCCGCTCCGCCACCCGGTCGTCGCTCGATTCATGATGCTCCAGTCCGAAATGCGCCACGTGATCGCTCAGTGTGAGCAGGAAGTGATAGTCGCGATAGTGGCGGGAACCGTACAGCGCTCCCGTCTCGAGCACCAGGTTCCTGTACTCCGCGACCAGTTCCTGGGGGATTTCTGCCGCGCGGTCGCTGTCGGCGGCGAGGTTCAGGTAATGCGGAATGCCGTCGGGAGAACCTAGGTCTATCGTCTTGTAATGCCGTCCCATCGAGATCGGCGAATCGATCAGCGTCGTCAGTGGGGCGGGTTTGAATTCGATTTCGTTGCCCGATTCATGCTGGATCGGCAGAGCGCTTCCGTAGCGCCAGGAGTCGGGAACACGCAGTGACGCGTGGTATTGGAGCTGATCCGGCGCGACGCCCTGTGGATAGAGCACCAGTTGATTCCAGTTCAGGACGGCGAGTTCGCTCGTGGTGGAACTGCCCGAGGTGTAGCCGCCGGTGTCGGGCGGGCTGATGAAATCGAACGCTACGTCGAGGATCGTTACGCCCGCTGGTACGTCCACGTGAAACGCAAACATATCCACGTTGTCGCGCTTCCACGGCAGGGACTGGCCGGAGGCTTGCACTTTCAATCCCACGAGGTCGCTGATCGGGCCCGACGGCATGTGCTCGCCGGGAATCCATTTCGGATAGAGCAACGTCATAGGACCCGGCTTCGCGGGAACGGTCATGCGGACATGAAATAGACGGCGCGGCGCGTCGGTCGCATCGACATGAAGCTGGTATTCCGTGGTTTGGGCAAGCATCGGAGCAGCGGCGAGCGCAGTCCACGCCAAAAAGCGAGACGAGAGCATGTAAGGCAGGATTACATCCTGCGCACCGGTTTGCAACCGGCGCTCGGCGGGTTTCAAACCGATCGCAGCCTAGAAACCTCCAAATGCGACAGGCTGTGGAAGGGTGAAGCAGCCGGTTCGCCTGTCCTGCCCGGCTTACTCGGCCCGCAATATCTGCATCGGATCCAGCCGAAGCACCCGACCGGTCGCCGTCCAAATTGCAGTAATCGCCACCACGGCGAGCAGCGCGGCTGCCGTCAGGCAGATTGCGTAATTCACATTCCCGGCACTCTCAATCAGGTGGACCAGCGATTTGCCCAGTGCGGCGGCTCCGGCAATCCCCGCAATCGTGCCGGCGAGAATGGGCAGCAGGCTTTGGCGCAAGAGGAGTAGCCGGACCTCGTGAGCGCGCGCGCCGGCCGCCAGTCGAACGCCTAACTCGTGGGTGCGCTGGGTTACCGAATAGGAAGCAACCCCGTAGATTCCGATCAGCGCGAGAAGGAGAGCGAAGACTCCGAAAAAGAGCACCGCAGTGGTGTAGAAGCGCGGGCGAGCGAGTTTCTCACGAAGACGGTCCTCCAGGGTGCCGATCCCGAAGAGCGGCACGTTGCGGTCGATGGATTGAATCGCGTCGCGGCAAACCGGCAGGTAGTCTTCAGCATGACCATGCACCCTGGCGACGAACGTCATGAAAGGAACCGGCAACTGCGCATATGGCGCGATCATCTGCGCAAACGGATCGTGGGCGGGCCCGGCCTGACGCACTGAGCGATATACCCCCACAATCTTCATTGGCTTTGGAGCCCCCCAACCCTGAGCGGAGATCTGCCTGCCGAGCGTGCTCTGAATGCCGCCAAGAGCCTGCGCCAGGGTGTCATTAATCAGGATCACCGGTTCCGAGCCGGCCGAATCCCGTGGTTCGAGATCGCGGCCCGCGAGGATGTTCACACCCAAAGTGCTCAAATACCCGGGACCTCCGACAAGAAACTGCGTCAGCGGAAATTCACGCGCCGAGTTGAACTTGAAGCGTCCCAGTGAATAGAATCGCCCGCCCAAAGGAAGCTGCGAGATAATTCCCGCAGACTCGACGCCAGGCACGGCGCGCAGCCTTTCCATCGCATCGTGGTAGTAGGCAATCGTACGCTCCCGAGAGGCTTCGGTGGAATGCGGAAGCGACACGCTGAGGGAAACCACACCGCCAGCCTTGAATCCGAGATCGGTCCCCAGCAGCGTTAGGAACGCGCGCCCCAAGACAATCGAGCCGGCCAGCAGCACCAGGGTGAAGGTCACCTGCGCGGCGATCAGGATCTGCCGGAGACGGCTGGCGCCGGACGAAGAGCCTCTGCCGAGCCGGAGTTCGTCGCTGGGTTGCAGGCGGCTCGCGAGGTATGCGGGAAAGACGCCAAAGAGCAGACCGGTCACGATCGCCAGGCCGGCGGCGAACCCGAACACCCGGACATCCAGGATCGAATACTGCTGCGCGCTGAGTTGCGCAGGTTGGAACATCGCGGCCAGGGCGGTCGCCCAGCGGGCGATCAATAATCCGGCAGCGGTGGCGATCACGGACAACAGTATGCATTCTGTAATGAGCTGCTGCACCAGTCGGCTGCGGCTGGCGCCGAGCGCGGCGCGAATGACCATTTCCTTGCGGCGCTCAGAAATACGCGCGAGCAACAGGTTGGCCACGTTGGCGCAAGCGATGAGCAGAACAAAAACGACGGCGCCCAACAACACAAACGACGCCTGGCCAACCGATCCCGCGAGCTGCTGCCGCATGGAGACGAGCGCAAGTGTATTCGCCGATTTTGATCCGAAGCTTTGGCAGCGGCCGGCGCAGACCCGTTCCACGTTCGCGCGGTACATGCTCTGGGCTTGCGACATCGTGACGCCTGGCTTCAACCTTCCGACGATTCGCCAGTAGATTCCTTCGTACTTCTCCAGCTTGTCGATATCGAAGGTAGTCGGGGTCCAGACGGCGGTTTTGTCGGGAAAGTCCATTCCCGGGTTGGCCACACCGATGATGGTTATGGGTGTCCCGTTGATGTGAACGGTTGAACCCAGGATGCGCGGATCGCCCCCGTACACCTGCTCCCACAAAGCGTGACTGATGACGGCGACCCCATCTTTTCCCGGAAGATCCTCATCCGGCAGGAACGAGCGCCCGAACATGACATCGGAGCCAAGGGTTTGAAAGAAGTTCGCTGACGTTTCCGTGACTTTGGCCCGAACCGGATCATGCCGGGTCACCAGGTTCATGTCGCTGAAGTTGAAAAGCATTGCGTCCTCGAGATAGGCGCGATCCCAGTCCGCGTCGAAGAGCTTGTGCGACTTGTACGAGCCGCCCGGGAATCCGTCCAAAAGGACAATGCGCTCCGGCGTTCGGAACGGAAGCGACTTAAGTAGAAGCGCGTTGACGACGCTGAACACGCCGGTGGTGGCGCCAATGCTCATCGCGAGCGCTGCCAGGATCAGCCCGGTGACGAGCGGGCGCTTGGCGTAGAGTCGCACGCTGTGGCGGAGATCGCGGCTCAGCTCGCGCGCCATTTCCACGGGAATCGACACGCCGAGGTCGGCCAGGATGCGCGCCCAGAAAAGGAGACCGCCGCCGGATTCGAGGTGCTCGTCACGAAAGTCCCGCTCGAGCACCGCGGCGTATTCTTCGCGAAACCGGGCCGGGTACAGCTTCAAGAACGCACGATACAGCTTTACTGGGTTGTTCATGGGGGGCCTCTGGTTTGTCGTCAGGCGTTTTGGCGAAAGCCGAACCTCTCGGCGGCGAGGTCGACCAGTTCCTGCATCCGGGCGGCTTCTGCCCGCACCACTTGCCGGCCGAGTGGTGTGATGCGGTAATAGCGGCGCCTTTCATCGTCGAGGTGTGGATCGGGCCGTTCTTCGGATTCCTCGATCAGACCCTGTTCCAGCATCTTGTTAATCGCTCCATAGAGCGCGCCTGGGGCCGGTTTCAGCTTGCCGTGGGTGCGGCTGACGATTTCGCGTTTCAGGGCGTAACCATGGCGCTCGCCTTCGCTCAAACCGAGCAGAAGGTGGAAAGCAATGGTCGGGAGGGGGAGGATCGCGGCTATGGACGATTGCTCTTGATGGGTCATACTAGTCTCTACATGGACTAGTATACTCAGATTGGACATCTATGCAAGTGGGTTTTGCATATCCGTTCGTTGGTGCCGATCCAGTTCTCGTCGCCTTTCCTGCCCGACGCGTCGCGTCTAATACTTTCACGAATATGAAACTCTTTCGATCTGTCTGCGCTCCCTCTTAGCAAGAAATGGCCCCGATCCGGAGCGGAACAATGGTACACTTCTTATTCCGTATTCCATGCTGTTCATTCCGTTTTTCAACCGCCGTGTTCTTGTTTATGCACTCCTTGGTTGGGCAATAGTTTGGTGTGAAGTTCCCAGAAGCACAGTCCCAATTAAGAATGAAATTGCCACCGACCTTTTCTTTGTTCCACTGACACCTTGCCGGGTCGCCGATACGCGTTTCGGCAGCGCGCCATTGGGAGTACCAGCGATGGCCAGCAACACAACGCGAACTTTTCCAGTGCTGAGTAGTTCTTGTGGTGTTCCCGCGGCCGCGCAAGCATACGCGCTCAATATAACCGTTGTGCCTCATCAGACTCTCGGCTATTTGACGTTGTGGCCGACAGGTCAGCCTCAGCCACTGGTGTCGACCCTGAATTCGCTCGATGGCCGAATTGTGGCGAATGCGGCAATCGTTCCAGCAGGTACAAATGGCTCTGTGAACGTCTATGTCTCCGATACTACGGACGTCATCATCGATATCAATGGCTATTTCACAAGTTCGGCAGGATCGCAGGGGCTCTCGTTTTATTCGCTGACGCCGTGCCGCATCGTGGATACACGTGGACCCAGCGGGCAATTCGGCGGGCCGATTATCGGCGCTGGAGCACAACGGACGTTCAACGTCCCCCAAGGACCTTGCACGGTCCCCAGCGGAGTGCAAGCCTATTCGCTGAATGCTACCGTCGTCCCCCCTGGACAACTCGGATACCTGAGTTTGTGGCCGTCCGCCCAGCCTCAACCGCTCGTGTCGACCCTGAACTCGCCACAAGGGGCCGTGGTGGCAAATGCCGCGATTGTTCCCGCCGGAACGGGCGGAGGCGTGAGCGCCTTTGTGACGGACCAAACCCAATTGATTCTCGATCTGGACGGATACTTCGCCCCTCCGGGAGGCGCGTTTGGAACCGCGTTTCATATCGTGACGCCGTGTCGTGTGGCAGACACGCGCGGAGCAACAGGCGCGTTCGGTGGACCTTTCATGACCGGCGGTTCAGCACGAACGTTCGAGATTCCGCAAAGCACCTGTGGAATTCCAGCGGGAGCCGTGGCTTATTCACTGAACATTACGGCGGTTCCGCGCGGCCCTCTCAATTATCTGAGCGCTTGGGCCGAAAACCGCATTATGCCGTTGGTTTCGACACTGAACTCGGGAGATGGCCGGATTGTGGCGAATGCGGCTATCGTGCCGGCTGGAACGAACAACGGAATCAGCTTGTTCGTAACCAACGACACGGATGTCGTAATCGATATCAACGGGTACTTCACGCTTCCCGCCTCTTCATCTTTCACAGTGAACGCAGTCTATCCGGCAGACCAATCCACCGGCGTCGACCCCAACTCCGGCGTGGTCCTCACAATGAGTCAGCCGGTGGATCCGTCTTATGTGAACAGCGGAAATGTTCAACTTAATGACGGAAACTCAAATGTCAGTGGAACGGTCAGCGTGTCCGACGATGGGCTGTACATCGTTTTTGTGCCCAACACCCCGCTCATCACGAGACGCTGCACCTTGCAGGTGAGTGGAGTTCGATCGGCCTTGAATTCCTTTACGGCGCCGCCGTTCACAAGTACATTTACGACCAACAGCGGGTCGTCATCTCCGGTTGTCGCCTCGATTAGTCCGAATACCGGCGCCACCGTGCCGACCAATGTACAAGTCTTTATTCAATCGCCACGCCGATTGAATCCCGCTTCGCTGACCAGCCAGAACACGTACTTTCAGAACGGCGGCGGTCACGCTCCGGCCGCGGTCAAATTCTCCCCTGACGGTCTGTCCGTAAGTATCACGCCGCAACGCCCGCTGTCCGCTGGCGCATCTTACTTCCTCGTGTCCCCATTAGTGGACATTGTGAAGCTGTTCGTTCCCACAAATCTCTTTTTCACGACATCTTTCAATACACAAACGCAAGGACCAGCGGTGGTTTCGACGAGTCCGCAGGCCGGAGCATCCGGCATTCCTCTCAACACTGCGCCGACCATCCTGTTTAGCGCACCAATCCGAGCGAGCAGCGCCTCCGCCGGGATTCAATTTACGTCAGGAGGCAATCCGGTCTCCGCTACGATATCGGTGAACAACGCAGGAACACTGGTGACGATAACGCCGGCGGCATTGCTGAGCCCGAATACGGCCTACAGTATTTCCGTTTCATCGACGGTTGCCGATCTGGCTGGGAATTCACTGCAGAGCCCTGTGCTTGCCGGCTTCACCACGGGGACCGCACCTGATCTTACCGCTGCCAGTGTCATAGCAGTCAATCCTGCGAACGATTCCTTCGCTCCGACCAATGTTGCAATTCAGGTGCTTCTCAGCAAACCGGTAGACCACAATTCGGTGACCGCGACGACGCTCGCGCTGGCGGATTCAAACCAGCAAAACGTGCACGGTACCGTTCAGATTTCTCCGAATGACTTGGTGTTGTCGTTCGTACCGCAAGCCCCGCTGAAGGCATTAACGAGCTACTCGCTGATGATTGGAAGTCTCACCGATTTGAGTGGTGTGCGCTTTCAAAGCCCTGGATTTGTGGCCTTCGAGACCAATTCGGGTCCGGATACCACAACACCGTCGGTTGTATCCGTCAGCCCTCCCCCGGGCTCGAGTGGAATCCCAAGTAACGCTCGGGTGAATGTGCGTTTCAATAAATCAATTGATCCAGTCACCGTAACGGCAGCCTCACTGAGGCTGTTAATGGGTTCCACCCCTGTGCCTTCATCGCTTATCCTGGCGGACAACCTGGTAATTCTGAGACCATTAACGTCCCTGCAACCTTCTACGGTTTATACCCTTCAAGGTGCAGGCATCACGGATGTCGCAGGAAATCCGCTGGGGGCCCTTACAAGCAGTTTCACGACTGCCGTCTCGGCGGTTGACGACAATACTTTTCCGACGCTTGTTTCCGTGGCCCCAGCCGACAGGTCCACGGGTGTTGCTGTCAATACACCGGTTCAGATTACGTTCAATAAGCCGATCGATCCCACAACGTCTCCGGCAATTGCGACCTCCGGCGTGATTCTGGCGGGGACGACGGTTGTGTCAGGGCCGGTGGTGACCTTCACTCCACAGGCTCCCTGGCCCGGCAATGCGCAAATCACAGTGAGTACGGGATCGATTGCCGATTACGTGGGCCATTCGGTTAACTTTTCCACATTGTTTACCAGCGCCCCTGCTAACGACACTTCGCCCCCGGTAGTGACATCGGTGACACCTTCTGATGGGGCTGTGGGAGTTACCTCAACCATCATCACCTTGACATTTTCCAAGGCTCTGAATCCCGCGACAATAAGCGGAAGCACGATCCTTCTGTTCAACGGAAATGTGCTTCTCCAGCCCCTGATCGAGCGTTCAGCCGATAGTAAGTCACTGACGATGAGTCTGTTCAACCTGCCTGCGCCGGCGACGCTGACCGTTTTAGCGACGCACGGTCTGACAGACCTGGTGGGCAATCCCCTTACTGATTTTCGCAGTCAGTTTTCGACTGTCGTCCTGGACGCTTCCTTACCGGCTGTTGTTACTCAACGTCCAGGACCCGGAGCGACACAGATACCGGCCGATACAGCGATCACTCTTGTCTTCAGCAAGCCCGTCGATGCTACGAGTCTGAGCAACTCTTTACATGTGACCGATGATGGGCTCCTCGTTCCAGGCTCGGTCAGCATAACGGAAGGGGGACAAGCGGTCGTTTTCACCCCGGCAAACCCCTTTTCGCCCGGCTCTGTCGTTACGGCGTTCTACGGAGGAATGAACAGCTCGTTTACGATAGCCGGCGGCGGAGTTGTGAGTTTCCATCTCGATATGTCGAGCCCCGCCGGACAGTCGACAATTCCCACGAACGCCGTTTTCGATCTCAAGTTTAATCTGGCCGTTGATCCCTCCACGGTGAACAGCTCAACTATTGAGTTGGTGAGAGGTGGGACCACTAACGTGCCGGCCACGGTGACATTGCGTTCTCCGAATGTGGTGCGCCTGACGCCCAGTTCCCCGTTGACGCCGAACGCTATGTATTTTATATCGGTGACGAACGGGCTCCGCAGCGTACAGGGGCTTGCCGGCGCCAATGCCGGGGTCCAATACACAACGCAAGCTGGCCCTGATATGCTGGCGCCTGCTGTGACAAGCGTCGCGCCCACGGCTAACTTCAAAAACGCGGGAACGAACTATCTGAGCCGAGTGTTGTTCAACAAGCCGATTGACCCTGCCTCGCTCGATACCGGGGTTGTGACGCTCACTGCCGGAGGCGTTCCAATTGGGGCGAGTCTAAGCGTCGGACTCTATGGACAATCTCTGACGATTACCCCCAACACCCTGCTTCCAGACTCGGCGTCAATTATGGTTTCTGTCACTGGTCTCGAGGATATGGTGGGAAATTCATTTCCCGCCGCGAACCTGGCGTTCACGACCGGTGCCGGAGTGGATACGACCGTCCCCTTAGTCATCGCAACAAGCATTGGCAACGCAGAAACTGACGTCCCGGTCAACAGCGTAATTTCGGTCCTTTTCAGCAAGCCGATGGACGGCGCCAGCTTTAATGCCGGCACTTGTCCAGTAACTGCATTTCCTAATCAGCCCGTGGCAGGAAGCTACTCTTTCAGCTCCGACCTGCGTGTCTTCACATTCACTCCTTCTTCGCCCTACCCGGTGTTTTCGAACATACAGATGAATTGTATTGGCCTCCAGGACCTCGGCGGCAATCAACTCTTTTCAACGTTCTATCTGCAGTTTGAGACGTCGTTCAGCAATGACTCGACCCCGCCCACCGTAGTCGCAATAAGTCCGGACAATGGCCTGAACACCGCGCCGATCAACTCTGTTTTGCAGATCCTATTCAGTGAACCGGTGCAGGGCAGTAGCCTCGCAGGGATTTCGCTGTCTACCTCCGCAGGTCCCGTGTCTGCAAGTGCGGCGCTCTCATCTCCCACGATTGTTACGTTGTCTCCCACGGCTTTGCTCAACGCGAACACCACCTACACCATTACAGTCACAGGAGTCCGCGATCTTGGCGGCAACACGATGGCTGGTTCCGCGAACAGTACCTTCACGACGGGTAGCAACGTTGACTTAAAGAATCCAGTCATAACCGGCAGCGTTGGCAGTTCCGCATCCAACGTTCCGACGAATGCGCCGCTCCGTTTCATGTTCAGCGAGCGGATAAATCGGATATCATTTCTTTCTTCGTTTCATTCGGCATCTGTAGCAATCAACGTCAACCAGCCTGCGAGTTTGACAGTCAGCTCCGACGGTCAGCTCGCGACCGCAACGTTCGGCAACCTTGCCCCAAATACGCCTTATTCCTACGCATTCACGATCAGCGATTTGGCCGGTAATAATACAGAACTCAGTGAGGCATTCAATACCGGAGCAGGACCTGACACCCCTTCATTCTCAGTGCTGGCCACGAGTCCATCCAACGGATTGACGGGAGTGCCTGTGAACACCCTCATCCTGGCACAGTTCTCGAAGATTTTCGACCAAACGACGCTGCCATCGGCGTCAGTAGTGGTAACAGGCGGCGGTAATCCCATACCTGGAGCCGTCACCTTAGCTGCCTACGATACGGTTCGATTTGCTCCAACCGACTTATTGCAGCCCGGCACAACCTACACGGTGCAAATCAGCGGTATCAGCGATTTGACGGGACACGCGCTGACGCCAAAGACATTTTCGTTTTCAACCGCTCCGACGGCGACACCCGATCACACAATTCCAAGTGCTACCGCCATCAACCCTCCTGATGGCGCATCAGGCGTAGCAGTGAACGCGGTTCTGTCGGTGACGTTTAGCGCGCCGCTCAGCCCGTTGCCCTTCGATAGCTCTGTCGGCCTGACGACTCTATCCGGCATTGCGATTCCCGGCGCCGTCAACTTCGCCGGCAGTACATTTACGTTTACACCGATCCGCCCGCTGCCTGGCAACACGACATTCAATTTCTTCGCCAATGTAACGGACGTCGCCGGTAATCCCGGCGCGTTCAACAGCAAGTTCACCACTGCGGCAAGTACCGATACTGTGCCGCCGGCGGTGATCGCGGTGACGCCTCTCGATGGCGCGACAGCGCAACCGTTAAACACCCAGGTAGTCCTAAAGTTTTCGGAATCGATCGATCCAGCAACCATTACGCCATCATCCGTCGCCCTTTTCAGCGGGATTAATAACCTGGGAGCTGAGGCTGCGCATTCAGCAGATGGAACTACGATTCTTCTCTCCTCGTTCGTGCTACCGAGTTCCACCACAATAACCGTTGTGGCAACTCACGATCTCACGGATCTGGCGGGCAACCACCTGTCGGACTTCACGAGCCGGTTTACAACGGGCACTTCACAAAGTGGCCAGACGGCGGTCGTTTCTCAGACGCCGGCTAACGGTGCCACTAACGTGCCCGCAACGACTCACGTCGTTCTGCAACTGAACGCTCCAATTATGGTTACTACATTGGCCGGAGCCCTTCACATAGTCCAAAACGGCGTTGTTATCAACGGTACGGTACAAACCCCCGATGCCCAGACGATCACGTTTACGCCCGGGAGTCCCTACAATTCCGGGGCTTTCGTGCAGGTCTATTTAGATTCGACGGCGCTCGATACAACTGGCTCTCCGGTTATGTTCTACGTCGGCAATTTCACCATCGCTGGAACATCCGGTACGAGTATGAAGATTCAGCGGGTGAATCCCAGTTCGCGGCTTCTCGCAACAAATTCCGTCTTGGAGTTTGAGTTCACCAGGGACCTCGACCCAGGCAGTGTCAATGCGGCAGACATCACCCTTCTAAGGGATGGCGACGCAATTCCGGCAACCGTAACGGCACGAACCTCACGCGTTGTCCGTTTGATTCCAACAGGGCCCATCGACAATGCTCAGTATGTCGTCCGTTTCAGTGAAGCATTGGGAGGACTGGAATTAGCCTTCACGGGTCGAGCCAGCCAGCCCGCTATTCCGGATGTGCAGTCGGTCGTTTCTTTAGCTTCTGGACACACTCGAATTCAATTCACCGCTCCCATTAACCCGCTAACCATCGATGGAAGCAGCGTTCAGTTGGTTGGTCCGGATGGAGCCATCATTCCGTGCAGCTACAGTTTTGGAGAAGGAGACGCATCGGTCGAATTGGCTCCGCTGATCGATCCTATACCGAGCGGATTGGCTGTGAGGATCGGCAAAGCGGTTGAAGGGGCGGATGGGCCGGCTCTCGGGGCGCGCTCGATTACGGTTAAATAACTCGGCAGCCCATGGCAGAAGTGTTTGAGAGGAGCATGTGGGGAATCCGGGGCAAGATGAACGCGATTCCGGGATGGTTCCGAACGGTGTTCCGGGATGATCTCGAACGGGATTCCGGGATGAAGGTGAACACCGGTTCCGGGATGAAGGCGAGCAATTTCAGACCGATCCCGGAATCGTGTTCACTTCGTCCTCGGGCCAACGGGTGTCGGGAAAAGCTTCGTAGCGTACGCCCTGGCGCAGAAGGCATGCCGCGTGGTTATTCCCCGCTGTACACCCGTGCTCAGTCGCTGTTTCGTGATTTCGCGATGGCGCGGGCAGATGGCAGCCTGCGCAGTTTGCTGGCCCGGCTCAGCCGCATCGATGGTCTGGTGATCGACGACTGGGCTATGGCGCCGTTTTCGGAACCAGAACGCCGCGACTTCTGGGAGATCTGCGAGGCTCGCTACTAGGTACGCTCGACGATTCTGAAATCGCCGCAACGCCGGGCGCGCACCGCCTCCCCCCAGCTTCCCTCGTCGTTTCCGCCCCGGTTTGGTGCTCGGATGCCTCGAATGACCTTTGGGCTGTCAGGAAAATAACTGATTAACGTTCAGTTGTACCGTCGTGCGGCGCATGGTACGGTAAGGCGTGCGGTTGGCGACGCTTTAGATTGAATCAATGTCCAACGAGCAAGTCTACGCGGACGGCTTGTTGAATCGAGCCCTTGATCCAGCAACGCAACCACCCGAAATCCGCGACTTCTTGCAGGCCGAGATTGACGTGCTCAACGACATCGTCGTGGAAGGGATGTCGATGATCGATGTGGGGTGCGGCACCGGACGCCATCTCGCCTTGCTGCGCAATCGTCTCCGAACCGGCGTAGGAGTGGACTACGAACACGCGTATGTCGTTGATGCTCGCCGTCGAGAGGGAGCGAGCCGGTTGCACTTCGTAACCGGAGACGCCACCTGCCTTCCCGTCCGGGCGCAGTTTGATCTCGCCGTCTGCATGACAAACACTTGGGGCACTATGAACGACCAAAGGGGCGTTCTCAACGAAATGCGGCGGTGCGTTCCTCAGCCGCGGATGAGACTGCTGTCCGTCTTTGCTGAAGCCTCCGTCGCGGCGAGACGCGAATGGTACCGGCGCTTGGGGCACACGGTCGCGCAGGAGTCGGCCGAGTATTTGATGACAGAGGGTGGGTTTCGGTCCGAACACTTCACCAAGGCGCGCCTGCAATCCCTCGTCGGAGACTGCACGATTCGTCCCTGTGCCGACATCGCGTACATCGTGACATTTTGATACGGCGCTTCTCGGGTTCGCATTCGGTCGACAACCACGCGAATGGCCAGCTCGTGCACTCGAATCGACGAACAGCCGGATTTATTGACCTGGAAGGATAACTGAAAAAGTATTACCGGGAGGAGACTCTCTCTTCAGCCTTGGGCGCGAGCACACTTCTGCTGCCCGATAAGGCCGTGGCCCCGGTAAGCGTGTCTCCCGTGTCTCCGCAGGGCCTTGCCTCCAGTTTTGCGGGAGCCAGTTTGGCGAGCGACTGAAGCTCGCTTTGAACTTGATTCGCGTGATCGAGTCTTGTAAGCTAAGAATTCTTGGTATGGGGCGCAAGGCACAAAAGAACGATTCATTGCCGGGCTCGCTGGACATGTTGATTCTGCGAACACTGTCGCTGCGCGACCTGCATGGATACGGCATAGTCCAGTTCATTCAACAATCGTCCGAGAATGAGCTCCTGGTCGAGGAGGGCTCTCTGTATCCCGCTCTCCAGCGGTTGGAGGTAAACGGCTGGATCGACGGCGTCTGGGGCGTGACGTCGAATAATCGGCGGGCAAGGATCTACAAGATCACAGCGGCTGGCCGCAGACAGCTGGCGGTTGAAACTCGAAAGTACGCCAAACTCACACTGGCGATCGCCCGTGTGATGGGAGCGGGGTGACGGACATGGTGAGCCGACGCCTGAGGTATTGGATGAAGAGCGCCAGACGTAGCGCGGCGCTGCGTGAAGAAATGGAGCTCCACCTCGCCGAAAAAGCCGCGGAACTCGAAGCTGACGGTATGACGGCGGAGCACGCACGGGCTGAAGCGCGCCGCCGATTTGGCAACGTCGGATTGAAGCAGGAAGAGTCGCGGGAGATTTGGATGACACGGTTTGCGTCGGAGCTTGGCCAGGATGTTCGCTATGGTTTGCGCATGCTGGTCAAGAAGCCCACATTCACGATCGTGGCTGTCCTGACGCTGGCTCTGGGCGTGGGAGCTAACACCGCCATTTTCAGCATTGTGGATGCCGTGTTGCTGCGTTCTCTGCCCTACCGCGATCCCGATCGTTTGGTACGAGTCTTCTTTAACGAGCCCGGCGTAGGATTGCGGGACGTTCGGTTTTCCAAGCCCGAACTGGATGACCTGCAGACGCGAGCGGGTGTATTTGAAGATATCACGCCGATCTTCGAGGGTAGCGAGAATTTGACCGGCGCCGGACAGCCCGAGCGTCTCGAGGGCGTAAATGGCAGTTTCAGCTACTTTTCCCTGCTGGGTGTCAAGCCGCAAATTGGACGGTTGTTTGGTCCGCAGGATTTTGTGCCTGGTGCCGCTACAGAGGTCGTAATCAGCGATGGCTTATGGCGCCGCGCCTATGGCGCCGATCCGAACATTGCCGGCCGAATCCTTCGGCTCGACAATGATCCGTTCACGATTATTGGGGTTCTACCACCGGGATTTCGCCATCCTGGACCGACGGTTTCCGGCGACGTTGAAATATTTAGCGCCTTCGGGTTCAGCGGCGACCCCTTTCCCAAGCCAATGCGTGGTACCCGGATTCTAGTCAATGGAATCGGACGACTGAAGCCTGGCCTGACACTGGCGCAAGCTCAGGCGCGCCTCACTGCCATGGCTGCCCAATTGCGCCAGGACTTTTCCGGCGATTACCCGCCGCAGACGCAATGGACAATCGAGATTCAACCATTGCAGGAAACTTTGGTGGGCAATATGCGGCCCATGCTCCTGGTGTTACTGGGCGCGGTGATCCTGATCGTTTTCATCGTATCGTTGAACATTGCCAATCTCCTCTTGGCTCGTGCGTCGGGGCGACAACAAGAGATGGCGGTGCGGCTATCACTGGGGGCGAGCCGCGGCCGGATGGTCCGCCAGATGCTGACCGAGTCCATGCTGTTGTCGCTCATCGGCGGCGCCGTGGGAGTCGCAACCGCAGTGGGTACTTTGGATTTTATACTGCGCTTCGTGCCGTCGAGCGTTCCCCGTCTCAACGAAGTACGAATCGACTCGGTGGTGCTGGCGTTCGCTCTGCTGATTTCCATTCTCACCGGCTTACTGTTTGGACTTGTTCCAGCGTTTCATTCAGCAAAAGTCGCGCTCTCTTCCTCCATTCGTGAAGGCGGTCGAGGGTCCGGCTACAGCACGAAGACCGGCCGGTTGCGGGATGTTCTAATCGTCTCTGAGCTGGCATTTGCCGTCATACTGATGGTCGGAGCGGGCTTGCTGCTGCGTACGCTGCGGGATCTGTTGCAGGAGAATCCAGGCTTTAATCCAACTCAAGTTGTCACGGCAAACATACAGCTTCCGAATCCTAACGAACGGGAGACGGACCCGTATCTCGATGTTCCTCGCAGAGCCATCTTTAATCGTGAGTTGCTGCGGCGCATGAAGGCAATTCCGGGAGTGGAGCTTGCCGCAATCACTTCGGCTCTACCGAGCACCAATACCAACCCCAACGCGGTCGGTGGCGTAACGAATGAAGGCTTTGCGATTGAAGATATGCCAGACGAGTCCTTGCAGGACCTGCACGCCGAGAGAATTCGGATAAGCCCCGATTATTTTAAGGTGTTACAAGCATCGCTACTACGAGGCCGCCCATTCACCGAGGGCGATGAAGACGGCAAACCGCTGGTTGCCATCGTGGATGAAAGCACCGCTCACAAGTATTGGCCAACCCGGGATCCGCTGGGCCGTCGAGTGCGGTTCAGACGAGACCCTACCAAGCCATGGACGACAATCGTAGGTATTGTTAAGGACATCAAGAGTGACGGTCTCGACATCGATGGCGTTCCGCACATCTACGTTTCGACTTATCAAGATTCCAACAAGCGACTGAGCGTGGTGTTGCGGACGTCTCTGCCCGCGGCCCTGCTCGAACCACAGATTCGGCATGAAATCCAGAGCATCGATCCCGGCTTGCCGGTATTCGGTGTTTCTTCTATGAACGACGTCCTGGATCGGTCACTGGCCTCACGCCGTTTTTCTGCCGATCTGGTGGGCGGATTTGCGGGACTGGCGGTGCTACTGGCCTCCATCGGAATCTACGGCTTGCTGGCTTATATGGTGGGCCAAAGATCGCGCGAAATCGGTATCCGCATGGCCCTGGGCGCGCGGCGGGAGGACATTCTGAGAATGTTCTTAAACCGCGGGGTCGCGCTGGCTGGCGTGGGCGTCGTTGCCGGATTGGTCTTTTCTGCATCCTCTGCATCCGTGATGGCAAGTTTGCTCTATGGGGTGCGCCCCCATGATCCGGCTGTGTTTCTGATCGTACCTCTACTTCTATTTGCGATTGCCGTTCTAGCCAGCTACCTTCCAGCCCGGCGCGCGACCAAAGTGGACCCGATGAGTGCCCTTCGCGAAGGATGACCACGCGGACCCGCCCGCTCCTAAAGCCCTCGACCGCGCCATGGATCGACCGTGGCCGACGATTCGACTGCAATGGCTTACGCCACCAGGGAGAACTGGCGATATGCTCAAAGTAGATGAAGATGGCTTTGCTCTTGGCGTTAGCCAGCCTTAGCCCTGCCGCTGCGCAGGTCAGCAGTTCAGTAACTGGGACGATTAGTGGCGCGGTAATTCCGAGCGCTTCCGTGCTGATGACCTCGGACACGTCTCCACGGTTGCAGACTATCGCTCATGCTGATTCAAGAGGCTCATTTCGATTCTCTAATGTCACACCGGGAACTTACAGGCTGGCGTTCCAGGCAGCAGGTTTCATGACGGTCAGGATCGGACCATTCCCCGTTTCCGCAGGTGACGAAACACTGATACCAACGCTGCGCCTCGAGCCGGCCATAACGCCCGAATGTGCGAACGATATCTACCGCCCCGCTGAGATTCACCTGCTGCCACGCAAGGGAGTCGGTGCTCTCAGATTGCATTTTCGGCTCTGGCTAGGACAGTTGTTCGATGGCGATGTGTTGACAACGAAAATTCAAATCGTTCTGGTGAACGGGGACAGCGAGTTATTCGCACGAGCAACAGTACCTTTTATTGGCACATTCCAACTGGCTGACCTGCCTCCGGGTAAGTACACAGTTCAGTTGAAGGCGGAGGGTTTCTATGCTGAATCCTGGAAGATCATCGTCCGTGAGGGTTTTGATACAGAGTACTCGATGCCGTTCGAACGTTGCCGAGATAATCACTGCGATCCGCGATTGCGATTCAAAGACCAGCCAATCGAGATCTGCTATTGATGATCGTTTCGCGAATCATATTGTGGCGAGGTACCGCCGCTTCTTGACGTCGACGTCATGCGGTGCGGCGGCGCTAACCCGCGACCGGCACGTCCTCGACCGGGGCTCACTTAGCGCTCCACCCTAGCTGCCGAGGGGGAAGGGGGCCGATGCTTGCTGATTGAATCGATGCGCGGCCCTGCGAGGCTCGAACCAAGGGCCTTCTCGATTTTGTCATTTCCTGCTATCGCGTCTCGCTGCGTCTCGAGAGGAGCGGCGGGAAGATTCTGGTCCGGATGCGAGAGGTGGCACAGTCGGTGGAAGTACGGCTCCGAGCAATACGATTCGCGCGTGAATGCCTGCGGGGATTTTGAGCATCGTCGTTTTCAGCGATCCCCGCGAGCACTACTGGTGCGCGGTCCGGGAATTCGGCCACGAGGGACAGTCTCCCGCCCATCGCCTCGACTGCGTTCCGTAGCGTAGTGAGAAGAAGATCGCTGCGCTGTTCGAGGCGCGAGACGCTATCCTGCGTAATGCCAAGACGCTTCGCCATGCGCACTTGCGTTAGTTTGCAGGCCTTGCGTAGATCGCGGAACGCAACCGCCCGTTTCGCGCCGGCTACCGCAGATTGACGATCCCCCGCCGGCCTTTGGCAAAGTTCACAATGCCCGGAAGATCGAGATGAAAGGCGATTCGATGCGCAAGTGCCGGCCAAAGGGGAACGCATAACGGTCAACAGGCGGACGTGGGATCAATCAACACTGGGCGACGAGGCAGGTCTTGCACTGGCCCCGCGCAACGTCTATCGGCGTGCCTTCGCTTTCGTATCCACGCTGGGGCCGACATAAATGCACGCGTCGGCCATTTGGCCGAGAGTGATGGCGCTGCCCTTGAACACGCCCACACAACCGCCAGGGCCGCGGCAGTTCAGCAACGGGCCACCGAACTCCGCGGCTGTAAAGTCCCGGAACGGCAAGCGCTGTAGGGGCACCAGCACCGGACGCACCTGAGTCGTCAAGGCACGATCGAACTTTCGAAAATCCGGATCAAAGACCGCGCGCGGGAGGTCCCATCGATAACCGACCGGAATCACCGCGAAGGTTCGGGCGGGATAATCCTTTTCGAGCATCCTCACGATTCCTACGTCTTGGCCCATGCTGGAAAGGTAGTCCTTGGGCGCGGTTCGATAGAAGTGAGCGCCGCCATAAATGACCAGGGCCTTAGCATGCCTCTGAAGCACCTGCTCCTTCAGAACGGCGACGGCGGCGGTCTCACGGCTACGACTGTCTCCCGGTCCGGGATCACCGCCAAAAACGCGGATGCGCGCATCGGCGGGCAGTTTCGAATTGACGTCGCGGACGGCTGCGAAAAAGTCCGCGTAGATCGGATCGTCCCAAATTCCGTTGCCGGCCTGGGTTGTGGTCTTCCAGACCTGCTCCAACTGGGCTCTGGATACGTTCTCGCCTCGAATGTAACGGTCGAGCGTCGGCTGCTCGGTGGTGCTCCCGAACTCCACCACGATGGACCGCACTTTCTTGGGAAATTCGGGATGACGAACCAGGGCGATTCGTAGATCGGAATCCAGTTTCCGCTGATGCGCTTCGCCTAACGCGACAACGTCGGCTTGATCAAATACGGAAATCAGGGTTTGGGCAATGCCGTCAATCCCCGTCGATTCGTCAGGCAGGCGCAAGTTCGGCGGCTGAGCAGCAGCCGATAGCGCCAGAGCGCAAGATAAGACCAAAGTCCGCATTCTGTTGGTTCCCCGATTCTTCTTAATCGTGACTCTAATCGCCGGTCGCCGGAACCTCCCCCGGCGCCCGCGCCGTCTCTAAAGTCTGCGGATCTTCAGATTCTTGAACCACGCCTCGTCGCCGTGGTTCTGAAGCGAGATCGGGCAGTCCTTTAGCGGCAGGTCCGCCAACATGTGGGTCGCGGGCGAATCCGCGCCCCAGCGCTTCGCTGAAGCTTCCCGCACTTGCGCCCTTTGAGGCTGTTGTCGACCACCTTGACGCCGTTCAGCCAGTGCTCGATGTGGTCGCCTTTCACCAGCAGCCGTGAATGGTTACTCGCCGATCGGTTTTGTGGCATCCCGAGACGGCGGATAAATATCGTAGAGTGCGCGCGATTGGTGGATCGGGCCGCGCTTACCGTCGGGATGGCGCGCGTTGTCCAGCGCCTGATACTCGAAGCCGACCACGCATTCCTGCCGTCTCGCTGGACGATCCATGATGCGATTTTTGAGCGGGAGATTTACAAGGTCCTCGAACCCGTGGCAGATCGTCCTGGGCGCCAGCATAACTCGATCCTGAATGCGATACTTCACACCGCTGTTACCGCCGCGTGAGATCTTCCAGTCGAACTCCATTTCAAAATCGGCATACTTTTCCAACGTGAAGAGATCCTCGTCGATCCGCGGGTGCATTGAGCGACTTCAGACAGCCTTTCTCGAGGTCAACTGGTTGTCCTCCGCCGCCGCGCAGACCGCCAGCGCCGCAGCGAGCCATCCGATTCCGAACACCATGCGCGTGACGTTCATTGTGCCCGCCTTCGTCTTGAATATCCAAGTGTCGCTCTGCGATCGCCCCGGATCGTAAGACACTGGTTCCGCACTTGAATAATACGCCTCCTTCGTTTAAGTTTTGTGGTCGGAAGTTTAGCCGGCTGCTGAGCAACCAGCTCGCGCACATGAGGGTAAAGTGAACTGTGTAAACGGCCATCGAAAGGATCACACTAAGGAGACCCGATGGCAATCGACCTCAAACTCATCGACAAGTTGCTGGCGGACTACAAGAAGCCAGAAGACATCATAGGAGAAAACGGGCTGCTGAAGCAGCTCACGAAGGCTCTATTGGAACGGGCCATGCAAGCCGAGATCACCGATCACCTCGGCTATGAGAAACATGACCCGTCGGGCCACAATAGCGGCAACTCACGCAATGGCGGGACGACCAAGACGCTGAAAGGCGACTTTGGAGAGATGCCGCTGGAAACGCCGCGGGACCGCAACGGCAGCTACGAACCGAAGATCATCGGTAAGGGGCAGACGCGCTTTACCGGTTTCGACGACAAGATCATCTCGATGTACTGACCACGGGCAAAGAAGAAAGCAGACCTTATCGCGGGATAAGTCGCCCATAATCTTCGCCCGTGGTCAGGGAATGAGCACGCGTGAGATCCAGGGGCACCTGGAAGAGATCTACAAAGTGGAGGTCAGTCCAGCTCTGATTTCCAATGTCACCGAAGAAGTGATGGAAGAAGTCAAGAGTTGGCAGAATCGGCCGCTGGACGCGGTCTATCCGATCGTGTATCTGGACGCATTGGTGGTGAAGATCCGTGATACGGGGCACGTCCGCAACAAGGCGATTTACGTTGCGATCGGGGTCAATATGCAAGGCAACAAGGAAGTCTTGGGGCTGTGGGCGAGCCAGGCGGAAGGGGCGAAGTTCTGGCTGCAGGTGCTGACGGAGTTGAAGAACCGGGGGGTGGCCGACGTGTTCATCGTCTGTGTCGATGGGCTGAAGGGATTCCCGGAGGCGATCGAGGTGGTGTTCCCGCAGGCACAGGTGCAGTTGTGCATCGTGCATCAGGTGCGGGCCTCGTTGAACTATGTTTCCTGGAAGCAACGGAAGGCGGTGGCCGCGGATCTACAGCCGATTTATCGCGCCAGCACGATCGAAGAAGCCGGGCAGCGGTTGGATGAATTTGCCGTCAAATGGGATGGGAGCTATCCGACGATCAGCCAGATGTGGCGTCGGAACTGGGAATACTTGACGCCGTTCTTCGGCTATCCGGCGGACATAAGGAAGGTGATCTATACCACCAACGCGATCGAGTCGCTGAACATGTCGCTGCGCAAAGTGATTAAGACGCGAGGGTCGTTTCCCAACCAGGAAGCCGCTTTCAAGCTTCTGTGGCTGGCCTTGGAACATATCGCTAAGAAGTGGACGATGCCCGTGCAGAACTGGAAGGCCGCTTTGCAACGCTTCGCGATTCTGCTCGGCGATCGGGTTCCGGAAGCGGGACTGATGTAAATCGCAGTGACGGAAGGGAGCGCTGTGGGAATGCCGGCGGTGTGGAAACCGTGGAAAGCGAAAGGCGTGCTTTCCACCGTTCCCACAGCGCCTTGGAAATCTCGCAAGAGCAGCGAGATTCCCACATTTCCACAGCGCCGGCGGTTTCTTTATTCGCCAGCAAAGGAGGCAGAATTCGGAAGAACTGGTGTGCGGTGGAAAAGTGGAAATCCAAAACCAGGATTCCCACTTCCCACCGCACCGATAGCCTGCGGCGCAAGGAAGGAGCTGAGAGCTGCTAGGCTGCGATGTTTATCCATTAGCCAGGCGATTTGCTGAAGCCGACGAGATCACTGCTCAACAAAAAACTGGAGCCGTTTACACAGATTCCTTGACAACGCCCATCTCCCGGAAGACCGGATACAAGATTTTTGATCGCTATCAGGAGTGCGGGTTAGAGGGCCTCAGCGATCGGACCCGCCGTCCTTTCCGCTATGCCAACCAGCTGCCCGCTCAAATCGCCGCGACGATTGTTGCTGCCAAACGCGAGAAACCGCATTGGGGTGCACGCAAGATCCGCGAGCGCCTGCTGCGACGATTGCCGCATGACGTCAAAGTCCCGGCCTGTAGCACCATTCACACCGTGCTCGATCGCCATGGCTTGGTCACCCATCCCATCCGCTCGCGAACACGCGCTCGGGGAACGCCGCTATCGGAAGGCCTAAACCCCAACGACCTTTGGTGCACCGATTACAAAGGCGAGTTCATGCTCGCCGATCGGCGTTACTGTTATCCGCTTACGGTCAGCGATCATGCCTCGCGCTTTCTGCTCCTCTGTGAGGCCATGGAATCGAATGCAGAAATACCTGCATTCACTGCTTTTGAGCGCCTTTTCAAAGAAAGGGGTTTACCACAGGCCATTCGCTCCGATAACGGTGTGCCCTTTGCTTCCCCCAACGGCCTCTTCAATCTCTCCAAGCTCTCCGTCTGGTGGTTGCGTCTGGGCATCACGATCGAGCGCATTAAACCAGGTCACCCGCAGCAGAACGGACGACACGAACGCATGCATCTGACGTTGAAAAAGGAAGCCACGCGCCCTGCCGGCGCCAACTTCCTTCAACAGCAAGCTAAGTTCGATACCTTTGTGAAGGAGTTCAATACCGACAGACCCCACGAGGCGCTCGCCATGAAGTGCCCGGCCGAACTGTACACTCCTTCCTCCCGCCCTTACAGCGGCATCCCCGATCCGCACTACCCATTCCACGACCGTACTGTGTTCGTCACCAGTTGCGGACGCTTGTGCCTCTATCGCAAGAAAATCAACCTCAGCATCACTTTGGCCGGTCAGGCCGTCGGTGTCAAAGAAGTCGACAACGGCATCTGGCTTGTCACTCAAGGAGTTCCGATTCGCCCACCGTTTTGCAGACTGACAGTTGCCCAATAACGCCCGACGCGCTGAATTGCCTTCGCACATTCCGGCTGTACCGGCGACGCTCGGAGATTTATGGAAGGGCCCGCCGCGACCAGCCCGTTGTGTCACATTATCGGCTACAATTCTGGCTAGTTTTCACAGGGGCGGAGCGATACTGTGATGGCGGGGGGTTCCGGTGATGAAGCTAGGGGTCTGGTGGCTGTTGGCGATGTGGGCGCCGGTCGTCGCGGCGGCCGGGTGCACGAGCAAAGAGCGCGAGAAGGTCGCTGCCAGCGCGTTGTGGCTCGTCGGGTACCCCGCGAGCGCTGTCGGTTCCGACGCTAGTGCTCCGAGTTTAGGCACATATGTCCTTCCCGAGTATAAGGCGGAGGCGTGTGTGGCGAAGTGGCGGGGTGCGATGCTCGCCAGGATCGAGATCGCCGAGGGAGGGACGCCTACGCGCGTTATTCTCCTGAATGGCCGTTCGGAAAGGCAACTGCCGGTCGATACGGGTAGGCTTGTTGCACCGACTGTCGTGCACAACCCGCCGCCTGTGGTCCGAAGCACTGGGCCGTCACCAACGCAGAAAGGGCCGGTGGTCCCTCGGACTGTCGTGGACGAGCATGGCATCCCGGTCAACGTCCGCGTGACCAGGCCGAATCGGCAGCGGCTGGGATGAACACGCGATTCAG
>DATGJP010000042.1:0-158869 GCA_035295125.1 Bryobacteraceae bacterium | reverse complement strand
TGCGGTCGTTATTCAGTCTCTTTTCTTCGGATCTTGCCATCGATTTGGGCACGGCCAACACGCTGGTCTACGCCAAAGGCAAAGGTATCGTGGTGAACGAGCCCTCCATTGTCGCCATTAACAAGAACAACGGGGAAGTGGAAGCGGTGGGCAAGGAAGCCAAAGAGATGCTCGGCCGCACGCCGGGCAATATCGTGGCCATCCGCCCCATGAAGGACGGCGTGATCGCCGACTTCAAAGTCACCGAGCGCATGCTGAATTACTTCATTCAGAAGGCGCACGGCCGCAAAATGCTGGTTCACCCCCGTATCGTGATCGGAGTGCCCAGCGAGATTACCCAGGTTGAAAAGCGCGCCGTCATCGACTCCGCCTATCGCGCCAAGGCCAGCGAAGTACATCTCGTCGAACAGGCCATGGTGGCGGCCATCGGCGCCGGCCTGCCTGTAACCGAGCCGTCGGGAAACATGGTAGTGGATATCGGCGGAGGCACAACCGACGTCGCCGTTATTTCACTTTCCGGCATCGTCTATTCGCGGTCGGTTCGCGTCGCTGGTAATGAGATGGACGACGCGATCATGCAGTACCTGAAGCGTAAGTACAACCTGCTGATCGGCGAACGCACCGGCGAAGCCATCAAAATTCAGATTGGCTCGGCCTATCCGCTCGAGCGGCCGCTGACGATGGAAATCAAGGGGCGCAACCTGATCGAGGGCGTTCCGAAAACCATCACGATTGATGACAGCGAAATTCGCGAAGCGCTGTCGGAATGCGTGGCAACGATCATGAATGCAATTCGTGTCGCCCTGGAAAGAACGCCGCCGGAATTGAGTGCGGATATCAGCGATCGCGGCATCGTACTAACAGGTGGCGGCGCCATGCTGAAAAATCTCGACAAGCGCATCCGGGAGGAGACGGGACTCCCCGTATCGATTGCCGAGGATCCTCTGGCGAGCGTTGTGCTCGGCACGGGTAAGATGTTGACGGATTTCAAGCTATTGCGTAGAGTGGCAATTGAGTAGGGCCCGCGCCGCGGGTGTTTTATGGAATTCCTTCTCAACCGGTATCGAAATATCACAGTCCTTCTGGTGGTCCTGTTTGCGCAACTGGTGCTGCTGGCCTACCAGGTCAAGACAAACAAAGATGTTCCGCTGATTCGCGTTTGGGCGGTCTCGACGGTAACCCCCGTTGAGCAAGGGCTCGAATTCGTACGCCGCCACACCATCGGCGTTGTGTGGGACTACTTCGTGCTGATTCACGTGAAGGAGAAGAACGACCAGCTCCAGCATCAACTCGATCAACTGAAACTGGAAAATCATTTCCTCAGGACGCAGCTTTCGACAGCGGAACGCGCCAAGGAGTTAAGCGTTTTCCAGTCCGAAACGCCTTCGAAGACACTGGCGGCACGCGTGATCGGCAACGGCACGGGTTCGAATTCGAAAACCGTGTTCGTGGACCGGGGATCGTCGTCCGGCGTTGAGGCCGGAATGGCGGTCATCACACCGGACGGCATCGTGGGCAAGGTCGTCTCGGCCTACCCAACGGCGTCGCTGATCATGCTGGTGACCGATCCCTCGTTTGGCGCCGGCGTCGTCTCGCAGAAGAACCACGTCCACGGAACGTTGCGCGGCCAGGGCAGCCCGAAGTGCCGCGTCGATTACATCCAGAACGAGGAGAAGGTCGAAAACGGCGAGTGGTTTTTCACTGCGGGTGACGATCGCATCTTTCCGCGAGGCTTTCCCGTCGGCCAGGTCGCTTCCGTGCACAACGGCCGCAGCGCCAAGGAAATTGAGCTGACGCCGAGCGGCATCCAGGGCGGGCTGGAAGAAATCCTCATCGTGACCGAAGGCGTACACGAGCCTATTCCCACGACACCCGTAGTCACCCAAACACAGAAGCTGCTCTCGCCGCCGACGGACGTGACGGCCACGGATCCGCAAGCCGCGACAGCAACCCTGACCACCGACGCCGACAAGCTACGCCAGGAATACCAGCACGTCGCGCAGGACGAGAACTTCAAATATGGGATTGCGTCTCCCAAGCCGCCGGATTTCACTAAGGTCGGCAAGGATCAGCAACCCGCGGTGAAGCCTGCTCCGGCAGTACCCCCGGCAGCCGGAGCAACCGCGACGCCGAACAACGGAACTCCCAATCAGCCCTCGCGTCCCGCGCCCGTGAACGGCCAGGCAACGACTCAGAATCCGGCATCCGGACAACCTGCGGTACGGCCACCAACAGCAACGCTTGGGACTTCGGCGCAGCCGCCGGCAATTCACACCGGCGTTGCGAACGCTGCCGAAAAACCGCCCGCGTCCACCGCCAAGCCAACGGCGACCGCCACTCAGGATAAACCGCGCCCCCGTCCACCTGCGCTCGTCACCGATCCGACCGACGCTGATCCGGACAGCGAGGCGCTCATCGAGCGAGTACAGCGGGTGCAATCCAAACCGCCCGCTGTATCCGAGACCCGCAGCGCTGAGATCGCGTCGCCGCCGCCATCCGCTCCGCCGAAACCGAAAACCCCCGACGCCACGAAAACCACTACGTCCGCAAAGCCCGTAAACACCACCAAGCCTGCGACTGCAACCGGGACATCTCCGGCCTCGGGTTCGAAACCCAGGCCATGACCGAATTCAGCGAGAGCCTGCTCTCGGACTCTCTTCGCAAAAAGAAAGGCGCGCGCCTCAGGCCCGCCGGGCTGATCCTGGTCCCGCTGGTCGCGATTCTGTTTCAGGTCTATGTGCCGCGGTTCATTCCGCAGCTCTCCTATCTTGACCTCCCGCTCCTGATCACGGTGTACTTCGCGCTCAGCGGCCGCAGCCCGATCGCGTCCGTATTCTACGGCGCCGCCATTGGCCTGGCACAGGATTCGCTGTCTCATCAGCCTATCGGCTTGTTTGGCATTGTGAAAACGCTCGTAGGGTACTTCGCAGCCTCCGTCAGTCTTCGTTTCGACGTCGAAAATCCATTTATCACTTTCGTCCTGTCGCTGTTTTTTTTCTTCTTCCACCAGTTCCTGTACTGGGTGCTGACGCGCGCGCTGCTGGGCCAGAGCGTCGGGTTCGACGCCCAACAAACCGCGATATTCGGACTGCTCAATGCCGCCGTGGCTCTCCCGCTTTTCCGGGTTTTGGATAAACTGAAAGTCACAGTTTAAGCAGATTCGTGATACCCCCTGTCGAGCGCGAAGAGGAGAAAATTTCCACTCCGCCGGTTCTCCGCGAAGAGCTCAAGTTCGCGCCGGCGAAGATCGCGTCATTCCAATACTTCTCGGTCGCGGTTTTTGTATTCCTCGTTTCGGGATTTTGGGAGCTGCAGGTGCGCAACCCTGCGCACTACCAGGAGCAAGCGGAGCAGAACAGCATTAAATCGATTCCCGTCCTCGCGCCTCGCGGCAAGATCCTCGATCGTGACGGGCGAATCATTGTCGATAATCACGACTCTTACAGCCTCATCCTGACGCGCGAAAACCTGAAGATGGAGCACCTGCCGGCCATCGCCGAAGGTCTCAACCTGGAATATGACCAGCTCGCCGCGCGGGTCCGCCGCTTCCGCTCCGAACCCAAGTACGTTCCCATCATCATCAAGGAAGAATTGACGCCGGCCGAATTGGCCTTTGTCGAGTCTCACCGCGACGCGGGGACGTTCCCTGAGATGGAGTTGATTCATGGACAACGCCGCCTCTATCCGAAGGATGGGCTGGCAGCGCACGTCATCGGGTACGTCGGTGAAATTTCCGAATCGGAGCTGAACACGCCCGAATTCGCGAAGTACGACCAGGGAGCGCTGATCGGCAAAGACGGCATCGAGCGCCAGTACAACGATACCTTGATGGGCGTTGACGGCCAACGTCGCGTAACTGTCGACAACCTCGGCAACGAGCACGAGGTCCTCGAAGACAAGCCCGCCATACCCGGTAAAGACCTGCAACTTACGATCGACCTCGATCTTCAGGTAGTGGCCGAACTGGCGATGCAGGACAAGCGCGGCTCTGTGGTGGTGCTCAATCCGCGGAACGGCGAGGTGCTCGCCATGGTGAGCCATCCTGCCTATGACCCCAATCTTTTCGCCGCCCGCATCCGGGCGGAGGACTGGCGCAACCTGGTCAACAATCCCGACCATCCCCTGTTCAATCGCGCCATCCAGGATCAACTGCCGCCCGGTTCCACGTTTAAACCGATCATGGGGCTAGCCGGCCTCGAATCAGGCTCCATCACGCCCGATTATCACGTCACCTGCGCGGGCGGCGCGAGCTTCTACGGCCACTTCCATGCCTGCCTTGCGCACCACGGCCCGCTCGACCTGCACCAGGCCATTGTCCACTCCTGCGATACATATTTCTACACGCTCGCGAACAGGCTGGGCGTCGATACCATCGCGAAATACGCCGAGGCCGCGGGCATTGGGCATCGGACGGGAATCGATTTGCCGCATGAAGCCGAGGGCATCATGCCGTCGACCGCTTGGAAGCGCCGGGTTTTCCGCGAGAAGTGGTATGCAGGCGAAGTAATTTCCGTCGGCGTGGGACAGGGCGCGGTAGCGGTCACTCCTCTGCAACTGGCGCGGGCCATCGGCGGATTGGCAATGGGCGGAATATGGTATCGTCCTCATCTCGTGACCGGCGCCACGCCATTTTCCGTGAAGAGCGACCTGAATCCGGAGAATGTTCAAACCATCGTCAGCGCTATGTACGGCGTCGTGAATGAAGGAGGCACCGGTGGGAATGCGCGCATTCCGGGCCAGACGGTCTGTGGCAAAACCGGCACCGCGCAGGCGGTCTCAGCCGAGCTCGCCAAGCGCGTGCACAACCAGTCCACCAAGGACCACGCCTGGTTCGTGGGCTTCGCCCCGCGTGAAGCGCCCGAGGTTGTCGCCGTCGCGTTATTCGAGAATGCCGGGCAGCACGGCAGCACCGCCGCGCCCATCGTCCGCGACGTGATTAAAGCTTATTTCGATAAGAAACTCCGCCTTCAGCAGGCGCGTCCCACAATTGCTCTTCTGATGCCTTCATTGTTCCAGCCGCCTGCACATAAGTGACAGACCCAAACAGCTTGCCATGAGCCTTTTTCGAACCAAATCACTATCCACTCTTCTGGCCCAGGTTGACGAAAAGGGCGGCTTAAAGCGGACACTGCAGTGGCCGGGCCTTATCGCCCTCGGCATCGGCGCGATCATCGGCGCGGGGATCTTCGTTCGTACCGCTGCCGCTGCCGGTCAGGATGCAGGACCCGCCGTGACGCTATCGTTCATCGTAGCCGCGCTGGGCTGCGCCTTTGCCGGTCTCTGCTACGCGGAATTTGCCGCCATGATTCCGGTGGCCGGTAGCGCCTACACCTATGCCTACGTCACCATGGGCGAGCTTGTGGCCTGGATCATCGGCTGGGCGCTTATCCTCGAATACGCGCTGGGGGCCGCTACGCTCTCGATCGCATGGACGGAGTATCTCAACCTGCTATTCCCTGACCTCATCCCCTGGGAATGGCGCCATTCTCCATTGCAAACCTCGACCGCTGGTGTGCACGGCATCTTCAACGCTCCGGCCGTGTTCATTCTTCTGATCCTCAGCCTGCTCCTTGTCAAGGGAACTTCGGAGTCGGCCACAGTGAACGCGATCATCGTCGCGGTGAAAGTTGCGATCGTGCTCCTGATCATCGTGGTCGGCTGGAAATACATGAATCCCGCCTACCACACGCCCTACTTCATGCCCCCGGACGAGACGCATCAGGGAGTCTTCAAGCACGGCTGGGGAGGTGTACTGGGCGGCGCGGGAATTGTGTTCTTCGCATTCATCGGATTCGACGCGGTATCGACGGCTGCCCAGGAGACCATCAACCCCGGGAAGAACATGCCCATCGGCATCATGGGCTCACTCGCCGTGTGCACTGTGCTGTATATCCTCTTCAGCTATGTCCTCACCGGCCTGGTTCCGTCCAAAGATTTCGTCGACCCGGCGAAGGGCATGGAAGCCTCCGTCGCTTACGCCATTCACACCGCCATGCCAAACTACAACTGGCTCGTGACCCTGGTCACGATTGCCGTTCTGGCGGGGTTCTCATCGGTCATGCTGGTCATGCTGCTCGGCCAAAGCCGCGTGTTTTACTCGATGTCCAAGGATGGCCTGCTCCCGAAGCTGTTCTGCCAGATCCATCCGACGTTCCGGACGCCGTACAAGTCGAATATGGTGCTGTTCGTGTTCGTCGCATTGATCGGCGCATTGCTCCCCGGCGACATCACTGGCGACCTCACTTCGGTTGGCACCCTGACCGCGTTTGTGCTGGTGTCAATCGGCGTCTGGATCATGCGTCGCAGAAGCCCGAACGTGGAACGTCCCTTCCGGACGCCCATGGTGCCGTTGGTGCCGATTCTCGGCGCGACCATATGCCTCGCTATGATCGTCAGCCGCGATACCACGATCAAGCTTGCTGCCCTGATCTGGATGGTGATCGGCCTGGTGGTGTATTTCCTATACGCCAAGAGCCACAGCAACCTCTGCGAGCCCGAAATCGGCGGGAGCCTCCAGCCGGAAACCGGCGATTGAGGTGGGACAGGCGATTTCGCCAGTCTCGTTCAGCCTCAGACTCTCAGGTAGTGCAAATGTTTTAGTTGGTGCGTAACCACCGGTCTCCAAAGCCTGAATTATGCCGAGGCGCCGAGAGCTGGTCTGTGCTTCCAAAGGCAGGCGAATCGCCTGCTTCACCCTTCCACAGAACCCCAGACCTGGTGCGGGAAATCACCGGAGAGGTGTTCAACTTAGAAGAAACTGAACCTCGGTTTCGGCGGCGCTTGCGCCTCTTTGGGATTCGCCATCAGCTTCTTCGCAAAATCGACCAGCCCGCGCCCCACATCCGAATCCATACTCACGGGACGGTTTGCATTGATCGCTTTGCTGACCACCCGATAATCGTTACGAATTACGCATGTCACCGGATGCTGCAGGAGCTCGGCGACCTCCTCCGGTTTCATATCGCTGCGGTGCCAGCGGTTCAGCACGACCCGTAAACGATCCGGCGGCGCTCCCTTTTCCCGCAGCTCGCGGATGCGCTGATCCGCCAGCCGCAACGAGGTGAGCTCCGGCGTACAGACAACGAAGGTCCATTTCGCATACTGCACCAGTTCCGCGGTTGCATCGTTGACCACTTCCGGAAGATCCACGATCAGCGCGTCATACCGCCCGGCCGCAAACCGCAGTAGTTGATGATAGTGCATCCACGAAGGCAGCGGCGTTTTCTTATTCCGATCCGCAAGTAGAAAATCGACCCCGTGTGCCTGCACGACATAGTTCAGCCAGACGGAGTAATCGAGGCTGTCGGCATTCTGCAACGCGTCGATCAGGGGAATGCGAGGCTTGACGTCCAGCAGCATCGACATGACGCCGGAGTGCAGATCCGTCTCGAGAACAAAGACCTTCTTTTGCAACTCCTGAACAATCGCGGCCGCCAGGTTGAGGGCAACCGTGGTTGACCCGCTTCCGGCCTTTCCAGGCAGGAAGGCGAACAGATGCGAGAAGGTGTTGCGCCGCGCCCTGTGAACCGCGTCCTTGATCGCTCGAAGAAACTGGTCCGGACTGAAGGCGCCGTTCAGAGCGGTCACGCCAATGGCATCGAACTGCTGTTCGATGGCAAGAGGCAGCCGGCCACCCAGCGCCAGGACCCCTACTTCGGGCGCCTGGTCTCTGATCTTTTCCGCGGCCGACAACGCAGCTTCCACGTTGGTGCTCTCCATCAACACCACCTCGGGATCGAAAGAGCTAATGAGCCGGCTGACCTCGTACGGGCTATCCGGAAGTGCGTTGAACGTTTTATTTACAAGGAGATGCCGCGATTCCAGGGCAACGCGCTCCACTGCCTTGGCAAAGGCAGGGTCGGGTGCGAGCACCAGTGCGCGAAACATACGCTCTTTATATCGGCGGTCCTAAGGAGAATACTTAGCTGGTCTAGTAATGTTTTGGACAGTGCGATTATGGTGTTGATACCGCATGAGCACCTCACCCATCGACGAGATGCTCCTCAATTTCATGAGCGAGCGCGAATCCGAACTGAACCGCGTCTCCCGAACGCTTCACGACGACGTCGGCCAGGTGCTGAGCGCCATCGGCCTCCAACTCGACGCACTCCGCCTCGATTATCGCAGCCAGGCTCCCGAAATCGAGCAGCGGACCGCCGAAATCCAGCAGCTTCTCGAAACCGTGATCGGGCGGATCCGCGACCTTAGCTATGCCTTAAACCCATCCGTCGTCCAGCGCGCCGGCCTGCAATTCGCCCTCGAACGCCTGGTGGGACACTTCCGCGACACATTCCAGGGCACCCTCCGCGGCCAGCTCGATCCCAGCGTTCGCATACCGCTTCCGCAAGCCGAGCCCTTATACCGCGTCACCGAGAGTGCGCTGGAGCTTGCCACCACCGCACCTGGGTGTAATAATGTCGAACTGCAGTTGAAACGCGCTCGCAACCAATACGTAATCGAGATCCGGGCAAATGCCAGGCCCGATTTCGACAGCCCGTCGAGGCTGCCCGCCCTCTTCATGCATCACTATGCCCGCAGGCACGATATCGCTATTGAGGTGAGCCAAGTTGGTGAACACGATACAATTATCAGGTTCAGCTCGAAGATCGCGCCTCCAAATCAACATTAAATGCCACTCAACGTCCTTTTGGTCGACGATCACAAGATCATGCGGGACGGCATCAAGGCCATCCTGAGACACAGCGACGAGTTTCAGGTCATGGCGGAAGCCGAGAACGGTTCCGAGGCCGTCCAGATCTGCAAAACCCGGCGGCCCGATATCGTACTCATGGATATCGGTCTTCCCGGTCTCAACGGCATTGAAACGACCACTGAAATCCTGCGTCACAGCCCCACTGTCAAGATCATTATCCTGTCAATGTATGACGACGAGCACTCGGTTGTGGGCGCCATCCGCTCGGGCGCGCGTGCGTTCGTCCTCAAAAAGGCATCCGATAATGACCTGGTCGACGCGTTGCGTACCGTCGCCAAAGGCGGCTCCTATCTCAGCCCGCAGGTTTCTGACCGGCTGCTCCAGCGCATCCAGCGTGGTGACCTGGAATCCAAGCCGCTTCCCTCGGCTCTCGATGTGCTCTCGCCGCGCGAGCTCCAGGTGCTGCGCCTGGTCGCTGAAGGCAAGACCAGCAAAGAGATCGCCGTGCTGCTCGATCTCGGCCTACAAACCGTCCGTAGCTATCGCAAGACCATGATGAAGAAACTGGGTGTAAACAACGTCGCCGGCCTGACCCAACTGGCGCTGGCGTGCGGCATCACCCATTTCCCAATGCCGGAAGCAGGCGGCGCGGCCAAGTAATGCCAGTCGATTCACCCTGGGGCCCGCTGGAGGTCGCCGACGCGCATGTCCATTTCTTCTCCCAGCGATTCTTCAGCGCACTCGCTGCACAGAAGAAGACAACTCTCGATCATCTCCAGGAACTGCTAGGTTGGGCGCTTCCCAGCTCCGACCCTTCCGACCTCGCTCGCCACTGGGTCGCCGATCTCGACCGTCACGGTGTTGCACGCGCCGCCCTCATCGCCAGTGTACCCGGCGACCAGGACTCCGTCGTAGCCGCCGTTCAGCAGGCCTTGCCGCGATTCTTCGGCTACGCGATGGTCGACCCTACGTCACCGCAAACCGCCGCGACCATCGAAGCGGCCCTTGCGAGGGGCAATCTTCACGGATTGTGCTTCTTCCCTGCCATGCATCGCTATTCCATGCACGACGATCGCGCCATTCAACTGCTCGACCTCGTGGCCGCGCACCCCGGAACCGTGGCTTTTGTTCATTGTGGTGTCCTGAGCGTCGGAATCAGAGCCAAACTCGGGCTCTCCTCTCCGTTCGACATGCGCTATTCAAACCCAATCGACCTGCATGGCATCGCGCTGCGCTATCCCCGCGTTCATTTCGTCGTCCCGCACTTTGGCGCCGGCTACTTCCGGGAGGCGCTCATGTTGTGCGACCTTTGCCCCAACGTCTTCCTCGACACTTCGAGCTCGAATAGCTGGATGCGTTATGAGCCTCATCTCGATTTACGGGCCGTCTTCCGACGGGCCCTTGATGTAGTGGGTCCTGCCCGGCTGCTGTTCGGCAGCGACTCGTCCTTCTTCCCACGTGGATGGAACGCACAAATCTTCGATGCCCAATCGAAAGCACTCTATGAGATCGGGATTGAGGAATCGGCCGCCCGCCTGATTTTCGGCGATAACCTTACCCATCTGTTTTCCTGAGAAAAAACCGGCCGACTTCTCACCACTTAGATACGGAAGTGTGACTTCGGCATGATCCTCAGAATCCAGGGCACCGGCCCCAGAGCCAATTTCGTGCACCCGCTCGATCCGGCGCCGCGAACCGCGATCCTGGTCCCCGGCTTCCGCGAATCGAAAACAATCCGGGTCTTTCCCAACGGATGGTGCAGTGAGTGTGAGCGTTTTGCTCCGGAATCCGTCGCCGGGACGTTACTCCACCTGCGCGATCTCGCGAAGCGCAGTATCGAACTCACGCATGCCGTTATCGTTTTGTCGTGGAGCTTGAACGAGGTGCTGGAAGGCGTCCAGCGCGATTTTCTGTGGCGGTCATTCGGCGTTCCGGTGTATCAGCAGGTGCTACGGAGAAACAATACGCTCCGGGCTTATGAGTGCGACGCCCATGCCGGCCTGCATCTGCTGGATTCTTCGTCGTCCAACCTGGAGACCCGTCCGTGCCCTTGCGGGGCATCTATGCCGCTTTTCAGCCCGGTCCCTGCCATGGTGACGTCTGTAAACCGTGATTATCGCTTCGCCCAAAAACAAAGGCGCCGCCCGTAACGGCGACGCCTTCACAAGAAGTCTATGCTTCCTCCGATTTCCCTTGACGGCTTAAGTGCTAACCGTACACTCCTCCGACGCGCGCCTCAGCGCGGTGCGATTTCTACGCTTGCAATCACAACGCCAAGGTTACACACCTGTTTTCAACAACTTCTACGGAAGCGCCCGGAAAATCTTACCGGCCACCGGAATTTTCTTCCAGCCTTCGTAAAATTGCACGCGCCGGAGCACCGTCCGATCCGACCAGTCGCAGGGGCAGGCAAATCAGTTCGTACTCGCCGGGGTCCACCTCCCCTAACCGCAAGCCCTCAATGATCCAAACGCCCCCGCCGAGCAGTGCTCGATGAGTCTCCGGCCCATCGCCATCGAATGCCCCAACCGAGAGGTAATCGACGCCCACCGTGCGAACCCTGCGAGCAGCCAGGTACTCGGCAGCCTCGTGGGAGATGTAGACGAATTCCTTTTGAAACTCGTCCGTCTTCCATACCCGATCGGAATTCGCGGTTCGAAACAAAACCCGCTCGCCCTCGCCAATCCCGTAAGGCTCGATCTCGCCAACGCGGATTGCCTCGCGATCCTGAATCGCGATCACGCGCGCCCGCCCCATCACGGCATCTAAGGGCACCTGCTCCATGCCCACGCCGTTGTTTATAAAGTGGACCGGCGCGTCCATGTGCGTTCCGATATGCACCGTGGCCCCAAACTTCGACACATTGCAGATGTCGCCCCGATCGATAGACGATTGGCGCTCGATATGAAACGGCTCGTCACCCGGCCAGTGCACCATTCCGTTGTGTAAGGCCACCGAGACATCAATCCATGGATTGCTCATTGAGAAACCGAAACCACGTTCTTGATGCCGCCCGTGTTCCCCTGTAAGGGTTCCAAAGCACGTTCCAGTGGGAACCTCCCTGTGATGATCTTTTCAACGGCATCGGGCCATCGCTCCATGAAGGTTCCCATATCGCGAATCGCCGCCGCGAAGCTTTCCGGAGGTGCATTGACGGTCCCATAAATCAACTGATTCTCCAGAACCATGTCGCGCATGATGAGATCCGTATCCACCTCGATCGGACCCTTCCTACCCGGCACTCCGGTGAATATGAAAACCCCATTCGGACCCAGTTGCTTCACGACATCGAATGCCAGGCCTGAAGCGCCTACCGCCTCGTACACCACGTCGATTCGTCCCACAGCCTTCGCCATCTCCTCCACATTGTGCGTCTCCGCGGGAATGAACTTCGCTCCGATCGCTGTGACCACGTCGTCCTTATCCTCGTGCGACTGCGTTCGAGAGTACACGGTCACATCGAAGCCCGCTACCACGAAAGCCATGGCGCCGAGCAACCCTACCGGTCCAGCCCCGAGCACGACCACTTTGGGAGCCGGACCGCTTTTCATCCACCATGGCAGCCGTTGCTGAATCTCCATCAATTGCGCAAGGCCCTTCTCCGCGATCGTCAACGGCTCTACCAGGACACCCACCTTTCGCAGATTGGCGGGAACGGGATTCAGGTAAAGCTCCTCCTCGACCACCAGTTCCGTCATGTAGCCGTGCTGCTGTTTAATGCCCCGCTCCGTAAAGTCACCGGTGTAACAGAAGTCCTGCCGGCCGCTCCGGCAAGCGACGCAATCCGGATGGGCGCAAGGGCGACGCACTGTGGTTACTACCAGGTCACCGGTTCGCACCTTCGAAACTCCGCTTCCGACCTCAACAACCTCACCAAGCGACTCATGCCCGATAACAAGATAGTCCGATCCATCGGGAGGAGTCCCATACTGAAACGACACAATCTCTTTGTCGGTCCCGCAAATCCCTACATCCAACATGCGAATTTTTGTTTGAGTCGGTGTAGCGATTTTAGGCTCTGGGTGATCTATGAGACGGACCTGCCTTGACTTGGGAAACACTGCGATGGCGCGCATATCGTAAGAATACACCTCGCACGTTGAGGAACCGCTCCTTTAGACGCGCGCTAAGGTTCAATAAGAAGACGATGCGCATCGCCCTCGATGCAACACCCCTCACGGTGAGAACCGGGGGTGTCTTCCGCTACACCACCGAGCTAACTCGCGCCATGGCCGGTCTCTTCCCAAGTGATGAAATATGGCTCCTCTCGGACCAGGACTTCCCTAATCCCGCACCCGAGTTCAAGAGTGTTCATTGTGGACGTGGCCCGCGCAACGTTATAGAACGGCGCTGGTGGCTGTGGGGCCTGCAAGGCGAACTCTCGCGCCTCAATATCGACGTTTTCCACGGTACTGACTTTGCGGTCCCCTACTTGCGGATCAGGCCCACCGTAATGACCGTCCACGATATCTCACCCTGGCTCGATCCGAGGTGGCATAGTTCCGCCGACCGAATACGTAATCGCACGCCACTTCTGTTACGGCTTGGGCTGGCCACCATGATCGTCTGTCCCAGTGAGACAGTACGGCGGCAAGTGCAGGAACGTTTTCGATTAAGACCCGACCGCGTAGTAGCAGTGCCGCTGGCAGCGCCATCGTCATTCCGCCCCTCCGCAACTAAACGCCCCGATACGCGTTATTTCTTATATGTCGGCACTCTGGAGCCGCGCAAAAATCTCCAGATGCTGATTAGCTGCTGGCGCCAGGTGAGACGGTTCGTCCCGGTTGATTTGAAGTTGGTTGGACGTAAGCGAGAAGATTTTCCCGCACTCAATACCGAGCCAGGTCTGGAATACCTGGGGCCAGTGCCGGACGAGGAACTGCCGCATCTTTATTCCGGCGCCCTCGCGTGCGTCTATCCCAGCCACTATGAGGGTTTCGCGTTGCCCGTACTCGAGGCAATGCAATGTGGCGCCGCCGTCATCACCTCGCGAGACAACGCAATTTCGGAAACCGCAGGCGGAGCAGCGCTCCAACTCGCAAGTGATGATTCGCAGGCCTGGATTGAAGCTATGACTTCGGCGGCCTCCGAACCGCCATGGCTCGAAGATTTACGACGAAAAGGACTCAGACGAGCCTCGGAATTTTCCTGGACGAAAACAGCAACCCGGATGCGTGACGTCTATGAGGAAGCCATCCGTCGATTCCGTCATGTCTGATATGTATAACGAGACATACGTGGTTTCGCGTCCGCGCTCTCACCACAAACTGAGAGTTTTCGTCTCAATACACCACTCTGAGAGTAAGAGAATACGCCACTCATGAGCCAGTTACCCCCGGCGCTTTTTCTGTCCGCGGAAGCTCCTTTCCCCACCGTTGGTGGCGGGGCACTGCGGTCAACGTCTCTGCTTCAGTATCTTAACCGACACTATACGGTCGACATCATCGTCTTCCGCCAACCGGGCTCGCCCAATCCAGCGTCTGATTTTCCTCCCGGCATCGCACGGCGTGTTTCGGTCATAGAGTTACCTTTTCACTCCAGACATCCGCTATCGCGTATAGCCCGTAACGTGATGAGGTTATTGCGCAATCGTCCGCCTCTGATTGATCGCTTCTCGGGTTTTTCGACGCAGGTCGCGTCGTGCCTCGATCCTGGGGGTTACGACATTGCGATTGTCGAACACATTTGGTGCGCGTCTTACGTCCAACAGCTACGGCCATACTCTGGCCTTACGGTTCTCGACGTGCATAACATCGAATCTACCTGGCACGAACGTCTTGCCACCACAGAGTCTTCACTCCGTGGCATGGTGCTGAGACGATTTGCTTCCGCCTGCCGGAAATTCGAGCACAAATGGCTGCCACAATACGATGCTCTTCTCGTTACGTCGGAGGCGGATTCAAAGTTACTCAGCGGGACATCTAAAATCATCTATCCAAATGCGCTACCTCTTGTTCCGCGTCCCCTAAAACGGAGAGACGACGCCATCATTTTCACCGGCAATCTCGAATACCAGCCGAATCTCACGGCTATCGCCTACTTCAAAGAAAGGATCTGGCCATTACTGCGCAGCCGCTTTCCCGGCCTGATTTGGCGCATCGCGGGGAAGAACTCCGATGCGGTCGCAAGTATCGTTAACGACGATTCCCGAATCCAGCTTACCGGCCCGATGGACGATTCGATCGCTACGATCGCGGGAGCCCAGGTAGCTGCAGTCCCCCTGCTCGCGGGAAGTGGAACGCGGTTCAAGATCCTCGAAGCGTGGGCGGCTGGGACACCCGTTGTGTCGACAAGCATCGGTGCCGAGGGTTTGTCCTATACCGAGGGCGAGCACTTACTCATCGCGGATGAACCCGAGAAATTCGCACAAGCCATTGCATTTCTTTTAGATGAGCCCGCAGCCCGAGCTCAGCTTGCCGAAAAAGGCCGTCGTCTCTACGAGTCTCGCTACACCTGGGACGTGGCATGGAAAATGCTCACTCGTGACCTGTCTCCGCTGCTGAGTGGAACGGTTAGTACCGAGTAGGGCATACTGGACACTAGGTCATGCGCTTTTCTGTCGATGCACATGCAATCGGACAGCATCTCACGGGTAATGAAACATACATAAGAAATTTACTGACTGCTTTCGGCTCTCTCGACCGGGAATCGGAATTTATCGCGTACCTCGCGCGAGAGAGCGCTTTCCCCGTGGTTCCCCGCCGATTCGAGAAACGCCTCGTGCCCGAGAGCCCGTGGCTTCGTTTGGGTTTCGAACTATCGCGGCAACTCGTTCGCGATCGCCCCTCATTGGTGCACGTTCAGTACACCGCACCCGTGTTCTGCCGGACGCCGATTGTGGTCAGCGTTCACGACATCAGTTTCCTCGACTATCCTGAGTATTTCTCACCGTTCCGATCCAGGCAGCTCCGCCTCACCGTTCGTCATACCGTGCAGAAAGCCGCCCGCGTGTTGACTCCCAGCGAGTTTTCGAAGGAGTGCATTCTGCGCGCCTATGGACTGTCGGATGACAAGGTCGACGTGATCCCCAACGGAGTGTCGCCCGTTTTTCGGCCGCTGCCGCGTGAGCTTTGTGCCCGCCGGCTGAGCAAACACTATAGTCTGCCGCCGCGGTTTATCCTGAGCGTCGGCGATCTGCAGCCGCGCAAGAATCACATCCTGTTAATTCGCGCCTTCGAAGACCTGATTCGCACTTATCCTGAGCTGCCGCAGCATCTGGTGCTGGTCGGAAAGCACGCCTGGCGATCGAATACCGTGGTCGCCGCCGCGAAAGTTTCTCCATTGTCCTCCCGCATTCATTTCATGGACTTCGTCTCCGACGAGGACCTGGTACATTTCTACGGCGCCAGCGACATGTTCATTTATCCGTCGCTGTACGAAGGGTTTGGTCTGCCCATTCTCGAAGCCATGGCCTGCGGCCGCGCAGTGGCTTGTTCCAACACTACCGCCATGCCCGAGGTTGCCGATTCCTGCGCTCTCTTATTCAACCCGCGCTCCACAACCGAAATGGTGCGCGCCATGCGCGACCTGCTTCTCGACGCTGAGCTCCGCTCCCGCATGGAGCGGCTCGGCATTCAACGAGCCTCGTATTATTCCTGGGAAGACACTGCACGCCGTACACTAGAGGTCTATTATGAAGTAGCGGGCGCGGCCCAAACCGCCGTCAAGGTCGCCAGCTCGGTACCAGCAATATGAAACATTGGATTCTGCCATTCGGAGTCGCTGCCGTAGCGGGACTCGCTCTACCGGCATCGGCGCCTTCTTTTGACAGCGAGCAGTTGCATTACGTGATCAACTGGCCAAGTGGCCTGAGCCTTGGAGAAGCCACATTGCACGGCTCGCGCGTCACTGCAACCCAAACTGAAACCTCAAAATCGTCGGGCCACTACGAATTCGATTTCAATATCGACGCCGGAATTCCCGGCTTTCGCGTAGCCGATAAGTACCATTCTGAAGGCAACGCGGATTTCTGCTCCGTCCTGTTCGACAAGAATATTGTCCACGGCAACAAGAAGACGGAAGAGAAAACGTCCTTCGATCAGCAAAGGCAAACGGCTGCCCGCGAAACCGTCAATGGCGGCGGCAAGTCGGAAGTTAGTACAGCTTCGTGCGCCAAGGACGCTCTTGATTACCTCTTCTACGTTCGCAAGGAGCTGAGCCAGGGACGCCTTCCCCCTCCGCAGAAGGTCTTCTTCGGCTCCGGGTACGAGACCCGACTCGAGTTCTCGGGGACCCAGATCGTCAAAGTAGCCGATAAGGATGTCGAGGCCGACCGCCTCACCGCTTCCGTGAAAGGCCCCTCGTCAGACTTGAGCTTCGAGGTCTTTTTCCTGAAAGACCCCGCGCGGACACCCGCACTCGTTCGCGTGCCCGTCGGCGGCATCAAGTTCTCCATGGAACTGGAGAGGTGAAGGTTGCGTTCTTTTCGCCACTACCGCCGGCTAAGAGTGGCATCGCGGATTATTCCGCTGCGTTACTCGCTGAACTAAAACGGCTCGCCGAAGTCACCACTTTTACTTCCAAGCCCGAACTCTTCGACCCGACCGATTTCGATGTCGCGCTGTACCAGATCGGCAACAATCCTTATCACGACTTCTGCTACGAGGCCGCTCTTAAGTTTCCGGGCGTCGTAGTCATTCACGAAGCAAACCTGCATCACCTGATCGCGGAGATCACCATCAAGCGCGGCGATTGGGACGCCTACCTGCGCGAATTGGAATACGACGGCGGCCCCGCAGCACTGGCTTTCGGTCAGCGCGTGCGAGCACTCCAGGTCGGTCCCGACTACGAAGGCGTGCCGATGCTGCGCCGCCTGCTCCAGTTTTCACGCGGCGTCGTGGTGCACAGCGAATGTGTCGCAACGCAAGTGCGCGAGGCAGGCTTCGCCGGCCCCATTGCGAAGATCCCCCACGGCGCCTGGATTCCCACGGCCGACCGCCTGGCCTACCGTCACCGCCTCGGCCTCGACGAGACTACACCACTCATCGGCACGTTCGGTTTCTTAAAGCCCTACAAGCGCATCGCCGAGTCGCTGCGCGCGCTCCGGCGACTCATTCGTTTTCAACCCAACATCAGGATGATTCTGGTCGGCGAACCGCATCCTGAGTTGTGCCTCGGCTCGCTCATCCAATCGCTGGATCTTGGCGCGCACGTCCGCGTGATGGGTTTCACTCCGATCGAGGACTTCGTTGGCCTGATCGCCGCATGCGACATCGTCCTGAACCTGCGATTCCCCACCGTAGGCGAGAATTCCGGCACGCTGATGCGGTCGCTGGGGCTTGGGAAAGCGGTCGTCGTCTCCAATGTTGGGTCGTTTTGCGAACTGCCCGACGATGTTTGCCTCAAGACGCCTGTCGATGCGTCGGAAGAAGACCACATTTTCGAATACTTGAATCTACTGGTCAGCCGGCCGGAGATCGCGCAGAAACTCGGGTCGCAAGCGCAGCGCTGGGTCGAGCGCGAATGCAACTGGCCATCCGTGGCCGACCGCTACGTTGATTTTCTGGATTCCGTTCTACACCCGCGGCCCTACGCAGGCGAAACCGACTCAATTCCTGCATTGCCCGGAAAGGTGGAGCAAGCCTTCAGCCTGCCTTTGGACTTCCCCGAGAACGTGCAGGCGAAACCGCCTGCGCCACAGGTCGAACCCGAATACATCCAATCCTGGGCCACCGACGAAGGCATGCAGAACTACATCGGCGAGCACCTCACCCGCCTGGCCAAAACCCTCCAAATCACGCCGCCTGGCGGACCGGAAGAGCGAATTCTCGAAATGGGCTCGTACCTCCAAATCACCCCCGCCCTCAAAACCAAGCTGGGCTATGGCGAAGTGCGCGCCTGCTACTACGGCAAACTCGGCAAGATTGACCACAAATCCGTCACTTCCAGCGAAGGAGAAACCTTCGAAACCGACATCGAGCTCTTCGACGCCGAAAAAGACTCCTTCCCCTACGCCGACGCCTATTTCAGCACCATCCTCTGTTGCGAGCTGATCGAGCATCTCTTCGAGGACCCGATGCACATGATGTCCGAAGTGAATCGCACCCTGAAGCCCGGCGGTCATCTGGTTCTCACCACTCCCAACATCGGTTCCCTGCGGGCGATTTCGGCGATTCTTCAGGGCTATCATCCCGGCTTCTTCCCCGCCTACATCCGCCCTGCACGCGACGGCTTCGTTGACGCGCGTCACAATCGCGAGTACACGCCGCGAGAGATCATGCTCCTGTTTCTCGAAGCCGGCTTTGAAACGGTACTGTTGGAAACCGGTGAATTCCTGGACGCTCCGAGGCCCGAGCATCAATGGGTTTTCCACCTGCTTGAACGGTATCGTCTCTCGAAGGACCTCCGCGGCGACGGGATCTACGCCGTCGGCCGCAAGAAGGGACCTATCCGAGAGCGCTATCCTCAGTGGCTGTACAACTGATGAACGCCGCCGGTTACCGGAACCTGCGCGTCGAAGCGCGGGGTCATGCTATCGCGATCCACCTGGACGTGGAAAACTCCGCGCAGGCCGAGTGCATCGGCTGGCAGCTCTTCGACCCCGATACCAACGTCTTCATCCAGGAAGGCGAGTGGCTGAAACTGGCGCCCGGTGATTCGGTCCCCGTCGACCTCGAGATTTCGCTTCCACCTGAGCCCGCGAGCTACCGCGTCTACGTTTCACCCATCGATCCCGCCCAAGGCTGGGCCTATGCGCAAGGCAAGCAGTTCCTGGTTATCGACGCCGAAGTCGCCGCGGAACACGCACGCGTCCTCAACACGAAGCTGACCACACGTGGAGCAATGCTTCGCCGCGGCTTCTTCCGCGCCCTGCCCAGCGTCTTTACTTACCCCATTCGAACTGTTACGCGGAACCGCGCGCTCATCCGCTCCATGGTCCGGCGCGACATCCTCGCCCGTTATCGCGGCTCCTTCGGCGATGTCTTCTGGACCATCCTCAACCCCCTGCTGCTGATGCTGACTTATTACTTCGTATTCGGCGTCGTGCTGAGGACGCGGTTTGGGGCCGACCGAAGCTCCGCCGGCTTCGTTCTGTACTTCCTTGCCGGAATGCTCCCCTGGCTGGCTTTTAGCGAACCCGTCGGACGTTCCCCCGGAGTCATTCTGGAACACCGCAATTTTGTCAAGAAGCTGGTGTTCCCGCTCGAAACACTTCCCGTGAATCAAGCCGTTGCCGGTCTCGTAACGGAAGTTTTCGCGCTGGCCGTTTTTCTCTGCCTGCTTCTCGGCCTGCGGCATCACATCCCGCTTACCGCTGCCTGGCTGCCGGTCCTCCTCGTGCCTCAACTCCTCTTCACGCTCGGAGTTTGCTGGTTTCTCGCCGCACTCGGAGTCTTCATGCGCGATCTCGCGCAGATCATGGGCTTCGTTCTGACGCTCTGGTTTTTTATCACCCCGATCTGTTATCCCGAGAGCAGCCTGTCGCCTGCCGCCACTCAAATCCTCAGCCTGAATCCGCTATTCATGCTTGTACGAGGCTATCGGGCCATCTTCCTCGAAAACTCAGCTCCGGCCCTAACTCCATTACTTGCCGTCTGGATTATCTCGTTTGTAACATTTCTCCTGGGTCACCTATGGTTTCATAAACTGAGAAGAACTTTTGCAGATGTGATCTGACCAGCCCTCATGAGCCATCGTGTAAGCTTGATCCCTTATGGATTAAACGAGCAGCACCCCAACCACTACAAAGACATTCTCAAAGTGGTGAGCGAAAACCGCGACAATCTCGGCTATGCCTGGCGCATCCTACGCGACGGCTGCTGCGATGGTTGCTCACTCGGTACCAGCGGCATCCACGACTGGACCATGAAAGGCGTGCACCTCTGCAATCTGCGCCTCCAACTGCTCCGGCTCAACACCATGCCCGCGATGCCGGACGATACTCTCAACGACATTTCCAAGCTACGCAATAAAACCGAAAAGCAACTTCGCAAACTCGGCCGGCTCGCTTACCCCATGATCCGGCGCCATGGTGAAAAGGGCTTTCGCCGTGTTTCGTGGGACGAAGCCGTTGAGGAGGCTGCCGCCAAACTGCGGCCCATCGACCCGCAGCGCCTCGCCTGGTACGTGACCTCGCGCGGCCTCACCAATGAAGCCTATTACGCCCACCAAAAAGTAGCCCGCTTCATCGGCACGAACCACATCGACACCAGCGCCCGCATCTGCCACGCGCCCAGCACCGCCGGTCTGACCGCTACCGTCGGAGTGGCCGCCACCACCTGTTCCTACAGCGACTGGATCGGCGCCGATCTCGTCATATTCGTCGGCACCAATGTCGCAAACAACCAGCCCGTCACCACGAAGTATCTTTATTACGCCAAGAAAGCCGGCACTCGGATCGTCATGGTGAATCCCTATCATGAGCCCGGCATGGAGCGCTATTGGGTTCCCTCGGTCACGGAAAGCGCCCTCTTCGGAACGCGACTCACCGACGATTACTACCAGATCCATCATGGAGGCGACGTCGCCTTCTTTCACGGCGTGATGAAACACCTGCTGGAACACGATTGGATCGATCGAGGCTTCATCCAGTCGCGGGCGGCGGACTGGGAACCGCTCGAATCGCGCCTGCGTTCCCTCGACTGGGAAACGCTGGAAAAGGGCGCCGGCCTCTCGAAATCCGAAATGTTCCGCTTTGCCGAGGCATTCGGGAAAGCCCGCAACGCCATCGTCGTCTGGAGTATGGGCATCACCCAGCACCGCTATGGCACCGACAACGTCCGCACGCTCGTCAACCTGCAGTTGATGAAAGGCAACATCGGGCGCCCGCATACAGGCCTGATGCCGATTCGTGGGCACAGCGGCGTTCAGGGCGGCGCGGAGATGGGAGCACAACCCGGCGCATACCTCATGGGCAGTCCGATTAGCGATGACAATGCAAAACGCTTCGGAGCCGCCGAAAACTGGGGCTTTGAGCCGCCCGCCTGGAAAGGCATTGGCGCCGCCCACATGATCCTCGCCGCGGAACGCGGTGAGATCGACGCACTCTGGCAGAGCGGCGGCAACTTCAGCCAGACCCTGCCTGAACCCGACCGCGTCGATCGCGCGCTGGGCAACATCAAGGTGCGAATCCACCAGGACATCGTCGCCAACCCCACGATGTTCGTCGATCCCGCAGACACCATCATCCTTCTGCCCGCCCGCACCCGCTACGAGCAGCGCGGCGGAGGAACCGAGACGAGCACGGAGCGCCGCATCATCTACAGTCCCGAAATCCCCGGTCCACGCCCCGGCGAAGCCCGCGACGAGTGGGAGATCCCGGTCCTCGTCGCAAAGAAGCTAAATCCAAGAGCGGCTGCGTCGTTCTCCTGGAAGGATACCCAGGATATCCGCGAAGAGATCGACCGTCTCTGCCCAACATACAAAGGCATCGCCAATCTGAAGACAAAGGGCGACAACTTTCAGTACGGCGGCGCGCGACTGCTCACCGAAAAGTGCCTCACGCCCGACGGTAAGGCACATTTCTCAGTCGTCGAACTCCCCGAAGAACGCGTGCCCGAAGGCAGCTTTCTGCTCGGAACCCGCCGCGGCAAGCAGTTCAACAGCATCATGCTCGCCGACAAAGACCCGCTGACCGGCGCTAACCGTGACGACATCTTCATCTCGCAAACAGACGCCTCGCGGCTGGGTCTAAAAAACGGCGATGCGATCGCCCTCCAAAACGAGCTGGGCGAATTCCGAGGACGCGTTAAGGTGGAACGCATTAAGCCAGGGTGCCTCCAGGCACATTGGCCCGAAGTGAACGTGATTGTCCCAGCGGGACGCCTCGATGCCAGCGGCGTTCCGGACTACAACTGCATCGTCAAAATCAAAGGAGCCTGAGATGCCGGAACAAGCCGTTCGAAACCGCTGGGGCATTGCAGCCGCGGCGGTCATCATGCAGATTTGCCTTGGAGCGGTTTATGGCTGGAGTGTTTTTGTCAAGCCGCTCGTAAATAGCGAGCACTGGGCATTAACCGATGTCTCGCTCACCTTTACCCTCGCCATCGCATTCCTGGGAGTCGGGACGGTCATAGGCGGTCTGTGGCAGGACCGCGTGGGACCGCGCATCGTCGCCTCCGTGGCCGGCGTGCTGTATGGCATCGGCTTCCTCGTGTCCGCCTGGGCCGTCTCGCAACACTCGCTCGCCGGGCTCTATGTCGGCTACGGTGTGATCGGCGGTATCGGCATGGGCATGGGCTACATCTGCCCGGTCGCAACTCTCACAAAATGGTTCCCCGATCGCCGCGGCCTGATGACCGGCGTCGCCGTGATGGGATACGGCGCCGGCGCGCTCGTCATGAGCCCCATCGCCGCGCGCCTGATCATCTCCAGCGGCATATCGACTACGTTCGGAGGCTTCGGCATCGTCTATCTCATCCTGGTTGTTCTCTCGGCCCAGTTCTATGCCAACCCGCCGCAGGGCTGGCGTCCGGCCGGATGGGAACCGCGCACCGCCGTTTCCAAGGCGGCCACCACCGTCGATTCCACCGTGTCCGAAGCAATGCGAAGCTGGCGATTCTGGCTGCTTTGGGCGATGCTCTTCCTGAATGTCTCAGCCGGAATCATGATCATCAGCCAGGCTTCCCCCATGGCGCAACAACTGGTCGGCTTATCCGCCGTCGCCGCTTCGGGAATCGTCGGCACCATCTCGATCTTCAACGCGCTGGGCCGCGTCTTCTGGGCCTGGATGTCCGACATGATCGGCCGCGCACAAGTCTACCTCCTGCTATACGCGATTCAGGCGGTCGTCTTCTTCATGCTTCCACGCCTGCACGACGCCACCATGTTCACCGCGGCCGTCGCGGTCATCGGCCTCTGCTACGGCGGAGGATTCGGCACCATGCCGTCTTTCACCGCCGACTTCTTCGGATCCAAGTATATGGGCGGTATCTACGGCTGGATCCTTCTCGCCTGGGGCGCCGGCGCGATCCCCTCACCGATCCTGATTGCCCGAGTCCGCCAGAGCACCGGAACCTACGAACAGGCGATCTACGTCATCGCCGGAGTGCTCGTTGTTTCGCTGCTATTGCCTTTAATGGCCCGCCGCCGTCCTGAAACACCGGCGTCGCGGCCAGTTCACGCGTAACCAAAAGGCCGCTTTCTCTGTCTCACAAGCCATGAGGGTGTTTGTGTGTCTTGCCATCGCTCTGTCTTTCGCCACCTTCTCCAGCGCGCAAGTCAGTGTACTGACATGGCATAACGACAATGCGCGCACCGGCCAGAATCTGCGAGAGAACATATTGACGCCGTCGAACGTGAACGTAAACGCGTTTCGAAAGCTCTTCGTGATTCCGGTGGATGGCAAGGTGGATGGCCAGCCTCTCTACGTCCCGTCATTGGACATGCCGGGGCAAGGGACACACAACGTCCTCTACATCGTCACCGAACACGACAGCATATACGCCTTCGATGCCGACAACGGCGCGATGCTCTGGCACAATTCTCTGCTGAACGCCGGCGAGTCAACTTCGGACGACCGTAGCTGCAGCCAGGTGACGCCCGAGATCGGCATCACATCGACACCTGTCATCGATCCTCGAATCGGACCGCACGGAATCATTTACACCGTCAGCATGGGAAAGGATTCGTCCCGCAACTACCACCAGCGCCTGCACGCCCTCGACCTCACCACGGGCGAAGAACAGCTCGGCGGACCCGTTGAAGTGCAGGCGACCTATCCAGGCAACGGCGCAGCCAACACTAATGGCACCATGACCTTTGACGGCAAGCAGTACAAAGAGCGCGCCGGCCTTCTGATCGCCAATGGGATCGTCTACACGAGTTGGGCATCGCATTGCGACATCAATCCCTACACGGGTTGGGTGATCGGGTACGACGAAGCCACGCTCGAACGCGTCACGGTCATGAATCTCACGCCCAATGGCAATGAAGCGTCGATCTGGGCCGCCGGTGCCGGCCCCGCCGCCGATGTATCGGGCACCCTGTTCCTGCTCACCGCCAACGGAACCTTCGACACCACCCTCGACAGCGGGGGCTTCCCGTCGCACGGCGATTACGGCAACGCCTTCGTGAAGCTCACCCCCTCGGGAACGAATCTCAAAGTCACCGACTACTTCACCATGTCGAACACGGTCTCGGAATCCGCCGCTGATGAAGACCTCGGCTCCGGAGGTCTGATTCTCCTGCCGCCGCTCCCCGATGCGCAAGGCAACCCTCGCGAGCTCGCCGTGGGCGCCGGAAAAGACGGAAACATCTACGTCGTCGACCGCAACAATATGGGCCGGTTCCGAAAAGACGGCAATTCCATCTACCAGGAGTTGGAGAGCGCCTTGGGCAGCGTGTTCTCAACGCCGGCATGGTTCAACGGCAAGCTGTATTACGCCTCGGTTGGAGCGCAGCTGGTCGAATTCAAGTTCATGAACGGTTCGTTCATGCCAGGGTCCCAGTCGCCGGCGAATTTTCCCTATCCCGGAGCAACCCCGTCGATCTCAGCGAATCGCGACTCCGGAGCGATAGTCTGGGTCGCCGAAAACTCCGACCCCGCCGTCCTCCACGCCTATGACGCGAACGACGTGTCTCGCGAGCTATACAACAGCAACCAGGCGCCCAACGGCCGCGATCATTTTGGAACCGGCAACAAGTACATCGTCCCAACAGTGGTCAACGGCAAGGTCTATGTCGGAACTACAAACGGAGTCGGCGTGTTTGGCCTGGCGAACCCAACATCCAAACCGAGCGAGCCTCCGCCACCCCGCCACCGTTGATTGCACGGTCGAGAACTTCACGTGGGGCAGATGTGGAAGGGCGGCTGCCTGGTGATCGGTGGTCGCGCCGAGACGCGCAGGCGAAGCCGCTGCGCCACCTTCGAATGGATTGCCTTTAAGCCGCTCACTGGGCTCTTTCAGGCCACTCAATCTTCGAGAAAATGGATCGCAGCCGTGACCCCTTCGCCGGGTTGACCATCTCCACAAAACTCACCCGCCCCTCGAGATGCGCTCGAAACTCTCGATGCCCCTCACGATTCTGCGATTCCGGACCATGCCGAACACAATTGGTCAGCACCGCCTTCAGACGGTCGAAATCCACGCGGGCAACATTGATGCGTTTGTTCGTCACCAACCCCGCGAGGTGTTGTCGCACACCCTGCCGCATAATCCGCGTCTTGCGATGGTTAACAGAAAAACCCTCCTCCGCCACAATCGCAGCGACATACGGCGGTAGTCGTTCTAAGCTCCTTGCCGCCTCGTCGTCGCCGGAAAACGCCAGATCGTCCGCATATCGCGAGTACTCCGCTCCAATGGTCCTCGCCAACCCTGCCAGCCGGCAATCCATGCGAAACGAACACAGATTCGAAAGCATGGGCGACGTAGGAGCGCCTTGCGGCAGATGCGGACGCGTGTAGAGTTCGCGTTCGTCCCACCTGCCGGCATTCTCCCAGATGTCGCGAGGCGTGACCGTCGTGCAGATGCCGCCGAGCAGATCAGCAACGGGCTCCGGATAGCCCATGGTGCGAACAAACGCCTGAATTCGCGCGCTCGAGAAGCTTGGGAAGAAATCCTGCAAATCCATCCGCAGAACGACCCGCCGTCCGACATGAGGGGCAGCAAACGTCTTGATGGACCGGCCTTTGACAAACCCGTGGACCGCCGGATGCATCGGCACCTTCTCCAGAATCTCCGCCAGGATTTGCCGCTGTATCCGCCTGAGCCGCGTCTTCGGCGCTTCGATCAGCCGAAAACCTCCCGCCGGCTTCGACACGACACGGTAATAATAGTGCCGGAAATGGGCCTCCCCTTGACGAAAGCCCAGCCGCTTAAGATCGGCAAACCAATCCAACTCCGTCGGCAGCAAGCCCAGCCAATTCGCTAAAGCGCCCGCCGACTCGATCACGGGCACTTCCCACGACGCCGCGGCAGCAGCCGGCTGCATCCGTTGGGGCTCGTGCAGCCACTCCGCAACAGTCAGAGTGTGCCTGTGCCTCTGGAGCGCTCTGGCCAGTACCTGATCCTCGCGCAGAAATCGAACCACTTCTCGAAGGCGGGGCCGCGTGTGACCCCCAACCGCTTCGACATACCGGCTTGCTAGTGGACCGAGCCAAGGACAAGGCTTCCCCAGTGTGTGGCCGGCGCGGGCGACAATCTGCTCCGCATCCAGCTCACCGGCGAGAAATGCATGGGCGAGCGCTCTCAGGACCGACTTGACCATCGCATATCGCGGCCGCGATGCCCAACGAGTCTGACTTTGCGTGAGCTGTTCTGCGCAACGCGCAGGTTCGCTCATGCGGCGAATACCTAGCTTTACACTATTCCCTGGGGTAACCCCAGAGAGACCGAATCGAACGCGAACGCCCGATCCAGCCGAGCTTGGAACACCGCGGCCGCCGAAGCCGATAGTAGCAGCGTTCCGTGTAACCCCGTGCTGCTTTGCTCCATCTTATCTTCGTGTTCCTCAACGATCTCCGCCACGCCGCGCGCGGCCTCGCCAAGACACCCGCTTACGCACTGACTTGTATCCTCGTACTGGCCCTCGGCATAGGCGCCAATGTTGCCATCTTCAGCATCATTTCATCGGTCGTTTTGAGGAACCTTCCTTATCCCGACCCGTCGCGGCTGGTTTTCGTCTGGGAGCGTTTCCCGACCTTCTCCGACCCTCTCTTTAACCGCATTCGCGCCGCGCGCAAGAACTATGACGAGTGGAAACGCCAGAACAGCGTTTTCTCCAGCATGGCGGCGTTTCAGGGGGCCTCACAGAACGAGATCGTGAACGGTGAGACTAAAACCGTGTCCGTCGGTTTCGGGGCCGCCGACCTGTTCCCGATGCTCGGCGTACAGACCCGGCTCGGACGCCTGTTCGGACCCAATGAAGAACACCCCGGCAAAGACCTTGTCGCCGTCCTAAGCGACGACTACTTCGAGCGCCGCTTCCATCGCTCGCCAACCGCGCTCGGAGCGTCCCTGCGCATCGGCGACTCAGCCTACACGGTGATCGGCGTCCTGCCTCCGAAATTCCATCTTCCGGCAACTAACGAAGGCACGGAACAGCCCAAAGCGGACGTCTGGGTTCCGTTGACGCGCTTCTGCAAGACATCGGCCGACGACACCGTGAGGCAGCTCTTTGTTGTAGCCCGTCTGAAGCCTGGCGTTTCGCTCGCCCAGGCCCGAACCGAGATGAACGCGATCGCCCAGCGCCTCGGGAAAACCTACAAGGACATGGACGATGGCTGGACCACCAACATCTTCCCCTTCTCGGTCGAGGACACCTCCCCAACCTTGCACCGCGCGCTCTTCGTCCTGATGGCCGCGGTCGCATTTCTCCTGCTAATTGCCTGCGCCAACCTCGCGAATCTCACGTTGGTGCGCGCCTCCCTCCGGTCACGAGAGATGGCGATCCGCCTCGCCCTGGGGGCCAACCGGGCCCGCGTCGTGGCGCTTTCCCTCGCCGAGTCGCTGCTCATATCCGCGACGGGCGCCGTCCTCGGCCTGATCCTGGCGCAATGGTGCATTACGTTGATTCTGGCCCTTAAGCCTCCCGACATTCAGCGCCCCGAGATGATCGAACTGAATGGCACGGTACTCGTTTTCGCGGCGGTCATTGCGCTGCTAACGACCGTCATTTTCGGCCTCGCCCCTGCCATCACCGCGTCGCAATCAGACATCCAAGGCGCCCTGCGGGCCGCCGGCGGACGAGGTGTATCCACCGGCCGCGTACGCGCCCGCCAAATGTTAATCGCGGCCGAAGTCGCCCTCGCCCTGGTGCTCCTGACGGGTGCCAGCCTGATGATTCGCAGTTTTCAAAAAATGCTCGCAACCGGTATTGGCTTCCAGACTGCGCACCTGGTGATTGCCGATGTCGAACTGCCGGCCAAGCGCTATCCCGATGGACCAGGCCAGTCGAGATTTTTCAGCGCCCTGCTCGATCGAACTAGAGCGCTGCCTGGAGTCACCGCCGTGGCGCTCACCGATAACGTGCCCCTGCACAGCGTCTCAGCCAACAACTTCTTTATCGCGGGCCGGCCCGATCCGCCTTTGAATGCGCTGCCGATCGCCGACTACGCCAACGTGACGCCGAATTATCTGCCGCTGCTCGGCATGCCCCTTCTCATTGGACGTCCATTCACGCAGACGGATCTGGAAACCACGGAGAGAGCCGAGGCCGATCCGAACGGAGGCGACGGCGTCTGCATCGTTAACCAGGCCTTCGCCCAGGAATTCTTCAAAACGGAAAGCCCCATCGGCCAGCGGCTGCTCGAAGAGGATAAGAAGCATGGGTGCCGTATCGTGGGCGTAGTCGCAAATTACCGTCCCATGGGAGTCGAAAACGGTGTCCGCACCGAGCGCTTCTTCCCAAGTCTGAGGCACGCCAAAGGGACGCTCGTCATTCGCAGCACCGCGTCCACTGAATCCATCGCGAGCGCCATCCGCAAAACCGTTTACGAGCAGGATCGCGAACTTACCGTCGATACCATCGCGTCGCTCGACCACTACGTTGACGAGTGGCAATCGCAGCGCCGCTTCAACACGCTGCTGCTCTCGATCTTCGCCGGCCTCGCGCTCATTCTGGCGCTGGTCGGCATCTACAGCGTGCTTTCGAACATCGTCGCATCGCGGGTTCGCGAGATCGGCATTCGCATGGCCATTGGCGCGCAGCCCCTGCAGATCGGTAGACTCGTTCTGGGCCAGAGCATGACGCCTGTTCTGATTGGCCTGACCTTCGGGCTCGCCGGCAGTCTCATCCTCGCCCGCTTCCTGGAGATCCTGCTCTACCAGGTCCACGCACGCGACCCGCTGACCCTCGCCTCCGCCATCGTCGTCATTCTTGTGATTACGCCGGCAGCCATCTACATGCCGTTGCGCCGCGCCCTGGCAGTCGACTGCATGGTCGCCCTGCGCGAGGAATGATTCTCAGCCTCGCAAGCAACTCCTTCATCGCGCCTCCACGATATCCAGAGTCTAGGGCACACGCACGGCGTCGGCAGGCGGAGGAGCCGGCGTCACAACCTGCAGACCGGGATCCTTGCGCCGAAGTACTTTCCGAGTTTCGCGAAGGATCTCGGGTTTAAACTCCGTCCAATAGCTTTTGAACGCGTAGCGTGTCAGAATCAAGGCGGCTTGACTCCACATATTTGGCTCCGCTTCCTGCCACGGATGCCAACGATTCGTGATCCACGCGGTTCCTACCGCGGACGCAAGGCGGGGAAACGCGAGCTCGTCTCCATCGCGTCCTGGCACCACAAATATCCGGTACAACGCGTACGTCGCTCGTCGTCGAAAACCATCCTCACCGGATGGGGAGAATCCTTCGTCCTGCTGGAGAAAAGCGGCCGTGCCAAACTCAAGAGACTTGGCGATCGTGTTCGTCGCCAGATTAGCAGCAATGCGATTGGCATAACCGCCGTTGGCGGGCGACAGGCCGCTTACGCTTACGAACGCAGCGCTCGCTATGCCTGAGGCCACGGCGGCTCCTAGCGGCTGGGGACCAAACGTCGACCATAGATATCGTTTCGCATGTGCGGTGAAGTCGTACCCCGGTTTCGGCGCCTTGACCAAAGCATTCGGATCCAGCCGAACCAGCCCGCGAAAGACTTCGTATTCGGAAGTTCGCCCGAACGTGAGCCTGTTCCGGACGACTTCGCTTAAATGCGGGACCATACTTCCGGGTCCATGCAGATCGAAATGCGCCCAGGTCGCCCTTTTCCCGTCCATTCCGCGATAGAAAACCACGTGTAGACCGGGACTGGATCGCTCGCGGCCGCCAATTGTGGAGAAAGGCTCGCGATGCGCGAGCCGGCCGATCCAGGAATCCCGGTACCAGTTCTCAGGATGCTCCAGGCAATCGTTCAGCAGTTGATCGCCACCCTGGGCGATACGCACAGCACGCCGCGACTGCTGGCGCGCCGGCACAATATTGCCGAGATCGTTGCGCGAAATGCGGAGCCGAAGGTTACTGTCGATGCTGTAGGTTTTGGTTTGAGTTCCGGACTGCGCGTGGCAGGCATTCCAGGAGAGTGCCGCCGCGGCGAACCATGCTGCACAGCGGCAGGAGTCACGAGCGGTCAAGAAAAACATATCCCCTCCCTCGAACCACTTTCTGGGTAGGTGGCGCCCGTCGTCAGTAACATGTTACTCCCATTTGGTTTCAATGCAATCTGGATCACATTGATTTGTGCACACAGATTGCCGCAACCCTCGGTTTCCATGACAAAGGCGCCTGACCAAGCGCGAGCCAAGAACAGGCTTCTGGGCTGAAGGGGGCGGCCGGGGAACCGATCCGGATCATTCGCGCGCGCTTGACGATCAGATGGTGCGTGAGCAATCGTTACGAGTGCAGCGTTTTTTGCCCGGACGCGTCGGGATAATATTGCGGCGCCTCGCGGCGATCGAACATGCCGTAATCCCTCACGACGCGGACGCGGCGATGCCGGGATCCATCCGGCATCGATAATCTCTTCTCGCACGATGCGGCGGTCTCGACGTCGCGCCATGAGAGCAGCAGGATAATATCTCCGGGAGTCAGCACGGCGTCGAAGACATCCCACGAGACAGGACGTAAGGCGCCTTCACAGAAACCCAACCAGCGCGCGATATTCTCAGGCTTGTTTTGTTTGACCCACTCAGCGCTCCGCTTGCCGTCGATCAGTGTAATCGTCGTAGCCTCGCCCACTTCCGTCTCATCGAAGCGCTGCTCCCGCAACGCGTAGCCCTCCGGCGGGCGCGTATCGTGCGTCACCTGCCCGACGCGCAGATGGTAGTCAAAAAAGATTTCCGACCGGCCCTTCTCTTGAGCTTCATGGTGTCGCATTCGGGTCCGCCAGCGAACGACGGCCTTCTCATCGCGCCAGTTGGACAACGACAGAATCCAGCCCTCGCGCATCAAACTCGCATAGCGAATATTGTCGACAAAGCCGTCCACCTGCTCCAGCTCGGGCCGGAGCATTTTCGCGTTACCGAGGTAGCTATCCCACTGTTCCTGCCGCGGGTGAACCTCGAATATCACTGAAAACATGCTCAACCTCCCGATCAATCTTCACATCTTCGTGCGACTCATCCAACCCGTTTGATGATCGATCGGGTCATGGACAGAACCGCGCCGCTTTTCTCCAGGCGCTCGACGTTCTTTTTGTGGTCTGCATCGGCCGCCAAAGCCGCTCTGTAGCGCTCATAGTCGGCGAGGGATGGAAAGTCGATCAAACCAAGCGCCTGGTTCGTCGGTCCGGCAAATTCCGTCGGCAGGAAATACTGAATGGCCGTACCGCCGCTGCGGCGAATCGGCTCCATTTCGGCATCGACGTAAGCTTTGAAATCTGCGCTCCTGTTAGGATCAAACGTATAGCAGATGCTTAATGTAAGCATTCTCGGGTCCTCCTGTTGCGATCCTAGCGCCGTAGCTTATCGGAATAGTTCGACCGCGATCGTAACGTCCCGACCGTTTGTCCGTCTACACTGAGGATGTGATGAGCGGCTTTTCCGATACGGCCGCGTTGTTGAGCGACCCGGCGCGCGCGGCGATGTTGCTGACACTGATGGATGGCCGGTCTTTGCCGGCCGGGCAGCTCGCCATGATCGCGGGGATCGCACCTCAAACCGCCAGCTCGCATCTGGCGAAACTCGTGAGCGGTCGTCTGCTAGCGCTTGAACGCCAAGGACGCCATCGCTATTACTGCCTGGCCAGTATCCATGTCGCCCATGCGATTGAGTCTGTTCTAGCCATCACGCCGCGGCCGGATGTTCCCTCCCTTCTCAAGCCTCCCCGCTCCGCAGATGGGCTCGATTTCGCGCGAACTTGCTATTCGCACCTGGCCGGGCGCCTCGCTGTGGAGATCGCGGATGCGCTGAAGCGGAAGCGCCTGATCGTGACCGACGGACCCAAACGCTACAAGTTAACAAAGAGCGGACGCGATTGGATTGAAAACTTCGGTATAGTCATCAGCCCCTCTCAAGCCGCCAGATCCCGCTTCGCCTATCCGTGTTTGGACTGGACCGAGCGCCGCCATCATATCGCCGGCGATCTGGGAGCCGCACTGCTCAAGCGGCTCGCGGAGCTCAGATGGATTGCTCCTCTCCGCGACAGCCGTGCCGTTCGCGTTACCGTTACGGGTCAAGAGCAGCTGGCGAGATTGCTGGACATCAAGACGCTGAGTAGATAGGGAATCGCATGGGAGAACAGACACCGGTTCTGATTGTAGGCGCTGGCCCAACCGGCCTGAACCTCGCGCTGAGCCTGGCCCGGAGAGGCGTGGCTTGCCGGCTTGTTTCTGAAGGACCAGGACCGGGAGAACATTCGCGCGCCATGGTTGTGCAAGCGCGGACTCTGGAGTTCTATGACCAATATGGCTTTGCCGGCGAGGTTGTCAGCGAAGGCATTGTAACGGAGGCCGCGCACCTTCGAGAGGCCTCGGGCGACTCCAGCCATGAGGTGCTGACCTTCAGCTTTAAGGACCTCGGCGAGGGCCTGAGCCCCTTCCCTTATGCACTCGCGTATCCACAGGACGACCACGAGCGTTTTCTGCTGCGCAAGCTCGATGAACTGGGCGTAGCCGTCGAATGGGGCGCGCGCCTGACGGGGTTCGAACAGGACTCGGAGGGCGTCCGCGCGACGGTCTCGCGTGAGAACGCTACAAGCACCATCAATGCCGCATACATCTGCGGGTGCGATGGTGCTCACAGCCGCGTGCGAGAGGCAGCGGGTATCGGCTTTCCGGGGGGAAGCTATGAGCAGTTGTTCTAAGTCGCCGACGTTGCCATTGATCGCGGCTTCGAGCGCGACCTGCATATCAGCCTTGGCGAGCACATCCTTTCACTCATGTTTCCTGTGCGCCTGAGCGGCATGCAACGCTTGATCGGACTCGTTCCGCCGGAATTGTCGGAGCGTTCCGACATCACGTTTGAGGATGTGCGGCCTCACGTCGAACCTCTCCTCGACATACGAGTAAAAGAGGTCAACTGGTTTTCGACGTATCGCGTCCACCACCGGGTTGCTGACCGCTTCCGCGTAGGCCGCGCTTTTCTGCTCGGCGATGCGGGCCATATTCACAGCCCCGCCGGCGGCCAGGGCATGAACACCGGAATCGGCGATGCGATCAATCTCGGCTGGAAGCTGGCGCAGGTGCTGCAGAACCGCGCCGCTGAGTCGATTCTCGACAGCTACGAGCTGGAGCGCATCTCGTTCGCGCGTTCGCTTGTTGCGACCACCGATCGCGCTTTCACACCGATGGTGGCGGAAGGACTCAAGGGGGAATTGACGCGGAGAATCGTCGCTCCGTTTTTTGTCGGCATCGCAACCCGCTTTGCCTTGAGCCGCCATGCCATCTTTCGGCTTGTCTCGCAGATCCGCATTCATTACGCCGATAGCCCGCTGAGTCAAGGAAAGGCAGGCGAGGTGCATGGTGGGGACCGGCTGCCGTGGTTTCCAACGGGCGCCACTCACAACTTCGTCCCATTGCGATCCCTCGATTGGCAGCTTCACGTCTACGGCGAAGCGACTCAGGATCTCAAATCCTCCAGCCGGAACGCGGGCCTCGCACTCCACGCCTTTGCCTGGAATGATGCAGCCGAGCATGCCGGTTTCCAACGAGATGCCGCTTATCTTGTGCGTCCCGACGGCCATGTCGCGTTGGTGATGCCTGAACAGAACACAGTCCTGTTGGAAACATTCATTCATCAGCATGGATTGGAATTCCAAGAGACTCGCCGCCAACTATGATGCGGGCTGTCAGCCTGCTCGCCGATTGGCAATCGGCGCAACTACCGAGGCCCGAGAATCATCTTGTATTCGAGCGTAAGAACCGGCAGATATTTTCCCTCAATATACGGCACGATAGGATTCACGACGTTCGGGTCCCACGACGGCTCATCCGGCTCCCAAACGATCCGCGGACAGGGGCACCTCATATTGGCTTTATACCCATAAGTAGTGCCGTAGTTAGGCGCCCGATCGACGACCACGAAGGCCGGCGGATGAGCGAGAATCCGTGCGAGGTCCTGCTGCTGATACCGGTCGGGCATGCGGAGCTGCGTGAACTCGGTCGTGAACACCGGGCTCTTCCGCGCCGCCGCGAAATCAATGCCCCCGCCATAGGGAAGTTCCACCACCGTATCGTCCGGACCCGTATGCGCTGCGACGTAGCGGTAAATCTCCGCGCTGCCGTCATCGTCCAGCAGCCGCACCGCCCCGGAATTCGTCTGTAGCGCGGTATATCGCGAATTCGATAGCAGAATCGAATACCCACCGCCGATTCGCAAGAACACATACGCAACGCACACCGTAGCTGTTGCGATCACGGCATAACGCGACAGCCCCGCCGCGCCGAGGAAGCGCCACAGCAGGTAAGGTCCCACAATGATGAAGAACAAATAGCAGATCGCCGACACCTCGGTGTAGGGAAACAGCGTCGTTCCGAACAGGCTTCGCGTGGACATCAGCACCGGAGCCGTAAGTAGAACCAGCGCCTCCCGCTCCTCCCGGCTCGTCCGCATCACGCGCAGCAGGAGAAACAGCCAGTAAAGAATAGCGACCCACATCACCGGTAACAGCACCTGGCTCGATCCCAGCGTCGTCTGCCCGACCATCACCAGCTTTCTCGCATCCAACGGCGGATGAAACGGCGTGATCATGACATAGTAGACAATCGCAACCAACAGTCCCGGAACCCCGAACCACGTCATCCACCGGTACCACCGCCCATACGTCGCCAACATCGCCTCACGGAACCGGAACGAAATGGCCGTCGCCCCAAACGCCCCCTGCCCGAGAGCCGCAATGGCCCCGAGAACGCCGATTCCCGTCGGCCACCACGGGCAGGCAAAAGTAGCGAGCCCATACCCGAGAACGCCATCTTTGAGTGCTTGCCATCCGACGACGTAAGCAACCACGCCGTAGCCCAGCCCTACCACCGCGCCGCAGGCCACCATCAGTCCGCCAAGGCGCCGCCATCGCCGCAGATCCAAAACCACCAACAACGCCAGCGTTCCAAATGCCGCCAGCAGCGGCTCCGGTTTGCTCCACGCGGAAATCAGCGTCCCGGCCGCCAGCAGCAGCAAGCCACTCTTGCCGCGCACCTCCAGCAGCGCCCCGATCAACACAATCTCCAGTCCAATCGTCCCGGCCAGTAATGAAGGCGAATACGTGAGCAAAGAAAAGAGTGTGAACTTGGTAAGTGCCGTCGCCCCGATCGCAATCAGCAGCGCAACGGTCGCAAGCTGCAGCGCGCGAGGCAACAGCATTCGAACCAGCACATAAGCGAGTGCAACGGCGACCAGGGAGAGCAGATCGATTGCGACCTGATTCGCCTCGAACGTCACGCCGAACAGCCGATCCCACCCTGCCATCACGAAAAGCGAAAGCGGCGGATAATTCCACGAAAAATCGCGATAGGGCAGTTCGCCGCGCACCGCACGCGCCACCTGGTTGAGCCACATCCCCGGATCGTCGGACGCAAGCGAACTGAGTTTCAACCAACGCGCGTAGGCCGCCGCAAGCGAGAGCAACGCGACAAACGCGGCGTCCCTACGAAATGTGCGCGAGCTCATCCAGGGGAAGACGGCCGGTGTAAATCGCCATGCCCAGCGCGGCGTTGATGTTCAAATCCTGCAATGCGTGGATTTCGTCCATGGTGGTGATACCGCCCGCAGCCGTGATCTCATGACTGGTCTTCGCGCGCAGACGTCGAAACCAATCGAGATCCGTCCCCTCCATCATGCCTTCCTTGTCCACGTATGTGCAGAGAAAACCGGAACAGTACGGCTCGAAATGCTTGAGCACTTCCTCGGCCGAGACGCGCGTCGTCTCGCGCCAGCCTTTCACAACCACCTTGCCGCCCTTTGAATCGAGCGCCACGATCAGCCGCTCCGGGCCGATCGCGTGGGCAATCGACTCCAGTAATTCCTCGTTGAAAGCCGCCGTCCCGACAATCACCCGATGTGCCCCATGCGCGATCAACGTTCGTGCGCGCTCCGCCGAACGCACGCCTCCTCCCACCCGCGTAACGGCACGTTCGGCGAGCATCTCAACCAGACTATTGTTATCTCCGATGCCCATCGCGGCGTCCAGGTCGATAATCTGAATTTGCGGAAATGCGGAAAACCTTTCCAGCATCACCAGAGGCGAATCCGCCTCCAACGCCTTCTCGCGCCCCTGGACCAGTTGAACAACCTTGCCGTCCATCAGGTCAATGCACGGGATGATCACAAGACTGGCCTCACCGGAATCCCCTGTTGCGCGAGAAAGACCTTGAGATCGGCAACGGTGTACGTGCCGTAGTGGAAGATCGAGGCAGCCAGTGCCGCGTCGGCCCGGCCGGAAGTCAAAACCCGCTCGAAATCCTCCGCTTTCCCTGCCCCGCCCGACGCGATCACCGGAACGCGTGTGGCGCAGGAAACAGCCGCTGTTAATTCGCAGTCGAACCCTGCTTGAACGCCATCCGTATCCATCGATGTCAGCAGAATCTCACCCGCGCCCCGGGCCTCGCCTTCCTTCGCCCACTCGATCACGTCCATGCCTTCGTCGTCGCGGCCTCCACGAGTGAATACGTTCCACGATTGCCTCACGTTACGGCGTGCATCAATCGCCAGCACCACCGCCTGTGCGCCAAACTCTTCGCTCAACTCGGTAAGCAGCGCGGGACGGCGTACGGCCGCAGTGTTGACACTCACTTTTTCCGCGCCCGAGAGAAGAATCTTGCGCGCATCCGCGACGGAGCGAATGCCGCCGCCGACGGTCAGCGGGATAAACACCCGCCGGGCTGTTCGTCGAACGACATCCGCCATGATATCGCGTGCATCGCTCGACGCGGTAATGTCGAGAAACACCAACTCGTCGGCGCCTTGAGCGTTGTAGCGATCTGCCAATTCCACCGGGTCGCCCGCATCGCGCAGGTTGACGAAATGCACGCCCTTAACGACACGGCCCGCAGTCACGTCCAGACAGGGAATGATCCGCTTGGCTAGCATCGCTCGACGAAGTTCTTCACGATCTGCAATCCCAGCGGTCCCGACTTCTCGGGATGGAACTGCACGCCGAAAAGATTCCCAGCCTCAATCACTGCCGTATAAGTCACCGTGTACGTACAAGTCGCGACGGCGGCGTCCACAACCGGAGCATAATAGCTGTGCGCGAAATAAACATACGGCGTCGCCGGCAGATTCGCCAGCAAGGTAGAACAGGCGGTTTCGCATGTCTGCTCGAGCGAATTCCACCCCATATGCGGAATCCTCACGTCGCCCCGAAACCGGCGAATCTTCTCGGGGAAAACACCCAACCCGCGCACCTCCGGAGCCTCCTCGCTTCCCGCGAAGAAAGCTTGCAACCCAAGGCAAATCCCAAGCACCGGCACGCCCGATTGAATACGATCCAGCAGCGCCCCCCGAACCTGCATCTCATCAAGAGCCCGCATCATCTGGCCGAAATGCCCGACTCCCGGGAAAATGAGAGCGCTGGCCGCCAGAACTTCCTCCGGCGTTCGCACCAGCTCGTACAAGGCCCCAATCTCGCTCAGTGTATTCTCCACCGACCGTAAATTCCCCGCCCCGTAATCCAGGATGCTGATGGGTGACGCCGGCTTTAGCCGATCTTTGGACGCCGTCATAGCAGCCCCTTTGTCGAGGGCAACTGATCCTTAAGCCGCGAGTCTTTCGAACACGCATACCGCAGTGCCCGGGCGAAACACTTGAAGATCGCCTCAATCTTGTGGTGATTCGACCGCCCGTACAAGACCTTCGCGTGCAGATTCGCGCCTGCGTGATTCACAAAACCGCCGAAGAAATCCTCGACCAGTTCGGTTTGCAAATCCCCAACCAATCGCACCTTGACTTTATCTTTGTACACCAGAGCCGGGCGGCCCCCCAGGTCCAACGCCACCACCGCCAGCGTCTCATCCATAGGCAGCACGAAATATCCGGCCCGATTGATCCCTTTCCGATCCCCGAGCGCCTTCGAAACCAACTGCCCCAGCACAATCCCGACGTCCTCCACGGTGTGGTGCTGATCCACATCCAAATCACCGTGCGCCATTAAAGTCAAATCGAACCCGCCATGCTTAGCAAACAACTCCAGCATATGGTCGAGAAACCGTATACCGGTCGAAATCTCGTATTTCCCCCGGCCATCGATGCGCAGCGTCCCCGCGATCTGCGTCTCCTTCGTGTCGCGCCGGATATTAGCGGATCTCATTGACGTTTTCAAGAATGCGAACAGCTCCCTCGGCCTCGAATAGCCCGATCAACTTCTCCCGATTGGGAACCTCCGCCGCGGCAATTCCAATGAACGGCACACCTGCTGCCCGGGCACTTCGCGCATCGTCCACGGTGTCTCCGACATACACCAACTTCCGCCCGGGATGCAGCGCGGCAATCTTCAGCAGCCCCTCCGGATGCGGCTTATGATTCTCTACATCGTCCGACGTGACAATGTGGAAGCACTCAAAGCAGCCCTCCCGCTTCAGCGTAAGGCTCGCATGAAGCTGCGGGCGGCCGGTAAAAATCGCGAGCGTGCAGTCACGCCCCAGATCCTGAATCAGCCCGCTCCTCGGAAGCCATCGCTCCCGATGAATCATTCCCTCGTTGAGAAACAGATCCTCAAAGTACTCCGCAACCGCGTCGTACGAGACCTCCACTCCCAGATCCGAGCAGATCCGCTGCGACAGCGCCCAATCGTTGTTCCAGCCGCCGCCGTTCTTATAATCCTGAATCAACGCGTGTGTGATTCGTTTCCCGGTGAAGTGCTCCACCGTTCGAATAATCGTCTCGCGATACGATTCCGTCGGGTCTACCAGCACTCCATCCATATCGAAGACCAGAACCGCCCCGTCTACCAAATCGCCTCCAGTTCCGAAAGGAAATGCCGCATCTGGCTCCGCGTTCCTACCGTCACTCGAACGCAGCCCGCGATTTCGTAGCTGCGGTCCCGCACCAACACACCCCGCGCCCGCAGCTCATCGCGAATCGGAATCGCCCGCTTGCCCGCCTCGAACAACACAAAATTAGCCTGGCTCTCGTAGTATGGAATCCCAAGCTTTTCGAGGCCGACATAAAGCACCTCGCGAGCCGCCAGCGCCTCACCGACGTACTGCTCGACATATCCCCGATCGGCAATGGCCGCCAAAGCCGCAATTGTCGCCGCCGTATTGACGCTATAAGGCGACTGCGCCTTGTGCAGAAACTCTACGTTGCCGCTTTGCGAGAACAGGCACCCCAGCCGCATAGCCGCCATTCCATACACCTTCGAAAACGTGCGGCTCACGAAAAGATTCGGCCGGTCATTGATCAATCCCAGCGCCGTGACGCCCGAAAACTCGTAGTACGCCTCGTCCACCAAAACCGCCGCATTCATGGCCGCATCCAGAATCTTCTCCAGGTTCGCGCGCGTTGTCCCCGTCCCGGTCGGATTGTTCGGATTCGAAATCAGAACCGCCTTCGTCTGCGGTCCGATTGCGTCCACCAGTTCTTCAAGCGGAAACGCCAGCTTCTCGCGCCGATACGGAATCTCCCGAATCGTCGCCCCGGCCAGTTCGGCGTAAAACTTGTACATCGCGTACGACGGCTGCAGCATGATTACCTCATCGCCGTCATCGATGTAGGTATTGATCAGCACCTGGATCGCTTCGTCAGTGCCGTTCGTCAGTACGAAGTCATCCGGCTCGACGCCGAAAAACTCCGCAAATCGCTCCTTCGCCGCTCCGTACTCGGGATAAATCGAAAGCTGTTCGCCTGTGAGATGCTTCCGCAGCGCCTCGATCACGCGCGGCGACGCACCCACCGTGTTCTCGTTAAAATCCAGCCGCAACTTGCCCGTGCGCCCGCCCGTCGGCGGCGAGTAAGGCGCCATCCGAAGCACCGCCTCGCGAGGCTGCAAAACACCGACCGGGAACTCCAACCTTGACTTACCCAACCCGCACCTCCACCGAACGCGCGTGTGCCTCCAGGCCTTCCGCCCGCGCCAGCGTCGTGATCGCAGGAGCCAGCCGGCACAACGCTTCGTGCGACAGTTCCTGAATCGAGATCACCTTAACGAAATCCGCCGCCGACAAGCCGCCACGTATCCGCGCAGCCCCCGAAGTCGGCAGCACATGATTCGGCCCCGAGGCATAGTCGCCCGCCGCCTCCGGGCTGCTCGGCCCGATAAACACGCTCCCGGCGTTGCGAATCCCTGCCAAGAGACCCGCATCCGCGATGGCCAGGTGCTCGGGCGCCAGCCGGTTCGAAATCTCCACTGCCTCATCCAGCGATCGCACCAGCACCACCGCGCTATTCTTTCGAATCGCCTCGCGAGCCACCGCCGCCGTCGACAAAGTTTGAAGCTGGCGCTCAACCTCTAGCACCACCGCCTCCGCCAAAGCCGCTGAAGTCGTCAACAGAATCGCCGACGCCTCCACATCGTGTTCCGCCTGCGCCAGCATGTCCGCCGCGAGGTGCCGCGGATCGCCTTCCTGCGCAATGATCACGATTTCGGTCGGACCCGCCACGAAATCGATCCCCACCTCGCCCGCCAACAGCTTCTTAGCAGCCGCAACATAGATATTTCCCGGCCCCACGATCCGATCCACCCTCGGCACCGTTTCGGTCCCGAACGCGAACGCCGCAATCGCCTGCGCTCCACCCATCTGGAACATCCGCCCGCCGCCCAGGAACTCGAAGGTCGCCAAGGTTTCGGGACTGGGCCGCGGACAGGCCACACAAATCCGAGCGACGCCCGCCACCTGTGCCGGAATCACCGTCATCAAAAGCGTCGACGGCAGCGGATAGCGACCCGCCGGAATGTACGCCCCCATCGAATCGAGCGGGCGCACAATGTGCCCCAGCCGCCGCCCGTCTGGGAAAGCCGCCACCGATTCCCGCGGCATCTGCAGGCACGCATATTCCCGAATGTTCTCCGCAGCAACCCGCAAAGCCTCGATAAATTCCGGGCGCGCCGAAGTATGAGTCGCAGCCATCTTCACCGACGTGCCCTCAAATCCGTCGAACTTGCGGGCATATTCCAGGAGCGCCGCGTCGCCTCGCGTCCGGATCGCTTCGAGGATCGGCGCAACCACCGCTTCCGCTTCCGAAAGCCGTACCGCTTTCCGCGTGATCAGCTCATCTGCTTCTGAACTCTGAATAATCCGCAGCATGCTCACATCACAATCTTGTTGAGCGGATACTCGACGATTCCCTGCGCACCCGCCTCTTTCAGCCTCGGAATGATGGTGCGCACCGTCGATTCATCCAGAATCGTGTGTACCGCCAGCCAGTCCTCATCGCTCAAGTGCGAAATCGTGGGCTTCTTCAGGGCGGGCAAAATGCCCAACACCGCCGGCAGATTTTGCTTCTCAACGTTCAGCATCAGGCCGACCTTCCCCAGCGCATTGATCGCACCCTCCAGAAGCATCCTGATGTCTTCCAGCTTGCGCCGCTTCCACTCGTTTTCCCACGACTGCAGGTTCGCGATCAACTGCGTGTTCGATTCCAACACCGTCTCCACAATCCGCAGCTTATTGGCCCGCAGCGACGACCCGGTTTCCGTCACCTCGACGATGGCATCGGCAAGCTCCGGCGGCTTCACCTCGGTTGCGCCCCAGCTAAACTCCACTTTTGCGCGCACGCCATTGGCTTCCAGGTAGCGCTTGGTGGCCGCCACCAGCTCCGTGGCGATGATCTTACCCTCCAGATCCTTCACCGAATAGAACGGCGAAGCCTCGGGCACGGCCAGCACCCAGCGAACTTTCCCGAAGCTCTGCTTGGCGTAGATGAGATCGGCCACCGTCTGAACCTGCGCCGCCGACTCCTGCACCCAATCGTGCCCCGTCAGACCGGCATCCAGTACTCCGTCCTCGACATAGCGTGCCATCTCCTGCGCCCGAATCAGCATGCACTCAATCTCGGGATCGTCGATTGCCGGAAAATACGACCGCGAACTCGTCGTAATGTTGAAACCCGCGCGCCGAAACAGGTCGATCGTGGCATTCTCCAGGCTCCCTTTGGGAATGCCGAGCTTCAGCTTCGGCGCGCTCATTGGTAGACCTTCCCCGGATCGTACGCGCGTTCTTCGGTCACCTTCCACTCGCCGTCTTCCAACCTCCGAAAGAAGCAGCTCTGATAACCCTCATGGCAAACGCCTGGCCCCAACGCCTCCACCTGGACGAGCAACGCGTCCTTGTCGCAATCGGTCGAAATCTCTTTGACCACCAGCCGGTGACCCGAAGTCTCGCCCTTCAGCCACAACTTATTCCGCGACCGGCTATAGAAGGTGGCGAACCCCGTGTCCACCGTCTTGCGGAAAGCCTCTTCGTTCATGAAGCCGACCATCAAAACCCGTCCGGAAACGTGGTCCTGAATCACCGCCGTAATCAACCCGCCCAGCTTGCTGAAATCCAAATCCATATGTGTGCGCAAAAATGAAAAAGCCCGCCATCCCTCGGGCGGGCTGCTGTCGATCTTTAGCCTTGGAAGCTCGTCAGACCGCTGCCCGACACCGGTGCGTATGGTGATGATGGGCGTGAACGAGCATGAATCCCGATTGTATCATCCTTCCCAACACGCCATAATGGAGATGTAAGCCCAATCGGAACAAGGGGTATGTCGCGATTCCTACTCGCTATCTCCTTGATTGCCGGTGCAGTAGCCATTCATTCTGCCGCAGCCGTCGCCGCTTCGGACCAGGAACCCCGCTACGATCCCAACACGGTAATCAGCACGACGGTCGTGGTGCAAACCGTTCGTGATGTCGAGCACCCCAACGCTTTACCGGGGCGTCACGTCGTCGTCAAAACCGAGAAGCAGCAGAATTACGACGTTTATCTGGCCCCGCTCGAATATCTCAAAGATTTCGACCTGAAATTGAATCGCGGAGACGAGATTCACATCATCGGCTCGCGCGTGAAATCCAGCGGCATGGATATCATCCTGGCTCGCGAAGTGAGGACCGGCGACACCACCATCTACCTCCGCGATGACGCCGGCCAGCCCTACTGGACCGAAAAAACCAGCTCCACTCAGGTAGCGCCGCCTTCAACCGGTTTTTAGGGCGCCCTCGCAGCCCATGGCTGACGCCTTTTGACTTTCACGATCCACCTAATCTATCAAAGGACTGTTAACACCACGCCGCTTTCGACCGACTTTCCCGATATGAGCGACGTGCTCTTCGATATTCGTTACGGATTGCGCCAACTGCGGAAGCATGCCGGCTTTACCACGGTCGCCGTATTGGCCTTAGCGCTCGGCATCGGAGCCGCCTCCTCGGTGTTTGTGGTCGGCAATTCGGCCCTTCTTCGTCCTTTGCCGGGCGTTGCCGACCCCAGCCGCCTGGTTTCCTTTTATCGAATTCAGGCGAACGACTCCTTCGACAACCTCAGCTATCCCGATTACCTCGATTACCGCGATCGAGCACGAACATTCTCCGGCATTGCCGCTCACTGCCCGGCCCCCATGGCCTTCCGTCACGAAATGGCGCTGCGCGTCATCGGCGACGTCGTCACGGGCAATTATTTCGAAGTGCTGCGGGTCAAACCCGCGCTCGGCCGCCTGCTCAGCCCCGCCGATGACCATCCTGCCGCGGCGCCTGTGGTCGTCTTGAGCGACAGCCTCTGGAAGCGGAGTTTCCATGCCGATCCCCAAGCGGTCGGGACCTCCATCACCCTGAATGGCCACCAGTTCACTATCGCCGGCATTGCGCCGGAAGGCTTCACCGGCACCGTCACCGGACAACCTTACGACCTCTGGGCGCCTCTCTCCACCGTCCAGCAGACCATCCCCCGGCTATCGTCTTCCATCCTCGCTTCCCGCAACGCCGGCTGGCTCAACTTCTTTGGACGCCTCCAACCCGGCGCCACCATCCAACAAGCCGGCGCCGAAATCAAGACACTCGCCGCGCAGCTCGCGACTGCCTATCCCCTCACGAATGCAAACCGGACCGTCGCCGTGATCCCCGGAGTGGGCTTAGGGCCGGACGACCGCGCCGAAGTTCGCCGCCTGGTCGCCGTTCTCGCAATATCCGTCGCCTTGCTGCTCCTCATCGCCTGCACCAATGTCGCCGCCTTGTTTCTCGTGCGATCGCGCCAGCGCGAGCGTGAAATCGCGTTGAGACAAGCCCTCGGAGCCGGCCGCGCACGCATCGTCCGCCAGTTGCTCACTGAGGGCATGCTGATCGCACTCATCGCCGGAACCTTGGGCGTGATCACGTCGCAATGGACCGCCCAATGGATGGCCGCCATACGGCCCGGATCGGTCCTGCACCGATTGAACGCAAAGTTGGACCTTCGCGTGGCCCTGTTCGCGCTCGCCGTGTCGATCGCCGCAGGAGTGCTCTTCGCGCTGACCCCTGCGCTGCGATCCCTTCCCGCCGACCTCATCGCCACTCTCAAGAACGGGGGCCGCGGAGCAACCCGCCGACAGTCGCGCCTCCAGTGGACCCTTGTCATCCTGCAAGTCACGCTCTCCTTCGTTCTACTCACCGGAGCCGGTGTGCTCACACGCAATCTCTACCGCGTCATGACGGACAATCCCGGCTACGAAACCCGCAGCGTCGCCATGAGCTCCCTCGACCTAATCATTCAGGGTTATTCCGAGCAGCGCGGCCGGGCGTTCTATCGCGAACTGCTCAATCGCCTGCCGCAGGCTGCCCTGGCCACGTCCGTCCCTCCCGAAGAATGGCCCGGACGCGTCTCGATCTTCTATCCCGGCGAGGAACCGCCGCCCGAGGTTCTGCGCGGACGCGAGATGGAACTGGGCCTGCGAGTCGACATCAACACTCTCTCGCCGGGTTATTTCCGAACCCTCGGAATGGCGCTCAAATCAGGTCGCGATTTCAACCCGCACGACGATGAAGCCGCTCCGCGGATTGCAATCGTGAACGACTCCCTGGCGAAGCTTCTCTGGCCGCGCGAGAATGCCATCGGAAAGCGCATATCCTGGCCCGACCCATTAGAGTCAAAGCAACGCCTCCTCGAAGTGGTAGGCGTAGCCTCGGACACGAAATCTCGCGCCCTGACCAGCGCACCCGTGCCGATGATGTACGTCCCCTTGCTCCAAAATTACAACGGCCGCATCACCCTGTTGGTTCGCAACGGGACCTTCGCGGCAATGGAACAAACGCTCGCAACCATTGACAAAGACCTCTCGCTATACAACCCCCAAACCATGACCCAGCACGTGGCGCGCTCGCTCTGGGAACAGCGCATGATCACCGGCTGGGTGACGGGCTTTAGTCTATTGGCCCTGGCCCTGGCTGCCATCGGGCTGTATGGTCTGATCGCACAGTCGATCGCGCAACGTAAACAGGAAATCGCGATCCGCATCGCGTTGGGAGCCACGCCCGCCCGAATCAGAAATTCCGTCCTCCGCGAAGGCATGTTGATCGCTCTGGCCGGCCTGGCCCTCGGATCACCCCTTACCCTGCAGCTCACCGGCTCACTGCGCAGTGTCATACCCGGAGTCACCGCCGATCTCGGCACCATGTTCCTGTCCGCCGTCGTTCTATCCCTGATCACAGTGGCAGCCTGCGCTATCGCCACTCGTCACGCCTGTAATGCGGCAGGACGTTGAACGGTTTTACGCAGCCCTCGATACTGTCCGCCGGGGATCTCCGCCTGGTCACTCGTGCAAGACGTTTGCGCGAGACTCTATGTTGTAGGATCGATGGTATACACAGGTGAGTTGTCTGCGAGATTCGAGGTGACGTCCGATGAAATCAATTCTGCTCCTTCTGTTTGCCACCACAACCGTGTTTGCGGGCGGCCGCTATCATGAGGACTTCCACTACAGTTATCCCCAAACCCCAGGCGGGCGATTCTCACTGGACGGTTTCAATGGGACGGTAGAAATCTCCGGCTGGGATCAGAACACCGTAGAGATCACCGGGACAAAGTTTGCCGACAGCCATGATGTGCTGAATGCAATTCGGGTTGAGGTATCGAGCACCGGCAATTCGGTAACGGTTCACACGGAGCATCCGGAATTCCATCACTTCGGCAGAGCGGGAACAACGTACGTCGTGCATGTTCCCCGGCGAACAGAATTAGAACAGATCCACAGCTCGAACGGAGCGTTACGCGTCGACAGCATTGACGGGAACTGCACACTGCACACGTCGAATGGTTCTATCCAGATCCATGATGTACACGGCAACGTCAATGGCTCTTCGTCGAACGGGCTGCTTGACCTTGCGCGAGTCGACGGCAGAATGACCCTGCACACCTCGAACGGCGGCATCCACGGCGACGAGGTCAGCGGCGGAATCGAGGGACGCACGTCGAACGGCAGCATCCGTCTCCGGCTGCGCGAGTCGCAGACGGGCGATCCGATCCGGCTGGTCACGTCGAACGGCAGCGTGGAACTGGAGATGAACAGTCCACGGACCAACGATGTCATCGCTTCGAGCAGCAACGGCAGCATCACGGTGCGCATGCCTGAGAGCGCGGCTGCAAATCTCAGCGCGCACACCTCCGGGCATAACCGTGTCGTTACCGATTTCGACGTCCGTGTACACGGGACAATCTCGAAGAGCCGGCTCGATGGCGTGATCGGTAATGGCGGTCCCAGGATGGAACTCACCACTTCTAACGGCGGAATTCGGCTGCTCAAGATCTAGCTCTCCTTGACGCTCTAGGAGAAGTCGGGTAAGATCTTTCCTAGGTCATCTAGGAAGGAAGACGTCATGAGAATCCTTCGCCGCAAGCGATTCGAGTCGGACATGGACACGGAGCTTCGCTTTCATATCGAAGCTTACGTCGAGGACCTGGTTCATTCCGGTATAAGCCGCGCGGAGGCGGAACGCCGCGCCCGCATCGAATTCGGAGCGGTGGAATCGACGAAGGACGAATGCCGCCAGGCCCGTGGCCTGCAGCTTATTGACGAGCTTCGCGGCGACCTCCGCTATACATTCCGCACGCTCCGCCAGAACCCCGGATTCACCGCCGTCGCGGTTCTCTCGCTCGCCCTCGGAATCGGCGCGAACACGGCGGTATTTGGACTTGTCGATGCTGTGTTGCTTCGCACCCTGCCGGTTCGCGATCCTGGCCGTCTGGTGTTCGTTGAGAATGTCGGCACGGCAGGAGAAAACGGCGGACCTCCGTACCCGTGCTTCGAACTCCTGCGGGACAAGACGAAAAGCTTTGAAGGAATGGCGGCTTTCAGTCCCTCGAACATGGAAGCCGTCATCGACGAAGGACGAGAGCAGCTTCGGGGTGTTTGGGTTTCGGGGAATTTCTATGATGTGCTGGGGGTCAAGCCGGTGTTGGGCCGGGCTCTCTCCGCGGCAGACGATCAGATCGTCGGCCAAGGCGGACCCGATGGCCCCGTGGTAGTGATCAGCCGGGCTTTCTGGCAACAACGATTTGGCGGGAACCCTGCTGTGATCGGTCGCGCGTTCCGTTTCTTCGATACCCGGGTGACCATCGCCGGTGTGATGCCCACGGAAACCATGTCGCTCGAGCCGGGCCGCCCGATCGATATTGCGGCGCCCCTGATGCTGTCCGACCCCGTGATGCTGCGTGAGCGCACATCGTGGTGGCTCGACATAGTGGCGCGGCTAAAACCTGGTGTGCGTCCCGAGCAGGCGCGCGCCGAGGCCGATGCTGTCTTTCAGGGCTACATGGCCGGGCTCAGTACATCCCCCGAGATCCGAAAGCTCTCTTTCGACCACATCGAACTGCCGCCGGCCGGAGGAGGCGAGAATCAACTGCGGCGGAAGTTCTCGAAACCGCTCACCGCGCTTCTCATCTTGTCCGGCCTGGTTCTGCTGGCCGCATGCGTTACGGTGGCCAACCTGATGCTCGCCCGCGCCACATCGCGCCAGAAGGAATTTGCGGTGCGGCTCGCGATTGGTGCGGGACGAGGCCGCCTTATACGCCAGACGCTCACCGAATCCGCGGTTCTGGCAGGCGTAGGAGCTGCATTGGGAGCCGTTCTGGCAGTATGGGGTGAGGCGTCGCTCGCGTCGTTCTTTGCCGAGGGCAACAGCCAGGTGGTTCTGAACCTGGCGCTCGATAGCCGGCTGCTGCTTTTTACTGTCGCGATCTCGATGCTCACCGGCCTGGCTTTTGGAATTCTGCCGGCCCTGCGTGCGATGCGTGCCGACCCCGCGGCCGGGATGCAAAGCGGTTCCAGAAGTGTGGCGGGAAACCGTCGCTCACTGCGCCTCGGCCGCGTACTGGTGGTCCTGCAGGTAGCGCTTTCGATGGTCCTGATGGCGGGCGCCGGACTCTACATTCGCAGTCTGCGGCAGCTCGCTTCGGTCGGCTTGGGGTTCACTCGCGAGGGCATTCTGACCATGGAAGTGGCGCCGGAACGAACCCTATCCGGGAATCCAGTATGGATGGGCCTTCAATCCGAGATCGCCGATCGCGTTGGGCGCATGCCGGGCGTGCGCTCCGTGGCCTGGTCGACGATGACGCCTTTGAGCGGACGTGACCGGGGCGTAGGCATCGACATTCCCGGCTTCGCACCGCACGCCGAGACCGACAAACACATACATCTCGTCTCGGTTTCGCCGGAGTACTTTGCGACCCTCGGCACGCCCATGGTCCTGGGACGTGCGTTCACGGCGCGTGATAGCGGCACCGCTCCGAGCGTGGCCATCATTAACGAAGCTGCCGCGCGCTTCTACTTTGGCGACGCCAACCCAATTGGGAGAAAAATGAAATTCATGAAGCGTCCGGTTGACCTCGTGTACGAGATCGTCGGCGTCGTTAAGGACGTGAAGCATGTAAACCTCCGCGCGCAGCCATGGCGGTTTGTTTATATCCCGATCCTGCAATCCATCGATCGCATCAACCGGCTGGCGCTCTCAGTGCGATGTTCACGCGATGCCATGGACTTCGCGGCGCCCGTTGCCAGGCAGGTGCAAGCGACGCGTGCGACCCTTCTGATCACCAACATCTCCACCATGGACAAGCAGGTGCAACATTCCCTGATGAATGAGAGGCTGGTTTCGGCGTTATCCGCGGCCTTCGGCGCTCTGGCGCTCGCGCTCGCCTGCATCGGTCTGTATGGAATCCTCGCATACACGGTGGCGCGCCGGACGAGCGAGATCGGAATCCGCATGGCGCTCGGTGCGACCAGGAATGGCACGATTTGGCTGATCCTCCGCGAAGCGCTAGTGCTGGCGGCGAGCGGTATTGTGATTGGCTTGCCGGCAGTGGTCATGCTCGGGCGCGCGTCGAAGGCCATGCTTTACGGCGTGCATTCGGTCGACGTTCCGTCGCTCGCGGGGGCGCTGACGGTGCTGCTGGTGTTTGCAGTGCTAGCCGGTGTCGTGCCGTCGATGCGCGCCGGCCGGCTCGATCCGATGGCCGCTCTTCGATGCGAATAACGAATCTACCGCAGGTTCACGGTGAGACCGGCGGGAGCGAGTACTCCAGCTCGTACGAGTGCTTTCCGCCCTCTATCTTGATAGACATCGAACCGGAGATACCGGTAAGCTCTCCGGTGCCCGAATCGGGAACAATCGTAACCGTCAATTGCGGCGCGCCTCGCGACATGATGCCGTGGTGCTGAAGCACGAATGAGCCGTGCCGGCCTTGCAATACTCCGTTCACGCGTTCCATTGCGACGTAGCCGGCCGAGCCCTTCACTTCTGTAGTGGCGCTCAGCATCTCGCCGGCGCTGGTGGCTTCCAGATCACCGTGGAAGCGCTTGTCAATGGACATTCGTGCGAGATTTGCGTTCTTCGCCGGGTCGCTATCCGGCTTCTGCGGACTCACCTTAACTTCGAAGGTGCCCGACGCGTGGTGTGTCATAGGCTGCCCAAACGTCGTGATTATGCAGAACTGAAGGATGCCAAGTACTCTCCTCACGACTTTGACTGGCTCCAATCAGTTACAGTTTACGCCTTCGCTACGGCGCAAAGTAGCCGTTGGCGTCAATGATCAGGTCGGTCAAATCGGTGACGAACACGCTGATCGCGCCATTCGTGCCGGCCGGAAGAAGCGCCGCGTTCGCCACAATCGTGCCATTCAACGAATTCAAGGTCGAAACCAGAGGTTGAGTTTGTCCAGCCGGCCAGGTCGTGAGATAGCCGAGGCTATGCGCGGGTATCACGGTCATGTTGAGCGAATAGGCCTGCGCGGTCGCGGATAGCCCGCAACTGCTCGTTGGAACTGGGAAGGTACGCGTGGATTGCGCCGACATCGCCGGCGTTCCGAACGCGCCGGTTAATCCGTTCCCGCGCGTGTCCACCACCCGGCATGGCGTCGTCGGGTAGAAGTACATCGCGCCAGGAGCGCCGGGCGGCCCGAAGTAGCCGTTGATGTCGATGATGACGTCCGTGGCATCACTGACGAAGACGCTGATGGCTCCGCCGGTTCCCGCGGGAACGATGGCTGCATTGGCCACGATTCGTCCATTGAACGAATTCAGGGTTGAGACGACGGGGAGTGACTGGCCGGTCGGCCACGTCGAGAGATAGGTCAGGTGTCCGGGCGGCACTACCGTCATGTTGAGCGAGTACGCCTGTGCGTTAATGGGTACCCCGGCACAACCGCTCGTCGGTATTGCGAAGCTGCGGTTGCCGCCTGCGGCCAATGTCGGACCGCCGAAAGCACCAGGGGAATTGCGTGTATCGGCGATACGGCAGGGCGCGACGGGGTAGAATGCCAAGCCTTGTGGCGTTTGCGGGGCGAAGTAGCCGTTGATGTCGATGATCACGTCGGTAGCGTCGCTCACGAAGACGCTGATAGAGCCATTGGTGCCGGCAGGGACGATCGCCGCGTTCGCGACGACGCTGCCGTCAACGGCGTTCAACGTCGAGACGACCGGCTGCGGCTGTCCGGTGGGCCAGATGGTCAGATAAGTGAGCGGACCCGGCGGAACAACCGTGACGTTCAGCGAGTAGGCCTGCGCATTGGCCGGGATGTTGCAGCCACTTTGCGTGATCGGGAAGGCGCGCGTGGATCCGGCGGCCATACTGGGAGTCCCAAATGGAGTGGGGAATCCGCCGCGCGTATCCGAAATGCGGCAGGGGGCCACGGGGTAGAACGCCAGGCCCGAACTGGTGGAGGGCGCCGCTTGCGTAATGGTGAAGATCTGGCCCGCGATGGTGAGTGTGCCGACCCGTTGCGCGGTAGTGGAGTTTGCGGCCGCGGTGTAGTTCACCGTGCCGTTGCCGGTTCCATTGGCGCCCGAGGAGATGATGATCCAGGGAACGTTGCTGACGGCGGTCCAGGTGGCATCGGCGGGTGTCGCGGTGACGGTTACGGAGCCCGTGCCGCCGGCCGCGGTCGCACTGGCCGATGTCGCGCCGAGCGTGAATGTTGCCATCGCTCCGGCCTGCGTAATCGTAAAGGTTTGACCTGCAATGGTGAGGGTCCCGGTGCGCGGGTTCACCGAGTTGTTCGCTGTAACCGAATAGGAGACGGAACCGTTGCCCGTGCCGCTCGCGCCGGCTGTGATGGAGATGAAGGGTACATTGCTGACGGCCGTCCATGCCGCGTCGGACGGGTTAGCGGTTACCGTCACTGAGCCGGTTCCACCGGTTGCGGTCGCAGTGGCCGAGGTTGCTCCCAGTGTGAAGGTGGTGCCGGCGCCTGCTTGCATGATCGTGAACGTCTGGCCTGCGATGGTGAGCGTTCCCGTGCGGCTGTTGACTGAAGTGTTCGCAACCGCGGAGTATGCGACGCTGCCGTTACCGGTTCCAGTCGCGCCCGAGGTGATTGAGATCCAGGACGCGTTGCTGGTTGCCGTCCAGGTCGCATCGATAGCGTTCGCGGTGACGGTGACGGAGCCGGTTCCGCCGTTTGCCGCGACGCTGGCCGATGGCGGGGCAAGAGTGAAGCTGGCGGTGACGGCGGCCTGCGTGATCGTGAATGCCTGCCCGCCGACCGAGATGGTTCCGGTCCGCTGATTGATGGAGTTGCTGGCCGCGATGGAATATCCGACGGTTCCGTTGCCGGTTCCGTTTGCGCCGGAACTGATGCTGATCCAGGACACGTTCGGCGTTGCTGTCCAGGTCGCATCGGAGGGCGATGCGGTTACTGAGAAAGTTCCGGTGCCGGCGGTCGCGGCGACGTTTGCCGAGGCGGGGTTAAGCGTGAATGTGGCTCCGGCGCCCGCTTGTGTGACTGTAAAGGTCAGACCAGCGACGGTGATCGTACCCACGCGCTGATTGACCGACGTATTTTGGGCCACCGAATACTGCACGGCGCCATTGCCCGTGCCCGTTGCCCCCAGAGTGATGGCGATCCAAGGCGCATTGCTGGTGGCGGTCCAAGCGGCGTCCGGTGGGGTCGCATTCACGGCGATGCTCAGTCCACTGTTGGCTCCGGCTCCGACGCTGGCGGAATTGGCGCCTAAGGAAAAGGTGGGTGTGGCACCCGCTTCGTTCACTGTGAAGGTCTGCCCGGCGATAGTGAGAGATCCGCTCCGGGGGCTCACCGAGTTGTTCGCGTCGGCGGTATACCCGACCGTTCCGTTGCCGGTGTCACTGGCACCTGAGTTGACGGCCAGCCAGGCCGCGTTAGACGATGCCGTCCAAGTGCAGGATGGGTCGGAAGCGGTCACCAGGACGGTTGCCGGCCCGCCAGTTGCCGACGGAGATGCGCTGGGAGGCAAAAACGTGAAGGAACATGGTGTACCAACGGCGAGGTTAACCATGACGGATACCTGCGCGCCGCCGTTCAACGGTGTCAGGATGACGCTGCCGTTATAGGGGCCGGCGGTCAGGCCGGCGGAATTCACGGATACGGAGACGGCTTGTGGGGTGGGACCGGACGGTTGCGCCACGCTGAGCCAGCCCGAACTGACTGCGGAAGTGGCGAAGGTGACGGCGGCGCCCGTTGCGGTCACGTTAAGCGATTGCGGTGCGGGGGATGCGCCATTCTGGGTCGCATGGAACGAGAGAGGCTGCGCGCCGGCTTGTAGCGCGGCGGCGGCGGAGCATGCGGATGCAATGGTAAAGGTAGCGTCGCTCGCGGCCACCTGGTTGGCCATGTCGGTCACCTGGGCGATGAAATGGATGGGACCGGCGCCGGGTATGCCGATGGTCGCGGGGAGTTCACCGACCGGGACACCGGCGAACGTAGTGCCTCCATCGAAGCTGTATTGCGCGCTGGCGAGCGGCACGCTCCCGGGTGTTGCCGCGATGGTCGCCTGCACGCAGGATACGGGATTATTGTTGAGGCCGGCAAAGGTGAGGTTCAATGTCGGCGGCGCACCGGCAATGGTGATCTGAACCGTACCGGTTACGGAATTGCCGTCGCTGTCGGTGCCTTTGACGGTGATGGTGTGGGTGCCTTGATGCAAGGTTGTGGTGTAGAGCAGCGCGCCGGTGCCGAGATTCCCGTCGAGACTGGAGGACCATTGTACGGCGGCGCCGTCCAACAGACCATCGTCAACGTCGTAGATGCTGGCATTGAGCGTGACCATCGTGGCGGTTTGATAGAAGGCGTTGGGCTTGGGGGCAATGATATTGGGAGCGCTGGGGTTCTTGCGGGGAACAGTGAAAGTTCCCGACGTGACGCTGCCTGTGTTCACGCCGTCGGAGACGTCGATTCTAACTTTAGAGTTGGGATTCGATCCTCCCAGGATGTCGAAGTCAACGGGCAACGTGGTATCGGTTGTTTCGCCGATCTTTAGCCATGTTGTGCCGCTGTCTTTTGAGTAGAAGACTCGAGATGTGAATGACGTGCTGTCGGGATCAGTTATGGTCCAGGCCAGAGTCATGGGGCCGCTGGTCATACCTGCAAGTGGTGTTGTGATCGTAGGTGTCGGAGCAACACCGCCGATTGGAATCGTAGCAAGCTGGACCCCGCTATCGTTGAAAATGGCGATCTTGCTGGCGCCTTGCGAGACCGGAACCAGTTCGTAAAACCCGGGTGTCGTCTCCGCCGAATTCACACCTGCCACACCGTCACCATGCGCCTCTTCAGGCGTGAAATTCCTGGTATAGAGAGTCGTGCCGTTCGATGCCTGTACCACGATGCGCCACGTTCCCGTTCCGACCAGAGTGGTTCCCTGCGCCGTAATTGAAAACACGGGATCAAGATTGACCGTCGATCCACTTACAGTCCCCGATACCGTCCAAAAGTTCCCGGTCGGCAACGCGTTCGGCCGCGGGTGCTGCGGAGCCGATGTAGCGCCCAACGCGCTCACATTCAACGCGTTCATTGACGCGAGGTAACTGGTGGGTGAGATCCAGCGGTGGAAACAATATCCCATGACCTCGAAGTTAGATTCCGGTAGTACAGGCGAGGCCTCCTGGACGTCAAAACCAACCTCCTTCACGCCGGGAGCAGAGCCGCTGCGCATGTAATTATCGCCGTAAGGCCAGGTTGACTGGGGGTCGGCCGAAACCGTCCAGCAGCCAATACCCCCCTTCGTAAAGTCCTGCGGCGGAATCATATTGCCTGTATGTCGCAGACCGAACGTATGCCCCGTTTCGTGGGATGCATCCTCACTTGGCTCGTCAATGAACCTCGGGTCTTTGGGAGCGGCCACGACCATGCCGTTTGAGGGAATATCGCCAGCCATTCCGGCGACCGTCTGAACGAGAGCGGAGTTAAGCGTTCCGACGTAGACACGATGCACGCCATCGCTTCCTTGCGGTATCGCATCGTCATTTTGCGGAAACAAGCGGCTCGTTTGCGTGGAGATGAAGGTCCAGTAATTCAATTCGTTATTAGAATCGGCGAAACTTGGTGCGATGGCGACGATCTTGTTGTCCGTCGACTGCGTGAAGAAGGATGCGGACGGGAAGATCTTCCGCATGTGAGCGATCAGGGAGGTTACCGCGTCGGGGCTCGTGCAGATGAGACGGTGATGGGTATCTAGCTGCGGGCACACACCTACGCCTTTCACGGAGACGTGATCCGTAATACGGCTCTTGAACGTGAGGACATGGGTTTCCAGCACTGCGTTGGAGTGATCCAGCGATTGCACTGTCGCCGTCCAAGTACCCGCGGGCGGCGTGAAATAGAAATCAATCGACCGGCAGCCGTTATCACCTCGTCTCTGGCTCGAGCTCACTCCATTCGGTGAACAATGAGGTTGCATTGGAATCGCCTGGGAACCGCTCACAGCACCGGTTACGCGAATCGAGCCGACTTGCACTTCCGACGTTTGCATCATCATGACTCGCATTACTGCGGGCTTTCCGGCAATGATCGAGACCGGCGGCTCGCCGCTCCCCATCAGCGACGCTTCGAGATCGCTGATCTTTTGGTAAACCTGGATTGCCTGTGTGACCTCAACGCCGTCGATAGCACTGCTGCCATCCTGATTCAAGGTTAATGTTTGGACCCCCGATGTCTGGCCCGAAATGCCGATCGAGATACTGCTGTGGCGCGGCGAACTCGCGCTTCCTTGATGGAAATTCGACTGCACGGAGTATGTCGTATTCGGTCCAGCATGGATAATCGATATCCAGGGGGCATTACCGATTGCCGAAACGGGGCAGGATGAATCCGACAGGGTTACAGCAACGTTGAGGTTCGTCCCCCCACCCGCCGGGATGTTCTGGGTCGTGGGATTGATGCTGATCAGGCTGCAACCACTGTCCTGAGTGATCGTAACGGATGGCGGAGTCGCTCCCGGAACTGAAATCATGCCGGCGGTCGGCCCCACGCGCGCAGGGCCGGTGTTCGCCGCCGCCGTGAAGGTCACAATGCCATTGCCGCTTCCTGTTGCACCCGATGTGATGTTGAGCCAAGGCTCGTTACTGCTGGCGCTCCAGGTGCATCCCGCCGGCGCCGTAACGCTGACTGTGTTCGTTCCCCCGGCGGCCGGAAAGTTGATACCACCTCCTCCCAGCGTAATCGTGCAGCTGAGTTTGCTATATGCAAATGCGGCGCCCGTGGCGCCGTTGCAAAACGGCCCGCCTTCGATGAGCGTGGTGCCATCCGGGGAAAGCGCAACGGACGTGCCCTGGCCGCACTGTGCCGTCGAGCCCGTGCCGTGCAGAGTACTTCCCTGCTGCGTCCAAGTGTTTCCGCTGCGCGTGTAGACCCAGACCCCTCCCGCGGCCTGGCTGCTGAATGGCCCACCGAAGACGATGGTGTTGCCATCCGACGTAATCGCCACCGACCAGCCGGCATTGGTGCTGGCCGAAGCATCGGGCGGCACGATCTTGGCGCCTTGCTGCATCCAAACACCGTTCAATCGCGTGAAAATCCAGACAGCCCCGGTCCCCGAGTTATCGCCGCTGCCGCCGACCACAACCGTATTGCCATCGCTCGCTACGGCAACACTGCGGCCGAAACTCGCCATTCCGCTGGCGTCGCTTGGCGTCAACCTTCCGCCCTGCTGCGTCCACGTGCTGCCGGAGCGGGTAAACACAGCGAACGATCCGGCATTGCTGCTGTCCGCCGGGAGGCCGACGACGGCCGTATTGCCGTCGGACGAAAGTGCCACCGAGGTCCCCTGCAAAGCCGCCGCTGTGAGGCCCGAAGCGGTAAGGCTGGCCTGCTGGGTCCAGGTGGTTCCGCTTCGTGTGAATACGAAAGCCCGGCCTTGGAAGGAGGCCGTCGTGGGAGCGCCGATGAGCGCCGTATTGCCGTCCGACGAGAGCGCCAACGCAGTTCCCTGGTCCTGTTTCTGGCTGGTCGACGCACCCGTGAGCTTGGACTGCTGCGTCCAGGTCGTGCCGGTCCGGGTGAATACCCACGAGTTGCCCTTCTCACCGTTGTCCGTCGGATCGCCGTAGATCACCGTATTCCCGTCAGCCGAAATGGCGACAGCGCTGCCCGCGTTGCCGGACGGAGTGCTCTGGCCGCTTCCTGCCAGTTCACCTCCCTGCTGAGTCCAAACACCGTTCACACGTACGAATATGAACAGGCCCGCTTCCTTCGTCGAGCCGTTTCCGACAGTTGTGATCGCCGCCGTGTTGCCATCAGCTGAGATCGCTACGGTAGAGCCAAACTGGTCGCCGGCTACGGTAGGATTGCCTGTCAGCGGCGATCCTTGCTGCACGAGTTGCGCTTCCAGCGGGCGCCAGCAGACGGAAGCTACCAGAACGGAAATCGCGGCGAGGACTACAGAGTGGAGAAGGCGCATGTCGAGGGTAAGTAGCGCTGTGAGCGCGATTCGTGACAGGGCTTTCGGGTTTATTTTGCGTTAGGCGGCGTGGGTGTTACGGCGATCGAGACGACGGCCGATTCTCATGACGTGGTTTCTGAGCCAGATGGAAGCGGGGTCGGCTTCGGTTCGGGAAGGGTAGAACATGAATTCCTCATACTTTCCAGGATCGAGCGGAGGTGGCACCATGACGAGCGACAAGGAGCCGGCGAGAGCCTCGATCAGGCGTCGGGGGATGAAGGCTACGAGATCTGTTTTCGCGGCGACATGGAGGGCTTGGAGGTAGCTGGGCACCGACAGGGCGATGTGGCGGGTCACGCTCTTTTCGCGGAGCCACTCGTCGAGCGGGTCTTCAGTGCGTCCTGGGCCTACGACGGCCACGTGGCGCGCTTCGCGGAAGACCTCCAGGTGGCTCAAGGCGGTGGATACCGGGTGCCCGCGGCGTACGGCGATTGCCTCCGTGTCGGCGAAAAGGCGCTGCCGGCGGAATCCGGCGAACCCGTCCGAGGTACAGGCGATCACCAGGTCGACGGAGCGTACCAGGTCGGCATTCATGACGGAAGGCCCGCGCCAGGGAGTTGCGTCGAGTCTCACGTGGGGGGCTTCGGCGATCCTCTCGACGAGTGGCGGCATCACGAGGTCGACGACGTGGTCCGGCACCATGATGGCGAAACGTCGTGTGCTGGTGGCAGGGTCGAAGCGATCCGCCACAAATAGACGGCGCACGTGATCCAGAGTTTCACCGAGAGGGGCGCGGAGGGATTGAGCCCGCGGGGTGAGTTGCATGCGGGTTCCAACGCGAACCAAAAGGGGATCGGCCAGGATTCCCCGGAGTCTTCCGAGCGCGTGGCTCATAGCCGGCTGCGAGAGACCAACGCGTGCCGCGGCGCGGCCGACGTGAGCTTCCGTCACCAGGGCGTCGAGTGCGACCAGCAGGTTCAGGTCGAGAGAAGCTAAATTCATGCGATGAAGATACAGTATACAGTCCATCGATTGGACGAATGAGCCAAAGGCGGCGATCATGGACACATGAAGCCATTCCGCGAGTTTTCTATCTTCAATCCCGACACGATCGGCAAGCCGACGGGCTATTCTCATGTCGCCAAGGTCACGGGCGGAAAGTTGGTTTATATCGCCGGGCAGGTTGCTATGGATAAAGCTGGCCAGCCTGTCGGGAAAGGCGATTTTGAGGCCCAGGTCCGGCAGGTGTTCATGAACCTCGACTCCGCGTTGCAGGCGGCCGGCGGATCGTTTGCCGACGTCATAAAGCTCAACTGCTATTGCGTAGACCGGGTGGATCGAAGCCAGTTGCCGATCTTTCGGCAGACGCGTGATCAATTCATCGATACGCAGGCTCCGCCAGTAAGCACATTCGTGTTCGTGAGTAGTCTCGTGAACCCGGAATGGCTGATCGAAGTGGAAGCGGTCGCCGTGGTCTGATAGAAAGATGGCCCTTCGAGACGTTTTTTACGCCGGCCGAACCCTGCGCAAGAGTCCGGTTTTTGCGGCGACAGCGGTTCTAACCATCGCGCTGGGCGTCGGCGCGAGTACCGCTATATTCAGCGTCACCAACGCGGTTCTGTTGCGCCCGCTCTCCTACAAGGATCCGGATCGGCTGGTGTTCGCGTGCGGCGATATGCGGAAGAGAGACGTCAAGGATTTTCCGTTTTCCAGCGCTGACTATTTCGACCTTCGCGACGGGACAAAAAAGACGTTTGACGGCTTCGCTGCTTTGAATACGGGACCGGCATTGCTGACCACCTCGGACGGGACGCCGGAACGAGTGCGCACCGCGCAGGTGACACCCAACTTCTTCCGCCTCATGGGCGCGAAGGTGGAACTGGGCCGCGATTTTCAGGAGTCGGACGGACAAGCGCCACTTCCGGCCGCAGTGGACGGGGCTCCCGGTGCTGTCCCGGCAGCAGCCCCCGCTCTTCCGGCCATGGTGATCCTGAGTCATGAATACTGGCAGCGCCGTTTTGGCAGCGATCGAGGAGTGATCGGCCGCAAGCTGGACCTCGGCGCACCGGGCGGGGCCGAAATTGTCGGAGTACTAAGCCCTGGTTTCGAACTGGTGTTTCCACCGAGCTTCAACATAGAGCCGCAGGCGGATGTTTGGACGGCTGTTCGACGCGCCTACAACGCCGCGAACCGTAACAACGTGGAGTTTCAAATCATCGGCCGCATGAAGCCGGGGGTGACCCTGCAGGCGGCTCAAACGGAAGTAGAAGGCGTGGCCGCCGATATCAACAGCAAAGAACCGATTCGCGTCACCGCGGGATTCGCGATCCGGCTCGAGCCGATGCAGCAGTATGTCGTGGCAAAGGCCCGTCCCGCGATTCTGGCGCTGATGGGCGCCGTGATCTTTCTGCTGCTCATCGCGTGCGCCAATGTTGCCAACCTGGTCCTCGTGCGAGCTTCATCGCGGGCTCGGGAACTTGCCGTTCGGACGGCCTTGGGCGCCAACTGGTGGCGGATCGCCGGGCAGATGCTCACGGAAGCGTTTCTCCTGGCAGCAATGGGATCGGTGCTCGGGCTGGGGCTGGCATGGTTCGGCATTCGAGAACTGCTCGTGATCGCGCCGGCGAGTCTGCCGCGGCTCGACGCGGTGCACATCGATCTGACGGTGGTTGGGTTTACGGTGCTGGCCGGGATCATCGCGGCTGCACTATTCGGGTTGGTGCCGGCCTGGAAGGCTTCGCGCCCCGACGTTATTACGGTTCTACGGGCGAGCGGACGAACCGCCAGCCTGAGCGGCAGCCGTGTCTTACGCAACGGCGTTGTGGTGGCAGAGGTGGCGCTCTCGTTTGTGTTGCTCATCGGCTCCGGCCTGATGTTTCGCAGCTTCCTCGAGTTGCAGCGAATCGACCCTGGTTTCGATTCTCACAACCTGCTTACGTTCGCATTGCTCGGCGGTGCGGCGCCCGCACAGCAACAGCGCTCGGCCCAGGTTCGGCTCATTCACGAAACCCTGAGCTCGATATCCGGCGTGCGAAGCGTTACGGCGGCCACGCCTTTTCCGTTAGCGGACCTTTTCAGCCCGATTCGCTGGGGCCGGGAAGACGCGCTTGCCGACGCGAGCACGTTCAAGGCGGCCGATATCCAAATCGTGCTGCCTGGCTACTTCGAGACGATGCGCACGCCGCTCGTTGAGGGGCGTGTCTTCACCGAGGCCGATAATGACCCGAAGCGGAACGTCGTGATTGTCGACCAGGCGCTCGCCGCCGCTGCTTTTCCGACGTCCTCGGCCGTGGGAAAGCGAATCCTGATTCGTGCGCGGACGGCGCAGCCCGAATGGGTCGAGATTCTGGGTGTCGTCAAACATCAGCGCGATGTTTCGCTTGCGGAGGCGGGACGGGCGCAGATCTATGTCACTGATGGGTTCCTGAGTTACGGAGTGGTGGGCCGCTGGGCGGTTCGCACTTCCAGTGATCCGGCTGCCTACGTATCCGTGGTGCGGGCGGAGATCGCCAGAATCGCACCGCGGGCGGTCGTAAGCGAGGTTCTGCCGATGCAGGCCTACCTTGAGAAGTCGGCGGCGAGCACGTGGTTCACGCTGCTTCTCATTGGTGTGTTCGCGACAATTGCGGTTGTGCTGGCGAGCGTGGGACTTTACGGTGTGCTGGCTACGGTTGTGCGGCAGCGGACGTCGGAGATCGGCGTGCGAATGGCCATGGGCGCGGCTCCGACGCGAATTTTCGGACTGGTGGTGGGGCATGGCATGCGGCTGAGCGCGGCGGGAATCGCGATTGGTTTTGCCGCGGCATTGGTGCTCACTCGCGCGATGAACAGCATGCTGGTGGGCGTGAAGTCGACCGATCCGCTGACGTTCGGCGCGATTGCGGTGTTCTTCCTTGCTGTAGCGGCCGTGTCCTGTTGGGTGCCGGCGCGGCGCGCGGCGGGGCTCGATCCGACGGAAGCGCTGCGGCAGGATTAGGCCAGGGCTGGGAGCGCATAGCGGCACTGCCAAGCATAGGATAATCAACGATATGTCAGCGCATACACAGGCCCATCCCGAGACCGTCGCCGCCGAATTACCACCCGTTCCACTCACGCTAGAGGGCGCGGCGGTGCTGCATCAAATGATGCGGGTACGGTGGACGCAGTGGAAGCAGCTCAGCGATGCTGAACGCCGCGAGATTCTGGAAGAGGCTGTCCCTGTCCTCGAAGCCATGGAAAAGAACTCGGCGGGCCAGAGCGCTGTGTTCTCGCTGCTGGGGCATAAAGGGGATTTGCTGGTTCTGCACTACCGCAAGTCGTTCGACGACCTCAACCAGGCCGAGTTGAACCTCACGCGGACCAGGCTGGCCGACTTTCTGGAACCCACGAATTCGTATTTGTCGGTGGTCGAACTGGGTCTGTATGAATCGTCGATGAAAACCTATCGCTCGCTGGCTGAGAGGGGAATAGCGCAGCACTCCGAGGAATGGACCGCGGAGATCGAGACAACCCTGCAGCGTCAGCGCGAGGCGATGCACCCAAGGCTCTTCCCCGAAATGCCTCCGCACCGTTACATCTGCTTCTATCCGATGAATCGGCGGCGCGGCGAAGACAAGAACTGGTACCAGCTCCCTATGGCCGAGCGCCAGCGGCAAATGCACGAGCATGGCATGGTGGGACGCCGCTACGCGGGCACCGTAAAACAGATCATTTCGGGGTCGATCGGTTTCGACGACTGGGAATGGGGCGTTGACCTGTTTGCCGACGACCCGGTGGTATTCAAGAAGCTGATTTATGAAATGCGGTTCGACGAGGTCAGCGCGGTTTATGCCGAGTTCGGAGCGTTTTTCATCGGCCTGCGCTGTCCCGCCGCGCGTTTGGGCACGTTATTGGGCGGAGAACTCCCGAGCCTTTAAAGCGTCGTCGTCCGCTCCCGCGGTGTCGCCGGCCAGGCGCCGTGCCGCAGCGCGGTTGTGATACGCGTTGCCGTATTTTGGATTCAGCCGTATCGCTTCCGTGAAGTCGGCGATCGCATGGGGGTAGTCGTGGCTCCGCAGGTAAGCATATCCGCGGGCGTTGTACGCGGTGGCGACGGTTGGCTTCATCCGAATCGCTTCGCTTAGCTCTTCGATCGCCTCACTTAATGATCCGCCGTTTGCGAGTTGGCGGCCGCGGGTTTCATGGGCAGCCGCGGTGAGCCCGGCTGACGATTTCGGCGCCACCGGCATGGGAGGTGTAATCGGGGCGACCTTCACGGGCGGAAGCTTCTCACGTGGTGGCGGCGACGGAGCGGCCGGCTGGAGGGGCGCCGGTTGGATCGCGGCCGGTTGGGGTGGGGCTGGTTGAGTCGCGGCGGGTCGGGGCGGAGCTGGTTGGGTGGCGACCGGTGGGACCGTGGGTTGAGGAGGCACCACGGCTGCGACACTGGGAGCCGCGGAAGCGTGCGCCGGCTCCGAAACGGCCGGTTGCTCCGGGGCTTTTGCCGGTGCTTCAGTCGCTTTTGCGGCAAACAACTTCTCGTCGGTCTTCTGCAGCGCCTCAATCGCGTCGGTATAGTTCGGCCGCAGCTCAATCGCATGTTTCAGATCGTCGCGCGCCTTGGCATAGTCACCCAACAGATAGTAAGCGCTGCCTCGCGCGTACCAGGCCTCCGGCAGATTCGGATTCAACCGGATCGCTTCGCTACGGTCACGCAGACCCTCCTGGTGACGCCCTAACTGGTGATACGATCCGCCCCGAGCTACCCAGGCCTCCGCAAAATCCGGCTTTAAACGGACCGCTTCCTCGCGATCCTTCAGCGCATCTTCATGGCGTCCCAGTTGGACGTAAGCCGCCGCGCGTGCGAGATGTACATACACGTCTCCGGGCTGGACCTCGAGCGACGAGGTGAAATCGTCCGCGGCTTTCTGATTGTCGTTGAGCTTCAAGTAGGCTGCTCCACGCAGCGTGAACGCCTTGGCGCTCTTGGGCTGCAGCTTCAGGGCAGTCGTGAAATCGTCAATGGCCTTGGTAAATTCCCCAAGCTGTCCAAACGCGAAACCACGATCAAGGAAGGCATCGGCGAAATCCGCTTTCAGGCTGATCGCCTGGTTGTAATCGTCGATCGCGTCATGGTACCTCCCGAGCGCGGCATACAGATTCCCGCGCGCGTGGATGGGTATCGGGTTATCCAAACGCAGCCGAATTCCGCGGCTATATTCCGCAATAGCCCGATCGTTTTGACCCAGGCTCGCATATGCCGCGCCACGAGCGTTGTAGAGCGCGGCATTTTCCATCTTCAGGTCGACCGCTCGATCGTAGCTTTCAATAGCGTTTTTAGGGTCCTTCAGTTTCTCGTAGCAGTCCCCGCGGAGCTGCCATGCCTCGCCGTCCATGGGCGACAGCTCGACCGCCTTACTGAGATCGGCGGCGGCGTTCTTGAAATCGGTGAGGGTGTAACGGACGCGGCCGCGATGAAACCACGGCGCTTCGATTTCAGGAGCGGATTGGATTGCCAGGGAGAATTGCTCCGCGGCCTTGGAATACTCGCCCGCGAGCTCATAAGCCAAGCCTTCGCGGTACTGCCTTTGTGCCTGCCTGGGGTTGTGCTCCGACAACCCCAGACCGGCCATACAACAACCAAGTAAGACAAGCTTCAGCTTGTCAATAAGAATCATGCGTAAATGCCGCGTAGTTTTATTGCAGTAGCTACTCTATCAATCGCTAACATGTATGCCGCGATGCGGTTATGCACGCGGTGCTTCTCCGCGTACCCGACCACATCTTTAAAGCTGTTTACCATGATCTCTTCCAGACGCCCGTTGACGAGCTGTTCGTTCCAGAAGTAACCCTGGCGATTCTGCACCCATTCGAAATATGAAACGGTAACGCCGCCGGCATTGGCGAGAATATCCGGCAGAACCATGATTTTCTTGTCGGCCAGAATCGAATCCGCTTCGGAGGTCGTGGGCCCGTTTGCGCCTTCACAAATGATACGGGTACGGATGCGGTCAGCATTCGCGGACGTGATCACGTTCTCCTTCGCGGCCGGCAGAAGCACTTCGCAATCAAGATACAAAGCGTCTTCCCGGTCGATGTCCTCAGCCTCGGAGAACCCGGTAATGGAACCCGTTTCCTCGCGGTGCCGCATCAGCCCTTCGACGTCGATGCCCTTCGGATTGTAGACCGCGCCATCGTATTCGATGACGCAGATGATTTTGAATCCGGCGCGCACCATGAGCTTGGCGGCCATTCCGCCTACATTGCCGAACCCTTGTACGACCACGCGCGTCTGCGCCGGTTCGAGCCCGAGCAGCCGGAGCGCCTGCATCGTTACGATCATGCAACCTCGGCCAGTCGCTTCCGGACGGCCACGTGAACCACCAAGCTCCAGCGGTTTGCCAGTGACAACGGCGGTCACGGTGTGGCGCTTGTGCATGGAATAGGTGTCCATGATCCAGGACATCACCTGGGCATTGGTATTCATATCCGGCGCGGGAACGTCGCGCTCGGGGCCGATCACTTCAAGAATCTCCGCGGTGTACCGGCGGGTGATCTTTTCGAGTTCGGTTTGCGAGAGGAGTTCGGGGTCGCAAATGACGCCGCCTTTGCCGCCGCCAAACGGAATATTCACTACCGCGCACTTCCAGGTCATCCAGGAAGCGAGGGCGCGGACCTCGTCGAGGCTCACGTCGGGGGCAAAACGGATGCCGCCTTTCGCAGGACCGCGCGCGATGGAATGCTGAACGCGGTAGCCCGTGAACACCTCAATCCGGCCGTCATCCAACTGAACAGGGATGTGGACGGTTAACTCCATGGAAGGAGTTCGCAGAACTTTTCTTAGGCCTTCATCAAGGCCGAGCCGCTCGGACGCTTCATCGAAGCGGGCTGCGGCGGATAACCAGGGATTGATTTCCCTCTCTTTGTCGACGGACGAGGTCGCCTCGAGGATCATCGGCTAGTCATGCCTCCATTCCCATTGTGGCATGCGGCTTCGTCTTTTAACAGAGATGTCACATTTAGCGCAACTCGGAGGAATAGCAAGCCGTAATAGCTTACGAGTGACAGCGGTTCAGAAGCTTGTCGTGTTGTCGTTGTGCGGTTCGCTGGGGCGGGCTGCAACGGGGGTCGAGGATGTTGCAGCCATTATGTCCAAGGTGGCAGTCAACTTGGACAAGGCCGCGGGCGAGCGCAGGCTCTATCTCTATCATCAGAAGATCCGCAGCACCCTGATTCGCGGAAACGGCGTGCTTTCTCGAAAGGAGAACCGGGAATACCTGGTATTTCCGACAGAAAGTGCGACCGAAAAAAAGCTCCTTTCGTTCAGTGGAGAATATCGCAAGGGCAGGAAGATGCTGCCGTACACCGAACCTGGGTATCACTACAAGGGGCTGGACGTCGATGGCGACCTGGTGAAGGAGCTTACCGATGGCCTGGTGAGTGACGAGAAAGCCCGCGATGGCATACCGCCGTCGCTGTTCCCATTGACCGGCCGGTCTCAGAAGCTTTACCGCTTCTCCCTGAAGGGCGAGGGCGACTTCCAGGGCCGGCACTACTATCGCATCGCCTTTGAGCCGCTGAAACGGCCGGGCGGATGCATCGATATCGATGAACCGGACGAGTGCGAGGGCGAATGGCGTGGCGAGGCCTGGATCGACGCGGCGGAGTATCAGCCCATACGGATTGCAACGGACATGGCGGCTCCAATTCCGTGGGGCGTGCGGGTTTTCCTCGGAACGAACCTGCGTCAGACCGGCTTCTCGGTCACGTACCAGCGAGTGGCGGAGAACGTCTGGTTCCCGGCCACGTATGGGACCGAGTTCTACCTGAACGTGTTCTGGGGCTACAAGCGTACGATTACGCTTTCGATGGAAAACAACGATTTCCGGAAGACAGATGCGAGTTCGACGGTTCAATTCGAAGTGCCAAAGCAGAACTAGGCACATCGTTTCAAATTGCCGCTCACGGCGTCCCAAAGCGCCTGGGCCCGGGTTTTGGATTCCGTGGAAGGGTGAAGCAGGCGGTTTCGCCTGCTTTTTGGAAGGACGGAGCCTTCCCGGCCAAAGCCGGATGCGCCAAGTTGTCGCTCCGGCGTGTCGTCCGGCGTGACAAAATGGCCTCCCCAACGCCCCCCGCTCAGCAATGTTCTTGTTTTCCAATAACATTCAACCGGACTGACACTGGACCTCAACCTGCATTTTCCCGCGCGTGACTTCGTGGAACAGTGTCGGAATCGCAAAACTGCCCGCCGTTGTAGCCATGGTGAGCGCAGCGGTTGCCGTACCTTGTTGCGCTTTCGGTGAAAAGACATCTCCGGACCTGCTGGCCGTGGGAGCACAGAACGTCGATGTCATAGTTCAATACAGGACTGACCCTGGCGAGCGACATCACCGCAAAGTGACGGATCGCGGTGGCCGTTTTCGCCGCGGTCTCGACCTCATTCGCGGCGCTGCATATACCATTCCAGGCAGCGAGGTTGCGGCGCTGGCTGAGGATCCGGAAGTCGAGCACATCTCGATCGATCATCCACTAACTTCCGCGGGTGTCGATTACATGCGCGAAACGGTCGGTGCAATTTCCGCTCAGCAGTCCGGCTGGACGGGAAAGGGAATCGGCATTGCAGTCATCGACAGCGGCATCTTTAACATGGGCGACTTGTCGAACAATGTGTATTCGCAGGCGTTTGTTTCCGGCGGTGCGGCGAACGTCGACAATTATGGACACGGAACGCATGTTGCAGGCATTATTGGAGGACAAGGCGTTTGGTCGGCGTCCGGATTCTATCACTTCGGCGGCATTGCTCCTGCCGCGACCCTCATTAGCCTGGCGGCTCTCGATGGTAATGGCCAGGGCACCGACAGTACGGTCATCGCGGCGATCAACGCTGCCATCCAACTGAAGTCCCAATACAACATCCGCGTCATTAATCTCTCGCTGGGCCGTCCCGTTTACGAAAGCTATAAGGTTGACCCGCTCTGCCAGGCGGTAGAGAAGGCCTGGAAAGCCGGCATTGTCGTCGTAGTTGCGGCCGGGAATGAAGGCCGGAACAACTCCGCAAATACCGAGGGCTACGCGACGATCACAGCTCCCGGCAATGATCCCTACGTCATTACGGTAGGGGCCATGAAAACGATGGGGACGAGTACACGGGGTGATGACCTGGTGGCGAGCTACAGTTCGAAGGGCCCGACGTTGTTCGATCACGTCGTGAAGCCTGACCTGGTAGCTCCCGGCAACCAGATCGTTTCCGTCGCAGTAGCAAACTTTGCGACGCTCGAAGCCAACTACGCCACCAATTACGCACCTTACTCCGACTACTGTTCCTATTCCGGAAACAGTCCGTATTATTTCGTACTCAGCGGTACCAGCATGGCTACGGGTGTTGTCAGCGGAGCGGCTGCATTATTGTTGCAGCAGACACCCAGCCTGACGCCGGACCAGGTGAAAGCCAGGCTCATGAAGACAGCCAGCAAGTCGTTTCCGAGTTCGAGCGTTGCAACGGACCCGGTGACCCACGCTACCTACACAAGCTATTACGACATATTCACGATCGGCGCCGGATATTTAGATGTCTGGGCGGCTCTCAACAATACCGACGTCGCGCAGGGCAGTGCAGAATCGCCGACGGTCACTTACAACCCAAGTAAGCGGACCGTGTCGCTAGTGCTGTCCGGCAGCAACATCGTGTGGGGCACGAATATCGTTTGGGGTACGAACATCGTGTGGGGCACCAACGTGCTCGTATCGGGAAGCAACATCGTCTGGGGCACGAATATTGTTTGGGGCACCAGTTCCATGAGCGGATTCGGGATTGTGTGGGGCACAAACGTGGTCTGGGGCACCACGGCCGCGAACAGTTCCGAGACGACGACCATCCTGGTCAAAGGTGAGAAGTAGACGAGAGCCGCTTCGTCAACGCGTGCCTTTTTTCCTTACCCAGAACTCGCCCGCGCCGTTAATCGTGCCCAGGCTCACCGGCTTATCCGCCGGCGAAAGGCCGATCACAGTGCCGTCGGCGCCTTCCACCAGGAGCGCGAACCGTAGCCGCTTGTTCGAGTAGCCTGGTTGGGTGACCACCAGGAACTCGCCGTCCAGGATCCACTTTCCAGCGATCTTGTCGCGCACGACACGTCCGCTCGTCATGCCTGCCATCGACGACTGGTAGCCACCGTCCGGCGCGACGGTCAACACCTCGTTAAAGAAGGTGGTGTTGCTGCCGGTGATGGCGCCCCACGAATTCACGTAGTTGATGACGTTGCCCGAGCCGCGCTGCCAGGTTCCAGCGAGATCGGCGATCCTCACAGGGAGCGGTTCCGAAGGTAAATTCGCGGGCCGCTGCCATGAGGGGTGCGCAATAAGTGACGCTGTAAAGCCCTCAATAGAGCGAGTGTAGTCCTTCAAGGCTTCAGCCGTTGGCGTGAGGATTAGTACCGGCGTCACGCGGCCCGCGCCGCGGACTGTGAACAGCGTCACGACGACGGGCACACCGTTGAAACGGCCCATGCCGATGCCGGCGACCAACTGGGCGCCGCTGGGCAGCGTTCGCGCCGACGGAGGGATGCCGGGACCGGTATGGAACAGCGCGTCCGCTATCCTCGACCACTGGCGTGCATGGTCCGCGATGGCATCCGGGGTCGCATCGACCGCCCAAAATACCGCGATCTCGCAGGAGCGAGCACCGTCGACGCGTTTCCACTCTTCACGATCGGCCGGCCCGCCCGTGACGGGAGAAAAGCCTGCAGGCGGCGTATAGGTTACAGAATCGAAAGTCCACGCGACGGCCCACGTATTGTGGGGGCAGGCGAAAGCCGCCGCCACTGTCATGAATAATAGCCGCAGGTGGAATCCTGTGCACATGGTTTCCCTCGCAAGGAACGCAACAGCCGATGAATCATACCATGGCGAACCGGGGGGGATCACCAAATGAGGTGGGGTGTCGGTCAGCAACCCGTCGTCAGCGAGCGCAGGTCCAACAGAAGTGGATGAAAACAATGGTGGCGCAGGGTCGCAGAACTAACGCCGCAGATCACCTTCGTCTCTTCCCGCGGGAAGAAATCGAGGGAGAGCTGCTACTTTCGCGCCCCGAGATGGTGGTGCTTCCAGTTATAAATTCCCCAAACCACCGTGGCGACAACACCCAAGATGATGAGAACCTCGGGAATGTCTGGTGGACGCATGCCCATTTTCCCCCTACCCGGATTATATGCCTCCTCTTGCGAGAATGGAATCCTACCCCTGGGCCGGGAACTTTACGGCACATGAGCACGTATACTCGGGAAAGGAGCAAGCTATGCGACGCCTCTTGCTGATTGCCGTTCCTGTTCTACTGCTGCCGGTTCTGTCTTCTTGCCATTGCTCCGAGTGGCGCCGGACACGGAACGAATTGCGATCGAATCGGGAGCAGGTTCGCCGGGACATTCAGAACGCGAGGCGCGAGGTCCGTCAAAGCCTTCAGGATGCCCGGAAAGAGATTCGCCAAGGTATGCAGGAAGCCCGCGATGAAACGCGCGATGCGGTGCGTGACGCCAAACGCGACCTGCACGATGCGGCCCACGACGTGCGCGAATCGCTGCGATGATAAGCCGTTTGAGCGCATCCAACGAAGATATCCTCGAAGCGGCCAACCACGCTGAATGCCCGCCCCACCTTGGCTCGCATCCTGTTGAGCCATAAAGGATGGCGCAGCGGTCTCGCCTGTGCATACCGCTCTCAAAGACTCAGTTATCGGGACGCGACCTTCTGGTTGTTGCCGAGGAAGAGCCGTTCCGCATTCCAGTAAGTCTGCGGCCGCAGAACGGCAGGGTTTGAATTCCGCACATTCATGGAAATCGCCGATAGCGCGTTCGGATAAACCAGGAAGAGCATCGGAGCCTGTTCCGCGACGATCTCCTGAACGCGATCGAACGCGATTTTTCGTTTGCGGATGTCGGACGTAGCGGCCTGCGTCCGCATCAATCGATCGATCTCCGCCTCCCACTCTGTCTCGGGTTGCTTCTGGTTCGGATTCCACTGATGATTCTCCGCAGAACTCATCCAGACATTCACCTGACCACCCGGATCCAGGTCGATATTCGCGAAAGCCATTAGGCAGGTCTCGTAAGCAAACGACTGGCTGATGCGTTCCACCAGCGACGGAAAATCGAGTGCGACTACGTTCAGGCGGACGCCTAGTTTGGCCAGGTCCTGTTGGATCATCGTCATCATCCGCTCGTGAACCTTGCTGCCGGCATTGGTGATCATCGAGAACTCCACCGCGTTCCCGGAACTGTCCACCAACCCGCTGCCCTTGCGCTGAAAGCCGTCCTTCGCCAAGCGTGCCAGAGCGTTCTCGACCGAGTAAGTTTCGGGCTTCAGGGAAGTGTTCAGCCACAGCTTGTTCGAAGGCGAGACGGGCCCGGCTGCCGGCACAGCATGCCCCCGGTACACAACCTTGCACAAGTCGTCGCGATGGATCGCTTCCGAGATCGCCCTGCGGAAATTCGCGGAGCGGAACCATCGTTTCTTGTACTCCGCGATTGGCGCTTTGGCCACCTGGTTGAAGAACACAAGTTCCCAATCGAAGGAGGGCCCGGCGTCGACGACACTTTTGGGCGCTCGCGAGGCAAGTTGTTCGAACAGATCCGGCGCGAGTGAATTCACCAGATCTAATTGCCCGCGCTCGAAGCGCAGTGCCTCAGTCTCGCGGTTCTGCTGAATCTCCAGCCGGATCGCATCGAGATACGGGAGGCGAATACCGCGTTCATCTTTCATCCAGTAGTTCGGATTGCGCTTCAACAGGATATAATTGGCGGGCTTGTATTCGGAAACCATGAACGGCCCGAGCACCGCTGCTTCCTTGCGCGGCGAACGCGAAGAAAGAATGGCCAACTGGTCAAACTGGAGGTCGATCGCCGCCACCGGGGCTGGAAAGCGCGCCATCACTGATTCGGCGCCCGTACAGCCGGCCTCCACGGGCCCTGGAGCCGTCCTGAAGGAATCGCCAACGGCCGAGTGCAACGCCGGATCCATCATCTGCCGGATCGTGTAGGCAACATCCTGACACGAAAAAGGGGTTCCATCGGAAAACAACACACCCGAACGCAACTGAAAATCGATTCTCCGGCCGTTTTCTGAAATACGCCAACTGGTAGCGAGATTCGGCTCCAATTCGTGGGTTCTACGATTCATACGGATCAATACGCCCCCAGTCAAGTAACGGACCGTCTCCTCTGCCTCGTTTAGGGTCAGCAGGGGATTGAAGGACTTGGGGTCGGCACGGACTGCAAAACGCAGTTCACCGCCGGATTGGGAAAGGACGGAGGCTGCGAAGATGAATGCGCACAAAGATGCCCTATTGGCAACCATGATTGTCTATCGGTCTTTTTGCCTCAATGAGTTAGAGCAAGCCGTCGGATCGTGACGCCGGGCGTGTCCGGTTATGCCCTTCCGGCTCGTGTATATAAGCGCAGCCGGGAAAGGTGCATAGTTCGGGGTCTGTTTATGTTAGGGACATTACAGAGGAGAAAAGACGTGAAGAGTATTTGTTCTCAATTTCGATTACCAGTGGTCTGGGGTGTAGGGCTGCTATTACTAACGGGTACGAACCCCGTCCGGGCAAGAATCATCGGCGGGCGTGTGACGGGTGGAACGGCGCAAACGGCGGGAGGGATTTTCGTGAAGCTGGCCCCTCCGTTGCCAAATCCATTCGGACCACCAGATAGTGTTGGCCAGGACAATTTTCAAAGTCCGAATCTGTATGGATTTGATGAATCTCAGAATATCGTGATCCCGTCAAACCTCATTACCAACGTGGGATTGAATCCGATTCCGGCGGGAACTACCGTCGCGAGTCATTATGTTTTTTTCGACCCCTTAGCCAGCCAGCACTTGATCGGCACCGTCGATTTCGACGCTAACATTATCGCGATCCTCACCAGTACGACGACTCTGGATGCGACGGACTTCCTGACGAGGACGGGCGTTAACTACCTGAGTCCCGAAGCGCGCGGACTGGAGCCGGTAGATATGGTCACTATCGTCGGACCCCGTCAAATCAAGGTTGACTTCTCGGCGAGTTCTCCCGGCGATTATATTCGCGTGCTGACCGCAACGTCGGCCACCGCCAACGGCATCCGCTTCGTTCCGGTACCACCTTGCCGCGTAGTTGACACGAGAGGCGGAGTCGGCCCTTTGGGCGGTCCAAGCCTGGTCAAGAACGCGACACGCGACTTTCCGATTGCGGGTAACTGCGGACTGCCTCAAAGTGCCCAAGCGTACTCACTCAATGTCACCACCGTTTCAGCGGCTCCTCTGGGGTACCTGAGTATCTGGCCAACAGGACAGAGCCAACCGCTGGTCTCAACTTTGAATGCACCGGCCGGAGGGATTACGGCGAATGCCGCGATCGTGCCGGTGGGCGCAACTTCCGGGGGAGTCGGCTCAATTACCGTCTTCGCGACTGACGTAACGGACATGATTATCGACGTCGATGGGTATTTTGATACGTCGGCCAGTGGGAATTCGTTCTTCACGGCAACGCCGTGCCGGGTCGTGGATACGCGAGGGGCGGCCGGCTCATTGGGGGGCCCCCAGATGGCTGCTAATACCACACGAAGCTTCCCCGTACCTCAGAGCAGTTGCGGTGTTCCACCGACTGCCACCGCCTATTCGACGAACGTGACCGTAGTGCCGGCTGAGCCGCTCGGCTATCTCACGATCTGGCCGACCGGACAGATGCAGCCTTTCGTCTCGACGCTCAATTCCCCCAATGGCGCTATTGTTGCCAATGCGGCGCTCGTCCCGTCGGGTAGCGGCGGGTCCGTCGACGCCTTTGTTACGAACCGCACGGACATGATCCTGGACATAAACGGCTACTTTGGGGTGACCGGCGCAAACGGGTTGGCGTTCTATACCGTGACGCCATGCCGCGTGGTGGACACGCGCGGTGCCGTGGGTTCCCTGGGCGGACCGACTATGGCGGGCAACACAACACGGAGTTTCCCCGTTCAGTCGAGCACCTGTGGAGTCCCTCAGGGTGCAAAAGCCTATTCGCTGAACGTCACCGTAGTACCTCAAGGCGCTCTGAGCTACCTGACGCTTTTTCCGACTGGACAGACGCAACCCGTAGTCTCGACCCTGAACTCCCCGCAGGGATTGATTCTGGCGAACGCCGCTATCGTTCCCGCCGGGACTAACGGCGCAGTAACGGTTTATGTCACGGATAAGACCGATGTAATTGTCGATATCAACGGGTACTTCGCTCCTTAACTCGCTTCCGGTTACCAAGGTAGCGGCCCAATTCATAAAGCGAACCCTTATCGGGTCTATTACAATCCTGGTAGCCGGAGCCTGTTCTTACTTAGCGGCGAAGGTTACAACAGATTACGACCACTCTGCAGATTTCGATCAATTACACACTTACTCCATGTTGAAGGTCGAAGCCGGCAATCAACTTTGGCAGAATCGCATTACGCAGGCCATCGACAGCAAACTCTCGGCAAAAGGTTTGACGAAGGTTCCGGATGGCGGCGACGTTGCGGTAACTGCTTTCGTAGCCACGCAGAATCAGCCTAAACTGGAAACGTTTTACGACGGTCTCGGTGGAGGCTGGTTCTGGCGCGGATGGGGTGGCGGCGGAATGACGACCACCTATGTTGAAAACGATCGTGTGGGCACGTTAACCGTTGACTTGTTCGACGGACACTCAAAGAAGCTGATCTGGCGCGGTGCGTCTACCGAAAGCCTTTCCGGCGATCCTTAGAAGAACGCGCAAAGCTGGATCACGAGGTGGCTGACATGTTCAAACACTTCCCGCCGCATTCGCGAGGTTAGGACCAGCGCACGGCGCCGGAGCGGACGCATTCGGCTGCGAACAGGTACATACCCGCTGACCAGGCCTGATGCTCAACCCCCATTGGCTCCGCAGTCAATCCGGAATGCCATTCGTTGAAGTGCCCCGCTGCATTCAGTTCTTCCAGACGCGCCAGCGATTCACGGGCCTCGCTGGCGCGACCGCTATGAACGAGCGCCGCCACATAGAAACCGCCTATAAAGGGCCAAATTCCCCCGTTGTGGTAATGATGGGGGACGTTGAGCATGCCGTAGTAATCGCGCCAATCGGCATCGCCGGGCTCAACCGGAGGAAACAACGCGGGTAGCGGATATGTATTCAGTTTCTGGCGGTGAATAAAATCGAGAATGACCGCGCTCTGTTCGGCGTTTGCGACTCCGCTCAGGACGGCCAGCAGGTTCCCAAGGCAGTCGAACCATTCGCCAGCCGCGCGGAAACCGAGATATGGCAGATAATAACGCTCATCGACAAGCCGCCTCTTGACCGGCAGCCAGCGCCGCCGCCCCAGTGCATCCTGAGCTTGTTTGCTTTCTGTACTGAAAGTATGCGAGATATGCCGCAGCATGTCGCCATCGCCGCGATACCAGAAATAACGGTTGATTTCGTCGCCGACGTGTTCGGCTCGCAAAAGCCACGCGGCGGTATCGGACGGCTCGGCTTTCGCCGCGGCACGCGCCGCTGCCTGCAAAGCGAGAACATAAAGACAGTTCAGATAAAGGCCCTTACCTCGCGTGCAGAACAGGTCTTGCCAGTCTGAGCCCTCCTGCATACTCAGCAGACCGCTATGGTCCACGTCCTGGCTCTCGTACCAGCGCAGAATGGCGCGGATGGACGGCAGATCCGGCTGCACCTGGGAACTACCGATAATCCACCATAGTCCGGCATCGGCATAAGCCCGGAAATTAGCGCGTCCGGTAGTCACATCCACGTTATTAGGGATCGCGCCAGTCGCCGATTGAGCCCGGCGCAAGGTTTCCAGGCTCGCGCTAAGAGCCATCCGGATGTCGTCGTCTGAAACAAGTCGCGCGCCCAGCAGCGCCATCATACTGTCGCGCGCCCAGACCTGGTTATGACCGACACGCCCACCCGACGCCTTGAGCCCGGAAGGGGTGCAACAGCGCCGCAGGGAGTCGATCGCGGCTTCGCGGATACGGTCCAAATGACTATGCTAGCCCTGATACTCAAACCAGACCACCGCGAGCGGGGGAAGCGTTATAGTCAGCGAGTGCATGCGTCCATGCAGCGGAACCGGGGATGACGAAACGCCACCCATGTTGCCCTGTCCGCTTCCACCATACAGTTTCGCGTCGGTATTCAGCAGTTCTTTCCAGAAGCCGGGCGCCGGTACGCCGATTCGATAGTTCGGGCGCGGGACGGGACTGAAGTTACACACGATGGCGATCAGTTCGCCCTTTCGTCCCTTGCGGAGGAAACTGAGCACGTTCTTTTCGGAATCGTGATCGTCGATCCACTCGAAGCTCGAGGATGAGAACTCGCCGTCGTGCAAGGCCGCACGGTCCCGATACAAATGATTCAAGTCGCCGACCAGGAGCCGTAAGCCGGAGTGAAAAGGCGACGCCAGCAGGTCCCAATCCAAGGCCTTGTCATGATTCCATTCCGACCACTGGCCAAACTCTCCGCCCATAAAAAGCAGTTTCTTGCCGGGTTGCGCGTACATGTAGCTAAACAATACGCGGAGGTTTGCGAACTTCTGCCAGTCATCACCCCGCATTTTTGCAAGCAGCGATCCCTTGCCATACACCACTTCATCGTGCGAAAGCGGCAGGACGAAGTTCTCCGAAAACGCATAGATCATGCGAAACGTGAGTTCGTGGTGGTGGTACTTGCGGAATAGCGGATCCTGCGACAGGTACTTAAGCGTGTCGTGCATCCAGCCCATGTCCCACTTCATTCCGAAGCCGAGTCCGCCGACGTATAGCGGACGTGAAACCATCGGCCAGGCGGTGGACTCTTCCGCAATGGTTTGAACTGCCGGATCACGTTCGTAGACCTGGCGGTTCATGTCGCGCAGGAACGCGATCGCCGCCAGGTTTTCCCGGCCGCCATACTGATTGGGAATCCACTCGCCTGCTTTGCGCGAATAGTCGAGATATAACATCGAGGCGACGGCATCCACCCGCAGGCCGTCGGCGTGATAGCGCTCCAGCCAGAAGGCGGCACTACTCAGCAGAAAGCTCCGAACCTCATTGCGTCCGTGGTTGAATACGAAAGTGTTCCAGTCGGGTTGGATGCTCTGCCGCGGGTCCGCGTGCTCGTACTCGTGGGCTCCGTCAAAAAAACCGAGGCCATGCTCATCGCGCGGGAAGTGTGATGGCACCCAGTCCAGAATCACACCAATGCCCTCCTGATGAAAACGATCGATGAGCCACATCAGGTCCTGCGGCGTGCCGTAACGGGATGTTGGAGCGAAATAACCCGATCCCTGGTAGCCCCACGATCCGTAGAAGGGATGCTCCATCACCGGCAGGAACTCGACGTGCGTGAACCCCATCTCCCGAACATAGGGGACGAGTTGCTCAGCCAGTTCGCGATAGGAGAGACAGCGGTGCGGGTCGTTGGGGTCACGCCGCCAGGAGCCCAGGTGCACTTCATAAATCGACATCGGCGCGTCGAGGCTGTTGGCTTGTTTTCGCCGCGCCATCCACTCCGCATCGTTCCACTCATAGTCGAGATCCCAAACGATGGACGCAGTTCCGGGAGGCGTCTCCTGGCGGAATGCCACCGGATCCGCCTTGTCCACGGTGTAGCCATTGAGTTGCGAGACGATGTGGTATTTGTAGCGCGCCCCTCGATCCAGGCCCGCGACGAAGCCCGCCCACACACCGGAGTTCCCTTGCGGTTCAAGGCGCTGCGCACCCGGGGTCCAGTGATTGAAATCGCCAATCACCGATACCGTTTGCGCATTGGGGGCCCAGACGGCGAAGTGCACCAACTGGCGGCCGCCTTCGGCGATGAGGTGCGCGCCGAATTTCGATGCGATAGTCAGGTCCGTGCCTTCGCGGAAATAGTAGAGATCATTCGACGTCAGGAATGTTGTCATCGTGGCCATGGCTATGCCATCACCGCCGCGACACCGCGCAGCGGAATGCCGACCCAATCGGGGCGATTGTTCAGCTCGTACGCAACTTCATAAAGCGCCTTTTCGAGAAGGAACACGTCAAAGAGCAGTTTCCGTTCATGCTCGTTGTCAGGAAGAAAGGGATGACCGTTCGCACGGCCGAAATATGCTGCGACAAAGGCACGGCTCACCCATGCTGTCCAGAACGCCGCCCATGTCTCACCACCTGAAAGCACGTGTTGACGCTTGCGAAGCGCCGAGTAGGCGGCGTATTGGAAAGAACGGATCATCCCTGCCACATCGCGGAGCGCGGCTCGTTTCATGCGGCGCTCTTCGAGTGAGCGCGCGGGTTCGCCCTCAAAGTCGATGATGACAAAGTCGTCCCCTGTGTACAAAACCTGGCCCAGATGGAAGTCTCCATGGTGGCGAATGCGGACGGCGTGGATCCGGTTTTCGCAAAGCCGGCGGAAGACTTCAAGGATGCGCGGTTCCAAATCCAGCAAACGTTGTGCGTCTTGTGCAATGGGCCGGCTTAAGGTATCTCGTTTCTCACGGACGACCCGGATTGCCGCGTCGGCTTGCGCGATCAGACGGCCATGGAGCTTATTGCGAAAGTCATCCGTAAACGGCTCGGGCTCGAAGTCGGGGCCGCCCTCTCCGCTGCTCAGCGCGATGTGCAATTGAGCGGTTCGCAGGCCCAGCAGGCACGCAGATTCAAGGTAATTTCCAATCAGATCCTCGGTTTCAGCAGGCGGGCGCATGCCCATGAGCTCGAGAGGGTGCTCGGTCCCCGGTAGCGGCGGCGCTTCCAGGCCCGTTTCCAGAGCGCGATCGAAAAAACGAGATGCGGATTGGAGAGTGTATTCCCAAGCATCGCCTTGGTTGGGGATGTACTGCTGTAAAATGCCGAGCGAAGTCGGCGCCGCGGTGCCGCCGCGGTATTCAATATGCCCGGCGACGGCGGGTGTGTGTCGAAAACCCTGCTCGGTCAGGAATCTGCCAATCTCGAAATCCGGATTGATGCCTGGTTCGAGCTTGCGATAAAGCTTCAAAACGAATCGATCGCCGTAGAAAACCGAGCTATTACTTTGTTCCGCTTTCGACACCCTCGCGGTGAGGCGGGTGTGGCGCGTTCCCGCGATACGTTCGAAGGCGGATGTGTGGCAAGTGGTGAGGTTGCCGCGCTCACCACTGAAGCTCCTTTCCCTTGAGATGGCGTTCAGAAGCGCGTCGGTAAACGGCCCGTTCCAAAGCGCGTCGTAGAGTGTTCCGGCAATTGTCTTTGCGCCGCGCGGGGTTTCGCCGTGCGCGAAAGTTACGGTTAGCGCGTAGGTATCAACGTCGCCCTCTTGAAACTCGACGTCGAGAAGAATGATGCGGGAATCGGTGCCTGGTATGGCGATCGAATCGCGGATGCGTCCGGCACGCAGCGTGCGCGCCTTGCTGCGGAACCAGCGCTGATGGGGGAGATCTTCGCGAAGCACCTCCGCCAAGGCGACTGTATCGTTTGGATTGATCGTGATTGTGTCTTGCATGAACTACTCTTCTTAGAGGAAGTATTCGAAATCTGCTTCGGAGCGGACCCGCCGACGGACCCGGAATATGTGCCCGGGAACGCTGGCCGGGTCGAGTTGCACCAAATTCCGCGCGCCGCTCCAGATGTAGCGCGCTCCTGTCAGCAATTCGTGCGCCTGAAAAGGACGGTCGACACCGAAACGCTCTAACGGGATATCGATATAGCCCGATTGAGCGTGATGCGGGTCCAGGTTCACGACAACGACTATCAGATCCTGGCCGTCGTCAGACCGTTTGCTGTAACAAATGAGCTGGTCGTTATCGGTGGTGTGAAAATCGAGCGACCAGTCATTCTGCAGGGCCGCGTTCTCACGCCGGATCCGATTTACCAGCGTGATGAGATCGCGCAGGCTGTCGGCCCGTTCCAGGTTCCAGTAGCGGACCTGGTACTTCTCGGAATCCAGGTATTCCTCGCTCCCCGGCCGCACCGCCTTCGATTCCAGCAATTCGAAAGCGGGCCCATAGATGCCATAGTTCGCTCCGAGCGTCGCGGCTAAGAGAAGGCGGATGACGAATCCAGGCCTTCCGCTGGTTTGCAGAAACTCGGTGAGTATGTCGGGAGTATTCGGCCAGTGGTTGGGACGGAAATACTCACGCACTTCCGTCTTCGTCAACTCGGTGAGGTAAGAAACGAGCTCGTACTTAACATTCCGCCAAGGAAAATATGTATAAGACTGGCTAAAACCGGCCTTCGCCAGGCGATACATAATCTTCGGGCGCGTGAATGCCTCTGAAAGAAAAATCGTTTCCGGACACTTCTGCTTGACTTCGCCGATTACCCATTCCCAGAAGGGAAGCGGTTTCGTGTGGGGATTGTCAACGCGGAACACGCGGACGCCCTGGTCAATCCAAAAAAGGAATACGCCGCGCAGTTCCTCCCACAAGCCGCGCCAGTTGTCGCTCTCGAAATCGAATGGGTAGATGTCCTGGTATTTCTTGGGAGGGTTTTCAGCATACTGTATGCTGCCGTCGGGGCGCTTTTGGAACCACTCCTCGTGTTCTTCCACGTACGGGTGATCGGGCGACGCTTGAAACGCAATGTCGAGCGCAACGTCGAGGCCCAGTTCCGAAGCGCGAGCTACCAGTACACGGAAGTCCTCCAGCGTGCCGAGTTCCGGGTTTATGCTCTTATGGCCGCCTTCTGAAGCGCCGATAGCCCAGGGACTGCCGGGATCTTCGGGGTTCGCAGCCGTGCTGTTGTTCGGTCCCTTTCGAAACTGCCGGCCAATGGGATGTATGGGCGGCAGATAAACGATGTCAAAGCCCATTGCGGCGACATAGGGCAAGCGTTGGATGCAATCGGCCAACGTGCCGTGGCGGCCTTCAACAGGCGAAGTCGATCGGGGAAACAATTCGTACCAGGCGCTGAAGCGGGCGCGCAACGGATCGACCACGACAACGTATTCACGTTCGGCCGCACTCGCAAAGCGGCGGTCGGAATAGCGGAGCATGAAATCGTTCAGGAGGTTGTCGAGGGCCAGCGGCCGGAGTTGGGCGACGGGTACGCCGGAGTTGAGCGTATGCGCCCGCCCAGTCAACCACTGTGCGTCCCAGCCACTCGCCCGGGCCGCTGCATCCAATATGAGTGCGCCCCCAATCCGGTAGTCCACATCCGTGTCGTTGTTCGCTTCGATCCTTTTGAGCAGGTCACGCCGCCAGGTTTCGAAGTGATCCACCCACGCGCGGATCGTGAAAACATAACGGCCCACATCGGGAACGGAGAAGTCACCGGCCCAGCGATCGTTCACGCCTGGGCGCATGCGTTTTTCGGTCCAGTCGGCAGACGCTTCCCGCTTCGATAACAAGATTGCCGCAAGGCTGTCATGGCCGTCGGCGAAGATGTCCGCTTCCACGTGAACCAGGTCACCGGCGGTGCGTTTTGCGGGGAAGCGGCCGTCGTCGACGCTGGGGGTTACACCCTCAATGACTACCCTGTTCCGACCATCACCATGTAACACTTCACCCATGGGACTCACGAGGGTTGAAAACGTTGCATAGCCGTATCTTTCACACGTAAGGACTCCTAGGAAATGCGCTGAGATGGAGGTTTACGGTGACAGTTTGCATGACTCGGGAAAGTTGACGTCTAATCAGAAGTAATCAGTTATGCGCGTCTTTCGAGTATGGGCGCCGTTCGCCTCAAGCGTGGATGTGAACGTAGATGACCACTCCCATTCGTTGCAAGCAGAGCATGAGAATTGGTGGGAGGCGTGCGTCGCGGCTGCGAATCCGGGCACTGACTATACGTATTCGGTGAACGGGGGGACGCCTGTTCCCGACCCGAGGTCCGCCTGGCAGCCGTATGGAGTTCACGGCCCATCTCGTGTTGTCGACTCCTTTTTCGAGTGGACCGACCAGAAGTGGAACGCGCTGCCTCTTGCCTCCGGCGTTATTTATGAACTGCACATCGGCACCTTTACTGCGGACGGTACATTCCTGGCTGCAATCGAGAAGCTTGACCATCTCGTAGCGCTCGGCGTTACGCATATCGAAATGATGCCCATTGCCGAATTTCCGGGACGCTGGGGCTGGGGATATGACGGAGTCGATCTGTTTGCCCCGCATCACCACTACGGCACGCCGGACGACTTGAAACGATTCGTCAATGCCTGTCATGAACGCGGCTTGGCGGTCTTACTCGACGTGGTTTACAACCATTTCGGGCCGGACGGAAACTACCTCTCAAAATTCGGACCCTACACGACCGAGAAATACAAAACGCCCTGGGGGAATGCGATTAATCTTGACAGCGCGCTCTGCCGCGGCGTGAGGACGTTTCTCCTTGAGAACGCGGTCATGTGGATACGCGACTTCCATTTTGACGGGCTCAGGCTGGATGCGGTTCACGCGCTGATCGACAATGGCGCGTTTCACTTTCTCGAACAGTTGGCCGATCGGGTGAAGGTTCTGCAGGCCGAGCTTGGACGGCACCTCGTCCTCATTGCGGAGAGCGACCTCAACGACCCCCGCATCGTGCAGCCGTGCGAAATCGGCGGGTATGGAATTGACGCGCAATGGTCCGACGACTTTCATCATGCGCTGCATACTGTCCTCACGGGAGAACGGTCGGGTTATTACACGGATTTTGGCACGGTGAGCCAGCTTGCGAAGGCGATCCGTCAGGCTTTCGTTTACGACGGCGTTTTCTCACAATATCGCCAGCGCCTCCATGGCCGCTCGCCATCGCACCTCCCGGGCCACAAGTTCGTGGTTTGCACTCAAAATCATGACCAGGTTGGCAATCGGGCTCAGGGCGAACGCCTATGCCATCTGGTGAGCCCGGCGAAGGCCAAGATGGCCGCGGCGCTATTGCTGACGTCTCCCTTCGTGCCCCTCATTTTTCAGGGAGAGGAGTGGGCGGCTTCCACACCGTTTTTATATTTCACAAACCACCAGGACCAGGAGTTGGGTCGAAAAGTTTCGGAGGGGCGCCGTCGCGAGTTCAGTGCATTCGGCTGGGCTCCGGACGAAGTTCCCGACCCTCAGGATTTCGCGACCTTTGAGCGCTCGCGGTTGAATTGGGACGAAGTGGCTCAAACTGACCACGCGGACATGCTTGACTGGTATCGCACGCTGATCCGCTTACGGCATGCGACGCCGGATTTGCGCAACGCACAACAGAATGCGGTAGAAGTCCAGTTCAGCGACAGTGACAAGTGGTTGTTGATGAAGCGCGGTCAAGTTGTGGTGGCATGCAACTTTGGCGAGCGGTCGTGGCACGCGCCTCTCCACAATTGGGAGGATCGGGTGATCTCGAGCACCAACCGGCTTCACGTTACTCGGGAAGGTGTAATGCTGCCGCCCGACTCGGTCGCGATACTCGGCCAGCGTGGAGACATGGGCCAAAAGCGCGCTGAGGTGGAACGCGCGGTGCGGGAAGGGTGTTAGCACCCTCGCCCTTACAATTGTGACAAGGCTTGAAAAACCGACCAGCGGGTACGGCGCCGAGCAGACCCGTGTCAGCTCGCAAGAGCTGCCCATGTGTTATGCGGCGATCGCCGGGCGGTCGACTGCCGGCGCGGGAAAAAGCAGTTTACGCGGCCCCGCGCGATGATCGAGTGCAAGCAGGATAGGCAATACGGTGGACACAAACCAGATGTGGACCGTTGAAGCCAGGTAAAGCTTTTCTTTCAGCATTCCCGGGGGCGCCGTAAGCATTACAACGAGCAGCCTGCCTTGGAACAGAACGGAGAAGTTGATCCAAAGAAGCAAAGCCAAGGTGCCGGTTGCGAGGATACGCCGGCTATCCTGGTTCCATCGAGCTGCGAGGATAAGCGCCCAGAACAGCGGCAGGCCGGCGGCTAACTGATTCAGAACCTCTGCTCCGAGATGATAGCGGAACGAACCACCGCCCTCGGGAATGCCGGTGAGATCCCAACTGCCGTCCGGGCTCGAGACCACGTCTGAAAAGAATGCGCTCAGTTCTACCCGAGTGGCGTACTGCATCACAACCAATACGGGCTGAAGGAACACGAACCACCAGGCCACAAGCAGTAATACGAACAGTACTGAAGCGCGTACAAGGAAACGAAAACGGGGATTACGCCTCATGGGCGGTTCTCACCTTCGATGTCAGGTGCGCCCATAGAGCGAAGGCCACCAGTGCATCGACCGTGATCAACGCTTCCCATACGTACAGGTGAGCGAAATCGAATAGCACACGATTGTATTGCAGAAGATAATACAGGCTAACGACACGCAGCACGTTGAGAATGTGGATCGCCATGCTGCCCCAGCCCAGTCCCTGAAGCTTCCCATACCAGGTCGAAGGATACACAAGTATGGCGGCCCACAGCAGGATAGAGACGTGCAGCCCGTCGCAGCCGTTGATGATCTTCAACTGGGCTCCTGCCTGCGGGCTCGCTAGGAGATTGCCCTGAACAATCACATGCCCGTGGAAAACTCGTATCAACCCAGCCGCGGCAGACGCGACGGCAGAGTCGAAGGCTTCGATCGCGTGGCTCGTGAAACCCTCCGAGAGCAGGTCGAAGCCGATCAATAAAAGCGCGGGGAAAACGAGACCGTATCGGATGATGGTTGATCGATTGGTCCCGGACCAGAACGACTGAGGCTTCTGAGCCTTTGCCTTCGAGCGGTTTGTCCGATTCCTTCCCATGCTCAGATCTTCGGGGGAACAATGAAGTTTAGCAGTTTGGGATTGTCGGGTGCCGAACCCGGGAGTGACCCTAGTCTCTCGTCCCGTGGCAGAAGTCTTTGAGAGCGCCATGCGCAGGCGAAACCGACTGCGGCACCTTTATGGCTCAATGGGTTGCGAGCCAAGGTGGGGTAGGCATTCAGCCTTCCCGACTTCTACAACGGGGGCTGCTAGCCATGTTGCCTCATGACGTGAAATTCGATAAAGTTTTCACTCGGGGGCACGTGCATGCGTTTCTTTTGTCTTGCGTCACTCGGGTGTTTTATCGCTCTAGCCGCACTACAGGTCCGCGCGACGGAAATCGTCGTCAGCGCCGACGCGACCGTCAAATCCACTGCCCCGGCCGAAAAATACGGCGGCGAGCCGCAACTCACAGTCGACCCGACGTCAACTTCATATTTGCAATTTGATCTTGGATCCCTGCCAGCAGGAACCACGGCATCCATGGTGGCGAATGCGAGCTTAGTGCTTTACGTCGACAAGGTTGTCCGGGTGGGAACGGTTGCTTTCAACCCCGCCTGCGTGCCGTGGCAAGAGTCGACCATTACCGCCAGCAGCGCGCCGCCCACCTGCTTCGGTGGAGAGGGCATGTTCACGGTACCGGCGGTGCCGAACCAGTTCGTTACCGTGAATGTCACGGATCTGGTCAAGAACTGGCTTGCATCGACGCCGGCCAACAACGGTGTGATACTCACCAGCCAAAATGGAACGGCGGTGGATTTCGATAGTAAAGAAAACACCGGAACGAGCCAGCCCGCCAGACTCGTTATCACGCTGACGGGTCCGCAAGGCCCGCCGGGCCCGACCGGGCCGATGGGTCTGCAAGGCCAACAAGGTCCCCCTGGTCCGACCGGCGCTCAAGGTGCACAGGGCCCTCCCGGCGCAATGGGGGATCCGGGACCCCCGGGTCAGCAGGGCCAAACCGGACCGCAAGGCACGCAAGGGCCGCAGGGCCAAACCGGACCGCCAGGGCAAACCGGGCCCCAAGGCGCTACCGGATCTCAAGGGCCACAGGGAAACACAGGCCCTCAAGGGCAGATCGGACCGAGAGGGCCCCAGGGTGACCAGGGATCCACAGGCCCACAGGGTCCTCAAGGACCCCAAGGGTCGACCGGCCCGCAAGGGCCCAGCGGTCCGCCGGCCACTTTTACCTGGGCCTTTCATGACATCTCAGTCCCCAGCGGCGACGCCGTCACTTTTGAGCAGTTATGTACGACGGGACGAATGCTGGGAGGCGGTTGCGCGTGGACGGATGCGACAGGAACAGATACCCAAATTAATTACATCGGACCCGATTTCGATCAACTTCTCGATAGCAATGGGCAGCCAACGGTTTGGAAATGCACGGGAACTAATAACAGCAGCTCGGCTCATAACTTCCGGTGGTCGATCCAATGCGCGCAATAAATGCAGTCGTGTTGGGCCTCGCCGCGATGCCGGCGTTGGTTGCCGCTGTGGCGCCCGTCACCGCTGATGCGGCGGTCAGCGCAATGTCTCCTCAGGAGAATTTTGGCGTAAACGTTCAGCTAACGGTTGATGCCAACAATCGGGCCTTCCTGCGATTTGATTTGGCATCCGTTACCCCAGTCGGAGCAGTCCTGACCCGCGCCACCTTGACGCTTTACGTCAAGACGCTGATTACGTCCGGAACGATTAATATTTCCAACGTGTGCGGCTCCTGGGCCGAGTCGTCGATCAACAACTCGAATGCCCCGGCCGCCTGCTCCATCACTCCTAACGGTTCATTTCACATCTCGTCATCCGATCAGCTTGTCGCGGTGGATCTGACAACGATCGTCCAGTCCTGGGTGTCAGGGTCGCTCGCGAACAATGGCATCGTGCTTTCCAGCGGCGGCGGGGCCGCGTTATTTGACAGCAAGGAAAGCACCACAATCAGCGAACCCGCCCGGCTCGATCTCGATTTTTCGCTTGCGGGACCGACCGGGCCGGCCGGCCCAAATGGTGCACAGGGTCCCGACGGCTCGCAGGGCCCTATGGGCTCAGCGGGACCAACGGGCGACCAGGGTCCTAAAGGCCAGCAAGGCGCTGCCGGACCGCAAGGGGCGACGGGGAATCAAGGCTCACCAGGTCCAATGGGCCTGATAGGAGATCAGGGACCGCAGGGCGCCGCAGGTCCCACCGGCAATGTGGGTCCGAAGGGCCTGGACGGCCAGCAAGGACCGCTGGGGCCTACTGGCCCCGCCGGTCCTCAAGGGCCAATAGGATCGAACGGCCCGCTTGGACCAACAGGTCCTGACGGTCCCACCGGTCCGACGGGCGACAATGGCATCTCGAAATACAACTGGTTTCATGCCGACACGACCGTTAATGGGCAGTTTACGATTTTCGTGCCTCCTGTTCTCCATACGACATCCGTACAGTGCCCTGCGAATTACAAACTCATCCTGGGCGGTTGTGGTTCCCCTTCGGGAGACACGTTCATTACAGTGCTATCGAACGGACCGGATTTTCAGAACGATCTGGACGCTTCCGGACAGCCGCGCGACTGGGTTTGCACGGTTGCGAACAGCAGCCTCCTCGATGCTGCTTTCCGCGCCTCGGCGCTGTGCCGTTCGCCATAGCGTAAAGCTCTGATTTGGAATCATTGGAGAGCTGCTGTTATTCCCGCACCATTGACATACGCCGGTTGATGATAAACACGGCCAGAATCGCGAGTGCCAGGGCCAGGCCACCGAGGCCCCATGCAGATAATGCCGGAACCGTAGCCAGGTCGAATGTATTGGAGAGATTGAAATTTGCCGGAAGCGCCGACCCAGTGCTAGCAACAACGGTGTAAGGACCACCATTATGTCCGTTCGCCACAACTACATTTGAGGTGGCGACACCTAGTGCATTCGTAATCGCAGTATTGCCACCCGTGAACGTCGCGCTGGGTCCGCCTTGTGGCGGAGCCGTAAATACGACCGTCACTCCTGGAACCGGATTTCCTGCAAGGTCGGTCACTCTGACTGCCAGCCGACTTGCGAACTGAGTGTTAATGAGGGTGCTCTGGTTGCTGCCACCGGTGACGGTAATGGTTGCTGCTGCCTGACCATTGAAAGCGAGAAAAGTTGGGTTGATCAGTGGACCGCCCGCCCCACCGGATGGAACAAAATCGGGCCTCGCGGCGCCGGTGGTTCCATCGAAACGCGCGACTCGGCCCTGTCCATCTGTGACATACAGATTTCCATCCGGCCCGAAGGCCAGATCGATTGGGGTGGACAAAACGTTCGGCGCGATGAACGTACCGAGCAGAACTCCGAAAGTACTGTATTTGTAGACGCCGGAACCTGTGTTGATGCCACAGCCAAACCCCGCGTCAGACACATAGAGTTGCTGATCTGAGCCGAACGTGATGCCCTGCGGGTTTGTGAAGGGTGTTGTGGGGCAGCCGGCGGGGACCAGAGTCGAGAAGACACCTCCCGAAGTAACGCGATCGATAGCAGCATTCGAAGAGTCGGCAATATAAAGATTGCCGTCCCGTCCGAAGACTATGGCCCCTGGATCGAAAAGGCCGGTAGAACTTGGGACGAAAGGAGTAGCGTCGACGGGAGTCCCATCCGGTTTGAACCGCACAACGTAGCTGTTATTCCCGGCGCCGAAATTGGCTACGTAGAGGAAGCCATCGGGACCGAAGGCCAAGCCGGTCGGTTCGAAGAGATTCGATGAAATGAATGTGTCAGTATAAACGCCGGCGGCACTAAAGCGGTACACCACGTTATTGTCGAAGTCAGCAACGTATACCCGCCCATCGGACGCCACGGCTATGCCCGAGGGAGTCCCCCAGCCGCCCGCAGGTGTCAACTGACCGGTGTGAGTACCGGTTATGCCGTCAAACACTTGTACGGTGAAAAGAGAGCCATCAGAGACGTACAGTTTGTCTGCTATTGCCGAAGCTGTACAAATCGCTATAAGGCACAGCGCTCGAAGAGAACGAGGGCCATAGAGGGACATGCGGACTATTTTCGCACTCTATTTGCATTTCATCCGGCTGGGCTTTTTCTACTCCTGGCCCCGATGGAGCGCCTGAATACGTGGGAGATCTTATGCCGACCCAACCCACCGATCGAAATGGCGTGCGATTGTCCTAGCAGTTCCGGCTATTGGACGGGATTGGCCTGACCGGGGGTTTTGCTGCCATTGAAAGTCTTAGCTTCGTTGAGCGGCTGCGCGCTGCGCGGCAGGACTCCCCAGGACATCAGGATCGGCCAAACCCATTGGGCCACCTCTTGCGACGCCTGGCGATCCTGGCTTTCGTTGTTGATGGCAACGCGGGGCGCAACGACCAGGTTGCGGTCATACGGGCCGATCAAGGTCGAAGCTGTCGCATGAACCAAGGGATTCACGAATGGCTTGGATTGAGGCGTGCTCGCCCAGACAGCGGCATTGGCCGCCGAAGTCTGAAATCCGGCTTCTCCTTTCGCGGCATCCCAGTATGTGCCACCGAGAGCGCCGTGCGATCCCCGGAACATCCTTTTCACAATGAGGGGTGGATGTGCCTGGCCGCGGTCTATGCGCGGCTGCACATTGCTAAAGAAGTAGCGCGAGCCGGCCCGCGGATCGCGGTAAGCATGCAGGCAAAAACGAACACACTCGGGTAGGGGGATGTCGTCAGCAAAGGGGAGATCGCAGGCCAGATCGCGACGGACTGCGTCGAACAGGACGAGGGCATAGATTTGCCGTTGTCCCTGAAACTCGCGGTTGAACCTGAGGCACAGATCCAGACAATAGGCCGCGCCACGGCTATAGCCGACGAGCACGACGGGATCGCTCCAGTCGTATTTGAGCGTCCACCAGGCGCCGCTCCGGATGGCAACTGAGTCGGATGCGGGATTGTTAGGGCCGATGAAGTAGGATTTGGGCTGAATATTGCTTTGCTCCAGGACCCGACGCACGAAAGAGCGCCGCAAGTCTTGATCCGACCACTCCTGGGAGCCCGTTCCTTCAATACCGATTATCATGGCGGTTTCCAGGCCGAACATGCTCGACTAAGGTCAGCGTTCGATTTCTCATACTCCATACGGCGCAATTCAGCAAAGAAACCCGTCAGAATTGCAAAGACGTCCATTGCCTGCCGCTGCCGTGTGTCTGATCCTGCATCAAACGAGGCCTCGCTCGTGAGCGCTGCCGACGGGCATGTCTCAAATTGCGACATTTTACGCACCTCGCTTACTTCCGCCTAGCCGGTGGCGAAGTAAACCGGAAAATCCCGTTGTGTGAACGTCTACTGTAAGTCGAACTTCAGGGTTCCAGGCATCGTATGTGTTTCTGAGATATGACTCGCGACCGAACCGTTCGACCCACAGGAGAGTCCGATAGCTGCTACGGTCTGTTCATTGACCTGGCGGATAAGCCGCGCATAAAATGGGGCGGAGGAAAGCTGGTGAAGGCAACACTGTTGATTCTTCTTGCTGTTCTATTTCTTGCGCCAGCTCAGGCGCAACGCCGCGCTTATGATCACCCAAAGGTGACGGGCTATGCTGTTGACAACTGCCTCTACTACGGCCAGGCCTGCGGCAAGCCCGCTGCGGACGCTTTCTGTGACCGTAAGGGCTATCGCGAATCGGAGCACTATCGGGTCGCTCCCGCACGCCCGACAATGGTTCTGGGGGACGACCGCGTCTGCGATGCGGACTTTTGCGTCGGTCTTCTTGATGTGGTCTGCGTCGGCACCTCGAATTCGCTCGATTTCAAGCGCCTGGACTCTGAGTTTCCCCTGGAGTTCAATACCGATCGCGAGGGAGCTGACTATCACAACTTCGCCCTCAGCGAGCCAAGTGCGGAGCTTTGCCGCCGGGCCTGCGCCAGAGATTCGAGTTGCAAGGCCTTCACCTATGCGAAGCCAGGAACGACAGCTCGCGGAGACACGCCCTGGTGCTACTTGAAGAGTGGCGTGCCGGCCGCGACGCGGCGGGACTGCTGCGTCTCCGGCGTGAAAAAGTACTGAACGCATCCCAGCTCTACTCTGGCGCCCGGATGGATCTTGTTGAAAGGCCGTAGTAGCTCTATCGACGCGGAACTCAAACCACGATTTCGACGCGGTACGGATCAGACAGGACTGCCCGGAGATGTTCGAACCAGAAATGGCGCGCCAAAGGCTTATTAGAGCCCATGAATTGGGACGAATCGAACACTCTGTTCCAACGCGACCTGGCCGATGCCGCCCTCCCCGGCCCGGGCCCGAGCCCTTCGTAGTGGAGCAATTAACGAAGTCGAACCATCATACGTCGGCCGTGTTCCGGGAGAATGATGCCAGCAGTTCATCCAGCGCCTGCGTCGTGATCGGCTTGGATAGGTAGCCGTCCATTCCCGCCTCCAGGCATTCCTGCCGGTCTTGTGGCAGGGCGCGAGCCGTCAGGGCATAAATGGGCAGTCGACCACGAACCGGAGTCTCCCGCTCGCGCGACCGAATCGCCCGAGTGGCAGTGAGTCCGTCCATCTCTGGCATCTGCAGGTCCATTAGCACCATATCGAACCTTTCTTTTTCGACAGCGTCGACCGCATCGGTACCAGTACCGGCCAGGCTGACATGATGGCCGCGTATGGCCAGTAGCTTTTCGATCACCCGCCGGTTTACCGGATGATCCTCCGCCACTAGAACGCGCAGTGGTTCAACGTGTTTGCGGACGGACTGCGCGATCTCCGGTTCCGGAGCGGCGCGGCAGACCAGCGGAGTTTGAAAATGGAAACTTGACCCCTCTCCAAAGCGGCTCTCGGCCCAGATCTCTCCGCCCATCAAGTGCGCCAGCCGCAGGCTAATCGCTAGTCCTAAGCCGGCGCCGCCATACTTGCGGTTCTTCGACCTGTCTGCCTGTTCGAATGCTTCAAAAACCCGTGGCAGTTCCTCGGGTGCAATGCCGATTCCGGTATCTCGTACCGAAAAACGGAGGGTGGCACTGCCTTCTTCCCGCGCTCGCAGCGAGACACCAAGCACCACTTCGCCATGGTCGGTAAACTTGATCGCGTTGCCAAGCAGGTTAATGAGAATCTGCCGCAAGCGTCCGGCGTCTCCCACGAACTCATCCGGGACGTCCGGCTCGACTTGCCAATTCAGAGCGATCTCCTTTCCGGACGCCTCTTTCAGAAACATCCTGCCGGTGAGCCGAACGATCTCTCGCAGACGGAAGGGCTTTGGATTAACTTCCAGTTTGCCGGCCTCGATTCGCGAAAGATCCAGAATATCGTTGATGATTTCCAACAGAGCATGAGCTGATTCGTAGGCGGTATCCAGGCATTCCCGTTGTTCCGGGGATAGGACGCCTTTTCGGGCTACATCAACCATGGCAAGCACTCCGTTCATCGGCGTGCGAATCTCATGGCTCATGTTGGCCAGGAACATGCTTTTGGCCCGATTTGCGGTCTCCGCAGCTTCTTTGGCCTTGTGCAGTTCTTCCTCAGCATGCTTGCGCACGGTGATTTCGCGAATGACCAGGCAAACCGTTTCGAGCCTGCCGGCGCGGACGAGGATTGGCGTAAAGCGGATGGTGAACCAGCGTATATGACCGCCGACTTCCGTGGAGTGTTCCCACTCCTCGGACTGGCGTGTTCGCAGCACCCTTTCGATGGTTTCGAGATAACGGTGCTCCAACTCCGGTCCCAGAACCTCTCCGACGGCGCGCCCCAGCATTTCAGCTTTCGGGCGCGGAAGCATATCGTCACTCCGCGCGAACACGGCCAGGAACACCCCGCGCGCATCCATCTCGACCACGACATCGTAGAGGGAGTCCAGCAGTGCCTGGAGGCGGTTTTGGATACGACGCTGGGTTTCTTCCGCCTGTTTCTGCTTCGTCAGATCCACGAGGAATCCAATGCCCCGCGTCGCCGTCGGGTTCAACCGGGCCATGCCAACCAATACTGGAATCAGACTGCCATCCTTCCGCACGTACTCCAACTCCACCGGCTCGGAGAATCCCGCCTCTAACAGACGTTCGTGTATCCGGTAATGACTGGTCTCCGTTCCAGGAACAATCATGCGATCCCAGCGGATCGAGTTCGCCAGAAGGTCCTTTTCCGTGTAGCCGAGCATGCGCAGAAATGCCCCATTCGCTTCCAGAATGCGGCCCGTGGAATCGCCGGAAAAAACGCCGATTACGTTTGATTCGACAAGCTTCCGGAAACGCGACTCAATCTGCTCAAGAGCCCGCTCGGTCTGCTTCATGTTGGTCACATCCTCGGCTATCCCGGCCAAGCCGGCCAGATTGCCGCGCGGGTCGAGCGTAGCGATAGCGCGGTCATGGATCCAACGGATAGAGCCATCGGGCCGTACAATGCGATAGTTGAGGTCAATCGTCTCCCGCTGGGTGCCTCGTGCATGTGTACTCTGAACGTATGCTCGGTCCTCGGGATGAACCGATGCCATCCAGACTTCTGGGTTCTGATAGACTTCCTCACGCGAGAACCCCCAAATCGTTTCGAATGCCTGACTGACGAAAACGCTGGATCGGGTTCGAGCGTCTGTCATCCAGGTGACCGAGCTACTGTTCTCGGCCAGTTGGCGGAACCAATCCGCTGCTTCACCCAGGCGCGCCGCGGGCCCCGGCATATTGTGGCCAGGGCGAGAGAGGATGCACAGGTTTGTGGTGCGGCCACTCTGATCCTGGATAGGTTCGATCGAGATTCGCACTGTGAACCGGCGACCGTCTTTGCCGATCCCAGTCGTTTCGCACGTTCCAACCGTTTCGCCGTTCAGTGCTTGTGCCATTAAGGCATCCCAATCGGAATGCTCGGGTGGCAATACGGTGAGCAGCGGACGGCCCAGCATTTCCTGGTACTGATAGCCATACAGACGCTCAGCCGCAGGATTCCACATCGTGACAATGCCATCGGGTGTAATCATCACGATGGCATCTTCCGATCGGCGGAGGATCGCGTTCAAAAGAATTGTCTGCGTGGGTTCACCTTGCCCGGTCAAGACTCGGTTGCCTCTACCCAGGCTCATCGGCTGGAAACGGGAAAGTGATACGTGAACGACTCCTAACGAATTTCGAACGGTTGGCGATGAACCGCGATCATGACTCGGTCGTCCGCAGCCGGCGAGCGCGGGCAAGCTGAATACCTGCCCCTGCGATGCCGCTCTCAAAGACTTCAACCACAGTCTGCTAGCTTAGCTGAGCTAGCTCGTACGGGATAGAGCGCCTCGGTATGGCTCGTTCAGGTGCTTCCTCACCGGAGAATCGGTCTCTATAATTGAAACCATGCGGCGGATAAGCACTTACCTCAACATCGGAGGGTCGCTTATGCGGATGGAGGTCCGGAGGATGAATGCCTCGCCGTATTCTTTTGGTAGACGATCATCCGGCGGTGCTGACGAGAACGCAAGAACTCCTCTCGACAAGTTTTCAGGGGACGGTATTCGGGCACGCCTCAAACATCCAGCAATCGCTCGAACTTGTTCTGCGAGAGCCATGGGACATTGCCATTGTCGATTTGAGCCTCCTGGGAGGCAACATCACAACCATTCGCGAGCTTAAGAAGATCCAGCCGGCGATGAAAGTGCTCGTCTTCTCGATGTACAGTGCCGAACAGTTCGCCAAACACGTGAAGCGCGCTGGTGCGGACGCATACCTGAGTAAAGACCGCCCGGCAGAAGAAATCGTTGCAACCGTCGGACGTTTGTTGCGTTCCGCTCGTTAGAGATTGGGCTGTTCCACCCGCCCACTCACGTCATTTGGCACCATCAGAATGAAGTCGTCGTTGCAGTATTGTCGATTGCCTGCCATTGGATGTGTTTGGCGAACGCGCGGTCCTCCGTCGCGATGTGCGCATTCAGCCAGTTCCAAAGATTGTCAATCATTTTCTCATCGAGAGCAGTTTGCCCCGATCCCACGTCGTCTCTCAAAAACTCGAGAAATTCAAGCAGTCGATGGTGCGCTTCCTTATGATGTTCCACGCGCGTATAGTCGCAATCTTTCATCGCCTGCTCCTCGCGAGTGAAGTGCGACTGGGTCTCCTGCAAAAGGGCTGAAAGCAGGGTCTTGACTTCCTCGGAGCCCGAGTTTCGAATGCGCTCAGCCAATTCACCAACCCTCTTGCCGAGCGCCATGTGATCGCTGTCGATCCATTCGACACCGAGCAGCCGTGCCCCATGGGGCCACGCCATAGGTTCGGCGCCCTTGCGTTCGGTCGATCGTGGTGCGGGACGCTCTTGTGGGGCCACAGTCCGCAGGGCGCGAGTATCTCGCGCTGCCGCTGCGCCATGCTTACAGCTTGTTGATCGATGCTTTAGCAGTGCGTTGATAGCGGATTCGCGCCGCGACTTCAACCGCTGGATGTATGCATCCAAATCTTTTGCCGCTCTGATTTCGCCAGTTCGGAAAAACCGGCTCTGGCGTTCGACGACGGCGATGTACTCTTCCATGCTGTCGTCGTGAGCCGTTTCAAACTGACGGCACTGCTGACACTCTGTCCCTCTACGCATTGTTCCCCCAAAGAACTGAAGTCTCGCAGACGAGCGAAGCCCGTCCAGACAGGTGGAACACCGCGTCAGGAACAGTCGTTCTCAGTTTATCAATTGCGATCGCCGGCTTGGACTCGCCGTGACGAGGCCTCGATCAAAGCAAAGGGTCGGTAGCAGCTTATTCGAAAGCAGAAGAAATGTCTTTATCGGAACCGTAACCTTCCGAAAAGACGAACCGCGGCGGGTCCTGGCTCAACCTAACCGTAACCTCCACTCCCGAAATGGAAGCACCGTCGGAGGCAATCACGATTCCGTAAATCGACGCTACAGGCTCATGCGGATCAATCGGAGGCGGAAGCCTTCAGGCGGCATCCATGATGCTTGCAACCCGGCGTGCGCCGTCCTTCGAGGTTTCGATTGCCGCTACGGAATCGGCCCAGGACTGTGAACATGCATCTTACCTGTGCTCTACGTCACGTTCGGCCGAAATATAGCCGTTAAGTTAGGTTTAAATAAACGGGTGGTTCTTCTGCGACACGAGTGAGAGGAACTCATCGCGGGTCTCTTTAAGGGTCCGGAAGTCGCCCAGCATGGCGCTGGTCAGCGTACCAGAGTGTTGTTTCTCAACTCCCCGCATCATCATGCAGAAATGACGCGCTTCGCAGATCACTCCCACCCCACGGGGTTCCAGGACCTCCACCAGCGTGTCGGCAATCTGCTGTGTCAGGCGTTCCTGAAGCTGCAACCGCCGCGCAAAAGCATCGACGATCCTCGGGATCTTACTTAACCCGATCACTTTCTTATTGGGAAGATAACCGACATGAACCTTGCCAAAGAACGGCAGCAGGTGGTGCTCGCACATACTGAAAAACTCAATATCCTTCACCACCACCATTTCGTCGCAGGCATGGGTAAAGAGAGCGCCGTTCACGATCCGATCGATATCCATGTCATAGCCGCTCGTGAGATATCGCAACGCCTTCTCGGCGCGTTCGGGTGTCCGTACTAGCCCTTCACGGGTGGGGTCCTCTCCCAGCTTCTCCAGGATCTGGTGCATGAGCGAGGCAATCGATACCTCGTCCTGCTTCGGCTTCATTACTTTTACGTTGGTTTTCATGCGTGCCACTCGAATGTGTTCTTCTTCGTTTCGTGCAGGCGAATGCGGTCGAGGAATGGCCATTCCCCCGGAAATACCGACTTCCAGCCTCCACGCAGCCGCTCTTCGATTACTGCCATCAGGTTCTCGGACGTCGGCACTCGCGACACGAACTCGGCAACTTCTTCGTTCAGATTGCGGTTGGAAACGTCCTGCAATACATATTGAGTCACGAGTGCATCCAAGGTTGCAGGGTTTACCACCTGGCCGGTGTTGTGGTCGACCGGCCCGCCGACCGTGACCTCCAACTGGTAGTCGTGCCCATGCCCAAACGGGTTGTTGCACTTGCCATAAAGATGGGCATTGGCTTCCTCCGACAACTCCGCGGAGTGAAGCCGATGAGAGGCAGAGAATCGATAACGCCGCGTGAGGCGAATCATGCCGCGTCCCCTCCATAGTCCACGTACAGGTCCTCCGTCTCGAAGAGCCGCACGTTATGTAGACGCACCTTCGCGCCCCGAAAATAAGGCTCCAGGCGATTCCAGATTTCGACGGCAACGTTCTCCGGCGTCGGAACCACGCGATCGAAAGGCCGCACCTCGCGGTTCAGGAAACGATGATCCATGGGCTCGACAACAGCTTCGTTCAGAACGTCCTTGAGCCGCTTTACGTCGAAAACCATGCCGGTGAGGGGGTCCGGTTCGCCATCGAGCGTTACCTCGAGAACGTAGTTGTGGCCGTGCCCCTTGGGGTTCGCCGCGGGACCATACAGCGTCCGGTTCTCCGCCTCGCTAAGCAATGGTTGCGAGCATACGTGGGACGCCGAAAAATCGACTCTGCGGGTAATAAACATGGCCCCTTAGTGTGATGCCTGGATGGCACGCCGCGATCCACGAAAACTTCGCGTCTCGAAGCAGTTAAAATGGTTTATAGAAGGGCCCTTTCTTTCATGAGCAAAAGTAAAGTGGATCTTGCCCTCAAGATCCTCATCGGCGGCCTTATGGTCGTCCTCGTCGTCATCATAGTAGGCAGTATGCAGGAACGGATCGTGAAGGCCGGCGATACCGCTCCTGATTTTAGCGTTACGACGGATCATGGCGTCAAGATGACGCCATCCAACTTTGGCGGGCGCGTTCTCGTCCTCCATTTCTGGGCAAGCTGGTGTGAGCCTTGCGCCGTGGAAACTGCTCCGTTGAATGCATTCACGAAAAAAGTTGCCGGCGACGGCGTCGTCGTCCTGGGCGTCAGTATTGACGCCAACGAAAGCGCGTACCGGCGTTTTATCGACAAGTACCAGGTGGCGTTCCAGACCGCGCGCGATCCGAACTCCGACATCAGCGCTTCTTACGGGACCTTCAAAGTTCCCGAGACCTACATCATCGATCGTACCGGCAAAGTCGTCCAGAAGATCATCGGCGACGGCGCCTGGGACGACGCGATGGTCAATTACGTAAAATCCCTCTGAGTACATGATCAGCGCAGGCGTGGTTCGAGCCGTCGAGGACGTGCTTGGGCCACGCGGCTACCTCAACCGCCCTGAGGATCTCGCGCTATACGAGTACGACGGCAGCGTCGACAAAGCGCGGCCCGACATGGTCGTCTTCCCACGATCTACCGAGGACGTGGTGCGCGTCGTGCGGATAGCCAACGAGCACAACCTGAAGATCGTCGGCCGTGGCGCGGGAACAGGTCTCAGCGGCGGTTCCATACCCCGCGAGGGAGGCATCGTGGTGGCTTTCGCGCGCATGAACCGCATCCTGGAAATCGACCTCGAGAACGAGCGGGCAGTTGTGCAGCCCGGGGTGGTGAATTTCGACATTACCCAGGCGGTTCAGGCGCAGGGCTTTTTCTATGCGCCCGATCCATCCAGCCAGCGCGCCTGCACCATCGGTGGCAATGTCTCGGAAAATGCGGGCGGTCCTCACACCCTGGCATATGGCGTGACAACCAATCACGTGCTGGGTCTGGAAGTGGTACTACCCGATGGAACGGTGATGGAAACCGGCGGCAAGGATCCCGATGCTCCCGGCTTTGATCTCACTGGCCTGCTGACCGGCTCCGAAGGCACCATGGTTCTGGTGACGAAGATCATCGTGCGCCTCATGCGCCAGCCGGAAATGGTGAAAACGATCCTCGCCATCTACGATTCTCCGGATGATTGTGCCGATACGGTGGCGGAGATCACCTCCCGAGCCATCACGCCGGTCGCCGTGGAGATGCTTGATGGCGTCATGCTCCGGATGGTTGAGGAAGCCACGCATGCCGGTTATCCGATGGATGCGGCGGCAGTGCTGCTCATCGAATTAGAAGGCTTGCGCGAGGGAGTCGAGGAGCAGGTCGAACAAATCCGCGAAGTATGCGCCAAATGCCGGGCGCGGGAGTTTCGCATTGCGCGATCCGCCGAAGAGCGTGATCTGCTTTGGAAGGGGCGCAAGAACGCTTTCGGCGCGGTGGGGCGCGTTAGCCCTTCCTATTACGTGCAGGATGGCGTGGTCCCCCGCACGAAGATTGCTCCCACGCTGCGGTTTATTCACGAAGTGGCACAGCGTTCAGGGCTGACGATCAGCAACATTTTCCACGCCGGCGACGGCAACATGCACCCGATTATTCTCTTCAATCCGCGCAAACCCGGCGAGTTCGAGCGAGCGCGCGAGGCGGGGGACGAAATTCTTCGTTACTGTGTCGCGCAGGGAGGCTCCATCACCGGCGAGCACGGCGTTGGGATGGAGAAAATGGAACTGATTGCAGCTCAATTCTCCGGGGAGAGCCTGGATATGATACGGCGTTTCAAGACGTTGTTCGATCCCACCTGCAGTTTCAATCCGGGCAAGCTGCTTCCCACAGGCAAGGGTTGTATGGAGATCCGCCAGCCGGCTCAAATGGTGTTGTGATTTACGGGCGCCGGAGGCGCCGGTTCAATCGCAGCGATTGCCCTGCCAGTACGGAATGCCCACAACCAAATCAACAGGCAGAGAAGATCCGCTGCATTTAACAAAACGTTGGGCAGCCAGACTTCGCGGCTCTTTGAATACATGCGTAGCGTGTGGGCAATCACTTCGCCGGTCACCTGGATCCCGAGGCCCGAGCTGACCAGCAATAGAACCTGGTCCTGCGTCCGCGCCCGCACCAGAATCGCCCAAAGAAGGAACACGAGCATCTCTTCGGCGAAACTCAAATTCCGGCTTACGGGCGTCATCCAGCGGCTCAATTGCGCGTCGTAGTAGAAGTACAGCGAGATCAAGCCCACGGCAACCGCAAAAAGCGATAGCAGCATGCTTATCGCGCGTGATTTCACGGATGCAGGAAGGGCGCTGCGGACCAACGACCCGATAATCAGGATTATGAATGCGTGGAGAACCAGATCGTTCAGCCAATACAACTCGGCAAAACCCTCCGCGCGCGGGCCGAGCATAAAGTACTTCAGCCCTTCGCTGATACTCACATAAGTTTGGAAGAGGCAATAGGCAAAAATGAGGGGAAATCTTCGGATTGGACCTTTCAGTAGTACGACGACTATGGCGATTTCTAATGCTAATCCGACGGCAAGCGGCAGTGCCCAACCGATCATCATGGAAAGAAACCCAGCGAGAGTATAGCACCCGCTGGGTTTTCCGTAAACGTTTTATCGAACCGAACCACCAGGTCCCCATGGATCCGGTACTGGACCAGGGGTGTGAAAAGCCGGTGGAGGTCCCCACGGATCCGGAGGAGGCTGGGGCAGCGTGAACGCTGATACCTGGCCCCACGGATCGGGCGGAGGCTTCGGCAACGTCAACGCTGGCGGCGGCCCCCACGGATCGGGTGGCGGCTGCGGTAGCGTGAACGATACCTGACCCCAAGGATCGGGTGGAGGCTTTGGCAGCGTGAACGCCGGTGGTGGTCCCCACGGATCCGGCGGCGGCTGCGGCAGCGTGAAAGAAAGAGCTACACCCTGTGATGCACTTGTCATTGGAGCGGCGTTCGCGACGACACCCATTAAGCACACAACGAGTGTAAGCAGAAATACAACTGCAATCCTGCGCATTGTCTTTTACCTTACTTTGATTTGGGAATCCCTACACTGATAGAACGAAACCCGTGTTTGTCCTACGTAAAAGATCTTAGATCATCGTACAGCGAAAAACAAGGACAATTTAAGGCGAACACCGTACTATGTGTACGGGGAAAAGCCCGAGGTCAATCGATTTTCGTGGGAATCGGCCCGACTTCAGTCGCCGGGCGTCAAAAAGGAGGGTTGTTCGTACGGCACATCGGAATAACGCGAACGTCCGCGCGACCGGTGTCCCTGCCAATCGAGGCGCATATCGCGGCTGACCTCGTCCAGCATTTCAATGGTTGCAACGCGCAGCTCCATCGCAAAGCACGTCAGCAACAGGTTGTCGCAAATAGCATTGATGATGCGAGGAATCCCTTGGCTGCGCTCAAAAATCTCTGCCACCAGAGTGCGCGGAAACACGCTCTGGTCCGGCATCCCGGCTTTTTCCATGCGGCTGTGGATGTATTCTATGGTGTCTTCGAGCGAGAAAGGATTCAGATTGCACCGCAGCACGATTCGCTGTTTCAGGTTGCGCAGGTTGGGAGCTTCCAGTTTGCGATCGAGTTCGGGCTGGCCCGCGAGCACGATTTGGAGCAGCTTTCCATGCCGATTCTCGAGATTTCCCAAAAGCCTTATCTCTTCGAGGACATCCCATTCGAGGTTGTGCGCCTCGTCGACCACTAAAACCGTGGTACGGCCCTGGTCAGCCTGGTGGAGCAGGAGTTGGTTGAGGGCGAACAGAACTTCAGTCTTCGAGGTGCGTCCGCACCGAAGATCGAGATCGTAGGCGATCATCTCGAAGAACTGATCGGGTGTAATTCGGGAGTTAAAGATGAAAGCGAACTCGATGCTCTGAGAATCGAGGAAGTCGCGGAGGCACTCCAGCATCGTGGTCTTTCCCGTTCCCACTTCGCCGGTGAGGACGATAAAGCCTTTCCGGCTCTGTACCCCATAGATGAGGTTCGCCAGAGCTTCCTCATGTTGCGCGCTCCGGTAGAAGAACGCCGGATCGGGGCTGAGGTTGAACGGGCTCTCCGTGAAGCCGAAAAAAGCGTTATACATGCATGCAGAGACTTCCACGTAGGACTTCCCACCCGGGCTAAGCCCTGGGTGCTATACCTCTAGTGCGTCCTACACCTCAAATATCGCACTTTTTCCGGAATACTTGAGGACAGGTGAAGGGATTCAGGGATCCGGCGCGGGTTGCGCGCCGGGTCTCAAATAGAAATGGCGGACGCTCTTGGGGTGAAGGGGGTGAAGCGCCCGCCGTCGTAACGGGGATTTAAATAGCTAACGCTTTCCCTCACTCGAAAGTTACCGTTTTCGAAAACTTTTTTTCCCCGCAACCTTTTGTGAGGACTCGTGTTTACTCGTTGAATAGGCCCTCGAAAAGAACACTCGTAAGGTAGCGCTCGCCGGAGTCCGGAAGGATAACTACGATCGTTTTGTCCTTCATGTCCGGCTCATGCGCAACACGCACCGCGGCGACCACTGCAGCGCCCGATGAGATGCCGCAAAGAATGCCCTCTTCCCGCGACAGACGGCGCGCCATCTCGATCGATTCCTCGTCGCCCACCTGCTCAACTTTGTCGACCATGGCGAGATCGAGCGTATCCGGAATGAATCCCGCGCCGATCCCCTGGATCGCGGTCGGGCCCGGCCGCGCGGTTTCGTGATTCAGCACCTGGGTGATGACAGGACTGCTCGCCGGTTCCACCGCGATGGAGGTGATTTTGTGTTTGCGTTCTTTCTTGAAGTACCGCGATACGCCGGTAATCGTCCCTCCGGTTCCAACGCCGGCGACAAACACGTCGACGCGACCTTCCGTGTCATTCCAGATCTCCGGCCCTGTCGTCTTGACGTGAATCGCCGGGTTGGCCGGATTCTTGAACTGCTGCAGCAGTATGTATCGCTCGGGGTCCGACGCCACTATGTCCTCGGCCCGCTTGATGGACGCCTGCATGCCTTCAGCGCCGTCCGTCAGGATCAGGTTCGCGCCTAGCGCCTTCAGAACCCGGCGCCGCTCCAGGGACATAGTCTCGGGCATCAGCAGCGTGATGGGATAACCGCGCGCCGCCGCGACAAAAGCCAGGGCAATGCCGGTGTTGCCGCTGGTCGGTTCGATGAGTTCCTTACCGGGCTTGAGAATGCCGCGCTTCTCGGCATCCCAGATCATTGAGGCGCCAATCCGGTCTTTCACCGAGTGCAGAGGATTACGCCCTTCCATCTTCGCCAGCAGGCGCACGGGCGCGCCGCCCGTGACGCGTGTAAGGCGCACCAGCGGAGTTCGTCCGATGCTGAGAGAGTTGTCCTCAAAAAACATCAGATCTCCCAATTGGGAACATATTTTGTCTGTTTTTCATGCCAGCGTCGAACCAGTTCGGCGAAAGTAGTGCGATCGATCACAGCCGAAACCGCATCGTCAACGGATTTCCACATCTCTATGAACGGGTCTTCCGCGCTGCGTCCGGTTCTGGATCGTTTCGGTCCATCAACCTGCCGCAAGACTTCGCCTACCGTAATCGCATCGGGAGACTTGGCCAGCAGGTAACCGCCTTCCGCGCCGCGACGGGATTGTACAAAGCCACCCTGCTTCAATCCAGCGAGGATCAATTCGAGGAATTTTTGGGGGATCTTCTGCCGCCGGGCGATGTCGGCGATCTTAACAGGATCTGTCGCCCTTTGCAGCGCCAGGTCGAATAACGCTTTCAACGCGTATTCGCCCTTCACTGAAGTGTTCATGTATCCGGATGGCAATCTCCTCTGTGCCACTAGAGATTGTACAGCAGTTCATTTGGCTGCTTTAGCCACGCGCGGAACAAATTTCAGGCCGGTGTGCGTCGTCGAGAAACTCGCGACCTTGATGTCGGTAAGCCCCACGGCCCGGCCGGCGTCGATGACGTCCTGTTCACGAATGATCTTTACACCCTTGGGGTAAATCACCCACACCGGTCCGGCCGTCAACTCTCCGACCCGGTCGAGGTCGGCTTTGGATTCAGCACGCAGAAACGTCAAATCCGGCGCCGCCCGCGCGATCTTCGCTCCGCACTTCTCGATCTCCCGCTTGAAGTCCTCATCCACGGGTCCAATCCAGCGAATGCGCGTGCCATCCTTGATTCCGAGTTTGTCCAGCCGGCTCGGAGGATTCAGGATCTTCGAGGCCCACTTCTCTGCCGCGTCGCCGATGTGGAAGATTGCCGACTCGTTTCCGAAGTCCACGCACAGTTTACCGTCACGTGTTTCGACACGCGTCATTCCCTGGAATGGAATCTTTAGCCGCACCTCCCCGCGAAAGATGATCTCCGAAGTCTCCAGTAGCGCCTTGCCCTGGTAGGTTCGGCCGCGCGTTTCTACACTGCAGTTACGCTCTTGCCCCATCGGCCTGTCCCCCTTCGTCGAGCTTGGTTTGGAGCGCTTTCAGATACGCGTCGATGGTCGCCGTATGTCCGATCACGAAGCGCGATACGAAACGGAAAATCGGGTTGTAAACCTCGCCGTTCTCGGTGATCGTGACGGTGCAGCCGCCGGCATCGGGTTGAATCTCGTATGTCCAGGTGCCGCCAAAGGGCAGGTTCGGATCTGCAATGCGAGCCACCATTCGCCGTGGTGCAACGGATTCCACAGCCTCATACGTAATCGTCTGACCGTGTTTGTCCGTCTCTTTCCAGACGCGCTGACCGGTCGCCGAGCTGACGGACTCGTACTTTCGTAGTTCCGGCCGCCAGCTCTGATCGCCCGCAATCAATCCCCACACCGCGTCGGCCGAATACTTCAAACGCACGCTTCTTCGAGCCGTGTGCGCTCTCGGCAGGAGCATCCCGATAACGACAACAGCGATGACGATGGCGGCAACCGCACCTCCGGAGAAGAGAATCCACTTCATGCCACGTTCCCTGCCTTTCCTCGGGTAGATTTCTTTTGCATCATTTCGTTTGCGGCGCGCGCCAGTAGCGCCAGCCCTTCCACCGCGCGTTCGCAGTCGGCGGGCGGAAGCTGGTCCAGCAGATCCTCCACGAGCCTTGGATCGAGAACGGTCTTTTGCGACTTCAACACCACTCCCTCGCCGGTCAACCGCAGGCCGATGCGCCGGCCGTCTTGCGCGTCGCGCGAGCGCGTGACGTATCCCGCGCGGACCAGGCGATCGACAGTGAGCGACATGGTCGATAAGGTAACGCCCATATGCGCGGCAAGCGCAGCCAGACTGGTAGGCTCGATTTCGTCGAGGTGATCGAGGATGCTGGCCTGGTGCGCGCTGATCACCTGGCCAGTCGACTCGTCGCGAACGTGGCGGGTATGACAGGCGAAGTAGATTCGGGGATACAGCGTCATCACCTGCGCCACGAGGCCCTGCATCCGCTCCAGCCTACGTTAGATATTTTGCTTTGTCAAATCAAACTTTTGGAGTTGGGGGCAGGCGTTTTCGCCTGCCCCGTCCGGACTAGTTACTTATTCCTGCTGGTTGTGCTGCCGCTGGTAGTGCTACCGGTTGTAGAGCTCTCACCGCGGCTGGAGCCAGCCATCGCATGTTCGTGAACACGAAGTTGGTTATGAACCTGCTTCACCCCGGAAACACCCTCCGCGATGTCCTCCGTCATGCGCTTGGCGTTGCGGTCTTCGACGGTCCCCTTGATCGTAACCTCGCCGTTTCGAACTTCGATATCGATCTCGGTTGCGTCGATGTGCGGATGCTGTGTCAACCGCTCATTGACGTCTTCGCGAATGCGGTCGTCGGAACGAGTATAGTTCTTTGGACCACGTCCGCTATGCGACCCGTGCTGCTGAGATTGTCCGCCGGTGTAGCCGCCCATTTCCCCGCCCCAGCTTGGCTGCACGCTGCCGCCAAAGCTGGCGCCTAATCCGCCACCCCAAGCGCCGCCAGTCTGGCCGGCTTCATAATACGGCGAGAACGACTCATGACGCGCCGTTTCGCGCCGTCCTGGATTCTGATAGTTCCAGCCCTCGCTCCGTCCCCCGTAGCCGCCAGAGGACCCCCAGTCGCCGCGGTTGAACTCACGACCGCCCTGCCCGTAGTTGCCTTCTCCGCCACGGCCATAGCGATTGCCTTCCCAGCCACGGCCTTCGTAACCATATCCGCCACCCCGGCCCTCATAACCATAGGACCCGCGACCTTCGCCACGATAGCCGCCTTCAAAACCTCGATCCTCTTCCCCCCGATAACCGCCTTCGTAGCCGCGATTCCAGCCTTCGCGACCAAAGTCCCCCCGATTTGTCCAGAATTCACGTTCGTTCCGCGGCCCGTAGGGTTGCGAACCGTAGTTTTGCGATCCGAAACCCGAATAGCCTCGCTCCGGCCAGTCGCGCCCACTGGACCACGCTTCCCGACGTTCCCGATCGTAATCGTATCCCCGGTCGCGGTCGAAACCGCGATCGCGTTCTCCTCGGTCAAATCTGTGCTCCGTATCGTAGTCATTGCGATATGCCATCATTGAACTCCTTTCTGATGCATGGTTGGCTGTGCGCAGGGTTCGGCCCGCAGCGCAGCCACGGTATTCGTTGACTTACAATCACTAAGAAGCCTCATGATCGGATCTGTTTCTTGAGAATTTTTAATGGCGGAAGCAGTAGCAGATATTGGGGTTGCTTGAATTGAGGCACAACATCTCGTAGGGGACCCGCTTTACTTTGCCGCGAAACCCGACTACCATAAGATTCATCCCCCGAGAAACGAACTTTTTTGGGAGGGGACTGGTCCTTTGCTGAAACTGAAGCGAGTCGAACTTCACGGCTTCAAGTCCTTCTTTGAGAAGACCGAGATGCGGTTCAACGGCTCCGGGATCGCCGCCGTTGTCGGACCCAATGGTTGTGGAAAATCCAACCTGAGCGATGCGATCAGTTGGGTGCTTGGCGAGCAGTCGGCTAAGACCCTTCGCGGCAGCCGGATGGAAGACGTTATCTTCGCCGGTACGCGAGAGCGCAAGCCCCTCGGCATGGCATCGGTTACGATGACGCTAATCGATCCTGCCCTGCACCTGCCGGCCATCGGAAACGGTCATACCGACATTGCTCCTCCAGCCAACGGCGCCGCGCATGTCGAAGAAAATGTTAACGGTCATGCGAGTGCGCACACTAACGGGCGCGCTTCTAAAGGCGATCGTCCCTCGGAAGTCACGATCACCCGGCGATTGTTCCGCTCCGGTGAAAGCGAATACCTGATTAATGGCAAGCAGGCGCGCCTGCGCGACATCCAGGACCTCTTCCTGGGGACCGGCCTGGGCCCGGAAAGCTACGCGATCATCGAACAGGGCCGAATTGGGCAGATTCTGAGCAACAAGCCACAGGATCGCCGCTCGGTCATCGAGGAAGCGGCGGGCATTACGAAGTTTAAGACGCGAAAGCGGCTCGCGGAAGCCAAGCTGGAAGGCGCCAAACAGAACCTGACCCGCGTCTTCGACATCCTGGAAGAAGTCGGCCGTCAGGTCAACTCACTCAAACGCCAGGCTTCTAAGGCGAAGCGCTTCGACGAACTGCACAAGGAAATGGTGACGCAGTTGCGTAAAGCGCTCAGCGGACGTTTCCGCATGCTGGAGCGCGAGGCCGCCAAAACCGCGCTCGACCTCAACATCGCCAATTCCGAGTACCAGGCGCTGGCCACACAAGTCGGCGAAAACGACACCGAACACGAGCGTCTGCAAGATCAGTGTTTCCGCCTCGATGCCGAATTGACCGAGGCTCGCAAGCAGTTGTCGGAGCTGCAACTCGACCAGGAACGCACTCGCGGAAGATTGGAGTCGCAGGCCCGGCAGATCGCCACTATCGAGAATCGGCTGGGGCAAGGTGAGACCGAAGCCCAGGAGTTGGAAAAGCGCCAGGATGTGTTCCAGCAGGAACTGGCGACGCACGTTCAAACCTTGGCGGAGTTGGAGCAGCAGACGGAATCGTCTCGGGAGTTGCTCACCGCCAAGACGGCGGAACGCGAGGCCCTTCAAAAGTCGCTGCAGGACCGGACACGCACGCTGGAGACCGGCCGCCAGCAGGTTCTGAAGCTGCTCGGTGAAGCGTCGGCGCTGAAAAACCAGCTCGCCCAAATTGACGAGTACCTGTCCGCGATGGACCGCGACACCGCCCGCACGCAGCGGGAGGAAGAAGCGGCGCTGGCAGATCTCAGCCGGCTTGAATCAGCGAGGGGCGACAACTCGCGGAAGATCTCGGCTCGGCAGCAGGAGTTGCAGTCGATCGTTGCACAGCGCCGGGAGGCGGAAGAAGAGCTGAGCGTGCGCAAGAGCAAGTCGGCCCAAACGCGCCGCGACCTCGAACAGTTGCGGGCCGAGGCATCGCAGATCAACGCGCGCCGCGACTCGCTGGAACAAGTCATTTCCCATCGCAGCTACACGACGGAGAGCGTAAAGCGTCTTTTCACCGCAATCGAATCGGGGCAGGCGCGAGACTTCAAGCCCGTCGGCGTGCTGGCCGATTTCGTCGAGGTGGATGCCAACTACGAAAAGGCCACGGAAGAGTTCCTGCATGAGGAACTGGAGTACGTGGTGGTCAAGGATTGGCCGGACGCCGAGCGCGGTATCGATTTGATGCGGCAAGGACTCGATGGCCGTGCAACGTTTCTTGTCGAGTGGAAGGCAGAGGGTTCAACGGCGCCCAGCGATGAGCCGATTGTCGATCCCGGAATCTTGGGGCGCCTGAGCGATCATATTCGCTTCACCAACGGCTTGACCCAGGCGCCCGCCAGCTTATTGCCGCGGCTGGCGAACTGCTATCTCGCGGAAGATCGCGCCCTCGCGCAGCAGCTCGCGATTGCTCACCCGGACGTTCATTTCCTGCTGCCCGATGGCGTGAGTTATCACGGACAAGCGGTCAGCGGCGGTAAGAAGAAGGGTAGCGGTCCACTGGGTCTGAAGCGGGAACTTCGTGAAGTCACCCGGCAGGCGACAGCCAAGCAGCAGGCCATGGAGGACACCAGGAAACGGCTGGAGGATCTCGAGAACGAGATCGCGTTTCTGACGGAAGACCTCGATCGGCTGCGGGCCGCTCAGCAGACGCAGGAAAAGGAAGCGCTGGCGCTGGAGCATGAAAGCCGCAAGCTCGGCGAAGAATTCTCGCGTGCGACGTCGCGGTTAAATGTGGCCCGGCTGGAGTTGGACCGGCTTCGCCAGGAGCGGCAGAGAGCCACCGAGCAGCGCGAACGCAATGTGCAGCTCGTGGACGAGAAGGAAGCCGCGCGAATCGTGCAGGAAGACGTTCTCGACCAGTCGCGGACAGACTTCAACGAGATGCAGGCCGAGGCAGAGCGGGTCAGCGACGAGCATGCCGAGTTGCGGGCGGACCTCGCAGGGTTTGAAGAGCGTCGTCGCGCGGAGCGATCGTCGCAGGCGCGGCTGGAGAACCAGATTCGCGAAGTTGTTACGCGCCGGCAAGGGATTGCCGCCGAGATGGAGCGCCTGGGCGTCGAACGGGCGCGGCTGCTTTCCGACAACATCGAGCTCGATCAACGCGCGAATCAGTTCGCGGAGCGCATCACCGGGGTTGAAGAAGTTGTCGGGCGGCTCGCCGAAGCGGAGACGGCGTCCCGCGCCGACCTCGCGACCGTCGAGGAGGCCCTGAAGCAACTGCGTGTCGATTCTCAAGCGGCGATGGAGAAACGGAGCCAGGTCGAACTGGAACTCGTAAAGCGCCAGGCCGAGCTGAAGTTCCTGGACGAGACGAGCCGCAAAGAGCTGAACGCACCGGTCGAAGAGTTGGCTTCCACGGAAGAGACGGTCGCGGACGAGACCACGCTTCACGAGGCTGAGGAGCAGTACCAGGAATTACGGGCGAAGATCGACGCGCTCGGACCGGTGAATACGTCGGCGCTCGAAGAATACCAGGAAGCGCAACAACGCTACGACTTCCTGAACGCCCAGCGCCAGGACCTGCTCGATTCCATTCGCGACACCGAGAAGGCCATTCACGAGATCGACGCGGAATCGCGCAAGCGCTTCGCCGAAGCATTCCAGACGATCAATATCAACTTCCGTGAAATGTTCACGACGCTATTCGGCGGCGGATTGGGCGAAATGCGGTTGACTGACGAGGAGAACATCGCGGAGTCGGGCATCGACATCGTGGCTTCGCCTCCGGGCAAGAAACTGCAGAACGTGCTGTTGCTTTCCGGCGGCGAGAAGTCGCTGACGGCCATGGCTCTGCTGATGGCGATCTTCCAATATCAGCCTAGCCCGTTCTGCATCCTCGACGAGGTGGACGCACCACTCGACGAACCCAATATTGAGCGGCTGACACGGCTTTTGAAGGAGATGTCGAGCCAGACGCAATTCATCGTCATCACCCACGCGAAGCGGACCATGGAGTCGGCGCAAGCGCTTTACGGGGTAACCATGCAGGAGCCTGGGATCTCAAAGCTCGTGTCGGTGAAATTCCAGAACGGGACACCCGCGCCCCCGGCCCAGCGGACGTTGCAGGAAGTGCGGCCAAGCTAAGCGCAGGCGAAACCGCCTGCGCCACCTCAAACCTGCGCAACAGTAAAGCAGAACGTCGATCCCCGGCCCGGTTCCGACTCAACCCAGATTCGGCCGCCCATTCCTTCGACGATCTTCTTACACATCGCCAAACCAATACCGGTCCCATCCACACTACCGGTCTGCAGCCTCTTGAACAGTCCGAACACCTGGTCCTGGTATTCGGGCGGAATTCCGACACCATTGTCGCTGACCTTCACAACCCAACCCAAGCCGAAGCGGTCCGCAGCGAGGTCAACCCGGGGAGGTTGATCGCCGTGGTATTTGATCGCATTGCCGATCAGGTTCTGAAACAGGAGAACCAAGTGGCTCTCCTTCCCTCTCACCTGCGGCATTTCTCCCACAGTGATGGTTGCATCGGCTTCGCGAATCGACTGTTCCAGGTTCTGGATCGCGGCCTCCGCCGCGTTGCGAAGGTTCACCAATTCCGGGGGTGTCTTGGAGTTCAAGCTGGCGAACGAAAGCAGGTCATCGAGCAACGCCGACATTCGTTTGACTCCATCGACCACGAACGCGGCATACTGCTTGCCCTGCTCACCCAGTTGTTCGTCTTGAACCAGCAATTGTGTAAAAGCACAGACCGTTCGCAGCGGCTCTTTCAAATCATGCGAGACCGCATATGCAAATGCCTGGAGTTCGGCGTTGGAACGGGCCAATGCCTCCGTATCGCGCTGCATTTTTTCCTGAGCGCTCTTCTGCTCCGAGATATCGCGGAAATTCACGACGATCGCGCGAACATGGGGTTCGTCGAGGAGGTTACTAAACGTGACCTCCAGCCAGCGCCATCCGCCATCCTGGTGCCGCGCCTGTAGTTGAATCGCGATCGGTTCGAGCACATGCAGCGCGCGTTCAAAAGCCTCGCACGCCTGCTCCGAGGATTCATGGTGGATGAATTCGAGAGCGTTACGCGCGATGAAATCGGCGGGGCTGTAGCCTAAGATTTTGGCCGTGGGCGCACTGGCGTAGGAGATTCTTCCCGAGTCATCGAGGAGAGACACTCCATCCGAACCGTTCTCGACAAGCGCCCGGAAGCGTTTCTCGCCTTCGTAATAATGCCGGATCTTGGCGAGTATCTCGTCGGCACCCCCATCAAGCGTCTGCCGTAAACGCAGGATACGCGATTCGGCGGTAGGTAGGAGTGCGATCGGGGCGCCGCACTGCGAAAGCACAGGGTCGTCCAGGATGTCCGTGCAGGCATACTCGCGTGTTGCGCGGGTTATCGCACGATCGAGATCGCCCTCGGCGCCACTCGGAACCAAATGCGTATGGGCGCAGAGCAGGGCGTCAACGGCAGGGTTCTCAAACTCCTTTCCCAGGATGTCAATCGGATAGCCGCAAAACAGCTTGATGCCGGAATCGCGAAGCGCATGATTCCACAACTCCTCCAGCCGGACCGCAGCTTCGAATTGTCCCGCTATCCAGAGGACTCCGACCATCTCTCCATAGGCGCTGACTCCGGTGCCGCCGGCCCGCGCCTTGACTGCGCGCACGGTTGCACCGACGGTGCGGTCGAAACGTTCCGCGTCGGGAGATCCGTCAACCATGAATTGGGCAAGGGTCTGTTCGGCTCCCAACAAGACCAGAAGGCCCCGCCGTATCGCGTCCGCGGTTTCAATCCCCAGCCTTCTGAGGCGGGCGACAAACTTGTCCAGATGGTCGTGAGAAGCCACGACGAGCAAACCCTCGCCGCGCTTCCAGGCCGTCCAGAGATAATCCGTGACGTTCCGGTTGAGGGCCTCTTCATCGCCCCGATAGAACTGCAGGAAATGAGCACCATCCGCCGGCTGGTGAAATGGTGAGACGGAGACGCTCATAGATACTCCACTCCTTGGCTATGAGATCCAGCGGACTGCTAATTGTTTCTTACTTATTATCGGGCTGAGCACGTGTTGCGGCGAATGTGATTTTGCTGCAGTTTCACACCGGAAGCCGACTGGATACAATATTTTCCCATTCCCCACCCCGTGATGGTGTTGGATTCGATCGTGTTGTCCCTGGCAGGGTCTGAACGAGCGCCGCTTGTGCTGAGGTAAATACCGGAACGCAGCATGTCCGGTTCGTCGGCCTTCCAAATGCAGCCAAATTTCGCCTGTGTGTCGTTGCAATGCGCCGTGTTGACGTTAAGCAGACGATTACGCAGAATCTGGTGGCCGCTTCCGATCACGAAGATACCGCCAAACTTCATGCCCTCAAGGAGATTGTCGACGATGCGGATGTTACGAGACTGCATGTCGGGGTTGGCGTTGTTTAGAGCGATTCCGAAGTGGCCGAACGGGTAGTCCTCTGCCCTGCCCCGGTTGGCGCAGGAATTACTGCTCACTTCCCCATTGTGAAAGCCGTCGAGATCGAAGCACTGGCCGTCGATTTCGGTAAAGGTGTTGAGCGAATACACGGAGTTGTTTACATCACCGGCGGTGTCGACCGCGACGGGCACAGCCAGATGCTCAATGTCCACAATTGCGGGCGGGTAGCCAATGCGCGTACCCTTGTTTCGCGTGACGGCGACATCGTGCGCATGTCCCACCTGAATGGCATCGCGCCCGATCTCCGAAAAGGTGTTGCCGGCGATCTCGCCTTTGCCGTTGCGCGGCGAGCCGTAACAGGAGTGAGTCCAAACGGCATTTCCCCGGATGCGATTGAAGGTCGAATCGCGAACTGTGAAGTCGGAAGTGCCTTCCTCGAGCAGAACGCCGCCGCTGGTATTATTGCGGCCCTTCGGATCGAGCGAGCCGCTGTCTTCAACAGAAACATGCGACAGTGTGACCGCCCCGGATGCGCTTACAAGAACCGCGAAATTGGTAATGTTCTTGAATTGCGCGTTCGCGATCCGTACGCCCCGGCTGTTTTCGATCAGAATTCCGTTGTTGCCGTAGAACCGCGCAAAAGAGACGTTCGACGGCGGCATGGGCATTGGTTTTTCGAGTGCGGCCCGGTTTCCGTCAATCGTAAAGTCCCGCAATTCAATGCTGCGGCAGTTATGACAACTCAGGACCGCCCGGCCCTGAAACCCAGCCGACGCATGCAGCAGGGAGTGATTCCCCACAATTTTGAGATCGTGTGCGCCCTCCGGAATCCTGATTTCGGAACGTACCTCGGTTGTCCCGGACGGAAGGGTAAAGATACCAGTCAGCGGAATTGTGAGCAGTAGAAAGGGGCTAGCTAGCAAGCGTTATACCAGCGGGCGGGTGAAAAAGTCGGCAGGCTGAATGCCTGCCCCACCACCGAATGACAGCGCAGGCGGTTTCGCCTGAGCAGCTAGCGTCCGGCAGCGGTCGTTTCGCGATCGGTACGCCACACACCCTCAAAATCGACGAAGTAGGTTTCAATTTCGATTCCGGGTATCGCCGCGCGCAAATTGTCGGCGGCGCGCCCGAGTTCGGCTTCGTGATGAGTTGCCTCGGCGCGTTCGTTATCGGCGAAGCTCGCGAGACCCCCATAAGCACCGCAGTCGGAATGCAGCATCAGAATGACGCGCCGCGTATTGTGCAGACGTATCGATGCGCGGATCTGTCCCAATATGAATTCGCGATCGTTTTCGTGCCCGGGAGAAGCCAGGGATTTTGCTCCACCGGCCACCTTAATGGGATCGGCATTCACCACACCGTGGCGCTTCAGAAACTTCCTGAAGGCCATTTCGAAACGACTATCGAAGCACCACACCACCGCGGCATCGCATTGATAGTTCTCCCGAGGAGTGTCGAAATGAAAGACCTTTTCCATAGAGGCTCCTGTTTCTATTATCCCCGGACGGCTGTCGAATCACACAACCAGTCGCGGAGTGACGAGCCACTTCAGCACGCCTCGCGGGGCGACTCCAAAATTTTCTACGTCGACACGCATCACGCCGGATTGCGGAAAGTCCACTTGCATCTCCGGTACTCCAAGCAGGTAGGCGCCGAACATACTGAATAGCGGATTATGTCCAATTAAGAGAATCGAAGGTTCATCTCTATGAACGCGCACCTCGTTCCACGCGTCGCGAACGTCGGCTTCGGGTCTCAGCGCATCGCTCGTGAGGACCGGCTCCTTGCAATCCAGAATGGTCGCGGCAATCGAAGCGGACTCCAAGGCGCGCTGATAAGGACTGGAGATCAAGAGCGATGGACATACGTTCGCCAGCCTCGCGGCGGCAATGACCCGACGCACCTCCTGCCGGCCTTCCTCCGTAAGCGAACGGTCAGCGTCCTGTTCCCCGGTTCGGACCGGCGCCGCCGATCCATGACGGAGAAGAAACAGTTCCATTCCTGCTAGTCTACAGAGTTACAGAACATATCATGAACCTTCAGAAAGCCGCCTTTTACCTGACGTGCGGCTCGGTGGTTGCTGTTCCTGTGAGCATCGCCGTATCCCAGACGCTGTTCTATGTGGCGTTAGCGATATTGTTGATCTCCGGGACGCGCCTTCGGTTTCCACCTGTAAAAATTCCTTTGGCGATTTTCATAGGCTGGACCTTTCTGGCGCTTTTCCTTTCGGGCGACCCCAGAAGCGGTACCCCACAAATCCGCAAGCTCACGTTGTTTTGCATGCTTCTGCTGGTGTGCAGCACCTTCCGGTCGGTTGCCCAGATTCGCGGAATTGTGCTGGCCTGGGGCGCCGTCGCCACCGTTTCTTCGTTTGTCAGTTTCTTCCAGTTCTGGAGGAAATATCAGCAGGCTCATGCCTTACACAAGAACTTTTATGACTACTACGTGTCGGAGCGGATCACTGGATTCACGAGTCACTGGATGACGTTCGGGGGCGAGGAGATGATTATTCTCCTGATGCTTCTGGCGTTCCTGTTTCTCTCATCCGAGCGCCGCTGGAAGGCTGCCGGATGGGCATGCGTTGCGATTCTGATACTCTCGCTTGTGCTCGGGATGACCCGGAGCATTTTTCTCCTGGGATTCCCGCTCGGGGCTTTGTACCTGGTCTGGCTGTGGAAGCGCTGGATCGTCGCATTGGCCCCGGTAGTCCTGGCCCTCGGTCTGCTCATCGGCCCTTTGCGCGAGCGCATCGTCTCGGTCTTTCAGCCGCACGGCCAAACCGATTCAAATATGCACCGCGCAATCACGCGCCGGACGGGCCTCGCGATGGTGAAGGCGCACCCCTGGTTCGGGATCGGACCCGAACAGATCAAGCCCCAGTTCGATCGCTACCTTCCCGCGGATGTGCAACGCCCCTTGCCCGAAGGATGGTACGGGCACTTGCATAATATCTATCTGCAATACCCCGCGGAGCGCGGCATTCCGGCATTGCTGGCGCTACTTTGGATGCTGGGGAAGATGGTGCGCGATTTCGCGATGGCACTACGGCGCAAGATTGTGGCGGGTGACGCCCGATTTGTGCTTCACGGAGCGATCGCGGTGATGATCGCGATGCTGGCCGAGGGGTTTTTCGAGTATAACCTCGGCGATAGCGAACCTCTGATGATGTTTCTGGCGGTAATGGCGTTTGGTTATGTGGCGATCGCTTCTGAAGAAGTTAGCGCTGTCTGAGCCTAGTTTTGGGAACGTCGGGCTTCATTCGGCATGGAATGCAGGCTGCTAGCCTGCTGCGGGTTGCTAACCCGCCTTTGCGCCGGTTGCCAACCGGCGGCAGGATTCCATCCTGCATCACACGCAGCAGAGCTACTCGGTTCACGGACAATTAAGTGGCATTGGGCTTCAGCCGGCCTTTGGACCTGCTTCACACTTCCACAACCTGCCGCACGCGGAAGTCAGCGCGCCGGGACGTAGGCGATACAGTCGATCTCAACCTTCATGTGCTGATTTGCGAACTGCGTCTCAACAGTGGTCCGGGCCGGCTTGGCGGCGCCAAAATACTCCGCGTACACCTCGTTCATAGCGGCAAAATCACGACCGTCTTTGAGGAACACCGAGCACTTCACGACGTCGGCAAGCGTGGCGCCGCAGCCCTCCAGTATTCGCCGGATATTGCCGATCACGAGATGCGTTTCGTGCTGAATATCGCCGAAGGAGAACTCCTGCGTCGCCGGATCAACCGGCCCCTGGCCGGAAACGAAGATAAAGTCGCCGGCGCGCACCGCGGGAGAATAAGGCCCCCGCGGCGCGGCAACGCCGGGCGGTGAAAGCCGCTCGATCAATCGGTCCTCTTCTTACGCGGCCGGCGCGCGGGTTTCTCGCCAGACGTAGACGCCGCCTTACGCGTGCGCTTGACTGGCTTCGGCTTGGGTGGCGGCGGATTCGGCTCGAGTAACGTAGGCTGACCCTCAACGTAGGGTTGCGGACCTTCCTCCTCTTCCTCGGGTGGCGGTTGAGCGGGTGGCTCGGGCAGAGCCGGCGGATAGAACTCCGCGCCAAGGTGAACCATCAGTCCGCGCTCTTCGTCGGGCAGGACCCGGACTACCAATTTATCCTGGGCATAATTCAGGAATTCGGCAAACTCCTGATAGCCGTAGGCCGTGAAGTTGAAGTTCGGATGCTCGGTTTGCATCCAGGACTGGAGATCCTCCGCGGCAGCGCCCTCCTCCATCTCCAGGCGATGGGTTTCGAGCACGTCCCGCAGCATCGGCAGCGCCTCCTCCGGCTTGGGAGCCTCCCGGCCGGGCTGAGACGAGGTCTTGCGCTCGATCATGTAGCGCCCACCTGACCCGCTGACGTTGACGAAATCGGCCTTCTTCATCTTCTCCACAAAATCGGAGAAGCTGTTGGCGCCGTACGCCTTTTCAGTAAAGGCGGAGTCGAGTTGCAGCATGGTCGACTTCAACAGGCCAAGCTGCGGCTGGACTCCGCGCCGCTCCAGCACCTGGAGTGCGCGCTCCACCAGCGGCATCGCCTGTGCCAGGTCGAGCGGAGCCGGCCGTCCGCGGCGTTCCTTGGGTTGGAAGCGCTCGCGGGGCGGCCTGTCCTGGCGGATTTCCTGCACCGCCGGCCTTTCTATGGCTTGCGGCGGCCCGCCCACATCGGTGAGCAGAGACTCATAGCTGATGAACTCGTGGCAATTCTGCTGCAGGATGGTGCTGGTGAAGGCCTTGCCGCCCACGACATACACCGTCTTGCCGTACTCCTTGAGTTTGTTCACCAGCGGGATGAAGTCGCTGTCGCCGCTCACGATGGCGAAGGCATTCACATGGCTATGCGTGAACGCCATTTCCAGCGCGTCCAGAGCCAGGTTGATGTCAGCGCCATTCTTGTCTCCGCGGGGAGAGGGCAGGCGCTGCACCATCTGTACCGCGTTCTCCGCCATTTGGCGCGTGGCGCCCTCCTGGCGGTTCCAGTTCGCGTAAGCGAACTTGGCGACAATGTCGCCGCGTTCCTTTAAAGCGTCCAGCGCCACGGCGACGTCAAACTCGCGCCGCAGCGTCGTCTTGACGCCGATCTCGATATTGTCGTAGTCGACGAATACCGCAATATTCATTCGTTCTGTCATTCGATGTTGTTCTTGAGCCACGGACATACCTCCGCTGCTCTCCTCATTCTTAAGAGCCGCGCCCCGGCGCCTTCTTCACGCCTTACTGTTGCTGCTCTACGCCGTTTGTTTGATGGATGAACGGATGAAGTCGACTATGCCTTCCAGAGATGCACCTGGTTGAAACACCGCCGCAACTCCCAGCTTCTTCAACTCCGTAGCGTCCTCATCGGGGATAATACCACCAACGACGACGCAGACGTCATCCATGTCCTTCTCGTGCAGTAATTCCATTACCCGCGGGACGATCGCGTTATGCGCGCCCGACAGAATGGAGAGACCGATTACCTGAACGTCCTCTTGTAAGGCGGCGTTCACGATCATTTCCGGAGTCTGCCGCAGGCCGGTATAAATGACTTCCATGCCTGCATCGCGAAGAGCGCGCGCGATCACCTTCGCGCCCCGGTCATGTCCATCCAGGCCAGGCTTGGCGACCAGGACCCGGATGCGATTCTCCATAGCTGAATTATAGCCTGCAAGCGGAGAGTCACAAGTCCGATGCTGGAGTTAGTGGTGGTTTTGCATGCGGTCGAGACGGCGAGAGACTACCAGGCAATCACCTTTGTCACGAAAAAAGATCCGATGGTCTTGTGCGCGAAACCGAATGATCGCCGGATCAGTCCCGAGGCCGTTTCGTGTAGCCTGGGCCCGGCTTGAGCACAGCCCTAAAGTGTCTCCGTTCCCATCGGCCGGTCTCAGTTTCTGTGCTTTAGGTTGCCACGACACACTGCGACAGCGATCTAGCGAGTCTTCTTAACAGGCCGCACGTCCGCGGCCTTTTCCCTTTCCGCCCGGGCCCGAATCATCCGCAGCGATTCATCGCACCATGCAACCAGCCCCCCGAGCGAGTGCAGGCCCTTGCGCAGGGTCAGATAGATGTGAAAATCGGCAGATGGCAGCCGCTCCGGGTACGAAGGGTCGGCTTCGGACCACAGCCGGTCAAAACGCTGCAGAGCCTGTAGCCGATCCGAGAGTTGTTCGCGCATCCGCACGAAGTAGCGCTCGGTCTTAGCCAGGTCGGCTAACTCACTCAGGAAATAAAGCTGCGCCAGGGCCGCATTCCGTTCCTGGCCTAACTGAGGAGTCATTTCCAGCCATTCGCGCAAGGCTTTTCGGCCGGCGGGGGTGATTTCATAGACGCGGCGCGCGGGTCCGCGCTTGGAATCCGCGGATCGGCTCCGCAGCCAGCCCTTATCCTCTAAACGTTGCAACGTAGGGTAAATCTGCGAGAGTTCGGCCGCCCAGATGTAATGCATGTGCTGATCGAAGATGGCTTTCAAATCGTAGCCGCTGGCGGGCTGCCGTAGGAGTCCGAGCAGGATATGGTCCAGGCTCACGGCTCCAGTATATAAGGATGTACTTTACTAATTATATAATTCTTTATATACTGACGTCAGGATCAAGCCCATGCACACTGAACCGCTCGGCCGGCGTGGATTTATGCGGACTGCCCTCACGGGAGCCGCCGGTGCGCTCGCCGTCGAGGGAGCCGATGAGCATTCCCCTGCAGCGTTACCCCCCGGACAGCTATTCTCCGATCCCGAGTTTGCTTTCACCACCCAGATCGGCTTGGGCGCCTCGTATTACGGTACGAGCAACCCCGGCAAGCTCTTTTCGATTGCCACGCGGATCAAAGATGGCGATTTCGAGTCTGCTTACCAGGCCTATCACGATGCGGGCCTCGAAGCACGCCGCTGGGCCGAGGCGGCCGCAAGCAAAGGGCATCGGATCAGCGCCCGCGATGCCTGGCTCTGGGCTGCGAGTTACTTCAGCCTTTCCATGCGATTCCTGGACGGCACGCAGGACTCGTCACGTCTTTCGCCCACCTTTCAGGAATATGAAAACTGCTGGGAGCAAGCCGCTGCCCTGTTTCATCCGGCTGTGGAGCGGGTCGCCATCCCCTACGAGAACACCACGCTGACAGGTTGGTTTTTCCGCGCGGACGACTCGCGCCGCCGCCGTCCGCTGGTGATCCTCAATAACGGCGCCGATGGGTCGGACTTGAGCATGTACGTGCTGGGCGCGGCGGGCGGTATTGCGCGCGGATACAACTGCCTGACGTTCAACGGTCCTGGCCAGAACGACTCGCTCTGGCTCAAGAAGCTGTACTTCCGGCCGGATTGGGAAAAAGTCATTACGCCTGTCGTCGATTTTGCCATTGCGCATCCCGAGGTCGATCCGAAGCGAATTGCCCTCATAGGCATCAGCCAGGGCGGTTATTGGGCTCCCCGCGCGTTAGCGTTCGAACATCGCATCGCAGCGGGTGTGGCCGATCCTGGCGTCACAAACGTGGCTGAGGTCTGGATTCGCAACTTGCCGAAACCGCTCGTTGATCTGCTGCACGATGGAAAACGCGAGCAGTTCGACGCCATGATGTCGATGGGCGTGAAGTTCAATCCCCGCTCCCGAATGGTTCTCAGCTCACGGATGCGGCCTTTCGGGATGAGCTCCTACTACGACGTTTATGCGGCGCTCGCTGACTATAGCCTGAAAAACGTCGCGGCGCAGATCCGCTGTCCCATGCTGATCACAAATCCGGAGTCCGAGCAGTTTTTTGCCGGACAACCGCGTCAACTGCGTGAACTGCTGACGTGTCCTAAGAAACTGGTCGACTTCACGCGCGCACAGGGCGCCGATCTGCACTGTGAGGTGAACGCTCCGGGCTACCGCGACTACCAGATCTACAACTGGCTGGACGAAACACTCACGCTTTCGTAGACGTCGCGCTGCGCTGTTCGGCCAGAACCTCGCGTACAATCTCCTTCAACTCGTTCCGCAACTGCGGTGAAAGGTGGTCCTCCATTTGGATTCGCCGCGCCGGAAAGGGGAACTCGATGTTGGCGTCCACAAACCGCTGCCGCAAGAGCCGGTTCATTTCACGACCCAGCGGCCACTGTTTGCCCGGCAGAGTTTTGATGCGTGCCTTTACAATTGCTGCCGATTCGGTAAGCCGATCGACCCCGACGATCTCAATCGGGGCGAGAACGACGGACTTGTAAGTCTCCTCATTGGCCAGCGCTTCGCCGAATTCCTTCAGGGCGGCGATGACCTGGTCGGGATCCGATCCCAATCCCACCCCAACCTCAAGAACAAAATACGAATAATCGCGCGTGGTATTGCTGAGGGTCTGAATATTGCCGTTCGCAAAGACATGGACTGCGCCATTTTCGCCCCGCAACACCGTTGTCCGCAGATTGATCTCTTCCACCGATCCGCCAACACCATTGATCACGGCGCTATCGTTGACTCGTATCTGGTTTTCCAGAAGCAGGAAGAGCCCGCCCAATATGTCCTTCACGAGACTCTGCGCTCCGAAGCCGATCGCGACTCCGACTACACCCAGGCTGGCGAGAATCGGTCCGATCTCGAAGCCCAATCGCGCCAGCACCATCGTGCAGGCGAGGATCCAGATCACGGCGATAACCGTCTTGCGCGCGACGCTGCTGACCGTGTTGGCGCGCTTCTCGACCTCGTACTCGCTGGTGTTGCCGGCCTTCACCATCATCCGAATCGAATACTTCCGCACCGCCCGGATGAAGCGCTCCGCGATGACGGTGGCGATGTATGCCGCCGCAACAATGGCGAATACGCGAATGCCATCCTTGATATAGGGCATGTAGTATGCGCTCGTCAGCAGTTCAGACCGGTTTTGCACTATTCATATGGTGGGACAAGACCTGCATCTTGTCTACTGTTGACGGGCCGGCGTTGGTAAACTAGAGGAAATGCCTTCGAAACCGAACGTGCCCGCCAAACAGCAGGCCGCGACGGCACGTCCGTGGTTCACAATTGTGGCCGCGGCATGGCTCGTCCCGGGTGGTGGTCACTTCCTGCTGAAGCGATCCGGGCGCGGTGGACTCCTCGCCATCTCCGTGATCGTGATGTTCCTATTCGGCCTGATGATGCGCGGCGCCATGTTCCATCCGCAGCGGGCCGACGTATTGACCACCATCATTTATACGGGCGGATTCCTCGGCGACCTGGCTTCGGGGCTTCTCTATCTGCTTACGACCTGGCTGGGGTACTCGCAACCCGACATGGCGGGCCACGTTCATGATTACGGCGCGAAATTCCTCGTCGGCGCGGGACTTTTGAATATCCTCGCGATCGTGGACGCCTACGAGATTGCCACGGGACAAAAAGACTAATGCCGAAAATGAACTTGTCCCACTTCGAAGCAGCTTTGCTGTTTTCGTTACTTGCTTCGATCGTGCTCGGCGTGGTGACCAAGAAGAACGACCGCGACCGGCTGCGCTATGGATTGCGGTGCTTTGCCTATTTCGTGGGTGCATTGATCGGGCTCGGCTGGCTGATGTTCCTGGGACATCGCTAGATTCTTCCCTGCAACGTTTCTGACCTGACAGACACGATAGAATGCATGACACATGCGAGCTAACAACCCATTGCGCATTGCCGCAATCCATCCCGATGCTTCGCCGGTTCAAATCCTCGAAGCCGAACTTCGGGGTGCGGGTATTGTGGTTAGTTTTTCCCGCTTCCCCACTGCGTCGGAGGCGTTGAAAGCCCTCGCAGTCGCCAATCCGGTTCCCGACATGATTGTCATGACCTGGCGAGTTAGCGCGAATCCGCTGGATGTTTTTCGCGCTTTTCGCGCCATCGCCCGCCTTGAAAAGGTGCCCGTTTACATCCTTGCCGCGAACAAGGGAGAGGAAAGAGCCGCCGCGGATACCGGCATAACCACACTCCGGAGCCCACTGGATCAAAAGGCAATCAAGAATCTCAAACTGGCCCTCAATCTCGAAACGCCGTAAGAAAAACAGTCTTGTATACTTGCCCTCATGCGTGCTTCATGGGGCGTTTTCAGTTTGTTTTTGGCTGTGCTGCCGAACTTTGCCTTCGGCCAGACACGCGTACACTCGAATCGCGTCCGCGTTTCCGCCGCGACGCCTTTTACCGCCGGATGCAACGGGCAGCAGAATGGCGTGGTTTACAGCAATGGCGAGGTAGAACCCTGGATTGCGGTTGACCCTACGAATGCAAGCCACCTGGTCGGTGTCTGGCAGCAGGATCGCTGGTCGACGGGCGGCGCGAACGGTCTTCTGACCGGCGTCTCATGGGATAGTGGACGCACCTGGACCCGTACGTTCGCGCATTTTTCGCGCTGCTCCGGCGGTTCGCCATCGAACAACGGAAATTTCGACCGCTCCAGCGACCCCTGGGTGACGTTCACGCCCGACGGCAAGGTTTTCCAGATCAGTTATTCCTTCAACCAGGGAAACGTCAACCAGGCCATTTTGGTGAGCCGCTCGCTCGATGGAGGGATGACCTGGGAAGAGCCTGTGGCCGTGCTCCACGACACGGCTTCGGGCATCACGGATGACAAGGAATCCATAACTGCCGATCCTACCGACGCCAACTATGTCTATGCGGTTTGGGACCGGCTAACGGGCTCGTCAACGGGCAACCCCAGCGATTTTCATGGACCGGTCTGGTTCTCCCGAACAACCGACGGCGGTGCGACGTGGGAGGCCGCACGCGCCATTTACGACCCGGGACCGGACACGCAAACGATCGGAAATCAGATCCTCGTTCTGCCCGATGGGACGTTGATCGATGTCTTCACCCTTATCCGGAATGCCATTGCTACAACCGCGAATCCCAGCAGTATCTTTGTAGCGGTGATCCGTTCCACGGATCACGGCGAAACCTGGACTCCCGCAATCATCGTATCGACGAGTCAGGCCGTGGGGGTCTCCGATGTTAAGACAGGCGCAGGCATCCGGTCGGGCGGTGTCCTGGTATCCGCTGCGGTCGACCAGGTTTCGGGAGCGCTATACACGGTTTGGCAGGATGCCCGCTTCAGCAATGGGCAGCGCAATGGCATCGCGTTTTCGCGCTCCACGGACGGAGGGTTCAATTGGTCCGAGCCAATCCAGGTGAACCAGGCGCCAAACGTTCAGGCCTTCGTCCCGGCCGTTGCGGTTGGCCAGAACGGAAACGTAGCAGTGGCCTATTATGACTTTCGCAACGACACCGAAGATCGCAATGTCCTGTTGACGAGTTATTGGCGCGAGGTTTCGCCCGACGGCGGCCTGACCTGGCATGAGGGGCTTATCGGAGGGCCGTTCGACATGACGAAAGCGCCCATCGCCACCGGCGCGGGGTTTTTTGTAGGCGATTATGAGGGGTTGGTCCCCTACGGCAATGGCTTCCTGTCGTTTTTCGTTACCGCGGAGAGTGCGGCCGGCGACCCGACGAATGTGTACGCCGCGGCGTCGGAAGCCCAGCCGCCGCCGCACCTCACTCAGCGCGTTGAGGTGAATCGTGTGCGGCTCAGGTTGGAGGAAGAGACCGTCCCCGGAGCAAAGACCACAGTCCCACGTCATTCCAAGCAGCGTTAGGCAGGTTTGAAACTTGTCGCTATGGATCTTCGGCCCAACGTGGATGAACACAGCGCGCCTTTGGCGCAAACGATGTAGGGATTTGAGAGGCGTTCTCCTTTTTAGTACCGTGTCGTTGAAGCCTCGATCCGACATCCAGTAGGAGGTCCTGGCAGTCATGCGCAGGCGAAACCGCCGACGCCACCTTTCTGGCTCAACAGGTTGCGACCAAGGTGGGGAAGGCATTCAGCCTCCTACGGCGACGAGCCGGAGCCTCCGCATGCTCGGTGCTAATTGTCCACGAACAGGCACTATAAATTGTCCCGCGGCGCAAAGATTCTCAGGTTCGGTAATACTGGCGAAACTGGTCCACATCCCGGCCCAGGCCGCTACGATTGTGCTTGCTGTAAGAGAACAATCGAGACGTTATCGGCGCCGCCCGCGTCAAGGGCTTGCTGCAGCATGTCCTGTGCACGGGCCTCGAGCGACGACCCACTTGCTAACGTTGCGGTGAGGGCGGCATCATTAACGAGGCCGTGCAATCCGTCGCTGCAGAGGACCAGCAAATCACCTGGCAGCAGTTCTTCATCGCGCAAGTGAACCTTCATGTCGGCCTGCGAGCCGATTGCTTGCGTCAGGATGCCGCGCATGGGATGAGTTGCGGCATCCGCCGCTTTGACAACGCCCTGGCTTAACAACAAGCCGAGCATTGTGTCGTCCGTGCTCAGTTGTTCCAGTCCGCCATCGCGCAGGCGATAGATCCTGCTGTCGCCTACGTTTGCCAGCGCCACCCGCCCATCGCGATGCAGGAGCGCCACGACGGTGGTTCCCATTCCCGTACACTTCATGTCCTGCTCGGCCCGCCGCGCCACCTGGCGGTTCGCCAGGCGGATACTGGTCAGCAGACGATTGCTGTCTAACGACAGCTCGATATTGTAGCCAAAGGGCCACGTCACATCCGCGGGGTTCCGCGAGCAATCGATGTAATGCTGCAGTACCTCCACGGCCATCTCGGCGGCCACTTCGCCGCAGCGCTGGCCCCCCATTCCATCACAGATCGCGAAACATCCCATTTCGGGAGCGACCAGGATACGGTCCTGGTTCTCGCTCCGGACTTTGCCGGGATGTGTTAGCCCGTAGCTCTCGATACTCATTCCCTAGAAGCGGTAATACGCGGAAAGCTGGATAGTCCGCGGCAGGGACGTCGTCGCCAGGTTCGTCCCGAACGAGGACGAATTGATGTATTGGTTGGCGAAGATGAACCACGGATGGTTCAGTACGTTCACCGCGACGACGCTCAGTTCCAGGTTCTGCCGTTCCGTGAAATTGAAGCGTTTGCGGACCGCCACGTCCCAATCCGAGATCCAGGGGTTACGGAACATTCTGGGCTGTATCGTCCCCGGACCGGAGGTTGGGACAAAGAATGCCTGGCCCGGGAAGTTCCCGATCCCGGTTCCGAAGTAAGGGCTGCTCTGATCGAGATTCCTGGCAGAACCAGCGATGATGTTCGGTCCATTTCCAGTCTGCTGGAACGAGATCACTTTATTCAAGGCGCTACCGGACAACAGCGAGATGGGCGTATCCGTACCGGCGCAACCACTGCAGAGAGCCTGCAGATAGTCGATGGAGAATGGCGTGCCGGACTGCGCGATCACGATGGTACTCAGCGTCCAGCCTTTGATCGCCGTACTTACGAAATGGTTCGTGCTGTGCTTGCCGAAAGGCAGCTCATAGATCACATTCGCGCGAAACGCGTTGCGAACGTCGAACAGCGATGGGCCCCGATCCAAACCGGTATTTAAGGGGTTTCGGTAGGGATCGGTGTACGAGAGCACGCCATTGACCGGCAGAGTTCCTGCCAGCGACGTGAAGTTCCCGCTATCGGTGAGCGACTTTGCGAACGTATAGTTTGCCTGGAACTGGAAATTGGTGGTGAGCCGTCGGGTCACGTCAATCTGGAACGCATTGTAGGCGGAACTGCTGGAATTTGACAGGTAGAATGCCGTGTTGACCGTATTTACATTCGGATTGTAGAATCCGGAGTTCGACAACACGACGGGTGATCCATTGGCCGGTTGCCCAAAGACGGGCTCATAGAAACCTTTATTGCCAGGCTGCAATTCCTGGAGCCGCACCATTCGCACCGCATGATTACCGACATAGCGCGCGTCGATCAGGAAACCCGCGAATTCCTGCTGAATGCCAAGGTTCCATTGTTGGACATACGGAGAACGGAGATTAGGATCGATCAGGAAAAGCTCATCGCCTTTGGGAATCGCCGGCGCCAGGGTGGGGGGAGTCAAAGCCGGGACGTTGGGCAAGAACACGTTGTTGAACGACTGGAACTGGAACCCCAGGTTTTGCGCGTTAATGCTGAGGGGATAACGGACCGCCTCCAAAATGTCGTCATTGACGTAGCTGATACCGTAGGCGCCGCGAAAAGCAGTGCGCCCTTTACCGAACGGATCCCAGGCGATGCCGATGCTGGGAGCGAGGGTGTTAAAGCGAGAGTTGTAAAGGCCGCTGCCGGTCTGTTTGTACAGCCAATTCGGGTATTCAACAGTCTGGAGCACATTTTCGTTCACGAGGTTGGGAACAAAGAGAGAGTCCTTACTATCGGTAACAGGCGTGAAGTGCTCGTAACGAACCCCTACAGTCAGGGAAAGACGCGGAGTGATTCTCCAGTTGTCCTGGAAGTAGGGAGCATAGTTATCCAGTCCAAGGTCGGATGTGTAAGGAGCCGCTACCAACCCTCCGACACCGAACGAGGGATGAAAAGTCTGCGAAGCGCTCGCCGCGTAGCCTCTCAAAATCGATTCGTAATACGCCTCGAACGTGTTGACGTTAATATTCCCAACCGCAACCACCGGAACCGCGCCGTTGTCCAGATATTCCGGAATCCGGATTAGCTGCATCTGGACGCCGAATTGGAGATTGTGCCGGCCGATAATGTAACTGGCATTGTCCTGGATATCGTAGGTGTGAAGCCGCCGGCCCTGGTTATACTGATTGGGATTGAGATACGGATTGAGATTCGAACTCGGCCCGGCAAATTCTATGTAAGAGCTGGGTTGGTAAGGAGTCTCAAACGCAATCGGATTGATGTTCGCCCCAAAGCGCACTTCGTTGGTCAGTTGCGCGGTGGGATTGAAACGCCACGAAGCCGAGAATAAGCCTGCCCGGCCCCGCTGCAGGTATGCGGCGTTCGGGCTGTAGACCCATCCTTCGTCGACATTTACGCGGCTCCAGAGATACGAAACCGCGAAGGTGTTGCGCTGGGACGGGATGTAATCGAGCCGCGCCGATGCGTTGTCGAGATCCGCGGTCCTCCGTTCCTGAAACGCATACACCGCATTGGGCAGGTTGGCTTGGGGAAACGCCGCCAGAATCGACGCAATGGCGGGGTTGACGGTCCCGACAGCCTGTAGCGCATGGACAAAATCCACATTTTGCCGATCGAGAGTAAGCAATTCCTGACCTATGCTGTTGCGCTGGCGAAACAGCTCGTATTGGGCGTATCCAAATAGCTTGTTGTGAACCAGTGGGCCACCGATGGTAAATCCACCCTGGTTGCTTTTTATAGCGCTATTTAATCCAATGTGATTCTCAAGCCAATTGCCGGCGTTCATCACATTATTACTGTTCAGATAGAACACGTCGCCATGCAGCTCGTTGGTTCCGGACGGCGACACAAAAGCAGCCTGGGTCGCCCCATTGCCATACAGTGCGCCCTGGTTCGACGTCACCAGGGTGAACTGACGCACCTCGCCAATGGTCAGGTTATTGGGAACAAAATCCAGCCCGTTGTACCGGACCGTGTTGTCCTGAACGTTGATGCCGTCCAAAGATACATTGCTGTAACTGGTACGAAGTCCGTCAATGGTTGTGAACGGATAGTTGGCAACTCCCGCCTGTGTGCGGATCAGGTTCAGCGGATTTCGATTGAGCAGCGGCAGCTCATCGAGTTGTTCTTTCGTAATGGTTGCCGACACTTCGGCGCTCGCGATTTGAACGCTGGGCTGATTTTCATTGGCGTTCACCACCGTCGGCTGCTGTCCCAGGGGCAATGTTATGCCGTTCAATTCCGTTTGTACGCCCGGCGAAACCCGGACGTCCTTCGCTTCGTACAATGCGAAACCGGACTTCTCGATGGTGACCCGGTAAGACTCGGGTGAGAGGGAGTCGAACTCAAAGAGCCCGGCGCTGGTAGTTCTGGTTTGGTTTGCGGGATCGGTCATTCCCGGACGGTATAGGCTGACAATGGCTTCGGGTACAGCGGCACCCGATGGATCCTGTACGGTTCCCGAAAGGCGTCCCGTCGACTGCCCCCACAGGGCGGGCGCTGCGAGAACCACCATTCCCAGCAGCAAGCTCAAACGAACACGGTCGAAAAGCATTTTATGCGCACTCCTCTTGAAGAGAATCACCCCCACGGTGTTTCTAAAATGGCGCTTCGGATTATAGCATGGCGTGACCGCCTTGTAACACCTTCAAATCGCGCTAAACCGTTCTTTGACAACAGGAACCGGGCGCGATATGCTTTACGTGGCCTTCCTTAGACGCGATTGCGTCTCTTCGCAATGATCGGGCGTATCGACAAGTACGAGCTGAAGGAGGAACTCGGGCGCGGCGGCATGGGCCGCGTGTACCGGGCGTACGATCCCAGCCTCGATCATGACGTTGCAATCAAGGTCTTGACCAGCGAGGGAGATCCCGACCTGCTAGGCAGGTTTCGGAGCGAGGCCGGCACCACAGCCAAGCTGAACCACAAGAATATCGTCACCGTGCACGCATATGGCGAGCAGGATGGCGTGCCCTACCTGGTCATGGAACTGCTCCAGGGCGAGGATCTGAACCAGAAAATGCATGGCAGCAAACCGCTGCCCCTGCGCGAGAAGGTTCAGATCATGTACCAGGTCGCTGAAGGGCTCTCCTACGCCCACGACAACAACGTCATCCACCGCGACATTAAGCCCGCCAACATCATGGTCCTGCCGGATGGCACGGTCAAGATCATGGATTTCGGCATCGCACGTGTCACCAGCCGCAACTCGACGAGGCGAACGCAGAAGGGGTTCCTTCTGGGGACCATTTCGTACATGGCCCCGGAACAGTTCAAGCTCGGGCTGGACGCCGATCAATTGGTCGATATTTTCGCTTACGGCGACGTTTTCTACGAACTGATCGCCGGGTTGCATCCATTTCACGCCGACGACCCTGGCGCTGTGATGTACCGCATTACAGCCATGGACCCGCGCCCGGTGCGCGAACTGGTGCCGGAGTGCCCCGAGTCGCTGTCGTACATCATTCATCAACTGCTGGCCAAGGATCGCGAACTGCGTTATCACAGCCTGCGAGACACGCTGCTCGACCTGGAACCGATTCTATTCGAGCTTCGGCAGGAAGAAGCGGCCCGCATCCTGGAGGAAGTCCAGGAGCTCGTCCAGGCGAAAACTTTCGATACCGCGCTTGAAAGGGTGCGAGAGGCCCTGCGGCTCGACCCCATGAGCCGGGAGGCGCGTCAGGTTCGCGACAAGCTGCAGCAGGATGTCAATCGCCAGGCGATCCGCACGAAGGTAACGTCACTGCTGCGGGAAGCGGACACCGCGGTCGCAGAAAAGCGATGGGCGGATGCGATTCAGATCTGCGAGAACGCCCTGCGGCTGGAGCCAAGCGATGAGGTTCGCGGGCGCTTGGAGCGGGCCAAGGGCGAACAGGAGAAGAACCAGCGCGCGGCGCGCCTGTTTGCCGACGCTCGACGGGATGCCCAACAGGGAAACCTGACGTCGGCTTCCGCCAATATTGCGAATGCGCTCGAGCTGGACCCGAACAACAGCGACATCCAATATTTCTCACGTCGCCTGCGCGACGACGTCGCCAAACGCGAGCGCGAACGGCGGGTGCAGGAGGCGGTGCAGTCGGCCGCTCAGCATGCCGCTGCCGGCAATTTCACTGTTGCGCTGGACGTGCTGAACGCCGTCGGCCAGGAATATGCCCACCTTACCGAGATCGTAGAGGCACGGCGGCAGGTTCTCGACCTGCAGGCGGAAGCTGAACGGGTCGGACGGCAGCGCCGGTACGAAGAAACCACGGCCGCGGTACGAACAGCGCTCCGGTCGGGGAGGCTGGACGACGCGCGCCATGGGATTGACCGGCTTTTTGCGGACTTCAGTGAGTGGCCGGAGGCGGTCCGGCGAGCGAACGATTTTGCTGAAGAGCTGGCGCGGCAGCGCCGCGAAACCGAGATCGCCGTGGCCGAACAGGAGGTACGCGATCTCGCGCGGCAAGACCGGTTCGCGGAAGCGCGAGGTAAACTCGAACCGCTGCTCGCCCGCTATCCGGGCGACAAGAAGCTTCAGTTGGTCAGCGAAGCACTCGCTAAGGTCCAGGCGGCCCGAGAGCGTGCGGAGGCGATTACGCGGACCGCCGAGGCGATTGAGCATGCGCGCCGGGAAGGAAGGCTCGAAGAAGCCTTGGAACGGGCGCGCGACGCCCAACGGCGATTTGCCGACCATCCCGGGTTTCCAGAGCTGACCAGGGAGATCGAGGCCGCCGTACGGGAGCGGCAGCGACAGGCCGCCATTGCGGGCACCCTGAAGCAAGCCGCGGCACTGGCGGAAACCGACCCCGAGCAGGCGGTCAACATGCTCCGCGAGGCGATTGCGAAGCTAGGACGCGAGCCCGATCTGCAGCGAGCCCTGGCCACCGCAGAAGCACTCGCCGAGAAACGTCGCGAACAGGTGTTCGTTTCCGACATCCTGGCCCGCTCCGAGTCACTTCGCGCGTCTGGACAGTGGCGCAAGGCGCTCGCAGAGGTGGAACGCGGCATTGCGAGGTATCCTCAGCGAGCGGAATTGCTGGCTGCCTCCCAGGAGATTCGACAGGAGCTGGACCGTATCGCGCGCGAAGAGCGGCTTGCGGGCGCTGCCAATGCCATTGAGAGAGCCGTTGTCAAAAGGGACCTGGGCAAGGCAGCCTCTCTCCTGAAGGATGCGCTTCAGGAATTCGGGCCGGACCCGCGGCTGGAACGGCTGCGAGCCGACATTGCGAAATGCGAGTTCGAAGAGGCTCGCGGCGCGTTCGAGAATTCCGTTCGGCAGAGCTTCTCTCGTGACGACCTCGAAGATGCCAAGCGGCAAATTTCCGCGGCCAAAAAACGCTTCGGCTCGGACGCGGTCTGGCAAGCCCTCAACGTCGAACAGGACCGCCGTCAGTCGTATTTGGGAGCGTTGCAAAAAGCGCAGGAGTTGAGTGACCGCGGCAAGTTCGCGGAAGCGGAACACGTCCTGGGGGCGGCAACGCAGATCCCCATTCCGGACCAGCGGGCTGAACAGTTACTGCGGTCGATTGCCAAGAAGCGCACAAAGGCTGAAGCAGAGGCGCGCGAAAGGGAGCGCCAGGAGCGGGAACGGCAGGAAGCAGAGGCTCGCGAGAAGGCTCGGATCGAGGCGGAACGCAAAGCAGCGGAGGCTCGGGAGCGGCAGGAGGCGGAACGCAAAGCGGCCGAAGCTCGCGCACGGCAGGAAGCCGAGGCCCGCGAGAAGGCTCGGGTCGAAGCAGAACGCAAAGCCGCGGAAGAGCGCGGACGGCAGGAAGCAGAAGCTCGCGAGAAAGCCCGGCTCGAAGCCGAACGTAAAGCCGCGGAGGAGCGCGCACGGCAGGAAGCCGAGGCTCGCGAGAAGGCTCGGCTCGAAACCGAACGTAAAGCCGCAGAGGAACGTGGACGCCAGGAAGCCGAGGCCCGCGAGAAAGCCCGGCTCGAAGCCGAACGTAAAGCCGCGGAGGAGCGCGGGAGGCAGGAAGCCGAGGCTCGCGAGAAAGCCCGACTCGAAACCGAACGCAAAGCGGCTGAGGAGCGCGCACGGCAGGATGCCGAAGCTCGCGAGAAAGCCCGACTCGATGCGGAACGCAAAGCCGCTGAGGAGCGCGCACGGCAGGAAGCCGAGGCCCGCGAGAAAGCCCGGCTCGAGGCGGAACGCAAAGCCGCTGAGGAGCGCGCACGGCAGGAAGCTGAGGCCCGCGAGAAAGCCCGGCTCGAAACCGAACGCAAAGCCGCGGAGGAGCGCGGACGGCAGGAAGCGGAAGCTCGCGAGAAAGCTCGCCTGGACGCGGAGCGCAAGGCGGCCGAAGCTCGGGAACGGGAGCGGCAGGAGAAGGAACGAAAGGACGCCGAGGCTCGCGAGAAGGCTCGACTAGACGCGGAGCGCAAGGCAGCCGAGGCTCGCGAAAAGGCTCGACTGGACGCGGAGCGCAAGGCAGCCGAAGCCCGCGAAAAAGAGCGCCAGGAGAAGGAGCGCAAGGCCACCGAAGCTCGCGAACGTGAACGCCAGGATAAGCAGCGCAAAGAAGCTGAGGCCCGCGAACGAACTCGCCTGGAAGCGGAGCGCAAGGCCGCTGAGGCCCGGGAGCGCCAGGAGGCGGAGGCTCGCGAGGCAGCTCGTCTCGAGGCAGAACGCAAGGCCGCCGAGCAGCTTGGCGCCACTGCCATCCTCAAACCCACTACCCGGGAGTCGTTGGCAGTTGCTCCGCCGCCAGCAACCGCTCCGTCGACGGTCAAAACTGAGCCGCAACCCGCGCCTTCGCAACCCATCTATCGCAAACCGGCCGTGCTTGCCGCCGGTGCACTGATTCTTATCGCGGGCGGTTATTTTGCATTCCGGCCGTCGGCAGCGCCCACTGCCGTGAATCTGCGGCCGACTCCCGCGCAAGTCACCTTGTCCTACCAGGAGGGCTCCTCCGCGACTCCCAGTGCCGACATTGATTTCGGGGGCGTAGACGTTCCGTTTCAGGCCCGTTCGAGCGCTCCCTGGCTGACCGTCAGCCCCGCCACGGGGCAGCGTTTGGAGAAGCTTCAGATCAAGGCTGATCCCAGCGGTCTGAAGTCGGGTTCCTCCGAAGCGCGAATTGAGATCGTGCCATCCGACGCCCACAAATTCGCCCTTTCGAATTCGACGGTGGCCGTCCGTCTCACGGTCGGCGCAGCCAGCGAACTGCACCTCGAGCCGACGGCTCTGCAATTCGCGTATCAGGACGGACGCGAGGTACCGGCTCCCAAGCAGATTTCCGTCCCGTCGGGACAATTGCCGTCCATTCAGACACGTTGGGAAGACCCCGGCGAGGCGACCTGGGCTCGAGCCGAGACATCCGACGGCGGGTTGAAGGTGAGCATCCGGCCTTATCGGGGCTTGAGCGTCGGCACACATAACGCGACTCTGATCGTGACCTTGCCCGGCGCGAAAAACAGTCCGCAACGCGTCAGTGTCTCCTTGACGGTTAAGTCCGCCCTGGGAATCACAATTCCTTAACGGCGCCCCTACAAGTTGTACAATAAAGCGCCGTCAGTTGTGATCCAAATCCATGTTGTATCGACTTCAGCTCTCGATTTTCGCGTGCGCGCTCTGGCTCGGCTCGGCGCACGTTGCCTGTGCTGCGGAGAGCTTCAAAGATCTTACCGAAAGAGCTCAGCGAGCATGGGATAGAGGCTCGTGTCAGGAAGCGTCCAAGGCCTTCGCCGACGCCCTCAAGCTTGCCAACGAGAGTGCGCTGGTCGCCTCTCCCTCCGAGCAGGTAAGGGTCGCCCTTTTATGGGGCCAGACGCTAATCTGCCTCGGTCAATTCGATTCCGTCCAGACGTTGGGCGGGCTCCAAACGGACAGCGATGCCGGACGTTCCGAGGTTCAATTCATTCTGGCTGAGGCGGCCAAGGGAAAAGGCCGTTTTCAGGATGCCGATACGAAATATGCCGAGGCCGTGCGGCTAGCCGGCCAAGGCACGCCGGAGAACGATGCGCGCCGGGCCCGTTTTCTTGCGGCCTGGGGTGATTTGGGCCGACTCCGCGGCCAGTTCGACGCTGCCAGTTCACGGCTCCAGCAGGCGCTGGCAGTTTTCGGTACAGGCGATTCCATCGAGCGTGCAACCGCCCTGGTTTACGCCGGCGATCTCGATAAAGATATGGATCGCTGGAACGATGCCCGTAAACACTACACCGATGCGCTGGCCATCGCGGAAGCCAAAGGCAAAGACCATCCCACCGCTGCACGCGCGGCCCTGGGGCTGGGTCTCATCGAGTTATTATCCGGCCACCTGGACCTCGCGGAAACACAGTTGAAGCGCGCGCTGAACAGTTCCCAGGCACTTGCGCAGAGCACGAACTACATTGAGAGTCTCGATGCAATGGGCCTCCTGGCTACTTCGAAACGCGATTTCAAGGCGGGGCACGATTCCTTCAAGGCTTGTCTCGATGCGCTCAACAAGGTACGCGGCACGGACCATCCTTTTGCCGCCACCGTTCTCGATCACGAAGGCGGGGTCTTGATGGCTGAGGAAAGCTGGGACGACGCGCAGGCGAAACTCACCTCCGCGGAGAACATCGAACGTCGGACTCTCGGCAACGACCATCCCCAGCTCGCCCGAACGCTGGCGCATCGCGCGACCGTACTCCGGGCACAGCGCAAATTTCAGCAAGCCACGCCGCTGGCTGAGGAAGCCCTCAAGATTCTGATCGCGAAACTCGGGCCCGAGTCCCTGTCGGTCGCAGCGACCATGGATGTGCAGGCAAACCTCCTGTCCGATCAGTCAAACTACGCGGCTGCCGAGGCACTGTACCGGCAGTCTCTTAAAATTGAGGAGAAATCCGCACCGCCCGAAGCGCCGCTCCACCTTGCGACGATGCGCGACCTGGCTCTCGCGCTGCACGCGGACTCTAAAGACGGAGAAGCAGGTCCTCTGATCACACAATGGATGAATGCCCGCGGCCTGACGCTGGCGCTTTCGAATCCGGAGCGGATACCGGTCGCGGTTGCGATCGCAGAAAGCAAGCTGCAGGCAAAGAACTATCCCGATGCCATCAAGGACTTGGGCGACGTGCTCGCGGCCAATCAAGCACTTGGTAAGGGCGCGCGGAATTTGCCGATCGTTCACCGGGATCTCGGCGACGCTTTATTTGCGACACAGAAGTGGAAGGATGCTGCCCGCGAGTACGAAGTGGCGCTGCCGGGACTTCCCAATTCTCCGGAGGTCGGCAAGGTTTGGCAGAGCCTTGGCGATGCCCAAGCCACCCAGTCGCTATGGGCGGACAGCATCCATTCCTATCAGAAAGCACTCGAGTTGATGCCGAAACCGGATGGCGGGCACCTGTACCTCGCGATGGCACGCGCCAATCTCGAGGGCGGACATGTCGACCAGGTTGCACAGTATCTCGATCGTTGGATGACGGCGCGAAACAAGGGTTCTGCCGCACCTTCGCCCGACGAGATTGATCTTCTGGAGAAGTCGGCTGCGCGGCTATCCGCCGCCAAGAGCTACACTCAGGCAGAAAACGTCCTGCGGTTTCTGCTCGACGCCGCCAAAAATCCCGCTACCCCGGGCCTGAACGTCAGCGGCATCCTTTTGCAGTTAGCGGAGACCACCGAGGCCGAAAAGAAGTATGCAGAATCGGCGGGCCTGTATGAAGAACTGGCAAGCAGGAATCGGGCCATGCGGCGGTTCGACGTCGCCGAACAGAACCTGCAGCACGCGAAGACTCTTCGCGAGAAAGATGGCGGGCCGAAGGGAGCGGACGTCGTCGCGACTCTCCAGGCGCTTGGCGAGATTGATCTTCTGGAGTCGAAGCCGGCGGAGGCCCGCACCGCCTTTGAGCAGGCGCGCGACATTCTGCAGAAAGAGAACGCCACAAACGACCCCCGCATGGCTGTCAGCCTCGATGGCCTTGGAGCGGTGCTTCAGACTGAGAATCCTGATGAAGCCGCCAAGCTCTTCGATCAGGCGTATGAACTTCTGAAGAAGAGCCCGAACGCCCCTCCCCGCTACATGGCGTCGGTGCTCTATCACCTCGGGTCGTTAAAGCTGCGGAATAACAAGATTACCGAAGCAACCGAGTACTTCACTCAGTGCCTGAGTCTTTCGAAAGGGAATTTCAGCGCTGCAAATCCTCCGCCGATTGAGGAGTTCGATCAGATCGCGGGCGCCTACGAACGCGCCGGGAACTTCGAGGAGGCCGAGAAACAGTATAAGGACAACCTTGAATACCGGCGCAGCCTCTTCGGTGCGAACAGTATTGAAGAAGCACGGGGCTTGTATGTGCTCTCGACGTTCTACGTCGGCCGTAAGGAGTACGAAAAAGCAGCCGACGCCGGCGAACGGGCCCTCGCAGTGTTCGAAAAAACGGCGGGGGAGGAAAGCGATGAGGTGGCGCAAGTGCTCAACACTTTGGCGACGGTTTACCGGTCCAAGCCTGACATCGATCGTGCAATCGCAGTCACGGCGCGGTCGGAGCAGATCCAGGAAAAGCTCGGACGGCCCCGCGGCGAAATCAACGTCACCCTCTCCGCGCTGGGCGAGTTTTACCGCGAACAGAAGCAGTACGCGAAGGCCCTGGAGGTGTACCAGAAGATGGCGACTCTCTGGGAGTCCGATTCGTACAGGAATCTGAATTACCAACGCGCGGTTCTGAACATTGCGAATCAGTACGTCTACATGGACAAACTTCCACAAGGGCGGGACTGGTTCAATAAGCTGCAGGCTGCTCTTCAAAGGCAGCACGAGGATATTCAGCTCACGAAGGCGAGGGAGTCGTTCGCGGCCGCGCTCACGGCGACGGGACACGAGAAGGAAGCGAACAAGATTCTAGGCAGTGTAAAGAAATGAGCAGGCCCGCAGGCCTGCTCGACCAAGGGAAGTCTTTAAACAGCAGCTTTTCGTCGGAGAAGAGCGGAGTCCACGGAAGCGGTTCTGCGAGCCAGCCGGCCCTGGCGCGTTTGGTTGGCGGCGGCGGTTACGACATCAGTCAGCGGCTCGCCAGAAGCCTGGACATCGCCCCAATGAAAGACGGCCCGGAAGCTACCGATACCGCGCAGTTGGAAATCCCAAAAGCGCTCTGATACTTCGTTGAGCCGGAGCTGCGCTTCGGACCCATGTTTGGTTGGGAACAACAGCACGAAATCGTCATCATTGGTGCGGCATGCAAAATCGTCTTCGCGAAGGAGCCCACGGACGAAGTCCTGGACGGAATTCATCAGCTTGGCGCTATTGGGGCTGCCATCATTTGAATGCGTCGCGATCACTACTACCAGTCCGGTAAACAGGTCGTTTCGTTCCAGCAGGCGTTCCAGGACGACTTCCTCGTGGATTCCGGCGGGAATGCCTTTCTCGTTGACGGTCCCCTGGATCAGCTCGAATTTGGGCTCAGGTTTTGGAGCTAAACGCGGTTGTCTTTTCGCGACCGATTGCGCAAGGATTGAATCCCAAAGGGACTGCTCGATGACTACCGAGGACGTCGACGTTCGCTTTTCCGATGCTGGAGTCTGCGTTAGGGTAACCACCTCGACTTCCTGCTCGACTTTCGCAACCGTGTGGACTGCTTCTTCGTGCCCGTTTGTCGCTTCCATAACCTGTTCCAGAAGGTCGGCGGAGGGTCGAGCGGCCGGAGCGGTTTCAACCGGGATTTCAGAAACTCTCGGCCGCGGCAGCGCCTTCTTGGCAAGCCACCCTTCGAGCGCGACTTTCGGATCGATTTCTTCCAGGCGTTTCGGAGCTTCGGCGGCGGGGACGGCCTCACGGCGCGGCCGGCGAACCAGCGCTGCCGGGGCCTCTTTCGATTGATCCTGGGCGGCGCGAATTCGTAGATTACGCTCCCGGGCCTCGGAATTGCGCGTTTCGGTGGCGACCGGCGCCGGGGCGACGGCCTCGACCGGAGCAGGTATGACCTTTTCCGGAGCGACCTTTTCCGGCGTCACCTTTTCCGCCACGATGACCTTAGACGCCCCTGTCATCGTGCGCTGTTCCTCTTCACGTCGCGTACGGAGTTCGACAACTGCTTCGCGTAACTGTTCATTCCTCCCCTTGAGGAAGTCGCACAGCAACGCCACGCCGGCCGTTCCCAGGATGAGGACCAGGCTGACTATGATTTCCGGTTGGATTCCGCCGAGGCTCATTTGTTGTAATTCTAGGAGTCCCGGTCTCATCGAAAAATAGACCGCGGGCATCAAAATTCACCCGTACCGGGAGTCGGCGAGCAAAGTACTGGAGTACTGTTGAGCCACTCGGGCATACACCTTACACGCAGTACTCAGGGTATGGAACGAACGGGTTTCCGACGATATTGAGGAGTATGCGCAGTGTGATCGCGTTATTTGCCATTCTCGCCCCCGCCACCATGTGGGCCCAGGCGCAGTCGTCGGCCGGGATCTGGCAGTACGCGCATCCCGACGCCAAAGCGATGGTCGGAATCGATGTGGCCCGTATCCGCAATTCGCCGATCGGCGACCAGGTCCACACCCAACTGAAGGATTTTACGCTTCCATTGGACGTTCCTGGAATGGAGTTCCTCAGTTCGATCGACCGTTTATTATTGTCATCGGCGCCACGGAAAACCGAGGATCCGAATGAAGAGCCGTCCCTGATGATCGCGATAAAAGGCCACTTCGACACGGCCAAGCTCCGGGAGGCGATTCTGAAGAGCGGCGCGAAGCCACAGAAATTCGATTCTTTCACGGTCTACCGGCCTCAGGACAAAAGCTCCAATGAGTTCGGACTGACGGTTATTGACAAAGAAACGTTGTTGATCGGGGACGCCAACTCCCTGTTTCAGGTGCTGGCGAGGACCAAACACGGCGTCAGTACGGACAACACCGCTCCGATTCTGGCGCGAGCACGGCAGATGGACTCCGAATACGACTTTTGGGCCATCCTGACGTCGCCGGCATCGGGAATCGCAAGCAGTCATATTCCATTCGCCGATGCCCTGCAGATGGTTCAGGGACTGCAAGCGGGATTGTCCTTGCGGGGCGGGCTCGTCTTCGACCTCGCGCTCGACACGCCGTCCGAAGATGCCGCGAAGGAGATGAGCAAGCAGTTTACAAAGCTGGTCCGTCTTGCGGCGAAGGACAAGGAGCGGCATCCGGAATTCGCAGGGCTCGATAAAAAGTTGAAGGTCGTGGTGGACGATTCGTCGGTGCACGTGTCGATTCGCGTAGACACCCAGCAGGCCCTCACCCTTTTTAAGGCTTTCGAGCAGACAACTCCGAAGAAGCAGCCCGTACAGGTTGTAGCGGCCAAGCCCGAGCCGCCGCAGAAACAGGTGATTCGCATTGAAGGCCTGGACGAAGGCCCCCGCGAGATTCCTTTTAAGCAGCCGAAGTAGATTGAAAGCTCTCTGCTCTTTTCTCTTTTTTCACGCTCCCAGCTTTCGTTTCAGTCCCCGCACGAACCTCTGCGTCAACGTGCCGAACGGCTGATCGGTGGTGAGGTAGGTCCAAACGGCACCCCGCTCACCCGGGTCCGGCCCGGTGCCGGCCTCGATCTGCGCCATCCGCTGCTCAATTTCAGCCGGCAGGTTAGCCTCGATCTCGGGAAACCATTTGTGGATCCGTTGCGCGTATTCGTAGTAGCCGTCGCGTCGATCGAATGACAGGTACGGAAGTCCGCCGACTCCCCAGTCGATCCACGGCAAACCGGTACGGAACTCCGCTAGCTTTACCAGATAGTCGGCCCAAAGATCGTCAATGGCCCGGAGCGTGACCAACCGCTCGATGTCCGAGCCGCACCCGGTTTTCCCTTCCAGGATCTCCTGGCGATAAGTGTGCAAATGGTGGCGCTGGCCCTCGACAGGCAACTCATATTTCTGAAGAAAAAGCCGCTGATCGAGGTGCGCACCTTCCACAAGGCGCTGGATTGTTTCAATATCTCCTCCTAAGCGGTCGGCCATGTCACCATACTTCACCACCAGGTCGTCTTCCATGGACACAAAGAAACGTGAACGGCCGGGATCGCCCTGTCTTCCGGCGCGGCCACGGAGCTGGTTGTCGATTCGCCGGCTCTCGTGCCTCTGGGTGCCGATGACATACAAGCCGCCCAGCCCAGCCACTCCCTCGCCGAGCAGAATATCGGTCCCGCGCCCGGCCATATTGGTCGAGATTGTCACAGCCCCCCGTTCACCGGCATGCGCGATGATGGAAGCCTCGAATTCGTCGTTGCGGGCGTTCAGGACGCGGTGCGGAATGTCTCGGATGAAACCACTCAGACGCTCCGACTCCGCGACGCTTCCCGTTCCTACCAGCACCGGCTGTCCGGCGCCATGGACGCGGCGAATCTCGTCAATCACCGCCAGTTCTTTCTCGGCCTTGCTCGCATACACCAGGTCCGGCAGATCTTCCCGAATCATGGGTTTGTTGGTCGGGAGCGTCTCCACCCTCATGCCGTAGATCTTCTCGAACTCGAGCGCCTGCGTCGCGGCGGTCCCGGTCATACCGCAGATCTGCGGATATAGCGCCATCAAGTGCTGCAGCGTAATCGAGCCCAGAATCATTCCCTGCCGTTTGGCAACCACTCCTTCTTTTGCTTCAACAGCGGTGTGCAGACCGGCGGGCCAGCGGCGGTCCTTCGCGATCCGGCCCTTGAACTCGTCGACCATCTCGACGACACCGTTCTTCACGACATAGTCGATGTCGCGATGCAGAAGTACATGGGCGTGCAGCGCGTCCTGAACCGCCGTGAGCAGCCGGTAATTGCGTTCCTCGTACAGGTTGCCGCAGCCAAATGCCGTTTCAACCGTCCAGATTCCTTCGTCTGTGAGCGCCACATTATGAGCACCCACATCCACCGAGCAGTGCTGCGGAGGCCTGAGATACCGGACCACCTGGTCGGCAACATACGCGATCGCGCTGTCGTCGCGGTCCCCGCCGGCGATCACCAGGGGGATCCGCGCCTCATCGATGAGGATCGAGTCTACTTCGTCGATCACGGCAGCATTGAACGGCCGATGGACCTGGTCGGCCGGGTCCAAGGCCAGGCGGTCGCGCAGAAAGTCGAAGCCGATCTCGTTAGGCGTTGCGTAGGTGATGTCGCAAGCATACGCCGCACGGCGCTCGTCGGCGCTCATCCCCTGCTGCACGTAGCCGACAGACAGTCCCAGGAAGCGGTAGATATCGCCCATCCAGGCAGCGTCGCGGCGGGCCAGGTAATCGTTCACCGTCATGACGTGGACGCCCTGGTGCTCCCAGGCATACCAGGCCACGGCTGGAACAGCGGCCAATGTCTTCCCTTCTCCGGTTTGCATTTCAGCAATGCTTCCTCGGGCCAATGCCAACGCACCCCGAAGCTGGACATCGAACATGTCCTGCCCCAGCACTCGCGAGGCCGCGACGGCGGTGATCGCCACAAGCGGCAGGAATTCCTTCACGCGCAGAACCGTAGCGCGTAGTTCGCTGTCAGATAAACGTGAATATTCCGCGCGCATGGCATTGATCCGAATCAGATCGGATTCGCTGCGATACACGCGCGCCAAAATAGATTCCAAGAATCGGCGCATCGCACCCTCCTTTTCTCTTTTTGTGAGTAAGACAAGCCTTAGCTTGTCGCCGGAGGAGGGCGTTGAAAGAGCGACTGATCGAGTACGGTACTGGCCGGTTGCTGTGTTTCCCTAAGGATCCGTGTCGCACTCTGTCTCGGCTGTTGGATCCTGGGTTCGCAAATCTCGATCTTCTGCTGCTGAACTCGCGACTTGTCGATCCAAACGATGCTGGTCTCGAGTCGCGACGCGGTGACCGTGAGGGCTGGAACGTTGAAGGACGCAGCTAGCAAGAACGCTGCGACCAGACGCCACGCTTTGAACCTCACACTAACATCATAGTCTCAACGCTTCAAATCCGTTGAATCTTTGCAATCATGATAATCTCTATAAACAATGGAGGAGATTCCTCATGACCCGAACGCTCGCCGCAGTCGTTCTTGCCATCGCTCCCGCAATGGCGCAATCTCTCGCTGGCCTCTGGGATGCCACCGTATTAGTGAACGGTCTCGAAATCCCGTTCCGGATGGAATTTACGGGCGCGGGCCCTCAAGTCGCCGGGTCTTTCTTCAACGGTGATGAGAAAGTCACTTCAACGAGCGGGCGCTTCGAAAACGGCACGCTTCGGCTGAACTTCGATCACTACGGAAGCACACTCCAGGCGATCATGGCGGACGGGACTCTGAAGGGCGATTACATTCGACCTGCGGGCAAGTATCCATTTTCAGCCAAACCCGCCGCGCCGCCCGCGGCAAGCGACGCCAAGGTGCCAAAGATCGACGGGATGTGGGAGATCCAGGTCCACAGCCCGAAGGGTGAGTCGGCATGGCGCTTCATCGTACGCCAAACGAACGCCGACGTCTCCGCCGCCATTCTGCGCATTGATGGCGACACGGGCACGCTCGCAGGCCATTATAAAGACGGCAAATTCGTCCTGAGCCATTTTTCCGGGGCGCGACCCTCGCTTCTCGAAGTCACTCCGCAGGCGGACGGCACGCTCGCCCTTCTACAAAACGGCAAGAATAAACTGGTCGCCTACCGGCCTGAGGTGGCACGGGCGAAGGGCATGGCGCCGCCCACAGAGCCCACCGAGCAGACGCACATGAAGAATCCTGACGAGCCACTGCACTTCAGCTTTGCCGATCTCAACGGGAAGATGGTCTCGAACGACGATCCCCGATTTAAAGGCAAAGTGGTGATCGTGAGCATCATGGGGAGTTGGTGCCCGAACTGCCACGACGAAGCTCCGTTCCTCGTGGAACTCTACCGCAAGTACCACCAGCGCGGCCTGGAGATCGTTGCTCTCTCGTTCGAGGAGGGTGATCAGTTGCAGAATCCGACGCGGCTGCGGTCTTTTATCCAGCATTACGGGATTGAGTATCCGGTGCTCATCCCGGGCCAGCCTGAGCAGTTGCAGGAGAAGCTGTCGCAGGCCGAGAACCTGAACTCCTGGCCAACGACGTTCTTCCTGGGCCGGGACGGCCGCGTCCGCACAATTCACGCAGGATTTGCGGGAAAGGCAAGCGGTCCTTTGTATGAAGAGGGCAAAAAGGAAATGCGCGCGCTCGTAGAACGCCTGCTCGATCAAACCTAGCAGACTACGGTAGTGCAGGCGTTTTCGCCCGAGCATGCCGCTCTCAAAGACTTGCTGCCACGGGCCGCTGGGCGGCTGGCTGAAACGTTGGACGGACACACCACACAAGTACACAGGAGCCCATGACAGAAAGAACTCAGCACGCGAAAGTGTACTCGGCCGGACAGGTCCTGTACCCCGATATCAGCTATAAGGCCTTCGTCTACCCCGGGGACGAGGAGGCGCTCGCGGCACTGAAGTCGATTCCCGGCGCGTCACAACTGCTCACATATCTGCAGGAGAACTTCAGCGAGGAACTGATTTTTCTGCAGAACAATCAGCAGATGATCCGCGCCAGCTATCACAACTACGCCTCGCTTTATAAATTGTTGGAGAGGTGCTGCGAGATTCTCTCGCTGCCGGTTCCGGAGCTGTATTTGACCACCAATCCGACCTTAAACGCCTACACGGTCGGAACGCGGCGAACGTGCATAGTGCTCCATTCGGAGCTGATCGAGACGATGACGCTCGATGAGCTGACGTTCGTCATCGGCCACGAATTGGGACACATCAAGTGTTCTCACGGGCTTTACCGCATGCTGGGCGATCTACTGATCCGGTATTGGGATCTGCTGTCCTCGGTAATCACCGTGCCCGGATTAGGGATGCTCCGAGTTCCCATGCTGCTGGCCTATTGGGAATGGTTCCGGCGGGCGGAACTGACCTGCGACCGTGCCGGGTTAATGTGCGTGCAGGACCGCGAGGTGGGTTTACGCGCCTTGAGCAAATTGGCGGGGAAGGTCGCAGGGTACGAAGATGAGTTCAGCACCGACGCGGCGCTCAAGCAGGCGGAAGCCAAGAAGGAAGTGAAGAACAAGCTCGTTCTGCTGGTCTCGATTCTCGAGGCGGCGCAGAACACGCATCCGTTTGTTCCCACGCGCCTAAAGCATTTGGCCGAGTTCGCAGAGGGTGATCAGTACAAGAAGATCCTTGCCGGCGAGTTTGAGAAAGATGTTTTGGGGCTACACGAGTCTGGTGCGAGAATTACGTGTCAGTGTGGTCTCAAAGTGAATGCTAAGCTTTGTTTTTGTCCGGAGTGTGGACGGGAATTGGGGGTGGCCGACGCGGCCGCTGCGGCTGTTGGACCAGCGCCCGAACAGCCGCAGGAATCTAAACTGGACAAGTTGAAGGGGACGGCTGGAAGTTTCTTCAAGAGATAGGCGATGCGCAGGCGAAACCGCCTGCGCCACCTTCGGAACTTAGGACTCTTCGCCCTCTTCGTGCTCGCGGCCTTCCTTCATAGCCTTGAGACGTTCTTCCCGACGCTTGGCACGTTCGGCGGCGCGCTTCACCAGTTCGGAACCGACAAGCTCCAGTAGAGCCTGCTCCGCCCCGTCGCCCTTGCGGGGGCCTAGGCGAACAATCCGCGTGTAGCCGCCATTTCGCTGCCCAAAACGCGTACCCAGCTTATCGAACAGCTTTTTCACCGCTGCCGGAGTTGCCAGGACGGACGCCGCCTGGCGACGCGCATGCAGCGTGTCCTCTTTGGCGAGGGTAATCATGTGGTCCACGAGGGGCTGGACCGCTTTGGCCTTCGGCACCGTCGTGATGATGCGCTCATGCTCGATGACGCTGGTTACGAGAGCTTTGAAGAGCGCATTCCTTGCGGACACATCCCGTTTGAGCTTATATCCCGATACTCTGTGTCTCATCCGGTTACTCCGATGCCTCGTCCAGGTCCTCTTCGGGGCCCAGATCCGACGGCGATGCAAAACCCGGAGAACCCGCGGCAGGCGCCACGAGGCGGCCCTGCGCATCGAACTTCATGCCGAAGCTGAGGCCCAGGTTCCCGAGAATCTCTTTGATTTCGTTCAGCGACTTGCGGCCGAAATTCTTGGTGCGCAGCATCTCGGCTTCGGTCTTCTGGACCAGGTCGCCGATAGTCTGAATATTGGCGTTCTTAAGGCAGTTGTACGAGCGGACGCTCAACTCCAGCTCTTCGACAGAGCGGTTGAGCACTTCGTTCATCTGGTTCAAAGCGCGCTCGCCCGGCTCTTCCACCGCTTCCGGCAGTTCTTCGAAGTTGATGAAGATCGTCATGTGATCCTTCAACAGCTTGGCTGCCTGGCCGATGGCGTCCTGCGGCGAAATCGCGCCGTTGGTCCAAACTTCAATGGTCAGCTTGTCGTAGTCGGTGGTCTGGCCGAGGCGCGCGGCTTCGACGCCAAAGTTGACCTTACGAACCGGCGAATGTACCGAGTCGATCGGAATATAGCCAAGCGGCAGGTCTTCATCAAAGTTGCGATCGGCCGCAACGTAACCGCGACCCGACTTCAGGCGCATCTCGATATTGAGCTTGCCGCCTTCACCAACTGTCGCGATGTGCATGTTGCGATCGAGCACTTCGACATCCGGATCGGTTTCAATCATGCCGCTCATCACTTCACCGGGACTATCCATCTTCAGACGGGCCGTGCGGGTGCCTTCACCGATCATTTTGAAGGGCACCTGTTTCAGGTTCAGGATGATGTCGGTGGCATCTTCTACCACGCCCGGGATGGGGCTGAACTCGTGCGCGACGCCGTCGATGCGCACTGCCGTGATGGCGGCGCCTTCGATGGAGCTGAGCAGCACGCGGCGCAGTCCGGTGCCTACGGTCGAGCCGAACCCGCGCTCAAACGGCTGGGCTGTGAACATTCCGTACCGCTCGGTCAGCGATTCGGTATTTGCAACTAATCTCTTGGGTTTTTGAAAGCCTTTAAACATCGATTCTCCAAAGACCTCCTCCGGCCTTTTCTTACTTCGAGTACAGTTCGACGATCAACTGCTCGTTCAATTGAATCTGGACCAGTTCCTCGCGCTTGGGCTGCGAGAGGATGCGGCCTTTCAGGTTGTCGCGATCGACCTCGATCCAGTTGGGCGACGGCGCATGCGCGGTGGCATCGCGCGCGGCGAGGATGGTGGGATTGTTCCTGCTCTTCTCGCGAACCTCGATCACGTCATTCGGCTTCACGACGAATGAAGGAATATTCACTTTCCGGCCGTTCACAAGCAGGTGTCCATGGCGGACCAACTGGCGGGCCTGCGCCCTGCTGGTGCCGAAACCCATGCGGTAGATGATGTTATCCAGGCGGCGCTCCAGGGAATTGAGCATCTGCTCGCCCGTAATCCCTTTTTGGATGAGAGCCTTCTCGTAAAGGTTGCGGAATTGTCCTTCGAGGAGACGGTAATAGCGGCGGGCCTTTTGTTTTTCGCGAAGCTGAAGTCCATAGCCTACCAGCTTGGGCTTGCGATCCTTGCCATGCTGGCCGGGGGCGAAGTTACGCTTCTCAATAGCGCACTTTTCGGTGTGGCAGCGCTCCCCTTTCAAGAACAATTTCATTCCCTCTCTGCGGCATTGCCGGCAGACGGGACCCGTATATCTAGCCATTCTTTCTTCAGTTACCTTTCGTCGTAAGGTGCAGTTTACGGCGCTGCGCGCCTTCGTCCTGCTTAATTTATTCGTTGGGCAATGGCAACGACAGGCGAAACCGCCTGTCCCACCTCAGACGCGACGTTTTTTCGGCGGCCTGCACCCGTTATGCGGAATCGGAGTGCAATCCTTGATAGCGCGCACTTCGATACCCGCGGTAGCCAACGCGCGCACAGCCGATTCACGGCCGGCGCCGGGCCCGCTCACTCGTACTTCCACCGAGCGGAGCCCATATTCCTTTACTTTATTCGCCGCTGTCAGCGAGGCCTGCTGGGCGGCAAACGGCGTACCCTTGCGGGAGCCGCGGAACCCGAGCGAGCCCGAGCTCGACCACGCCAGCACGTTGCCAATCTGGTCGGTGAAGGTGACGATCGTGTTGTTGAACGACGCCTGCACGTGCACGACGCCGGTCGGAACGATCTTCTTTTCCTTCTTCTTGAAGGTTTTCTTTTTTCCTGCTTTTGCAGGCGGTTTCGCCATGGTTCCTCTCCGCTTATGTCTTGGCCGAAGCCTTCTTCTTGTTCGCCACCGTGCCGCGGCGCGGACCCTTACGGGTGCGGGCGTTGGTGTGGGTGCGCTGGCCCCGGACCGGCAGGCCGCGGCGATGCCGCAAACCGCGATAGGAACCCATTTCGATGAGGCGCTTGATGTTTAACGAGGCTTCCTTGCGGAGGTCACCCTCAACCGCGCCCTCGTTTTCGAGAATGGTACGAACGCGGTTGACTTCGTCCTCGGTCATTTCGGCAACCTTCTTGTCCGGGTTTACGCCGGCCCGGTGAAGGATCGACATGGAACGAGTGCGCCCGATCCCGTAGATATACGTAAGGCCGATTTCGGCCCGCTTCTTGTTGGGCAGATCAACGCCCGCGATACGTGCCATAGTTGCTGATTCCTATCCTTGCCGCTGCTTATGCTTCGGATTCACGCAGATCACTCGCACCACGCCTTCGCGGTGGATGATCTTGCACTTGTCGCACATCTTTTTGACGGATGCTCTAACCTTCATAATCTTGTCCTCGTGCCTCAGCCTGCACTACATCACGGCCGGGTCAAAACCCACGGACCATTATCCGTAACCGCGACGCAATGCTCAAAATGCGCCGAATACGACCCATCTTTCGTCACCGCGGTCCACTTATCCGGCTTCACTTTCATCTCCGGCCGGCCCAGGTTCACCATCGGCTCAATCGCCAGGACCATGCCTTCGCGCAAACGCGGATTTTCGTTCCGGCGATCGACGTAATTCGGAATCTGGGGCTCCTCATGCAGGTGCGTCCCAATTCCGTGGCCGACCATCTCCCGGACCACCGAAAACCCGTTGTCGGTCACGTGCTTTTCCACCGTGCCGCAAATCTCAAATAGCCGGCTGCCGGCGTGAACCTTCTCGATCGCCAGTTCTAGCGACTCCCTGGTCACACGCAACAACTTCTGCACCGGCTCGCTAATCTCACCCACCGGAACCGTGACGGCCGAATCGCCAAAATAGCCATCCAACTGCACGCCGGTATCGATCGAAACAATGTCACCTGGCTTCAGCTTCCGCTTCGCCGACGGCATGCCATGTACAATCTCGTCGTTCACCGACGTACACAGCACAAACGGGTACTTCGTGCCGGCTGCCTGGGTGTAATACCCCTTGAAAGCCGGACGCGCACCCGCATCCTTCATCATCTTCTCGGCCGCGGTCTCGAGCTCCTGCGTCGTAATGCCCTCGGTCACCATCGCGGCCAGCCGCTGCAGGATCTCGTAAACGAGCAACCCGCTGCGGCGCATCTTTTCCAGTTCCGCGGCGCTTTTCCGAACTATCATCCGCCCTGCGTTACCAGCCTGCAGATCCTCGTGCTTATGGCCTGCGGCCCGTCGTCAATTCCGTCCACTTCGTAAAACGGGACCCCGGCACGCCGGAAGTACTCAAGCAACGGCCTGGTTTGATGATCGTACTCCTCCAGACGCTGCCGGATCACCGCCTCGCTATCATCAGGACGCGTAACCAGCAGTGTCCCGTCCTTATCGCAAATCCCATTTACTTTCGGTGGGTTAGTAGTCAGGTTGTAAAGCGTGCCACACAAGGGACACTGGCGTCTTCCGCTTAACCGGCTAATAATCTCATTATAATCCACTTTCAAGTGGATCACCACCGGGGCCAACCCATGCCGGCCCAACGTCTCTCCCAAAGTCTCGGCCTGCTGCAAAGTTCGCGGATACCCATCCAGAACGACGCCGGCCTGGGTATCGTCCTGCAAGAGCCTCTTCTCAACCAGCCGGTTCACCAGATCGTCCGGTACGAGCATGCCCGCCTGCATCACCGCCCGAACTTCCAGTCCCAGTTCGTCGCCTGCCTCAATATGCGCGCGAAGCATGTCTCCTGTGGAAACATGCGGCGCACTCCAGCACGACTTCAGCAGCTTTGCTTGCGTGCCTTTCCCGGAACCGGGAGAGCCAAACAAGATCAGAGCCTTGCGCGGCCCCCCGTTGTTCATACCTGCTAGAACGTGCTACGACGCCCCCGAATCCTGCCCGAGCGTGGCGTAAACCCTTCGTAATGGCGCATAATCAACTGCGCCTCAACCTGATTCACCGTATCCATGGCCACACCGACCACGATCAGCAGCGACGTGCCGCCGAAGTAGAAGTGCACTCCCAGGCCATCCAGCAGCCAGCGCGGAAAATAGTTGTCGATAAAGTTGCCCACCAGCGGCAAACTCTGCAGCTTGATCCCGGCGATCATGATCTGCGGAATCAGCGCCAGTACCGAGAGATACAACCCGCCGACCACCGTGATCTTGGTCAAAATCTTGTTCATGTAGTCGGCCGTGTTGCGGCCCGGACGGATGCCCGGAATGAACCCGCCGTACTTGCGCATGTTGTCTGCTGCTTCGTTGGGGTTGAAAATGATCGACACGTAGAAGAAGCAGAAGAAGATAATGAGCACTACGAACAGGATGTAGTAGAGCGGCATGCTCCCGCCGATAGATCCCAACGTTGCGCTGAGGAACTTGCTGTGCTGCACCACTTCCCAGGAATTCAGCGTGGAAGGAAACGCCAGCAGCGAAGATGCGAAGATCACCGGAATCACGCCGCCCGCGTTTACTTTCAGAGGCAAGTGCGTCGATTGTCCGCCCATCATGCGACGGCCAACTACGCGTTTTGCGTATTGTACAGGGATGCGACGCTCGCCGCGCTCAACCAGCACAATGAATGCAACCACGGCGATCATCACCGCGATGATGATGATCAGGTGAAGCACCGTCCACTGGCGCGTGATGATCACGTTGTTGTACATTTCGCGGATCGCGTTCGGCAAGCCGATGACGATGCCCGTGAAAATGATCAACGACATTCCGTTTCCGATGCCGCGCTCCGTAATCTGCTCACCGAGCCACATGATGAACGCCGTGCCGGTGGTCAGACTGAGCACGGTCATCATGGTGAAGCCGAAGCCGGGATTGACAACGAAATCTCCCGCCTTCTGCAGGGCCACCGCAATACCAAACGACTGGACGACAGCCAGAATGACAGTGAGATAGCGGGTCCACTGCGTGATCTTCCGGCGCCCCAGCTCGCCTTCCTTCTGGAGTTTCTCGAGCGTGGGCACCACGACAGTCAACAACTGCAGGATGATCGAGGCCGTGATGTACGGCATGATGCCCAGCGCGAATATCGTCAAGCGCCGGAACATACCGCCGCTGAACAGGTCGATGAATCCGAAGATCGTGCCCTGGTTCTGTTGGAAGAACTGCGCCAATCGGTCGGCCGACACGCCCGGTGTCGGGATGTGCCCGCCGAGGCGGTAGACCGCCAGCAACCCCAGTGTGAACAGGACGCGCTTACGAAGATCCGGAATCCGGAATATGTTCGCGACGGCTTCAAAAAACTTCATAGAGCCTCTTTATTGAATTACTTCTGCCACCCCGCCGGCTTTCTGAATCTTATCGATTGCCGACTTGGAAAACAAATTCGCGCGCACGGTCAGCTTGCGCGTCACTTCACCAGTACCCAGAATCTTGAGTCCATCGCCGAGCTTCTTGATGACCCCAAGATCAACGAGGCGTTGCGGATCGAACGCGTCCCCTTCGAGTTTGTCCAGGCGGCCTAGGTTTATGATCGCGTATTCTTTGCGGAAAATGTTGGTGAAGCCACGCTTCGGCAGACGGCGATGGAGCGGCATCTGGCCACCCTCGAATCCGCGCATCATGCTGTAGCCGGAAACCGACTTCGCGCCCTTGGCTCCGCGGCCGGAATACTTTCCGCGGCCAGAGCCCATACCCTGACCAATTCGCTGGTTCTTCTGTTTTTGGCCTTTGGGCGGCCTCAGATTGCTCAGGTTCATAACCTATTCCTTTACGATCTCCAACAGGTGGGGCACCTTGGCCACCATCCCGCGGAACTCCGGCCTGTCGGGCCGCTCAACCACGCGGTTAATCTTCTTCAGTCCCAATGACCGCACGATGGCCTTATGCTTCTCCGGCGTGCAGATCGGGCTGCGCACGAGCTTGATCTTGATTGTTCCTTCAGCCATACAAAAATCCTCTTCGGAATCAGCGTCTATCCGCGGCCAAATCTTAAGTAACTTTTTCCTGAACGAGGCCCCGCATGTCAGCCACCGCCGCCTTGTCGCGGAGTTGTTCCAGCGCATCAATAGTCGCCTTGACGACGTTGTGCGGATTATGCGACCCGATCGACTTCGTCAGAACATTCGGAATGCCCACCGCCTGAATGACCGCGCGCACCGGTCCGCCGGCGATCACACCGGTTCCCGCGGGAGCCGGCTTCAACAATACCTTGCCGGCGCCGAACCTGCCCAAAACCGGATGCAAAATCGTAGTCTCGAGAACGTTGATCTTGCGCAGATTCTTCTTTGCGGCTTCGATGCCCTTCTTAATTGCCGCTGGAACTTCCTTCGCCTTGCCGGTCCCGAATCCAACAATCTTCGCGCCCGGATCACCAACCACCACCAGCGCCGAGAAACTCAGGTTCTTACCGCCCTTCACAACCTTCGTGACGCGGTTAATCGATACCACCTGTTCCTTGAGATTCAGGTTGTTCGACTCGATTCGCTTTGCTGTTGCAGTAAACATCAGAACTCCAATCCCGCTTCGCGCGCGGCATCCGCCAGCGCCTTGACGCGGCCATGATAAAGATATCCGCCGCGATCGAACACCACCTTGGTGATGCCCTTCTCTTTCGCGCGCTGAGCCACCAGCTTCCCAATCTCTTTGGCTCCCGCGATGTTACCGCCGCTCTTGAGTCCCGCGTTCTTCTCGGAAGACGAGGCCGCCGCCACTGTGTGGCCTTTGTGATCGTCGATCACCTGAGCGTAAATGTGCTTCACGCTGCGGAAAATAGCCAGACGCGGGCGTTCTTCCGTACCCCGCACCCTGTGGCGGATCCGTGTGTGGATCCGCATCCGTACGATATTTTTGGAATCCTTTGCCATGGTCGCTCTCCCGCTACCTTACTTCCCGCCCGCGCCGGTCTTACCGACCTTCTTGCGCAGGGCCTCGCCTGTATAGCGGATGCCTTTGTTCTTGTACGGGTCGGGCGGACGCAATGATCGAATGTTCGCGGCCACCTGTCCCAAAAGCTGTTTGTCCGCGCCGCTCAATACCAGGTGCGTCTGCTTATCGATCTTGAGGTCGATGCCTTCGGGAAGCAGAACCTCGATCGCATGCGAGTAACCCAGCGTGAACGTTGCGATCTTGCCCTTGACGTCTGCACGATAGCCTACGCCCGTAATGTCCATCTCGCGTGTAAATCCAGTGGAGACACCCTGCACCGCGGCGGCGGCTAGCGCGCGCGTCAGACCGTGCAATGCGGCGTACTGATCGGTGTCGCGAGTCACTTCCAGTATGCTGTCGTGCTGCTTGACACGAATTCCGCCCGGAATCGGCACCGTCTGCTTGCCCTTGGGCCCTTCGACGTGCAGGCTGTCGTCAACGGTGATTTTGACGCCCTTCGGAAGGGGGATTGGTTTTTTTCCAACTCTCGACATAATGTTAAACCTCTACCAGGTTTCGTTTACCAAACGTGGCAGAGCACCTCCCCCCCAACGTTTTCCTTGCGCGCCGAATGTCCCGTCATAACGCCCTTGGGCGTGGTCAGGATGTTGATCCCCAGCCCGCCCAAAACGCGCGGCACGGACTTGCTACCCACGTACACGCGGCATCCCGGACGTGACACGCGCTCAATGCGCGAAATCACCGGCACATTGCCGGGGGTGTACTTCAAGTAGATTCGGATGCTTTTCTTCGAGCCCTCTTCGGTGAGCTTGTAGTTCGTGATGAATCCTTCATCCTTAAGGATGCGAGCGATGTCCATCTTCAGCTTCGAAGAGGGGACGTCGACTTTCGGATGGCGCGACTGCATCCCGTTACGGATGCGCGTGAGCATGTCGGCTATTGGATCGGATGTGGCCATAGATTCTTACCCCCGTAATCCTTTCTCGCTTACCAGCTTGCTTTCGTGACGCCGGGAATCTCGCCGGCGAGCGCCAGTTTCCGGAAGCAAATCCGGCACAGATTGAACTTGCGCAGGTATCCTCTGGGACGCCCGCAGCGGAAGCAGCGGTTCCGGTGCCTGCACGCCAGCTTCGTCGTCTTCTTGACGCGTTCTTTCTTCAGCCTGTCGTCTCTCGCGATTTTCGCGGTTGTTGCCATATTGAATTCGCTCGTCGGTCCTTTTCGTTATTGCCGGAACGGCATGCCCATGTGGCGCAGCAGCGCCAGCCCCTCGGCGTCCGTGTTCGCGGTCGTCGTAATCGAAATATTCATGCCCTTGACCTTTTCAACCTTGTTGTAGTCGATCTCGGGAAAAATCAGTTGATCCTTCACGCCCAGCGTGTAGTTGCCGCGGCCGTCAAAGGACTTGGTCGACACGCCGCGAAAGTCACGGACGCGCGGGAGCGCGACGTTCATCAGGCGATCGAGAAACTCGTACATACGGTCGCCGCGCAGCGTCACCATCGCGCCAATCGACATGCCTTCGCGCAATTTGAAAGCGGCGATCGATTTCTTCGCCTTGGTCACTACCGGTTTCTGGCCGGCGATCTGGCCGAGTTCGTTCACGGCGCCGTCCATCAGCTTGGGATTCTGCGTCGCTTCGCCCAGTCCGATGTTCACCGAGACCTTGTCGATCTTCGGCACCGCCATAACGTTCTTGTAGCCGAACTCTTTCGTCAGAGCCTGGATCACGTTCTTCTTGTAGTGCTGCCTTAATCTCGCTTCAGCCATATCGAATCCTGCTTATTTCTTGTCCAACTGCTCGCCGGTCTTGCGCGCAATGCGCAGACGGCGGGTCGTCACGCCTTCGCCCTCGACTCTGTAGCCGATGCGGGACGGCACGCCGCCGCTCGTCAGAATCATCACGTTCGAAACCTGGATCTCGCTCTCACGCTCCGCGATACCGCCTTTGATCTGCCGCGACGGATTGGGCCGCGTGTGGCGCTTCACCATGCTGACACCCTCGACAAGCACTTTCCCGCGCTTGCGGTCAACAGAAATGACGCGTCCGGTCTTCCCTTTGTCGCGCCCGGCGATCACCTGAACCTGGTCGTCCTTCTTGAGCCGGATCTTGAACGGCTCGATTGCTTTCTTCTTCCCCGGCATCGATTAGATCACCTCCGGCGCCAGCGAAACGATCTTCATAAATCTCTTGTCGCGCAGTTCGCGAGCGACTGGCCCGAACACGCGTGTTCCCACCGGCTCGTTCAACTCAGTCACCAATACAGCCGCGTTCGAATCGAAACGAATATAGGTGCCATCCCGGCGGCGCGATTCCTTGCGCATGCGAACGATGACGCAACGGACTACTTTGCCCTTCTTGATCGCGGAATCCGGCGCAGCTTCTTTAACGCTGGCAGTCACCACGTCTCCCAAACCGGCGTGCAGACCCTTGTCGCCGCCGCGCGGCAGGATACATTGCAGCTTCCGGGCGCCGCTGTTGTCAGCGACCTCCAGAATGGTTCTCATCCCGATCATGGGTTATCTCCTCCTCGTCGGCGATTTCGCGCCGGCTACAGGTTGCGTTCCCTCGCGCTCCTCTTCGGACTCCACGCCCACCTGCACGGCCTTCCGGATGATTTCGCCAAGCCGCCACCGCTTCAGCTTACTGAGCGGCCGGCACTCGATAATGCGCACGATGTCGCCTACCTTGGCGGAACTCTCTTCATCGTGCGCGTAGAACTTGGCGCGCTTGTTGATGATTCGCTTGTAGACCGGGTGCGGAACGCGGCGGGTTACCTCAACCACTATGGTCTTCTGCATGCGCGCGGAGACCACTTCGCCGACCTTCTCGTTTTTATTACCCGTCTTGGCCACAGGTGTCGCTTGCTGATCGGCCATGGTTTACTTTTTCCCTCGCTTCTTGCCTTGCTTAACCACGGGCGCGAGCGCCGGGTTGATTTCGCGCTCTCGCAAAATGGTGAGCATGCGCGCCCGATCCTTGCGCAGAGCCCGGAGTTTCTTGACTCCGTCCGTCTGACCCATCGACAACTGAAAACGCAGCCGGAACATCTGCTCCTGAGCGTCACGCTCCTGGATTCCCAGTTCGTTGTTGTCGATCTCTCGTACCTTGTCGGCTTTCATCTCAAATCCCTCTCAGCTCTTTTGGGCCGATTTCCAATCGCCGCAGGCTGCCAGCCTGCACTACGCGCCCTCTCCCCGCGACACCAGCTTCGTTGGCAAGCACAACTTCTGAGCCGCCAGACGCATCGCTTCAGTCGCAATCTCCTTGGAAACGCCTTCCATCTCGAACAGGATCTTGCCCGGCCGGATCACCGCGACCCATTGCTCCGGAGCGCCCTTTCCCTTACCCATACGGGTTTCAGCGGGCTTCTTCGTGATCGGCTTATCAGGGAACAGCCGAATCCAAACCTTGCCGCCGCGCTTGATGAATCGCGTCATCGCGACGCGGGCCGCTTCGATCTGCCGGTCCGTAATCCAGCCGCAACGCATAGCCTTGAGGCCGTAGTCTCCAAACGCGAGGCTCGACCCTCGCCAGGCCTTGCCCGTCATGCGCCCGCGCTGCTGTTTTCTGTATTTAACTTTCTTGGGCATCAACATGGCGACAATTCTCCAATCTCGTTATTCTTTGTTGGGCTCTTTGTTAGGCTCGTTCGATTCCGGCGCCGGCGTCCCGGCTTCGGGCTCGTGCTTCAACTCCTGCTTCCACGAGGGTTGCGGCGGAGCCATCGGCGGCATGATCGGCACTGTCCGCTGTTGTCCCTCAACCGGCAACTGCTGCATCGCGGGACCAGCCGGAGTATCGGAGGTAACCGGAGGTGGAGGCGCAGGAGCCCGCTCGCCGCGATCGCGCCGGTCGGGCCGGCGGTCGCGCGGCTGGCGGCGCGGCTCGGGTTCGGCACGCATCGTTGCGCGGCGTGCGCCGTCCAAAATCTCGCCCTTATAAACCCAGCACTTAACTCCAATTACTCCATACGTCGTGTAGGCTTCCGAAAATCCGTATTCGACGTCGGCACGCAAAGTGTGCAGCGGAAGCTGGCCCTGCAGATACCACTCACTGCGAGCGATTTCAGCTCCGTTCAAACGGCCTGAAACGCGAACTTTGATTCCCTTGCAGCCGAACCGCAACGCCGAATCCACCGCTTTTCGCATCGCGCGGCGGAACGCCACGCGCTTTTCGAGCTGCAGTGCGATCGACTCGGACACCAACTGCGCGTCCAACTCGGGCTTGTGTACTTCCTGAATGTCGATGAAAACCTCGCGCTTGGTCTGCTTCGCGAGATCCTGCTTCAGCTTCTCGATTTCGGCGCCTTTGCGGCCGATGATGATGCCGGGACGCGATGTGCGGATCGTAACGCGCAGCTTGTTGCCGGGACGATCGACTTCGACGGAGCTGACGCCGGCGGCCTTCAACCGCTCGCGCAGCAAATCCTTCAATTCGAGATCTTCCTTCAGCAGCTTGTGATAATCCTGCTTGGCGAACCAGCGCGAACGCCACGTCTTCGTGACGCCCAGCCGGAACCCGTAGGGATGTACTTTCTGACCCACTATACGTTCTCCTTCGCCTTCAGCTCGCCGCCCGCTTTCTTGTCACCGACCTTCACGACGATGTGCGCCATGCGCCGCTGGTAGCGGTAAGCGCGGCCCATAGGAGCCGGCCGCACGCGCTTCATCCGCGGACCTTCGTTCACATACGCCGCGGTGACGAACAAATCGTCCACGTCTACATCCATGAACCGGTTCTCGCAGTTCGATATCGCCGAGCGCAGAACCTTCTCCACCGTCGGGGCAAGCCGCTTATTGGTTCCCCGCAGGATCGTGATCGCCTGGCCCGCGCGAGTTCCGCGAATCAGTTCCACCACCAGACGCGCCTTCTGCGGCGATGTGCGTATGTATCGTGCCTCTGCCTTGGCTTCCATGTTGCTTCCTCGTTAAGCGGGTTTCGCCGCCTTCTCCGTTGCCGCTTTGGCCGCGTGTCCTTTGAACGTGCGCGTCGGCGAAAACTCACCGAGCTTGTGGCCCACCATGTTCTCGGTGATATACACCGGGATGAACTTCTTACCGTTGTGGACCGCCAGCGTGTGTCCGATAAATTCCGGCAGGATGGTCGAGCGGCGAGACCACGTCCGCACTACTTTCTTCTCGTTCTTCTCGTTCATCGCGAACACCTTCTTTTCGAGGTGGTCGTCTGTGAACGGCCCTTTCTTAAGAGATCTGCTCATGTATGGCTACCTCTTCTTCGCTTTCCGGCTGACGATGAATTTGTCGGTGCGCTTGTTGTTGCGAGTCTTGTATCCGCGTGTCGGCTGGCCCCAAGGAGTTACCGGATGTCGTCCACCCGACGTCTTTCCTTCGCCACCACCGTGCGGATGATCCACGGGATTCATCGTTACGCCGCGGTTGTGAGGCATGCGGCCGAGCCAGCGCGTCTTGCCAGCCTTGCCGTGCGATTCGTTCTCGTGATCGAGGTTGCCCACCTGGCCAACGGTCGCCATGCAATCCACCAGGACTCTGCGCACTTCGCCCGACGGCAGCTTTAACAGCGCGACGCCGCCCTCTTTCGAAACCAACTGCGCCTGCGCGCCCGCCGAGCGAGCCATCTGCCCGCCTTTGCCCGGCTTCAGCTCGATGTTGTGGACGATCGTACCAGCGGGGATGTTCTTCAGCGGAAGCGCGTTACCCACCAGGATGTCGGCCTCCGGACCCGAAGTCACTGTGCGGCCAACTTCGAGACCGACCGGCGCGATGATGTACCGCTTCTCGCCGTCCGTATAATGCAGCAGCGCAATGCGCGCGGAACGGTTCGGATCGTACTCGATGGCTGCGACTTTGGCGGCAATGCCGGTCTTGTCGCGCTTGAAATCGATGATGCGGTAGGCGCGTTTTGCGCCACCCCCGCGAAAACGGCTCGAAATCCGGCCAGTGCTGGTGCGGCCGCCGGTCTTCGGCTTTCCTTCCACCAGCGACTTCTCCGGCGTCTGCTTCGTGATGTCGTCACGGGTGACGAGCGTCATGAAGCGACGCGATTTGGTTACCGGCCTGAATGCTTTGATCGGCATCTTTTATATCTCCGCGTACTCGGGCATCTTCTGGCCCTCTTTCAGCCGCACGTACGCCTTCTTCCAATCCGGGCGATAACCCGCGAAACGGCCGCGCCGGCGCAGTTTGCCCGTCTGGCTCACCGTACGAACTTCGGCCACTTTCACCTTAAAAAGCTGCTCGACCGCCGCCCTGATCTGCGTCTTATTCGCATCAGGCGCAACTTCGAAACAAAGCGTCTGCTCCGCTTCTTTTTTGCCCATGGCCTTTTCGGTGACCATTGGCCGCTTGATGACGTTGTAAATGCTCATTTTGCGAGAGCCTCCCCGAGCTTCTTGGCGGCGCCTTCGCTCAACAGCACCTTGGAGTGACGAAGCACGTCGTAAACGGTGACGTCTTTCGTCGCCACCAGCTTCACGCCCTTCAAATTGCGCGAGCTGAGAGCAAGGTTGCGGTTATCTGCCTCATGATTCACGAGCAGCACTGTGCGGCTGGCTTCCAGCTTATTGAGAACCGACCGAAAGGCCTTGCTCTTGTGATCCGCCAGTTGGAACCCCTGGATCACCGCCAGCTCGCCATCCCGCAGCTTTGCGGAAAGAGCCGAGCGCAACGCGCCGAGCAGCATCTTGCGCGGCAGTTTGTAGCTGTAATCGCGCGGCTGCGGCCCATGGACCGTACCGCCGTGACGCCACAGCGGCGAACGGATGGAGCCCATGCGCGCGCGGCCAGTGCCCTTCTGCCGCCACAGTTTCTTGCCCGATCCCGAAACTTCGTGCCGCGTCTTGGTCGATGCCGTGCCGGATCGCGCGCAAGCCTGGTAATGCCGGACGGCCTCATACAGAAGGTGCTCGTTCACCGGCGCGGCGAAAACTTCATCGGCCAAATCGATCTGGCCGACCACTTCGCTATTCAAATTGAAGATTTGTACGCTAGGCATGGTCCGTTACCTCTTTGCCCTCCGCACCATCACGTAACCGCCATTCGGACCCGGAACCGCGCCCTTCACCATCAGCACGTTGTCCTCGGCATCCACCTCAACCACTTCGAGGTTGCGGACGGTCACCTGTTGCGTACCCATGTGACCCGCCATCCTCATGCCGGGGAACACGCGAGACGGAAAGCTGGATGCGCCGATCGAACCCGGTGCGCGGTGGAACATCGAACCGTGGCTCTCCGGACCTCCGCGGAAATGATGCCGCTTGGTAAGACTCGCGAAACCGCGGCCCTTGCTCACGCCGATCACGTCCACCTTGTCTTTGGGTTTGAACTGATCGACCAGAACGCGGTCGCCTTGTTTCAAATCGCCATCGCCGGGACCCAGCCGAACTTCGCGCAGGAACTTCACGCCCTCGGCACTTGCTTTTTTCAAATGCCCGGTCATCGGCTTTGTCGTACGCGCCGCTTTGGCAAATTCCATCAGGCCGAGTTGCACAGCGTCGTAACCATCGTTCGCGGGAGTCTTACGCTGCACCACAACGCACGGACCGGCCTTCAGCAACGTGACGGGAACCACTTGCCCGTCCGGCCGGAACAGCTGCGTCATCCCGATTTTTTTCCCTAAAATCCCTAGGCCCATAACACCTCGTAGGTCATTCTTCTATCCCGCAACGGGAGGAAGATCCTTACTTCTTTCCAAACGCCTTGATTTCGACATCCACCCCGGCCGGAAGATCCAGCTTCATCAGCGCGTCCACCGTATCCTGGGTCGGCTCGAGGATGTCCAACAGCCGCTTGTGCGTTCGAATCTCAAACTGCTCGCGCGACTTCTTGTCCACGTGAGGCGACCGCAACACCGTGTAGCGGTTCTTCACCGTCGGCAGCGGAATGGGGCCCGCAATCTGGGCCCCCGTTCTCTTGGCCGTATCGACGATCTCCGTCGTCGATTGGTCGAGGATGCGATGATCATACGCCTTGAGGCGAATGCGAATGCGTTCTCTCAGACTCATCGAGTTACTCTAAAACTTCCGTCACGGTACCCGCGCCGACGGTGCGTCCACCTTCGCGAATCGCGAACCGTAAGCCTTTGTCCATGGCCACCGGAGTGATCAGCTCGACCGCCAACGAAACGTTGTCGCCCGGCATCACCATCTCCATCCCTTCCGGCAACTGCGCCACACCCGTGACGTCCGTCGTGCGGAAGTAAAACTGCGGCCGATAGCCTTTG
>DATGJP010000041.1:0-3498 GCA_035295125.1 Bryobacteraceae bacterium | reverse complement strand
TGACCGTCAGCGTTTCAGTGACCTTGCCCACCTGCATCGTGAAATCAGTGCGTACGATCTGGTTGGCTTCGACGATGATTCCGGTCTTCTTCATGGTTTCAAAACCAGCTTGATGTGCGCTGATCGTGTACGTCCCCACCTTCACAAACTGGATCTCGAAATATCCGTTCGCATTGGTGGTCGTGTTGTAAGTTTCGCGCGTGGCTTCATTCGCGGCCAGGATCTCGACACCCGCCATGCTCGCCTTCGCGCTGTCGGTCACGGTGCCGACCAGAGACGTTGTGGAAGCGAGCTGTGCATAGGCGGCTATCGGGATGCGTAGCGTAAGTAGAAGAGTCAACAAAACTTTGGAATATCCAGACACGAGTTCCATAGAAAATGAAAGGTTCACAGACCAGGTCGAATGCGATTCAAGCTGTCTGAAACCAACTGTGCTCCGGCCCGCGATACCGCACTTGAAGTTGGGGTGTTTCAACCAGCTTGCCCGTCCGCTTGGATTCGAAACAGAACGCCAGCGCGCCGGTGGTCAGCAAAGTTCGCTCCGCCGGGTTCGGAGGCTTGCCCGTCGACAGAAACAGGTCGATGCAGCGCACCAGACCGTCCCAGTTCGGCAGCGGACGGCCCACCTTAGGAGCCGCGAATGCCACCGAGAGCGGCTCCGGCTGCCCGTGTACCTTCAGCGCCACGCTAAAGCCCCCGGCATTGTGAGTCAGCACCAGTGCCGCGGCTTTCAATCCGTCGCGATAATTCAAGAGGAACAGCACCGGTTGCTTGGCCTGCGCTTCAATCGGTGGGGATTGCGGCAACGGCTGCTGGCGGAAGGCTTCAGTGATTAGGGGCTTCGACCACTCCCCTTGCGGGCTGTCACGCCAAGCCCAGACAGCATCGCCTTCGATCCATTGAACGGAGGCGATTCCCGTTTCGCCCCCTTTCCGGCGCTCAACCAGGCACTGCAACCCTTCGAGAGTGTGGAATCCGTACGCATCGGGATCGCTGTAGCCGATCGCTACAGCCTCCGTGATCGGCGTTTCGAGCGGCGGGTCCAGGGCCGGTCTTCGGATGGTCATCGGTATGGACGATCCGGCCATGAAGGGGAACCCAAGCTTCTTAGCCCGGTTATAGATAGCTGCGGCCTTGTCCCAAGAGTAAGAAAAATGCTTGTCGAAGAACGTCGGAACTGACTTGCCAGATTGCTCATAGACATCCAGAATTTGCGAGAACAGTTCGTAACGTGGATACAGCTTTTGCCCGACATCGTTGGTGGGATAGTCGCCGTGCTCGCCTACGAATACAACCCCGTCGACAGCAAGCGAGTTGGTACCGAGCGTCAGAGTTTCGCGGATAGTTGGGTAGAGGCGAAATCCATTACGCGCAGCCAGGTCGCGGCTCATATCGTTGCGAGGCACCTGGTCGGTGTGCAGTGAGACGATATTAGTGTGCGATGGACTCCATATCGCGTTTGCCGAATAGCCAGCGAGTAACCGCCCAATCAGGACATCCGCATGAGAGTTGTAGCGGTATTCGGTCACCACGGCGGCGGTCTTTGTGCGGCGGGGTTCCGACGGACAGGGTTGGTCCGCACCCGCTGCGAGCGCCGGGGCCGCGGCGCCGAGTTCCAGCCAGTGTCTGCGAGTCATGTAGCCTCCATTCTCGCTGCCGGTTGCAGCCCGAGTCCTCCAATTGTATAGAAATTTCTGGTGGAAATTACCTGCGCTTAGCGCAGGGCGATCACAGCCGCATCGCGGGCGGGTACGCTGACCGTGATCTTCCGGTCTCCAACTGACACCGGCCGGTTGCCCCACACATCTTCAGCAGAATGGAGATCCGGCGCCGGTCCCGTTATCGAGACTGTCACATCCGCTTCGCTCCGGGACGGATTCACCACCCACAAATAATTTCCGCCTTTTCCGCTATGCAGCCGCACCTGCACGCGGGTGTTGTTGGTCTGCAACCGTGGCTCAACCTCCGCCAACTGCAACAGATCGGCGAAAAAAGCTTTCGCGGCAGGCGAATGGTGCAAATAGTATCCCCCGCCCGGAAACGTTCCGATCAACAAAGTCCGGCCCTTCCCATAGCGATGCTCGACGGCGGCAATGTGGCCGTTGGCATAGTGGCCGGCCGGTTCGCCGCCATTGGTTTCATATTCCTGCAGGAAGTAGCGGCCGTAAATCTTCTTCCCTTTCACTTCCAGGGAGAGATTGTCGAGCAGATCCGGAGTGAACTCGACGTAGCGCTCTCGGGCTCCGAAGAGCCGGTCGAGTCCATAATTGGGCTGCACAGGCCCGGCCCGGCCGTGATCGCCGAAATAAGCCGGCAGCCCCTCGCTGATCAGCGTTCCGCCTTGTTCCACATACTTGCGGAGCTTTTCCACGGTGCCGCTCTCGAGCATCACAGGATACGACAGGTAAACGATTTTGTACTTGCCAATGTCGTCGAGAGAAACGAAATCGGGTTGGATGTTGGAATCGAAGAATGCCTGATAGGCGCCCCGGATCGACTGCGCGTAGAAGTTCGTAGAACCCTGCTGCACGTAATTGAACATTTCGGATTCCGGGACAAACACCAGGCCAATGTCGCCTGCAACCGGAGGCGAAGCCCAAAGCTCCGGATGAGCATTGGCCCAGCGGGCGACCTTACCCGCCATTTCAGCGCGCGGAGTCACAGAGCCGTCCATGCCGAATGCTCCAAACGCTCCGAACAGAGGCCCATCCAGCAAGGGACGCCAGCGAGGGTACAGAATGCCCGTCGCGCCGCCTGCGCACGAGACAAGATTCCACAATCGGACATCGTTTTCGTCCGGAATTCGGCCATCCTCGCGCGGGCGGCCGATTACTTGCGGCTGCATCCACAACGGCCCCGCTTCGGCCTCGGCGTGCCAGAAAGGTTTACCTCTCGATCCGCCGCGGACCAGGTCTACCGCCTGGAACTGTTTCCAGGGCTCGTCGCCCTTGCGTGATGCGATAAACGTGAAGCCCCACGTGTCCACCTCAGCAGAAGAGCGCCATTCGTCGTGCGCGCTCGACGGCAGCGACTCGAGCGTTCCGGCTACCCCATGAGCCGCGATCAGATGGTTGGGGTCAAGCTTGCGGAACAATTCCGTGCGCCAATGGAACAGGTCGAAGGCGTCGTCGATGCGGAATTGCAGCCAATCGAGGCTCTCCGGATAACCGCCGAAATTCGGTGGCGGCTCCACATCGTCCCAGGCGGCATAACTGTAGCGATTCCAGATCCGGGCAACCTGCTCCAGGCTTCCATAGCGGCGGCGCAACCATTCCCGCAATTTGCGCTTGGTCGCGTCGCAATAGCAGTACATCTTCGTCGGGCTGCCGCCGTTATAAGTGTTCTCATTCCATAGATCGTAGCCGAGCAATGCCGGATGGTTCCGGTAACGCTCAACTAACGCGATCAGGAATTTTTCGGCTGCGGCACGGATTTCCGGATTATCCAGGCACAGGCCGGGAAACCCTCCCGTTGCGCTGCTGCCGCCGATGCTGCTGT
>DATGJP010000040.1:0-2691 GCA_035295125.1 Bryobacteraceae bacterium | reverse complement strand
TGGAATACGGAATGAAAAAGATCGCATCGTCACTGGCGCTGGCAATGATTATTCTGCTCGTCCCTTATGCGCAGGCGAGTTCGTGGCCCACTAGGCCCATAAGGCTTGTTGTACCATTTGCCGCGGGTGGCAGTGCCGATGCGCTTGGCCGTATTTTTGCGCAGGCCTTGTCGGATGAACTGGGCAAGCAGGTGTTCGTGGAAAACCGCGGCGGAGCGGGCGGCGTCACCGCTTCCGCCCAAGTGGCGCGCGGCGAGCCGGATGGCTACACGTTGCTGGTGTCCGGGGTTGCCTCTCATGCCATCGCGCCAGCGCTAAATGGCAATACCGGTTACGATCCCGTTCACGATTTCACGCATATTGCCTATATGGGCGGCCCGCCTATCGTATGGGTCGTCAATCCATCCCTCGGCGCTCGCACGCCGAGTGAAGTCTTCGCAATTCTCCGCAACAGCCCAACGCCGGTCGATTATGGTAGCCCCGGGACCGGGACTCAGGGCCACCTCGTTGCGGCTTATCTCGCGCGTAAACTCGATTTGCCGATGCAGCCCGTTCATTACAAGGGCGCGGGGCCTGCGATGTTAGACATCGTTGCCGGTCGTATAAAAATGGGGTTCATGACCTGGACCACAGCGCTTGGCCAAATCCAAGCCGGTACGGTTATCCCGATCGCAATCACGGCGGATCAGCGCTTACCGAATTTCCCGGATTTGCCGACGTTCAAGGAGTTGGGTTACCCGGATCTGATAGCAACCACATGGTTTTCTATTTCCGGTCCACCGGGCATTTCCGCCGATATCGTCGATCGTCTGAACAAGGCCTGTGTGAAGGCGCTCGATAACCCCGAGGTTGGCAGGATTTTGGCGCAGGAAGGAATCCTTGCGGCGCCGATGAGTGCCGAGGCGTTCGGCAAATTCGTCGCGGCCGAGGTCGCGCGCTGGGCGCCGATTGTGACCTTGTCCGGAGCTAAGGCTGAGTAGTTCGCGTCGGCGCGCTTATATAGACGGCGCCGTCCGACACCGAAACGGCATAGGTCCGCACAGGAATCATGCAGGGCGGCGAGAGAACCTCACCCGTCTTGATGTTGAATGCGCCGCCATGGAAATTGCATTCGACGACATCGTCGTAGATCTCTCCTTCGGAGAGCGAGCCTGGGCCATGGGTGCATTGATCGTCAGTCACGAAAAATGTGCCGCCGAGATTAAACACCGCGAGGACAAGCTCGCCTGTCTCCACTTTCAAGGCGCCATCCCTCGGGACATCAGCGGCTTCGCAAACCCTTAGCAACTGGGCAGTTTCCGACATTTCGGTTCCTGATTGACGTGAAGTTGGGGCGAACGTAGGATCGTTTCCGTTTGCAGAACGCCGTTCCATCTAGAAGAACAGGTATACTTTTTAAAACGCGGCGGTCAAGTTTGCGACACGGCTTCCTAAAGTGCGATGACGATTCGACTAAATCTCATCGCGCTTTAGGTCTTTGATTGAGCATGATCTTCTCGGAAAACCGCTTCACACTTTTCCGGATCATGCTCTAGCGTCCGCGAAAAGGAGTTTCCATGCTGCGCAAAGAACAAAACGAACTGCTGACGCAGACCGGCCTGGGCACGCCGATGGGCGACATGTTTCGCCATTACTGGATTCCGGCGTTGCTGGCGAACGAACTGCCCGAGAATGAATGTCCGCCCGTCCGGGTGAAATTATTGTCGGAGCGTTTGCTCGCCTTCCGCGATACCGAAGGACGCTACGGACTGATCGACGAGTTCTGCGCCCATCGTGGCGTGTCGCTGTGGTTCGGTCGAAACGAAGAATTCGGGCTGCGCTGTCCATACCACGGCTGGAAATACGACGTGACAGGGCAATGCGTCGACGTCCCGTCAGAGCCTGAAGAAGGCGGCTTTTGTAAAAAGATAAAGTTGAAATCCTATCCGCTCGTCCGGATTGGCGATGTGTTGTGGACCTACATGGGAAAACCGGAACACGAACCGCCGCATCCCGAATGGGAGTTCGCGCGCGTTCCCTCGGAACAGAGCTTTACCTCCAAGCGCTGGCAGGAGAGCAACTGGCTCCAGGCCATGGAAGGCGGCATCGACTCCAGCCATGTGTCGTTCTTGCATCGTGGCAGCCTGAACACGGACCCGCTGTTCAAGGGCTCCAAAGCAAACCAATACAACCTCAACGATACGCGACCGGTGTTCGAGGTGGTCGAACAGCCGGGCGGGCTATACATCGGAGCGCGGCGCAACGCCGAGAACGGCAAATATTACTGGCGGATCACGCCTTGGGTCATGCCAAGCTTCACGATGGTCCCGCCGCGCGGAGACCATCCGATCCATGGGCATTTTTGGATTCCAATCGACGACGAAAATTGCTGGGCGTGGAGTTTCGACTATCATCCGGTGCGGGCGTTGACGCCCGCGGAGCGGCAGGCCATGGCCGACGGCCAAGGTATCCACGTTCGCTACGTGCCCGGCAGCTATCGGCCGCTCGCCAACAAGGATAACGACTATCTGATGGATCGGGCGGCGCAGAAGGCCGGGATCACCTATAGCGGCGTCGAGGGCATTGCCATGCAGGATGCGTCCTTGCAGGAGAGCATGGGACCGATCGTCGATCGCACCAAGGAAAATCTCGTCTCCACCGACAACGGCATCATCATGGCGCGACACCGGCTTCTCAAGGCGGCGCGCGCCC
>DATGJP010000039.1:0-2331 GCA_035295125.1 Bryobacteraceae bacterium | reverse complement strand
CCCGAACGTGCTGTGATAAATCTTAGCCGTTCCACCGACGTTGACCACAACCTTGTTGGCGTTGAACTGCCATCGGGGGCGAGGCAACTCACAGGTCGTCACCGTACCGTCATAGACCATGTAATGGTCGGGGCCGGTCTTTTCCACCACTTTCCCAGTGAAGAAAAACGGATTCGAGGAAGTCAGCATAAGCCTTGTTCCCCGCGTGCGTACACCTATACTGCCAGTTACGTTGTTGAAGCGTCCGCTTTCCTCGCGAACATTGTAAGTGCCGTGGCTCGCCTGAATGTGTTCGTCGTTGGCTCCGCCTTCGAGAACCACATGGCCATCTGCTATGGCCTCACCGGTGTCGGCGTTATACGTGACTTCATCGCCGCGCAGGATGTAGACCCCATAATGAATCTCAGCTTTACCGTGCAACTTATAAATGGAGACAATCTTTTCCTGAGTAGTAGCGATTATTGTGACGTCTTCCTCTTTCGGAGTGGACGGGGTATTGGGTAGGCTCTCCGTTGGATTGGCGGGGGTTTGAGGAACGAGCAACTGGCTGGTAACTAAGGGATGCGTCAGTAATAGATGACAAAGCAACGCCGCCGTGATAAGGAATCGATTGCGGGAAGTCATCGGGACGCGCACGAACTCTCCGGCCTGAAGTTCGTGCCGGCGTACCGTGAAGTTAGCACGGTGCTGGCCTGAGAGGCAAAAGAGTTTGACGTTCCGAGTGCCTGAAGCCAACCCGAGGCGAGATTCTACAAAATGAAATTGAAGTTCGAACCCGATGCCGATTCCAATGTGTCGCCGCCGCGCGGCGCTCGGCTAGTTGATCCTGAAGCATACGATGCCAGCGAACAGGCTTTTGCCATCAGCCTCGATGAGGCTCCGAAGTTTGTCGCGGATAGTGAGCAGGATTTGTCAACCGGTACAACGCCTGTGAACCAATTCGCGTCGGTGTTATCGTCTGCCCATGAACCGGTCGATCCAGTTACGCCGAACGAGTCAGCTCAAAGCGAACCAGGTAAGCCGCCAGATCCCGACTCATGGCGCAACGAAGTTGCAGATCGAGTAAATAATTACCGCGCTCGGCGGCGTCCGCGCGCCCCGCGGTATCCGTCGCTGCAGTTAAAGTTTGATCCACCCGAGCCCGCGTGGAACGATCACCCGCCAAGGCTGCCTGCAGCACACAATCGACTCGCAATCGCGATACAAGACGACTCCGCAATTCATAAGGAAGAGATCCAAATCCCGCGTGCAACCGAAGCCGACACTCTGGATCTGCCGGAAGTGGGTGGGAGAATCCTAGAATTCCCACGCTTCGCGCCGCCTCCGCCAGTTTTCGACGGACTCGCCGAACCTATCGTGGAACAGCCGCGTATTCTCGAAGTGCCAGAGCTACTGCCGCCCCCGCCGGCTCTCGGTGGGATCATGATGGATCCGGTTGAAGAACCGGCAAAGGAACGTCGCCCCGGATTCGAACTGCCATTGCAAGCCGCTCCTATGTCCAAGCGTGTGTTCGCGGGCTCCATTGACGCGTTGCTGGTGGCCTCAGCCTTCGTGCTCTTCGCCTACATTTTTTTTCGCGTCACGGGGATCACTCCCTCACTGCAGCTGGCAGCGACAGTTTCACTCGTCCTAACCGCCGTATTCTGGACTTCCTATCAATACCTCTTGCTGGTTTATACGGGCACGACGCCGGGCCTGCGTCTGGCGCGCTTGCAACTTAGCCGCTTCGACGGCACTGCTGTTCCCAGGAAAACGCGGCGTTGGCGCGTGTTGGCCGCAGTGTTGTCGGGATTATCGTTGGCGCTCGGCTACGCCTGGTGTTTCCTCGACGAGGATCGACTCTGCTGGCACGATCGCATCACCCGCACCTATATGGCGCCGCGACCACTCCCACGTTCTTCGAACTTAACTGCCTAAGACAATTCGGACTGGACGATGGACAGGGCGGCGATCGCCGCCGTCTCAGCCCGCAGGATTGTGCCTCCCAATGAGGCTGAACTCCACCCGGCTTCGCGAAACATAGTTAATTCCTCATTCGTCCATCCTCCTTCGGGTCCGAGCGCGATGAAGATTTCATCGTCGTGGGGAGACTGAAGCAGATCTTTAAGCTTTGTTTCTGTTTCGAACTCGGAGAGCACAATGCGCATGCCGCCCGGCAACGTCAACGCATCTTTGAATTTTAGCGGTTGCCAGACTTCTGGCACCAAACTGCGGCGGGACTGTTCTGCAGCCTGCAATACGATGCGCCGCCAGCGCTCGACCCGTTTCGCCGCCGCTGCCGCCAGATGACCCTCGGTTCGTCGCGCAATCAGCGGGACAATGCGTGCGACG
>DATGJP010000038.1:0-2565 GCA_035295125.1 Bryobacteraceae bacterium | reverse complement strand
GCACAGGAACGTGCTCTATCACCATGAATTCGTCAGACCCGCAGGTGACCGTCACGGCGGCTTTCAATCCGTAAGTGTGTCGGCAAGAATCTGTTTAATTCTCGGTCCGCGCGGCTGGTTTCGCGCGGACCGAGGGTTTCATATGCATCTGGACGTGCGGCTGCAGCACGGCCGCTCCCCCGAAATGGGATAATCGTTCTCGTGAAAATCAAGCCGGTCGTTGTCGTTATCCTTATCCCTATCCTTGCCCTTTGCTTTATCGTCTTCAGCGCTGCTTCCTGTTTCGCGACCACTCGCCATTACTACATCGCCGCCGAAGATGTGACCTGGAGCTACGCGCCCAGCGGTCACGATCTACTCACCGCCCGCCCCATTCCCCAGCCCTGGGTTGTTAAATTGGAGTGGCCGAAAACCCGGTACATTGAATACACCGACGATACTTTCACTACGAAAAAACCTCAGCCGGAGTGGCTTGGAATTCTCGGCCCGATTATTCGCGCGGAGGTGGGCGACGAGATCATCGTCGATTTTCTGAATCGCACCAAAATGCCGCGTAACATGCACCCGCATGGCCTGCATTACGACAAAAACAATGAAGGCGCGTTCTACCTTCCATTTGGCCGGGGCGATCGCGTCGCGCCGGGCCGCAAGTATGTTTATCACTGGTTCGCCGATGAGGCGAGCGGCCCCGGTCCCGGCCAGCCAAGTTCGATCGTCTGGTGGTATCACGGCCACGTCGACCCGGGAATCGAGGTCAATGCCGGATTGCTTGGGCCGATCATCGTGACCGCGAAAGGTAAGGCGAACCCCGACGGCTCCCCCAAAGATGTGGATCGCGAATTCGTCACTTCGTTTCAAATCTTCGATGAGCTGGGCGGCAAGCGCCAAGGTCTCTTCTACAGCATCAACGGGTTCATCTTCGGCAATCTTCCCGGCCTGGCCATGAAGCAGGGCGAGAAAGTCCGCTGGTATCTGCTGGCCATGGGAAACGAGATTGACCTTCACACGCCGCACTGGCATGGCGAAACTGTCAGCTATGAAAGCCGTCATACCGATGTGGTTGAGCTCCTGCCCGGCAGCATGAAAACCGTCGATATGACCGCCGATAACCCCGGTTCCTGGCTGTTCCACTGCCACGTGGAAGATCACATGGAATCGGGAATGATGGCCATCTTCACCATTGCCCCGCCGCAAACCCGTGCCTGCCCGGTTGTGGCGAGTGGCGGAGATTTCTGGAAAAATCCGCAAACTCTCTCGCTGCAGGTGAAGAATTCAACAAATAAGACTCTCTCCAGCGCGACATTTACCGCCGAAGTGTTCTCGGCTCCGCAGGATCTGGAACGGCCATACAACATGCCGTGGTCGTTAAAGAAAGCAATTCCGCCGGGGCAGGAAGGCACGATCGAACAGCCCGGCATGAGCGGTAATGCCGCGCAGGGAATTCTGGGTTGGGTGTTCTTTCCTTCTCTCGTGAAATTCGATGATGGTTCTACCTGGCGTCCGCAACGCGAAGGGGAGTGCTTCCACATCATCTGGCGCGATCCGGATCATCCGGATTTAATAGCACTGCCGCCTCGACAAAACGAAATTAATCCCGATTAGAACGACTAGTCCCCAGCTTCATCACCTTGACCTCAGCTTGACCTCAGCCCTCCTCTGGGGTGGGATAATCGTTTCGTGAGGATACAGCTGGCGGTTGGCGTTTGTTTTCTTCTCCTTCTTTCCTGTTGCGATTCATGTCTTGCGGCAATTCGCCAGTACTATATCGCCGCTGAAGATGTTACCTGGAATTACGCTCCCAGCGGCAACGATCTCCTCACCGCGAGGCCGGTTCCGCGGCAGTGGAGCTCGAAGCTGGAGTGGCCGAAAACGCGCTTCATCGAATACACCGACGACACCTTCACCACCAGGAAGCCGCAGCCGGAGTGGCTGGGAATTCTCGGGCCAATTATTCGCGCAGAAGTCGGCGATGAAGTGATCGTTCATTTTCTGAATCGCACGAAATTGCCCCGTGACATGCACCCGCACGGCTTGCGCTATGGCAAGAACAACGAAGGCTCGTTCTACCTTCCATTTGGGCGAGGCGACCGCGTCGCTCCGGGGCGCAAGTACGTATATCACTGGTTCGCCAGTGAGGCGAGCGGCCCTGGGCCGGGCCAGCCAAGTTCAATCGTGTGGTGGTATCACGGTCACGTCGATCCCGCTATTGAAATCAACGCCGGACTATTGGGACCGATCATCGTGACGGCCAAGGGCAAAGCCAAGGCCGACGGCTCGCCCAAAGACGTCGACCGGGAGTTCGTCGCGTCCTTCCAGATCTTCGATGAGCTCGGAGGCAAGCCCGAAGGCCTGTTTTACGCGATCAACGGCTTCATCTTCGGCAATCTCCCCGGCCTCGCCATGAGGCAGGGCGATAAAGTTCGCTGGTATCTGCTCGCCATGGGAAACGAAATTGACCTGCACACCCCGCATTGGCACGGCGAGGCCGTTAGCTACGAAGGCCGCCATACGGACGTGGTCGAGCTTCTACCCGGCAGCATGAGAACTGTGGACATGATTGCTGAC
>DATGJP010000037.1:0-10735 GCA_035295125.1 Bryobacteraceae bacterium | reverse complement strand
CGCCTACTGGTCTGACAACAAAGAAGACAAAAGAATTGTCGTCGGCGTGATGAACTTCGTCTACGCGCTCGACGCCGCGACCGGCAAGCCCATCGCAAGTTTCGGCAAAGATGGTCGCATCGATCTCCGCAACGATCTCGGCCGCGATCCCGCATTGCAGTCGATCTACATCACCAGCCCGGCAGTCATCTACAAAGACCTGATGATTGTCGGCGGCCGCGAATCCGAAACCTTGCCTGCATCTCCCGGCGACATTCGCGCCTACGACGTGCGCACCGGAAAGTTGCGCTGGACCTTCCACACCATTCCGCACCCCGGCGAATTCGGCTATGACACATGGCCCAAGGACGCTTGGAAGAGCAGCGGAGCCGCCAATAACTGGGCCGGGATGACCGTCGACACGGCGCGCGGCATCGTCTACGTTCCCACGGGATCGGCCGCGTTCGATTTCTACGGCGCCGACCGCATTGGCGACGACCTCTTCGCCAACTGCCTCATCGCCCTGAACGCCGAGACGGGCGAGCGCATCTGGCATTTTCAGGGTGTGAAACACGATATGTGGGATCGCGACTTTCCCGCGCCGCCCGTGCTCGTAACCGTCGACCGCGACGGCAAGAAAGTCGACGCCGTGGCGCAAACGTCGAAGCAGGGTTTCGTATTTCTCTTCGATCGCACCAACGGAAAGCCGCTATTCCCACTCGATTGCCGGAAATATCCTGCCAGCGACGTCCCTGGAGAAGTCGCGGCGCAGCAGCAATGCTTACCCGCAAAGCCCGCTCCATTCGCGCGGCAGTTGCTCACCGAAGACCTCCTGAGCGAGCGCACGCCGGAAGTGCACAAGTGGGCGCTGGAAAAGTTCCGCAGCTTCCGCAGCGAAGGCCAGTTCGTTCCCTTCAGCGTCGGGAAAGACACCGTCGTCTTCCCCGGCTTCGATGGAGGCGCGGAGTGGGGCGGAGCCGCCGCCGACCCCGAGACCGGCATCCTCTATGTCAACGCCAACGATCTCCCCTGGACCGGCGCCCTCGCCGAGAACACTTCCGAGAACACTCCCCAGGCGCTCTACCTGAATCAGTGCGCCGTTTGCCACGGCGAGAAAATGGCAGGTTCGCCGCCCGCGATCCCGGCATTGACCGCTCTCGGCGGCCGCATGTCCTCCTCGCAAGTCATCGCTACTATCAAGAACGGCAAAGGCCGCATGCCCGGCTTCTCCAATCTTGACGACGACGAGTTGTACGCGCTCTTGGCCTACGTGATGAGCGGAGGAAAGGAAACGGGGAAAGAGGTGGAGAGCGTAGGCCCTCCGTCTCCGGCCATGAAATATCACTTCACCGGATACCACCGCTTCTACGATCCCGACGGATATCCCGCCGTCGTTCCACCCTGGGGAACGTTGAACGCCATCAATCTCAACACCGGCGAATATGTCTGGAAGATTCCGCTGGGAGAATACCCCGAACTCGCCGCAAAGGGATTGAACAATACCGGCACGGAGAATTACGGCGGACCGCTGGTCACTGTCGGAGGTCTGCTCTTCATCGGCGCAACCAACTTCGACAGGAAGTTTCGCGCCTTCGACAAGACCACCGGCGCCCTGCTCTGGGAGACCACGCTGCCCTTCTCCGCCAACACCACTCCCGCGTCCTACGAAGTAAATGGCCGTCAGTTCGTAGTGATCGCAGCCGGAGGAGGAAAAGATCCAAAATCAAAATCAGGCGGAGTCTACGTAGCGTTCGCTCTCAAGAAGTAAGGTGTACTTCGTGGACCTTCGTGTCCTTAGTGGTTGAAGCTTTTAGGTAGGTACGACCGAGACTCTACTTCGTCAGCCCGCAAACGCTCTTACTCACCAGATCCGCGAAGCCACCTTCCGGGTCCTTGCCGAACTGGTCGTCATGCGTGGCTTTCTTGCTGACCACAAAGCGTCCGCTATGGTCGCGGGTATAGAACCAAACCGAGGTAGGAGTGGCAACCCCGCTGTTGCAGTTGAATCGAGCCCGCGCACGCATCTCGACAAACGGTCCGCCCTGCGGCAACTGCGCCGGCTCTTTATATTCAACCCGCACCAGCGCAACCCGTTGATTGTTCTTCACAACGCGCACTGAACTGACCGACACCTTGTCGCCGCTTTCGGTCTGACCGATGGGTGTCCAGTCTCCGGCCGCGAGCACCGCAAGGCTGACCACCAGAGTCGGTGCCAGCACGACGACGCAAAGAATGAGGAGGGCTTTTCTCAACGTTCGCTTTTCCCGCTTGATTCGCCCCAAGCGCGAATGGAAGCACACACTGTGGGCTATAAAGTCGATTCTGTCAACATCCAGCCGGTCTGGCAGGCCGATTCCCAGCCCGCGTGCTATGGTTATTTGCGCAGTTTGAGCGACCAAAGATGCGGCTGCGGCATCGATAAGTATATGGAAACCCTTCATTCCACTCTGTTTAGCTCGCCGGTGGGGCCGTTGTTTCTGGCTGCGTCCCAGAACGGGCTCGTCGCCCTCGAATTCGACGCCCGCCTGCCCGGCCAGCAGACGATTCGCCCCAACCCACGCGATCTGCGTTCCGAGAAGGGCCGTGAGAGCAAAACCGTAACTTTCGAGGATTCCCCGCAGGCGATGCGAAGCTACGTCCGTGAACTGGAGGAATACTTCGATGGCAAGCGCCGCGAGTTCTCCTTCGCGCTCGACCTCCGAGGCACAGAGTTTCAAGTGGCATGCTGGCGCGCGCTGCTCGCAATCCCCTACGGCGAAACTCGCACCTATGCCGACATCGCCCGCGCCGTCGGCCGGCCCCAGGGATTCCGCGCCGTCGGTATGGCCAATAATCGCAATCCGGTCGCGATCGTCGTTCCCTGCCATCGCGTGATCGCCTCCGACGGCACGCTCTGCGGCTACGGCGGAGGCCTCGACCTCAAACGCAAGTTGCTCGAACTCGAAGGCGCGCTAAGCGGAACGCTGGCCGCCTAGGGCGTACACGTGGTTTCGAGCGGGAATATAAGTATGTTCTTGCTCATTAACATCAAAGCCTTAAAACCGCCCACTACCCAAAATCTTGCCTATTGCATTGAGCTCTTGAATTGAATAACCTGCCATGCGTTGTCGGGACCCGCCGTTACCCCCCTCGGTTTCCGCTTCTTGAGTTGTCTACCCGCTTTTTGCGAAAGGCCTGATCTCGCTGGTAGGCGCTGCAAGAGGATCAAATCCAATTTCTCCGGAGATGCTTGTGCATACGTTTCGCATGCTTGCGGTCGTCCTCGTTCTCAGTGGACTTTCAACATTGGCCCACGGACAGTCTTCTGCCACGGGAGCACCTGTTCCCAACCTCGTCAACTTCGCCGGCACACTAAAGGACTCGGGAGGGCATCCGATCCAGTCCGTCGCCGGCGTAACGTTTTCGCTCTATGCCCAAGAAGAAGGCGGAGTTCCGCTGTGGCTGGAAACGCAAACTGTGCGGGCCGACAGTAAAGGCAACTACACGGTACAACTGGGCGCGACGAAAACCGAAGGGCTGCCGCTAGAGCTATTTACTTCGAGCGCCGCCCGATGGCTCGGCGTGCGAATGAATGGCGGCGAAGAGCAACCCCGCGTGCTGCTGGTCAGCGTTCCCTATGCAGTAAAAGCTGCCGACTCTCAGACTCTTGGCGGACTTCCGCCTTCGGCCTTCATGCTGGCCGCACCTGCAAATGCCGTCGCGTCGCCGAACGGGCCTGCTTCAACGGCTGCCGCGGCCGTTCCTCCGCCAGCCGGAATCACCGGGTCGGGAACAGCAAACTATCTTCCTCTCTGGACCGGCACCACAGCTCTAGGCGATTCGGTAATCTTCCAGACAGGATCCGGAAGCACCGCGCGAATCGGTATCAACACATCCACACCCTCTTCCACACTGGACGTGAAAGGGGCGGCGACATTCCGTGGCGCTATCAATATGGCTACAATCGGAGTCGCCACCGCATCGGCCGGGAAGGTTTCCCAAGCCAGCAACTTCGCCGCCTCGACGTTTAACAGTGCCACCAAGGCTGCGGTGAATGAAACCTTCCATTGGCGCGCCGAGCCTGTCGCCAACAACACCAGCCACCCTGGCGCATCCATGAGTCTTCTATTCGCGCAAGGGACGGCAACACCGGCTGAGACTGGATTCGCCATTGCGAGCAATGGCCGAGTTTCATTCGCATCCGGCCAGACATTCCCTGGAGCCGGGACAATCACCGGAGTCACTGCTGGAAGCGGTCTCGCCGGCGGGGGCACAACAGGGACGGTTGCGCTCAGCGTGGACCCAAACCAGGTTGCATTTCTGAACACTTCGAATCTCTTCTCGGTCACTCAAGTGGTCTCTTCCGACAATGAAATCGGCTTTTTGGGCGAGTCCACCAACAGTCGTGGCGTGTATGGATCGTCGACCAATAGCGACGGTGTCTATGGCATTTCGGGCACTGGGACAGGCCTGTCGGGCTCGTCCACCAGCGGGTATGGCGTGTATGGAACGTCGCCTCATAACTACGGCGTAGTGGGCGTTACTACCTCGGGTAACGGCGTATACGGACAGGTCAGCGTCGCACCCCAAGCCGGCACGATAGGCCGTACCCTCGACGCGAGTGGCAACTGGGGACTGTATGCCTTTGGAAATATTGGCGCCACTGGAACCAAGTCCTCCGTCGTCCCCGTCGACAATGGCACGCGCCAGGTCGCTCTCTACGCGGTCGAATCTCCGGGCGTCTGGTTCGAGGACTACGGCTCGGGACGGCTCGTTTCCGGCGTCGCGACCATAAACATCGATCCGGCCTATGCCCAAACCGTAAACACCGGCGTGCAGTATCACGTCTTCCTGACCCCCGACGGCGACTGCGAAGGCCTTTACGTGACCGCCAGAACAGCGACCGGCTTCGAAGTGCGCGAACTGCATCAGGGTAAGTCGAACGTGACCTTCGATTACCGGATCATCGCCCTGCGTCGTGGCTATGAAACCAAGCGGCTGGCGGATGTGACCAATGCGACTCCTAGGTCAGCAATCGAAACGCTGCGCCCGGTGGCAGTCGGGTCGGCTGCCGCAACTGCCACCACAAAGTAGCGGGGGCTCTCAAAACGCCGCACCAAGTGAGGGTGAACAAACAAGCTTGCGCTCAGTTGTTCAAAAAGTGCTGCGAAAATATAAAGTTCCGAATCTCCGAGGTCCCATGAAACAGGCGCTCGGTGCTGGGATCGCCAGGTTTGTCGCCCACTATGAAGCCGAGCCAACCCGTCATCCCGGGCTTATAACCAACTGCCGGATCGGGAGCATCCGAGTCTGGGCCGACAAAAATCCAGTCACTCGGCGTAACCGTTGCATGCTTCGAAAGCCACTGCTCCGCGCAGAGCACATCTGGCCGCATGGTTCCAACACTCTGGTCGACATCGGGCCACGTAAGTTTGCGCTCAATGACGATGGTCGACCAACCCTTTTGGGTGAGCTCAATAGCGAAGGGCGTCATGTCCACATAGTCCTGCGACTCTGAATCCACTAATGTCGAAAACGTAAACACCACGGCGCGGCTCGGCTTGCCGTCGTCAGGCATTGATGCTGTCGCCCTTACTAAGCTGTGAGCAGACCGCAAAGTCACACTTCGAATTGTGAAACCCAACTTGTGCTGGATGAGTTGACTCGTCACTTGTTGACAAACCGACTGACCCACTACTGAGGATGGAATGGCAAGTAAGAGGATGCCCAACAAGGCCTGTTTCATAACGGCCTCCTGATCTTGTGAGGAAGTATCCCACGGCATGAAAACGCTGGCAAGGTGAACGTCGGAGTCGGGGATTGGCGAAAAATCGCCGTTGCACTCCCTGCCCCCTGCAGCAATTACAATCCCCCAGCCACGATCTACAATCCATCCACGGAACTTCATGAACGCAACCGGCAACCAACCCAATCCAACCACCTCCACGCTCCGCAAGGCCGGCCTCTTCTATCTCGTCTTCGTCATGTTTTCCTACACGACGGGTGGGCCCTTCGGACTCGAGGACATGGTCACGACTTCGGGCCCGGGCCTGACTCTCGTCTTTCTGCTGGTCCTCCCATTCTTCTGGTGCATTCCCGTCTCGCTGGTTTCTGCGGAACTCACCACTGCCATGCCGGTCGAAGGCGGCTTCTATCGCTGGACGCGCGCCGCTTTCGGCGACTTCTGGGGATTCCTGGCCGGCTGGTGGAACTGGTCCGCATCATTTCTGCTGGGCGGCGCCTACGCAGTGCTCTTCACCGACTATCTCGTTTACTACTTCCCGCAGATGACTTGGTGGCAGCACTACCTCATCTCCGTGGCGCTGATCGCGGTTCTGACCTGGGTCAACGTACGCGGCATTCAGATGGTCGGCCAGGTCGCGACGGCGCTTGAGGTTTTCATCTTCATCCCCGTAATGACGATGATCGTCATCGGACTCGTCCACTGGCACCACAATCCCTTCTCGCCGTTCATTCCTCCGCATCAACCCACGTTCAAAATCTTCGGCGTCGGTCTCGCCCTCGGCCTGTGGCTCTACTCCGGCTACGAACAACTTTCCACGGTCGCCGAAGAAGTGGAGAACCCGCAGCGTGCCTATCCGCGCGCACTCGCACTGGTCGTGCCGCTATCGATCGCCGCATATTTTCTCCCAACGCTCGCGGGTCTCGCATCGGCCGGCAACTGGCAGCAATGGCACACGGGATTTTTCTCTGAGGCCGCCGCGATCATCGGCGGAACACTTCGCGGACGACCCTGGCTCGGCACGTGGATGACGCTTGCCGCCATGGTCGGCAACGTCGCCCTGCTCAACAGCACGGTCCTGACCACAACGCGCATGCCCTTCGCCATGGCCGAAGACGGATATCTGCCCGAAGTCCTTACCCGCAAGCATCCGCGCTATGGCACGCCGTGGCTCGCCATCATCGTGTCGGCCATCATCTACGCGCTTCTCGCCTGGCGGAGCCTCGGGGAAATCATCTCCGTCTATATCTGGTTGCGCTCGGCCACGACCGTTCTGACCGTGCTCTCCGCATGGAAACTCCGGCGTACGCAGCCAGAGCTGAAACGTCCGTTCGTGATTCCAGGACGTCGAACTGGATTGCTCTACGTAGTCGCCGCGCCCGTACTCATGGCGATGGTCGCTCTGCTAGGGAGCGACCGCTTCGCGGCCATCGGCGGCGCCATCGCAATTGTGGTGGGTCCGGTAGTGTATCTGCTGCTGAGAAAGCGGGTCAATTCTGACTGAGCTTCGGCGGTAGTGCAGTTCGAACTCTTTACGACAGCCTTATCCTGAGCGGAGCCGTTCTTCAGGCGAAGCGAAACATTTCAGTCTCCACCACCCTAAGTTTCCTCTTGAACCACTACAATGATAGATATACAATCATAATGTATATCATCAAGGAGCGCTCCTGTGCGGGTTGCAAAATGGGGAAATAGCCTGGCCGTGCGATTGCCGGCCGCCGTGGTCGATGCACTGGACCTCAAAGATGGCGATAGCATTGAGATCCGAATCGCCGGCGCCAGAACCTTCGAAGTCAAAAAGGACCGCGCGCGAGAACTAGCCTTGGCCGGCCTGCGTAAATTGAGCCGCCCGTTCCCCAAGGGATTTGTTTTCGACCGCGAAGAAGCGAATGCCAGATAGGGCATTCTTCGACACCAATGTCCTGATCTATGCCATCGTCGAGAACGATGCGCGAAACGTCCGGGCCCGCGAATTGCTCGCTACCGGTGGAATAATCAGCGTACAGGTACTAAATGAATTTGTTTCGACCGTGCGCCGCAAGGTGCAGATGCCTTGGAAAGACGTGAAAGCAGCCCTGCAATGGCTTCAAATCCTGTGCCCCGACCCGATTCCTCTCACCGTTGAGACGCACGATGAGGCAATAACGATTGCGGAGCAATATGGTTATAAAATCTACGATTCCCTCATCCTTGCCTCGGCACTAGCCGCGAAATGCGCAGTACTCTATTCGGAGGATTTACAGGACGGACAGCTCATCGATCCCAAGCTGACCATTCGAAATCCGTTCCGCTAGGTTCGAGACCGGTTCTTAAATCTCCACCAGAACCTGGAAGGCTGTGTCCTCGTTCTTTCGGTCTTCGAAGCTCTGCTCAATGTTCAATGCTAATTCCGATTTCAACTTGGCGCTTCTAACTCACCCAGTCCAGCACCTTGTACCAAGCCCCCGCCAGCGGTAGAAACCACGGCTTCCCGTTGTATAGCCCGAGCGGCGCGCCTGGAAATTTGATTCCCACAAACGGATTCTCCGGCTTATCCCCGGCCATGAGTTCCGCAATTTTCTGTCCTTGAAACGTAGCCATCGCCACGCCGTGTCCCGCATATCCCACCGCGTAGTACATGCCATCAATCTGTCCCGCGTGCGGCATGATGTCAAACGCGAAATCGAGTGTTCCTCCCCACACGTACTCGATACGCGCGTCTCTCAACTGCGGATACACACCGATCATTCCCCGCCGCAGCAACTCGGCGCTGCGGCGAATGGTCTGATCACTCTCCGGAAAAAACGCCGCTCGCCCGCCAAACAGCATTCGTCCGTCAGGCGTGAGCCGGTAGTAGTACAGATAGTTCTTCGAGTCGTAGATCATCCGATTCCGCGGACTGAGTTCGCGCGCCAGCGGCGCCGGCAGAATCTCCGTCGTAATAATGAATGATCCAATCGGGATGAGTTTCTTCTGCAGAACCGGCGTGACCGCCCCCGTATACCCGCTCGTCCCCACAAACACTTCATGCGCCCAGAGCGGCAGACCAGAAGTCGTCAGCCTCCACCCAACCTCGCCCTGGCGCGGCTCGCGCTCGATGGATTGCACCCGCGTGTGTTCGTAAACCTCCGCTCCCGCTTTTACGGCCGCGCGCGCCAGCCCAGCGACGTACCTCGCGGGATTGCACCCTGCGCTGACTTCATCCACCATGCCGCCGTAGTAAATCGTCGACCCGATTTCCGCGCTCAACTCGTGCCTTTCGACGACCCGCAACTTGTGGTTGAAATCGCGATCGACCACCTCGGCCTGCCGCGCGTAGTCGGCAAAATGCCTCTGCTTGCATGCAACCTCGAGGTGTCCGCAGCGCGAGAAATCGCAGTCGATCTTTTCCTCCGTGACAATCTGTTCCACGCAGTCGATCGTCGCCAGCGACGCCGCGTACATGCGCTGCGTGAGTTCGCGCCCGTACATGGAAATCAACTTGTTGACGCCCAGCTTCATCCCGGTCAAGACCATGCCGCCATTGCGCGAACTGGCTCCCCACCCAATCGTCTCCGCCTCGAGCACTGCGACGCGTGCCCCGCGTTTTGCCAGCATGCGCGCGGCAGACAGTCCGGTGAATCCCGCGCCAATCACAGCCACGTCAACAACCTCGGGCCATGGGCGCGAGGGATCTGTGATTGGAAACTCAGTCGTAGTCAGCCAGTAGTTGTGTTCTTGCATGGTGAATAGGAACGTTGGATTATATCCGTCCGCACCACCGGTACATGTACTCCCGGTCCATCCAGCCCTTCCTCGCGGCCACCTCGGTAATCTTGCTGCGGTTACTCGATGCACCTAGTCTGAAAAGGCATGGCCTTGCGCTGCCTGCTTTTCTCCTCGGATGAAGGAGCCGCAGAACCCATTCGCCAGGTGCTAACCGGACTCGGCGTCGAAGGAGAATCCTGCCCTGACAGTGAGACCGCTGTCGAGAAAGTTACCAGCGAGTCGTTTCAGATCGTCATCATCGATTGGGATCAGCAACCCGAAGCCGGATTCGTCCTAAAGACCGCGCGCGAGCGAAAAGCCAGCGAGCGTCCCTTGACGCTGGCCATTGTCAGTGACGACGCGAGCGTGCCTAAGGCACTGCAAGCAGGAGCGAACTCGATCCTGCGCAAGCCGATCCTGATCAGCCAGGTCAACGACACCCTGACCACTGCGCGGGACCTTCTTCGCGCGAAGCAGGAGTCGGCCACCAACATGGCCCAGGCCGCGGCCGCCGCAGCATCCGCTGGTTCTGCAACTTCTCTTCCAAACACCACCGAGCAAAGCGGCGAGAAGTCTCTGCGCGCCGGAGAATTCCTGAATTCGGCAGCCTCCATCCCCGGTACGCAATTTGATACCGAGTCGGACATGCAGAAATCCCTGGAGCAGTCTGCGGTCGCCGAACTGGATCCGCTGAAAGACTTGGAGCCGATGGCCGCCGCTGTGGCACAAGCCCCGGCCCCCCCACCGCCTCGTCCAGTCGACGATGAGCCCCGCGGCCTCGAATATTATTTGAAGGCTCGCGGCGTAGCTCGGGCCCCAATGCCCGCGCCTCCGTCGCCGTCGCCATCCGCGCCCGCAAAGCCCGAACTCATCGGCTTCGATCAGACGCCGTATTCCGAGACTGCTGCGCCCGCAAATGATGGCGCGGACGAAACGAATCCGCCCGCGGCGCCGCGCCGTGCGTCACGTCAGCCCGCACCCGATCATGACGAGCAAGAGCAGAAGGCCGAAGCCAAACTCTTCGCCTACATCGACGGAGAGGGTGCCGAACCTGAGGAAGCTCCGAAACGCAGTTTCAGCTTCAAAGGACCAATCATCATCGCCCTGATGCTGGCGGCGTGTGCAATTGCCGCTGCTCCGCAGGCACCTTGGCACCCGGCCGTCCGAGCGCTTTTCGGACAAGGCCAGCGCGCTCTGCACGCATGGCTCAACCCGCAGCCCAACACCACCGCGCCCGCGCCCGAATCGCACGAGAGCTTCGGCCGCGCTGGCGACGAATACAAGCTTCCAGTAGCGGAAAATATTCCT
>DATGJP010000036.1:0-8388 GCA_035295125.1 Bryobacteraceae bacterium | reverse complement strand
GAGCGTGTGGGGTTCGGCGGGGCGTTGCCGTCACCGCCGAAGCTGGAAGAGTGATCACGTCGCTGCCACCGTGTACCGAGACGCCGGGAATAGGAGGTTTGCCAACCGTTCCGTTGCCTGCACCACCCGTTCCGGGGAACGGAGAGATTCCGGCGCGCGCTACGGTGTCGGAGCCGGGGCCTTTGCCGGAGACGGATGCGCCCGGGCCGTCATGCGAAAGTCCGCTGCCTGTGCCGGAGCCTTGTCCGATGCCGTTTCCGCCCTGTCCGCTTCCGACGCCGGGCTTGTCGCCGCCTGGCGGTGACAACGCCAGGGAACCAGTGCCCGCGCCGCCCGGAAGTCCAACTTTCGACCCAGGTTGATTCGAGACGACAATTCCGGATCCTGCCGCATTTCCACCTGTCGTGCTCGGCGGAGCCGAGACTGCACCGACATCGCCAGGGCCACCAAGGCCATTGCCGCGACTGCCCCGACCTAATCCTCCGCCCGTAGTCGCTGCGTTGGGCGGAGGTGGAACGACGGACGGCCTTCCGCCGAGACCGGTCCCGTTCGCGCCGCGTAACGAGCCGCCTCCAGCAACCTGCACGGGAGGGGGAACAACGGTTGGATTGCCGACGCCCGGAGCGCCTCGGCCATTGGATCGTTCTGACGAAGAGCCGCTGACCTGAACGGGAGGAGCGACGATGTTGGGATTGCCAAGGCTGGCCACGCCAGTGCGGCCATTGCTTGCACCATTCAGTTGGACCGGGGGCGGCACGACGTTGGAGTTTCCAATACCGCGACCATAGGCATTTCGCTGCGGCGAGATATTGCCCAATTGTACGGGCGGTGGCACGACTTGCCTCTGCGGGTCACCGGGACCAAATCCGGGTCCGGGGCGAAGTTCGCGAGCGACGGTCGAAGGGGGCGGGGCAACCACGCTTGGCGCTGGCAGGGTCAGACGCGGGTGAAGATTGGTGACTTGCTCGGGCGCGGAGACCGGCGGAGGAATCACCGAGATCATTTGATCCCCAGCCACGCGAGCGGGAGAAATCTGCACGGGAGCGCTCGGGCTCGGCGGAACAATCGTAGTGCTCATCGACGGTGCAGAATTGCGGAAATTATCGCGCTGGGCTTGCGGGCTCGGCGGAACAATATTGGCGGCGAGCGATGGAGCGGGACGCCGCAAATTATCCCGCTGAGCTTGGGGGCTGGGCGCGACGATGCCGTCCGACAAGGATGGCGCCCGTAGAGAAGGATGCAGCCCCTCGGCTGGTGCAGGTCCGGGGATCGGCTTGTACGCCAGTAAATTGGCGACGTCGGAGAGGGAAGTAGGCAAATCGAGTTTCGGCGCGTCCACAACCTTTTCGCGCAGACCCTCACCCCGTGCCACGCGAATGACCTGTGTTCGGTGATGAGCCTCATGACCTCCTGCTCGCCCGGCGGTTCCAGCCTTCGCGCCGCCACGGTCTTCGGTCTGAGGCAGTTCGTCGCCGGAGAAATAGATCACGTCGTATTTCGGCATGACCGGAGGCTGATAGGGCCGCAGCACCGCGAGTCGGGCCGGAATCACGATTGCCAGGACGATTAGGACAACCTCAGCGGCCCATGAGATTGCCATTTCCCGGTAGGCCGTGACGTCGGTGCGGGCTTCGCCGGCCAGACGCTTGGGAGAATGGGCTAGGGCTGGACCAATCGACGTGACGAACTCGTGCCAGGGGGACGACCACTCCACCAGGAGCTTCAAGTCGTCGTCGTGCGTTAGAGGCTGGCTGACGACTTCGTCGTTGGTGATGACTGGATTCATCCTCGCTGTTCCGGCGCCTCTCCCATCGCGATCTCGATGCTGTCTCCTACTCGTGTTCCGCTGGCCTTCACCGTTTCACTTGGCAACTCCAGCACCGAGACGGCTTTCAGGCTCACCCGAGCCAAGCGCCATGGCTTCAGCCCCTCTGCCACGTGCACGACAGTCTTGTCGGCGGTGAGATATAGGGCATCAATCGGGAAGTTCATGGCGAACGTGTGAATTCCACGGCACGGCACGATCCATAAACCATCACCAGCGCGAAACTTGGCGGCGTCGGTACACATCAGGCCACGAAAGCGGGACCAGTGGGTACCGGCAACGGACAAGTGTGTGGCCAGATAGGCGCGGCGGGTACGATTGAACGCGTAACCGGTGGAACTCGGTGCCAATATCTTAACTCCTGGATTCACCCGCGGGACAGATTGTTTTTAGTGCGCCTCTGGCATTAAGGTCCGAATCAGCGAAATGACAGCCGGCCCTAGGGTGACAAAAATAATCGAGGGGAGGACGAATAAAACGAGGGGGATGACCATTTTAATAGTCGTTTTAGCAGCCTGTTCTTCCGCCCGTTGACGGCGCTCGGTGCGGAGGGAGTCGGAATGCACGCGTAAAGCCTGGGCGACGCTGGTTCCAAAGCGGTCGGTCTGAATCAGGGTACCGACGAGCGAACGAATATCGTCTACGCCCGTGCGGTCGACGAGGTTGCGCAAAGCCTCGGCGCGCGGTTTGCCGGCGCGCATCTCCAGGTTCACCAAGTGGAATTCATCGCTGAGTTCGCGGTGGGCATGCTGCAGGTCCTGGCCAACGCGCATCATGGCCTGATCCAGGGCCAGGCCGGCCTCGACGCAGATCACGGTGAGATCGAGGGCGTCCGGCAGTCCAATCTTAATCCGATGTTGCCGGGCGGCGATCATGCGCTTCAGGATGACTCGCGGCAGCAGAAAACCGAACCCCATGGCTGCAAGCAGAAGGTAGGGGCTGGTGAAGCCGCTTGCAGCGACTGCCAGGCCAAAGAAGAAAAAAGCCGAGGCGAGACGGCTGCCAACATAGATTGTGAGATGGCGGGGATCACGATAGCCCGCCTGTATCAACCAGGCACGGGCCTTCGAGACTTCGCTCGGGGAAAGCGGGATGGCGCGGCTTAAGGGATCGAGCGCCTGCTCTACCCGCTCACGGAAGGCCGGTTTTTCCTGAACCTGGGCCCGCTGCCACCCTAACGCCCGCAGACGTGCGCCTAATACGGACGAAGGCGCGTAGGCAGCTGCACCGAAGGCAAACACCGCCAGCGCGATGGTCAGGAAAACGATAATGGTGAGCACAAGCGCCATACATCAAACCTGAATCTGAATAATCTTGCGAATCACGAAATAGCCGATCGTCTGCAAAGCAATTCCCACCACGATTAACGTGTGTCCGATGGGATCTGCGAAGAGCGGCCGGATGAACGCCGGGCTGGTGCTAAGCATGATCACTACGATCAGAGGCGGCAAGCCCATCAACAGCACCATGGTCAGGCGGCCCTGCGCCGTATAAACCCGCACCTGGCGCATGATCTTGAAGCGTTCGCGAATCACGTAGGAAAGATTGTCGAGGATCTCCGCAAGGTTGCCGCCCGTTTCACGCTGCAACATGACGGCGGTCACGAAAAATTTCACGTCCACCAGGGGAACGCGCTCGACCAGATTCAACAGGGCATCGCGAACCGGTAAACCGAATTTCTGCTCCTCGAAAAGCTTGCGAAATTCGGAGGCGATCGGCTCGGCGATTTCGCCGGCGATCAATTCCAGAGCCGTGGTAAAGGCGTGGCCTGCCCGAACCGCGCGGGCCAACGTGTCGATGGCGTCGGGGAACAGTTCTTCGAACCGCTGGAACCGTTTGGTGCGACGGTACGAAGCATACGAGTAGGGAAGAATCGCGCCCACCACGACTCCGAGCATGAGGAACAGCAACGCCTGATTTGGAGGAAGACTACGCGCAACCAGCCAGCCGACAAATCCACCAAGAATGGAACTAGCCACGCAACCTATGAGGAGACTTCCGGCGCGGACATTCAGATCCGCCTGCGCGAGAAAGCTCTGGAACTCCTCCATGCGCTCAGAACGGCGCAAGAGACTGTCGAGGGCCGAGAATTCGCTGAGTTTCTCGTCGCGGACTAGTTCCAGTTCTTCGTTGAGGTCGCCTTCTTTTTGGACGGTCGCGAGCCGTTCTCGCAACAGGCGAGCCTGGGCGCTACGCTCGTCGAGAAAAGAGCCGACGGCGAAAGCGGCCACAGCCACCAGCGCAAAGACGCCGACCGTGATCATCCAAACCATACTGGGCTACCGAAAATCTTAAACCTCCATCGAGGACTCAAACAACGCCGGGCGCAGCCTGCACCCACCCGTGGCGAGACGTTCGGCAAACTTGGGCCTTTCACCGCTAGCCCGGAAGGCGCCGCGAACCCGGCCGCTTTCGTCAATGCCGGTGCGCTCGAATGTGAAAATGTCTTGCAATCCAATGAGTTCGTGGTCCATTCCAGTGACTTCAGAGATGGAAATAACTTTTCGGGTTCCGTCAGAAAGTCGCGCGATCTGCACGACAGCGTGGATCGCCGAAGCGATTTGATGGCGCATCGCAGTTTCAGGCAGATTCAAGTTGGCCATCGAAAGCATGCTCTCCAGGCGGGCGAGAGCGTCGCGCGGAGTGTTGGCGTGAACCGTGGTCAACGATCCCTCGTGACCGGTGTTCATGGCCTGCAACATGTCGAAAGCTTCCTCACCGCGCACCTCGCCCACCACGATGCGGTCGGGGCGCATACGGAGGCTGTTGATGACGAGTTGCCGCTGCCGCACCGCGCCCTTGCCTTCAATGTTAGGCGGGCGAGTCTCTAGACGCACCACGTGCTCCTGCTTCAGTTGAAGTTCGGCGGCGTCTTCGATGGTTACGATTCGCTCGGAGTTCGGAATATAGCCTGATAGGACATTCAGCAACGTCGTTTTGCCGGCGCCGGTTCCGCCGGAAACGAGAAGGTTGAGACGGCCCTTCACCATGGCGGAAAGCAATTCCAGCATGGGTTCGGTGAGGGTTTTGTTCTCGATCATGTTCCGCGCAGTCAGCGGATCTCGCCCGAAACGGCGGATCGAGAGACAGGGCCCGTCGATGGCCAGCGGTGGAATGATGGCGTTCACGCGCGAGCCGTCGGCGAGACGGGCATCGACCATGGGCGAAGACTCATCCACGCGCCGTCCAACCCGCGAGACAATGCGATCGATGATCTGCATCAGGTGAGCATCGTCTTTAAAGCTCATGCCCGGCATGAGTTCGATTTTGCCCCCGCGCTCCACGTACACTTTATTGAACCGGTTTACAAGAATGTCGGAGACGGTGGGATCTTTGAGCAGCGGCTCGAGCGGCCCCAAGCCGAAGATTTCATCGAGAATTTCACGAGCGAGACTTTCACGTTCAACGAAGCTGAGGGGAACGGCTTCGCTGTTGACGGTGTTGCGGATGAGGACCAGGACCTCATCGCGGGCCGTGTCGCTCTCGGTCCGTCCCAGCTTTTCGAGGTCGAGCCGATCCAGGATCTTGCGATGTAGATCGGCTTTTACCTGCTGGTACTCGGTCTTCTCGAAGGACTGCAAATTCGCCATAACTCTACCTGACTACCTAAACCGACTTGAACAGCGACCACGCTTTTCGCTTCACGTCGAGATCGTTTTCCGTCATGCGCGCGGCCAATCCCGTGAAGCAGCGAGCGATCTCGGTGTGGCTCTGCTGCAACAGGGGTACGCCCCGATCGATGGCGGTAGATACCGCGAAATAATGATTGGGGATGGTCCACATTAACTTCGCGCCGGCCGCGGCCTCGGCGTCCGCTTCGGTGAAACCGGGAATCTTGCGAAAGCGATTGAGTACGAGGTAAATCTTCTCCCGGTTGCCGCCTTCACTCAGAAATTGCTGAACTCGCGCCGCGCTCCACAACGATGCAACATCGGTATGCGCGATCATCAGCACCGTCTGCGCGAGATTGGCGGTTAGGCGCGTGGTGCCGTCCATGCGCGTAGAAACATCGACGACGACATAGGCGAAGTGGCCCGCCAGGAGATCAAAAAGCCGGGCAAACTCTGCCGTGGACGGTTCGGCTCCGATCGGCGCGCTGGGTCCGGCCAGCACCTGCAATCCTCCCGACTGCCGCGTCATAAAGCTTTCCAGCAGCGAACTGTCGAGACGGTGCAGGTTGCGAATCGCGTCATTCAATGTGAAAACGGGCTTGAGGTTGAGATGCAGAGCGCAGTGCCCGAGCGCGGCCATATCGACCAAGGCGGTATGGCCGTGGGCCGATTGCAGGGCCAAAGCCAGGTTCACCGCGACTGTGGTGGATCCGCTTCCCCCTTTGGCATTCAAGACCGCGAAGATTTTCCCTCGATTCTCCTGGCGCCGCGTTTTCCGCTGAGAGGTTGTGAGACGAACGAACGCTTCGAGCAGATCGGTAGTCTTGGGCGGACGTTCGACAAACTCGCGTGCCCCTGCGCGCATGGCATTAACAATGACGTGCGGCTGCGAGAGTGTGCCGATCGCGAACACAGGCGTCTCGGGTAGTTCAGAGTGAATCAGTTCAATGGAGGCCAGCGCATGATTCGGATTATCGCTGGGGATATCGACCAGAACGACGTCAGCATTCGCGCTCTGAATCCGCCGCATTACCGGTTCCGTTGCTCCCAGTGGGAAGCTCGCACACTTCTCCACGACCTGGGCAACGCTCGTGCCGTCGACCAGAACCTGGAGAACTGCGCGCTGCTCGCTATCCGGCGCGACTATGACTACCGAGAGCTCAGGCATACCTATTCCCACATCGTAAGTACGATTGCGGCACCCAAGCAGATGGCGCGAATGTGAAGCGTTCGCTCATTTGCTCCCCTGTCCCTTGGGTTTCGGGTCAAACTTATCGTTTTCCAGCCACTTCTCGGGATACTTCGGCAATGTCTGGTTTTGTGTGCTGGGTGAAATCCGGTGCACCGTGCACAGCACCATCAGCTCCGAATTACTCTTTTGCAGGCTCTTGCTGCGGAACAGATTGCCCAATATCGGGATGTCGCCCAGGCCCGGGATCTTGTTGTAAATGTCGGTCAGACGATTGTCGATCAGTCCGGCGATGATAAAACTCTGCCCATCCTGCAATTCAAATTCGGTTTCGGCTTTGCGCGTGCTCAACGCGGGAACAGTGAAGCCGGAAATCTGCAGCGCATTCGCAAAATCGAGCGTGCTGACTTCAGGAGCAACTTTCAGGTGAATGTTGCCGTTGGGCATGATCACCGGTGTGAACTGCAGTCTCACGCCGAACTCCTTAAAGGAGATGGTGACCGCGGTGAAACCCTGTCCGGGTTGAACGACGGGGAAAGGGAACTGGCCGCCAGCGAGAAAACTGGCTTCCTTTCCGTTGACCGCAATCAGGTTCGGCTCAGCCAGAATCTGCAATAGGCTCTTTTCTTGAAGGGCCTGAATCGTCACCCCGAAATTGATGTCCGTGCGGAAGAGGAACAGGTTAAGGGGATTGGTCACATTGACAGTGGGTGGAGTCGGAGCGGTCGTTGTAGTGGTGCTGCCGCCGTTGGTGGTCGTGGTGGTTGAACTGGTGGAAATCGTAGACCCGCCAAACTGCCCCGTGCTGAGTGTGCCCGTTGTGTGCCCGGTTCCAGGAGTAAAGTAGTTGGCGCCCAGTTGCAAAGCCGCTGTGCGATCAACTTCCGCAAACTTCACTTCAAGCAAAACCTCCTGCGCTCCCACTGGCCCGAAGGTGAGTACGTTCACCACATTCTTGGAATACGCATCCGCGATCAATCCAGCGCGCTTGGCAACATCCTCCGTGGTCACGTGACCCGAGAGCACAATCGCGGAGCGCGACGGCGTTACGTGAATATCTTCTTCTGGGAACACGGCTTTTTCTTCTTCGGCACATGCGGTCACATCGACATCGACGCGCAGATCGAAGCTCCGCGAACGATCGAGTTCATCCCAAATGAGAAGCGAGACCTCACCTGCCGAGCGGCCGTGGACCAGGATCTGCGTGGGCGCGACAACGATCGGATCGGCGATGTTGGAATCGGTCACCGAAACACGTTTAATCCGCTCAGTCGTATTGATCAAAATGGATTTTCCAACCATCACGCGCAGCGGTGCCGCACCCGACGGCGCGGGAGCTTGCGCTGCAGCGTTGGGTCCCTGCGTCGGCGCAGCGGATGCTGCATTTTGCTCTTGTGTCTGTGCCGTGGCAGCGGGAGGCGCTTGCTCCTGAGGTTGAGCGATAGCTGTAACCAGGAGCATGCTAAACGCGGCGCACAGGAACAGTACGTACCTGGCAGTGCGCGCATCTCGTTTCTCCCCAACGCGGGAGCGAATCTTCATGATCGATAACCTCGAACCCGGATTGTGCTCAGAACTTGTCCTCTTCCTTTTTGTCTCCCTTATAAACTTCTACCGTGTAGGGAAGGGGTATGGCAGCCACGGGAGGCGCGGGTGCACGTTTTACCTTGCTCTGTTTAGGGGCTTCTTTCGGGGGAGCGGGCGGAGCAAAATTCTTGTAAAGCGCGTCGGAGCGGGCTGCGGCTAGTTCCATCTGACGTGTG
>DATGJP010000035.1:0-2392 GCA_035295125.1 Bryobacteraceae bacterium | reverse complement strand
CATACCCGCAGGTGTTCCACGGCCACTCCACGTGCTTGGACATATCCCTAAGAAGCTCGGTCACCGAAGTCGCGCGCATAGGTGCATTTTGCCTAGACGGTATCACTTCGGACCGCTGGACTGACGGCTTCGACTCCAGCCCTGGATTTTCGGAGAAGAATCGAGATCGATAGGCACCCCAGCCCATGATCACGAGTATCGCCAGCAATGTACTGAACTGAAGATCGTGCGTGTGGTCCTTGACCGAGAGGGCTTCGGTAGCGTTTCCTCCTCGCGGCCTTTAAACATGACATAGGAGCTGGTAGAACCCTCCGTGCTCTCACCTCGATCACAAATTTCCGTTTGTAGCGCCGGCTTTCACTCCTGTCGCATGGCGATGATCGGATCGACCTTGCTTGCCCGCAACGCCGGAACATATGATGCAGCGAGCGCCGCCCCCACGAGCAACGCACCCGCCGCCAGATAGGTGACGGGGTCGACCGCACTCACGTCGAACAACATGGCCGTCAGAAAGCGCGTGAGACCGACGGCGCACGCCACGCCGAAGAGAAGCCCCAGACCGATGTAGCCCGCGCTCTGACCCACCACTTCGCGAAGCACGTGCCCTGGGTTCGCGCCCAGGGCCATGCGAATCCCGATCTCTCGCGTCCGCTGCGCGACGCCAAACGAGATGACCCCGTACACACCGATGGCCGCCAGAAGCATCGCCACGAGCCCGAACGCGCCGATCATAAGCATCGTGATCCGGCGTCGTCCGACGGAATCGCCGATCATGTTCTCCATGGTGACGGGATCGCCGGTGCTCAGCTCCTTATCCACCGCCCAGATACGCGACCGCACCTCTTCCGCGAGCGCCAGAGGATTACCCGCCACCGATCTGACCAGGATCGTCATGCTCTCATCCGGCTCTTGCAGGAATGGTTCATACATTTGCGGCGAGGGCTTTTGGGCCAACGACACCTGCTTGGTGTCCGCAACGATCCCCACGATCGTTCGCGCCGGATGTTGCTGTCCTCTCGTAATGATGATCTGCCTGCCGATCGCATCTGTATTGCCAAACAACGATCTCGCGAGCGTCTGGTTCACTATTGCTACACGCGGGGCGAAGGCATTATCACCCGGTTGAAACGTCCGGCCGGTGATCAGACGGATTTTCAAAGTACGGAAGTAAGCGGAGTCGACCGCCGAGTAGTTAGCGCTGCGAGCAGCCTGCTCCATGCCCTGCGGGTACACGCCGTAGTAGTAGTCGATGGTGAAAGGGGTGCAAGCGCCAGACTGGCCGACGCGGCGCCCGGTATGCTCCGTAACCCGTCCATCAGTTGCGAAGCGAATGCCGCGCGGCGTTCGAGCGGATGATAGCGTTGGTCGGGCAAGTCGAGCGAGATCGCGAGAACATTTTTCGGGTCGAATCCAACATCGATATTCAACAAGTTCGTGAGGCTTCGGATCAACAAGCCTGCTCCCGTGAGCAGCACCGCGGCCATCGCGATCTCCGCAACCACAAGAACTTTTCGTACACGCCCGCGGCCGGATTTCCCGCCGCTTCGCGCGTCTTCACTCAAAGCATCGTGTGTATTTCTGCTTAGAATCTGGGCGACCGGCGCCAGCCCAAACACGATCCCGGTGAGAAGCATGAGCAGTACCGTGAAGGCGAGGACCCTGCCGTCCAGCCCTATTTCCTGAGTGCGGGGAATATCGAATCCGGGAAGTTTAACTAGGACATCCAGCGCCCATCTCGCGCCAACGCCACCAAGGATTCCACCGGCGAACGTTAGTACGAGTCCCTCGGCTACCAATTGCCGAACGATATGGCGGGCACTTGCACCGAGAGCGATTCGGACAGCCATCTCCTTCCGCCTCGACTCGGCCCTTGAGAGAAGCAGGTTCGCGACATTCGCGCACGCTATCAATAGAACAAATCCGACGGCGCCAAACAAGATCACGAGCACGCGTTTCGAGCCCTCGACCGTGTAATCGAGCAGCGGCTTCAAAGCGACTCCGACGCCCTGGTTTGATGGCGGATGATCCTTCGCAAGTACTTGAGCGATACGGTCCATTTCAGCCTGCGCCTCGGCGCGAGTGCGTCCCGGAGCCAGACGCCCCAATACGGAAAGATAATGGCCGCCTCTATTCCGTCGGTCTTTTTCAGTCAGACCAATCGGGATCCAGAACTGGTTCAGCCTGGGAAAGTCGAACTCGGAAGGCATGACCCCTACGACCGTCCGCTGGACGCCATCCATGATCAGTGCTTTGCCGATGATGGAGCGATCCCCGCCAAACTCCGTCCGCCAAAGCTTGTGGCTTAGAACGACCACTGGTGCGACTCCCGGCAAATCGTCGGCAGCTGAAAGCACACGGCCCATCATCGGCGACACTTCCAGGGCGGCAAACA
>DATGJP010000034.1:0-16979 GCA_035295125.1 Bryobacteraceae bacterium | reverse complement strand
CCCCAATTTCTCCGACTTCGCATCACAGGCACTGTCGACCACGAAGCCGCAGAAATTCAAGCCCTCTCTTTCCAGTGCCCTACTGTACTGCAATGCTTAGCCGAGAATACGTCAAAAAGGGCCAAACTCCAGCGGCGGGTTTGAAACCCGCCTTGCACCGGTAACGAACCGGTGCGCAGGATTCCAGCCTTACCTCCAGTCTTGTCTCACCGCGGAAAACCGCCTGCTCCATCGGTGATCCGCGCTTTCAAATCAGCATCCGTATATATAATGAGTTGCCGGCCACCCCGTTCGCTGGACAGCCCATGCCCAAGCTCTTATTCGCCATCCTGGTGGCCCTCGTTGTTCTTCGCGGACTTTACCTGCTGGCAGCAAGCGTCCGGAACTTGAGATTCTCCGTCGCCAGCCTCCAATGGCCCACAGCCGAGGGCCGCATCGAGAGGATCGAGGACAAGCGCTCCGACGTCGTATATTCCACACGCGCCATTGTCCGGTTTCCCGTGAATGGCGTTGAGTACACGACGGACCTGATCTCGTTCGGCAAGAGTTTGCACCCATTTGATCGGACCGAGGCCGGGCTGCAGCGTGTGCGTTATCCGGACGGGGTGCCGGTGAAGGTATCCTACAGGCCAAACGATCCCTCAACAGCGGTGCTGCGTCCGGGAATGCATGCGGAAGCGTTCCGGAGCATCGGGGTAGCCCTGTCGATCCTGCTTCCAGGCTTTGTCTGGTTGTGCCTCCTACCCGCGATGTCGCGCGGCATGGAGCGGGCCGCGGATTCAGGCCGAGTGTTCAAGGATATGGCCGGCCGTGCGGAACTGCAAGGCGGGTACGTGCGGGAGCGGTCGCCCTCGCCGGCGATGCCGAGTTTCAGGAACGTGGAATTTCTGTTCTCGAGCGTGGGAATGGCAGTGCTGGGAAGCGCGCTTACCAGCTTGGGAATGTTGGCGCTGGCAAGTGGATTACCCGGCCTCTATTGGGCTTACGTCAGCCGCAACTGGTCTACTGTGGATGGGCAGGTAGAGGTGAATGTGGGCTACGCAGCCATGATGGACCGACAGTATAAACAGGAACTGCCTGTATATCCGCCGGGCTTTCTTTACAGATACAAAGTCGCGGGAATCGAGCACGTGAACTCCACGCGCCGTTTTCGCACCGTCCACAGGGCGGGTAATGACGGCGCGGAGGAGGCGGCGCCCAGTAACCTGCCGGTGGGTACGGCGGTTCGCGTGGCCTATTGCCCTGACGACCCGGACGTGTCGGCCCTGGAACCAGGAGTCGACGGAATGGGTTTTGTCTTGCCCGCCATCGGGTCTATTTTGTTGATAGCAGGGTGTTCAATTCTGATTCGTGTCGGGGTCCGTTTATGGACTTCGGCCTGATTTGGCAGCTAACGACTGGGGTTGTCTGAAGTCGCTCGACGACGCAATATTGCCTGCGCCGGTGGCCGCTGGCGTCATCGCTTGCAATCGATCGGCTAACATGAGGGTGTGCTGCTAATGCGGCCTGATGGCGTGGTTAATCCGCCGGAGGGCCGATCGTGAGGCGGTCCAGCCTCGGCCTACTCTTCCTCGCGGTTCTGCTTTCCTCTTCCGCCGTCAGGGCCGGTGACCGAGGACGCCATCAGCAAATCGCCACGCCCAACAGCCGGCTAGCCGCAATAACTGTCGACTACCCTTTGACCGGTTCCATCTTTCCTCCCGACATCGTTGCGCCGACGTTTCTTTGGCGCGATGCTGCCGACCCTGCGGTAATTCGCTGGCGGATTGACATCGAATTTGCCGGGAAAGCCTCCCCTATTCAAATGACGTCAGCCGGAGAACGAATGCAAATCGGCGAAATCGATCCCCGCTGCGTTGGGGAGACAAACGAGTTGCCGAAGCTTACGCCGGAACAAACCGCCGCACATGCGTGGAAGCCCTCCTCACAAACTTGGGAAGCCATCAAGAAGCAATCCGCCGGTAAACCGGCCACCATCACGATCACAGGCTTTCGCGACGAGGCGATGACGCAGCCGGCTTCGAGCGGAAGCGTGAGCATATCGACCTCGAAGGATCCAGTCGGAGCTCCGATCTTTTACCGCGACGTGCCGTTGATGCCTTCGGAGACGGTCAAAGGCGTCATCAAGCCGCTGTCACCGCAGGCCATGCATTTCATCACCTGGCGCCTGAAGTATATCGATGAATCCGCGAGCCGGAAGCTGATCGATGGCTTTCCGACCTGCGCCAACTGCCATTCGTTTTCGCGTGATGGGAAGACCCTCGGCTTGGACGTGGACGGTCCGCAAAACGACAAGGGCCTTTACGCGATGGTGTCGGTCAAGCCGCAAACCGCCATTCGCAAGGAAGACATCGTGAAGTGGAGTTCTTTCAAGGGACCGTTGGGAGGCAGTCTTCGAGTCGCGTTCATGTCCCAGGTTTCTCCCGATGGCCGATATGTCGTCAATACGATCAACGATCCTCGGGTTACCGGTCCGAACGACACATATGACACCGTCGGCAAATACTACGTCGTGAATTTTAACGATTATCGATATCTCCAGGTCTTCTATCCCACCCGAGGCATCCTGGCATGGTACAGCCGCGAGACCGGAAAGCTGCAGCCGCTACCGGGAGCCGATAATCCGGAACTGGTGCAGACCGACGGTTTCTGGAGTCCTGACAGTAAGTACATCGTTTTTGCCCGAGCCAAGGCGCGCGATCCTTTTCCGGAAGGCCAGGCGATGGCCGAACATGCCAACGACCCCAACGAAACGCAAATACAGTACGACCTCTACCGCATTCCATTCAACAAGGGGAAGGGCGGCAAGGCCGAGCCAATCCAGGGCGCATCCGGAAACGGAATGAGCAACAACTTCCCGAAAGTGTCGCCGGACGGCCGCTGGATCGTATTCGTCAAGTGCCGCAATGGGCAGTTAATGCGTCCTGATAGCGAGCTATTTATTGTGCCGGCCAAAGGCGGAGCCCCCCGGCGTATGTTGTGCAATACGCCGCACATGAACTCCTGGCACAGCTTCTCGCCGAACGGCCGATGGCTGGTTTTCTCCTCCAAGGCGCGCTCTCCCTACACACAGATGTACCTGACTCACATAGATAAGAACGGGCAGGACAGCCCGCCGATCCTGGTTGAGGGCTCTACAGCGGCAAATCGGGCTGTGAATATTCCCGAGTTCGTCAACGTTCCGCGCGACGGTTTGCAGAAGATCGATTCTCCCGCCACGGAATATTACCGGCTCTTCGATGAGGCGTTGGATCTGACCGGGAAGCAGCAGTACGAAGCAGCCGCCCAACTGTGGGTGAAAGCGATGGCCCTCGATCCGGGGGAGTCGAAAGTTCATTACAACCTCGGCGTCTCCCTTGCGCGGCTTGGGCGCCTCGACGGGGCGATTGAGCAGTTTCAAAAGGCACTGGAGCTCGACAACGCGGATGCCGCTGCTCATATAGATCTCGCAATCGCTCTTGCCAAAACAGGAAAACCCGCCGAGGCGATCCCGCATTTTCAAAAGGCGCTCGAACTTAAACCCGGTGACGCGCAGGCCTACAGCAACTTTGGAGGACTGCTGGCCGAAGAAGGCAGGCTGGACGAAGCCATTGAACAGTTCCAGAAGTCCCTTGCCGTCGACCCCAACAATGCGGACGCATACAACAATCTGGCCGTAGCGCTGGTAAAGGCGCACCGGACCGACGAGGCCATCCCGCAATTCGAGAAAGCATTGCAGGTGAACCCCGACTCACTAGACTATCGATTCAATCTTGCTCGCGTCCTCATGAGTCAGGGGCGGAACGCGGAAGCGATTCCGCATCTGGAGAAGTTATCGAATCGGGCCGATGCTTCAATCTTCGCGACGCTAGCATCCGCCTACGCCGAAATGGGCCGCCTCACCGATGCTGTTTCGACGGGCAAGCGGGCGATGGAGATGGCGATCCGCCAGGGAGATAACGAACTAGCCGCCCGTCTTGAGCGGACTGTGGGTTCCTGGGAACGGCGCGCACAGCGGTAGTCTTCCAAGTGATGCAGGCTGCCAGCCTGCGGCGGGTTGTGAACCGCCCCGGGTTGAATGGGGCCCTACTCTTGCGGGACGAAACCGTTAATGGCAATACCCGCCGCATTGGCCCGAGCAAGCAGATCCTCACGGTCCAGCAACAGCGTCCGTCCGGCGTCCACCGCCAGATACGTCGCGTTTGTCTCCCGCATAACATCGATCGTGTTCGGCCCGGCCACGGGAACATCAAACAGCAGATGCTTCCGCCTGCGAGACGCCTTTACCAGCGTGAGCGTTCTTCCGTTTACGAGAGCGGCGGCACGGCGCAGCATGGCATCCGTGCCTTCCATGGCCTCCACGGCCACGCAGGCCCGCTCACAAATCGCCACACTCTGCCCGACGTCCAACCCCGACAGTGCGTTCGCGATGCGGCGGCCGTATGCGGCATTTCGTTCCTCGTCGGAAGTGGGCTTCCGCTTGGTCAGCACGCCTTCCCCCGCCAGCAGCGGCTTCAGCAAAGCGGTCGAATCGGTAAGGTGGATACCCTCCTCATCGAGAACCTTCTGCACGCCTCCGATCAGCGCATCGGTGTTCTTCTCCTTCAGTGAAGTGAGAACCTTGAAAAGACGCCAATCCGGCCGGATCGACGAGAAAATGCTGACATGCTTGATCTGGCCCGTCATCATGATCTCGGAAATCCGCTCTTCCTTGCAGATCTCGACGAGCCGGCCCAGCTCGCCCAGTGAGATCCAATAGCAACGCGTCGCCAGGCCCTCGATTTCAGGCGGCGCTTCCTCGCGAATGCCGATCGCGATCACCTCGTCGCCTAACCGCCGTGCCGCTTCGAGAGCCAACAGTGGAAAACGTCCATTACCGGCAATGAGTCCGTAGCGGCTCATTTCACGAAACCGCGCTCGGACGATGCGATGAAGCCGAGCAATTCCTGCATTTCCGCGGTCTCCGGCAGTTCAGCCTTCATCCGCTCGATCGCCTGCGAGGTGTTCAGATCCGCCTTCGTCAGCAGCCGGAACGCCTTATGCAAAACGCCGATCGCCTCCGTCGAAAATCCACGCCGCTCGAGACCGGTCTTGTTCTCGGCGAACAACTTGGCGTCTCGCGGCGTGACGGTCATCGAGTACGGCAGAACGTCGCGGGTGATGACGCTGTAACCGCCGATCATGGCGTGCTTTCCGATACGGCAGAACTGATGGAGTCCGCTGAAAGCGCCGATCACAACCCAATCCTCAACCACCACATGTCCCGCGAACGTCACGGCATTCGCGATTACGGTGTGGCTACCGATACGGGCATCGTGAGCAATGTGCGCATAGGCCATCAGGAGGTTGTCATCCCCGATGCTGGTAATCATGCCGCCGCCCTCGGTCCCGCGATGTATGGTGACGAACTCGCGAATTTTATTGCGATTCCCGATGCGTGTTTCCGAAGGCTCGCCGTGATATTTCAGATCCTGCGGGGCCACGCCGACGGTCGTGTACGGGAAGAACAGGTTCTCCTCGCCGATTGTGGCCGGGCCTTCGACAAAAACATGCGCCGCCAATCGCGTTCGCTCGCCGATTTCGACATCCGCTCCGATGATGCAAAACGGTCCGATCTCGGCGGAGTCTTTGATGCGGGCGCCGGGATCGACAACCGCCGTCGGATGAATCGCCATTACGGCTCAGCGCGTGGCGGCTCTTTATCCGCGAGCTTGCACATCACCTGGGCCTCTGCCACCACGACGCCGTCCACGGTGGCCGTGCCGTACATCTTCGCCACGGTTGCTTTGCGCCTGGTGACCTTCATCTCGATGCGAAGCTGATCACCCGGGAGCACGGGGCGGCGAAACTTCGCTTCTTCAACCGATGCGAGCAACACCAGTTTCGAATGCCGGTCGGGGATCTGCTTCAACACGAGCACGCCGGCGACTTGGGCCATGGCCTCGACGATCAGCACGCCGGGCATTACCGGAAAATCGGGGAAGTGTCCCACAAAGAACGGCTCGTTAGCCGTGACGTTCTTAATACCGACGATGCGTTCTGCTTCAAGTTCGACGATCGCATCCACCAGAAGCATGGGATATCGGTGTGGGAGGATGTCCCGGATCGCCTGAATATCCAGGATGGGCATGGAGACCGCTATTATAGCAGGCGATGCAATCTTTCCTTTCCTACGCGCAGGCTCATCAGCGCGACATCATTAAGCTGATCCGTGACTTTGTGGAATGCGAGTCGCCCAGTTTTGACGCTGCCGCTGTGAACCGATTTGTCGACCTGGTGGCATCGAAGGTGGCAGGCGAGGCGAGGGTGCGCACGCTCCCCGGTGGCCGGTTCGGAAAGATTCTGCGTTGTGAATTTGCCTTGCCAGGACGCAAGCGAGATGGCCAGTTGCTGGCGCTCGGGCATTCGGACACGGTCTGGTCGATGGGCACGCTCGCCGGCATGCCGTTTCGTAATTCACAGGGCCGCCTGTGGGGACCCGGCGTCCTCGACATGAAGTCGGGAATTGCGTTCTTCATTTACGCCATACGGGCCTTGCGCGAAGCCGATCGCCCGGTAATGCGTCGCGTCATTCTGCAGTTGAATCCCGATGAAGAGGTCGGTAGTGAGGCTTCCCGTCCACTCACCGAGGAGGCCGCTCGCGAGAGCGCGGCGGTGATGGTGCTCGAACCCGGAACGGGCATGGAAGGCAAGCTGAAAACAGCCCGCAAAGGCGTGGGCGATTACACTGTCATCGTAAAGGGCTGTGCCGCTCACGCCGGTGTGGATTTTGAGGCCGGGGCCTCCGCCATCGTGGAGCTTGCGCGGCAGATCGAACGCATCACCACGTTCACGGATTTCGATCGCGGGATTACGGTAAATCCCGGGATCATTTCCGGAGGTACGCGCACGAATGTGGTCGCGGCCGAAGCACGGGCGGAAGTCGATATCCGGATCTTGCGTGCTCGTGACGCCGCCGTGCTCGATAAGAAATTCAAAGGTCTGCGGGTCTTCGATAAACGCTGCACGATCGAGTTGCAAGGCGGCCTGAACCGCCCACCTATGGAACGCTCCGCCGGTATACGCAAGCTGTTCAAGACAGCGCATGAATTGGCGGCGCAGATCGGCATCGAGTTGGAGGAGTCGACTACCGGCGGAGGGTCCGATGGAAACTTTACGGCGGGAGTCGGTACCCCGACACTCGACGGACTTGGCGGCGTAGGCGAAGGGGCACACGCACCGCACGAGAGCATTCTCGTGGACCGCATTGCCGATCGGACCGCGTTGATGGCGGGACTCATCGAGGCGTTATGAAGAGGTTGGCTGTCGCCATCGACGGCTGGTCCGCGAAAGTGGAGGAAAACCGCTGTAACACTGCCTTCAGGCTGGCCATGTGCCGGCTGAAGCCGGGGGTACCCGCTCTCAACTTCTGTGAACCCAGTCCTGCCTTACGCTTTCGCCGGGTTGTCCCTTACGGAGAAACCCATCGGCATTGGGCTTCGGGCAGGCTGAATGCCTGCCCCGCCTGCCCCACCTCGGCTTGCAACCCGTTGAGCCATAAACGTGGCGCAGGCGGATCCGCTTGCGCATGCCGCTCTCAAAGACTTCAGCCACGGGCTGCTAAGGGCTGCGATACATGAAGTCGGCCCTCTATCGCAAGCTGATGCTGGCTGCCCTCGTGCTAGTGCTCGGCGCGACCTGGGCCATCGATTACTGCATCGTTCATTACTCCGGCGTCGCATTGCGCGAGCGGGTCGCGATGATCTGCCTCGGCAGCGCCGCCGTGGGGTTGTCCATTGCCTATCGCGTTTCGCGCTCCCTCTCCCGTCGCGTCAGTAAGCTGAAAGCGCAGGCGCAGGACCTCCTTCAGAACCGTGCGCCCGACAAGCCCTTCATAGAGCCCGACGACGAGCTCGGCGCGCTGGAGCATTCCCTCACCAATCTCGCCGCGCAGGTGCACGACCTGCTGGACCGCTGGCGGTTTGAGTCTGCACGCCGCGACGTTATCCTTTCGAGCATGGCGGAAGGCGTGCTTGCCGTCGACCGCCAGTTGCGCGTCATCTTCTGCAACTACGCCATGGCCCGCGCCGTAGGATTCCGCACCCCGGTTCCTGAACGGCTTCCCTTTCTGCAGTTCATCCGCGATGCCGATCTGCAGGAAATCCTTTCCCGTGTCATCTCCAGCGGCACCGAGGTCAAGAAGAGCCTGAAGATTTCAGCGGCTCGGGGGCGATATTTCGAAGTCCAGGCTGCGCCTCTCGATACTCCCGATGGCCGCGGCGCCGTCGCCATCCTGCACGACATCACCGACCTCGAGCGCGTCGAGCAGATCCGCAAAGACTTCGTGGCGAACGTTTCGCACGAACTGCGCACGCCGCTTGCCAACATCGTCGGATGCTCCGACACGCTGCTCGATGGTGCCCTCGACGACGCGAATATTAACCGCCGCATGGTCGAGATCATCCGCTCCAACGCCACGCGCCTAAACAACATCGCCTCCGATCTACTCGTCCTGTCGGAGCTGGAATCGGGCGAAGATCCCGGCGAGCCGGACACCGTTTCCGTAGGTGAGGCCCTGAACAACGTATTTGCGGCGGTACAGGCGGAAGCGGACCGCCGCGGCATCACTCTCATACGAGACGAAATCGTGCCCGCGATGTGTGTAACCGGTCACAAGTTTGGACTGGAACAGGCGCTTCTCAACCTGATCACGAACGCTGTCCGGTTCAATCGCCGCGGCGGTGAAGTGCGTGTAGGCGCCCGGTCAACTGAAGATGGGCAGGTGGCAATATCCGTAGCCGACAATGGAGTCGGTATCCCGTCTCAGGATCTGCCCCGCATTTTCGAGCGGTTTTACCGCGTGGACAAGGCCAGGTCGCGTGAAGTTGGAGGCACCGGTTTAGGGCTTTCCATTACGCGTCACGTCATTGAACGAATGAGCGGAAAGATTTCCGTCGAGAGTCAATTGGGCAAAGGTTCTACTTTTACCATTTTGTTACCACCGTGCTATGGTACGTTGACGGCCGAGAAGTTAACTGAATCGTAACTCGCCGTTCATTACGAGGTAACCAATGGGCCGCTATCTTCATTGAGAAAACCAGCACAGGAGAGCAAATGATTAGAACCGCGTTAACACGCGCTTGCATATTCGCCTGCGTCGCAGGCTTCCTCGTTGCACCGTCTCCAGCACAGGATGCGGCTACTGATATGGCGCACCTCAAGGCCCAGCTCGCCGACCAGCAGTCGCAGATTCAGGAGCTTCGCCGCGCGTTGGAGGAGCAAAAGAAGTTGCTCCAAGAGACCATTGCCTCGCGTTCTACAGAAAACGCGAAGGACGAAGCGAAGCCGGTCGACGCCCGCACCGCCCGCGTCTCTGGATACGGTGAAGTTGCAAGCACGAGACCCATCCTTCCCCCCGGTGTTGCTCCCATCCCATCCGCCGTTGTGAATACGACGCTCGCCCCTCCCGTCATCAGCGCGCAAGGCGGTCAAACCGACTCGGCGCCCTTACAACTGAAGATCGGAAACGCATACATCACGCCGGTTGGCTTTATGGATATGACGTCGGTTTCACGTTCCACCAATACGGGCAGCGGGATCGGTACAAATTTCGGCAGCGTCCCCTATGGGAATACCCAGGCTGGCGCGCTTACCGAAACACGTCTCAGCATCCAGAACTCGAGGCTTGGCGCGCGCTTTGACTCCATGTTCGGCAACACCAAGGTGTTGGGCTATTGGGAGTCAGACTTTTTGGGTCAACTCGGTGCACCGCCCAACGGTGGCCTCGCTGTCAGCAGCAACCCGTATGTCTTCCGCATGCGTCTCTACTGGGTCGACGTACAGCGGAATAACTGGGAGTTTCTCGCGGGCCAGTCCTGGAGCTTGATGACCCCCAACCGTAAAGGTGTCTCGCCGCTGCCTGGCGATATCTTCTTTTCGCAAGACGTCGACGTGAATTACCAACTCGGCCTGACCTGGGGCCGCATTCCCGGATTCCGCGGAGCTTACCACTGGGGTAACAAGGCGGCTTTGGCCGTGGCCCTGGAGAACTCCGAGCCCTATGTCGGAGGCGGCAACGGCGGTAGCGCGTCCGTGCTTCCGGCTGCGATTTCCGGAACCGCAAATGCCGTTTCCGGCGCGGTTCTCGGCGGCCAGATCAATAACGGCAACAGCCAGATCCAGGCTGCTTCGGTGCATCCCGACATCATCGCCAAGCTGGCTCTGGATCCCAGCTCCAAATTCCATTTCGAAATCACCGGCGTCGAGATTACCAATAAGATTGCTTTCCCCGGCAGCACTCCTCCGTTCGCGCACTTCACAAAGGCGGGGGGCGGCGGCTCCATCAACATGAATTTCGAACTCGTGAAGGGCCTGCGGTTCATCACCAACAACTACTGGAGCTCGGGCGGCGGCCGCTATATCTTCGGCCAGGCTCCCGATTTCATCATTCGCGGTGACGGCAGTCTGTCGCTGGTGCACTCCGCCTCCACGGTCACCGGACTGGAAGCGACGATCGGGAAGACTCTCTACTATGGCTACTACGGCGGCGTCTACATTTCCAGAAACCTGGCTCTCGACGCGAACGGCAAAACTCTGATTGGATACGGTCCCATCTCGAACGACGGGCAGAATCGCGCAATCCAGGAGGTCACCTTCGGCACCAACACGACGCTGGCTAAGGACGCCAAGTGGGGTGCTCTCAACCTCATGTTCCAGTTCTCCTGGCTGCAGCGGAATCCGTGGCTGGTAACGGGAACGGCGCCTGGCAACGCGCATTTGGAAATGGGCTTTGTGAACTTGCGCTACACGCTGCCCGGCTCCGCGCCCACTCTTAAGTAAAAAACGGCAAAAAATATTCGCGATCTTGCGTTACAAGCCGCTCTAAACGGCTTGTAACGCCCCGAGACACGGCTGTAATGGATTCGTAACAAAAACATGACAAAGTGAGGAAAGGGAGAAAGGGTTATGGTGTGTAAGAATCTCCTCGGAAGCTGCGCGGCGGCTGTCCTATTCGTAACGGGAACTTTCGCCTCGGCCCAGACACTGATCAATGGCGCGGGCGCGACATTCCCGGCGCCAATCTATTCGAAATGGTTCAGTGATTACCACAAGGCTCATCCGGATGTTCAGATCAATTATCAGCCGCTGGGCTCCGGAGCGGGCATAACGCAGGTGACGGAAGGCACCGTTGATTTCGGCGCTTCCGATGCTCTGATGAATGACGAGCAGTTGAAGAAGTTCCAGGACAAGCACGGTTTTGCGGTCCTGCACTTCCCCACCGTTCTAGGGGCGACCGTGATCACGTACAACATTCCCGGCGTCAAGGCTAGTCTCAATTTCACACCCGAGGCGCTGGCCGGAATCTTTCTGGGCAAAATCACAAAGTGGAATGATCCCGCCATCGCGGGCGCAAATTCCGGAGTCAAGCTCCCGGCGGAAGATATCGTCGTCGTGCATCGCGCGGAGGCGAGCGGCACAACCTACTGCTGGACGGATTACCTGAGTTCCGTGAGCCCAGAGTGGAAGTCGAAAGTGGGGAAAGGCGCATCCGTCAATTGGCCGACCGGTCTCGGCGCCAAGGGTAGCGATGGCGTGTCGGGACAGATTCAGCAGACCAAGTATTCGATCGCTTACGTCGAGCTGACCTACGCGCTGACCAATCATTTGGGCTACGGGAACGTGAAGAATTCCTCGGGGAATTTCGTGAAGCCGAGCCTGTCGAGCATTACCGCCGCAGCCGCGAGCTCGAAGGATATGCCGCCGGATTTCAGGGTGTCTATTGTCAATGCCCCCGGTAAGGACGCTTATCCAATTGCCACTTTCACGTGGCTGCTGATCCCGTCGCAAATCAGCGACCCTGCCAAGCTGAAAACCATCAAGGATTTCCTCAACTGGTACGTCGACGCCGGTCAAAACGAAGTGGAAGCGCTCTCCTACGCGAAACTGCCTAAGAACGTAGTGGAAATGGAGAAGAAAGCCTTCGCGAAGGTCGGCGCAAAATAGGAATGGCAACATCAGCCAACATGGTGCGAGGCGCCCGCCCGGAAGGGCGGGCCTTGCTGTTTTGGCACAAGATCTTTAACGGCGATCAATTCGCGCGGGCGATCGTGTTCTTGTGCGCGACGAGTGTGATCGCCGTCACTTGTCTGCTCGTGTATGAGTTGTGGATCCATTCGGAGCTCTCGCGTGCCAAGTTTGGCTGGTCGTTTCTGCATACCTCCGTCTGGGATCCGATTAACGACCAATACGGTGCTGCCCCTTTCATTTTCGGAACCATCGTCACCTCGCTTCTTTCGCTGCTGATCGCGGTTCCGCTTGGCGTGGGAGCCGCCATCTTCCTTGCTGAACTGGCGCCGCCGCGAACCTCTGACATGCTGACGTTCTTAATCGAACTACTGGCAGCAGTGCCCAGCGTAATCTTTGGCTTGATCGGTATTTTCGTTCTGGTGCCCTTCCTGCAGGATTACGTAGTGCCGGCACTCAAGGGGACCCTGGGTTTTCTACCAATCTTTTCGGGGCCTTTCTTTGGCGTCAGCATCTTCTCGGCGTCGATTGTGCTGGCCATCATGGTGCTCCCATTCATCATCTCGGTTTCTCGTGAAGTACTGCTGGCCGTGCCGCGCGATCTGCGCGAGGCTGCGCTTGCGGTCGGCGCCACCAAGTGGGAATCGACGTGGCAGGTGGTCGTGCCTTTCGCCCGCACTGGAATCATCGGCTCCATCTTTCTGGCGCTCGCACGCGCTCTGGGCGAAACCATGGCCGTCACCATGGTGATCGGAAACACCCCGAAAATCCAGCACTCCTTGCTAGCGCCCGGCTATTCAATTGCCGCGGTCATCGCGAACGAGTTCAGCGAAGCCAGCGGAGACGTCTATCGCAGCGCGCTCATTGAACTCGGCCTTGTCCTCTTTGCCCTCACGATCGTAATTAACGGTGCGGCGCGTCTGTTGATTATGGCGACCACCGCCAAGGGAACAAAATGACGGCATCCCTCTCATTTCGAAGAAAGGCCACCAACAGCGTCATGCTGGCGATGACGGGTGTGTTTACATTCTTCACCGTCGGAACGTTGATCTTCGTCCTGTCATACCTCTTCTTCAAAGGCGGTCACGACCTGAACTGGGATTTCTTCACGAAGCTCCCGGTGCCCATCGGCGAAGTAGGCGGCGGCATGGCGAACGCCATCGTCGGCAGCGGCAAAGTGCTGCTGCTCGCAACCCTGATTGGAGTGCCCATCGGGTTCCTGGCCGGCGTGTACCTCTCAGAGTACGGAGGCGTCACCTACTCTTTCGTTATTCGCTTCACAACCGATCTTCTGAATGGCGTGCCGTCCATTGTCATCGGCATTTTTGCTTATACGCTCATTGTTCTCAAGACGCACCACTTCTCGGCGCTGGCCGGAGGCGTCGCCTTGGGAATCATGATGATTCCGATTGCCTTGCGCAGTACCGAAGAGTTCCTGAGGTCCGTTCCGGTTTCCTTACGCGAAGGCGCCATGGCGCTGGGCGCGAGTAAAGCGAGGACGATCGCCACCGTGGTTGTGCCCGCCGCTATGCGCGGCATCATCTCCGGAATGATGCTCAACCTCGCGCGAGTGGCCGGCGAAACCGCGCCCCTGTTGTTCACGGCGCTGAACAATCAATATTGGAGTCCCGGCTGGAATCAACCCATTGCAACCCTGCCCGTCCAGATTTTCACGTACGCCATCGCGCCGTATCCGGACTGGCACCGGCAAGCCTGGGCCGCCGGGTTTGTTTTGCTGGCACTTGTGCTGCTGGTCAATATTACTGCCCGTACCGTCATTGCTAGTGGGTTCTCCCACAAACCTAGATGAAAACTGTGCCATCCTTAGATTCTTCCGCTTTGAACAACCCCGAGCCGGCGCTCGCCACCCCATTGCCCACAGTTGGTGCGCCGAAGCTGGTCTCCAAAGATCTGAACTTCTATTACGGGGCCTTCCAGGCTCTTCACGGCATTTCGTTGAGCGTGCACACGAACAAAGTGACCGCCTTGATCGGCCCGTCCGGCTGCGGTAAATCGACCTTCCTGCGGACGCTGAACCGGATGAATGAAACCATCCGACTGACCCGCATCGAAGGTGAGATTCTGCTCGACAACGAGAACATTTTCCCCATGGAGGTCTCACACCTCCGGCGGCGCGTGGGAATGGTCTTCCAAAAGTCGAACCCGTTCCCGAAATCGATCTTCGATAACGTGGCCTACGGGCCTCGGATTAACGGCACCGCCAGGCGATCCGAGATGCAAGAGACTGTGGAGCGTAGTCTGCGCCGTGCCGCGATCTGGGAAGAGGTCAAAGACAAGCTGCACAAATCGGCTTTCGACCTCTCAGGCGGCCAGCAGCAGCGCCTCTGCATCGCGCGGGCGCTCGCGGTGGATCCGGAGGTTCTCCTGCTCGATGAACCTTGCTCCGCTCTCGACCCTATTGCGACGGCGAAGATCGAAGAACTTTTATTTCAGTTGAAGGACAATTGCACGATTGTCATCGTGACGCATAATATGCAGCAGGCGGCACGCGTGGCTGATTTCACCGGCTTCTTCCTGCTTGGCAGGCTGATCGAATTCGACACCACCAAGGTCATTTTCAAGACACCCGCCAAGAAGGAAACCGAAGACTACATCACGGGCCGCTTCGGCTGATCATCAGGACGGAAGGGAAACGAACGTGCGTCACTTTGTAGAAGAGTTGGAGGAGCTGAAAGCGAAGCTCCTCGAAATGAGTTCGCTGGTCGAGTCGGCCATCTATCGCAGCATTACAGCGGTTGTACAGAAAGACGAACTGCTGGCGCGTGAGGTGCTCACTAATGAGGCGCGCGTCAACCAGATCGAGATTGAAATCGACGACCTGGCGATCAGCCTTTTGGCGCTGCAACAGCCCATGGCCACCGACCTCAGGTTGATCGTGTCCGCCATTAAGATCAACAACGACCTGGAGCGAATGGGCGACCTGGCGGTCAATATCGCCGAGCGCGCTCTCGATCTGCTGCACGAACCGATCGTGAAACCAATGGTGGACATTCCCCATATCGCCGCGTTGGTGCAATCCATGGTTCGCAAAAGTCTCGATGCCTTTGTCGCGCGCGATGGCGACCTTGCCCGCAGCGTCCTGGCTTCCGACGACGCCGTCGACGATCTCCGCAACGCCAGCTTCCACGAACTGCTCAGCTTCATGGAACATGATCCACGCAACATCCGCCAGTCGATGAGTCTGCTGTCGGTGGTTCGCAACCTGGAACGCATCGCCGATCACGCCACCAACATCGCGGAGGACGTGCTTTTCCTGGCCAAGGGAATCGACGTAAGGCACCACGCCGAGAGCCGCGTCTAGTTTCCCGACTGACGCTGCGGCGAGGCTAAAGTTTTATTGCCCCTGGCGCTTGTGACGAGGCACGACCGCGGATCATGTCCGTTCCTCCTGCGTGGTCGGTTGAAGCCGGCGTTACTGGCACAGTTTGGGACCGTGCAGCGGTTTTTCAATCCGCTCGCTGCTTTTCGAACCTGAGCGATTAGCGCCCACCGATCGCCAAGTTATACGCTATTTGGAAAACTAAGCGAATCGACAGCCCGTGGCAGAAGTCTTTGATAACGGCATGCGCAGACGAAACCGCTAACGCCACCTTTATCGCTCAACAGGTTGCGAGCCAAGGCGGGGCAGGCCTTCAGCCTTCCCAACTTCTGCCGTGGGCTGCTGGACCTCCGCCCGGTGGCGCAGTATCATGAACGCGGAATCCGCAAGGCTAATACGGAAATGAATCTTGAATTCGCCATCCGCCGCGATTCGCGAACTCAGGACCGAGGAGTTGGAGATGTTGCACCTCCACCTGTCGTGGCCTGCGCGAGCCGTTATCTTAGCGCTTGCCCTTCCCTGGAGCAGCCTGTTCGCGCAGCTCATTTACGTTCCCAACAACTTTGATGGAACCGTATCCATCATGGTCATCAATCCGGAGGCCGGAACGCTGGCGGAGGCGCTACCTCGCTTCTCAACACCAGGCTACCCGGTCGCAGTAGCCGGAGAGCCCCAGGGGAGATTTGTGTACATTGCCAATCTCCCCAACATTAATGTCACTCCCAACGTCGCGGCCTTGCGAATCGACCCGTCCACAGGAACTCTGACCGCCGTCCCGGGTACTCCTTACGGCCTCGACGGCTTTCCATCAGACCTGAAAGTGCATCCATCCGGCAGGTTCTTGTATGTCACCAGTCAAAGCTCCAACCAGGTCATCGCGTTTGCGATCGACTCCGCCAACGGGACCTTGACCGCCATTACGGGCTCGCCATTCTCCACGGGAGGCGCGCCATCAGGGATCGCAATGGATGCCTCCGGCAAGTTCCTTTACATAGCCAACCAGGCATCAAACAACGTTTCGGCATACACCATCAACGCCAATACGGGCGCGCTTGTTCCTATCACCGGGTCGCCATTTGCTTCAGGCCGAGGACCATCGCGTGTCGTCGCCGACCCCACCGGCCGGTTCCTCTACGTGACGAACCAGGCCAACAACACCGTCTCGGCTTTCGCGATTGATTCCGCTACTGGCGCACTGGCTGCGGTTCCGGGTTCACCTTTTTCCGCCGGGTCCGGTCCCACGGCCGCCGCTATCGACCCCACTGGCGGATTTCTCATCGTTTCCAACGGTACCGACAATACATTGTCGGTATACGCCATCGAATCGCTTAGCGGCTCCCTCACTGCAGTCTCGGGATCGCCTTTTGCAGCGCAACATGTTCCTTATGATGTTGTGATCGATCCCACCGGGCAATATGTCTATGTCGCGAATCTGTTGGATAACACGGTGTCGGCGTACACGCTTGATCCGTCTACCGGCGCACTCGCCTCGACGCCCGCTTCGCCGTTTGCGACGGGCAGCGGGCCCCGCCGCATGGCCGTTGTACAGCCAGCCACGCCCATCGGCGCTCCCGTAATCGTTGAATCGGTGCTCAACGCCGCCAGTCACACGATTCCCGGCATGCCCAACTACGGCGTTGCCCAAGGGTCTACGTTC
>DATGJP010000033.1:0-2496 GCA_035295125.1 Bryobacteraceae bacterium | reverse complement strand
TATAAATGGCTGCTCGGCATTAGCCTCGCCCTGATCGCCCTGCATAACCTTGCCGACCCGGTTTCAGCCTCACAGTTTGGTGCTTTCGCGTGGCTCTGGAACATCCTGCACGAGCAGGGACTTTTCACGGTCGCGGGATTTCCGGTGGTCGTCGCTTATCCCCTGGTCCCTTGGTTTGCCGTCATGGGGCTTGGCTTTTGTTTCGGCAAGATCATGACTCTACCTGCGCCGAAACGCCGACAGATGCTCAGCAGAATCGGCGTCGCTACCATCGCCGCGTTTCTCGTGATTCGCGGCATCAATCATTACGGCGACCCGCTTCCCTGGTCGCGTGAATTTCCCGGCATGACGTTTCTGTCATTCCTCCGCTGCAACAAATACCCCCCGTCGCTCGATTTCCTCCTGATGACCCTGGGCCCGGCGTTCCTTTTGCTTGTCTGGTTCGACCGTATGACGTTTTCCCGCAACAACCCTCTGATCGTCTTCGGTCGTGTACCCTTCTTTTATTTCGTCGTGCACTTCTACCTGATTCACCTGCTGACGTTTCCGGTGGCGCTGGTCCACTACCGCCGCGCCGCATTTCTGCTGCAACCGCTTCCCTCGATCGGAGGCCCTTCGGCCGTTTACCCTCCGAACTACGGATATAGCCTGGCGTCCGTCTACGGAGTCTGGCTGCTGGTCCTCGTACTGGTTTACCCGGTTTGCTGGTGGTTTGCCGACCTGAAACGCCGCCGCAAAGAATGGTGGCTCAGCTTCCTGTGACGCGGAAGCTGCCTGGAATTGGCCGCCGTGCTCTGCGTGCCGCCGCACTCTATGGTTGGAGGTTTTGATTCTTGCCGGATCCCCGACCTTTGGCGCTGAATTCACTCAGCCTTCCAACACCTGCCTTGAATCCGGCATCTGGATAAGAGCAAACTATACCGAAGGAGTCTGCCATGAAAATGCGGAAAGAGAACCTTCTATTGAACGTGGCTGTAGGTGCGGGACTGTACGCGCTCGATTCGCTTCGAAAGCGACTCGCGGACAATGTCGTGGACATCAATGAACGGGCACGGGACCGTTACGGGGATATGCGGGACAAAATGCAGGACGCTTATGAGACCGCTTCCGACCGCGTCGGTCGGGCTAGCGACGTTCTTCGTGGCGAGGACCATTCCGCCCTCGGCACCACTGGCGCGCTGCTGCTTGGCGCCGGCATCGGCTTTGGTCTGGGCATGCTTTTTGCCCCGGCTAGCGGCGAAGAGACGCGAAGCAATATCGCTGACAAGGTCCGCTCGTTTTCTCGTGAGCGCACGGCCGAATCGACTGGAACTTACGGAGCCTAAAGCTTCCCCCTCTAGCGCCGGCGTTGTAGCCAATGCAGCGTCGGCATCCTTTTTACGTGCTCTGCCTCTCAGGACCCTTGCCTTAAGCCAGGAGTCTCACTGATTTAGCGCGGGGTCGCCCGGCATTGGGTGCGAAGCCTGATCGGCGCTCGGCACCAGCTCCAGATACACCGACCTGGGCAGGTCGGTCTTCCAATACCCCGCGGATTTCGCGAATCCGGTGATTCCAATGACCAGCACGGCGATGCCTGCCGCCATCGCCCAAGCCGGCATCCGCCCTCGATCCGGCACATGCAGGATCTTCGGCACTCCCATGTGCAACGCGCCCTCCGCCGGGCACACGGCTACACACTCCATGCATCCCGTGCACTCCGCCGACTTGATCGAGACCAGTTTGTCGACCGTCAGGTGTGATGGGCACGCCTTCGCGCACTTCGCGCAATCGATGCACGCCTCCGCATCGCGCCGGATCCGTAGCGGGCTCAGCAACGACGCTAATCCCAGCAACCCGCCATACGGACACAGGTAACGGCACCAGAAGTTCTGTAGGAAAACCGACGCAACCACCAGAGCTGCCAGCACGATCAGGCCCGTCTCACTAATGTGACGGAAGAAGTTCAGCATCTTCACATCGGCGATCACGCCATACGGGCTGCGCATGAAGCCCGCAATCGACTCGGCAGGCATCGTCGCCACCGCCCACACAAAGAATCCCAGCAGCAGGTACTTCAACCCGCGCAACGGGATATCCAGCCATCGCGGAGCCACGAAGTTCCGTCCGAAGAGCTTGCGCCCGAGGCGCCACAGATATTCCGACATCGTCCCCACCGGACATAGCCAGCTGCAGAACGCCTTGCGCAGCAAGAACGCAACCGCCAGAAACGTGATCAGCAGAAACATCGCCGCCGGATGGATCTCCGGCACGCGCCGCATGACCAGACAGTACTTCAAATTCATGAGCCCCGCGATCGGCAGCCAGCCTTCCACGCCCGCGGGGCGCGTCACTGCCCGTGTCTGCATCCCGGTTTCGTAATGCCGCACCCACAGATAAAACAAGCCACCCAGGTACACGTTCCACAATAAGAAGCCGATCTGGAATCCACGGCGCAGTTTTTGCGAGTAATCCTTATCCGCTCGCCGAACCAGCTTCTTCGTCGGCTTGATCGGTTCC
>DATGJP010000032.1:0-8713 GCA_035295125.1 Bryobacteraceae bacterium | reverse complement strand
AGACCGTGCTTGAGCGCGTTCAGTTTCGAGGCGTCCTTGCCGGCCTCGGTGCGGGGTCCGGTGCAAAGCTGCGCATTGCGCCGATTGGCTTCCATTTGGGCTGCCGATGACATGAGAATGTCCTCCATTCGTGCCGATTGGAGCATGGGGGCGGAAGGGACCGGACGGTCGAGGCTTGGAAGTGATTGGAAGGAAGTGGAATATATTTTTGGGGTGGAGGTGACGCGTGGCGCTCGGAGGCACCCACGTCTATTTGAGAGCGGAAGCGGAGCCGGGGGCTCCGCGCGGGCGAGGGGCATAGGCGTTAAAATAACGCCATCGGGGTCGGAGCCCTGTTTGGTTCATCTTCACGGAGCTTTCAGGGCATTTCGGGTATCCACTTAAGCGGAAGGGGCGTTTTGTCGGTAAACTGACCGCGCCTGGCCCAACATTTCGGCTGGCGCGTCATCCCGTCACGATTGGTCGCGCGAAAACCGGAGGAATGACGCGGCACGGCTGCCAGGCGCGCGCGGGGGATCCCGTCAGGGCACCGCAACGCGGTAAATGTTGCGATGTGTGGCAACCTTCGTGAAAGCGTAGACGGAGGGGTTGGGGCCGGGAAACGCTCCTTGTTCCGGAATCAGCCGCGCGCCGGGCAAGGCGGCCACCTCTTCCTTCGATCGGAACCCCGAACCGGGTATCGGCGGCAACATCTGGCCCGGCGGCAGGGGAATCGAATAGATGGATTCCTGAAAATTCACATAGAGGAATTTCCCGTCTGGCGACCAGCTCACCGCTGGAGGCCCGCGGCGCTCAACGGCGTTGAACTCGGTGCACGTTCGGCACAGCAGCATGGCGGAACCGCCACCGATCGGGTACACCATGGCCGGCCACACGGTTTCGCCGGTCGAACCGGCCATTACCACACATTTCCCGTCCGGGGAAGCGCTAAAGAGGGAAGACGCAGCGTCGGTACGCACCAGTTTCTGTAGATCGCTGCCATCTTCCTTGACGCGATAAGCGAACTTGGCTCCCTTTTCCTCGCCGGCGAAAACCACGTAGCCCCCCGCAGTGAAATATGGCTTCCAGGCGTCGTTGGTGGTGATCTGCCGAGGTTCGGAACGGCTGTCGAGCGCCGCCAGCCACAACGGAGCGCGCCCGGTATCGTCCGATACGACAAACGCCAGGCGCTTACCGTCAGCGGAGATGGCGTAGTCCCTCATTTGAAAGTCGGCCAGCAAGTGCTGGTGCTGTCCCGATTCCAGGTCCGCGACCCAGAGTTCGCCGCTCACAAAGTGGTGCGCTCCTGCGGTGCGCAGCAAGTAATACAGCTTTCTGCCATCGGGAGAGACGGACGGCAAAAGACCGTAACCTTCTGACGTGATCTGCCGATCGCCGCGCGAGTCGTGGAACCACACCGTGCTCTGGCTCGCTCCGATGGAAGTGACGAAGGAGCGGCCGTCGGGAGCGAGATCAATTCCCTCTTCTTGCGTGACACCGGAGGTGATCTGTTCCGGCGCCCCATCCGGGAAACGCTGCCGCCAGATGTGATAGCCGCTTCCTGTGTTGGTGGAGAAATACATCCACTTCCCGTCCGGAGACCAGGCAGCGTCCGTACACTGCGCCGGCGCCGGACCGACGGGCCTTCCCGAAGAGCTTCCATCGAAGGGCGTCAGCCGGCAGGGCAGCCAGGAGTTGCGGTCCATCTCAGCCAGCAGCACCCACTTCCGGTCGGGCGAGAGAGAGGAGCGGTGAGCCATGCCGGTTTCGGGCGGCATGTACACGATGCGGTGCTTGGTGCGGCTCTCTGTCGAGGCAACAATCGCCATCTGGCCGCTCCGGCCGGTCAGTTCGGAAAACAGAAGCCGCGACTGCCTGGGTCCGGCTTCGACCCAGGCAAGCCCGGAAGCGTTGCTCAGAAAGGGGCGCGGCTGCCCCCCAATGACGGGTACGACCCAAGTGTCGAATCCCGACCTCGGTTTGAGCGCGGCGTATGCAATACGCGCCCCGTCCGGCGAGAACTTGGGGCTTCCCCGCTTGACCAGATCGTCGTGCGTGAGTTGCACCGGGTCGCCATCGGGCAGCAGTTTGACGTAGATCTGTCCTGGACCGCCGAAGGTATAATCGCTGCGGATGAAAGCCAGCACGCGGCCGTCCGGCGAGAGCGCTGGCGACGTGGCGGAGTCAGCAAAGTTGGTGAGCTGCGTGTACTCCAGACGGGCCGGTACGGCTGGTTGCCTGAGCCGCCAGACAACCAGTGCACTCCCGGCTGTGAGCGCCACCGACATGAGGGCCGCCGCGACGATGAGCTTACGGTCCACGCTTGGGCACGGCTGTACAGGCAAGGGACCAGGTTCACGCGGAAACTCCAGCAAGGGAGTGGTCACCGAAGCCGTGAAGAGGTAGCCGCGGCGGGGCACCGTCCGAATCAGTTGCTGCGAGTCGTCGCCCAGGGCGCGCCTGATGTCAAACAGGCATTGCGATAGCGAATTGTCGCCAACTGCCGTGTCTGGCCAGACCGCCTCGATCAGCGCGGCTTTTGTGACCAATCGACCGTGGTGCTGAACAAAATAGGTCAGGACTTCAAAAGATTTCGGCCGAAGCAACACCTCCTCATCGCCCCGGGCCAGCGTGCCGCGATCAAGGTCCAGGGTAAAATCGCCGAACGAATATTTGGGGCGAGGCCTATCAGCCGAACCTGGCCCAGCGCTGCTCATCCCAATCCTCTTCCCGACGACGCCGGAGTGGCGCCGTCCCGGTCACCACCCAGGCTTTAACGGATATTTAAGAGCATTATAACGCCGCCATAACGACTTCCGGCGGCCTTCCGGGCTAGTGTCAAAGCCGGCCCGGCGCAAGGAGCCGCGCTAGGGTTTCGCGGGCCGGGCAGAAAAGGAGATATCGAATGAAGGTAATCAATGCGCAGCTTTTGGCTTCCGCAGCCACAATCCTGGCGCTTGGACTGCTCTGCCTGGACCGGCCGGCCTCAGCGCAAAGCAATTGCAAAGACGTGAAAGGGAACTCAATGGACGTCTTTAACCCGGTTACCGGAGTGTTTTCTGGAAAGATTAGCAACGCCGGGGATCTTGATGGAACAACGGCTGAGACGTTTACCGGCAGCGCTCCAACCCCGGCTCCGACAGTCTTCTCCTTCACGGCCGATTTTGTGCTAACCACACACGACGGACAATTGAAGGCCAGTTGGGTGAACCTGTATGACAATGCGACTGGGCTGTTCACTGTGATGGCAGTGATTAACCCGACCACCAGCACGGGCAGATTCGCGGGAGCCACCGGAGTGCTGTACAGTAACGGAAAAACTGTTTCGTCCGCTCCATTCACGGTTGCCGCTGAACTAGCCGGGCAAATCTGCTACGCGGGGAATGGCGAGAATTAGCGCGTCGGTTCATGATCGATTTGCGGCGCGGGGAGTGCGATATCGCCGACTCGCCTGCGTGTGCTCTCGCGCTCTCCCGCTGCACGCTAGTGCGATGGCGGCCTCGAGGAGGGCGGCCCAAATAAGGGCGCGCTCCAAGCCGCCCCCGGCGCGTCGGAAATCTCCCGACGTCCAGGATGCCGTGTGGGACGTGTGAGAGTCTGAAGACGGCCTGAAATTTTGGAAAAAACTGCGAATCAAGCCCTCCATGGAACCCACATGAGCGGGAAGTCGCCGACTCGCCGAACGAACTGCTCGGCGCAAAATCCCGAGGGGCGTTTTCGGAAAACCGCAACTGAACTGGGTCCGCAGATGGGCCGCAGGCACGATCATTTTGGCAGGGGCGTTATTTTAACGCCTATGCGCGGGCGAGGGCGCCCGCCCGGGGCGCCCGCCCCACGAAGCTGCCGGCAGCGGGGGATGAAACGGATCGAGAGGGTGTGTAAAGTGTGGCTGCCAGCAGCCTATCAGAGGCCGTCAGCAGTCTGGCGCTTTCAGGCCCGTGCGTGAATCTGGTCCGGACACCGCGCTTTGATTGTGCGTGGCACAACGGATTGTCGCCTTTCGCCGTGAGGCGAAAGAGCACGTGAAGGAAAATCATCGCTTTTCCAGGTGTCCTGCCTCGCGGCGAAAGGAGACAGAATGACGTTACTATACGGCCGCTGCACCGGGCTGGATATTGACCGTGACACGATCGCCGCCTGCGCCGGTATCCGCTATCGTTTTCAGCAGACGCGGGTCAATCCGGCGCAGGTGCGCGCGCGGGCGGGACACAAAACCGACCAGATCGACGGCGGCCGTCCAGGCGTGGCAGGCCCTGCAAGTGCGCTGAAGGCGGACAGGCGTGCCCAAGATCCCCGCAGGGAAACAAGGCGGCTCGCCGCGCACTTGAGCGCCTTCGACTGCGCATCTGCCTGGAGGTGCCAAAACCGCCACCGGTTGCCGCAAGGTCAGGCGATGGGGCATCGACAGCTTCATGTCCGGCCAAAAATAGAACGCCGGAAGCAAAGCTCAGGGGACACCGTCACCCCTGAATCTTCCGGAACTTAGATTCCTGGTTTCGAAGGACCGCAAAAGAGCGGGCGCCGCGGTGCGCTCTGACGCAAGTTGCGATTTTGAGGTGCGGCGTGCGACGGGTTGGGTCTCCCGTGTAGCGGTCGTGGCGGGCCGATGACGCGTTGCGATTTTCGAGCGCGGCGTGCGAGAGGTGGATTGCGATTCGATAGGGCGTGATTCCCCGGTTCGCGAGCGCCCGCCTAAGGATGAATAGCCAGTGTAACGTGGCCTTGTGTCGCGTTGCCGCCGATGGTCACTGTGACCGGCACGGCTGCGCCGGTTGGGGCGTCTGCAGGGACAGTGGCATTGACCTGCAACAGGCCGAGGATCGAGCCGACGACCGGGCCGGCGTAAGTCACGGCCGCCGCCGCTGTGCCGATGGTAACCGTCGGAAGCGGGCTCAATTGCGGCAGCGGATTAATAGCTGTCGTGACTACGAGTCCAGTGCGCGGAACCAAAGTGGTCGCGTAGTCGCCTTCGCCCGTGAGATACAGAACGACGGCGTCACCGGGATGCGCCGGGTTCGCCGCAGAGTTCAGTGCCGTCTGGCCATTCGAGGCGACTACAGTGAATGCGGCTGCTTGCCCTGCTCCCGAGCCATCGAGGCTGAAAATACCCGGGTTATTCGGCACGATGTTTACGGCGCCGTTGGAGACGGTTGAACCGCTGGTGACGACCACCGCCTTGCCCGACCCTTGCGTGACCTCATACGGCACCTGCACGCTGATCTGGCCTTGACTGACATAAATGATTGGGCAGGCCTGCCCATCAATGGTGACGGCAGTGCTATTGACACTCAGCCCAAGGAAGCCATTCGCGATCTGCATGCTGCCGGGAGAGGCTGGGCCAATACCCGCGCCGAACAGCGTGACCAATTCACCAGGGCTTACCGAGCCCGCAGCGTAACTCGCGACATTGACCACTGCCTGCACCACAGGGGTGTTCGACACGGTAAAGACGGCATGGGTGGAACTGCCGCCAGGCGCCGGATTCGTGGCGATGATATTTAAGGCTCCCGCCGTCGTCAGGAGGGTGGCCGGAATAACGGCCAGCATTGCCGTCGGACTGATAAACGTGGCGGCAAGATTCGTGTTCGTGGCGGGGGTCGCGCCAGCCACCTGAACGGTGGTGCCGCTGTAGAAATTTGTCCCGCGAAGTGTGATTGTCGTCGCCGGAGAGTTCACCTGGGCGGAATTGGGCCAAAGACTCGCAATTGTTGGTTGCACCGCATTGACGGTAAGCGAGACGGTGATGTTCTGCTGGCGATTCGCCGCGGCTACGCCGCTGGCAACCAGCGTGATACGGCCCGTGTAGGCCATCGCCTGCGGATTGAGCGACGAGGAATCGACGTTCACCGTCAGCATGAATTCCTCACCCGGTAATATGACGCCGCTGGTGGGCGTAACGGTCAGCCACGGCGCCCCCGCGACCGTGGCAGTGAAGGAAATTGGACCGCCGGTGGTGGTCATGGCGACCGCTTGCGAGGTGGGCGGATTCGGCGGTGTGGTAAAAGTCAAAGCCGTGCCGCTGAGAGTCAGGGTCGGCGACGGCTCAGTAATATTCAACGTGACCGGAATCGTCACGGGTGTAACGCCTGTCACTGTGACGGTGACGCTGTCCGCGTAGGAGCCGACGCCAAGACCAGTCGGATTCACGTGCACGGCAACTGTTCCGGGCAGTTTGCCGCTATCCGGGCTGAGGGTGAGCCAGAGTGAGCCACCGGAAGAGGTGGTAAATACCGGCGTGCCGGCACTGGCGCGGACCGAGATGTTCTGCACGGCTGGCAATTGCGCTGCGCCTGCCTGATAGGCGAAGGTGAGCGAAGTGGGGCTGGCGGTCAGTGTCACGCTCTGGGCAAAGGCTGCCTGGTTAACCACCCCTATCGACAGGACTAGCAGACTGGCACGGGAAATCGATCGCAGCGTCACAGATAGCTTATCGGTGGGGGTGTTGAGAATATGAGGAAGGTGTCCAGGCGCAAAATAGGGCCGGTAAACGCTTGCGCGGCAAATCGGTTCCTATCGCGCACGCAGGCTGAAAGGCTATAGGCTCTTCCGATACATACCTTGACACGTATATGCTGTTTGGGGTATATAAAGACAGTGGAGTCTGTGTTCGAAATCATTGCGGAGCCGAACCGCCGCGCGATATTGAGCCTCCTGGTCTCGTCCCAGCAGTCGGTAGGAGAGATCGAGCGCCAACTTCGTATGCCCCAGCCGACCGTGTCAAAGCACCTACGAGTGCTGCGAGAGGCCGGTTTCGTAGAATCCACGGTGGAGGCACAGCGCCGCCTCTATCGGCTGAAACCTGAACGACTTCAGGAGGTGGATGACTGGCTGGCTCCGTTCCGTAGGTTCTGGTCCGCTCACGTAGACGCTCTCGAACGCCACCTCGACCGCATGGATCAATCTGAATCGCGCAGAACGGGCACCAAACGCCCTGTACGCTCGTTAACACCAACGAAAAGGAAGACAAGAAGAAGAAGACGCGGCCCAAACCGCGAAGGCACCTAAGGAGAAACGAAATGAAAATCAAAGTGACCAGCGTGTACGTCGACGACCAAGAGAAGGCTCTGCACTTCTATACCGAAGTACTGGGCTTCGTGAAGAAGGCCGACTTCAGCCAAGGGCCGTTCCGGTGGCTAACGGTCGCTTCACCAGAGGACCCGAACGGCACCGAACTGCAGCTAGCGCTCAATAACAACCCGCCAGCGAAAGCCTACCAGCAGGCCCTGTTCCAACAAGGCCAGCCCGCGGCCATGTTCTTCACCGACGACGTGCAGGCCGATTACGAGCGTATGAAAGCGCGCGGCGCCGAGTTCACCATGGCGCCAAAAGACGTGACCGCATCCAAGATCGCCATGCTGAACGACACCTGCGGCAATCTCATTCAGATCACGCAGTTGGTGCGCTGGTAGGGCAGACGGAGGAGAAGACGACGATGACCGATCGCGAGCGGTACACACCGGGTCCGGCCAGCGGGGCGCAGGTGCGAAAGGACGGAGAAAAGTGGACGCTCATTCTCGTCAGAGAACTGCGCCACTCGCCGGAAAAAGTCTGGCAGGCGCTAACCGACCCGGCGCATCTGCGCGAATGGGCGCCCTTCGATGCCGATCGCAGCTTGGATACGGTTGGAACCACAGTGAAGCTCACCACGGTGGGAGCGCCCACGCCGCACTTTACCGAAACAACAGTGACGCGAGCCGACGCTCCCAAGGCGCTGGAGTACAACTGGGGTGGCTTCGATATCCGGTGGGAACTAGAAGCGTTTGATGGCGGCACGCGGCTGACGCTGTGGCACAACATCGATCGCCGCTTCATCTCGATGGGTGCTGCCGGGTGGCACATTTGTTTCGATGTTCTGGATCGCCTTCTGAGCGGAACTCCGATCGGCCGCATCGTTGGCAGCGAGGCGATACAGTTCGGCTGGCAGCGATTGAACGTCGAGTACGCAAAGCAGTTCGGGATTGAGGCCCCCAACTGGCCGGCTCAGGCGGCTCAAAAGTCTTGAATCGAGGTGGATCGCAGAACAATCACGCGGATTGGCCCCCGCTCGCCCCGTCGAGCACGATAGGGCTGGCGGAAAGGGCCGGCGCGGCATGGCCGGCACTGTGGCCAGGGCTGTCGCTGACAGCGACCGCTGGTCGTGTTGATAGCGAACTTGAGCGTATGGGTGCGCTGTGGCCTGGGCCGTCGTCGCTGACAGCGACCCCTCCGGCGATTACGTAGCTTGTAGGCGTACCCGATCCGCTTCGGTACGTCTTCAGAGGAGGTCACATTGGACTGGAACAAATAGGTTCGGCAGACCTACCGCTGGCTATCCATTGCCTTTACGGTGGCCGTCATCGTCAACATCGTCGCGGTGGTGCAGGGAAGTATACCTTTTGGATGGGCCTCTTCGCGGTGTTCCCGCTCGCCTTGCTCCTGTTCACCGGCCTGTACTTGTTCGTGCTGCCGTATGGTGCCAAATGGCGCAGCGGACCCACCGGGCTGAATGGCCGGCCGCACGAAAGGCCGCATCGCCCACACACGGATGACAAGGCGGACCAAGATGAAGATGGCGCGCGTGTACGGGCCCTTCGATTTCCGGCGGGCTGCTGAAGCTGACCGTGCACCGCCGGATGTTTAGGTCGTAGGAGTGCGAGGAGGCGGCAATGTTGGCGATGCTGTGCCAGGGTGCACCTTATGCTGAGCCCGTGTAAAATATGTGCGGGAGTTGGAGCTGCACATGAATAGACCTGTT
>DATGJP010000031.1:0-59257 GCA_035295125.1 Bryobacteraceae bacterium | reverse complement strand
GACGTCCATTACCCACAGGTCGGCCGCATAGCTGCCCCGGTAGTGCTTTCGCGACCACACCGAGGGATGCCGCGAGAATGCGAATTTCGATCCGTCGGGCGAATAGCTGCCGGTGTAGCCCCAGTCGGTGCTGATCGGCTTCTCGAGACCACCCTCGGTCGAGACTTCAAACAATGTCGCCACGGAAGGAAACGCGCCTTGGCCTCGCAAGGACGAGAACAGGACCTTTTTGCTATCCGTTGACCAGCCGACCACATTGTCGTCGGCGCTATTAAAAGTAAGTTGCTTCGGTTTGCCGCCCTGTGCCGGAATTACGTAAACATCGTAATTCCCCTCGCGATTCGACGAAAAGGCGATCCAGTTGCCGTCGGGCGAGAACCGCGGATAGATGTCGCGCGCACGATTGTCCGTCAGACGTTCCACGCCTGTTCCGTTTTCGCTAGCGACCCAAATGTCGCCCAAATAGCTGAACGCGACTTTGCCCTTGGAATAAGTGGGATGACGTAACAGCCGCACATCGGCATGCGCAAGACTCAGCAGCAGAGCCGCGGCAAGGATAGCTCTATAAAGCATCTGGACCTCCGGGGTCAAGTGATAGACCGATGGTAATCTTCCCGGCGGTCTGCCGCAACTTGGCTGAGGCCGGTTTCAGCTTGTCAGACAATAGAAGTATGGTGGTTTTAGCCGCTATCCTTTTGAGCGCCTTCCAAACGAATTTCGCGCAGGACGGATTGAAAGCCCTGGACGAAAAGCGCTACGAGGCGGCGGCGGAAAACTTCAGCAAGGCGGTAGCCTCCGATCCTTCCGACTTTACTGCTCATTTCAACCTGGCGTTTGCGTATTCCATGATCAACCGGGACGCCGACGCAATCACGGAGTATAAAAAAACGTTGGAGCTGAAGCCTGGGATCTACCAGGCCGAGTTGAATCTCGGCGTCATTCTGTTGCGGCGGAAACAGGCGGCGGAAGCGGCGCCGCATCTCAGCGCGGCGGCCGAACAAAAGCCGAAAGACTTTCGCCCCAACTACTACCTAGCCGAGGCGCTGCGGTCAGAAGGGCAGTTCGATAAGGCCGAGCCGGCATATCAGAAGGCGCTGGAGATCGACCCCAAGTCGGCGGCGGCGGAAGCCGGCCTGGGACAAACGCTTGCGAATGAAGGCAAACTGGATGATGCCGCCCCCCATTTCAAGAAGGCGGCTGACATGGATCCGCAATATCGCGAGGCGCTCCTGGAATTGGCGGGGTTGTACGAGAAAGCCAAGCGCTCCGCGGATGCCATCGCAATTTACCAGCAGTTCCCGGATAACCCCGGCGCGCAGGAACACGTCGGGGAATTACTGTTTGAATCCGGCCGGTTTGAGGATGCCGTTGCCCGCTTCCAGGCTGCGGTGAAAGCATCGCCGACGACGGCCAATCGCGTAGCGCTGGCGCAGGCGTACATCAAGAGCAAGCAGCCTGAGAAGGCCATGCCGCTCATGCAACAGGTGGTTGCCGCGGAGCCGAATAACTACGAGCTTCGCATGTTGTATGGCAGAATGATCCGGGACCAGCGCAAGTTCCCCGAAGCCGCTCAAGAATTCTACACCGCCGCCCAAATGAAGCCCGATTCCGCGGAAGCCTGGAGCGAATTGGCGGGGGTTCTGGTGCTGGCCGAGAATTACCCGGCGGCAATCGGCGCCCTTGATAAAATTGCGGCGCTGCACGCGGAAAAACCTGGTCATGTGTACCTGCGAGCCATAACGCTAGATAAAATAAAGCAGCTTAAGCCTGCGCTCGAAAGTTATCGGCGGTTCCTGGCGATGGATGGCGGCAAGAGCCCGGACGAAGAATTCAAGGCGCGGCAGCGGGTTCGGATCATTGAGAATGAGTTGAATCGAAGATGACGATAGCTTTGATGTTGTTCCTGGCGTTTGCCGACATCAATTCGGTGAAAGTGGAAGCGAACCCGGAAAGACGCTCGGAATTAGCGCTCGAAAATGCCAATCGCGCGATTGACGAGTCTCGAGGGGCTTATCAGGCCGGCGACGTGAAGACGGCCGATGCCGATCTGGACGAGGTCAAGCAGTCGGTGGAGTTGGCCTGTGATTCGCTCGAGCAATCCGGAAAACAGCCGCGCAAGAGCAAGTATTATAAACAGGCCGAGATCCGGATTCGCGCGATGCTGCGGCGGCTCGCCAGCCTGCGGGATGAGATGGGTATTGACGATCGTGCGACCGTAGAGTCCGCAACGGCACGTTTGCAGGAACTTCACGACAAGTTGCTGACCGAGATTATGAGCAAGAAGAGGTAATGTATGCGTATTGTTGTCGCGTTGCTGTTCGCCTCGGTGGCGTTCGCCCAGGATCGCGATTTCCTGACCGCGGATGAGATTGACCAGGTGCGGGAAGCGCAGGATCCCAACGATCGGCTGCAACTCTATATCAAGTTTGCCCAGGAACGTCTGGGGATGCTCGAGCAGATGTTGAGCAAGGAAAAGGCCGGCCGGTCGGCTTTGATTCACGACACCCTGGAGGACTACTCGAAGATCATCGAGGCGATCGATACGGTGGCCGACGACGCATTGAAGCGCAAGATCTCGCTCGATAAGGGAATGACCGCCGTGGCGAGTGCTGAAAAGGCCATGCTGGCGCGCTTGCAGAAGATCCAGGAATCGGCGCCGAAGGATATGGCTCGCTACGACTTTGTGCTGAAGAATGCGATCGACACCACGCAGGATAGCGCCGATCTGTCGACCGAAGACCTGCGGCAGCGGGCCGGCGAGGTCACCGCCAAAGAGCAGACCGAGAAGAAGGAACGGGAGGCGATCATGGGCGATAAGGAAGTCGCCCAGAAGAAGACGGAGGAGAAGCAGGCGCAGGATTCCACCCCTAAGCGTAAAGCGCCGAGCTTATATCGCAAGGGCGAGCAGCCGAAAGATCCCGACAAACCCGACAAGCCCGATAAGCCTTAAGTCGATGGAAACGGCGGTACCGCAGCTTTCCCAGGATTGCATCCTGCACTCTCGAAAGCTCACGTGCGCCAGACTGTCGAAGGGTGGAGCAGGCATTCAGCTCGCCTTTGGACCTCTCCGAGAGCGCACAGGCGAAACCGCTTGCGCCACCTTGGTTTTCATCCACTTTTGTGGATCAACAGTCCAATAGCAACAGGTTGCAAACCTGCCCTACATGCGTTGCGTTAGCCCTCCTTCCGCAAAACTAAGTGGCACTGGACTGATGGCCAGCGGAACCGAAATGACTATTCCCCTGTTGCTGCGATAATAGTAACGATGCGTTTGCTGCTGAAGTTGTGCGTATTGTCCGTCTTTGCAAGCGGGCTGTTCGGGCAGTCGGTGATGGATTGGCTGACGGCGTCAGACCTCCCCGATATTGACCTCGGCGGCTTGACCGCTCCCCAGAAAGCGCAGGTTCTCAAGATCCTCCGGGAGACCGGTTGCACCTGCGGGTGTGACATGAAGCTTGCGGAATGCCGCATCAAGGATCCTGCCTGCGGCTTTAGCAGAGGTTTGGGTGCCGTGATTGTGAAGGATGTGAAAGCAGGAAAAACTCACGATCAAATCATGGCGGATTTCAAGGCGTCCCCTCTGGCCAAGGGGCCGACGCAACGCCCTCTGCTGGAAGATCCCATCAAAATCCCGATTGAAGGCGCACCTTCGAAAGGCCCGGAGAATGCGAAGGTTACGTTGATCGAGTTCTCGGATTTCGAGTGCCCGTACTGCCATCTGGCAGTTGCGGAGGCTGATGCTTTACTGAGAGCGTTTCCCAACGATATCCGGTTGGTTTACAAGCAGTTTCCGCTACCGATGCATCCCCACGCGCGGCTCGCTTCGGCGGCGTCGCTGGCAGCCAACGCGCAGAGCAAGTTTTGGCCGATGCATGACAAGTTATTTGCGAATTCGCGGCAACTCACCCGGGAGAACATCCTCGCCTGGGCCAAGGAGATCGGCCTGGACATGAGCCGCTTCACCACCGATCTGGATTCCGGCAAGTACGACGCCACGATCAACAAAGACGTGAAAGATGGCGATCAAAGCGGCGTGGAAGGTACTCCGGCCTTTTTTATCAATGGGAAGCATTACAACGGAGCGTTCCAGGTGCAGTCCGTAAAACCTCTGATTGAAGCCGAACTCCACTCGGCAGCGTCTAATCGCAGCCGGGCTGCAATTCGTTGACCGCTCCGGCTGGCAAACGCTACACTTGACTTTTTAGTTACGAGGCACACGAGCAGCGTGTGCGCAGGAGGTTTTGAGACCGGTGTCAGACAATATGCGACACATTTTCACGTCGGAATCGGTGACTGAGGGTCACCCCGATAAGATTGCGGACCAGATATCGGACGCGGTGCTTGACGCAGTTATGCGTGATGATCCGACGGGAAGGGTCGCGTGCGAAGTGCTGGTTACTACCGGCATTTGCATGGTGGCCGGTGAGATTACCACAACCATATACGTGGACGTTCCAAAGCTGGCACGGCGGGTGATCGACGAGATCGGCTACAACGACGCAAGCTATGGCTTCGATTGCCACACGTGCGGGGTTCTGAACACGATTCAGAGCCAGTCACCCGATATCGCGATGGGTGTCGATACAGGCGGGGCGGGCGACCAGGGCCTCATGTTCGGCTACGCGTGCGACGAGACTGCGGAGTTGATGCCGCTGCCCATCATGATGGCGCACAAGCTTGTGCGTCAGCTCAGTGAGGTTCGTAAAGCGGGCGTCCTCAACTTCCTGCGGCCGGATGGGAAGAGCCAGGTAAGCGTCGAGTACGTCGGCGGTGTTCCGGTACGAATCGATGCGGTGGTCATCTCGACGCAGCACAGCCCCGAGGTTTCCACCGAGGAACTGCGCCGCGAGGTGAAAAAGCACATCATCGACCCGGTGGTTCCCTCGAACATGGTCGATGGCGGGACCAAGTATCACATCAATCCCACGGGCCGATTTGTGGTTGGCGGACCGCACGGCGACACCGGCCTCACCGGACGCAAGATCATCGTGGACACGTACGGCGGTATGGGCCGGCACGGCGGCGGCGCTTTTTCGGGCAAGGACCCGACGAAGGTGGACCGGTCGGCGTGCTACATGGCGCGGTACATTGCCAAGAACCTCGTAGCTTCAGGTCTGGCGAAGAAGTGCGAGGTCCAGTTAGCGTACGCGATTGGCGTCGCCGAGCCGGTTTCCGTTGCCGTGAATGCCTTCGGCACCGGTGTGGTGGAAGAAGAGCGGCTCGTGCAGTTGGTTCGCGATCACTTCGCGCTCACGCCCAAGGCGATGATCGAAAATCTCAAGCTGCGCCGGCCGATCTATCAGAAGACCGCCGCGTTTGGGCATTTCGGACGCACGGAGCCCTCGTTTAGCTGGGAAGCTGCCGACAAGGCAGAAGTATTGCGGGAAAGCGCCCGCGTCGTAGCCGCAGCGCACTAACACCAAATTTGCGGCAGGGGTGTCATGCCGAGTGTTTCAACAGCGCCGTTTGCGTGCGATATTCGTGACATCGCGTTGGCTGATGCCGGCAAACGGCGCATCGATTGGGCGTTTCAGTCGATGCCCGTTCTGCGTAATATCCGAAAGCAGTTCATAAAAACGCAGCCGCTGCAGGATGTTCGTGTGGCGGCGTGCTTGCGCGTCACGCCGCAAACGGCAAATCTTGCTGTGATCTTGCGCGACGGCGGCGCCCATGTCCTCGTTTGCGGTGCGAATCCGGCGCTGATCGAGGACGACGTCGCGGCCTCTCTGGTTCGAGATTACGGTATTCCCGTGTTTGCCGTCCAGGGTGCCGGCGCGACAGTGCACGAAGCGCACGTTCAGGCCACTGTCGACCATCGGCCGAATCTCGTGATGGATGAGGGCGGCGAACTTCACTCCGTTCGAACCGATCTCCTCAACGGCGCGATCGGCGGCACGGAGTCCACGATGAATGGCGCCGCGCGCATTCGGTTGCTGGCGAAAGACGGCGAACTGCGCTATCCGATTGTGGCGTTAAGCGAGGCTAACACCAGGCGGCTTGTCGAACTTCGCTGCGGAGGGGCGCAGAGCAGTATTGAGACGATTCTGCGGGCCACGAACGTGTTGCTGGCAGGACTGACGATTGTGGTGGCGGGCTATGGATGGAGAGGACGCGGTTTTGCAGCGCGGACCCGGGGAATGGGGGCCAACGTGGTTGTCACCGAGGTGGACCCGATGCGGGCGCTCGAAGCGATCCTGGACGGGTATCGGGTGAAGCCGCTGGCCGACGCCGCGGCGATTGCCGATCTCATCGTTACGCTTACCGGCACCAGGAACGTTCTCTCTCGCGATCATTTCGAGCGCCTGAAAGACGGTGCGTATTTGTGCAATGCGGGCTACTCGAACGCGGAGATAGACGTGGACACGCTTGCCAAAATGTCTTCCACACGGCGGCCAGCCGGCGACCTGCTCGAGGAATTCGTGATGCGGGATGGCCGCAAACGTTACGTTCTGGCTGACGGGCATCCCATCCACGAGATCGCTTCGACGGAAATACCGGCGGCCGTTGCCGACTTGGATCTGGCTGCGCAGGCCCTCGCCGCCGAATTTGTGGTCCGGAATCATGCGAAACTCGATAAGCGCCTCTATGCGTTTCCCGACGAGTTGGACAGGCAGGTTGCCCGCATGAAGCTGGAATCGATGTCGGTGACCATCGACCGCTTGAGCCAGGAGCAGGAAGGCGCTTAGCGAGTCAATGCGAGTAGCCGTTCTGGCGTTGCTGGGCGTCACCTTGTGCGCTTGTTCACGCCGGGTTCCTGCTTACTCGCCCCCGCGGCAGTATGTCATGCCCACGGGCGCTGAACCGGCTTCCGGCGTGCGCGTGCTCCACATGAGCGACCCGCAGGCTGCCTACAGTGTCGTGAGCGGCGTGTTGGATGTCGGCAATCCCGAGGGCGACGGATACAAGTGGACCACGGACTCGGCCCAATTCGAGTTCATGGCCGGGGATCTTTCGCATTCCAGTCTCTACATGCACTACATCGCGAACGGCGACACGATGCGTGAGACCGGTCCGCTGAAGATCAGCATTGACGTGGATGGGAAACCCTTCGATTCGTTTGTGCAGGCGGATGCGGGGGAGCATGATTATCGTCATGCCGCGGGCGCGATTGCGACCCAGCCGGGCAAGACACTCGTGGTTACGGTCAGAATTGAACCTCCGTTTGTAGCGAAGGGCGACGGTCAGAAGCTGGGCGTACTTCTACAGTCGATCGGGTTCGCGGACTAGCGTGAAAGAGGTCGGCTACATCCTTTTCGCGACGGGGCTCGTGTACTTTGCGAGCCAGTCTGCAGGCCGGACGCTGTTGCGGCTGCTCAGGCTCGACCTGGCGCGGTCCGAGGAGCGGTTTATCGGGTTCGTGGCCGGATCGGGGATGCTGAGCCTGCTCGTTTTCCTTCTTGCCGCGGCGCACCTCGCATATCGGGGCGTTTTTGTCGGCCTGGGCCTGCTTTTGGTGGCCACGCGATGGATTCCGTTCGGCTGGAAACCGCTTCCACCTTTGCTGCCGCGTGTCTCGGCCTGGTGGCGCCTGGCATTTTGGGCGTGCTATCTCGTGTATGGCTTCATTTACGTGCCGAATGCGCTGGCGCCTGAAGTAAGCCCCGACGGCACCGCTTATCACGTCGGCCTCATTGCACAGTATTACCGCGTGCACCACATCCAGTGGCTCACCACCAGCATGTATGCGAGCCTTTCGCAGGGCATCGAAATGCTGTTCCTGTTTGCCTACGGGTTGGGCGTTGGTTTTGCACGGCAGTCGGCGGCTGCGATGGTCCACTTGCTGTACCTGCTCGTGCTTCCGTTCGGAATGAACTCGTACGGTCGGCGTTTTGGGATGGCGGGCGCTGGAGTCGTGGGCGGGCTGCTGTTTTTCATGTCTCCCGTGGTGGCCAAGAGTGGGACGGCAGCATACAACGACGTCGCAGTAGCGGCGATTCTGTTTGCCGCGTTCTACCTGCTGCAGATTTGGGCGGAGGAACGCAGCGCCCGCCTGTTCGTACCGATCGGGCTGCTCGCGGGCTTTGCTTATGGCGCCAAATATACCGCGTTTCTGATCCTGCCTTTCGCGCTGGTGTTTGTAGCGGCGCACCTGTGGCACCAGCGGCCCGCGATGTTACGGGCCGTGCTGGTCATCGGCGGTTGCGCGGCGATTATGATTGCCCCCTGGGTGATCAAGGATGCCATCGTGGTCGGGAATCCGATTTCGCCATTTGGGAACACGGTTTTTCGGAACCATTACATTCATCCCTCGGACGAAGTCGAGTATGCCGCATCCATGGCGCACTTCAATGGGGTCAAGTACCGCGAGATTCCGATGGAGGTCTGCGTGAAGGGCTATCGGCTTCTCGGCATCGTCGGACCGGTATTCCTGCTGACGCCGCTTGCGCTGCTCGGCTGGCGAAACCGGCACGTACGGTATCTCCTGCTCGCCACGCTCGTGATGGGAGTGACCTATTTCGGCAACCTCGAAACACGCTTCCTGATTCCGGTATTGCCATTTGCCAGCCTGGCCTTGGCGGCTACTTTCTCCTATGTTCCGGGATTGGTGTTGGTGCTGCTCGCCGCGCATGCTGTGCTGTCGTGGCCGTTCTTCATGGATCGTTATACAGAGCAGTACGCCTGGCGCGTGTCCGATGTGCCATGGGCGGCGGCGCTGCGGCTGGAAGATCCGACACAGTTTGTCTCCAAGGCCCTCGGCGACAGCTACCAGATGGCGCTACAGATCAAGAAAAGCGTTCCAGCGGGACAGGCGGTTTACAGTGTTGGGTCGTTTCTTCCCCGTTCCTACATGGATCACGACGTCATCGTCGGATATGAATCGGCATTTGGCCGGCGCATGTTCGACGCTTTGGTGGTGGCCCACTATGAGTCGTCGGCGCCCACGCGGCGGCACGATTTTAAGTTCGCGTCGCATGCGGTGCGGCGAATCCGGCTGGTGCAGACGGCTCGCGACAAGTCCACCACGTGGAGCATCAATGAGCTGCGATTCTACCGCGGTGGCACGGAAGTCGCGCGCAAGCCGGAGTGGCGTCTGCGTGCCTGGCCGAATCCCTGGGACGTGCAGCTTGCATTCGATAACAATCCCGTTTCGCGGTGGTCTTCGTGGGAGTACTATTGGCCCGGCATGTACGTGGATGTCGACTTTGGCTCGGCGGTTGAGGTCGACGAGGTGATCGCCGATTGTTCGCCATTGCAGGAGAATATCCAATTACATTTGGAGGAGTGGTCTTCCGGCTCGTGGCGCGCGCTGACCACCGAAGACGCGGCATCGTCCCTTCCACTGCCGGCGCATCTGCGGCGCGCAGCGATCGACTACCTCGAGGCGAATGGCGTTCACTGGATGGTGATTGACAAGGACAATTGGGGTGCGAAGGATTTCCTGCTCAATCGGGCGCAGTGGGGTATCACGCCGGTGGCGATTACGCGAGAACTGGTGTTGTATCGTCTCGACTAAGCGGCGGCTAGAACATCCGAACTGTGAAGTTGCGTACCCGCTGTCCCCCGATAAGCCCCCGGCTTTCGGTGCGAAAAGTAACCCCCACGGTGCCCTGGTTGTGTCCCCTCGGCTCGGCGTGCTCCCATTCGGGAGGCAACGGCACCGATGTGACGACCTTGTTCCCGTACTGGAACGCCATGGCGACGTGATCGAGACGTGCCTGCAGGAACTCGCCGCGAACATCCAAGTCCAGAGCGTGGAAAGCACCGGCATCGAACCCCGGAGCGGCGGGACGAAACGCCACCACTGCCTGCGGATTCAGGCGCCAGACTCTCACTCTGCCATCCGATTCCAGTTCCACCGAATAACCGGCGGAAGTGCCGCCGATCAAACCATCCCCCGGCGCGGCCTTCCGGCTTCGGAAGTAAAGCCCCGCGGTGGTTATGTGAGTGCCGTCGGTGGGGACAAGCAGGTCCGCATGGATCTCGAGATTCTGTCCCAGGTCGGCGCCGCGCAGGGAGGTCACACTACAGCCTCCTTCCGCCCGGGCGATTTGCACTCCGCCAAAATCGCGCCCGCTGTTCGCGATCTCGCCACTTTCGGAGATAACAGCCCCCTCCCGGTATATAGGCAGGAAAAAGTAAGAGCCGCCAGCCAATCTCAAATCGGCTTTGCCCGATGTGCAACGCAGGAGAGCCAACAACTCGAGTTGCCCCAGCGCTCTACCAAGAACGCGCACATCCCGAATCGCGCCGCGAAAAGGAGTCCCGCCCAACAGGTATTTGCCGATGTTCCATCCTGAAGACGAGCCCGTATTCATGGGCTCCGGAGATGTCCAGTGCCGATCCTCGCTTCCGTCCACGAACGTGTGAACAGACGAGCCATCGTAGGTCATTGCCACGAAATGCCACTGGTCATCGGCTGCTCGAATCGATGCTAGCGACCGCTCCTGTGCGGGAGGGCCGATCACTTCAACCCGCCCATTCGGATCGAGCGCCAGCCCGAATGCTCCCATTCGGCCGCCGGTCAGCTCGCCGTAGTGCAGAATACTGGTCGAGTCGGCGAGCGGGGCGGCGTGTCGCACCCATGCCGTGATCGTACGTGGGGCATTGCCCACAGGCAGTCCCCGAGCATCCTTTCCTTCCACAAAAGTCGAGATTCCTCCAAATTCAAGAGTAGGGCCTCGGGCGTCGTTCACCCAGTGGACGGGTCCGTGCACGGTTCCCTGCAAGCCATGGCCGCTCGAGTCGTGAATCCGATCGCCGGAGCCCTCGTCCATTCGCCACCAGGCGAGTTCCCCCATCGTCTTGCCGTTGGGAAAGCGAAGCGTGAAAACGCCGGCGACAAGCACGGCTGCCAACCCGGTACAGAGCGCCAACAGCCGAAACGTCCGGGATTTTCGGGGTGGTGTTGGCGTTGGCTGTGCTGATCCAGGTTCGGGCGGCGGTTCCTCGGCCGGCGCTTCGACCTCGCTGACGAAACAGTATCCGCTTCTTGGAATGGTTCTGAGAAAACGCGGCTGCCGTGGATCGTCACCCAGCGCCTTGCGGATGTCGTTCATACACTGCGCCAGGGAATTGTCCGTTACCGCGCGGTCCCCCCAGAGCCGGGAGACCAGTTCCTCTTTACCGACGATCGCGCCGCGGTGTTCGATCAAGTATACGAGCGCGTCGAAGGACTGGGCTCGGAGGTGGTAAACCTCACCGTCCCGGCGGACACACTGTAAGCCAATATCCACTTCGACATTGCCCGTACGATACACCCGCCGCCCCATTGCTTCTCGGTACTCGCGAGTATACCACTTTATTATTAATGACTTAAAGTCAATTTCAGAGAGATTTCAGGTCTCGTTCACGACTTCTGATCTTCGTCCAGCGTACACTTACCCGACAGTACGTGGAGGGCCATGAGGAAAGCACTAATTCTGTCGTTGATGGTGTCACGTTCGGTCTGCGCGCAAGCGGGAACATATACATTCACTCAGCCTTCGGGACACTTCACATGGGACCAACAGGATTTCGTCGGAGGGCAATATGTGTCGATCAGTTGCTCTGGTAGCGTCAGCCCAGCCTATGGCAACGGCGTCATCACCGCGAGCTTCAGTTCAAACTGCAGTTACGACACCCGGTCATCGACCATCTCTGGAACGATCACCCTGACGGTTCCGAGCCCCACGCTAAACATAGACAACAATTATCTGATCCTGTCCGATTCAAATAATAACCTGGGAGGCCCCAACGTCTCGGCGAACGTTCAATACCAGGCCTCCAACGGCAACAAAGAGATCTGGATCGATTATGCGATGCCGAGTGTTCCTGCGGGTAGCGACGGTTACAATGCGGCGTTTTACGGTTGCTCTAAAAGCGGTGCTCAGACCGAGTCCGCGAGCCTTGGCTGCAAGGTCGGATTCCTCTACTTCTCCAACGCCGGATCGAAGGTTGGGGCCGTCCTAAACTCCTACGGTATACGTGTCGGCATTGCGAACTACCCCGTTCCAGGGTTCTCCTACTTCGATGTAATCGCAAATTACTCATCCATCGGGTGTGGCGGGACATCCGGCAATCCATGCCCCGATCTCGCCATCGACCATGTCGAGTTCGTGCAGGCCACGCAGAATCCGACGAACGGGGTGAAACTCGTGGCCTATAAAGACACTATGATGCGGGTCTTCCCGAAGGTAGTTGGATCGAACCAAAGTCCACTGAAGGGAGTGACTGCAACCGTCAAATATACGCCACCGGGCGGAACTGAAGTGACGCAAGCCATCAACGGGGCGGTGACGGCTAATGTTCCTCCAGTTTCCCGCGCAGACCTGTCGCAGTCCTTGAATTTCGTTCTCCCCCTCAGCATCACCCTACCGGGCGCGAGCACTTTTAAGGTGGCTCTTAACTATCCCGGATCGAGCGATCCCAACCCAATGAGCCCGGACAGAACTGCGACCGTTACGCAAGTGTTCCAGGCGCCGGCCGTAACGAATCCAGTCACAATCGGATGGATTCCGATCTGCCTCGGGTTTCTCGAGTCCCTGGGAGCCCAAACCCTTGAGAGTTTACCTGTCTGTCCGGACGGGGGGCTCGGCGACTATGACACGTTCGCGAGCAAAATCTTCCCCATGCCCAGTTCCCCAGGCGCGAATTTCCAGTACTCTCAAGCACCGCCGCGCGCCCTGGTTTATTCTCCGATTCCCATCGCGAAGTTTGTTCCCACATTTGTCAGTCCGGGCGGCGAAAATCCCGGGCCGCTCCTGGCGGCTAAGATCATGACCTTCCTGAACCGGCTGAAATTTGTGTTGGACCAATCGGGACTCTATGATCGCGTCTTCGCGTGGTTGCCATTCATAAGATATCCCTTTCTCAATATCTCCGTCGCATCCACCGATTATCTCCCGGCGGATTTGGTCCGTGATGTCGCGTTCGCCATCGACACCGGTAGTCGCGAGGCATTGTCCTTCAGCAGTTTGAACGGAATAACGGATCACGAATCAGACGGTGGGTCCGGGAGCCAGGTTCTATTTGCGCATTGGTTAGCAAGGGCGCTGGGCGTGCCGCTCATTCCGGCAGTTCAAAACACCGGCGAGGTTGGTATAGACGTCGATCTCGCGCACGTTTCGGGGCCTGGTGCTCCCGATTTTCTGTCATCGCTCGACAAATCGGGCTGGATATCCCCGCAAGACTGGCAGGCGCTTGGGCTCGCGCTTGACACGCTGCCTGCCGGGAGCGCGCCAGGGCCGTTCAGGATCTCGGCAACGCCAGGCCCGACCGAATACGCACGAATCACGGGAACGGTCCAGCAGGACAACTCTTCAGGACAGATCGATCCGGTGCTCCGACTCATGTCCACAGTTTCATATCCTGCCGCGTCAACCACCGGAGCCTACTGCCTGCAGGTTGGCAACGGAACGACAACGCTCGCGATGCCCTGCTTCGATGTCAGCTTCGCGCCCGACCCATCGGGCGCTATTCCGCAACTGGGAACGTTCAGCGTGACGCTGCCCTGGCCGACCGGTGCAACACGGGTTTTGCTGATGCATGGCAGCACGCAGTTGGCAGCGCTCGCGGCAGGCAGCGGCACCCCGACCGTGTCGATCACGAGCCCGCATCAGGGCGATCAGTGGAACGGCGCCAATACGATTAGCTGGACCGCATCCGAGCCCGGCGCCACGATAACGAGCACCCTGCTGTATTCCTACGATGGCGGTATCACGTGGCTTCCGTTGGCCCTCGACACGACTGACTCCCAATACCTTGTCGACACAACCATGATTAAAGGCGGCTCGCAGGTGCTCTTTCGTGTCATCGCCTCGGATGGCATCGATAATGGCGTCGCGACTGTCGGTCCCATCACGATCAATCAGACACCGGTAATCCAGGCTCCCCCCGGCGTCGATTTTGGAACGCAGGTCACTGGGCAATGGGCGGACCTGACCGCAACCCTGAGCAATGCGGGTAGCGGTCCACTGACCATTCAGTCCCTGGCTACCGACGACACGGCATTTACGGTCCTATCGCCTGTAACGCCCTTCGATATCCTCGGCGGCGGTAGCCGGGCAGTTGACATCCGTTTCCTCGCAGGAGCATCACTGAACGGCAACTTGATCGTGACCAGTAACGACCCCGTTCACGGCACGCTGCGTATTCCGTTGGTCGCGCGTATTTCCCAGTCGGCGCTACCAAACGTCGTCCTCCCGCCGGCTACGGTCAATTTCGGCGACGTCGGCGTTGGGCAGACGGCGGACGCGACCATCAATATCGTTAACAACGGGTCGGCGGTCCTCAACGTTGCGGGCGGGCCACCCACGGGTCCTTTCTCAATCACGGCGGGCGCGCCGCCGTTTGTGGTGCCGCCATACGGGCAACAGCCGGTTACACTCCGATTCGCGCCCACCTCGGTCGGGTCGTCGCAAATGGGCATGCTGTCGATGTCTACGGACGATTCTGTGCACCCCAGTATCACCGTATCGCTCGTTGGCAATGGCGTTACGGCGTGCGCGTATTCTCTTAGCGCCGCGAGCGCCAATCCGGGCAGCACCGCCTCAACCGGAAGCGTCAATCTGACCGCCGGGGCCACATGCAGTTGGGCCGTGGCCAGTAACGCGGGGTGGCTGACATCTTCCGTGTCGTTTGGAACCGGCAGCTCGACCATCAACTACTCGGTGGCCGCCAACAGTTCCGGCGCGCCGCGTACCGCGATTCTCTCCATTGGCGATCAAACCTTCACGGTCACCCAGGCGTCCGGTTCCGCTCCCGTTCTGGGCATCGCGATGAGCCACAATCCGGCGTCATTTACGCAGGGGCAAACCGGGTCGTTTACGATCACGGTCAGCAACACCGGCTTGGCCGCTACCAGCACAGGCGTTACCGTAATCGACACCCTGCCGACGGGGCTCACGGCGACCGCGATCTCAGGAACCGGCTGGTCGTGCACGGCGCCATCCGGACCTTGTACTCGCAGCGATACCCTGCCGCAAGGCTCCAGCTACCCGCTGATCACGCTGGCGGTGAACATTGCAGGCAACGCGCCGGCTTCGGTGACCAACTCGGTAACCGTTTCCGGCGGAGGCGCGCCGAGCGCTACCGCCACCGATATCGCGACTATCGTCGGGACCACGCTGCGCACGCTGGTCTACCACGAGATTACGTCGCTCACAACAAGCGCGAATCGCGGCGGCGCGGCCGCGCCAGTGCTGAGCAAGAACGGCACTCGCGCCGTCTTCACGACTGGAAACACGACACCAATTCAAGTTTTCGTCGTTAACGCCGACGGGAATAGCGCGCCTACGCTGGTGGATTCGTACAACACCCTGTGCGGATGTACCACCTGGATATTCATCAGCGATGATGGCTCCGCGGTAGTTTCCAGCGACAGCAAGCAGATCCGCTACGCTCCGGCCAGCGGCAGTGGGGGCCAAACCGTCGTGACAATTGGGACGGCCTCGACGTCCGCCATCCGACTGTCCGCCGATGGCGGCACTGTCTACTTCTCATTAATTGGTGATGGCACCATTAACGGCGCGTCGGCCACCAAAGGTGTGTACGCGGTGAGTGTGAACGGTTCGGGACTGCATCAGATCGTCTCCGCTTCAGCGGTCGACTCGGCTCTGGGCACTTCCGCGGATATGAACTTCGGCGATGGCAGCCTGGCGCTGGTGGATAGTTCGGCCGACAATTCGAAAATCATCTTCAACGTGTCCGTTTTCGGAGCCGGATCTTATCTCATGGGCGTCAACGCGAACGGGCAGAACCTGCACAAACTCGTGGGACCCCTCGTGCAGACCTACGATGCAGGTATCAGCGCCGACGGCTCGACCGTGTACTACAACGTCGTGCCGCTGCCTTCAGGCCCACCGAATCCAGTGGGAGTCATGAATTTCGACGGCTCCAACAATCGTGTGCTCGATACCGGCCTGGACGGCACAGGACGTCCGGGGCAAATCACGACGGACGGTTCGCAAATCTACATCGAAAACGGCGGCCGCGTCTACCGCACCGATGGCAGCGGCTTCTACGAACTGGCAGTCAATAATCCCGGCGCGACATCGCACCCTGTTGCCGGCTCTTTCAACGCCAGCATGAATGCCACCGGTACCCGCTTCCTGTATCTCACTGGGGATGCGTCCGGCATCTCTCAACTCGCCACCATTGACGTGAATCCCTCGAGCACCGGGGCCGCGCCGTCAATCGGAAATCCCGCCATCAATCCACCCTTTGTCCTGGTGAACGGTGGTTCGTCGGCAACGGTCACGGCCAACGTCAGCACGGCCAACACGCTCCTCGGTGTAACGGGCACGGTGCTCAAAAACAACGGGCCGGACCCCAACATCAGCGGGCAGCCCATGTACGATGACGCAACGCATGGAGACGCCACGGCCGCAGACGGCATCTTCACGAACAATGCAATCAGGACCGATTGCTGCGCTGCCGCTGGACCGCGCACAGTGCGCATTCAGGCCGAGGATCGCGCCGGCACGCGGCGTCATGCGACGGCCGTGGATTTGCCGGCGTTCTCGGTCGTTACCAGCATTCCCACGACGCCCATCACCATCGGCACCAACCCACCAGGCAGGACCTTCACCGTCGATGGCACAAGCTACACCGCCTCGCAGACGCTGAACCTGAACCAGGGTTCCACACACACGATCGCGGTAGGAACCGCTCCCCAGGCGGGGGGGGCCGGAACCCAGTACCTGTTCACGAATTGGAGCGACAGCGGCGCCGCATCGCATTCCATCACGGTCGGCACATCCGCAACCACCTACACCGCCAATTTCAAGACACAGTACCAATTGACGATCTCGGCGTCTCCACCAGCCGGGGGCACGGTGACGCCGGCGAGCGGTACGTTCTACGACACGGGCACGGTGGTGCCGATCACCGCGGCCGCCAATAGCGGATTCGCCTTCGGAAACTGGACCGGCAACGTCGCCAGCGCTACCAGCGCGTCGACCAGCGTAACGATCAGTGCGCCCACGAGTGTTACGGCGAACTTCTCAGGCTCAACGACGTCCGGCCTGCGATTCATCCCGGTCACACCCTGCCGCATCATCGATACGCGGCTTGCGACCGGCAACTTCGGCGGTCCGGCGATTCCGGCCGGCGGCATCCGGACGGTCACAATCCCGCAAGGCGCTTGCAATATTCCCGCGACGGCGCAGGCCTATTCGCTCAATGCGACCGTTGTCCCGATCGCAACACTTGGGTATCTCTCCATCTGGCCCGCCGGCCAGAGCCAGCCGGTAGTGTCCACGCTGAATTCGTTCGACGGCCGGATCGTCGCGAATGCCGCAATCGTTCCCGCGGGCACAAACGGAGCGATCAACCTCTTCGCCAGCGACGCAACGCATGTGATTCTCGACATCAACGGCTACTTCGCGCCGGCCGCGACGCCCAACAGTCTTTCGTTCTATAGTCTGACGCCTTGCCGTATCGCCGACACGCGCGCCACGTCGCTGATGAGCGGCAATTCCACCCGTAATTTCACGATCTCCGGAGCTCCATGCAATGCGCCGAGCACCGCGAAAGCATACTCGCTCAACATTACGGTTGTTCCCCGGGGCCAGCTTGGGTATCTGACGACCTGGCCTGCCGGGCAAACCCAGCCGGTGGTGTCGACGCTGAACTCAACCGACGGCGGTGTTGTGGCAAACGCGGCCATCGTACCGGCCGGGACGGGCGGAGCGATCAGCGTTTATGTAACCGACAACACCGACGTGATCATGGACATAAACGGATATTTCGCGCCACCGGGCTCGCCCGCCGCACAGTCGCTCTACTCTGTAACGCCGTGCCGCGTCGTGGACACGCGCGGTTCTCTCGGACCGCTGGGCGCGAATAGCTCGCACAGTTACCAGGTCCCAGCAGGGCCTTGTGCGGGCATTCCGGCAACATCGCAGGCGTATTCGCTCAACGTGACCGTTGTTCCCAACAGTACGTTGAACTATCTCACAGCATGGCCATCGGGCCAAACTCAGCCGGTGGTCTCGACGCTGAATTCGTTTCTCGGGAAAATCGTCGCGAACGCGGCCATTGTGCCGGCTGGTCAAAACGCGGCGATCAGTGTGTTCGTCACCGACGCGACCCAGTTGATCCTCGACATCAATGCGTACTTCGCGCCCTAAGAAGGAGCTTGTTATGAAGCCATTGTTTTTGATTGTGATTGCGCTGCCGGTCGCATGCGGACAGACCATAGACTACGTCTTCGATCAGCCTGGGGCGCTGCCCATGTCTTATGTGACGAACCAAGTTGGGATGATATGCACGGGCAGCGTCACGCCCAGCGGTGGGATCGGAGGCGTAACCGCGGCTTTTGGAGCGACCTGCAAGCAGACGGATCCCGGCCTTGGATCAGAGATGATTACCTACCAGGGCACGATCAGCTTGTCGGTGCCAGCTCCCGACATCACCGTTGCAGCAAACGGCAGTTTTATAGTTGTGCCCCCGACCGACCCTTTGCCCGTCGCGACCGCCAGCTACGTGATCACACAGGAACCCAATGCCACCAGTAGCTTTATCGCTTTTGGTCCCGCGACGTCCCAAAGTCCCACTGGGTTCAACGCAAGGTGCATCCAGTCCAGTAATTCGAGTACCGGAACGACCTCATGCCCCATTGACGAACTGACGTATGGCAGGGTGCCCCAAATCAACCCTTATCTGACGGGCGTCTATGGAGTTCGGGTTGGGATCTTCATTAACCAAACAAATGTCCATGACCTTAGTGGCATGCTGTTTTTCGACCTGCTTGCAAAATACACGCCGGCAGCTTGTAGCGCGACTGGAGCACCATTCCGAGTTAACTGTATGAGCGGTCCCGACGTGGCGATTGACCATATCGAATTCGTGCAGGCCGTACAGAATGACCTCAATCAACTCCCTCTCGCCGCCAATAAAGACACGATGATGCGGATCTTCGCCACAATCCCGGCGAATTCCACGAATCAGAACTCGCTCGATGGAGTGACGGCAACGGTCTCATATACCCCACCCGGCGGTTCGACGACCACATCGCCGCCTCTTGCACCGGTGACAGTGACCACGGGCACAGTTCCGCGCGACCTTTTGCCGGCATCTTTGAATTTTATCGTTCCCGCCGACATGACCTTGGGGCCTACCAGTACATTCACGGTGAAGCTTTTGTATCCGTCCGGCCCCAATGCTCCCAGCGACCCCAACTCGACGAATCCGGCCAGGATGGCGACGGTAACGCAGTCCTTTCAGCCGTCACCAGGCCTTGTAGCCCTCAGAGTGGGTTGGATCCCGATATGCCTCACACTCGGCGGTGATTTCCGGCCCGTGTGCCCGTCGATCGGACTCGGAGACTACGCAACAGTGACCCAGAAACTCTTTCCGGCCGCCAGTAGTTCTCCGGGCGCGCTCCTCTACGAGCCAATCCCCATGAACAAGCCTCCGGCATTTACGATCCCGGACGGCAACAATCGGGCGCAAAGAGCCGCGGGCACCATCTCACGGAGGCTGGCACTCATTAAAGCAATGTTAGACCTACTCTTCTCGAATCCCAGCCTTCGCTACGATGTTTTGGTAGGTTGGCTGGCGCCCTGCGCGGATCCGAACCTAACACTTGACCAGATCCATTTTTCGCCATCTGCGTTCTTCATCGCTGATGCCGGAGCCTCCGAAGAATTGAGTATTGCTAGAGAGGAAATAGATGAGGTCATCCCTCGATCTTCATTTAGCCAGGAGCTCTTGGCGCTTGAGTTAGCACAGGGCGCGGGGCTAAGCAGAACCCGCGGCGCTACGATCGGCGAGGTCGGAATCGATGTCGGCGGTAAGACGCTCCACCCAGCGACCGATCTCGATCTGATGAGTACCCTCGGGGGAGGCACTAACGCGAAGTTCTGGATATCACCGAGTGACTGGTTAACCCTCGGCGTGGCGCTCGGCACGCTTCCCCCTCCATCTTCCAGCCCGCCTCCCACCACATCCTTATCGCCGAAAACCCAGGGCCTCACGGAATATGCCTTGATCACCGGGTCCGTTCAGCAGGACAATTCGTCCGGACAGATAGACCCGATCCTACGGCTCACCTCCGCGGCGAGTTTGCCCTCCCCATCGGCGGCGGGGGCCTACTGCCTGCAGATCGGGAACAGCAGCACGACTCTGTCCACCGCCTGCTTCAACATTAACTTTTCTCCTGACGATACCGGCGCTATTCCGCCGGTCGGCTATTTCGAGGTCACGGTCCCGTGGCCGGCGGGAGCTACACAGGTGCAACTTCTGCATGGCAACACGGCGTTGGGTTCGCTCACAGACGGAGCCACCGCTCCTGCGGTCACGATTAACTCGCCACACCAGGGAGATCAATGGAATGGTCCCGGCAACATCACATGGACAGCCCCGGGCTCGGTGTCCGGAACTGTGCTTTATTCTTACGACGGTGGGACAAACTGGCTACCGCTGTCTGTCGATACCACGGACTCGCAATATGCGGTCGACACGACAACGATAAAGGGCGGCTCTCAGGTCTTCTTCCGCGTAATCGTATCGAGCGGCATCAGTACCGCATCCGCGACTGTCGGGCCGATCACGATCAATCAGACGCCGGTGATCCAACCACCCACCAATGTGAATTTCGGCACACAGAGTACGGGAGGATGGGCCGACCAAACCGCGCACCTGACTAACGCTGGCAGCGGTCCTTTGACGATTCAGTCCTTGTCCACGGATAATCCCGCATTCACCGTGAGGACGAACGTGCCCTTCGACATTCTCGGAGGAGGCGGCCGGGATGTTACGGTCCGCTTTTCGGCTGGGAGCGGGGGGAGTGTAAACGGCAATCTGATCGTAATGAGCAACGATCCGGTGAAGGGTACGATCCGGATTCCGCTGGTCGCGAACTCATCCACCTCCCCTGTTCCGAATCTCGTCCCGCCGCCGCCGATGGTCAACTTCGGCGGCCTGGGCGTTGGCCAGACGTTAGACTTGCCGATTATTATCGCCAACAACGGCTCCGCCAATCTTACGGTCACCAGTGCGGCTGTAACAGGTCCATTCCAAATCACGGCCGGGATGACGCCATTCACTGTCCCTCCCGATGGGCAGCTAACGATCACGGTGCGATTCGTCCCGACTACGCTCGGGCCGCAAACCGGGAATCTGTCGATGTCCACCAATGACTCGGGAAATCCCAACGTCTCGGTTTCCCTGCAGGGAACCGGAACTGTAGCATGCAATTATTCCCTCAATGCCGCCGGTGTGAATCCCGGCAGTACGGCGTCGACGGGAACGGTCGCGCTCACCACGGGCCCAACTTGCACCTGGGCCGTATCGGGGAACGTTCCATGGTTAACTTCTCCGGCTACCAACGGTATGGGTAGTGCCACCATCAACTACTCCGTTTCTGCTAACGACACCGGTGCGCAGCGCATTGGCACATTAATGATCGGCGATCAGGCCTTCACCGTCACTCAATCGGCCGCGGCGGCGGCGATTCTTAGTATCGCGATGAGCCATAGCCCGATAAACTTCACGCAGGGACAGAGCGGCTCCTACACGATCACCATCAGCAATACGGGTTCGGCGGCGACGAACAGCGGCGTCACGGTGACCGACACGCTTCCCTCCGGTCTCACGGCGAGTTCGATATCCGGAACAGGCTGGACTTGCACTGCCCCCTCGGGACCTTGCACGCGCAGCGATACGCTGCCGCAAAGCTCCAGTTATCCGCCGATCACGCTGGCTGTCAATGTGGCGGGCAACGCTCCCGCTTCGGTAACCAATACGGCGAGCATCTCCGGCGGAGGCGCGCCGAATGCCACAACAACCGATACAGCGACGGTTGTGGGAACCACGTTGCGCACCCTTGTCTATCACGAGATCACGTCGCTCAGCACCAGTGCCAACTCCGGCGTCTCTGCCGCACCGGTGCTGAGCAAGAACGGGACGCGGGCCGCGTTCACAACCGGGGGCGGCAGCCCATTTCAGGTTTTCGTAGTGAACGCCGACGGCAACAGCGCTCCCACGCAGGTCGACTCATTTACCAGGCTGTGCTCCTGCGCCGCCTCGGTTTTCATCAGTGATGACGGCTCCGCGGTGGTATCGAGCGACGGTGCGCAAATCCGTTATGCTCCGGCCAGCGGCAGCGGCGGCCAAACCGTCGTCACCGCGGGCAACACTGCCATCGCAGCAGAGCGCCTGTCCTCCGATGGCAGCACGATTTTCTTCACTCTGTCCGGAGACGGAACCCTCAATGGGGCGCCGGCCACACGTGGGCTGTACGCGGTAAATGTGAACGGGTCGGGATTGCACCAGATTGTCACCACGGCGGCGGTCGGGACAGCGCTGGCGACATCGGCCGGTGTGCTTTTCGGTGATCCGGGTTTCCCCGTCGTCGACAGCTCGGCGGACAGCTCCAGGATCATCTTCAGTGTGAACGTTCTTGGTGTCGGGGCTTACCTGATGGCCGTCAACTCGAATGGGCAGAACCTGCACAAGCTCGCAGGTCCTCTGTCAGAGACCTATGATGCTGGAATCAGCGCCGACGGCTCGACCGTCTATTACGATGCCGTGCCGCAAGCGTCTGGCTCACCTTCGCAGGTGGGAGTCGTTAATTTCGACGGCACGAACAATCGGGTGCTCGACACCGGCCTGGACGGTGCGGGGCGTCCAGGACAGATCAGCGCGGACGGTTCGCTGGTATACGTCGAGAACGGAGGCCGCGTTTATCGCAGCGACGGCAGCGGGTTTTATCCATTGGCACTCAACAGCCCCGGCGCTAACTCGCACCCCGTCATCGGGTCGTTTAACGCCAGCATGAATTCCACGGGCACGCGCTTCGTGTACCTCTCCGGGGACGCCTCAGGGATCAGGCAACTCGCGACCATCGATGTGAATCCATCCAGCACGGGTGCATCGCCGGCCGTGACAAATCCCGCAATTAACCCGCCGTTCGTTCTGGTCAATGGTGGCTCCGCCGCCACCGTCAGCGCCAGCGTCACCACCTCGAACACGCTTGCGGGCGTCGTCGGCATGGTGGTGAAGAACGGGGTGCCGGACCCGAATATCAATGGGCAGCCTATGTTTGACGACGGGACGCATGGCGACGCGGTCACCGGCGATGGCGTCTTCACCAACAACGGCGTTCGGACGGATTGTTGTGCCACAGCGGGGGCGCGGACGGTGCGTATTCAAGCCGAGGATCGCGCCGGCACGCGTCGTCATGGCACAGCCGTCGATTTAGCGACGTTTGCCGTCGTTACCAGCATTCCCACGACGCCCATCACCGTCGGCACCAACCCACCAGGTCGGACCTTCACCGTCGATGGCACAAGCTACACCGCCTCGCAGGTGCTGAATCTGAACCAGGGCTCCACACACACCATCGCGGTTGGGACCACTCCACAGGCGGGCGCCACCGGAACACAGTACCTGTTCGCAAATTGGAGCGATAGCGGCACGGCCTCGCATTCCATCACGGTAGGCGCATCCGCTGCCACCTACACAGCGAACTTCAAGACGCAGTATCAGTTGACGATCTCGGCATCTCCATCAACCGGCGGCACCGTCACGCCGGCGAGCGGAGCCTTCTATGACGCGAGCACGGTGGTGCCGATTACCGCGGCCGCCAACAACGGATTCACCTTCGTTAACTGGACCGGCAACGTGGCCAGCAGCACCAGCGCTTCAACGAGCGTGACGATGAGTGCGCCCACAACCCTGACCGCGAACTTCTCTGCGACGGCGAGCTCCGGCCTGCAATTCATCCCCGTCACCCCGTGCCGCATCATCGACACCCGCCTCGCGAACGGCAATTTCGGTGGTCCGGCGATTCCTGCCGGCGGAACACGGACAGTCACCATCCCACAAAGCGCCTGCAACATTCCCGCCACTGCTCAGGCCTACTCGCTCAACGCGACGGTTGTTCCGATTGCGACACTCAGCTATTTATCGATGTGGCCGGCGGGCCAGAGTCAGCCGGTGGTCTCCACCCTGAATTCATTTGACGGCCGTATCGTTGCCAACGCGGCCATCGTCCCTGCCGGCACAAACGGCGCCATCAACCTGTTCGCGAGCGATGCGACCCACGTGATTCTCGACATCAACGGCTATTTCGCTCCGGCTTCAACGCCGAATAGTCTGTCGTTCTACAGCCTGACGCCTTGCCGTGTGGCAGACACGCGAACCACCTCCGTCATGGCGGGGAATTCCACGCGCAACTTCTCCATTTCCGGTGGACCGTGCGGGGTACCGGCGAGCACAAAAGCTTATTCGCTCAACATGACGGTGGTTCCACGAGGTCAGCTTGGATATCTAACGACCTGGCCGGCGGGGCAAACGCAGCCGGTGGTATCGACGCTGAACTCGACCGATGGCGGCGTTGTCGCAAACGCGGCCATCGTGCCCGCCGGTAGCAGCGGAGCAATCAGCGTCTTTGTGACCGACAACACCGACGTGATCATCGACATCAACGGGTATTTCGCGCCGCCGGGTTCTCCTGCCGCGCAGTCTCTTTATACGGTGACGCCCTGCCGTGTCGTGGACACGCGAAGTTCGGGCGGACCTCTGGCGGCAAATGGCCAGCGCAGCTTCCCGATCCCCACCGGGCCATGCCCCGGAATTCCGGCATCGTCTCAAGCCTATTCCTTGAACGTCACGGTTGTGCCGACCAATACGCTGACGTATCTCACCGCATGGCCATCCGGCCAAACGCAGCCGGTGGTCTCGACGCTGAACTCGTTCCTCGGCAAAATCGTCGCCAACGCCGCTATTGTGCCTGCAGGCCAGAGCGCTGCAATTAGCGTGTTCGTGACCGATCCGACCCAGTTGATTCTGGACATCAACGGCTACTTCGCCCCTTAACCGTCCCAGCTGTAAGTTAGGTTGGCCCGTCAGCCTGTCCCACATGAGTCATATAATCGACCCATGCGCCGTATCTTGCTGCTTTGCGCTCTCTCCTGTTTTGTCTACGTCGCGTTCGCCGCCAACGGCTCACTCGACGGCCTTGACGCGTTCGTCGCCACCACCCTCAAAGACTGGGACGTTCCCGGTGTTGCCATCGCCGTCGTGCAGGATGGCAAAGTGATTCTCGCCAAGGGTTACGGTTTTCGCGACGTAAAGAAACAACTTCCGGTCACGCCGAAAACTCTCTTCGCGATCGGATCAGCAACGAAATCGTTTACCGTCACCGACCTCGGCATTCTCGTCGACAAGGGCAAGCTGAATTGGGATCGCCCGGTTCGCGAATACCTGCCTGACTTCCGGCTGTACGATCAGTTCGCCACCGAGCGCATGACCCCCCGCGACCTTGTCACGCACCGCTCCGGCCTGCCGCGGCATGATTTCGTCTGGTACAACTCGTCCGCCACCCGCCGGGAGCTTTTTGAGCGTCTCCGTTATCTCGAACCGAGCAAGGACTTCCGCACCACGTTCCAGTATCAGAACCTGATGTTTATGACTGCCGGCTATCTCGCCGGCCAGGTTGCCGACCGCCCCTGGGAGGATCTCACCCGGGAAAGCATCTTCATGCCGCTGGGTATGACAGCATCGAACTTCTCTGTCGCCGAATTGCAGAAGGCGAACGACTTCTCTCTGCCTTATCGCAAGGAAAAGGAGGTCGTGAAGGAGATTCCATTCCGCAACATCGACACCATCGGCCCGGCGGGCTCCATCAACTCCAACGTGGAGGACATGTCGCGCTACCTGCTGATGCACATGAACAAGGGCAAGAGCGACGGAAAGCAAATCCTCTCCGAAGCGAACGACACCATGATGCAGACGCCGCAAATGGTCATTCCCGGCGGACTGCGGTGGAAAGAGTTGGGCTATACAAGCTACGGGATGGGGCTCTTCATTACGAGCTATCGAGGACACGCGCTGGTTCATCATGGCGGCAACATTGACGGCTTTACCGCGCTTGTGACCTTCATGCCGCAGGACAACATCGGCATGGTGATTCTGTCGAACATGAACGGCAGCCCGATGCCCACGGTGCTTTCCTACAACGTTTACGATCGTCTGCTGGGCCTCGACCAGGTCGGCTGGACGGCGCGGCTGAAGGAAGACGAGAAGAAGGGTAAAGAAGCCGAAGAGATGGCCAAGAAGCAGGGATTCACGGCCCGCAAGCCCAATACTCATCCTTCGCACGAGCTGAAAGATTATGCGGCGAACTACGAGAACCCTGGCTATGGCATTGCCAAGGTCACGCTTGACGGCGATCGTCTCAAGCTGAGCTACAACGGCCTCAGCACGCCTCTGAACCATTTCCACTACGACATTTTTGAAGTGCCGGACGATGATTCGATCGAGTTTCCGCGTACCAAGATCAGCTTCCAGACGAATCTGCAGGGCGATGTTGCGAGTTTTTCCATTCCGCTGGAAACGACGGTGAAGGAGATTGTATTCACGCGCGCCGCCGACACCTCGGTCATGAATCGGGCAACGCTGGAGCCGCTGGCAGGGCATTACGAGCTCGGTCCGGCGGGCATTACGGTCGCATTGCAGGGCGAGACGGCGTTGACGCTGACGATTCAAGGTCAGCCGGCGCTGGAACTGATCCCAACCGGGGGACTGAAGTTCACGGTCAAAGGATTAACCGGCTATAGTGTGGAATTCAAGCTGCCGGATCAACTGGTGTTCTATCAACCGAACGGCACCTTCGTCGCGAAACGTACGAAGTGAAGATATTACACCGCGGAAGGATGCGCAGGCGAAAGCGCCTGTGCCACCTTTGGGTTGCGGCGAGGCAGCTTGGTGGGGCAGGCGGTTTCGCTTGCCCTGGGACCTCAGGGAGAAAGCAATGGCGATTTGGTGCGCATGCTAGTCATCGGCGCTTCGACGGTTTGAACGCAGAATCCATAGCCCGATACGCGCTACGCTGTACGAATAAATGTGGCAGCAAACGTATGCGCCGATCGCCGGCAGCCTGGGTATTTCCGCGCTGGTGGCCGCTCTACCCGTATTTGCTTTGCTCTATGCTCTGGGCGTCAGGAGAATCCCCGCCTGGAAGTCCTCGTTGATTGGTCTGGGCGCCGCAATTCTGGTGGCGCTCTTCGTATATCGCATGCCGGCCGGCCTCATGATCAGCTCAGTCGGCTACGGCGCCGCGTTTGGACTTTTTCCCATCGGCTGGATCATCTTTTGGGCGATTGTCCTCTACCGCGTCACGGTGGACACCGGGAAATTCGAGATCATCAAAAACTCGGTCGGGTCGCTCACCGATGACAAGCGGCTGCAGGCGCTCCTGATCGCGTTTGCCTTCGGAGCGTTCATCGAAGGGGCATCCGGATTCGGGACCCCGGTGGCGGTCGCCGCTGCGATGATGGCGGGCCTGGGTTTCACGCCGTTCTACGCTGCAGGTATCTGCCTGCTCGCGAATACGTGCCCGGTGGCGTTCGGCGCCATCGGCATCCCCATCGTGACGCTGGCCGGGATCACCGGACTGCCGCTTAAAGCCCTAAGCGCCGACGTGGGGCGTATCTGCGCGCCGGTTTCATTCTTCGTGCCGTCCTACCTGATTCTTGTCATGGGCGGATGGCGCGCCTTGAAAGGCGTACTGCCCGGGGCGATCGTCTGCGGCGGCGCATTTGCCATCACGCAGTTTACGGTGTCCAATTTCTTCAGCGTGTATGTGACAGACATTCTCAGTTCATTGACCGCAATTCTCTGCCTCGTAATTCTGCTGCGCGTATGGAAACCGAGCGATGTCATGCAAAACGGTGCGGCGCCTACCGTGAACCGGCATACCGCCGGAGAGATCATCTATGCGTGGTCTCCATACGTCCTGCTGGTCATCTTCGTGTCGCTCTGGGGCTTCGACGCCGTCAAGGTCTGGCTGAATAAGGCGACCTGGAATTTGAACTGGGTGGGTCTGCATAACCTGGTCCTGCGCGTGCCCCCCGCAGTCGGCAAACCCACGCCGTATGCGGCCGTGTTCACGTTGAACCTTTTATCGGCAGCGGGCACGTCCTGTTTATTTGCGGCATTCGGGTCGGCCTTGATCCTGGGGATGCCCATTGTGCAATTCGTGAAGATTGTCGGGTCAACCGCGCGCCAACTCCTGTTCGCCATGATCACCCTGGCGGCGGTCCTGGCCCTCGCTTTCCTCATGAACTACTGTGGTGCAACAGCGACTCTCGGCCTGGCCTTCGCCGCGACCGGGGTTCTCTTCCCGTTCTTCAGTTCGCTACTGGGATGGCTCGGTGTGTTCCTCACCGGCAGCGACACGTCCGCGAATGCACTCTTCGGGAACCTGCAGGTGGTAACCGCCAACAGCCTGCACCTGAAGCCAGTCCTGATGGCAGCGTCCAATTCGGCAGGGGGCGTGATGGGTAAAATGATCAGCCTGCAAAGTATTGCGGTGGCGGCAGCCGCAACAGGCATGCCTGCCAACGATGAAGCCCGGTTGTTCCGCTTCACGCTCCGTCATAGTGTATTCCTGGCCACGGTTGTCGGGCTCGTGGTCGTTTTCTACTCGTACGTTATGCCCGCATGGGCCAACTGAAACATGCCTTTTCAACTTCAGCAACGCACCGCGATCGTCACCGGCGGCGCGAGTGGCATCGGCGAAGCCATTTGCCGAATCTTCTCCTCAGCGGGGGCGGAAGTCCTCATTGTTGATATAGATAGCGACCGAGCCGAAGCGCTTGCCAACGAGCTTCCCGGCTCCCGTGTAGAGGTTTGCAACATTACGGATGAACAATCTGTAAAACAACTGTTTTCAAACTTACGAAAACTGGATATCCTAGTAAATAATGCTGGTATAGGACTGGTTGGCGGCATCGAGCAGACCGAACTGGGAGATTTCCAGCGGCTGTTTCGCGTCAATGTAGAGGGGCTGTTCCTCATGACGCGTGCCGCGATGCCGCTCCTGATCGCCTCCCGCGGAACGATGGTGAACATTGGATCCGTGGCCGGGATGATCGGGGTAAAACAGCGGTTCGCCTATTGTGCGACAAAGGGAGCCGTTGTAGCTATGACCAGGCAGTTAGCGGTGGACTATCCCACCCAAATCCGGGTCAATTGCATTTGCCCGGGGACGGTGGATACTCCTTTCGTAGAGGGCTACTTGGAGAAGTATCACAAGCACGAGAAAGAAGCCGTCCGCGCCGCACTACATCAAAGACAGCCCATTGGCAGGATGGGCCGTCCGGATGAGGTCGCGCATCTCGCCCTTTATCTGGCTTCGGACGAGGCCGCATTTGTTAACGGTTCGGTTTTTACCATCGATGGGGGATGGACTGCAGCTTGACGAAAAACCGCCGATATTACATACTGTTAGGAACTTTGTTGACACATTGTCACGACCGTTCTCCCGAAATCACAAACTACATAGGGATGGCATGCACCTTCAGAGGACGATTCGCTTACTAGTAATTATATTGGCCATAGGCCTTCTCAGCAGTTCGGCTTTCGCGGCGACGACAGCCAAGTCCAAAAAACGCGGAACTCACCACACCCGATTGAGCGCCAGGAGGAGTAGTGTGTCTGCGCGACTGGTTCCCGCCGTGGCGACCAGGACCTTGGTGACGACCTCGGGCCATCATCCGGTGACCCACATGTCGCTGCTGGCACGCCGTCGCGCCGCTGCATATAGCCCCTGGACGGAACCGACTTTTGCCGATTCCACCGCGGGCGACCTGGTGGATGGCGAGGATCTGGTGGTGCGGCGGGCGGCTGTGCAGGCGCTCGGCCCCTTCAACGGGACCATCGTTGTTGCTGATCCTCAAAACGGCCGCCTGCTGACGGTGGTCAATCAGAAACTGGCGGATAAGGGTGGCTTCCAACCCTGCTCCACCATCAAACTGGTGGCATCGTTGGCGGGGTTGAACGAAGGCGTCATCGACAGCAACACTTTGTTGCGCGTCGGGACCGGCCGGCGTTCGATGACTCTCACCGAGGCAATTGCTCATTCCAACAACCCCTTCTTCTACGGCGTAGGTTCGAAGCTCGGCTTCGAGAAGATCGAGCAGTATGCCAAGTTGTTCGGATTGGGCGAAAAGGCTACCGACCGTCCCGAGGAGCAGGCTGGGACACTGCCAGAGGAAGGGCCTTCCGAGATCGGGATGATGACGGTGTTCGGCACCGGCATCTACCTCACGCCCTATCAGCTCGCGTCTCTCGTATCGGCCATCGCGAACGGCGGAACGCTTTACACGTTGCAGCACCCGAAATCCGAAGAAGACATCGCCCAGTATGTCCCCAAAGTACGGCGTCAACTGGATATTCAACAGTGGATCCCGATGATCAAGCCCGGCATGATGGGCGCGGTGGAGTTCGGCACAGCTCGCCGGGCGGACTTCGACCCCAACGATCCGATTTTCGGTAAGACCGGCACGTGCACGGATACACGCAGTCCGACACATCTGGGATGGTTCGGCTCGTTCAATGAAGTCGGTTCAAGAAAGATCGTCGTCGTTGTCCTGCTGACGGGTGGGCGTCCGGTGAGCGGCCCTGTTGCTTCAGGAGTCGCTGGCGCGGTGTACAAGGCCCTCGCCGAAGAGAACTACTTCGGGAAGATGCCGGGTGCGTCGCCGCTGGCTCTGATTTCGAACCCGGCCTGCTGCCGCTAAACGCGTTAAGTCACCGAACCCGCTGCCCGGGCCTTGAGCCGAACGTCGGGATTCTGCGTCTTGACCGCTTGCGACCTGACCACCGCGGCTTCCTGCAAGGCTTCTGAGCGTTTGTGCTGCTTGACGAGAGCCTCAACCAGGGCTGCCCGTGCTCGGATTTCTTCATCCATCAAACCCATGGAGTGCGAAGTTTGAATCGCCGAACGCAGCAACGGCTCAGCCTCCTCCGCTCGCCCGCGTCGTAATAGGACCTCGCCAAGTCCCAACTCCGGCTGACCGACGGCCGCGGGTATCTGAGCGACGAGTTTGCGAGCTTCCATGTAGCGGGCAGTCGCCGCGTCGAAATTCCCCGCTGCCGCCAGGTTGTCGCCGTCCACTATCAGTATCTGGAACAGCGAAATAACCGATCCGGTTTCCCGCGCCGAGGACAGCGCTTCACGGGAGCGGGTCACACTTTCGTCGATCTTGCCCTGCAATCGCAGGATTGTGGCCATCTCTGCCAGCGAGTTCGCGAGTGTCTCTCTTTGGCCGGTCTCACGAGCCGAGCGGATGACACGTTGAATGAGAGCGGCAGACTCTCTGAGACGGCCTTGCTGGGTATAGATATCGGCGATGTTGAGTTGTGTCTCGTCTTGAGACGCGCCTAAATCCATCTCGATCCGGAGCGCTTCCTCCAGGCTCTTCTCCGCAGCGCGAAGGTCGCCCAACACGTTATTGGTAGCCGCCAAGCCTTCGAGCAGGTTAGTAGCTTCTCTCATCGCCCCCATTGTCCTCGCGATGGGCAGGGCCTCCTCGAACAGCAGTCTGCCTTTGAAGGGCTCTATGATGCAAAAGTGATTCGCTTCCGCCCGCAAGGTGGACAGCACACAAAACCCGTCGCCGGCTTGTTCGCAGAGTTGACGTGCTTCGGCGCGTACTGCGCTCGGATCGCCGATACCCAACACTTGCATCGCGCCGCTTTCAAACCGGCGCAGGTGAGCATACAGCAGGCGCGCACCTCGGATTTGCGCTTTCTTTTCGGCGGCTCGGGCCACATCGAGGGCGCGGCGAAAATTTCCCGACGCACCCAGAACCTGCGCCTCCGCAAAATCCACGTTTGGGTCGTCAGACAAGTCTGGCACTTTACGGATGCTCGCGATGGTCGCGAGCGCGTCGTGCAGTTTTGTAGCCCGCAGTTGTGAATCTACCAGGGAAAGCGCATCATCAATGCTGTCCGGTGTCGTTCGCCAAAGCACTGAATAAATCCTGATGGCTTCCGCCCACTGGCCGGCATACATCCGGTAACGCCCTTCGATTTCGAGTTGATCGACGCGGCGCAGATGCGCCGCGAGGCCGAAAGCGTTCTGCGCCGCATCCCGGGCTTTCTGGTCATAACCGAGCGCGCGCAAAGCTTCGGCGAGCGCCGCGTAGGCAAAGGGATTCGATGGATCAGCCTGGACCGCCCGCTCGAGAAGGTCGCGGGCCGCGACCATGTTCATGGCGCGCAACTCGTCCAGGCCTTCCGAGTACAGCTTCATGGATCCCGGATGCGCCATCATAGTGGATTGTTCGATTTCCTGCGGACGCATTCCGATGCGCGTGCGGAGTTCGCGTCCGGCTCTCGCGGCCATAACCGACAAATCATCCAGGTTGCCCAGAAATGACGAGAAAGCCATGGTTTGTCCGCCCGCCGTGCTCTGAACACGAAGGTCGAGGCGGACCCGCGCTGCGTCCAAATTGTGGAGAACCGTATAGGAGCCCGCAACCACCAGGTCGGCGCCAAGCCGGTTGCGAATCTGGCTCAGCACTGCCGCAGGAAGAACATCGGCGGGGCGCAAATCCAGGTCCCGCCTCATCTCCTCAACGGTCTTGGCGGAAATCGTCCGGATACCGCTGTTTTCCGCGAAGTCCATCGTGAGCATTTCAGACAGCGCGGTTGAGATCCAGCGGGAATCGCCATTCCCGGAAGTCGCATCTCTCAAGCCGAGCACCGCAATCGAGCGCCGCGGTTGCGCGCCGAAGCCATGCGTTTCGGCATACCAGTAGCCGCCTGCTCCGGCTACCGCAATGGTGACGATGGCAATCGTGGCGTAGCGAAGGGCGGGCCGAAGCGCAATCGGCGGCCGTTTCCGTTCGATGCAGGAGAAAACAGGCAGGTAGGCGCCCTTTGGAATCTCGATTCGAATGGGATCTTCGCGTCCGGCGCCGTCATAGTAATCCCGAAGCTTGGCCCGCAGCCGGTTTGCCTCCACCCGAACGACATTATCCATCTTGGGATCGAAATCGGGGCCACGTTCGTAAACCTCCGAGCCAATCCTGTACTCCTTAATGTCGTCGTTCCGGCCCGCCAGGGCGCGTTCGACAATGAAACGCAGGAAAGCGCTTAGCCGTTTCGATCGGGCGAAGCTCTCGGACGCCAGAATCCGCTCCAATGCGGTGACGATCGAGGTATGGTCCAGCATGCTACAACCGGCAGCGTGTCACATTCTAGCACGCCATAACCGTTATTTCGGGTCCTCGTAACCGTAACTTACTCTTGAAAACCAATGATTTCCGTTCAAAGTAGGTGTTATGGCCCGTCGTAGTACTCAGCTTGTGAAATCCCTTTTCGTTGCGCTCCTGGTGGTGGTCGCCTTACGGGCGCAGCCCCTGGCAGCTCAAACTCCGAAACTCCCGGTTCTCGAACACTCGGACACCATCGGCCGCCGGACGGCCGCATTCCTGCCGAATCGTGGCCAGGCGCCCAAGGATGTTCTCTGGGAGGCGAAAGGGGCTGGCTTCGAAGCGTGGTTCCGAGCTGATTCATTTGTCTTGCGGACGTTCCGTATCCCGAGGACCGATGCCAGGATTACACCGCAGTCCGCGAGTCCTGTGAGCGCGGGTGTGTTGTTGGGAGGCCCCGCGGCGGATGCGCCCGTCGACGTGGACGAACAAACGGTGACGCTGCTGGGCGGCACGACGCGGCCGTTGATCGAACCCCTCAATGCGCAACCCGCGAAGGTGAGCTTCTTTTGGGGAAATGATCCTCAGAGATGGGCGCAAGGCCTGACCACTTACAGCCGGCTTCGCTACAAGAATGTCTATCCCGGCATCGACCTGCTCTTTTATGGAAGCCAGAACAGGCTGGAGTACGACTTCGTGGTCTCGCCAGGCGGTAATCCGGATCGGATCCGCATGCGTGTGGACGGCGCCAGAGCCCACGTGAACGAACACGGCGAACTCGTGGTGAGCGGGCGGCATGAAACGAGCCTGCATCGCCCGGTGCTTTATCAGAACATTGATCGCGGAAAGCGTCTCGTGGAAGGCAGGTTTTTCAGTGCCGGTAAAAGCACCGTGGGGTTCCGATTCTCAGGCTATGACAAAGGCCGTCCGCTGGTGATCGATCCCGCAATCAATCTGCTTTATTCAACTTACGCGGGAGGGCTTCACAACGATGAAGCCTGGGACATGGTGCTGGACACGAAGGGCAACATTTATCTCACCGGCTACTCCGCATCGCAAGACTTTCCGGTAACAGCAAATGCGGTTCAAACCCGTCGAGGAGCCATCGGGACTTACACCTACAACGTCGTCGTCATGAAGTTCAACTCTGCCGGGACCCTGCTTTACTCGACGTTTCTGGGAGGTTCCGGCACGGCGTTGGGACAGTCTATTGTCCTCAATTCGGACGGAAGCATATACGTCGCCGGCTACACTCAAGGGGCTGACTTTCCGGTCACCTCGAACGCGTTTCAACACACTTTCGGAGGCGGAGGGAGGGATGGCTTCCTGGCCAAACTCAGTCCGGACGGTTCGCAATTGCTCTATTCCACGTTCCTGGGTGGAACTGCGGACGAGAGCATCTCCAAGCTCCTGCTCAATTCGGACGGGAGTTTATGGATGGCGGGCGGAGCTTCGGGACCCGGACTTCCGGCGAGCGCCAACGCCTTCCAGCGCAGCCCAAACGGCACCGACAATCTCTACGTCGCCAAAGCACAGTTCAATTCCAGCGGTGTTTTGCAGCTCCCGTATCTCACATTTCTTGGTGGCTCCAGCCAAGGCCAGGAAAATTACCTCTATGTCGATCTGACATCGGACCCGGCGGGGAATGTATATCTCGGGGCCGCCACCAACTCGGCCGATTTCCCCGTCACCGCGAACGCCTACGAGAGGCCTTTCCCCCTCAGCGGCGGCTGTCGCAACAGTCCAACGCCGAACTCGGTTGGGATACTCACGAAGTTCAGTCCCGACCTGTCGCAGATGCTCTACTCGACCGTGATCGGCGGCCACGTTGAGGCTCAGAACGGGTTCCCGGACTGCAACCAGGGGGTGCTTACGGTTCATCTCGATCCACAGGGCAACATATGGATGGTGGGAACCACCGGAACCAGCGACTTCCCGGTGAGCGCCAACGCCATTTCAAAGCAGCTAAGCGGTAGTGGAACCGCCGGAGTGGACAATTTTGTTGCGGAGTTGAGCGCCGACGGCAGCAGGCTGATCTACGGTACATATCTCGGAGGCACGCTTTTCGACTACGGGGGGCACGGTGTTTGGGATGCGAGCGGCAACATCTGGATTGTCGGGACCTCGCAGTCGACCGATTTCCCGGTGACGGCGAACGCACTGCAGCCCAGGAACGCGGGCGGATACGACGTAACCCTGACCGAGTTGAGTCCCGACGGCGCGACCATGCTGTACTCGACGTATTTCGGCGGCTCGGGGGACGACAATATCGAAGGTCAGGGCCGTATCAGGCTCGATGCCGCGGGCAATATCTATCTGGCCAGTGAAACCAACTCACCGAATTTCCCGGTAACGCCGACGGCCGCGCAGTCCACTTTCGCAGAGGGGGATGCCAACGCCGACCTGTACGACATCTTCCTTACCGTACTGGGCTCCGGCACGTTGGGAACAATCAGCCCTGTTAGCGTCGGGAATGCCGGCGATGCCACCATCACGGTCACCGGAGCTGGATTTCAAAGCGGCGGTACCTGTTCGCTGGTGATGGGGGGAACGACTATCCAGGCCAGCACCGTTCATGTCTCGGCGAACGGCACCAGCATGACCTGCACGTTCTCGTTGAGTGGGGCGACAGCAGGCAACTACGATGTCGTGGTGGCGAACGGCGCCGGCGGCTCTGTCACCAAGTCGAGCGCGCTGGTTGTCCAGCCGGGTCTTGGACCACAGGTCAGCGTCGATATCGTTGGCCGGCCCGCAATTCGCGTGAATACACCGACTACGTTTACGCTAACCGTCAGCAACACCGGCGATGCCAATGCCTATGGCGTTCTGATTAACGTCGCGTATCCGAGCACCGCAACGGTGACATTCAACTACGCGACGCTGCCCCCACTACCTGGGGGGAGGACGATCAGCTACAGCGGCGTGTCGCCCACAATCACGCAAGGTGGCACAACCAACCAGATTCTCTTTTTGCCTTTCGTGCCGGCTGGAAGCGTAACACCTTACAGTTTTACGTTGATCGATTCTACTTTGAACGATCCGGTCAGTCTTTCCGCGAGCGCGGCCTACAGTTCCGCGTCGCTGTCGGATGCGAGTTCCAACCTTTCGGCGGCATTTGCCTCTTCGCCACGGACGAATGCGAGTTCCGGCGGCCCTAACGCACTCGCTTGTTTCAACGACATCGTGGGCGTGCTGGGAAATGCTTTCGGCGTTCCGGGTTGCATCGGTGCAAGCACAGTCAGGGTGCTCATCGGCGCGAGTCTGGGGGGCTTCGACGGCTCGCTGCCGAACCCGATGTACAACGGCAGTGGATTCGCGTGGTGGCTCGCTCAAAACATCGTTCCGAACTGTCTCGGACTGGTCCCGGGCGTCGGACAAGCGGCCGGCGCGGCCCTTAACGCGTGGCTGGCGCTGGGCGATTGCGGCGGCCAGAAGTATCAGAAAGCGATTCTCAAATTCGTTACCCAGGGAGCAATCGACCCGAATGAGAAGAGCGGCAGCATGGGCGACGCCAGCACGAATCATTACGTCACTCCCGCAAAGCCGATCTCCTATAGCATAGGATTCGAGAATCAACCCACGGCTACCCTGCCCGCCGCACAAGTCGTGGTGACCGACCAACTCGATACCAGCAAGCTGGATTTGAATACGGTCACCTTGGGAGCGATCTCATTCGGAAACACCACAATCAATCTGCCGTCGGGGACAAACAGCTACAGCAGCACGGTCAGCATCAGCTCCAGCCTGTCTGTCCGCATTCAGGGCAGTTTGAATCCCACGACAGGGCTGTTGAAGTGGACGTTCACGTCCATCGATCCGTCCACGGGACTGCCGCCTTCCGACCCCACCGTTGGATTCCTTCCGCCGGACACCGACGGCGTGAAAGGGCAGGGAACCGTTATCTTCAGCGTGATACCCAAGAGTGGGCTCGCTACCGGTACTCAGATCAGCAACATGGCGATTGTCGTCTTCGACGCCAACGCGCCGATCAACACACCGACCTGGACGAACACGATCGATGCCACGCCGCCGGTGAGTTCGGTGCAGGCGCTCCCGAGTTCGGAATCGCAGGCCGCATTTACGGTTTCCTGGTCCGGATCGGACGTGGGATCAGGAATTGCCAGCTACAAAGTTTACTTCTCCGACAACGGCGGTCCGTTCACGTTATGGCAGAGCGGTGTGACAGCCACGTCGGCGACCTTCACGGGCCAACCCGGACATACGTATGGGTTCTATAGCATCGCGACCGATAGCGCGGGCAATGTGCAGCCTGCGAAGACGTTTGCGGACGCGACCACGACAATTTCCAGCACGGCCTCGCCGTTTGGTTTGTCGTCCTTGTCGACGAACGTTGGCGCCGGCGGAGGCATGGGAACGGTCACTGTCACGGCGCCATCGGCCGGCGCGGCCTGGACTGCAACCAGTAACAACCCCGATTGGATCACGGTTACGGCAGGCGCGACCGGTACGGGCAATGGAACGGTAAGTTATTCGGTCGCTCCAAACTACAACATTTCACGGGTCGGCTCCATTACGATCGCAGGTCTGACGTTTACGATCAACCAGGGCGGCACCTTTTCCACGAATGGCCTGGCATTCTATCCGCTGACTCCTTGCCGGATCATGGATACGCGCGCGGGGTCTGGAAAAAGCGGGTCCTTTGGGCCGCCGCAGCTTGCTGCCAGATCGAGCCGGGCCATCCCTGTTCTCTCCAGTTCATGCGCGTCCGGCATTCCGGCGAACGCTCAGGCATACGCACTCAACATCACCGTGGTGCCGCCTGCGCCATTGACATATCTCACAATCTGGCCCACAGGACAGGCACAACCGTTCGTCTCCACGCTGAATTCGTTCGATGGAGCCGTGGTCGCAAATGCAGCCATTGTTCCGCCGGGCTCGAACGGTCAGATCAGCGTTTTCGTGAGTGATGCTTCGGATGTCATCATCGACATCAACGGTTACTTTGCTCCTCTAGGTAGTCCTGGTGCCTTGGCGTTCTATCCGGCGCCGCCCTGCCGCGTTGCGGACACCCGCAGTCCGGCGGGTCCTTTTGGTGGCCCCGGGATGACGGGCGGTCAAACGCGTGGGTTCACGATACCCAACAGTAGCTGTAACATTCCATCATCGGCGCAAGCGTATTCACTGAACATGACGGTGGTTCCACCGGGCCCGCTCACGTATTTATCAGCGTGGCCGGCTGGACAAAACCAGCCGGTGGTTTCGACCTTGAATTCGTTCGACGGTCGCGTGGTGGCGAACGCCGCTATCGTGCCCGCGGGAACGGGCGGCGCGATCGATGTCTACGTCTCTAACCCCAGTGACGTGATCATTGACATCAACGGCTATTTCGCACCGGCGGGCGGCCAGGGAGCGCTGTATTTCTACGCAGCCTCACCTTGCCGTGTCGCCGATACGCGAGGCAATGGGTTCTCGGGACAATTCGGGTCACCTTTGCTTGCAGGGCAATCGACGCGGCCATTCGTAATTCCGGCAAGTTCCTGCGCGATACCATCGGCGGCTCAAGCGTACTCAGTGAACATGACCGTGGTGCCACAGGGGCCCTTGAACTATCTGACGACGTGGCCGGCCGGGGTAACGCAGCCGTTAGTGTCCACGCTGAACTCGTTTCTGGGTAAAGTGGTCGCGAACGCGGCAATTGTTCCGGCTGGTACGAACGGGGCGATTAACGTTTTCGTGACGAACCCGACGGATCTCATCATCGATGTGAATGGTTATTTCGCGCCGTGATCCCTCGGCATCAGCCTGTCGCCATGGCCGTAACGCAGCCTGAAGGCTGCGTTACGGGTTTTCATCGACTTTCGTGGACCGGGGGCCAATGAGGTTATTCGTCTCTGCTCACGCCGGCGAGTAGACCTGCTCCTGCTTTAATAATTCCAACCCCAGGTGGTTGATATAGAACAGCAGTAAGGACCGCGGAAACGTGCCCTGAAACTGATCGAAAACACGCTCCTGCCAACCTTCGGTGAGGTACTTGGCCCCATCGATGTCCTTGGCGAAGAAGCCATCTTCGTGAGGGATTCCGAGCGCGTCGAGCACCAGCTTGATCATGTCCATGTGGGATACCAGGACTGCCTGCGAAAGCTCTGTGGCGAACTCTTCGTCATGGCCCGAAAGACGCTCCCACACGCGCGGACCGATCTTGCGGAGCGTTTCGGTGTTCAGCTTCGTTACGTGCAGCCTGGTCTTCAGCCGCTCGTAAAGCTGGAACGTCTTCAGCTTCCCCAAAGAAATGGTGCGCAGGAGCTCGGCCACTGAGGGTTCGCCGAGTCCCAGGAAAATGTCAGCAACCTGCATAAAACCTGAGCGTAACATGAAGGCGCGGAGCGTCTAATTTTCGGGTGTGCGAGATCCGTATCGGGACGTCAGGCTGGCAGTATAAACATTGGCGCGGGCCTTTCTATCCAAAAAAAACGCCGGCCGCGCAGATGTTCCCTTTCTATGTCGACCACTTCGATACTGTCGAGGTCAACAACAGCTTTTACCGATTACCGAAACCCGAAACGTTTGCCGCCTGGCGCGATGCAGTTCCCTCCGACTTTCGCTTTGCGGTGAAGGGCAGCCGGTTTATAACGCACAACAAGAAGCTGAAGGACCCAGAACCGGCACTGGAACGTCTGATGCCTGCGGTGGACACGCTCAAGCGCAAGCTTGGCCCGGTCCTGTTTCAGCTCCCGCCGAAATGGCAGGTGAACCTGGAGCGTTTTGCGGCCTTCCTGACGGCGCTGCCAAGCGGCCATCGCTACGCATTTGAGTTTCGCAACGAGACCTGGAACACACGAGAAGTTTTTGATCTTCTTCGCAAGCATAAGTCGGCGTACTGCATCTTCCACCTCGCGGGGTTTCAGTCTCCTCTCGAGGTGACGGCAAACTTCGCATACGTGAGGCTGCATGGCCCCGGCGGCAAGTATCAGGGCAGCTATGATGACGCGGCCTTACGGGAATGGGCCGCGCGGATACGAACGTGGCGGCGCCGGCTGAAGGCGATATACGTCTATTTCGATAACGATCAGGCGGGCTATGCCGCGCAGGACGCCCTCCGCCTGCGCGGCATGGTAAAGACGTGAATCGGCACGATCGAAAACTCCGCGTCGCCTCAGCGGGAACACGCAGGCGAAACCGCCTGCGCCACCAGGCAGCATATACCCTACTGTGCGATCGGAATCTTGGCTTCCGAGGTGTAAGCGATCGTGTTGTTCTGGCTGTCATCCACCTCGACGTCGAGGTAGACGATCGCTCCGCGCGTGACGCCGACCGGCACCTGGAGATTCACCTGGTACAGTCCCGCAGTTCCCGGAAGCAGGATCGGTAAGCCGGCCGGCGCGGGGACTCCATCAATATAGGCATACACATTCGCATTCACGACGCTCGCGGGATTCGATGCCGCCGCAACACCGTCCCCCACCGGCGGGCTTACCTGACCGAGTCCGGTGCAGTAGATCACGATGTTATCTCCAGGCCTCACAGGGTTGTCGGTGGAAACCGTGGACGCATCGGAAGCTTTCTTGACGAAGCCAAGACTGACTCCGTCGTTGCCAGTCGTCACTACTCCTGGAGCCGCAACAGTTGTGAAGAGGGTGACCGGATTTGCATCCGTGCCGCCGGCGTTCACCTGAATGGTCGCGAAATACTCAGGGCTGCTGTCGGTGCCTCCTGTGCCGAACGGAGCGATGAAGGTGATCTGGGTCGGTGAGACACTCATCAGCGGAGCCGGCCTGTTGTTCACGGTCACCGTCACTCCACCCAATAACGGAAGAAACGGCGGCGACAGAACCTGGCCCGGCGGCGGGAAGAAGTCAGTCGCGAATCCTGAGCCCTGGAGCGTAATAATCTCTCCGGGGGCGATCGGATTGGTTACCGGAGCATGGTTGGCGGAGTTCGAAACGCTTTGTGGGTCTACGAAAATCCCGGTTCCGGCATATGGCTGGGACTGCAACAGAATCAAAAGCGTATAGTAACTGCCACTTCCCACTCCAATGACTGCATGACCCTGCGCTCCGAGCATCTCCAGGACATAGCTCGTCTGATAAATTCCCGTGGAGTCGAAAGTGGGGTTCGCGTCGGCAGTGTAGTCGTAGGGGAAGTAATAAATGTCGTCGTAGCGCTGATGCGTAATCGAGACGCCGGAACCGTCGGATCGATCCGTGCCGTAAGCCGTCGAAATATCGCTATAGGAGGGAAGATTCGAGGCGTCGTCGGCCATCATGGCATAGTAATACGTCCCGTTATAGGAAGCGGTCGCATTTGAGCCCGAGCCGGGAGGCGTCGCTACGAGCACGTCGAAGCCATTCGGATCGCCCCCGACCAGCAGGTTTCCGTCCTGCGACAACACGAATATTTTGGTTCCACTAATGAGTTGATTTGAATTGGGGTCGCCAAAACTCATGGCGCCGAGCGCGGTCGCCGGGTCGACGACGTAATTGACACCCGAGATATTCTGGCTGAGACCAACGCTGCCCCGATCGACCGCAAATCCCGTAACGGAAACCGTGTCGACATTCCCCTGCCCATCGGCGTTCAACGCAAAAGAAGCATCCCGAACCCGGGTCATGTCGCCCTGGAGGAAGTCGATGTATCCCGCGCGATAATTCCCGGCGACAGTAGAAAGCGAGCCGGTCGACGGCATTGGGACGCCCACCAGGATGTCGTTATTAAGACCTTCCGTAGCGCTCGCGACGAACGCCGAAGGGCCGAAAGTTCCGACCCCGCCGAAATCGGTATCACTGCCGTCGATGATGTTGTCCATGATGAGCATGCCTTGGGAGTACACGACGTACTGACCCGAGGAAGTGTAGTTTTGTGCCTGTCCCCCCGCGAGCGTATCCATCAGTACGCCGGTGAAAGCGTAGGCGCCCTGGCCATCGAAGGTCACTAAACCCGTAATGCTGCGGGCGCGCGACGGTTGCCCGGTTGCATAGTCATAATCGGATAACAGCACTTCGCGGACGAAGTAATTGCCGTTCAGAACGCTTTTTGCGGTGTCGCCGCTCACTTTAGTGCGGATCACGCTTTTCCAGTCCAGCTTCTGATCCGGCCTCAGAGCTTTGAATGTCCGATGTTGATGCCCGAATGCTTTCTTGTGCGGCCCAAAGCTCGCTGGACGCCGCCATTGAGCCATAGCCGGAGCGGCCAAGCTCCAAAGAACCAATCCCGCGACGGCCCCCCGGAACGTCGCTCGTGTGACATTGTTCACCCACTGGTTCATATGTGTTCCTATCTCTCCTTTGATTGCTGGTGCTGTTTCTAAGTAGTAGAGCGGTAGGGGTTTGTGACAGCGTAACACAGGATAGAAAAAATTTGAATGGGCATGTCGATTCCGGCGGGCTCCGTTCGTTATTGGAGTGACTGAAGCACAGAAAGGAGCTTCCAATGAGATTTCTTCTGATCGCAAACCTGTTGCTGTTCCCACTAGCGGGTAGTGCCGCGACATCGGGCCAGCCTGTCGACGCTGCCGCCGCATTTGACCGTCTTAAGGCTCTTGTAGGGTCCTGGGAGGCGCCAATCAAGGATGGCAAGATGACGGTGACCTATGAATTGATGGCCGGCGGTACCGCCGTCGTGGAGAAGGACTCCATGAACATGGTCACGGTGTACTATCTCGACGGCGATCGCCTGCTGCTGACCCATTACTGTATGGCCGGCAACCAGCCGCGCATGCAGGCGCGCAAGTTCGATTCGCAAACCGGCGAACTGGACTTCCAGTTCCTCGATGCAACCAATCTGAAAAGCCCGTCGGCGGGCCACATGCACAATGCGAGAATACGCTTTGTCGACGGCGAGCATTTCAACGCCGCCTGGCAGTTCTACGAGAAAGGCGAGCCGAAGTTCGCCGAAGATTTTCAGTTCACACGAGTACGCTAAAACAAGGAGAAACCTATGCCACATTACATGCTCTTGCTCTACGATGATCCGAGTAAGTGGGGGAAGCTGAGCCCCGAAGAGATGCAGAAAGCCATCGAGAAATACAGCGCCTGGAGAACGAAGCCGGGCGTGGTCGACAGCAATCGGCTGGCGGACGATCCCGGAAAGGTGATTCGCGTTACCGGGAACCAGCCGCGCGCCACCGATGGTCCGTACAGCGAAACCAAGGAAGTGCTGGGAGGCTACTACACCATCGAAGCTGCGAATTATGAGGAGGCCGTGAAACTGGCGCTCGCCCACCCGCATGTCGAGTACGGCGGGACCGTCGAAGTGCGTCAAACCTGGGGATCTATGACATGACGTCAGCGCCCGAGGTCGGCGGGCTGCTGGAGCACCTGTTCCGGCATCAGTCAGGGCGCATGGTGGCGCACCTGGCCCGCCTCCTCGGGCCCGCACATCTCGACCTTGCGGAAGAAATGGTGCAGCAAGCCATGCTCCGCGCGCTCCAGTCATGGCCGTACCACGGCGTGCCGGAGAACGCGCCGGCATGGCTCTTTCGCGTCGCGCATAACGCGGCGATCGACGCGGTGCGGCGCGACAGGTCGCTTAGCGATAAGACCGACGCCATTGTTACCGAGCTTTCGCGCTCCGCGAGTGCAATGCCCGACGATCCCGGGCTCGAAGAGCAACTCCGCGATGACGAGCTGCGCATGATCTTCATGTGCTGTCACCCAAACTTCTCGCGCGATACCAGCGTCGCGCTGAGTTTAAAAACGGTCGGAGGCTTCAGCGTCCGAGAGATCGCCCGGGCGTTTCTGGCGGACGAAGCGACCATCGCCCAACGCCTGGTTCGGGCGAAGCGCCAGATTCGCGAATGCGGGCTGACGCTCGATATGCCTTCGGCCAGCGAATTGGGTGACCGGCTCGATTCCGTCCTGGAAGTCGTGTACTTCATGTTCAACGAAGGCTACGCAGCGCACGAGGGCGAGGACCTGATCCGCCGCGACCTCTGTATGGAAGCGCTGCGGCTAGGACGGTTGATTGCCGCATCCTCCATTTCCATGCCTCGTGTTGACGCCCTGGTAGCTCTGATGGCGTTTCAAGCGGCTCGTCTTGCCGCGCGGGTCGACCAGGCGGGAGACCTGGTGCTCCTGGAACAGCAGGATCGCGATCGCTGGGACCAGGGGCTGATCGCATTCGGGTTCTATCATTTCGACCGCTCAATTTCGGGCGACGAGGTGTCGGTTTATCACGCCCAGGCGGCAATCGCGGCAACCTACGCCCGAGCGACGGGTCCCGAGGGCGTGGATTGGCCGGTAATTCACGAAATTTACGATCAGCTTCTGGAGCTAAATCCGTCACCGGTTGTGGTGCTCAATCGCGCAGTCGTCGTCGCCAAGGTGCATGGAGCCGCATGTGCTCTGGAAGCGATCGAGCCCTTGGAGAGTGACCCCAAGCTGCGGAACTACTACCTCCGTCTCGCTGTACGTGGTCACCTGCTATTCGAACTGAAACGGGTCCGTGAGGCGGCTGCTTGCTTTCGGCAAGCCCTGGAGTGTCCGTGCTCGGAGCCCGAGCGCCGTTTCCTCCGCCGCAAGCTCCAGGAATGTGACGGCGGTTTGCTCTAACTGGTGCCCGTCGAGGCGTATGAAATGGCTAAAGGCGGGTTTCAAACCCGACGCAGGCGAACAGCCTGCATCACCGGCTCCAATTCAACTCACCGTTCCCGAAAACAGTAGTATTAGCCTGCAATCGTCATGGACGCGAGACTGGCAGTCGCGCCGGCACACTGTGCAAAGCGCACCACACCACCCCCCTTCAAACGTCCTGATTCCAAAGCACCGGTATCCTGGTCCCCAAAATGCCATAATGAACGACCATGTTCGCGCCTCTCCGCACGCTGCGCCGCCACTGGAATCTCTCGATCATTTCCGCATTCTCTCTCGCGGTGGCCATGGCCCTGGGCGTGATTTCCCTAAGCGTCTCCAATACCATCCTCATCCTTCCCCCTTCGGCGCCCGAGCCCGACCGCCTGGTGATGATCCACACCCATTCCCCAGACGTCGCAATCGACCAGGTTTCCTACCCGGACTACGAGTATTACCGCGACAACAATCATGTCTTCACCGACGTGGCCGCCGCCCCTAACTCCATCGGCCTGCTCGACGACTTCAACTTTGAAGGTCGCGACGTAAAGGTAGTCACTCGCCCCGTATCCACCAACTACTTCGACGTCATGGCCATCCATCCGCAACTCGGCCGGTTCTTCACGCGTGACGACGGCTCAAACAAAACGCCCCTCGCCGTGATGACATGGGCCTGCTGGACCCGCCTGGGCTCGGATCCCCACATACTCGGCAAAGTCTTAGCCAAGCACACCATCGTCGGAGTGACTCCGAAATCCTTCACCGGCAGTTTTTTTGGTCTTAATGGAGACCTCTTCACCACGTTTCAGGAATCCGAGATTGACCGCGCCTCGTTCCAGCAGCGTTCGGCGCGCAGGTTCCTGCTCCTGGCGAGGCTCAAGCCCGGTGTCAGCCGGCGGCAGGCGCAGGCTGAAGTCACCACCCTGTCGCGCCAGCTCGCTTCCGCCTACCCGAACCAAGATAAGGACCGGACCGCGGTGATCACCCGTGCCAGTCTGCTCCCACCCGACACCATTCCCGATGCTGAGCTGATGGCTGGAATCCTGATGGCCCTGGTCCTGCTGGTCCTGTTGATTGCGTGCGCCAACGTCGCGAACCTTCTGCTTGCGGTCGCCGTTGGACGCCGCCAGGAAGCCGCCATCAAATTGGCGCTCGGCGCTCCGCGTGGGCGGCTCATTCGCGAATTCCTGCAGGAGAGCACCGTGCTTTGCGCCGCCGGCAGTTTCCTGGGCTTCGCCATTGCCGCGGCTGCGATTGCCCGTTATTCAGACTTCACGGTCACGTTTCCGATGTTCGGCCCGTTTTCATTCGGGCTCGACCTCCGCCTCGACGCCACCGTATTGTCATTCGTTCTCCTTCTGTTCCTGATCGCGAGCCTGGCGACCGGGGTGGCGCCCGCGCTTTACGCCTCCTCGCCCGCTCTGTCCCAGGTTCTGAGCGCCGAAATCGTGACGGGCGGAAAGCGCAAGGGCCTGCGCAGAAATGCGCTCGTCATCGTTCAGGTTGCGACGTGCACCCTGGTGCTCGTGGGCATGGGCCTGTGCGAACGCAGCCTGTATAACCTCCGTCATGTCGATTTCGGATTCTCGGAACGAAACCTGGTCGCCGTTACGGTTTACCTGGAGGGTGAAGGCTACTCCGGCGAGCGAAGCAAAGCGTTGCACAACACCTTGCGGCAGAGGGTCGCGGCTCTTCCCGGCGTGGAAGCCGTTTCCCTTTCCTGGGACCTGCCGTTGATGGGCGCCAGCCCGGTGCCGGTGCAATCGCCCGACAGCATCAAAACCGTCAACATCCGCCACACGGCCGTGGACGGCGATTACTTCGCCACTTTCGGTATCCCGATCCTTGAAGGCCGCAGCTTTAACGCCAACGATCGCGAGAATAGCCCGCAAGTCGCCATCATCAACCACAAAATGGCGGAAACGTTCTGGCCGGGAAAAGATCCTCTGGGCCGCACCATCATGGCCGGCGAGCCCGCGCGCAAAATCACCGTAGTAGGAGTCGCAGCCGATAGTAAATACGTCGATATCGACGAACCGTTGGAGCCGTTCCTCTACTATGCATTGGGCCAGAATTATGGCGGCGCGGTAGCCGTGACCGCCAGGACGAAAGCCGACCCGCGCGCCTGGGTCGAACCTTTCGCGCAAACGCTGCGAGGACTGGGCCTCAAGATCATGATCAAGCCCGTCACCTTCCAAGGCTGGCTCAACCTGAATCTTCTGACGCAACGAATCGTGGCAGGCTGTATCGGCATTCTGGGCGGCCTGGGACTGCTACTGGCCGTGATTGGCCTGTTCGGTGCAATCTCGTATTCAGTCAGCGAGCGTAAGAAAGAACTCGGCATTCGCGTCGCACTCGGGGCCCGTCCCGTGCAACTGTTGAAAATGGTTCTCCGGCAGACCTCGTTCGTTGCGGGAGCAGGCGTCGCCCTGGGGACACTCCTGGGCATCGGAGGTACGCTGATCTTCCGTTCTCAACTGTACGGCGTCAGCCCGGTGGAATTGAGCGTCCTGATCCCCGTTGCCGCGGCAATGCTTGCAGTTTCCCTGGTTGTGGCTTATGTCTCCGCAAGACCCTGGCTTACCATCAGCCCGATGGAAGCTATTCGCCACACCTAACCGTTAACGGCGTGATTTTTCCGGCTCGCACTCCGGCTTCGCGCGCTCTTTCTTCGCGCGCTCTTTCTCTCGCGGTTCCCATTCGGCCCGATTATCCCCTTCCGCAACCTCGGTCGGGCCGGTGTTGGCCGCCCAATCGTCCGGCGGAATGGGTCCAATATCGGTCATGCCGAGCGCTCCGTCATCGGCCGGGTGAATGGTCAAGTCGTCGATACTGGCGGTGCCGAGCGAATCATCATCCTCATCGGGCCGCGTCCTGGTCGGCCGTGCTTCCTCGTCGCCGGTGTCCGCGCGGTCTCCGCGTTTGATTCCCCCGTCATTCGGGCCGCAGTAATAACTTCGAGTGTCGTACATACGTTGGTACCTGACTGTTCGACGCTCGTACAGCGAAACGAGTGACGGAGAGATCAGCTTGCCGGTTAGGAGGATCTTTTTTTACTGAGCCCGCAATCGCCCCGTCTGAATCAGAATCCGCCGCACTTTCTTCGGCGAGATGGAAAGCCGTTCCGCCACCCGCGAAACCTTGCAACCCTCGATCTCCCAAACCTTCGGGATCACAATGGCGGCGAACTCTTCCGTGATCTGCTGGAACGTCTTGTCACCGACCATCCCCATGGACCAGGCCTGGAGCACGTCATGCACCTTGCTCGACTTCACCAGGCGCTGTTTCAACGCCTGCAGGTCATCCCACGCCGTGTCGTGAAAATCGGTCTGCACATAACTCGCGGCCACGTTCATGGATTCCCGAGCCGCGTCCAGCGCATCGAAAAACTCGTTTGCCTGGGTCAGGCCGTACCAGGTGTAAGCTCGCGCCAGCAGCCGGCGGTTCTGGGTATGTTTGGCCAGTTCCACAGCCTCGCGCGCGTAGTCGATGGCCGCCTGAGCGTGCTGCCGGGCATCGCCGCCTTCTTCGATGCCCTCTTCGAGTTTCCCGTTCTCCACCATGCACTGCAGGATCCGCGCGCGGGATTTGAGGATATAGTCGTCCTTTTCGCTTCCCAAGGCATGCGCCAGCGCGGCCTCCTCGCTCGCTGAATCCAACTCGCCGTTGTCGTAATACAGGAACCCGCGATGCAAATGCACGGTTCCGGAACCGCGGTGATTCATGTGGAGCTTATAGATGCCCGCCGCCTCGTCCAATTCCGCAAACGCTTCCTGGCGGAGCGTTTCGAACCGCTCGCGAAACGCAGAGGTAGGAGAGGCTGTTTCGCCTGTCCCTTTCCGCCGTCGCCGCGCCGTCTCGGCATCGATCCGCTTGCGCAGTTGCAGCGCGACCAGCCGCTTGACGTAGGCCATATTAGCCAGCGTCCGTGCCAAACTCCCATGGTTCGGATCCTGCTTCCGAAACTCCGCAATGGAACGCGCAAAGCTCTCGACGGAAGCGTCCAGACGGCCCTCCTGCCGGAAAATGCGCCCATACGTCGATAGGATGTTCCCCACGGAAACGTGATCGTCGGTGGCGCTGAGCACCGTCTCCGCCTCGCGCAGAGTGGACAGCGCCTCCTTGTGCTTCCCGCGCTGGAATTGCAGCCAGCTTTCGAGAACGCGCATAACGGCGGCCATCCGTGGAAGCCCGCAATCGAGCGCCATGTCGCGTCCCCGCACCGTGTGCGCGAACGCGTCGTCATACTCGCCCTGCTTACGATGACAGCGCGCCTTCCAGAAATTGACGATGGCGGCCAGCTCGCGAGCTTCGATTTCCGAAGCCAGCAGCAGCGCCGTGTCCAGGTGGGAAATCGCCCGCCCGTGCTCCTCTTCGTGCATGGCCACCAGCGCTTCGGCCATATGCACGTGCACGTATGCGGTCACACTCAACAACCGCCGCACCGCCGGCGGCATGCGGGACAGGAGTTCCCGGACGAGGCTTACATCGGCATAACCAATGTCCACCCACTGTGCTACGTACCCCAGGAACTCCGGAGCATTCCTTGCTTCTCCCCGAAACGACAGCAGGAAGTGCCGGTTATTCTCCAGACACTGCAGACCTGCCTGAATCTGCCGGCACGCGATACTCTCCCGCAACACCCGGATCAGTTCATCCGGGATCTCTAAACAACGCTCAGTCGAGATAATCGTAGGCGACAAGGGTCAGGAATTCGGGAAAATCGACGCCTGTCATGAAGCTTTCGAGCAGGCGCGCAGCCGTAGGGAACCAACCACAGCTAAACCGTTCGTACCCGATCTGGTTCACCATGTCAAGCACCTGCTCGCCGATTGTCTCCTGGACCACCTTGTCCGTGATCCTCCGGCCATCGTTGAACTCGGCCCCAAACTCCACCCACTGCCAAACCTGCGCCCGGCAAATCTCGGCCGTCGCCGCGTCCTCCATGAGGTTGTAAATCGGCACGCATCCATTCCCTCGCAGCCACGATTCGAGATACTGTATCCCGACGTCGATGTTCCACCGCAGGCCCTCGGGCGTTATGTTTCCCTTCGGGGCCGTCAATAAATCCTTGGCGGTGACATGGACCTCCTCCCGCGAACGCGAGATCTGGTTCGGCTCCGGCATGTGCTGGTCGAAGATCTCCTTCGCCAGCGGAACCAACCCCGGATGCGCCACCCAGGTGCCATCGTGGCCGGCGAGAACCTCCCGTAACTTATCCTGCCGAACCTTACCAAGCGCCTTTTCGTTCGCCTCCGGGTCGTTCTTGATCGGAATCTGAGCCGCCATGCCGCCCATGGCATGGGCTCCCCGCCGATGGCACGTTTGGATCAGCAGGTCCACGTACGACTTGAGGAAATGCCGGTCCATCGTGACTTCGCCGCGATTCGGCAGCATGAACTCAGGATGCCGCTTGAATTTCTTGATGAAGCTGAAAATGTAGTCCCAACGCCCGCAATTGAGCCCCGCCGAGTGGTCCCGCAACTCATACAGAATCTCGTCCATCTCGAACGCCGCCAGAATCGTCTCAATGAGAACCGTTGCCCGAATCGTGCCTTTCGGAATGCCGAGACGGTACTGCGCATACAGGAAAACATCGTTCCAGAGCCTCGCTTCGCGATGGCTCTCCATCTTGGGCAGATAGAAGTACGGCCCCGATCCGCGGTCGATCAGTTCCTGGGCATTGTGGAAAAAGAAGAGCCCAAAATCGAACAGGCTCGCCGAAATGGGTTCGCCGTCCAGAAGCACGTGCTTCTCATCCAGGTGCCACCCGCGCGGCCGTACCATCAGCGTTGCCGTCTTTTCGGCAAGCTGGTAGCGTTTGCCCTCCGGGCTCGTGTACGTGATATTCCGGCGGACGGCATCGCGCAGATTCACCTGCCCATCCATGACATTTGCCCAGGTTGGCGAGTTCGAATCCTCGAAATCGGCCATGAACACCTGCGCCCCGGAATTCAGAGCGTTGATGATCATCTTGCGGTCCACCGGGCCGGTGATTTCCACGCGGCGATCGGCCAGATCGTGTGGAATCGGGGCAACCTTCCACTCGGCTTTACGAATCGCCTTTGTCTGAGGCAGGAAGTCGGGCAGAGCGCCGGCGTCAATCTCGGCCTGCCGGATATTGCGCGCTTCCAGAAGCTCCTGGCGGCGGCTCTCGAAGGTCGAGGCGAGGTCCGAGACGAAGGCAAGTGCCGCGGGTGTGAGGATGCGCTCCCACGCAGGCGTCATGGGAGCGTGGATGTTGAGACAGGGGTCGAACTGACGAACAGCGACGGTAGCCATACCAGTGTGATCATACGGTCAAATCGCTTCGGCCCCAAACGTCCTCGGTCTCCATGGCCGACTCGTCCGATTTGACCCACCACCGGTTGCCCGCAGACCGGTTCCAGAGTCTACTCGAAATGTATGAGATCCGCGAACTCCACTGAACTCCGTAACGAATGGCAACAAAGCCCGCGTTGGTCCGGAATTGAGCGCCCCTACACCGCTGAGGACGTCATCAAGCTCCGGGGAAGTGTCCACATTGAACACACCCTCGCACGCCTCGGCGCTGAACGACTCTGGAAGCTGCTCCATAACGAGCCCTACGTCCAGGCGCTCGGCGCATTGACCGGCAACCAGGCCGTACAGCAGGTGCAGGCGGGACTCAAAGCCATCTATCTCAGCGGCTGGCAGGTCGCGGGAGACGCGAACCTTGCTGGCGAGATGTATCCCGATCAGAGCCTCTACCCTGCCAATAGCGTCCCGTCAATCGTGCGCGCCATCAACAACGCCTTCACTCGCGCCGATCAGATCCACCATGCCGAGGGGGAGAACCAGGTCCACTGGTTCGCGCCCATCGTCGCTGACGCGGAGGCTGGGTTTGGAGGCAATCTCAATGCCTTCGAACTGATGAAATCGATGATCGCGGCCGGAGCCGCCGGGGTCCACTTCGAGGACCAGCTCGCATCCGCCAAAAAGTGCGGCCACATGGGCGGCAAGGTCCTGGTACCCACCCAGGAATTCATCCAAAAGCTCGTCGCAGCCCGTCTGGCCGCCGACATTTCTGGTGTCCCGACCGTTCTCGTCGCACGCACCGATGCCAACAGCGCCCACCTTTTGACCAGCGCCGCCGATCCACGCGACCACGCGTTCCTCACTGGTGAGCGCACGCCCGAAGGCTTCCTGACCATCCGGGGGGGGATTAAGTCGGCCATCGCCCGAGGCCTCGCGTACGCGCCTTTTGCCGATCTGCTGTGGTGCGAAACTTCCGAGCCCAACATCGCCGAAGCCCGCGCATTCGCGGACGCGATTCACGAGCGCTTCCCCGGAAAACTACTGGCCTACAACTGCTCGCCATCCTTCAACTGGAAGCGCAAGCTCGATTCCGCGACCATTGCTTCTTTCCAGCGCGAACTGGGAGCCATGGGCTACAAGTTCCAGTTCGTCACCTTGGCAGGCTTCCACGCCCTCAACCTGAGCATGTTCGAGTTAGCGCGTGGTTATGCTTCCACTGGAATGACTGCTTACTCCGAGTTACAGGAACGGGAATTTGCGCTCGCTGAGCGGGGTTACTCCGCCGTCCGGCACCAACGTTTTGTCGGCACGGGCTACTTCGATCAAGTCGCGAACACCATCGCCGGCGGCCTGTCCTCCATCACCGCGCTGACCGGATCGACGGAGGAGGAACAATTTGAGCAACCGGCCGCGCCACCGTCCTGGAGCGGGCCTTTTTCCGCGGCTTCTGGAGAGCCAAGGCGAGGCGCTGAGCAATAAGCCGGTACACGGTCGGATTGAACACCAACCCGATGTGCGTGCCCTTCACCTCGAAGTTGACCTCGGGGTCCTCGCTGATGCAGTAATTCCAGTCGACGACCCCATCGCTCCGGGTGTAAACTGCGGTCTCGACGGTACTTGCGGGCAAATCGCGTCGTAATGAGCTCAGGAAATCGCAGGTGCAGCGTCCCGTGTAACAGCTCGGCAGCACGTTCTCGCCGTGCTCCTGCTGGATCAGGTCGCGGATGATCTTGGCCGCGCGCAAAACGCTGGGATGAACGACGGTACCGCGGAACGGGGATGCCAGCGTGATTACCGATGCAATGTCGTCCGGCCGTTGGCCGGCTACGGATCGCGCGATGATTCCCCCGAGACTGTGCCCGATCAGGTGTATCGGCTTGCCTGTCTCTTCCAGCGCCCGTTCGAGCGTGTCATGGAGGCGTCGCTTGATCAGGAGGTTCGGGCACTCGGCATTCAGTCCAATTCCGGAGAAATATGGCCGATATCCGATCCTGCGAAGCCACGCGAATAACTCGACGAGATACAGGTCAGTACCGAGAAAGCCGGGTATTATTACTACGGCTGAGTTATCCCCGTGCGGCACCCCCATCCCGTAATAGACTGACGTTGCGCGCAGCAAAAGAACTTCGATTCCAAACAGCGCCTCACGCAACATGGAGATGGGCGCCTCAGCATGGTCTTCTTGGAAAGTCACTCTGGCCCTAGGATGCTATTTGTCGATGATCTGTAACACGGTACCACGGTGATAAACCAAGGTCCACAAGTTTTTCGAGTCAGCGAGCCGTGGTATTTCTCTACAGAGTCTAAGACCGGATCGGGATGGCCCAAGCGGTTTCGCCTGGGTCTGGAATTCGCGGAGAATGCCAACTCCAGCGAGCACTGTAGGCTTATGCCGCAGTTGGATGAACCACCGTCGCCGCAACAGAGACTGGCACAGGCGCCGGTTCCGGCTCCGCCGGCTTCTTCGCCCGAGGCTTCCTCAGCCGCACCGTCCGAACCCCCGCTGCCCTCCGCAACTGCGCAAAGATCCGCTCCAGCATCCGAGGCATCAGATTCACATCGGGAGCCGCCGCTTCGCTCCCCGTGAACCCAAAGAACAGCTTGTCGTTGTAGCTTTGAATCGCGACACAGATTCCCATGTCCGCGCCGACCGGGACGTACGGATAATCGGAAATCATCTTCCGCCCGAGCGCGTACAAGGGAACCGGCGGCCCCGGGACATTGGTGCAGACCAGGTTGAACGGAGGAACCAGTGCGGGCAGCATCGACGTTGCAAACGGAACCAGCAGCGCCTGAACCGGCACCGGGGTGACGCCGAGCCATGTTCCAACGAGGCTTACCAAATCCGCCACGCGAGCCCGCTTCATCAAATCCATCCGTTTATGAATATTAGCGAGTAACTCCACGGGGTCTTCAATGTCCAGTGGAAGGCTGGCCGGAATCATGGAGATATGATTTCCCAAGCCATTCAGCGGGCTTTCATGCCGGATGTTTACGGGGACCATGACCCTGGCAAGTCTTTTATCCACGGCCTGCCCGTGTAACTGCGTGTATTCGCGCACTGCGGCGATGACCAGGGTCAGCACAACATCGTTGAGCGTGCCGCCGAATTTCTCCCGTATTTTTTTGACGTCCGGAATCGCAATCTCGGTCCATACCAGCCTGCGTGGCCCCGGACAGGGCTGATTGAATGGAAGCCGGTCCACTGGATTTAATAAGTCGGGAATCGTCTGGAGTAACTGCGTGAGAGCAGGCACTCCTTCCGAAACCATCGATTCCGCCATGTTGATTGCGGCCGATTGCACCTGGAAAACTCTGCCGAACATGTCGGCATACGAGCTGATCAAACCGTCAAAAAACGAGGTAATGGGATCGGGCAAAGGAGGTGACGGGGTTTTCGCCTTAGGAGGCGGCGGTGTGGAAGGCGTCGGGCCCAGCAGCACGTTCATCAACGCCACTCCGGCTACGCCATCCACGAGACAATGGTGCACCCGGGCGATCATGGCGCCGCGCCCGCCCTTCAGCCCATTCACCAGCGTCAGGTCCCAAAGGGGACGGCTGCGGTCCATTTGCGCGCTGAGAACCTTCCCTACCAGCACCTGCAACTCGTGCTCGGTGCCCTTCTTAAGAGCGATCTCAGTGACGTGGCGGCGGATGTCAAACTCCGGATCGAATTCCCACGTCGGGTGGCCGACGTTCAGCGGCGGCACCGCGATCCGCTGTAGATACCGTGGAATCAGGGGAAGGCGCGAGCGAATCAGCTCCGTACATTCCCGCAGCGGGATGGGGCCGTCGAATACCATGACGCTCGCGATGTGGAGCGGCATCTCTTGAGTGTCGAGATAGAGAAACAATGCGTCTTGAGCAGACAGTCGATCGCTTGGCCGTGAGGATGTCATCGACGAAAACCCCAATCAATAAGAGAAACCGTGGCCGCATCAGTTGCGGCCACGGGTTGCCACTACGTTATGTCACGCGCGTAAACTGTTACGTCCTGCGCGCATGCGCTCACGCGACCGCTTTACGCGTCCGTGGGCGCTTCGGCTTGGGAGCCGCTTTCGAAACGCCGGCCGCCACTGCCGCGTGGCGAGGCTTTACGACGATATCCAACAGTGCCTTCTGTGCCGCGACGAAGGTTTCTACCGTGTCGCGGGTCAGGTCGGCGAGCGCCACGCGAGGGAACGGCGCAACGAGGTCGGCCGCCTTACGGCCTGCCTTGACGGTGGTTCCGATCTGGTCGACTGCCAGGTCGAACAGTTTGCGCTGTGCCTCCATGAAGGCCTCGGAGCCTTCGCGGGCCAATTCCGTCAACTCTGTTTTCTTCAGTTCCTTGCGTGAACCGTTCCCGCCCGCGAGCGCCTGGCTGGCATGGGCCGTTTCTTCGGCCACCACGTCCAGAAACTTCTTTTGCGCTTCGACGAAGTTCTCCATGCCCTCCCGGGCCAATTCGAGAACTCCCGTGCCGTTCAAGGGCTTTCCTTCCTTCGCTGCTTCCGCCCAGATGTCGGTCTGCTTTCCCGCCAGGGCCAGGAAATCCTGCTGCATGTGAATGAAGGTTTCGACGCTGCGGCGCAACAGATCCGCCATAGCGGCCGCGGGACCAGGCAGCCTCTCCTTGACCCCGGTCATGACGATCTCGTTCTGCCGGTGCGCAAGGTTCAGAAGAACCTTTTGCGCCGAAATGAAGTTGGACACCGCCTCTCCGGCGATCTCGGTGAGCACAGCCGTGGGTCCGGGGCGCGAAGTGGCCGCGATCCCATCCCTTACGGCGTGCATGATGTTTGCGTTTTGCCGCGTCACGAGATCCAATAGGATCCGTTGCGTTGCAAAGAAGCTTTCAGTACCCTGCCGCACCCAATCCGTTAGCAAGGATATGGGCGATATTTCCCGCTCATGGGCTTCGGAGGGTTTGGCATTTACATTCTCTCGCATGGACCACTCCTTGCTGCATTGCAGCAACCGAATTCAGTATAGTTCTCAAGGGGAAATGTGTCAAGATGGTTTTGTGGTTGTGCAGTGCACAAGATGAGACCGTCTAAGGTGGTCATTCGAAAGTACGGCAATCGAAGGCTATATGACACTTCCGCGAGCCGGTATGTGAACCTCGACGATGTCGCGGTCCTGATCCGAAAAGGAATCGACGTTGAGGTGCGGGACGCCAAGACGGGCGAGGATCTCACCCGTGTGGTCCTGACGCAGATCATCGTCGAAGACGCCAAGGAGCAGCCCACCGGACTGCCGCTCGAATTGCTACGCCAGATCATTCTCGTCTCCGACCGCGCCCGCCAGGAATTTCTGATGTGGTATCTCAAGTCCGCTTTCGATGCCTTTGGAAAATTCCAGGATGCCGTTCAAAGCGGCCTCCACGAGGTAGGCACAGCCGCCCTCTCCCCGCTGCAGACCATCAAGCATTTCCTTACCCCCGGCGAGAGCGAGCGGGACGCCGAAGTCGCCGACCTCCGCCGTAAAATCGCCGAACTGGAAGCGCGCCTGGAGAAGCCAGCCAGGAAACGCTAGCGCTTCGAATGTGGGCAGGGATTCAGCCTGCCTTTTGGACTTCACCGAGAACGGACAGGCGAAACTGAGTGTCCCACCTTTCCCAACCTGAGAAGTTCCGTTCTGCGGCTCAGCCTGCCCAGTCATCTCTTCCGCGGCGCGAGCTGCTGAATATCCACTACTCCGGCGCGCGGCCGGGCGAGAGAGGAAAGCATCGTCGCCATCTGCTCGTACTTCTTAGCTAAAACCTTCTTCCCCCTGCTTCTTAACACCCCCGCATATTCACGCAAATGGTTACCGCGAACCTCCGCAGGCCCGCCGGCGCGCTCATCGATATCCACAGCGCGCTTCAACGCCGTTTCTGCCAAGTCGAGCTGTCCGCCGCAGCGGTATCCCAGCCCCAACATGAAGTACGCGATGCCGGTGCTGGGGTTATCCTCTCCTAACGACGCCCCCAGAATCGCTATGGATTCCTGCGCGTGCAGGATAGCCTCTTCGCACTGGCTCAATCCCGTCTCGCAGTAGGCGAGCTCCTTCAGAGTCAGCCCGACGTTGGGATGCGTCCGCCCCTGCATCTTCATCTCGGTATCGAGAATCTGCTCGTTAATCTGCCTGGCGTCCTCAAAACGGTTCAATCGCGCATACATGACCGCCAGGTTCCGCTGATAGTCGAGCAATCTTATATCGGGCGGTGAGACCGATGATGCGATATCGATCGCGCGCCGCAGCAGTGTTTCGGCGTGGCTCACCTGCCCCTCGCTCGACGCCAGGCCGGCCAGGCTGTTCAGGTCATTGGCCACCGCCGCCGAGTTGGGGCCTTGTGTATTCTCATCGATCTTCAAAGCCTCCTGAAAGCACCGCCGTGCCTCTTCCAAGCGTGCGGTTCGGAAGCAAATCGTCCCGATGTTGTTGAGTTCTGCCGCAACATTAGCGTCGTCGCCGCCAGCGAGGTCTCGCCATAGAATCATCGCGTAGCGGAACTCCGCTTCCGCTTCGGCGAAGTTCTGCAGATGTACCTGCGCTGAGCCTAAGCCGTCCGCCGCAAGCGCACGGCTTCTTAACTGCTGAACGTTGTCCGGCGAGATCGTTCGAAGGGCAATCTCATACCAAAGCACTGCCTCGTTGTATTGTCCCCGCTCGAGAGCCTTGCCGCCTGCTCCTATGCACTGACTCCACGACGCGTTGCCTTCGACAGTCCGATCACTGCCGAGGAGCGCAGCCGCGGTCCAAACAAGCAGGCAGCACAGGCGAGTGACGCTCATCTGTCTGCCAAACCAACTAACCAGCCTCAGTTTACTCGCGTTTGGCCCGATTGCCAAGCCAAATTTGATAAGAATGCTCCGCCAAACATGATCCGCAGCGACACTGCCGATGCTAAATTTGAGATGACTAAAGCGAAAGCCTTATTCTCACGATAAGCGTTTGAGATGGTCCGGTTATTCCGAGTCTTCGTGCCCACCAGTGTCCTCGCACTGCTGATCTCGGAAACCATTCTCATTTTCTGCTGCTACGTGCTCGCCAGCTTTTTTGTTCTGGACGCCGATCCCGTTATTTTTCTTCGTTATGACGGGGGGCTCGCACGCATCGCGCTGGTCGTGATCTGCGTCATGATTGGCATTTATTTCCACGACCTGTACACCCAATTCCGCATCCGCTCGCGGATTCTGCTCGTTCAGCAGCTCTGCCTGGTAGTCGGAATCGCGTTCCTGACCCAGGCGCTGCTGAGCTATCTCCGGCGGCCGGACTGGATTTTGCCCAAGTGGATGATGATCGCCGGCAGCGGGATGGCACTCGTGCTTCTCCCGGCCTGGCGGATGCTGTACGCTTCCGTGGTCATCAGGGCCATGGGGGCGCAGCGCGTGCTGTTTCTGGGGACTTCTTCCCTGGTCCGGGAACTGTCCGATTACTGGCAGGAACATCCGGAACTCGGGCTCGCTTCTGTTGGATATTTGAGCGACCGCGACGGGGAAGCCGACGAGTTTCCGGGGCTGGCGCGCGTTGGATCCATCGAGGATGTAGGCGATGTCGCCGCGGAGCTCATGCCGGACCGTATTGTTGTCGGATTGAGCGAACGCCGCATCAAACTGCCCGTAAACGAACTCCTCGACCTCCGTTTTTCCGGTCTCCCAATCGAGGATGCGCTCGCGACCTATGAGGCCAGCTTCGGCCGGATCTGTATTCGTGAACTACACCCGTCGCAGTTGATCTTCGCGGCCAACCTCGGTCCGCGCCCGCATCGCGTCTTCTGGCAGTCCATCTATTCGTTTGGGGTGGCGCTGGTTGTCACCATTGTCACGCTGCCGGTCATTTTCGTCACCGCCCTGGCGGTTCGCCTCTCGTCGAAGGGGCCGGTGTTCTTCCGGCAAACGCGGGTGGGGCGCAACGGCGTTCCATTCACGCTATACAAATTCCGCTCAATGTTTGTCGATGCCGAAAGCCGGACCGGCGCGGTTTGGGCCACTAAGGACGATCCGCGCATCACCCCCGTCGGACGTTGGATCCGTAAGCTGCGGATCGACGAACTGCCGCAGTTATTCAATGTCGTACGTGGGGAAATGTCGATCGTCGGCCCTCGCCCCGAGCGTCCCGAGTTCGTCAGAACCTTATCGGAGCAGATCCCCTATTACCGGCAGCGGCACTACGTGAAACCCGGAATCACCGGTTGGGCGCAGATCAATCATAAATATGGGGATACGATCGAGGACACAATCACGAAGCTCGAATATGATCTCTACTACATCAAGAATCTCGCACCCAGCCTCGATGCGTATATCATCTTCCACACCCTAAAGGTGATGCTCCTGTCCCGCGGCGCCCAGTAACGCAGTCCTCAGGTAACGTCACTCAGTTTTCCCTAAACCGAATAGTCCGGCTGCCTGTGATGCAGGATGCCATCCTGCCGCCGGTTGCCAACCGGCGCTGGTCAGCGATTGTTCAAAGCACGGGCGGGCGGGTTAACAACCCGCCGCTGGACTTTGGCCCTTCACTAGATAAAACAACATTCCTGTAAGTTTCTGTTGCAGGCCGGCCGTTTTTATGTTATCTAGTTATATGACTAGTTAGCATGAAAGGACCTCTTTCCCATGG
>DATGJP010000030.1:0-3784 GCA_035295125.1 Bryobacteraceae bacterium | reverse complement strand
CCAGAAATCGCGGGGAACCCAGCCGTTGTGCTCGTTCACCTTCCCGTAGCGTTCCCGCCAGTCATAGAACTTGCTGGCGGCGATGTCGAGACACCCGATGAACCGCCCGGCGCCGATCTCGGTCTTCTCGGACCAGCGCCGGACGAAGTCAACGATCTGATCCTACGTATCGTGCGGAACCCAGACCCGGTCAGAGTTCCCCAAGCTTTTTTTAGCGCGACGTGCTCCGCCATCAATTCGGCCAGGACCTCATCTTTGGTCTGAATCTTCTTTCTCAAGGTAGTCGATTCCTGCTCGGCGGAATGGTTGGGCCGCCCTTTCGGCTGAAAGGCAGCCGTTCCGTTCTCGAAGAACTCCTTCTGCCAGCGGTAGAATACCGTCGGCTGGAGGCCGTGCTTGTCGCATAATTCCGAGATCGAAACCTGCTTCAACAGATGCCGCCTCAGGATGGCGACTATCTCTGCCGGCGTATAGTGTTTCCGGTGCTTCTTCATGCGTTCGCTCCGTTAGCTTAATGGAGGAACGCCTTCTCCATTTCCAGCGAACCGGAACAAGGCCATTTACCAGCGCGTGCAGAATAGTTCTTACCTGCGTCCGAAACCGGTGTTACCGATCATCAGAAAGCGTAGTTTTCTGAGCATCAGCCCGATAGCCTGCGGAGCTTCAACCTGAGGTAATCCAGGTAGCCTGCCGGCAATGGCTGGGTCTGCAGTTCTTGGATAACCGGCAGGAAGTAGGCGAGCGAGCGTATCTTGGGAAGCGGCGGAAGACCCTCCGGGCGGATCAGCCGTCGCAAGGTGCCGAGAAGCAGCGCAGATTCGATCAGCGGCAGCGGTACGGCGTCGGCGAACAGCCGTCGGGCGAGACTCTGGTCGGCCGGACTGGGGCGAAGTGGCGTGTCCGGCAGGTCGGCGTAGAGCGTGAGTAAGGCGGCGACGAAGGCCGTTTCATCGTCCGGCGAGTCGGTCATTTCTTCTTCCTTCGCGCAGCCGATTCCTGTTCGCTCTCGCGGACGCGATAGCTGTTGCCTTCGACCACCGTCACGTCGGCGTGATGCAGCAGACGATCGAGCAGCGTCACGATACAAGTGGCGTTGGGGAAGACTTCGGTCCACTCTTTGAACGGTCTATTGGTGGTCAGGATCAGCGGCTTTCTTTCGTAGCGGCGATTGATGACCTCGTAAAGTAAGTCAGCAGCCTTATCATCAAAGGAGAGATAGCCAACTTCATCGACACACAACAGTCCCACGTTGGCATACGTCCGCAGCCTGCGGCGGCGGCCTTCGGGCGACTGCCGATGCAGGTCTTCGAGCAATGCCGCGGCAGAGCGGAAAAGCACGGAATGGCCGGCGAGCACGGCGGTGTGGCAGATGTTTTGGGCGATCATCGTTTTGCCCAATCCGTTGCGACCCACCAGAACCAGGTTGCGCGCTTCGCTCAGGAAGTCGAGTGTGAATGCACGGTCGATAACGTCGCGCTCGATCTTGCTGGGCCAGGACCAATCGAAGTCGGCCATAGGCTTGAACGATTTGATGCCGCTGAGGCGGAGGCGCCGCTCCAGGCTGCGCCGGGAACGCTCCTGGGCTTCCGTCTGCACGACGGCTTCGAGGATCTGCCGCGGCGACCACTGCGATTTCGTTGCGCGGGCCAGGAAGTCGTCAAGCGTGTCGGGCACGGCGCAGAGACCGATATGCTTGAGCTGCGCGGCCAGATCATTCGCCGCGAGTTTTAGTTTCATTGCGGGCAAGTTCATCGTAGGTCTCCAGATCGTGCGGACGGACATCGACCGACTGGGCTTGCGGATGACGGCTCAGATCAAGCGCGACGGGTGTGGAACGAGGCTGGCGGCGCAACAGAAAGGCCACCGAAGAAGATCGTGGCGTCGAACGTTCCAGCGCTTCGGCTAGGGCTCGGCGCAAAGCGACTGCACCATACTCTTCGAGCAGCTTCGCCAGACGCGAGGCTTCGCGTGCAGCTGATTCTCCTTGAGCGAACGCCTGGTCGAGGAACGTTTTGCTTTCCGGTACGAGTTGCTCCAGACGGCCGGCGGGGGTGGAATGAAACGCTTTGCGCTTGCTTCGCAGCACGGCTTCCTGATGCGCGGGATCGAGCACAAGTTGTCCGCGATCGTAGCTGCGCGTGTGGCGCGCGATCTCGTTCGCGCCGTCGAGAATGCGCACCGTGACGTCGGAGGCGACCAGCGTCAACTGCCGTCCCACTGCCTGTGGAGGAATCGAATACCGGTTGAGATCGAAACGGACGTAAATGGTTTTGGCCGAACGCACCAACTCGATCCGGTCGGTGGGAAACGGATTGGCAGCGTGCGGCAACAAACGCGCTCGTTCCTCGGCGAACGCGTCGGCAACGCTGCGATGATCGCCACCGGGCCAAGGCCTGGGATGCGCCACCTGATCGCGCCACAGCCAAGCCTGGCGGTTGCATTCGGCAAGCGAGGTGAACGATCGCCCTGCCCAGAAGGATTCGCGCACATAGCGAATAGCGCGTTCGACGCGTCCCTTCTGATTCCCGGCCCGGACCTGACACGGACGCGGTGCGAAATGATAATGCGCGCTCAAATCGATCAGGCGTGGATGGAAGGCGATGTGATTGCCACGCCGCTCCAGAACAGCGCTTTTGAGGTTGTCGTAAAGAATGACGCGCGGCTGCCCGTCGAAAAACGCGAACGCATGCACGTGGCCCCGCAGGAAGTTCTCCATGGTTTGGTCGAAGAAGAACTCCAGATAAAGCGCACGAGAGTACGAGAGCGTCATCACGAAGCAAGACAAGGCGCGTTTGGCGCGGCCCACCATGACAGAACCAAAGTGGGCCCAATCGACTTGGCCCTGCTCCCCTGCAAAGGTCTGCAACTCGAGAAACGCCTCGCGCGGTTGCGGGCGCAGTCTGGCCACGGCGCGACGTAACTGCCCAACGCCGCCGGTGTAGCCGCGGTCGCGGATCATCGCGTAAATGCGCGTTGCGCGGAGGCGCGGATGCTGCTCCAGGATCTGCTGAACGAAACCCCGGTATGGATCGACGATCGAAGCGCGTAGCGGCGCCGTGCTCTTGAATTTCTCCGCCTCGATCGCGTTGCGCACGGCGTCGGGATGGACGCCCAGTTCCCGCGCGATGGTGCCGATCTTCCAATGTTCGGCGTAAAAGTAACGCCGGATCTGGGCGCGGACTTCCGGAGAGATCATCGATTCGATTACCTTCTCAGTGGCGTTCGTGGGAATGGGTTAATAAAGCGCCCTTCGCGCCCGCAAATGCGACAACGCAGAACCGGTGGGCGCGCCGAGATCCTCCCACTCGCCAATAATGCCGGGGACGGTGTCGAAAAGGAACTATGATCCGTCACGCGCGAGCGTGGGGCGCATTGTCGCTCCCGATACTGGCGCTGCCGGTCGCGGTGATCGAGCCGCCCTTCAGGGCTACACTGATGGCGCTGATTGGCGCGCCGGCGTTGCTCCCGCCGCGCCGAACTGCTGCACGTGGCGCTGCAATACCGATGCCCGCGGTCGCAGTGCGAGCAAACGAAGAACATCGCCCGGCAATCCGGGCGCAGGCAAAACCGTTGCAACAGTACCGTCTCATGCGCCGCCATGCGTGTCGCAGGCGGGCTGGACAAAGGCGCCGTTTCGTGTCAGCTTAGACCTGGTTGCTTGGTCTCACCTTGTCACGAAGGGTGATGACACCAGGGCCTCCACCGTTAGCGCGGTAGGGGCCCTTTCCTGCAACCGCCTTCTGTCCAACATACAGTGTCTTGATGATCGGACGGACCCCGCGCC
>DATGJP010000029.1:0-5892 GCA_035295125.1 Bryobacteraceae bacterium | reverse complement strand
CGGATGCGCTGCGGAGTCTGAGCCTCAGCCGCCGGCTGAAGCGGCGGACGTTTGCCGACGACGTTGACCGTCTCAGCAATCTGGCCGACATCGAGCATCACGTCGGCTTCGCGTGAGACACCGGGAGCGAGCGACACGCCGGTCTGCTGGTAGGCTTTGAACCCTGGCTTCTTTACCTCGAGCGTGCAGTTTCCGGCCGCAATGCCGGCGAACTTATAAGCGCCCACCTGATCGGTTTGCGTAATCTCTTTGCCGTGCGTTTCGAGATTTGTCGCCGTCACCACGGCGCCGGGCACGCGCGCCTTGCTGGCATCGTAGACAATGCCGGAGAGCGTGATACCGGAATTTTGCGCGGGCGCGATACCGGGGGCGAGGAGAGCGGCTGCGATAAGCGCGGCCACGGTCACAGCCGCGGCGGTTCTGCGATTCACCGGCCGGCGATCGCGTTGCAAGTCGAGCAGCGCGGCGAGGCGCTTTTCCAATGCCGGCGGCTGCGCCATGGCCACTTCCATCGACCACCGCGCGGCCGGCTTGAGTGAGCGCGCGAGATCGAGCAGGTGCTCGGCGTATATGGAACCCTTAGCGCCGAGTGCGAGCACGCAATCGTCGCAGGTGTGCTCACGCTCCTGGCGAAGACGTAGCGCAGCCAACCACATGAGTGGATGGAACCAGTATAGAGCGCAGGCGAGTTGCGCCACGAGTTGCATGAGCCAGTCGAGACGGCGGATGTGGACGAGTTCATGGAGCAGGACGAGGCGGCGGCGCTCGGCGGTCCATCCGGAGGCTTCCACCGGCAGGAGGATGACCGGCCGAAAGAGGCCGAAAGTGAGCGGCATGGAGGCGTGGCTGGATTCAAGAACCGCGACTTTGCCTAGAAGTCATCTCATAAACCCTTACTGCGGGGGTAGCCCGACCCTCGCGAGTAGCGCCTTCACCCGCGGGTCGCCGCGTAGGGAGGCGAATTCCGGAGCGTTTAGTGTGAACCCGACCCGCACAGGCCGACGCCGGTCCACTGTTCCAGCTCCTCAATGGTGCGCTCTCTGTCTCCCAGCCCCGCGTATGCGAGAGCGTATTGGAAGTGGCCACGAGTCTTCGGATGTGCCAGGTGAGCTTCCGCCGCAAGCCTCTCGACCTCGTCGCGGCGCCCCACCTTCCCCCAGGCGTATGCCAGATAGCCCCAATTTTCCGTCGTGGCCAGCAGCCGGATAGCCTCATCGGTTCTCCCTTGAGCGATCCGAGCTCGGCCGAGACAATCGCTCGTGAACACGACATCCGCGGGCAGCTCCTCACACTGTGCCGCTGCTTCATCATAGCGGCCCGCCGAAAGGAGTAGGTCGCCGAGTTCGGAACGGGCCCGCGGCGATAGCGGGTCGCTTCGTTCGGCCGCCCGCATTTCCCGTGCAGCCTCCTTGATCCGGCCAAGTGGCCAATAGAAGAACCGCGAGAACTGATCGTGCGTGGCCGAAGAATTGGGGTCGATCTCGATCGCGCGGCGGAAACTCCGTTCGGCCAGCTCCCATTGGGCGTCGCGCGCATAAGCCGCTCCCAGGGCGCTGTGAGCTTCAGCGAGCAGAGGATCCAACTCAATGGCCCTGGTTGCCGCCGTTCGCAACTTGTCCAGTTTCTCGTCGTGATCGCTATGATTCGGAGCGGTGAATGACGACCAAGCGTAAGCCACGGCGAGACCTGCATAAGCCGGGGCCAGCGACGGATCTCTTGCAACTGAATCCTCAAACAGGCGAATCACTTCCGGATTGCCGGGGAAAACCCGCACCTCCAGAGCGCGTGCACGAAGGTAAATGTCGTACGCTTCGGTGTTTGTATCGTAATGCCTCTGGCCGCGGCCAAGTTTCAAACGCAGGCTGTTGACAATGCCCCTGGCGATTTCATCTTGGACGGCGGCTATATCTGTTACGTCCCGGTCATACCTGGCTGACCACAGCGGAAAGTCATCGCGGACACGAATCAATTGCGCATTTATCCGAAGCTGCTGTCCGGAGCGCAGAACTGAGCCTTCCACGATGTAATCAGCCTCAAGCTGTCTGGCCGCCTCTCGCAAGTTCTGCGGCTTCCGCTTGAATGCAAACGACGATGTCTGAGAGCGCACCGCCAGCCGCTCGATAATTGAGAGATTGCGAATGATCTCGCTGGTCAGGCCGTCTGCAAAGTACTCGTTCGATGGATCTGAGCTCACGTTGACGAGAGGAAGAACGGCAATCTGGATCGGCGAATTGTGCGGTCCGAACCGGGTCCAGCCAATGATAACGAGGGCGATTGCCAGAGCCCCGGCTGCCAACATGGTTCCGATCCACAGTTGCGCGGCCGGCTTCAGTCCGCGGTCCGCTTCACTCGGCTCAACCAGGTGGAAAACGGGCACGTACCCGCCTTTGGGTAGCATGATCACCATCGGATCGTGGCGGCCTTCTGTCGAATAGTATTTGTCGAGCCGCGTCCGAAGGCGCACCGCTTCCGTCCGAACTGTGGAATCGAGCTTGGAATCGTAACCCGGCCTGCGGCCGTAGACCTCCACCCCGATCACCGATTCCTTGAGTTCGCCGTCGCGGCCATCCAAATGGCGTTCGATAAGGAACCGTAGCAGCTTCGAGATGCGCTCGGCACGAGCGAAACAACCGCTCACAAGCACTCGCTCCAGTTCCTCCCGGATTGACTGCCCGAGCTCTTGCACGGTGGCCATCGGTTTTAAGCATATCGTTTGCTTCCAGTAACGTGCAAACGTTGTTACAACCCTTTTGCAGCCCCTCGCGGCTTGCATTTTAAGCCGGCATGGCCCAATCTCGAACGCATGAAGCGCAAACCTCAGATCGTTACTTTTGTGTTGGTTGTGGCGTTTGGCAATTTGCTTCGGGCGCAGGCGCCGGAAACGACTCTTACCATCGGACTCGAGAATGTCGTGGAGTACCAGGTGGACAACTCCGATCTTTCGAAGTGGGGAACTAATCCGAATAGCACGACCGGCAAGATCGCCCAGGGAATGGACGTGGGATGCGCCGGGGTCCCGGTCATCGTTTATGGAGATATTGTGTCGGTCAATGGGGACCCCGTCAGAGGCACATATGTCAGCCGGGCCGTGTCGGTTTGCTTGAGCCCGACTCCCAGGGCAGGCCTGGAAGCGATCGCGGACATCACCGCCAATTCCTACCGCGATGAAACATATTACATCCTGCAAAGCGACGGCGTTACGCCAATCGGCACCATCATGGTCAACGGGCTGAACGGCTCAGTGAGTCCCCGCCCACCCGGGCCGCCGTCTGGCGGGCAGAATTTCGCGATTGTGGGCGGCACTGGCGCATTCCTCGGCGCGCGTGGTCAAAAAGGCAGCGGAAACGGCGGCATTACAGGCAACCGTACAGCGTCCATAACCGAAGACCCTGCCAATCGCAGGCAAAACGGCGGGGGGCGCGGTTCTTTCGCGTTCTATGTGATCCCAATGTTCCGCCCGGAAGTGCTAATTACCCCCAACGGGCCCGCTGTGACCCATTCGAACGATTTCTCGCTCGTCAGCTCAACGAAGCCGGCTACGGCGGGCGAGATCTTGTCCCTGTTCGCCACTGGCCTCGGACCGACGCGCACCAGCCTTGCTCCCGGTCAGCCGTTCCCGTCTAGTCCTCTGGCTCAGGTCAGCTCGCCGGTTACTGTGTATGCGAACGGAAAGACCGCGGAAGTGTTGGGCGCCGTCGGCTATCCAGGCGCGACGGACGGCTACCAGGTAAACTTCCGCCTACCGCCAGACACGACCAAGGGAATGGCGTCCATCCAGGTGAGCGCCGCTTGGATTCCGGGGGCACCCGTCAGCATTCCAGTGCAGTGACGCGTTTGGGCGCAGTTGATGTGCAGACACTCGATTGCGCGGCGCGAAGTGGAAAGTGGCGCTACGAAGGCCTGCGCCAGCTCGGGACTATGCGCACGAACCTTGACCTCACCGATTCGCAATGGGCTGCTGTTGCAACAGCATGCTGCAAAAATAGCATGCAGGGCTGCGGCTGTCAAGGGATAATTTGAGCCGACACGGCCGGGTGCGATGGGCTTGCGTCAGCCTTGGACGCGCTTCTCTTTGCCCGCCCAGAAGCGTTCGCGTAAAGTTAATTTGCGGATTTTACCGGTTCCAGTCTTGGGGAGCGGCTGATCGCTGATTTCGATGACGCGTGGCAACTTGAATTTGCCGAGACGAAGCTGCAAAAATTCGAGCAGCTCTTCGGGAGTCAGTTTCGCGTCCGGCTTGGGAACTACGATGGCAACGGGCACCTCGCCCCACTTTTCGTCCGGCGCGGCAATAACGGCGCATTCAAATACGGCGGGATGCGCGAAGATCGCCTTCTCCACTTCGAGTGAGGAGATATTCTCGCCGCCGCTGATGATGATTTCCTTCTTGCGATCGACGATATGGATGTAGCCTTCCTGGTCCCACACGGCCATGTCGCCCGTGTGGAACCAAGGTCCGCTCATAACGGCGGCAGTGGCTTCGGGCTCGTGAAAATAGCCTTCCATGATGTGATCGCCCATCGCAACCACCTCGCCGATGGTTGTCATATCACGAGGCACGTCTTGCATGTGAAGATCGACCACGCGGAGCGCCACGCCTGGAACTGCCCAGCCTGCCATGGCCTGATGGCGGACTCGATCGGCATCGTCAACGTAGGGAATGCCCTTGGAACGAGCGGACGTCAAAACAGGCGCAGTCTCAGTAAGGCCATAGCCGGCAATACACTCGCAGCCAAAGGCTTTCTCGACGCGATCGATCAACTCGGGCGAAGCCGCCGCGCCGCCGATCATGATGCGGCGCATACTGGAGCAATCGTAATGGCAGAGATCGGGCGCGTTCAACAAGGCGTTGGCCATGGTTGGAACCAGGTTCATCTCGGTGGCGCGATGTTCCTGAATCAGCCGGAATACCGTCGCGGGCTCGAAACGCCGCACCATCACCTGCTTGACGCCGAGCATCGTCGAAGACTGCGGCCGTCCCCACCCGTTGGCATGAAACAGCGGGATCGTATGGAGATCGACCGCGGTTTCGATATTCTGCGCGAGGGTAGCTACCGACATGGCATGCAAATAGAGCGTGCGATGAGAAAGAGCGACGCCTTTTGGCGTGCCTGTGCTGCCGCTGGTGTAGAACAGCTCGGCAATCGACCGCTCGTCGAAGCTGAAGACATCCGCGCGCTGGGGATGGCCTTTGGCCAGCAGTTCCTCATAGGTCGTGTCAGCGACGGGCACTCGATCGTCGAGGGTTACATAGCGCTGAATACCGGGACATTCGGGGCGGATTTTTTCGACGAGCGGCGCGAAGTCGTTTTCGAATAGCAGCATGCGCGCGCCCGAGTGATTCAGGATGTTGACGATCTCAATTTGCGAAAGCCGCACGTTCAGCGGCATGACGATCGCGTGTGCCTGTACAACGCCAAAATAGCCTTCGAGTAGTTGGTGGGTATTGAAACTCAAATACGCGACGCGGTCGCCGGGCCGAATGCCTGCAGCGACGAGGGCAGTGGCGAGCCGTTCGGCGCGTTCCCCGAACTCGCGATACGTGAACTGCCGTTCACCGCAAACGACACCGATCTTATGGCCAAACAAATCGACGGCGCGGTGCAAACATCGAATAGGCGTCAGTGGGACGAACATGTGCCTGATGGCCTCCGGTGGAGGCAAGTCGGATTGTACTAGAAAATGGGGAGGAGGCGAGCGGACCTTCCGCCGGGCGCGCCGCGCTTGGCCCGAGTAACGATTGGGACGGCCCTGGCGTCACAGTAAGCAGTTCGACGCGTTGCACAGTATAGCCGCCGTCCGAAGTCTCGTGTGCTATGCTGAATGCAAACTGAAGCGCACGGGGCCAACGGCGTCTGAAGCAATCGAAACGCTGTTGAGCTTTGGTGCGCG
>DATGJP010000028.1:0-3431 GCA_035295125.1 Bryobacteraceae bacterium | reverse complement strand
GCGTGTTGTCCGATCCATTCTTGTTCGGAGTAGCCGAAGAGGTGTTCCACACCGGCGTTCCAGGACCTAAGAATGCCATCCGGATCGAGCACAAACATGGCATAGTCGCGCAGCTCCCTTACTTGCATTCGGTACAGATCGGCGACTGCCAGTGCCATCAATGCGGCAGAGCTCTTGGGAACATCGTCATGCATATGCTTAGTGTCTTAGGCTAGCATGCGTAACTAGAACGCACAATTTCCAGTTTTATCTCATGTCCGCTCATTGGCATGTTCTTCGAACCGCGCACGAAGGGCAACCCTCTTGCGGTTGCCGAGACCGTTCGTAAGGCCGTCCATGAACCCGCGCCGAGTGTTCCCATCGCGGGCATCATGACGCAATCGTAGTCCATTGACAGTACCATCACCCAGGAGCGCACCTTCGCCGATCTCTGCACGGCATTCGCGGTCCTCGCGCTGATGATCGCATGCGTCGGGCTCTACGGCGCCATGGCTTATGTGGTGTCGCGCCGCGCGAACGAAATCGGCATCCGAATGGCGCCGGCGCCGAAAGGCGGCGTATCGTCTGGATGGTGCTGCGCGAAGTACTCGCGCTCGCCGCTGGGGGCTCGCCATTGTTCTCATCTGCGCCTGGAGCGTCATCTCCACCATCAAATCCTTTGTGTTCGGAAAGAAACCCGCCGACCCGCTCGCGATGTTGCTGGCGGCTGGAATTCTGATCGCTGCGTTGGTTTTGGCCGGTTTTGCTCCGCACCGGTGCTGGAGGCTTTGACTATGCCGCTTTATGCCCGGGTTATACTTCGCGGCGCACTGATTCCGAATGCCAGCGTGACCGCACGCGACGTCAACACCAACCTGCGGTTCGAGGCCAAGACAAACCCGGGGGGCGAGTACGTTGTCCCGATTCTGACAGTCGGCGCTTACGAAATCACAGTGTCGGCAACGGGTTTAAGGTTGCTGTGCGTTCTGGTCTGGTGCTGAGTGTAGGGGATCGCGCCCGCGCCGATTTCGTGTCGGAGATCGGAATTGTAGAGCGAAGAGTGGAGATCAGAGGTGAGGCTCCCCTGGCGCAAGCCGATTCCAGCGGGCTCGGAGAGGTCATCGAGAATCGTCGTATCGCCGATATGCCGCTGAACAACCGCAACGCTTTAGCCCTGACGCACTCACGCCGGGAGTGCGGAATCTGGACGGAGGAACGAACCTCGGTTTCGCCGATATCAAAACTACCAGCTCGCCAGTATCGGCGTGAGCGGTTCGCCCGGTACATTTAATTCGTTTCTGCTCGATGGGGTACAAATGTGGCCGCGAGAAGAGGAATCAGGTTGTCTGGTGGGGTGATGTAGAACCGATCGTCAGGTACGCACAGAATATGATCGGCCAGATATGCGGCGAGTACGGCGGCTGGCTCGGCGGTTATCATCGCAGGTTTTTCACGCGGCGCAATTGCGTGCAATTACATCGGCCTGGATAATGATGAGATCGCGAAACTCTGGCTCGCCTTCATTCCGTACAGCCATTGCGCGGGCGTGGTCACAAACTGGCTTTATCCCGGGGCTGATCGCGCCTGCGCTTTGCTGCGCCTTAAGTGGCTGGACGGACGCCCTGTTTTTATCTCTCAGGAAAAGTCGGTCGAGAGCACTCGCGCCCATATCGGCGAAAGGGCCGTGAGCCTGTCACAAATTTGTGCTACGAGTTCGTTGTGACGGGGGGGAGTGCGGGATTACGATTGGAGTTATGCGGAACGCGGTTTGGATGACGCTAATTGCAGCGGGGCTCGCTTTCGGCGGGACGGTCTCGAGCGAGCGCGTCACCCTGCTGCGCGTGCCGGACGGCGGCATTCAGCCGCAGGTGGCCGTGGACGCGCGAGGGGTGGTCCATTTGCTGTATTTCCGTGGTGATGCGGCTGGCGGAGACCTGTATTATGTTCGGTCCTCGGATGGCGCGACGTTTTCGCGGGCGATCCGGGTGAACAGCCAGAGGGGGAGCGCGGTCGCGATCGGAAATATTCGCGGCGGCCATCTGGCGCTCGGCCGGAACGGGCGGGTTCACGTAGCCTGGAACGGATCGATCGCAGCCGAGCCACGCGGGCCGAATCGGGCCCCTCCGATGCTGTATACACTGCTTGACGATCGCGGGGACGGTTTTGAGGCGCAGCGAAATCTGGTTCAATCCGCATATGGTCTGGACGGTGGCGGCACAGTGGCAGCGGATTCGGTCGGCAATGTTTATGTGTTCTGGCACGCCCCGGCTCCGGGGACGAACGGGGAGGCGGAGCGGCGGGTTTGGGTTGCCCGGTCGTCAAACAATGGTAAGACGTTCGAGCGGGAGCGCACCGCATTCAATGAACCTACAGGAGCGTGTGGATGCTGTGGAATGGCTGCCTTTGCAGATTCCAAGGGAAACTTGTATGCGCTGTATCGTTCAGCACACGAGATGGTCCATCGCGACATTTACCTGCTGTTCTCGCGCGACCATGGCGTCAGTTTTTCGGGAGCAGACGTTAGCCCATGGAACGTCGGATTTTGTGTTATGAGCCTGGCGGCGATTGCGGAGGGTCCGAAGCAGGTTGAAGCTGCCTGGGAAACGGAGAGACAGGTTTATTTCGCGCCGATTGATCCCGCAACCGGCAAATCTGGAACCCCGGTGGCGGCGCCGGGAAAAGCACAAGACCGGAGATATCCAGCGCTGGCCATCAATTCGAGGGGAGAGACATTGCTGGCCTGGACCGAAGGAATGGGCTGGAAAAAGGGCGGCTCGGTAGCCTGGCAGGTTTTCGATGCGAACGGGCGTCCGGAGGGGGAACGCGGCGAAGCGCCCGGAGTGCCGGTTTGGAGCCTCGTGGCGGCATTTGCGCGTCCAGATGGGCGGTTCGCGATCATGTATTAGATTAGGGATCTTCCGTTATCGGCGCTTCAGCCGAGAGTGCTCGCAAATCCAGCAGCCAGCAATCCTTAAGTTAGCCTGAAAACGAAGTTCGGCGTGACATTGGGGCCCAAGATTTGAGACAACAAGCTTGAGCCACTGCGCCGCAATTGACCCGCTGACATTCATTGCCGTTCCCGCATTCAGTGTTTGCCTGTAGCGCACCGGCTCGGAAAGCGGCCGGTATCGACCCGATGACGCATTGCGGCGCCAATGGGAGGGTCGATTGTCCGGTTTCCGCTCAGAGCTGCCGTGTTCGCGCCGAATCCAACGGCTAAATCCATTCCAGATTCACTGAAAACATTCGACTTTGGGATGCGGATGCCGCGGCATTCCAAGTGCATTTTCCGACCTGTATGAACCATCCGAGTCCCTGCTCTACGCGCAGTCTGGCTGGACTGAATGCGGCGAACTTTCTTCAGGCCGAAATGGTTGGCGTAGTTCTGCCGGTCTTGAATGTCTTCCTCAAGGCAGCTAACTGGCGCTACGATGCCATCGGAGTAGCGAGCG
>DATGJP010000027.1:0-75082 GCA_035295125.1 Bryobacteraceae bacterium | reverse complement strand
GCAACGGAATTGATCATGCGGAGCTTGCTCTTCTTGCTCCGCCACTTCTCAAAAGCGATCTCTATGCCACGCAGCACGGCTTCCAGAGGAATACCGGCGTTTTTCCAGCCTTCGACAAGCGCCCAGTCGAGCGTCGACATCAACCACATGCCGGTGCCGCGCGTCTTCCGGAAATGATCCTCAACCTCGGTGAAGTAATTGAAGTAGTTTGAGGGGTGCCAGTCTATTTCGTCTTGTTCCGATGCCATATCATTTCGAGGCCTTGGAGCGTCAGGTCCTCGTTTACTTCCTGGATTAACCGTGAGGCTTGCTTGATGAGGTGAGCCTGCCCGCCGGTGGCGATCGTCTTCGTCTCGGGGCCGAGTTCGGCGATCACGCGCTCCAGGATTCCATCAATCAGACCCACGAAGCCATAGTAAAGGCCTGACTGGATGCTGCCAACCGTGTTGGAGCCGACCAGCTTTTCGGGACGCCGGAAGTCGACCACCGGAAGACGCGCCGTTCGCGCCGCCAGCGACTGAATCGAGATTCCGATGCCGGGGCAAAGCAGGCCGCCGAGATATTCGCCGTTTCTGGAGACCACGTCGAAGTTGATGGTGGTGCCGAGGTCTGCGACCACGCAGGGCCCACCGTACAGTTGAAACGCCGCGACGCCATTCACCACGCGGTCCGCGCCGACCTCGCGCGGGTTGTCATACAGAACTCGAATTCCAATGTCAGTGTCGGGGGTGATAAAGAGCGGCTCGCAGTGAAAGTACTCGCGAGCCATGGCCTCCAACTGGCCGTCCAGCGGCGGGACGACGCTGGCGATCACTACGCCGTCAATCTTGGTCGGCTCGAACAGGTTTCGCATCAGCACGCCAAGTTCATCCGACGTCTGTTCTCGAATCGTGCGCAGGCGCCACGTCTTCGCGAGTTTGCGATTCTCGAACAGTCCGATCGTGATGTTGCTGTTTCCTGTGTCGATGGCTAGGAGCATGGTCGTACACCTCCTGCGATGATTTGGTGGAGCTTGCCGTCGTCGCCCTGAAGCATGAGAAAGCCTGCGGCGTTCAGCCCCGCAGTGGTGCCGTTCAGGACGTGATCGCCTTGATCCACCGTCACCCGGCGGCCGCTCACATAGCTCGAGGCTTGGGTGAACAGGCGCAGAATCGGGTCGGCGCCTTCACTGGCGAGGAGACCGCAATAGGAGTCGATGTCGGGCAACAGTTCAGAGATGATTTGTTCGCGCGAATGGATGCGGCCCGACGCGATTCGAAGGGACGTTGCGATGGCGGCGATTTCGCCGGGAAATGCCGGCTGATTCACATTGATGCCAATACCGGCGACAATCGCGGGGGGTTCGAACTGCGTCAGAATGCCGCAACACTTCTTCCCGCCCGCAAGCACGTCGTTCGGCCAACGAATGTCGCAGGTGACGTCCGTGGCTTTGTGGATAGCGTTTACAACTGCCAGCCCGAGCGCGAGCGTCACAAGCGGCAGCCTGTCCGGACCGACGGGCAGGCGGAGGATGAGCGACATGTAAATGCCCGATTCCGGTTCAGAATGCCAATGCCGGCCATAGCGCCCGATTCCCGCGGTCTGCTCTTCGGCTCCTACAGCCGTTCCATGCGGGGATCCCGAGGCCGCCAGCCCGGTCGCGACCTTCATCGTCGAATCGATCACGTCGTGCCATTCGATATGCCGTGCTGGGAAGCGAGCGCGCAATCGTTCCAGGTCAATGGCCATCGCTATTCGAGTTGCAGCCGGAAGTTGATGTCGACCGCACGGGCGGAGTGCGTGAGGGCGCCAACGGAGACGTAATCGGCGCCCGCCTCGGCGTAGGCCCTCACATTCTCCAGCGTAATTCCGCCTGAAAGCTCGACCGTCGCCCGGCCCTTAATGTGGTTGATCCACTCGCGGGCTTCGGCTGGATTCAAGTTGTCGAGCAAGAGGTGTGTGGCGCCGGCTGCCAGAGCCTCGTTCAGTTCCGCCCGCGTGCGGACTTCAATCTCTACCGGCACGTTCGCGTTCTTGACACGCGCCAAGGCGGCCGTGACGCCGCCCGCCGCGGTGATGTGGTTGTTCTTGATCAGCACTGCGTCATAGAGACCCATGCGATGGTTGGTAGCGCCGCCGGCTTTGACCGCCGCTTTTTCTAGGAGGCGCAGGCCGGGGGTCGTTTTGCGCGTATCGAGGATGCGGCACCTGGTTCCGGCGACGGCATCGACGTATTTGCGTGTCAGTGTTGCAATGCCGCTCATGCGTTGCAGAAAATTGAGAGCTACACGTTCGTGGGTCAGAAGCTGCCGCGCCGGCCCGCGCACGGTGGCAAGGGTCTCGCCAATTTCGATCTCGACGTGGTCGAATAGCAGTGGCAACACCTCCAAGCCCGCAACCACAATCGGCTCGCGCGCAATGAAGCGGCCCACAGCCCCGGCATCCGCCGGCACGCACAACTCCGTCGTGATGTCGCCGGAGCCGACGTCCTCGTCGAGTGCCCGGCTGACAATGTCCTCGATGCTCATTGCATGCTGGCCAGGGCCGCCTGGTTCTTTTCAAGCTGGGCCTGGTATTCGGCGCGTTTTTGACGCAGCCCGTCCACGACATGCGCGGGAGCGCTCAACAGGAATCTTTCGTTCGCGAGTTGGCGGTCCTTGTCGCCGATCAACTTCATCAACTGCTCGTTTTCCTTATTGAGCTTAGTTCGCTGTCCCTCAACATCGACGGCGGGCAGTTCCAGCAACAGGTCGAAGTCGGGCGTCGAGCGAACAGCGCCTTCCAGGTTCTGCGCCTTCTCATTGCGGATGTCGAGCTTCACATTCGCCAGTTTCTCCACAACGTGATGTTCAACGCCTTTCGAGCCGTTGTGGCAATACAAGACGCCGTGCAGCGTTTCCTTCTTGTCCAGTTTGTGATCGGCCCGCAAAGTCCGCGCCGCCGTGATCATCTCCTGCAGCAGGCCCATCTCCCGTTCCGCCGCTTCGTCGAACGCACCCGGCAGCGGGTACTTCGCGCGCGCAATCGAGCTCTCCTGGCCAAGCCGGTGCCATAGTTCCTCGGTTATGAACGGCATCACGGGATGCAGCAGACGCAGATACGCGCTGAACACGTTCAGCAGGTTTCGCCAATGGTTGGTCAGGCCGGAGTTGGGGCTCAGGCGCAGCTTCTTGATTTCGAGATACCAGTCGCAGAAATCGCCCCAGAAGAAGTGCCATAGCGTGTCGGTCACCTCGTGATAGCGGTGCTGCTCAAATGCCCGATTCACAGTGTCGGCGGCGCGATGGAAGCGGCTCCAGATCCAGCGGTCTTCGAGCGTCTCGGGCTCAGCCGGGTCGGGTATCGAGGGCTCCAGGCCAGCGGATTCCAGGTTCATGAAGATCAGCCGCGACGCGTTCCAGAGCTTGTTGGCAAAACTGCGCGCCGCGCCCACCCGATCTTCGGAATAAGCGATATCCGATCCGGCGCCGGCGCTCACCATCAGAGCCATCCGGAAGGCATCGGTGCCGTACTTTTCCGTGACCTCGAGAGGATCGACCACATTTCCCTTGGTCTTCGACATCTTCTGGCGCTCGGCATCGCGCACGAGCCCGTGGATGTGAACCTGGCGGAATGGAACCTGACCCGTGAGCTCCATTCCCATCATGATCATGCGGGACATCCAGAAGAAGATGATGTCGAAGCCGGTGATGAGGAGGGACGTCGGATAGTAGGTGGCGAGATCCTGCGTTTCGTCGGGCCAGCCCATTGTTGAAAACGGCCATAAGCCCGAGCTGAACCAGGTGTCGAGAACGTCGGGATCCTGCTCGATGCGCGTGGACCCGCAGTGCGAGCACACCTCAGGCGGGGTCCGCGTCACCGTGAACTGGTTGCACTCGGCGCAATGCCAGGCAGGAATGCGGTGACCCCACCAGAGTTGGCGCGAGATGCACCAGTCGCGGATGTTGTCCATCCAGCGGAAGTAGGTTTTGTTCCAGTTATCGGGAACAAACTGGATTCTGCCGTCCTCCACCGCCGCCTTGGCCTTTTCCGCGAGCGGCTTCATGCGCATGAACCACTGCGTTGACACGAGCGGTTCCACGATAGTCTTGCAGCGGTCGCATTTGCCGATGGAGAGCGTGTAAGGTTCGATCTTTTCGAGCAGGCCCAGTTGTTCCAAATCGATGACGATCCGCTTGCGCGCGGCGAAGCGATCGAGACCGGCGTATGGGCCCGCCTCCGGCGTCATCTGGCCGTTGTAATCGATCACCTGAATGTGCGGCAGGTTGTGACGCTTACCGGCCTCCAGATCGTTCGGATCGTGCGCCGGTGTGACTTTCACGACACCCGTGCCGAATTCGGGCTGCGCCAGTTCGTCGAAGATCACCGGAATGTAGCGGTTCATCAGAGGCAGTAGCACCGACTTTCCGGAGAGGTGCTCATACCGTTTGTCGCGCGGGTTCACGGCGACGGCAGTGTCGCCCAGCATCGTTTCCGGCCGCGTCGTAGCGACCACTACATACTCGGAGGAATCGCGAACCGGGTAGCGAATATGCCACAAGTGCCCCTGCACGTCCTCGTGCTTCACTTCGAGATCCGACAGAGCCGTGTGGCAGCGCGGGCACCAATTCACCATGTATGCGCCGCGGTAGATTAGGCCGCGCTCATAGAGCCGGACGAATGCTTCGGTCACCGCGCGATAGAGATTCGGTTCCAGAGTGAAGCGCAAGCGGCTCCAATCGACGCTGTCGCCGATGCGTTTCATCTGGTCCAGAATGCGCCCGCCATACTGCGCCCGCCACTGCCATGCGCGCTTCTCGAACTCCTCGCGCCCGATCTCTTTACGGGACGTGCCCTGTTCGACCAGGCTTCGTTCCACCAGCATCTGCGTGGCGATGCCGGCGTGATCCGTACCGGGCAGCCACAGCGTATCCTCGCCGCGCATGCGATGCCATCGCGTGGCCGCATCCGAGATGGAGTGCTCGAGCATGTGCCCGATATGCAGAGCGCCCGTTACGTTGGGTGGCGGAATGACCATGGAGAAGCGCGGGCCGGTGGCGTTGGCATCGGCGCGAAAAATATCGTTCTCGATCCACCACTTGGCCCAATGCGGCTCGAATTTTTGCGGCTCGTACACTGTCTCGATTTGCATGGGGATAATACGATTTTAGCGTGGCGCTAGCTGACGCTGTTACGGACACCAGCGGACTTGGTACTTACAGACTTTGTCAGGCGCGCCGCTACTTCGGGAAATACTTCTCGTACCAGCGAATCGAGCGGTCGATCCAGTCCACCACGTGCTTTGGCTCGCGCACGCCGTGCCCCTCTCTCGGGTAGCGCACCATCACGGCGTCGGTGCCCACGTCGCGGAGCGCGATGTAGTATTGCTCATCTTCCGCGATCGGCACGTCGTTGTCGTTCTCACCGTGGACCAGCATCGTCGGCGTGTGAGCATTCGCGACGTGCTTCAGCGCGGAACGCTCCCAAAGCACGTCCATGAGGTTTCCTTGATGCGGGAAAGCGCCCCACTCCATCGCCTCGTACTGGTTGTAGTAGGTCATGTAGTTGTAGCTGATCAGATTGCTAATGCCGGCCGTCGGAATTGCAGCCTTGAAGATATTAGTTTGCGTAATCAGCCAGTCGCTGAGCTGGCCGCCATAGCTGGTGCCCTCAACACCGAGCCGGTCCCGGTCGATCCACAGGTAACGGCGCATGGCCGCGCTGACTCCGTAGAGCACATCCTGCGCTTCATTGCCGTTCTGATCTGCGAATACGGCGTCTGTGAACGCTTGTCCATAGCCCGTCGACCCGCGATAATTCACCATCAGCGTGGCCCAGCCGTGCGACGAGTAAGCCTGGTTCTTGAAATTAAACTGCGTCCCCTGCTGGCCATGCGGTCCGCCGTGAATCATGACGATCATCGGATATTTGCGGTCCGGCTGAAATCCGGCCGGATATGTGAGGAATGCCTCGACGGTCCACTTGTTGTCGTTGCTGATGAACGTGAACGACTCGACCGGTTCGGCTTTCTTGTCCTGGAAAAGTTCATGGTTCAGGTCGGTGAGCTTACGGGCGGGTTCGTCACCGGTCTTAAGGTAAAGCTCCGCCAGGTCGGACGGCGTCGAGAGAGCAAACGCGATCTGATTTCCGTGTGCCGACCAGGCGCCCACGCTACCCGCTTCCGGCACGACAAGTGATGGCTTCCCACCGCTCACCGGCAGACGATAGAGCCGCACGTTTCCCCGCTCCTGAACCGTGCAGAGCACCGAGCGCCCGTCCTCCGACCAGCCGGGGTCGCCTTGACGATTGTCGACCACGGCGCCGAGCTCGCGGCGGTTCTTTCCGTCGGCGTCAATCAGCCAGACATGCGTGTCCTCCATGGTCGTTTCGAGGTCGGTCAGACCGCGTTTCGTCGCTTCGTAGGTTAGGGTCTTGCCGTCGGGCGACCAATGCGGACGATATTCGGCGCTCTCGGTGGCGGTCAGTCGGCGAATGTCGCCGCTTCCTACGTTCAACGCGAACATGTCGTAATTGAAGAACTGGTCTTCGTTCGATTCACGGTTGGAGATAAACGCGATCTCCCTGCCGTCGGGCGACCAGTCGATCGAATGTTCGTAGTGATTGCCGTTTGTCAACTGGCGCAAGTTCCCCGTGGAGACGTCGAGCACGAAAACATGCAATCGCCGGTTGTCGTTGAAGTGCGAATTGCCTTCGCCGGCGGTTGGCTTGTACAGATAGCGCGTGATGACAATCGGATCGCCCGTGGCGTCGGCGGTCTCAGGTCCGGGCTGTGCCGAGACATATGCGATCTGTTTGCCGTCGGGCGACCATGTGAAGGTTTTGCCGGTTGTAGGCAGAGGGCTGTTGGTGCTTTCGATCGTGGTCAGGAATCGCTTGCCACTGCCGTCGGCCTGGGCCATCATGAGACCCGACCTACCATCGTTTCGCCCGGTGTAGGCGATCCATTTACCGTCCGGCGACCATTCCGGGCTGCCCGATCCTTCGGTTCCGGAGCTGAGGCTGACCGATTTACCGTCGGCAAGGGTCATGATAAAGAGCTGTGAAATCGGCCCCCGCGGGCCGTCGTTACGGGTGACGGTGTAGGCAATGCGCGAGCCGTCGGGCGAGAACTGCACAGCGCCCACCGATCGCGTTTTGAGCAGATCGGAGGAGCGGAATCCAGAAGCGTAAACGGCTGCTGTCAGCGCAAATAGCGCAATAAAGGTGCGTCGCATGTTGTTAGTTGAATTTGTAGAGCTTGCGCGCGTTATCGCGTAGTACCATGTGAGCCAGTTCGACGGCGCGGTCGTGAGTGATCTCGTTGTCGCGCAGCATGCCGGTCAATGCCAGGGCCAGCGCTTTGCGCCCGTTGTTGCCTGCGACTAAGGCCGCTTCCTCCCAGCCGAGTTCGGCCGATTCGGGATAGGCATCCGTCGCGAACATCACCTTTTCGGGCACGTACTCCAGCCAGCGGCGGATGTGCTCCGACACGTCGCGGGGGTAGTTGAACGCGGTCTGCTCGGAAAAGTCGAGATAGGCATTCGGTTTCGTGAGCAGTGGAGTGATTTCTTCGGTGAACGGCCAGCCGCCATGAATCATCACGAAGTTGGTCTTGCGCAGAGTGGGATCGTTCAGCAGGGGCTCAAGAAGCAGCGGGTTCGCCCAGGCGACATTGAAATATCCGCCGCCTCCGTGGGCGCAGTGGATGTGGATCCCCATTCCGAGCCGCCCGCTTTCGGTCGCGATGAATCGGAAGATATAATCCTGAAGCGCCTTGTAATCGCCCGAGCCGTTGTACGCCCTCTCGGCTTGTTCGCGTGTAGGGTTGCCGACATCCAGTGGCCGCAGGTACGCCATCTCGAATTTTTCGGCAAGTGCTCCGCCTGCCTTGTGCCGTTCCAGCGTCGGCCGCACGACCTTGTCCAAATAATCGCCCAGCTTGGCGGGTTTCTCCGTCACACCGCACTCCGTGTAATAGCGCTTCAGAAGTTTTTCTTCCAGCGGGAAGAATGCTTTCTGGTCGGGATTGTGAATGAGCGCATCATTGTTCAGCGGGTACATGAGCGCATCCGCGAAAGGCACCCACCGGAACCGTGCCGGCGGAAGTCCGGGGCCCATGGCGACGCGATTCGCCAGCATAATATCGATGCCGGCCTGGTCGAGCACCCATGTCGCATAGTCGGACGCATGAGCGCGCACGGTGGCGGCTTTGTCGTTGCCAAAGAGCTGGCGGCGGGCCTGGTCGACCTCCGGCGAGTGGGGACGCTGCAGAAAAGGATCCGACTGCGGCTCGAGATTGTCCACGGGAAGCGCGTCGTATTCGTCATCCGGCTTCTCGCCTTGTGCCGTCGGCCGAACCGGGTGCGCGTGATTATCGATCGCCTTGATCTGTGCGATTTCCTGAACCAGTTGCGGGTCGGCGCCGGCATCGCCCATTTGGCGATTTGCGCAGCCAACCATAGCCGCGAAGGCGAGTGTAGCGAGAATGATCTTCATGGATGATTCACTATCTTAATGCTTGTTACACTGCTCGCGTGTCAGGGTTCGTTGAAGGGATCGACCACGTCCAGATAGCAGCGCCGCCGGGCTGCGAAGAGGCGGCCAGGAGCTTCTACGGGCTGCTCTTGGGAATGCGCGAGATCGAGAAACCCGAACTGCTGCGTGCAAGGGGCGGATGCTGGTTCGAGTGCGGCGTCCAGCAGTTGCACATCGGCGTCGAGCGCGACTTTCGACCCGCAAGGAAGGCGCATCCGGCGTTTGCGGCTTCGGACCTGGATGCGTTGCGCGAGCGGCTTGTCAGCCGGGGAATCGCAGTGCTCGATGACGACAGTCTTCCTCATACCAGGCGTTTCTACGTGGAAGATCCGTGGGGCAATCGGCTCGAGTTCGTGGAGAGACTCTTCGTCAGATGAAGCACGAGGGCGTCGTCAAGCACAACGGCCATGCCTTCCTGAACAAATTCGTTGCGATAGGTGAGGCCACGACCGTCGGGCACGTAGCCGCGCTTCACATAAAGCCTCTGCGCAGCGTTGTATCCCGGGTGCAGCCCCACGCCGATGCCTGCCACACCGGCCCGCTCGCCGATGGCCGCCTCCGCACGATCGAGTAATCGAGTCGCGACACCCATCCGGCGGAGTTCGGGAACGACATTCAGATCCTGGATTTCGGGAATCTTCATTTCCAGGAACGGCGGATAGGCGGGCGACCAGTTAACCGTGACGTAACCCGCAAAACCGCCATCTACAGTCGCCACCAGGCACACTCTACGCCCGGCCGCCTGCTCCGCCAGATATCGCTCGTACTGCGACACCGGCTTGTTCACGAATGCCGCGGAAATGACAGGCGGATCGGTCGCCAGAAGAGAACGAATCTCGATCGCGTTTGTTATAACTTCCATGATGAGGTTTCTAGCACTCCTTCTGCTGGGAGCGATCCAGGTTGCAGCCCAGCAAGCTCCTCTCGACTTCCTGAATCATAACCACCCGGTACTCGATGCGCACAACTGCTACCCCTACGAGGGGCGCTGGTCGAATCGCATCGACCGGGCGCTCGGAACGGGCCGCCCCGTCGCCATCGAACAGGACATCGCCTGGTATGTCGACCCCGCGACCGGAAAGGGCAAGCCGGTCGTCACGCATACCGCAAAAACAACTGGAACCGAACCCACGTTACGCGACCACTTTTTTGAACACGTCCGGCCTATCATTGAGAAGGCCCTCGCCGATAACGATCGTTCGAAATGGCCGCTCATCATTCTGCATTTCGATTTTAAGGACAACCAGGCGCCACTTCTCCACGCGGTCTGGGATCTGCTCAGTGAATACGAGTCCTGGATGACCACCGCCCCAAAGACCGCCGACGCCCGCGAGTTGTCAACGTTCGACCCCAAGCCCTTGCTCGTCCTCACGGAGGATTCCGACGCACAGGAAGAGGTCTTCTTCAATCAGGTGCCGGTGGGCGGCAAGCTGCGCCTGTTCGGGTCGGCACATACCCACATGACGCCAACGAAGGACCGCGCCGCTCGCGAACATCTTGCGGCGACCACTCCGCCGGAGCAACTGCTCACAGAGCGCCCCACGAATTATCGCCGTTGGTGGAACAACTCCTGGCATGAGGTCGAAGAAGGCGGCCAGACGCAGGCCGGCGACTGGACGCCCGCGGACGCCGCGCGCCTTCACAGCCTCGTGAATCGGGCGCATCAACTGGGTTACTGGATTCGTTTTTATACTCTCGACGGTTTTCCACCGGCTGACGACCAGGGTTGGGGCAAAGACTACAACTTCGGTTCGCGCGATGCTGTGATGGCACGTTGGAAGGCGGCCCTGGACGCGGGCGTCGACCTCATTGCTACCGATCAATACGAAGATCTGGCAGCGGTGATGCGGAGCGCGTCTCGATGAACTACGCCGCCGGAAATTCGCTCATCTGACGCAATTCCCGAATGTGCGCCGCGTGAGTCTCGGCATGACGGCCATTCCCCATAAGCCATTGATAGCCGTCCAGCGCGCCGAGCACCGTGTGGGACGCGAAATGGCTGCGGATATCGTCCGTGGTCTCGCGCGTAAAAGCAATGGAACGCTCACGGGCAGCCAGAAACGCCGCCACGGCATCCTGTAGCGTCTGGAATCGTCCGTCCGGCGCCATGGAGTGTGGGGCCCGATTGGCGCCTCGGGGCATGGGGGTTTCCCGAATCTTCTGCTCGCGCGCCCGGCGTTGTTCCGGGGTTTCCGGAGCGGCAGGTTGCTGCAAGCTTCGCTGAACCATTGCCACAAGTTCGTCATCCGCAAGGGCCAGGTGTTCGACATACTCGAGAATGCACCACTTTTCCGGGGATGGCCTCCAGCGGGCCTGGTTCTCCGTAACTCCGTTCACCGCATCTAACAAGACACCCCGGCTGCGCTCCAACAACGAAAGGGCTCGTTGACGTTCTTCCGCGGTCAGCATCTCGACATGGTACAACGCCTGGAAAGAAAGGGAACACTCGGCCAACACGCTGCGTTATAGTTGCCAGGAGGCATATGGCCCTCAAGCTTCTCTTCCCAATTGCGGCCGCCGCGCTGCTGGCAGGCTGCACTTTCGATTCTGAACCCACCGGTCCGACGAAGCACGAAAGTCAGTCGGTTGACCTCGATAAATCCGAGATGCTCCGCGTGAATCTCAAGATGGGCGCCGGAGAGTTGAAGGTGGATGGTGGTTCGCCGAAGCTGGTGGACGCCAATTTCACTTACAACATCCCGTCCTGGAAACCGGAGTTCCGTTACACCAACACGGGCGTGCGCGGCGATCTGACCATCGAGCAGCCGGGCACAAGTCACGGCCGTACCGGCAACACGGAGTATACCTGGGAACTCCGTTTTAATGACAATGTTCCGCTGGATCTTTCCGCGCATTTTGGCGCCGGTGAGGCGCGCATGAATCTTGGCACCGTTTCGCTTCGCAGCGTTACCGTCGAAATGGGCGTGGGCGAGTTAAGGATGGATCTCCGCGGAAAACCGACCCGTGACTACAACGTGACCGTTCATGGCGGGGTCGGCGAAGCCACGATCTACCTGCCCCAGAACGTCGGAGTATCTGCCAATGCCAGGGGTGGGATAGGCGGCATCACGACTCGCGGATTGCACAAGGAAGGCGGCGCCTACGTTAACGACGCGTATCAAACGGCACACGTCAAAATCAATCTCGATATCAGTGGTGGGGTCGGCGCTATTAATCTGTTTGCAGAGTGAACCCCGGGTGTGTAATACCTACAAGTCGTCCACGTACTCGACGCCTAGCTCCGCGAGTTTCGTCCGAAGATTGTACATATCCAGGCCCAGTTCTCCGGCGCGCAAACGCTCTCGCGACTTCGTTTCCTTGAGGTGCCGTTCGCGCGCCCGCTCCAGGACCTCCCCTGCGTCCTGGCACGCCACGACAACGACTCCATCGACATCCGCCACGATCACGTCGCCTGGTTGAACCGCGGCTCCCGCGCACACGATGTCCACGTTGACAGAACCCGCAGTGGCCTTCACCGTCCCCTGCGCGCAAACGGCCTTCGACCATACCGGAAACTCCATCGCGGTCAGGTCGGCGACGTCTCGAACACCCGCATCGATAACGAGGCCCGCAACGCCATGAGCCCGGCATGATTCGCCCAGCAACTCCCCGAACATGCCATCGCTCGATTCGGACAACGTTGCCACCACCAGCACATCACCCGGCTGGCACACCTCCACGGCGGCATGAATCATGAGATTATCGCCCGGATGGCACAGCACAGTTACGGCCGAGCCCGACATCCGGGCGGCCGGATAAATGGGTCGCATGTACGGCCGCAGCAGGCCGGTTCGATTCTGCGCCTCATGCACTGTAGCAACACCGAAGCTTCCCAACGCCTGGATGACACCCGTCTCCGCCCGCCGAATTCTGCGTACCACCGTAGGTTTCATAGCAACTCGCCGGCTACCTGCGGATAAACTCGCTGATACGCCTCGGCATACTTGATTTCCCTACGCCCGGAATTCCGCACTGCCTGCGTGCCACGCCGCTTCGCGAGGTCGGTGCAGTACTCCCACAAATACTGCTGCGCCTCCATACATTCCATAGCTGCGCGCTTACGGTCGAACACCGGTGTGATGTCGAGCAGGACTTGCGGCTTGAAATCGCACTGCTCAGGTTGATGCGGCTCGAACAGGAACACAGGCGGCGCGCCAAGTTTGGGGCCATCGATGGGATATCCGGCCGCTTGTGCGTATATGCGAGTGCGTAGCGTAATGTCGTAGGTGTCGGCGTGATCGGTGTTATACGGATCGAACTGCGAATGGGTCAGTATTAAATCGGGCTGGCAGCGACGGAACTCCAAAACCATCTCCCGAACCGTTTCCTCCGTAAAGTTCAACGGATAATCGCCGCAATCAAAGAAGCGAATCTCGGCGCCAAGGATTGCAGCAGCCTGTTCAGACTCGGCGCGACGCTTGGATTTGACGACATCCAGCGTCATGCCGTCCTGCCGCCACAGCGACTCCGATTCGCCGCGCTCGCCGTAAGAGAGACATAAAACGCGGACACGGTGGCCCCGGCTCGAATAAAGAGCGATCGCGCCGCCGGCTCGCCACACGAAGTCAGCGGCATGTGCGCTAATCACGAGAACCGTCTTCTTCCCGTCGTTCATGTTCAATTCCGCTTAGCGAAATGCGCGTCCATCAGGACCCAAGTCTTCGGATCGAGAGTCACGTCCGGCGGCTCCTTCTCTACCTTAATTTCGAAATGTTGTGTCTTCTGGGTCATTTCGACCTTCTCGACAAACGGCCCGGCGCCAATCTCCACCGGAAGCCGATAAACCTCGCCGGGTTGAGTCTGTGCGAGGTCCACGATGATCCGGCTCGCCTCCGGATCGTAGTGCCACGAACCATCGATAACGGGGAAGCCCGGCCGATTCAGCCATTGCTGGAAGAACCAGCCAAGCTCCATCCCGGACGCATCCTCCATCACACGGCGAAAGTCGTCCGTCGAGGCGTTGCCGTCGCGATAGGTCTGGTAGTAAGCGCGAATTCCGGCCCAGAACTTCTCAGTTCCGATGACGCCGCGAAGCATGTGAAGCGTCCATCCGCCCTTCTGGTAGACCATCTGGTTCAGGACCTTGCCCATATCTGAGAGATTGTTGTGCCGGATGGTGAGCTCAGGGCTACGCTTCTCGAGCGCGAAGATGCGATCGCGGGCGGTTTTCAGACCTGCGATGAAAGCATCGCGACCCTGATAGTGTTCCGCCGTGAGCAGGGCGAAATACGTGGCGAAGCCTTCGCTCAGCCAGACATCATCCCAGTCCTTTTCCGTAACCGAATCGCCGAACCACTGGTGCGCCACCTCGTGCGCAACCAGCCCGACCGCCGGCTTCATAGTCACGGATTTTTCTCCGTAAAAAATCGCACTGGCGTGTTCCATGCCGCCATTGACGCCCGCCGCCTCGACATTCGCGAGTTTCGCGTAGGGATACGGGCCGATATGGTCGCAATAAAACTCCATCGCCTGGCGAGCCGGCTCGTCGAATGTCGCCATGCCCGCATCGCGGTCCTGGTGGTAAACCCACGTCTGAAGCGGGACCCCGCTCGCCGCGCCAATTTGCCGAGCGGAAAACTGGGCCACTCCGATATCGTTCAACCACGTTGCTATGGGAACCGACTGCCTCCAATGCGTCGAGCGTCGGCCGTCGCCGAGGTCGAGCTCTTCCTCGAGCGAGCCGTTCGCAACCACCTGATATTTCGACGGGGCGATCACGATGAACTCGCTGCTTGCCTTATCGTACGGATGATCGACCGTAGGCAGCCATTGTCGAGCCAGGTCCGGCCAGTTTTGGCTGAAGAATGTCCGCTCGCCATACTTGTTGTTTCCGATGCGGAGCCCACTCGCAGGCACCCCGTGATAGCGAACCGTGAACTCACGTTTCTCGCCGCTCCTGCCCTCCGTCGACAGAGACAACACCAGGCGATCGTGTTCGTGACGATACTGTACGTTTCCCGCCGTCGACGTCACCTCGGTAACGGTCATGCCCTTGCCATTTGCTGCCGACGCCAGGTCCAGAGCAATTTGCGTCACGCCGTCGGCGAGGAAACGCACCGTGACAGTCGTGGATCCCTCAATTTCATCACTGCTATCGCTCAGTGTCAGGCGGAACACGTAGTGAAGTACGTCGATCCCTGGCTGGCGAGGATACGTGTCGGCGGTGGCGATTACGCAGAACAGAAAAAAGATGGCGAAGGTGCGTGGCAGAAGGTGCCATGATAACGCAATGGATTGCGAATTCGAGGGCCGAGTGGCCCTGGTTACTGGCGCCAGTTCAGGAATCGGCCGTGCCGCCGCTATCCGGCTCGCCGAGGGAGGCGCTCACGTTGTCGCCATCGGACGCCGAGCGAATCGCATCTCCGAGCTCGGCGGGACGCCGCTAACCGCTGACCTGACCATCGAAGCGGAACGCACCCGAATCGTCGATGAGACAGTCGCGGCTCACGGCCGCCTGGATATCCTCGTCAACGCGGCGGGTATCCTGGTCCCCGGATCCATTGAGAACACGACGCTGGCCGCCTGGGATCAGACCATGGACATCAACCTGCGCGCCACGTTTCACCTGATGAGCCTGGCCGTCCCGCACCTCGCTGCGCAGCGTGGCAACATCGTGAACGTGTCGAGCGTCACGGGTTTGCGATCGTTCCCCGGCATTCTGGCCTACAGCATCAGCAAGGCGGCGCTCGATCAGCTTACCCGTTGCGCAGCCCTCGAACTCGCGTCGCGGTACGTTCGCGTGAACGCCGTGAATCCTGGCGTCGTCGTAACCGAGGCACACGTAAGCGGAGGCATGGAGCCTTCGCGCTACCAGGATTTCCTCGAGCGCAGCCGCTCCACCCACCCCTTGGGACGCGTCGCCCAACCGGAGGAAATCGCCGATTTAATCGCTTTTCTGGCCTCCGACCGCGCCTCCTGGATTACTGGCGTCACCTATAGCATTGACGGCGGAAGAGCCCTGACGTGTGCCCGGTAGTAAGATTGTGGTGTGAAATTTCCGAAATGTTTAGGCGTTTCGATACTACTCGCAGTCGCCGCAACTACCATGGATGCCGCAACGAAACTGACTGAAGCCGTCTACGGGAAGATGCCGGACGGCGCCACCGTTTATATTTACACCCTCACGAATCACAACGGTGTGGAGGCGAAGATCACCAATTATGGCGGGATCGTCGTCTCACTCAAAGTTCCTGACAAGAACGGCAACAAAGCCGACGTCGTCCTCGGCTTCGACAACTTCGAGGGATATCTGAATCCGAAGGAACCGTATTTCGGCGCCATCGTTGGCCGCTATGCCAACCGTATTGGACACGCCAGGTTCATGCTCGACGGCCATGAGTACAAGCTGGCCAAGAACGACGGTGACAACACGCTGCACGGCGGGATCAAGGGTTTCGACAAGCATGTGTGGATTTCCAGCATGGCGCCCGACGGACGCCTGGAACTGACCTATGCCAGTAAAGACGGCGAGGAGGGCTATCCCGGCGCTCTGGTTGCGAAGGTCACCTACACACTAACTGACAATGACGAGCTCAAGATCGACTACGACGCCACCACCGACAAGGACACGGTCGTGAACCTCACGAATCATTCCTATTTCAATCTGAAGGGATCGGGCCAGGGCGATATTCTCGACCACCGCGTCACCCTGAACGCCGATCGCTTCACGCCCGTGGATGCCGGCTTGATTCCCACCGGGGAATTGAAGAGCGTCGCCGGCACGCCGTTCGACTTTCGGCAGGCCACTGCGATTGGTGCGCGCATCAATCAAAATGACGAGCAACTGAAGCTGGGGATCGGCTACGATCACAACTGGGTCCTGAACAAGAAAGGCGATGAGCTCAGCCTTGCCGCGCGCGTGGAAGAGCCCACCACCGGGCGCATTCTCGAGGTCTACACCACACAGCCGGGCATCCAGTTCTACACCGGCAACCACCTGGACGGAACGGTCAAGGCCAAGGGCGGGAAAATTGCCGCGTTCCGAACCGGATTCTGCCTCGAAACGCAACACTTCCCTGATTCGCCGAACAAGCCGAAATTCCCGACCACTGTTCTGAAGCCGGGCCAGCGCTACACCAGCACCACCGTTTACAAGTTCCGCCACTCTTGACACTGCGGTTAGCATTGGCTTACCGTAAGTCATGGCCGACCAACAGGCGCTCCTGAGCGCCTTTGCCGATCCTACTCGTCAGGCCGTGCTGAACCTGCTGCGCCGCAGGTCATTGACCGTCGGCGAGCTTGCCGATCGCCTTCCCGTCAGCCGTCCCGCGGTTTCCCAGCACTTGCGCGTACTTGAAAACGCCGGGCTGGTAGAAGTGAACCACCGGGGTACGCGCCATTACTTCTCTCTCAACCCGGCGAAGCTCTCGGAACTGCGTGCGTTCATCGATGCGATGTGGCGCGACGCTCTGGCCGGGTTTTCAGATTCCGTGGAAAAGGAGGCCCGCAAACGTGCTCGAACAAAAGAATAAGCTGGAACCCATCGTCCGTGCCGTGGACGTTGACTGCGATCGCGAGGAAGCATTCCGCATTTTCACCGAACGATTCGCCAAGTGGTGGCCGCTCGCATCGTACTCCATCCACAAAGAACGTGCCAAAGACTGCGAAATGCAGCCGGGCGTAGGAGGCCGCATTTTCGAGCGCACCAAAGACGGCAAGACCCACGACTGGGGCTTCGTAATCGCATGGGACCCGCCGCGGCGGCTCGTTTTCACCTGGTCTCCGGGGCGAAAACCCGATGTCGGCGAGACGGTGGAAGTGGAGTTTCGGGTCGTGGCCGTCGGCACGCGGATTACGGTTACGCATCGCGGATGGGAGCGGTCGGGTGCTCAGGCCTCCATTCAGCGCGACGAAATCGGATCCCAATGGACGTCCATCCTCTGGATCTGCGCCGAGGAGATGATGGCGTCGGCTCTATGCCACGCCTAGACGGCAAGGTCGCGCTCTGTCACTGGGGGGAGTTCCGGAATCGGCCGAGCCGCGGCGATCGCATTTGCGCGTGAGGGCGCATGTGTTGTGATTGCAGCCCGAGGCAGAGAGCGCGGCGAAGCTGTGGTTCGTGAGATTGAAGCTCTCGGATGCGCCGCGCGATTCGTTCTCGCCGATGTCTCCCAAGCCGCCGACGTCGAGAGGCTGATCGCGAACACCGTAGAGGCGTTCGGGCGCCTCGATTGCGCCTTTAATAATGCCGCCGCAGTTGACGAACCGTTGAAACCCACCGCCGATTTCACAGAAGAACAGTTCGACCACTCCTTGTCCCTCAACCTGAAGAGCGTCTGGCTGTGCATGCGGCAGGAAATCCGCCAGATGTTGGCGCAAGACCCGCCCGGTGGTGCTATCGTGAACGCGTCGTCCGTGAACGGTTTAGGCGGCGCGCCCGCAAGCGGCTCTTTATTCTGCCGCGAAGGCCGGAGTGCTTGGCTTGACGAAATCGGCCGCATTAGAATACACGCGCCAGGGCATCCGGGTGAATGCCATCGCATTCGGCCCGTTCCGAACTCCGATGCTTGACCTGCAAATCGACCGTATTACGGGCGGCGATCCGAAATTGCGAGAGGCTTTCGAGCAACGTGTAACCGAGCTCGTTGCGGCGGGACGCATCGGCCGTCCCGAAGAAGCCGCCGAAGCCGTCGTATGGCTTGCGTCAGAGGCTGCGTCGTACGTCACCGGCCACACGATGATCGTAGATGGCGGGCTGAGTTCGCCGCTTCGATGAGCACAATCGACCGAATTCTCTGAGATGCTTTCAGGTCTTGCCGGCCCTTTAGATAGGTAATTCCCTTATCGCAGGAGCCCCGTCAACATCCGATAACAACAACGAGCATTCGATGTTCTACACCATCTGCACGCTGATTTCGATGTTCGCGATGCTGGCGTTCCTGGGCTTTGCGACCGCGGCGATCAATCGTAATCGCAAGGGGCGATCGCTGCTTCGCCGCATCAAACGGCGCATTGCAGAGTGAACCGGAATCGCTAACCTCCTTAGCAAGAATAACTTACCCCCTACCTGGACACTCCTCCGAAAATACCAACTCGTTGGTATAGGACCATTTCGACCCGCACCCTACAATGGGGATCGGAACTTCTCTCACATTGCAGCGGTTCATCAATCCCAACATGGCTGAAACCAAGCCCCTGGCGGCCGAAGTGTTCGACGCTCTCTCGCGGCTCGACACCTGTACTGTTTCTAATGCCATCGAACGACTCAACGTCAGAATGCGCAATGAAGGGTTTATCTACGATTCCGTTCGTTGTCAGTTTCCCCATTTTCCGCCGATGCTCGGCTACGCGGTAACGGGCCGCGTTCGCACCTCTTCACCTCCGGTATCCGGAATTCGGTACTACTACGATCGCGCCGATTGGTGGAGTTACGTCGCAAGTCTGCCGGAGCCGCGAGTGCTCGTCATTCAAGATTCCGACCCCAAGCCTGGCTTCGGCGCGTTGCTCGGTGAGGTTCACGCCAGCATCGCGCAAGCAATGAAATGCGTCGGCTGTGTTACGAACGGAGCCGTTCGCGATCTCGACGGAGTTGAGCGGCTCGGCTTCCATTTTTTTTCGGGAAGCGTGACGGTTTCGCATGCTTACGCGCATATCATTGAGTTCGGGCAGCCAGTCGAAGTCGGCGGAGTGAAGATCTATCCGGGTGATCTGGTGCACGGCGATCGTAACGGCGTGCATTTGATCCCTGCGTCGATTGCGTCCGAAATCCCGGCAGCCGCGGAAGCGATCACAAAAACAGAGCAAGCGCTGATTGAGTTTTGCCGCTCGTCGAACTTCTCATTCCAGGAGCTCATCGACCGGCTGGAGCGACTTTCGGAGGGTGGCCGTAATTCGGCGCCACCACAGACCGCATGAAGAGACATGTGAAATTTCAATACCTCATTCTGACGACCAGCGTCGCGTGCATCGGCTTTATCGTGGCTGGGTGTGGCAGGAACCAGACTGTCCGCGCCGAAGAGAAAGGCGCGGAATCCAATACCGCCGAAGCCAACGTCGGTGTCGTTAAGATCGGGACAAAAGACCTGGGCCGCGAGTTGACGATCTCCTCGGAACTCGTACCATTCCAGGAAATCGATGTGTTCGCGAAGGAATCCGGATATGTCAAGGACCTCAACGTCGATTACGGCACGCGCGTTCACAAGGGACAGGTGATGGCGGTGCTCGAGATCCCCGAACTGCAGCTCCAATTGCAGCAGGACGACGCCACCATTAAGACCGCTGCCGACCAGGTCACACATGCGCAACACGAGGTGAGCCGCGTGGAAGCGCAGCATAGAGTGCTGCATTTGCAGTTCACGCGCTTGGACAACGTCGCTAAATCGCAACCCGGCCTGGTGGCGCAGCAGGAAGTAGATGATGCCCAGGGCAAAGATCTGGCATCGGAAGCGCAGATCGAAGCGTCGAAGTCGAATCTTTCGGTCATGCAGAGCGAGCTCGATGCCGCGAAGTCGAAAAAAGAACGCGACCAGGTGTTGTTCGACTATTCCAGGATCACCGCGCCATTCGCCGGTGTCGTAACCCAGCGCTATGCGAACCAGGGCACTTTGCTGCAGGCCGGCACAACCTCCAGCACGCAAGCGATGCCGTTGGTCCGGCTCTCGCAGGACGATCTTTTCCGGCTCGTGATCCCCGTGCCGGAATCCTACGTTCGCGACATCAGGATCGGCAGCCCGGTGGTGGTCCGAATCCCGGCGCTCAACAAGACCTACCCCGGCAAGGTGGCGCGCTTCTCCGTGGACGTAAAAGAGGACACGCGCACCATGCACACCGAAGTGGACATTCCCAATACCGACCGCAAACTGATTCCGGGAATGTATGCGGAGGCCACCTTGACGTTGGAGCAAAAGCGCGACGCGATCGCCGTCCCATTGCAGGCGGTCTCTCAACAGGGCACCGAGGCGACGGCCTATGTGGTCGACGCGGCGGACAAGATTGAAGTTCGCAAACTGACTCTGGGACTTCAGACCTCCTCTGACGCAGAAGTAATTGCGGGGCTTAAGCCGGGCGAAATGGTGGTTGTAGGCGACCGCGGCAGCCTGAAACCAGGACAGCAAGTCCATCCTTCTGAGGTAGATCTCGTGAAATTCCAGGAAGGCCAAGGACAATGAGTGACTTCGTAACCAAGGAAAGTTAACAGCAGTGTCCCGCTTCTCGATTCGCAACCCCTATTTCATTATTGTCGTCTGCCTGGTGGTGACCATTATCGGGGTGACCAGCGTCCTCCGCATGCCGGTTGACCTCTTTCCCGAGATCAATCTGCCGCAGGTGATCGTCGCCACATTCTTCTCGGGGATGCCGCCCGGGGATATCGAAACCGACATCACCAATCCGCTCGAACGCTTCTTCACCCTTGCCAGCGGCATGGACCACATGGAATCGCGCTCGCTGTTGGGCGTCAGCATCATTAAGGCTTACTTCCAACCCGGAACCAACGCCGACGCCGACATGACCGAGCTCTCCAACCTCGCGCTCGCTGACCTGAAGCGGCTACCCCCCGGAACCCTCCCGCCTGTCGTGCTGAAGTCCGACGCTTCCAGTCTTCCGGTCTGCCTGGTGACGCTCAAGGGCGAGGGCCTTACGGAAACGCAACTACACGACATCGGCCAATTCACGATTCGCAATCAGATCGCTGTGGTACCGGGCGCCGAGATTCCGCCACCCTTCGGCGGGAAATACCGCCAGGTGATGGTGTACGTAGATCCCTACAAGTTGCTCTCCCGGCAGTTGAGCCCGATGGATGTGGTCAATTCCATCAACAAGAACAATCTGATTCTGCCGGCGGGGGACGTGAAGATGGGCCAGTTCGACTACTATGTCTACTCGAACAGCCTCGTCGATCAGGTGAAGGAGCTCAATGATATCCCGATCAAGACGAATGGCGACCGTTGGGTCTCTGTAAAGGATATCGGCGAGGCCAAGGACGCCAATCAGATCCAATACAACGTGGTGCGCGTCGACGGACAACGATCGTCCTACCTGCCGATCATGAAACAAGGCGGTGACACGAACACCATCGCCGTCGTGAATGGCATCCGCGATGTGACGTCGCGGTTGCTCGACATTCCCAAGCAGCTCAAGACCGACGTCGTATTCGATCAGTCGGCCTTCGTGAAGGAAGCAATTAAAACCCTGGGCGATGAAGGCGCCATCGGCCTGGCCCTCACGAGCTTGATGATCCTGATCTTCCTGGGGAGCTTGCGCGCTACCTTTGCTGTCTTTCTCTCCATCCCGCTATCCGCATTGGCGACGTTTGTGGTGTTGTACCTGTTCGGCAGCACCGTGAATACGATGATCCTGGGCGGTCTGGCGCTGGCATTCTCGCGCATCATCGACAATTCCGTGATCTCGCTGGAGAACATTTATCGTCACCTTGAAATGGGCGCTTCGCCTGAAGTCGCAGCCGAGCAAGGTGGGGCGGAGGTCACGCTCGCCGTCCTCGCCGCCACCTTGACCACGGTCGTTGTCTTTTTCCCGGTGACGTTTCTCTACGGCGTCAGCAAATTTCTGTTTTCGGCTTTGGCGCTCGCCGTTGTCATTTCCCTGTTCGCTTCCTACTTCGTCGCGATGACGGTAATCCCGCTGTTCTGTGCGCGGTTCCTGCATGGTTTTCATCACGCCCAACCGGAGGAGACAGCGGAAACCGCTGAGGGTGATGTCGCTTTTGGCCAGCGCTTCAACGAATGGTTCAACCGGAGTTTCACCCGCCTGCTCAACGCTTACGAATCGTCTGTACGATTGGCCTTGCGTGTCCCGGTGATCACCGTAGCAGTTCTGCTGCTCCTGTTTGTAGCCAGTCTAGGCCTCTATCCATTCATGGGGGTCGCCTTCTTTCCGACCACCGATGCCGGGCAATTCACACTGAATTTGAAAGCGCCCACGGGATCCCGCATTGAAGTCACCGAACAGTACGTGAAGCGGGTAGAGAACATGATCCGCAAGATCGTCGATCCGGCGGACTTCGAGATGGTGGTCTCGAACATCGGCATCGTGCCCGACTTCTCCGCTCTCTACACTTCCAACGCCGGACCGTACACCGCGACCGTTCAGGTTTCCCTGAAAGAGTCCCATAAGACCAGCAGCTTCGAGTACATGGCTCGCATTCGCCACGTACTAGCGACACAATATCCCGAACTGCGGTCTTTCATCACCAGCGGATCGATGGTGGATTCAGTGCTCAACAGCGGCAAGCCTGCGCCCATCGACGTACAGGTTTCCAGCCGCAATGTCGAGCGCACTTTTAACGTGGCGCAGGAATTAGCCGCCCGTATTCGGCGGCTGCCGGGCGTTGGCGAGGTCTACATCCCACAGGATATGGATTATCCGGCTGTTCGCCTCGATGTCGATCGCGTTCATGCCGCCGAGTTGCAACTCAGCCCGAAAGAGATCGTCGACAACGTCATTACCGCGCTGAACTCGAACACGATGATCGCTCCGAACTATTGGGTTGATCACGTCACCGGTAACGACTACTTCCTGACAGTGCAGTTTTATGAGAATGGCAAACCTGCCATCCATAACTTCCTCGACCTGAAAGGTATCCCGCTGCGCGCTCCCGGTCTCAAGGAGCCCACGACGCTCGACTCGGTGGTGAAGCTTGTAAAAATGCAAACGCCCACCGAGGTCGACCACTACCAGATTCAGCCCATTACGGACGTCTATGTGACGCCCTCGGGTGAGGACTTGGGCAAAGTTTCGAACCTGATCGATAAAGTGATCCAGGGGATGAAGATCTCCGGCAACATCCGCGTTAACCTCCGTGGAATGGTCGAGGGCATGCGCGCCTCGTTCAAGAGCTTCGCAATCGGATTATCGCTTTCGGTAGTGTTGCTGTTCCTGATTCTGGTGGCGCAGTTCCGGTCGTTCATCGATCCGTTCCTGATTATGTTGGCGATTCCGATGGGCTTCATCGGCGTCATGGCGATCTTACCGCTCACGCATACTACGCTCAACGTTATGTCGCTGATGGGAGTGCTCATGCTCGTCGGCATCTCCGCGTCCAACAGCATTCTGATTGTGGAATTCGCTCATCGCCTGGAGGAACAGAAGGACGTAAAGGATGCGATCGTCACGTCCTGCCGCGTACGTCTTCGCCCGATTCTGATGACCTCGTTCGCGACGATCATCGGCATGGTTCCGATGGCCCTCAAACTCGGAACCGGAAGCGAGCAGTACGCTCCTCTGGCGCGTACGATTATCGGGGGGTTAACCGTTTCGGTGCTGCTGACCGTCTATATCGTGCCGGCCGCGTACCTGCTGGTGTACCGGAATCGGCGAGGCAGCCAGCCTGAGTCCGTTCGGGTTGAGCACTAGAAGTAACAAGGAAACACGCATGCCAAACAGGAATCATCGGCGAAAGATCCGTGTTGTTTACCTGGCGGTCGTATGCGCGGGCGTCGTGATGGCGCAGCCAACACCGCAGCCGCCGGCGCTGTCGCTGCAGGAAGCGGAGACCGCCGCGCTCAAGAACCACCCGCAGATTCTGGCCGCCCAGAACGAAGCAGAGTATTCGGGCCAGCAGGTTACCGTTGCCCGCGCCCCATACTTTCCCGTGATCGCCGGCGACATGACGGCATCCGCCGCCAACATCGGCTCCCGTATTGGGGCCGGCTACCTGACGGATTCCCGCCTCTTCAATCGCTATGGCCAGGGCATCACATTCAATCAGCTCGTGACCGATCTCGGCCGTACCAAAAACCTCGTGGCGAGTTCGCAGTTGAATTCGCAAGCGGCCGCGCAGAACGTCACCGCGACAAAATACGACGTCCTGCTCGCCGTCAACCGCGCCTATTACGGCGTGCTGCGCGCGCAGGCCGTGGTTCGAGTGGCGCAACAAACGGTAGACGCTCGCCAGCTACTTCTCGACCAGGTGAATGCACTCGCGCGCAACAATCTGAAATCGCAATTGGACGTCAGCTTTTCCGAGGTCAGCGTGTCGGAGGCGAAACTGCTCGTGATTAATGCGGAGGATGCCGTGGACGAAGCATACGCGGAGTTGGCGCGGGCCATGGGCTCGGACCAGGTGATTAACTATCGCCTCGCGGATGAGCCGCTGCCGCCAAGTCCGGCGACGGCGCCCGACGCTCTCATTGCCCAAGCGATGAAAGACCGTCCGGAGCTGGCCAGCCTCAACCTCTCTCGTGAGTCGTCGCGCAAGTTCGCCGAGGCGGAGAAGGATCTCTCCAGGCCTTCGGTCTCCCTGGTCGGCACTGCCGGCTACACGCCGTACATCCAGCAGCTCACTTCGCAAGTCATTCCTCCCGAATATGCCGGCGCCGCCGTAAACGTGAACATTCCGGTCTTCAACGGCCACCTCTTTTCAGCACGCCGCGAAGCGGCCAATTACCGGGCCCTCGAAGCCGATCAGCGGCTCCGCGACGAACAGCAGCGCATCGCGCGCGATGTTCGCGTGGCTTGGGCAAGTGCAGTCACTGCGTTCCAACGAATCGACGTCACGTCACAGTTCCTCCGGCAGGCCGCTTTGGGCTTAAACCTGGCGCAGGGACGCTACAACCTCGGTCTCAGCTCCATCGTCGAACTGACGCAGGCGCAATTGAGCCAGACCCAGGCCGAAATCGAAAATCTGAACGCGAAGTATGATTATCAAACTCAGAATGCCGCGCTTCAGTACACCATCGGCGCCCTAAGGTAATGCAGGCTTGGAGCCCAATGCCACTTAGTTTCCGCAATGGGACAAGACTGGAGAAGAGTAAGGCAGGATTGCATCCTGCGCACCGGTTTGTTACCGGTGCTTGTCGAGGCATGTTGAAGTGGTGAAGGCGGGTTTCAGACCCGTCGCAGGTTACAAACCTGCCTTACATCGCTGCGTCGCTCCCACTTCTGGGAAAGCTATGCGGCGTTGGGCTGGGAGCCTGCAGCGGGTTGTCCACCCACCCCTGTCCGGGAAGCGAATTTTGAAAAGCGAACCCCTGTTCCACGAGGAGCAACCGTTCCGCCAGGCGCGCATGCGGCTCGCGCTCGCCACCATCCCTCTCATCTTCCTCGGGTTGACCCTCTGGCAAGTCGCTCTCGGCCACCCCTGGGGCCGCCACCCAGTCTCTAATGGCAGCATGATCTTCTGGAGCATCTTTCTCTGGTTGATCTATCTCCGCCTCATCACCATCAAGCTGGTTACTGACGTCTGGTCCGACAAGCTCTCCATCGCCATGCGAGGCATGTGGCGCGTCCGCCACATCCCGCTAGATCAAATCGAATCCGTCGACGCCATTTCTTTCAATCCCGCCAGGGAATTCGGCGGATACGGAATCCGAACTGTGGGCCGCAAGAAAGGCTACATCGCGGGCGGAGATCGAGGCGTTAACGTTAAGCTGGCCGACGGCCGCACGGTTGTAATCGGTTCCCGGCGTTCGGAAGCGCTCGCGAAAATCCTGAAATCCTCGACGCAGCACAAACCATGAGAAGCTTTGCTCTTAAAGCCTCCAGGGCGCTAGGCTGGAAATGGGGCATCAAACAGATCGCGTCCGAAATGGAATTTCCGAGCGAAGTCAATCGCATTTCCGACCGCTTGATGAGGAGCAGTCGCGTCACGTTGACCGTCGGTTTCGGCGGTCTCCTCGCGATCATGATGCTCTCCGGATTCGACGCCTTGCGAGTGCTGCATCAAATCCGCCGCGATGACGATCAGATCCGGCGCCAGTTCCTCGCCCGCAACCACGTGCTGAACGACATCCGTTCCGAGCTCTATCTCTCCGGAACCTATGTCCGCGACTACCTGTTGGAGCCCGAACCCGGCCGCGCCTCCAGTTACCGCGCCAGCCTGCAGGACGTTCGCAGCCAGATGGACGCCGCCCTGGTTTCTTATTCGAAGCTCATCGAGCCCGCGGAGAGCCAGCACTATAAGGCGCTTCAATCCGAGCTGTCCCACTACTGGCAAACGCTCGATCCCATTATGACGTGGAACGCCGTTGAACGCCGCGATCGGGGATACCTGTTCCTGCGGGACGAGGTCTTCCCGCGCCGTACCGCCATGTTGGAAATTGCCGGCCGCATTGCGGATACCAACGAGCAGCAGTTGAGCGCCGGCAATGAGCGCGTGGTCTCGCTGTTGCTCAAGTTCCAATACCGGCTCGCCGTCACGCTGTTTGCAACGCTGGCCCTCGGTCTCGGAATGGCGGCCGTCAGCATGAGAAAAATCCTCCGCCTGGAAGCGAACGCGCAGAGCCGTTTCGAAGAGGTCGCCGAAGCTCGCCGCCAGCTCACCAATTTGTCCGCCAAGCTTGTCCAAGCGCAGGAAACCGAACGCCGGGCGCTTTCCCGCGAGCTGCACGACGAGGTTGGCCAGTCTCTGTCGGCCGTTCTCGTCGAACTGCGGAATCTCTCCATGCGATGCAACGAGCAATCGCGAACCCAAGTCGAGCTGATCAAAGGACTCGTCGAGAACACCGTCCGCGTGGTCCGCAACATGGCGCTCCTGCTGCGGCCGTCCATGCTCGACGACTTGGGGCTCGTTCCCGCCCTGCGCTGGCAGGCCCGCGAAGTATCAAAACGCACCGGCATGGATGTGGGCGTTGCCGCCGATTTGTTGTCCGACGACCTTCCGGACGATTACAAAACCTGCATCTATCGCGTCGTCCAGGAGGCGTTGCACAACTGCTCGCGCCACTCGCAGGCCACCACCGTCCGCATCCGCGTGCAGCAGAATTCGGACCACCTGGCGCTTTCGATTCAGGACGACGGCCACGGCTTCGACGTTAAGCAGTCGAAAGGGCTTGGGCTGCTCGGCATCGAGGAACGGGTCGCGCGGCTCGGCGGCACGTGCGAGATCAATTCAGCGCCCGGAGCGGGGACGATACTCTCCGTGGATCTGCCCTTCCGTCAGAAGAACGCCGGCCAGGAAACCTACCAACGTGAAACCGATTCGCATCCTGTTAGCGGATGACCACAACGTAATGCGCCGCGGCCTCCGGCTGCTGCTCGAAAGCCAACCAGGCTTCAGCGTTGTCGCGGAAGCCGCCGACGGCCGCCAGGCAGTGGAACAGGCACAGGCCACCAAGCCCGATGTCGCCGTTCTCGATATTGGTATGCCGCACCTCAACGGCACCGAAGCCGCGCAGCGCATCACTGAGATACTGCCCAACACCGCCATTGTCATGCTCAGCATGCATTCCGACGAAGGCTACGTCCTTCGAGCGCTGAAAGCCGGCGCGCGCGGGTATCTCGTCAAGGACTCCGCCGAAGATGACCTGATCGAGGCGATAAAAGCCGTAAGCCTGGGTAAAGCCTTCTTCAGCCCTGAAGTGAGCAAGATGCTGGTGGAGGATTACGTGCGCGAAATCCGCGCCCGCGGAGTGCACGACAGTTACGAGCTTCTCACCGCGCGCGAGCGTGAGATTCTCCAGTTGCTCGCCGAAGGGAAGTCCAACAAGGATATCGCGACCCTGTTAGGCCTGAGCCTCTTCACCATCGAAACCCACCGCCGCAACCTGCAGGAGAAGCTCAACATTCACAGTTTTGCGGAGCTGATTCTCTACGCCGTTCGAAAAGGCGTTATCTCTTGACGACGGCACTCGACCAGTATGTCCACGCCAGGCGCACGGCCCGCGTGACATCATCTTCGCGTAGCGGCTTTGCCAGGACATCGTAACCCCCGCGCGCAATCACTTCGTTCCAGAGATAGTCGTCGGCCACTTTCGACAACAGCATCGCACAGGGCCGGTGAGGACAGGACGCCATCATGTGGACGATATCTCGCCATTCGGTGCCCGGCAGGTCGCGATCGCACAGAATAACGGGGGCTTTATCCGCTGTAAGTACCTGCCACGCCTCGCCGCAAGTGGTTGCGAAGCGGATACCCCATCCATTCCGAGTGCACACGTCAGCGAGCAATCGCCGATCCTGGTCGCCAACTATAAGAGCTACCAGCACAATTGGACCAGACGAGCGAGAGCCATTCCCGCCGCGCGCAAACCAGCGATTGAGCGCCTTCCACATCCTCGCGTCTGTGCTCAGCTTAAGGGACGCTGCCGCACCCGTTAATACCAGGCAACTGGTATTCTGCCGTGCCAGGCCATGGTAGTGCAGGCGGACAGCCAGCCGCCGGTCGGCAACCCAACCTGTGGAAACTATTCGCGTCCCGCGACGATTTGGACGATGTGGAACGGTGGAGCAGGCCTGGCTTTGGACTTCACCGAGAAAGGAAAGGCGAAACCGCCTGTCCCACCATCGTTTTCATCCGCTTTTCGTGGACCAGACGACCGTGGCGCGAGGTTGCCAACCTGTATTACTTCACGCCTGACATCAACCGAACGGTGGGTTTCACCAGGAACGCAAGGATCACAGCGGCAACAAGCGCGAACGTCGCAACGATACCAAACAAACTCGGTAGCGAGAGAGACTCGTAAAGAGAAGCCATTCGACCGGCCAGATAATTCCCCACCCCGAGGGAGACAAACCAGACCCCCATCATCAGTCCCGCGGCACGCTCGGGCGCCAATTTGGTCATCGCGCTGAGGCCCACGGGGCTCAAACTCAGTTCCCCGAGCGTCTGCAGGAAATAGGTTCCCGTCAGCCACCATGGCGACACCAGAGTCCCTTTCATCGCCATAGCCGCCGCCGGAACAAGAAGCAGGAACGCAAGTCCGCCAAACAGCAGGCCCAGCGTGAACTTCGTCGGACTGGACGGCTCACGTTTCCCAAGTGCGATCCACAACCACGCAAAAACCGGTGCAAAGGCGATCAGAAAAGCCGGCTCGACGAACTGGAACCAACTCGCCGGAAAGTTGAAACCGAACAGAGTCCTGTTGGTATTGCGCTCGGCAAAAAGGTTCAACGACGAGCCCGCCTGCTCAAAGGTCGAAAAGAACAGCACGGAAGCCAGGAAGAGTACCAATATCGCAACGGCGCGCTTACGCTCCTGAGCCGACCAACCCGGTCCGAAGATCAGCCATGCAAACAAGGCAAGCGAGAGAATCACCAGCGCCACACCCAAAGCGTTGGAGAGCAGCTCGGCGGTAAGAGTGATGGTGCCCGCATTAGCCAATAACGCAAGCACGACGATGGTTCCGAATCCTATCGCGCTGGCGAGAAGAGCCTGACGCTTGAGCCGGCGGCCTTCCTCCGGCGAGGCAGGCTTTACCGGATGGAGTCCGGCTGTCCCAAGGTATTTCCCACTCAACGAGTACTGAATCAGCCCGGCAAGCATACCCAGCCCTGCTAGCCCAAACCCCAGTCGCCAGTTGATCTTTTCTCCTACCCAGCCGCAGATCACCGGCGAGATCAACGCACCCAGGTTGATGCCCATGTAAAAGATCGAAAACCCGGAATCGCGACGCCGGTCGCCGGGCGCGTAGAGTTGCCCCACTATTGTGCTGGCGTTGGCCTTCAGCATTCCTGTCCCCATCGCCAGCAGCGCCAGGCCAACGTAAAACACGGCTACGCTCGGCACCATCAAAGAGAACTGTCCACAGATGATCAGAATGCCGCCATAGAGCACGGCGCGGCGATGTCCGGTCAGGTTGTCGGCAATCCAGCCTCCCGGAAGGCAAAGCAGGTAGACCATTGCAGTGTACGGGCCGTAAATCGCGCCCGCTTTCACGACGCCGAATCCCAGCCCACCCTTCGCCACGGGCGCCGTCATGAAGAGAATCAGCAGCGCTCGCATACCGTAGTAGCTGAAGCGCTCCCACATCTCGGTAAAGAAGAGGGTCGCCAGGCCGCGAGGATGGCCGAAAAAGCTGCTGTCGTCGGCCGCGGGGCTTAGTGTCTGGGTTGCCATACAGGGAATGACGGGGGCAACCTAAGTTTACACTACGAGCCGGAAGCGTGCCCCGTTTCATGTATACTTGAGGTTAGGAACAAATCGAAAGATCTGTGCAGGGTAGCGTGTGTCAATTTGAGCCGCTTGCCTGTTGCGTGGAACTACAATGCCAAAACGTACATTTCAACCCAACAATCGCAAACGGGCGAAGACTCATGGTTTCCGGGCTCGTATGGAAAGCAAGGACGGGCGCGCGGTGCTCGCTCGACGGCGCGCAAAGGGCCGCCACAAGCTAACGGTGAGCGACGAGAGAGCCGTCCGGTACGCATAAGAGGTTTTCTTATCCGAAGAGCGCGCGAATTCTGTGCTCCTCCGATTTCCGCAAAGTCTATGACAAAGGTTCCCGCATCTCGGGCCCGTACTTTGCGGCCTTCTGTCTTCGGGTGGAGCGCGACAGCGGACCCCGGATCGGATTCACTGTGTCACGGGCATTTGGGCGGGCAGTTCTGCGCAACCGTGCGCGGAGGCGCATTCGTGAGGCTCTACGACTCCGCCTGGCTGACATCGCTCCACAGTGGGATATTGTCGTGAACCCCAGGCGCCTGGTCTTGGATGCTTCCGCGGACGACCTGCGCCGGGAAATCGGTCGGATCGTGTCCAAATGCGCGAACTCGTGAAGGCCAGTCTGCGTTTCTATAAGCGGTGGATCTCCCCCATGCTGCCTTCTGCCTGCCGCTTCGAACCCACCTGCTCCATGTATATGCTCGAAGCCGTCGATCGTTACGGCGTCGTGCGCGGGGTGGGGAAAGGAATCATGCGGCTACTGCGCTGCCATCCGTTCCATGAAGGTGGATATGATCCCGTTCGTTAAGGGTGGCACAGGCGGTTTCGCCTTCCTTTGGAAGTCCACTAGCTGATCCCTGTCAAGAACATGAACGACCTGCCCAACAACCCGAACGCACCCACCAAGCCCAAAGAGCTGTCGATGGAACTGCGCCTTCTCATCGCGTTCCTGCTGATGGGTGCGGTGCTGTTCGTAACGCCGTACATCTACAAACCGCCGCCTGGGCCAAAACCGGCCGAAAAATCCACGCCGGCCACGCCCCCACCGGCAGCAGTAGTCAAGAAACCTGAAGCGGTCCCCGCCATTGCCACACCCGACACGGCCGCGCCTGCGCCGCAGGTCACCGCTTCGTCCGAACAGCCCTTCACGATCGACACCAACCTCTATCGCGTCCGTTTCACGAATAAAGGCGGCGTGATTCAAAGCTGGATCCTGAAAAAGTACCTGGATTCGCAAGGCAAGCCGCTTGAAGTGATCAATACCGCGTCGTTTACGCAGGTTCCGCCGCCGTTCTCGATCACCTATAAGAACGGCAAGCCGCCGGTAGACATCAATTACACCTTGTACAAGGCGACCCCCACAGCCGATGGATTGGGAATCGATTACGAGTACGGCGACACCAAGGTTCACGTCCGCAAATCGTTCCGGTTCCTGCGCAACAGCTATCTGGCGCAGGTTACCTCCGAGGTCACCCAGAATGGCGCCGGTGTTCCGCATCTGCTCGAATGGCGCGGCGGATTTGGCGATACCACGGTATTGAATCGTGTCACGGCGCAGCATTCGATCTATTTCAACCTCGCCGACAGCAAGCTGAAAGTAGCCGACCAGAAAGCAGCCAAGAACGGGCCCGTGACGGCAAACGGCAACTTCTCGTTCGCCGGCCTGGAAGACTCGTTCTTCGCCATGGTTTTGCTTCCCAGCCAGCAGAACACGCTGGAAGTGGTCACGATGAAGGACGATGTTCAGCCGAACGCGTCCAAAGACGCCAAAGCGGAAGCTCACGTCGGTGTCGCCGTCGGAGGCGATGCCGTAAACGAGTTCTCGCTGTTCATCGGGCCCAAAGATATAGACCTCCTGAAACAGGTTGACCCCCGCCTCCCGCAGGTTATCGACTGGGGTTTCTTCGGAGTCATTGCCAAACCGTTGTTCCTGATCCTGCGCTGGATTAACGATCAGTGGGTACACAACTACGGCTGGTCGATCGTTGTGATTACGGTCATCATCAACGTCCTGCTGCTGCCCATGCGGTTTTCCAGCCTCAAATCCGCCCGGAAAATGCAGGGCTTGCAGCCGCAGCTTCAGGCAATTAACGCGAAATACAAAAACATCGGCTTGCGCGATCCCAAGAAGGCCGAGCAAAACCAGGAGGTCATGGACCTCTATAAGAAGCACGGCGTCAATCCCATGGGAGGATGTCTGCCCATGCTCGTGCAGTTGCCGATCCTGTATGCCTTTTACAGGGTTTTGGCGGTCAGTATCGCGCTGCGTGGCGCCCATTGGCTGTGGGTTACAGACCTGTCACAGGCTGAGACCCTGCCGATTCACATCCTGCCGGTGGTGATGATCATCACACAATTCATCACGCAGAAGATGACTCCGAACCCCAGCGCCGACCCCTCGCAGCAGAGAATGTTCATGCTGATGCCGCTGATGTTCGGGTTCTTTTTCTACAACATGTCAAGCGGGTTGGTATTATACTGGTTGACCGGAAACTTGGTGGGCATCGCGCAGCAATGGTTGATTAACCGGACTATGCCGCCCGTGCCGGTGGTGCAAGCGCCCGCGAAACTGGCGCCAAAGAAGAAGGGATCCAGGTAGGAAACGCTTGGGCGACACGAAATTCAGCCTTTCGACGGCCGGACCACAGATCAAAGACTTTCTGACGAGAATCATCGATCTCGCGCGTCTCGAGGTGTCGTTCGAGATCACCCCCGGCGCGCATACCCATCCGGATCTCGAGGATCCTGAGATCGTAGTCAAATTCGCCGGGCCGGATGTCGACCTTCTGTTGGCGAATAAAGCCGAGACGCTGCTGGCACTCGAGCACCTGACCATGGAAATCCTGCGGATGCCGTCGGAAACGCATTCGCTTCTATGCTTCGATGCGAACGACTACCGCCTGCTGCGCATCGAGGAACTACGCATGAGCGCGGTGGCTGCCGCCGATCGGGTAAAGCAGACCGGCAAGCCGTTTCACTTCAGCCCCATGACCAGCCGCGAGCGGCGTATCATTCACCTCAGCCTGCGGAATGAGACCGAAGTGAAGAGCCTCAGCACCGGGACCGGATCGTGGCGGCAGGTGGTGATCATGCCGGCCAGCATGGAAACAATTCCCGAACCGGTGCGCCCTCCGATGCCTCCGAAACCTGGTTCCGACGGCCCCCGTTCGGGCGGACGCGGCGGTCCCGGTGGATTCCGTGGCCGGCCGGGGGACGATCGTGGTGGGCGTCCGGATCGCGGACGCCGCAAAGGTCCGCCTCCGGGACGCCGATATCAGTAACCGTCTTCACGAGACTATCGTTGCGCTTTCCACCCCGCCCGGCCGTGCCGGTATAGGTGTCGTGCGCATTTCAGGACCCGAAGCCGTCGAAATCGCTCACCGTCTGCTGCGCATCGATGGCGAGTTGCGGCCCTGGAGCGCTCGTCTCGCGGAGTTGACCGACCACGAAGGTCAAGTCGTCGACCAGGTCGTTGTCACCTACTTCGCCGCGCCACGCTCCTACACCGCCGAACATCTGATCGAGATCTCCTGTCACGGCTCTCCCGTCGTCTTGCGGCTTTGCGTCGACCGTGCCTGCGAGGCGGGCGCGGGCCTCGCCGAACCCGGCGAGTTCACCCTGCGCGCCTTTGTGAATGGACGCATTGACCTGCCACAGGCAGAAGCCGTCCGCGATCTCATCGAATCGACCACGCTCTACCAGGCGCGCGTGGCGGCGCAGCAGGTGGAAGGCTCCGTCTCGCGTCGCCTGAAGCCGTTCAAGGATCAGTTACTCGAACTGATTGCGTTGCTCGAGGCCGGAATCGATTTCGCGGAGGACGACATCAGCGTCGCCTCGAACGAAGAAATCCTCCGCCGCGTCCTACCGGTTGAACAAGGCTTCTCGAAACTGGCGGCCAGTTTCGCATATGGAAAGCTCGTTCACTCGGGCATGACGCTCGCGATTGTTGGCCGCCCCAATGTGGGCAAAAGCAGCCTCTTCAACCGGCTTCTGGAGCAGAACCGCGCCATCGTTACGGATATCCCTGGAACCACTCGCGACCTCGTCTCGGAAGTAGCATCCATTGGCGGTATTCCCGTGAAGTTCGTTGATACCGCCGGCATACGCGACGGCCAGGATCTTGTCGAGACGCTTGGTATTGAGCGGAGCTACCAGGCAATGGCTGACGCCGACGTCACAATCGTGGTCTTCGACCTCTCCCAGCCTGTAACCGCCGCCGACCTCGCACTGCTCGACAAAGCACAGCAGCAAGGACGCTACGTGCTGGTGGGCAACAAATCCGACCTTGGACACGTTCCCGAGATCCCAGCGGAATACATCGCTGTGTCAGCCCTCACCGGCGACGGCATTGAAGATCTGCGCCGCGCCATAGCCCCCGCAGTTTCATCCGGCCAGGATTCCGGTTTCATCACCAGCCTGCGTCACGAGCAATTGCTCCACGAATCGGTCGAGGCGCTTCAGCAGGCGCGGAATGCGGTCCAATTCGGCATCCCCCATGAGATGCTGCTTCTCGACCTCTACGCCGCCCTGCGCCCGATCGATGCCATCACCGGCGCCACCACCGCCGACGACATCCTGAACCGCATCTTCTCCACCTTCTGCATCGGTAAGTAGCCCTATGTGGAGGGGTGAAGCAGGCGGTTGCGCCTGCCTTTGGACTAAACCGGAATGCACAGGGATAGGAGCGCAATTTTCAAGCTCCCAACCGATACCTGCACTTCCGCGGATGTCCGCTCTGATGAATGATGCAATCCGGCGGCACATCTACGATCTCGACAAATTCCGCCCCCGCCAGCTCCAGGCTTCGCTGCGAAGCGCCATTCTCCGGATCACAGGTAATCCAAAGCGGATTCAACCCGAGAGAACTCGCAAACGGCATCAGCAGCCGAACCGACCGGCTCGCATAATGGTGCCCGCGATACTCCTCGTGGACGCTGAAGCCGATATGTCCCGCATACCGTTCGATATGCGGAGTGGAAGCGACTCGCAAGTTTATCGCCCCCAGTTCCTCTCCCGTGATCGCGTGAACCATCCGGAAATGATATGTCGGGACTCTGTGTACCGGATGTGGAGCGAAAGCCGCCAACTCCAACCGCAGTTCGCTATCCTGAAGCGCCATCATTCCGAAGCCATTTCACCAACTCCGTCTCCGCCTTGCGCAGATCCGTCTCACGGCCGAACCGCTCGCTGATCTTAACCAGGCAATCGAGTGCCAACCGCGCCGCTTTACGTCCCAGTTCGGTCTTCCCGGCGCTCTGAACAACCTCGCGCAGAATCAGGTAAGCGCGCCATCGCTCCTCCTGGTCGTCCTGAAGCTTCCGTTCGTTCTTTAGTTGCGCGTCCCGCTCAGCGCGAGTCATGCGGTACTCGCTCCTGGCTTGTAACGCGTAGTGCTGCATGCCGCCCCACAAAGTGTCGTTGAAGTAAAGCCGATCTGAATTCGAGCTGACATACTCCGCCAGCTTGTACTTCGCTTCCAGCACCTGCTCGACGGAGAGATCGGTCCGAGTCGTCTCCCCATACAACTGTGCCAGGCGTCGCATACGAGCGGCCCGATTCGCTGCATGGATTGCATCGTAGATCTCTGCCGCCTCCACATAGCGATTCTCACGAGCCAGGCGAACTGCTAAGGCATACCTGACCAGGCGTATTTCAGGCAGGTTGGGGTTCTCGTCCGCAAATAGCTTAAGCGCCTCGATCGGCGCCTCCACATCGAGCAACAGCCCCAGATCCCAGCCGGACTCCGCCCAATACAAAGACAGGTCCTCTATCTCACTCGGATAGCTCAAGTATTCCTTGCCCTTTGAACCCGGCGCATGTAGCCACAACGCGTATCGGAGCTGCTCCTTCGTCTTACCGGTCTTCCGGTAGACGCCGCATAATCCGTACGCTGCAGCCGCCTTCTCATTGGCCGTAGCGCGGCTCGACCGAAACAGCGCAACCAGAGGACCCTCCGCCGCCTCATAGTCACGCGACAGGAAATCGGCGGAACCCAGCATCCAATTGAAATCCGGCTCGGTCCGGATCGCGTCTTTCACAGGCACCGCGTCGCCGATTTTCCGAGCCTCTGCGGGATCACCCATGCGCAGAGCCGTACGCATGGCGAGCAGGGCCAGGTGGTTGGGCCTCGCCGTCGACCGCAACAAGTCGCGGTGCTGTTCCAGTAGCTCCCGGATTCTTGCGTAGGTTCGTGCCGGCTCGCGAGAGGGCATAAACGGCTTTGTCACATCAGGCCAATGCGGATTCGTGGCAAGCTGAATCGCAAACGCAGCATGCTCCGGCGTATCGAAATATTCCTCAAGGTGCGCCAGAAGCTCCGGACCTCCGTCGTATCCATAGGTCAATCGCAAGGAGTTGAGGAGTGCCTCCCGGCTCAGGTTGGAGACGTCCCGGTTCAGCTCATCGAGATACATCTTACCCGCTGTAGTCTGTTGTCCCAGCAGGTAGTGAATGCGGGCAATCCAACCTCCCGCTTCGCTGCGGAACTCAGGTGTCTTCGCTGTTCGTTGAAACGTCTCGAGCTTCTTCAACGCAGTGTCCAATGGACCAGGTGCCGACGGCTGCCCTGCTCGCATGTCGATCTTGGCGTCGATCAAATCCACTTCTTCCTTTTCCCGCTGAGTCAATGAAGCGTCACTGCGGGCTGCCGCGACAGCCTCCCGGAGGCCGGCCTCTGCGAACGGACCGCTCTGGGGTTGCGAGATTTGCCGATAAGCTGCACGTAGTTTCGCCAGGGGACGGTCGCCCTCAGCGTTCATCATTCCCGCAAACGGAGCCGAGATCCGCCTGACGTGAGTTCGCTCGAAATTCGCGCCGTTTTTCGCAAACGGGAGCCAGAAACGCGCGCTGAGAAACTCGCGCAGCGAAGAATCCCACGGACAGGACCAAACGAATGCAAAACCGAAGAGCAGCACGCCGCCGATTCTCCGGACCACGCCGTTCATTTCGATTGCTCCTCCTCCACCGCGAAGTCGGAGTGGCGAAGCGAGACGGCACGCCCCAGGTACAGCCGCTGCCGGCCGGCATATGCCGGAAGCGCCAATTCCAGCCGAGACGAGCCCGTCATGCGGATCGGCATGTTCTCCTGTGGCAGAAAGTATTCCAATTCGGTAGAACTGCGAATGTCATAGCGAGTCGGTTGCGCCGCGAAAGGCCGCGCGACGTTCAGGAACACGTCCACGCATGCAACGGCAGAGCATTGGCCGTCAATCACCTCGATGCGATTCTGAGCTTCACTGAAAGTGGTCTTGACGCCGGCCGCGGCGAGCACTTCTCGCGGATCCAAGGCCAGAGCCTCGTTCGAACTCGGCCAGCGGAAGAATACGACTCCGGCCGCTTGCCCACCCATTTTTCGAACGCTTGCGACCGCGCTCCGAACCATTTCCGGCGTCGCCATAACAAACTCCACCGCATCCCCAACATCGAACTGGTTGTAGCCGACATGGACTTTCCGGACAGCGCGATAATCCAACACAAGTTCATTCGCCTGGTTGCGCGACGCTTGCAGTTGAAAAGCAGGATTGGTGGCGAGATCGATTGGCGCAAGGTCGTTATAAAACGCCATCGCCGCTCGCCGTCCGGTTTCCGGATTCGGCTCGCGCGGCACCATCCGCGCCCGCCCGAAACTCGAGACGCCAACCCGAAATCTCTTGCCAAACCGGTTGAACGCTGGACCCCACTGTCCCGCATCGATCTTTGCCGCGATTGCCGCACCGCCACTTTCGACGTCATAAAACTGCGGAACGAACTCATCCACCTCTTTGATCACGGCAGCCACATCGGTGCCATCGCGAAACCAATCCAGCAATGCAGTGACCGAGAGGGGAAGTCGCTCCGGGAGTTCCTTGCGTAGCTCCCGGATATAGCTCGCGTATTGATTCAGCGCGCCGGTTGGACTGTCGATGTCGAGTTGCACGCCGGCGATTCTGAGATGCCGCATGACCCCGTTATCTTGGATCTCGAGGACCTTGTCCGCCACCATCTTCGCAGTCTGTACGTCCGGCACGCCCTGGTGCTCGTATCGGAAAACCGCCCAATACTCTCGCGCCGGCGGCAATTTCCCGGGCAATTGGCCATAAACATTCCACCGGTTCATCTCATGAGAAATGGTTCCGGTCTGCACGTACACGACATCTAAGGGTTCGTGATTCCATTGCCCGGTGAACTCACTTCCATCCCAAAACCAGAAGCCCGTGCTCCAGTGCGCGGGAACCTGTTGACCTGAGAAGGAAGTCCCGCATCCGCAGAGGGTGACAAAGGAAACAAGGAACAACCAGGCGTGCGAGAAACGCATGAATGCTAAGGCTCTGAAATCAACGTATCAGTTTTGGCTTGAGTTGAAGGGTGGCTCGTTCACAGCCCCCTCACTTCAATTCGGCTTCGTCAAGCAGCTTTCCGTCGGTCGCGATAGCCCGCACATGTGCCGTCTTGCCATCCACATCGATCACCACAAAATGCTCGGTGCTTGCGACCTTCTTGGTAATCCCCATCGGAGGCTTATCGACGTCGTACAACGGTGCGCCTCCGCCGCCCGTTATGAAGTAATGAATGCCGTCCTTAAGGTAGTGCTGGTAATTATGGTCGTGCCCGAAAAACCCCGCGGTGACATGGTATTTCTCGAACAGCGGCACCAACGCCGTCATCTGGGGATTGTCACCCTGACGCCGTGAAACCGCGGTGAAAGGCGGATGATGCGCGGCTACGAAACGCATGTCGGCCTTCTGGCTCTTTTCCAGGTCCTGCTCGAGCCAGGCCGTCTCTTCATGCCAGAAAGCCTCTTTGGCGGCCTCACCCACAGCGGCGTTCCCGATGTCGCTATTCAGGATGATGAAGTGACACGTGCCCCAATCGAAAGAATAATAGGGCTGGCCCACATCGAAAAACTCATAGAATTGGCGATTGTTTCGTTCGTGGTTTCCGAGCGCCGGGAAGAACGCCGCCTTGTGCAGGAGATCGTTCTCGATATCGAAGAAGATCGGCCACTGCGCGGAATCGGCGCCGTTCTCGACCAGGTCCCCCGTGTGGATGGCAAACTCCGGCGTGCTGTGTTCCTTGATGGCCGCCATCACGCGCCGGTGCACATCGTGGCGGGTGCGGGTGTCGCCGTAAACAAGAAACTCGAATTTGGCGGCTCCCGCAGGCGCGGTTCTAAATGAGCCGGAACCTCCATCGGGCGTCTTGTAGTAGTAAATCGTGCCGGCTTTGAGGCCGGTGAACGACGTCTTCTCGACCTGCAGCACAGGGGCACTTTTATCCGCTTTCGCCGGATCGGTTCCCACGGTGACCTCGCCTTTCTCAACAACACGCATGACGGTCGCCGACGACCGGGTCACGTTTACGACATACGGCCCACCAACAACCTTGTCCCCGGCATGCAAGCCGGCCGCGGAAATTACCGCGAGGCACACGAATAGAAACCTGCTCATTGGATTTAGCCGAAGGCTCATCCTAGCACGCGTTGATTAACGCAATGTTATGCCAAAAGTCACTACAAAATCGTTGAGCCAGCCATTAATGGTGTTGCCGGGAGCGGGCACAATGACGGAGTTGGGGAAGGGGGTCGCCTGATCCCGCAAATCGAGTCGGAGTGCCCAATGCGCCCCAATTCCCTTCTCTAGTCCACCTCCGAACGTCACCATGGGGCGTGCATCGACTCCATCCTGGAAAGCTCCGAACTGCGCCAGTGGACGGGGACGCACCTCTTCAATCCCGTGGTAAAGCTTCACACCCGCGCCGCCCACGAAATAAGGACGCCACGACGCCTCGCGCTTCCGCGCATACCACACGAGGTCGCCGTGAAAAGAGTGGGCGTTGGCGTCAAACGCGGTTTTCGTGCCGCCGGAGGATATTTCGAAGTCGCCGTCCTGAAAACCCCAGCCGCCTTCAACAGCCCAGTGCTGGCCGAACTGACGGCCTCCCAGGACGCTCAGCGCGTAACGGGGTCCGATGCCGGCTTGCGCGGTGCCCGCGGAACCTTGAATCGACAGAGGATGATACATGCCGAAGCCGGCCGCGCCGGTAATCTGCCAATCGGCTGCGCAAAGGAGCTTGAAACCAAAAGCGAGAAGAACTACTACCGGAAACCTGTACTGCACCATCTGGGTACTGCCTGGTTCGAATTGTAACCAATCCAGCAGCTACTTCACGAACTTCAGGAGCGCGGCGTAAAAAACATCGGGTGCCTGCAGATGTGGAACATGACCGAGGCCCGGCAGCAACACCAGTTCGCCGTTCGGAATGGTGTCGGCAATATGCTTCGCCAGTTCGGGAAAATCAGGCCCATCCTTATCTCCGCCCAGCACGAGCGATTTGCATTTGATGTGGGCCCAGTCGTAGTAGACGGGGTCGAGATAAGTAATCTGCTGGTATATCGAACGCACCATCGCGAGACGCGGCCAGTCTCCACTCAGCGTCGGCGCGTAGAGAATTCGCACATATTTCTCGTACTCGGGTTTCCAGGTGCCGGGCGGGAAATAGCGGCGGATATTGTTATAGAACCCCTGATAGATCTGGTCGTGGCTCGCCGACATGGTCGCCTTGTACGCCTCGTCCGCCGTTCTCCAGGGGCGCTGGAACCGGGGATCGGTCAGGCCGATCGGGTTGTAGATCACAAGCCTGTCGGTGATGTCGGGATAAGAAGCCGCGAAACGGGCCGCCAGCATGCCTCCCATCGAGTGCCCGATCACCGTCACTTTCGAGACTCCGAGCGTCTGGAGGAGCTTGCGGCTGTTGGCAGCCATGTCGTGGAAATTGTAGGGGATGATCGGCTTCGAGGAGCGCCCGAAACCGATCTGGTCGGGCACCACGACGCGAAAGCCCTCCTTGCGCAGCACGTCAATCGGGCCGCCGAAGTAGAAGCCGCCGAAGTTCATGCCGTGAAACAGGATCACAGTGCGTCCATTCGGCTGGCTCTCTGCCGGCACGTCCATGTAGGCCATACGCACATCCTGCCCGTACATGGTGAGCGGCAGGAATAATACGGGATAGGGATAAGGGACATCCTCGTACGTGATGCTGCCCGCCGGGACATCAGATGGCGCGTGAACCTGGGGCTCCTGTGCAGCAAGTAAGCCGGCGAGGGCCGCCGCGATTGCGAGAATCTTCCATCCGCTGGAACGTGTCATGTGTGCCGACCTCCTGCCTATCATACGGACCTGCGCCGCATGCCGCAAGATTTTTTGACAGCGCGCCGCCGCACTGTGGTGTAATATCATGCACGCAAGTTTTGCGTACCCTGGGAGGCTGTGAATGCGACTCATCTTTGCGGTCATTCTGACGATGACGGCGGCGCTCGCCGCGGATCCGCCAAATCCTTATCGCACGATTGAGAACTGGGCGAAGCTCCCGGACCGGCAGTTCGGATCGTCGAGCGCAGTGGACATCGATACCGATGGCAAAAGCATCTGGGTTGCCGAGCGTTGCGGAGCCAACACTTGCGCGGGAAGCAACGTCGCGCCCATCCATAAGTACGATGCCTCGGGCAAACTCCTGACGAGTTTCGGCGAGGGCATGTTCGTGTTCCCCCACGGAATTTATGTCGACAAGGACGACAACGTCTGGGTGACCGACGGACAGGGCCGCGAAGGTAAGGGACAGCAGATCTTCAAATTCAGCCCCGAAGGCAAAGTGCTCATGACGCTCGGCAAGGCGGGAGTAGCAGGCGACGGCCCTGACACGTTCAATGAGCCGTCCGACGTAATTGTCGCTCCAAACGGAGATATCTTCGTCGCCGATGGCCACGGCAGGAACACCAATGCCCGAATCGTAAAGTTCGACAAGAACGGGAAGTTCATTAAGACCTGGGGCAAGAAGGGAACCGAGCCGGGCGACTTCGACACTCCCCATGCGCTGGCGTTCGATTCGAAAGGCCGGCTTTTCGTGGGCGACCGCGCCAATAACCGCATCGAGATCTTCGACCAGGATGGCAAGTTCCTGGACCAGTGGACACAGTTTGGACGTCCCAGCGGGCTCTTCATCGACAAGAACGACATGCTGTACGTGGCGGATTCGGAATCGACGGACAAGCAGGGCTACGGGTACAATCCGTACGGCTACAAGCGCGGGATCCGGATTGGAAGCGCTAAGGACGGCAAGGTGACGGCGTATATTCCCGATCCGGTGGGCACGGGAGCCACAAGCGCGGCTGAGGGCGTCGCGGTAGATTCCGCGGGCAACGTTTACGGTGCCGAAGTAGCTTTGAAGGACATCAAAAAATACGTTAAGTGAGGATTGCGATGAAGAAATGCGCGTTCGGTTTTACGATAAGTCTTCTGCTGGTTTGCACCACCTATGCGCAGCAGCACACGCCGCGAGGAAGCGCCACGGATGTGACCAACGCCGACATTCAGGCTACCCTGGCAAAGACTCCGAATGCCAAGGTGAGCGACCAGGCCATTCGCGTGGTCAGCATCAATAATGAGTACAACGTCGGCGTGGGAGTGGTACATCGGGCCAAGACCAACGGTCAAACGGGAGGCGCCATCGAGCATAGCCAGATCACGGAGGTGTATCACGTGATTGAGGGCAACGCGACGCTCGTGACCGGCGGCTCCATTGAGAATCCGCGCGAATCCCCTGCGGAGAGTCAGGTGGTAAAAGTGCTCAATGGACCAAGCACGGGCGGCGTGTCGCTGGACGGCGGCGTAAGCCGGAAAATCGGTCCCGGCGATGTGGTGGTGATTCCGCCGAACACGCCGCACTGGTTCAGCGAGATCACGTCCGACCAGATCGTCTACCTCGTGATCCGCGTGGATCCACACAAAGTGCTCCCAGCCGGTTACGGCGCCAAGACCGGCAATAGCAACTAACGCCGCAGTGGCTCGGGACGATGGCCGCCGAAGATCGTCAGGCTGCCGATGAATCCAAGAAGACAAGCTACCGTGAACCAAAGGGCCTGTTGGAAGCCGCTCGGGCCGGTAAACGCGTAAGGTGAAATGAAATAACCTCGAATCGCCATCACCACCACGAATAGCGTCCACAGGGGGAACAATGGCCGAAACCATCCCGCGACCGCCAGTACCGTGCACACGAGGCCGATGAGTCCGAGACCGGTCAGCCAGTGCGTCAGTTGCGGCCCCGTCCAGGGCAGCATTCCCAAATCCAACGTGTTTCCCGAAGTAGCGTCGAGAATGCCGAGCATGAGCAGCACTACAGCCAGCAGAAACTCAAATAAATAGCTGAAGAGTCGTAAGATCAGCGCAATGAGCCGCAAGCAGCCTCCAGGTGCTGGAATCGTTATTGTAACAGTGTGGTCGTCGCGAACAGTCAGACCCAAGCTGAAAGCTGAACGCTTCTCTCTGCTACCGATCCTTGGTGGTAAGCAGCGCCTTGGGGTAAACCATCAGTCCGGTCTCGGAGGCTCGGAAGATCTTGTAGAGAGTATCATTTCCCGGCAACTGGGTCTCCAGAAAATCGACGCCGTCCGCTGTGATGATAAAGCTGCTACGGTCGTCCTGCTGGATGTAGCGCTTTGCCTTCAGATACCAGACCGCGAAATGAAGGTGCTCTCGGGGGAAGTCCATCAGATGCTCCACGTCGAGGAACGATAGCGCAGCATAGTCCGGATTGGCGCGCCGCTTGGCATAGAGCAGACAAAGGAGGCCAACGCGAATCTTGGCCTCGGCGTCGATTCCATCCGTAAATTCCTTGGACTGGAAGATCGGGAGCGCCGCCGGGCGATTCTGCTCCAGTCGCTTATCGTACTCCGCGCGCTTTTGTGTGTCGCTCAGTACTTCGAACGCCTCGCTAATGCTCCGAAAACGCTCGGCATCGCCCGTCTTCAGGTTGTCGGGGTGAAAGCGGGAGGCCAGCAGCCGGTAAACGCGATGGATGGTCTCGTTCTCGGCGCGGGGGTGGATCTGAAGCAGGTCGTAATAATTAACGGGACCGGAGCCCATACCTTTTACTTCGGCGGTTGCCGCCGTCCGCAGCAGGTCAATTGGGTACGACTTGCGCAATCAGGCACTTGAGGTAGTGGGTTTCAGGAACGGTGAGCAGGATCGGATGGTCGCGCGCCTGCGTGCGCCGCTCGACGATGCGAAGCGTGCAATGCGCATCCAGGGATGCTTCGGCGAGAACCGTAAGCAGCATCGCTTCGCTCATGTGATGGGAGCAGGAGCAGGTGATCAAAGTGCCGCCCGGCGCGAGCAGGCGCAGACCGCGCAGGTTGATTTCCTTGTAGCCGCGCGCCGCCGCATCGATGTTGGAGCGCGATTTGGCAAACGCCGGAGGATCGAGAACGATGGTGTCGAACGAGCGCCGGGCGGAAACATACCCGGCAAGCAGGTCGAAGACATCCGCCTCGCGCCAGTTGATGTTCGCGATCGAATTCCGGGTTGCATTCGCGGCAGCGGTGGCAAGCGCGGTGGCGGAACTATCCACCGCCTCCACCGATTCGCAATGCGCGGCCATGTGGAGCGCAAAACCGCCCGTTGACGTGAAACAGTCGAGTGCGCGCCCACGGGCGTATTGCGCCGCGGCCAGATAGTTTTCGCGCTGATCGAGGAAGACGCCGGTTTTCTGTCCGTGCAGAAGGTCGGCGGTGAGTTCCAGGCCGTTCATTTTTATTGGAACAGCTTCGGGAATCTCGCCTGCGAGTAATCCCGACTCTAGCGGCAGCGATTCCCGGCTGCGAACCGCGACGTCGTTGCGCTCAACGATTCCGCTTGGGGCATATCGTTCTTCCAGGCAGCTCACGATGTCGGCTTTGGCGCGATCCATACCCTGATCGAGGGTTTGGACAACGAAACAGTCCGCGTAACGGTCGATCACCAGGCCGGGAAGGCGGTCGGCCTCACCGTGTACCAGTCGGTAGGCGGTCGTGTCGCTCAAGACACGCCTGCGGTACGACTCGGCTTGGTCCAGGCGGCGTAAGAAGAATTCACGATTGACAGATTCCACCCGGTCGCTCAACAGCCGCAGGCAGATCTGCGACGTGGAACTGTAGTGGGCTGTGCCCAGTGCCCTGCCCTTGGGATCGACGACCGTGACGACGGCGCCAGGTTCGGCATCTCCCCGGTCCAGCACATCGCTGACAAAGATCCAGGGGTGTCCGGACGCGATTCGGTCCGACGCTTTACGGTTGACTCGGACAGTTGCCGCCACGCGCTAATTCGGGCGCCACTGCTGAAGGCGGGCGATGCGATCGCCGGTCGCGGGATGAGTCGAAAACATGCTCGAGAAGAAACCGCGGCGGAACGGGTTAACGATAAACAAGTGCGCCGTCGAGGGGGTGGCTTCCTGCAGGGGGATGCGCTGCGACCAGCTTTCGAGCTTCTGCAGAGCCGAAATCAGCTCGTAAGGATTGCGAGTCACTTTCGCCGAGGTTTCATCGGCGGCATACTCGCGGGTCCGCGAACTCGCCATCTGGATGAGCATAGCAGCGATAGGCGCAAGGAACAACATCATCACAGCACCCCACCCTCCGCCCTCTTCTTCGTCATCGCGGCGCCCGAAGAAGAACCCCATCCGCGCGAGGAACGTAATGGCGCTGGCCAGAACTGCGGCAACCGAGCTGGTCAGGATATCGCGGTTCTTCACGTGGCCCAGCTCGTGCGCCACAACTCCTTCCAACTCCTGATCGTTCATCACCTTCAACACGCCGGCTGTAAATGCCACCGAAGCATGCTCCGGATTGCGGCCGGTTGCGAAAGCATTCGGCGAATCTTCGGGAATGAGCCAAAGTTTCGGCATCGGCAGGTTCATCCGCATGGCCAGGCTCTGAACGATAGGAAAACGCGCGCATGGACCGCCGGGTTATCGGTTGGGGTCACGGGCTGCGCCGAGTACATCGACAAGGCAATCTTATCGGAGAAGAAGTAGCCCGCGAAGTTCATTACGATCGCCAGAACCAGACCCCAGTACAGGCCCTGGCGGCCGCCGATCATTTCGCCGCCAAACAACAGAATCCCGCTGAGCATGCCCAGCAGGAGAACCGTTTTAAGGGTGTTCATAGACAAACCGGGCCGGGACTAACGACCCGGCCCCTGCTTCTTAGATGTATGGATCGCTACTTAGTTGTTGGCAACGTGCACTTTGATGCTGCGCGGCTTGGCGACTTCCTTTTTGGGGAGAGTGACGGTCAGCACGCCAGTTGCATAGTCGGCGTGAACCTTCTCGGCATCGACGGTGTCAGGCAGGCTGAAGTAGCGGGCAAACGACCCGTACGCGCGCTCCACCTGGCGATAGCCCTTGGACGATTCGTCCTTCTGGAACTTACGTTCGCCTTTCAGTGACAGCGTGCCGTTCTCGATTTGGATGTCTACTTGCTCCAGCTTGACATCAGGAAGGTCAGCCTTCAAAACCCATTCATTTTCAGTTTCGAAGATGTCGACCGGGGGAACCCACGGGCGGCCAGTACTCGGGACGAGCAGGCGGTTTACCGTGTCCTGGAACAAGCGAAGTCCTACGGGGAAGTCCTCCATATCGGGGAGATTGTATTTGACCACAGCCATTGAATCTTTGTCCTCCTTAGAATCTACTTACACATTCAATATAAAATATGAGTGCTATCATGTCAAGTAGTCTGCTAGAGAAATTTTCGCGTCAAATAATGAATCTAGGACCAAACTGGTCTTGTATTATAGGTGAGGGTATTGACTTTGGTTTTCGCCGATCCCATACTGGAGTCACCAGCAACATGCAACTGAGTTTCAATAAGAGGCGCCGTACCTCCAAAGCCGCGGCTACTCTCGCTGAACTCAAACAAGGCGAACAGGGCGTCCTCGAAAGCATTGATTTACCAGAGGATACCGCCCAGCGGCTCATGGAGCTCGGGTTTCTGCCGGGCGCTCCCGTGACGCGCGCGCTTAGCGCCCCAGGCGGTGACCCGCGCATCTATCGTATTGATGGATCAGAAGTTGCACTTCGAAGGGAAACCGCAAAGCATCTCATACTAAGGGTCCAGAAGAAGACGACATGAGCGCCTGCCACGAGTGCAGTTTCGGAAGTTGCCCGAAAGAACTTCCACCGCCCTTTAAATCGCAATCCACAACGCCTCACGTGGTGGCGGTAGTTGGCCCACCCAATTCGGGGAAATCCACGCTATTCAACCGCTTAACCGGTATGCGCCAGAAGGTAGCGAACTTCCCCGGGGTAACGGTAGAGCAGCGTGTCGGAAGGGCGAAAACTCGTGGTCCCCGTGAAGTCGTGCTCGTCGATTTGCCAGGTGTCTACAGCCTCACCCCCCGCTCCGAGGACGAGCGCGTGACGCGCGACGTGCTGTTCGGCGAGATGGCGAATTCGCCAAAGCCGGATGCGATCTTATTGATACTCGATTGCACCAACCTCGCGCGACACCTGGTTTTGGCGGCTCCCATCCTGGCTCTGAAGCTTCCAACGCTGATCGTTTTGAACATGGCGGACGATCTGCGCAGCCGGGGAGGCGAGGTCAACACTGGCGCCCTGGCCACCGAGTTAGGCGCTCCTGTCGCGCTGATCAGTGCCGCGAAGGGCGAAGGCGTCGAGAAGGTCTTCCAGTTCATCGAGGGCACCGCGGCCGGACGCAGCCCCCTGCAAGCTCCCAAAGTGGAACTGCCGGTTTTGCAGGATGTCCCGAAATGCCGCCAATGGGCGGGTCAGGTAGGCGCCGGCGCCGCTTACAAGGCTCCCGAACCGCCGTTGTGGACGCGCCGCCTAGATCAACTCTTTCTTCATCCCATTGCGGGTCCGGCAATCTTCGCGGTGGTGGTAGTGGCTGTTTTCCAGACCATCTTCGTGGGGGCCCGCCCCTTAATGGACGGCCTGCAAGGGCTCATACAATCCTCGGGCGTCTGGTTCAACCACGTCTTGCCCCATTCGGTTCTGACATCGCTGCTGGTGGATGGTGTATGGACCGGGGTCGGCTCGGTTCTCGTTTTTCTGCCTCAGATTCTGCTGTTGTTTCTGTTCATCGGTATCCTCGAAGACTCCGGCTACCTGGCGCGTGCCGCCCTGATTGCCGACCGGACCATGGCCAAGATGGGTTTGCAGGGCAAGTCGTTTATCCCGCTGCTTTCGGCCTATGCCTGCGCGGTGCCTGCGATTATGTCGACGCGCACGATCGAGAATAAGCGCGACCGGCTCGCAACCATCATGATTGCGCCGTTCATGACATGCTCCGCGCGCATGCCGATCTACATCCTGGTCATAGCGGCCTTCGTCAAGGAGCAACACCTCCTCGGTCCATTTCTCAGTACGCAGACCGCCGCGATGCTGAGCCTGTACGTGCTCGGGTTCCTGGCGGCTGTATTCACGGCGAAGGTGCTCAAATCGTCGGTACTGAAGAGCGAGCGCACGCCGTTTGTGCTCGAGATGCCTCCGTATCGCTGGCCCACTCTCCAGTCGTTGGGCATTCGCCTGTATGACCGGTCGAAGGTTTTCCTGCATCGCGCCGGCACCGTGATTCTGTTGGTCGCCATCGTTCTGTGGGTGCTGTTGCACCTGCCCTTGCAGAACGGTAAAGCACCGGAGATCGCCGACAGCTACGCAGGCATGCTGGGCCACTCCATCGAGCCCCTGATCAAACCGCTGGGCTTCAACTGGAAGATTGGTATTGGACTGATCTCCTCCATCGCCGCCCGCGAGGTGATTGTGGGAACTCTGGGAACCATCTACGGAGTCGAAGGCGAGGAACTGGAACATTCCGAGGGGCTGCGCCATGCCCTGCAGAACGAGCTTTCCCTGGGCGGTGCGTTTGCCTTGCTCATCTTCTTCGCCTTCGCTATGCAATGCATGTCGACCATCGCCGTTGTCCGCCGCGAAACAGGAGGGTGGCGATGGCCGGCCATACAGTTCGCCTACATGACCTTCCTGGCTTATGCGGGCGGGTTTGCGGTGAACCATATTGTGCGGTCGGGCTTGCTAAGCTTCATCGGCCTTCAACCTTAGTACAAGCCCGCGCGGTTTATCTGAGCGCTGACCGCTTCTGAAGCTAGCGTTTCTTCAAACCGTTGTGCGCTCCGTTTCCGCCCCACATCTGCCAGCCGTCATCGTGCGGATCGCCAGTCTCGAAGCAAATGATACTGCCGGATTCGGTCGGGACATAAACCCTGCCATTCATGACGGCGGGCTGGAAAACCACCGGCTCGCCCACGTTAACAGTCCAAAGGACCTCACCAGTGGCTTCGGACATCGCCCGCACTTCACCGGTGCGTGTTCCGACGAACACCTTGCCGTTAACGACTGCCGGAGGAGTTAACGAGGCATTCACACCGTCGCGTCCGAGGTCGCGCGTCCAGAGGACTTTGCTGGTTTTCGCGTCGACGCTCATGACTCGATTTCCCATGGAACTGTACAGGCGCCCATTGTCGACGAAGGGCTTCGAGCCCTGGTATGCCCAGATTCCGTGGACGCTGGCTTGTCCAAGGTTGGCCATCGAAGCGGCCATATTCGCGCTGCCTTTCGACGCCCCGGCGAAGCCGACCGATGCGTCCAGTGACTGGCTTTTCGCTTCGGTTGGTGAGGCGGCGCGTTTTTTGTAATCGAGGTAATCGGCGGCGCGCATGGTATCGCGCACGTCGACGACCGGGGCGGCAGCAGTCGTGGTAGCTTTCGACGCCACGACTTCATTCTGCTGTGCCATTACCCTGCCGCCCACCGTCACGTTCGTCTGTTCCCGGCGGCTGAAGAACGTTTGCCCTTTCCACACCGCGGGCGCCGAAGTGGCATTCTTTCTTTCCTCCCAGAGTTGTTTGCCGTCTTTGCGGTCGAAGGAGACGAGCGAACCGTCAACCGTCGACACGTATACCTTCTCCTCATCAACGACAGGCGCCGTAATGATCTCGCCTGCGATCGGACTATGCCATAACTCCGACCCGCTCGCGAGGTCGAACGCTGCGAGGTAATAGCGGTGGTCCGAACGCGAGTTCGGGTAGGCCATGTAGACCTTCCCGTCGGCGACGGCGGGCATGCTCATCAAAGGGTCTCCGAGCCACTTCTTCCATACCGGCTTCCCGTCGGTCGTCAGGGTCTCGATCTCGCAGCTTTCGGTGTTGAAGATGATGCGGCGGCCTTCCACAACGGCGGCTGTCGGGCCGTCATCCGCCGTGTGATAGGTCCATAGGTGTTGGCCCGAGCCGGAGTCGAAGGCATAGAACTCGTGGCTGCCAAAGCCACCACCGATATAGATCTTGCCATCGACGACGGCGGGTGTCGCGAGCGGCCGATTGCCGGGGATGGTCAGCTTCCAGCCGGTAAACTTGCCATCGGCGGACCGGAAGGGGACAGGATTGAGGTCTGGTGAGCGTTGCGCCCAACCGAGGGCGGCGAAGATCGTGAGTGCTCCGGTAATCGCGAAGGTGTGGGTCAGGAAAGGATGGCGGTTCATTTCGGTCTCCGAATCGTACATGCCGTCAACCAGCGCATCCTTTCAGGCGGAAATTGCCGGAGAGATTTCTGGCCCAGAATCCCACTAAGTCTAAGTGAGGGATCCCCTTTTACTGCCGGCGGTGGCTTTTATCACGGGAATCCTCGTATCGCGCATTACCCATTTCGATCGCTGCGAACTGCCGCTCGAAATGGGTCTGTTCGTAATTCTGGCGCTGGCCGCCCATCGCCGTTCGCGGATTTTAACCTATGCTTCAGCGCTCCTGGCGGTCCTTCTCGGCGGCGCATACATCGACGTTCTGCATCGCCCGACACCGGCTCCGGTGATTGAGGCCAGCTCACGCGAAACCGTGATCCTTGCTGGGTGCGTTGTCGAGCCGTCCATCCTTTTCGAGGGCCGGGACCAGTTCACGGTGGAACTCGCTCCTGGCGCCCGAGCTCGGGTCAGCCTGACGGTTCGCGACGGAGAAACGCCGCCGGAGTTCCACTACGGCCAACGCATCGAGTTGGAGGGCAAGGTACGCCCGATTCGGAACTTCCACAACCCGGGATCCTTCGATTTCGTCACCTACTCGGCTCGGCGCCACGTATATTGGACGGTCGCGACGCGCGGCACGGATGCAATCCGCGCGCCTGGCGGAAGCTGTGGGACGCCACTCTTTCGCGCGATTTTCGCCCTTCGCACAGCGGCTATCGCCCGGCTGGATTCGCTGTACCGGAACGACGCCTACGCGACGGGAATGTTGGAGGCGATCCTCCTCGGTGAATCCGGCAAGCTGGAGAAGGTCTGGACCGATCATTTTCGCCGCACCGGAACCTTCCATGCGATCGTCATTTCAGGCCTGCACGTCACGGTTCTGGCGGCGACCTTTCTCTTTCTCATCCGGTTGTGTTTCGTCGGCGAACTGCCCGCGCTGATTATCACGGCCCTGGCAACGTGGACCTATGCGCTCGTTACGGGATTCAACGCTCCGGCGGTGCGGGCTGCCGGCGGCCTGACTCTCTTTTTTATCGGGAGATACTTCTACCGCGAGCGGCGCGTGATGAACCTGCTTGCGGCCATTGCGATTCTGTACCTGGCCTATGACCCCGGCCAACTCTTCGAAGCCAGTTTCCAGCTTTCCTTCCTCTCTGTCGCCGTCCTGGCTGCGTTTGCGATTCCGTTCATGGCAAGAACCTGCGAGCCGTACCGGCGCGGCTTACGCGATCTTGATGATGCGCAGCGCGACCTGCGGCTCCCTCCGGCAACCGCCCAGTTCCGGGTCGAGTTGCGGCTGCTGGTCGAGACGGTTTCGTATTTCATTCGATTGCCGGCGCGCTGGATGCTCGGATGCCTGGCGTGGTGTCTGCGACTGGTGTTCTACGCGTGGGAAATGGCGATTATATCCACCGTGATCCAGATCGGGGTGGCGCTTCCAATGGCCATCTACTTCCACCGCATTTCGTTCTCGGGCTTCTCCGCGAACCTGTTCATCGTGCCTCTGCTGACCCTGGCGGTGCCGGTGGGATTTGTCGCCGTCTTCACCGGCCTGGCGCTGCCCGCCCAGGTCGCCGGATGGTTGCTGGTTACATCCGAAAGGGTCGCAACGTGGCACGCGAGGTGGGAGCCCGATTGGCGTACGCCCGATCCACCGGTGTGGTTGTGTCTCGCGTTCGCCGCCGCTATCATTGTTCTCGCATTCGCCATGCGCGCAAGACGTGCATGGGGATTGATAGTTTTCAGCATCGTGCTGGGGCTATTCGCGCTCATCGTCGTCTACCCCTTCGCGCCCGCCGTTACTCACGGAGCGCTGGAGCTGGCGGCCATCGACGTGGGACAGGGCGACAGCCTGCTGCTCGCGTTTCCTCAGGGCAAGCTGATGTTAGTCGACGCCGGGGGAGTTCCCTCGTTCGGTTCGGTCCGGAAGCCAAAGCTCGATATCGGTGAGGATGTTGTGTCGCCGTATCTTTGGAGCCGCTCCATCCGCAAGCTGGAAGTCGTGGTGGCGACGCATGGCCACGCGGACCATATCGGCGGCCTCGGTGCGATCATCGACAATTTCCATCCGGCCGAGCTATGGACTGGCGCCACGCCGCAAGACCCGGTGTGGAACGAGGTGCTCGAACATGCACGGAAGAAACACGTGAGAATCCTGGCGATGCATTCCGGGGAACGGCGGGAATTCGGCGGAGCGACGATCGAGGTGATCTCGCCACCGCCCGATTACATACCGGATGCCAAACCCAGGAACAACGATTCGCTGGGACTCCGTATTCTTTACGGCGAACATGCCTTCCTGCTGACTGGTGACATGGAATCGCCCATGGAGGGCCGGGTGCTGGCAGATCAACTCGCGATCGGGGCGGATGTTCTCAAGGTGTGCCATCACGGCAGCAAGACGTCGAGCACCGAACCGTTTCTCGATGCCGTGCGTCCGGCGTTTGCGGTGATATCGGCGGGTTTCGAGAACTCGTTCCACCATCCGCACGCTGAGGTATTACGCCGACTCGCCGACCGGCATATCGAGACGCTGCGCACCGATCGAGCGGGGCTGATTACGATCCGCACCGATGGATCGCGCCTGCAGGTTTCGACCAACTCGACGCCGTAGGAGTATGTAAGGGCGACGCGGCGCCTGCAAGCGAAGTATCCTATTCTACGGTGCTGCGATTTGCTCCCCTGTTGTTCTCCGTCGTGTTGCTTCTCCACGCCGATACGCAACCGGCCGAGATGGTCAATGAGGGAAAACCGATTCATATCCCCTTTCAGTGCGTGCAGGAGGAGTTGCAGTCACTCGGCCTGGACTGCTCGGAAGACGAACCGTGCCCCGTCTATCTCGAACTAAGCGCCATCGAATCGGGCGCCCGCCTGTTCGTGACAGGGAATATACATACACCCACCGCCACGCTCAGCTCGATTCTGCTGGCAACGTCGGACGACGGCAAGACATGGTCAGAGCCGTACCGCCGCCTTCGGTTTTCCGCTCTCGACCAGATTCAGTTCTTCGATCTTGCTAATGGCTGGATTGCTGGGGAAGTGGTACAAACACTGCCTCGCGATCCCTTTCTGCTCATTACAAATGATGGGGGGAAGACGTGGAAGGAGCGTCCTATTGTGGAGGACGGACATTCCGGCTCGATCGAGCACTTCCGGTTCGAGTCGGCGAAGACAGGAGCTCTGGTCATCGGATCGAAAGGCAGTGGTTACGAGTTATACGGGACAACCGACGGAGGCGAAAGCTGGGCGCTGCGCCAAAGCAGCGCAAAGGCAATCAACATTCCTGGAGCCTCCACGCAGGCCGAGACAACCTGGCGTCTGCGGCCAGACCGCAAAAACCACGCGTACAACATCGAGAAGCGAGACACCAACGGCTGGCATGTGATCGCCGGCTTTCTCGTCGATGTGGCGGCGTGCAAGTGAGCGTGCAACTCCATTTCTATAACGACAAGTCCGCTGCGGACTCTATCTTCGAATCGATCGAAAAGGAGAAGGTGCTGCCGCGCCTGAAGGCGCTGGTCTCGAAGGCGAACCGGAAGGGGCTGGAGGTGCTCGACCCGGATCGGAATCGGCTCATCCGGATTGGGATGGAAACCGACGGTTCGAATCGGGTGGTGAAGAACGGCTACGGGCTGTTCGATCTGAGCTGGAACGCCGGCCGTACTGCCGAGTGGGCGACCAGGATCGACGGCGAACTCGAGGAGATTCGCGGTGCGATTTATCGCGCGCATGGGTCGCCGCTGCGGTTTCTCATTTGGGCCGGCATGGGCGGATCCGCTGAAGACAAGCACGCCTACATCGGCGCTGGTTTGTTGCAGCGGGGTGTCCGCTGCTATGTACTCGATTCCACCGACCCCGCCAAGTTGAAGCACATCCTCGAAGATATGTTGCGGCGATCGAGAAAAAGCATGGCCGTGACTCTGCAGTCGACGCTGGTGGTGGGAATGGCGATGGGGATGACTTCCTACGAGCCGGTCCTGAATCTCGAGAAGCTGGCGACGCTGTATGAGAAGCACGAAGTCGACGCCCAGGCGAATTTTCTATACATGACGTTGCCGGGCTCCCTGCTCGACCGGTTTGCCTTGGCGCGAGGTTTTCGGAAGGTCGAGTTGCAGATGGACGGCCGCGTCACGACAGCCGGCCGACACAGCTCGCCTCTGACTCGGGGCAGTCTGTATCCGCTGGGACTCTCCGGGGCCAATCTCGAAGGGTGGATGAGCTCCGCCAGCCTGAGCGAGGAGGACATCCTGAGCGCCTGGAAATTATCTGCTTTCCTGCACGCACAGGGACTCGCCGGGCGCGACAAGGTCACGCTGATGCTTCCGAAGCCTTGGGAGGAAGCGGGGGTCTGGACCAAGCAGGATTTTGAGGAAAGCCTTGGTAAGAGCGAGCTGGTCGGGATCAAGATCGTAATCGGCGAGAAGATCCGGATGCCGAATTACCGCCCGCCGCGAGATTCTCAACAGGACCGGGTGTTCGTCGCCGTGGTGGTTAAAGACCTGGAGGGCCCGGATGCCGACAAGGTTGCGCTGCTGCGCCGTGCGGGATATCCGGTTGCGACCTTCTCATTCGAACGCGGAACAACCCTGGCGGAGTATATGCAATTTGTTCACTACGTCGTGTTCGGGTTGGCATGGCTGCGCGACATGAATTTCGTGACCCAACCGGGCGTTGAGCTTTACAAGGCCGTCGCGGCGCGCGTTATCAAATCTCCGCACAGCGCGGGACCTCGGACGGCGGTGCATGCGGCGAAATGGCGTGGCGGCATTATTCTCGATTACGGTCACTTGGCTGCGCATGTCGCGAATCCCAAAGCGACGGCGCCCGCAATTTACGGATCGCTTGTGGGTGCACTCGCCACGGAGCGCAAGGTCGAATACGGAGAACTTACATTCTTCGGCGATACTCGCTATTCAGCGCGCGGACGCGCCATGCGAATCGTGCTAAACAAGGCAGGCGAGACCCTGTTTCGCTCGCGGTTGAAGATGCCGGTGGACATCTATGAAGGGCCGGCAATGAATCATTCCTACCATGAGATGATCATCGGTCATGGGCGCTGCTTCTCGACGATCCTCATTAGCGAAGCATCCGAGAGTATTCCGGAGATCGCATACTCGGCCGATTATCATCGCGCGCAATACCAGGCGACTTTGCTGGCGCTAGCGGAACGCGGCCGTCCGGTGGTATCGATCACCGTGAAGGATCTTCAAGCCAACACTCTGCTGTCGTTACAGGAGTTCTTCCGCGAAGCCGCAAAGTGGGCCCGCCCTTGACTGTCAGTTGTTACTTACGGTAAGTTAATACTGACGGAACAATCTCGTCCGCCGAGAGGAGCAATATGAGCCTGGTGCCCATGGTGGTGGAGCAGACTGCGAGAGGTGAACGGGCGTTCGACATCTATTCGCGGCTGTTGAAGGAGAATATCGTGTTCCTGGGAACGGCGATCGATGACAACGTCGCAAACCTGATCATCGCCCAGATTCTCTACCTCGCGGCCGAAGATCCCGAAAAGGACATCTCTCTGTACATCAACTCGCCGGGTGGCGTGACCACGTCAGGGCTAGCGATCCTGGACACCATGAACCTGGTGCAACCGGATATCGTGACGTATTGTGTTGGCCAGGCGGCCTCGATGGCGGCGATCATACTCGCATCAGGCGCGAAGGGTAAGCGTTATAGCCTGCCGTATTCGCGGGTTCTGATCCACCAGCCGCACGCGAGCGGATTGGGCGGACAGGCGGCGGATATCGACATTCAAGCGCGCGATATCCTGCGTACGCGCGAGATCCTGAACGATATCCTGGCGGATACCACGGGCCAGCCGCGGGAGAAGGTCGCGCGGGATGTCGATCGCGATTACATCATGGATGCGCGCCAGGCAGTGGAGTACGGAATTATCGATCGAGTCATCACCCGGCGCGAGCTTCCGGGGCATGCGGCGGTGCCTAATGGCGTGCCGCGCAACGGGTCGGGGCACTAAGTACGCCGTTTCAGAACATCGGCAACAGGTAAGGAAGAGCTATCGGCTTTCAGCGATCAGCTTTCAGCTTAACCGCGTGGGTGAAGGCTGACCGCTCACAGGCATAATTGTGCGGTTTGCGGCAGTGGTGCCGGTTGTGAGTTCTACGGCCTCTCGGAGAGCGACAATAACCAAGAGCTGACAACCCCATGGAACTCAACCCGATTCTCAGTTTCAACGGCCATTGCGAGGAAGCATTCCGGTGCTACGAAGCATGCCTGGATGGCCGCATCTCATTCCTCATGAAGTATGGCGACTTGCCGGGACAGGAGGCGCGGCCCGGTCTTCATGAGAAAGTCTTTCATGCCACGCTAACCCTGGATAAACAGGTTCTGCAGGGTTCCGACGTCGCGCCGGAGGACTATGTCAAACCTCAGGGATTCACCCTCAGACTCGGCCTCACCGATCCGGCGGAGGTGGAGCGAGTCTTCAATGTGCTGGCAGAAGGCGGCACCGTCCAGATGCCGCTTGAACAGACGTTCTGGGCGCTGCGTTTCGGGGTTCTGGTGGACAAGTTCGGCATTCCCTGGGCGATCAGTTGCGAGAAGCCTTGACGTTCGTTGCGGAATGATATATATTTGAGTGCGATATATGTCAACGATAGACCCCGACGAGAATGCCCGCAAGAAGGGAAGCGCGGAGCTATTGGTGCTCGCGCAGCTTGAAAGCCGGGCCCGTCATGGTTACGAAATCGGCGTCGAGATTGAGCGACGGTCGGAGGGCGCGGTCGCCTTTCAGATTGCCTCGTTATATCCGGTACTGTACCGGCTTGAACGAAAAGGCCTGATTGCCGGACAGTGGGTGGAAGCGAGCGGGCAGCGGCGACGGCGATACTACAAGCTCACTCCAGCAGGCCGGAAGATGCTGGCTGAACAACGCCGCAGTTGGAGCACGTTCCTGACTGCGCTGCAGCGCGCCGGTGGACTCGAGAATGCCTGAGTTCAAGGCCTACGTACGCCAGAACCTTCCTCCTTTGGGGGTTTCCGGCGAGCGTGAGGCAGAAGTTATTGAAGAACTGGCGCTGGAATTTCAGGAGAATTACGAGCGCGCGCTCCGCGGCGGGCTCAATGCCGAGGAGGCGTGGCGCGAAGTCCGGCGGCAGGCGCGCCCGTGGCATGAATTGCATGAAGATCTCCGGTCGGCATTGGGCGAGTCGCCTATCGAGGAAGCGGAGCCGCCGAGGAGGGGAAACATGGTGTTCGAGTTTTGCGGGGATGTTATTCGCGATTTACGGTACGCGGTGCGACAGTTGCGAAGGAGCCCGGGCTTCACTATCGTGGCGGTCCTGATGCTCGCGCTCGGCATCGGGGCCAACACCGCAATTTTCAGCCTGATGAACGCCGTCCTGTTTCGCACGCTGCCGGTGAAGCACCCGGAACAACTGGTTCTCTTCGGTAAGGCGCAGCCGGAAGGCACCACGAACTTCATTCCTGGCCGCAGCACCGACGTGTTCTCATACCCTTTCTACCGCGAATTCCGGGTCAAGAACGACGTCTTCTCCGAGGTCGCCGCAATAAAGAGCTATGTCATGCCGGTGCACGGGCGGATGAGCGGTGACGCGGATATGGAAAAGCTGAAGGTCGAGCTCGTCTCGGGAACCTATTTCAACACGCTGGGTGTGAGTCCGATTTTGGGACGTGTCTTCACGGACGCAGACGACCGCACTCCCGGGGCACATCCTGTGGTGGTGGCGAATTACGCCTGGTGGTCTCGCCGCTTCGGATCCGATCCCTCGGCGCTGGGCAAGACCATTAAGATCGGGCAGACGGTATACACCATCGTTGGCGTTACGCCGCCCCAATTCTTCGGCATCACCGTTGGACGTTCGCCCGATCTTTGGATTCCCCTGGCAATGGAGAAGGAAGTCTCGCCGGATCACAATGGATTGACCGACAACATGTTCCGGTCTCTTCACATGATTGGACGGCCGAAACCAGGGATAGATCCACGCCAAACGCAGGCCGAGACGGACGTACTCTTCCGGCAGATATTGCGCACTTATCTCGGCGCGCAGCCTTCGAAAGAGAGTCTCGATAACATCCAGCGTGCACGAATCGAGCTTATGCCGGCGGCCACAGGGCGCTCACCGCTGCGGAGAGAATTCCAATCGCCGTTGACGATTCTGATGGTCCTGGTCGGAATCGTGCTCCTGATCACCTGCGCCAACGTGGCGAACCTGCTGCTAACACGGGCAACTGCCCGGCAGAAGGAAATCGCGGTGCGGCTGTCGCTTGGGGCGGGACGGCCGCGGGTATTTCGTCAACTCTTCGCCGAAAGCGCGCTGCTGGGTGTTCTGGGCGCCGGCCTGGGCGTTGTCTTCGCGTCAATCGCAAGCCAAATGCTGCTCGCAATGATATCGAGCGAATCAGAGCTTGTGCCGCTGCGTGTGACGCCGGACCTCGAGGTTCTGGTCTTTACGGTTGCGGTAACGATTCTCACCGTATTTCTTTTCGGGGCGGCGCCCGCGATACGAGCCACTGGCGTGGAGTTGGCCCCTGCACTGAGGCTGGGACGAGGGGTCGTCTCCGCGCGCAACCTGTTGTCGCAAGGCTTGGTTGTCGCCCAGGTGGCGTTATCGCTGGTGTTGCTGGCAAGCGCCGGCCTGTTTCTTCGAAGCCTGGCGAACGTCACGAATATTAACCTGGGCTTCGATAAGCAGAACGTGCTCCGGTTTCACATCGATCCGGCATCGGCCGGTTACAAGCCGGATGCCCGGCTGCGAGCCACGATGGCTCGTATTGAGGAGCATGTGGAATCATTGCCCGGCGTACCAGGGGCGAGTTTCGCGCTCAGCGTTTTGGACGGTGGTGGATGGTCGGGGGACGACGTCGCAGTTCCGGGACGTACTCGTACCGCCGATGACCCGCACGTCGACTTCAATCTTGTCGGGCCTGAATACTTCGAGGTCATGAAGATGCCCCTGGTGTTTGGCCGGCGTTTCACCGTTCACGACAATCAAGCATCTCCAAGAGTTGCCGTGATCAACGAGGAGATGGTGCGCGTGCACTTTGCCGGCAGTTCACCAATCGGCCGCACCTTCTCCGTGGGAGACGATGCGGAGTATCAGAACGTGGAAGTTGTAGGTGTAATCAAGAATGCAAAGTACTTGCAACCAGTGGAGAAGCAGATGCCGGCGGCGTTCTTCCCGCACGCGCAGCACAGTTCCGAGTACCTCGATAGTCTCGTTGTCCGTTATAGCGGCGATCCAACCTGGGCGGTGCGCGCCATCAAGCGAAGCATCGGCGAGATCGATCCCAATTTGCCCGTAAGCGACATCCGCACGCTCTCGCAGATGGTGGACGACTTCACGCTGGATCAGCGTCTGGTTGCGCAGCTTTCGACGTTCTTTGCGATCCTCGCGGTGACTCTGGCGTGTATCGGGATTTATGGCGTCCTGTCCTACGGCATCACGCGGCGAACGAACGAATTCGGTATCCGCATCGCACTGGGAGCGGCTCGAACGAGTGTTCTATGGGCAGTGCTGCGAGAGACCTGCACGTTGACGCTGGCGGGCATAGGGATCGGGTGCGCGCTGACGTTCGCCTCGGGAAGTTACATCAAGACCTTGCTCTATGGCCTGCAGTCGACCGACCCGCTCGCGATCAGCCTGGCAATCATTGCGATGCTCGTGGTGGCTTTGGCAGCGGGCTACCTGCCTGCCCGCCGTGCCACGCGGATCGATCCTTTGGTTGCGCTCAGGTACGAGTAAGCCAATGTTCGAGCTCTGGAGGCAGTGGCGCGGCAACGGTGACACGCTCTCCGCTCTCCGGACTTGTGAAGGTGATCCGGGCTGCGTGCAGGAAGTAGCGTCCATACTCGCTCGCGGGCGCACCGTATAACTTATCGCCCGCGACGGGGTGGCCGATGCTTGAAAAGTGGACGCGAATCTGGTGCGTTCGGCCGGTTCCGATCTTCACCTCCACATAAGTGAACTTCTCGAACCGTTTAAGGACTCTGTAGTGCGTGATGGCGGTTCGGCCAGCGCCGGTCCGGGTAGTCATCCGCGTGCGCCGCACCGGATCGCGTTCGATCGGTGTCGTAATGCGGCCTTCCTCGTTCGCCAGGCGGCCGTGCACCAGCGCCAGGTACACCTTCTCCACGGTCCGGCTTGAGAACTGGCGGGCCAGATTCTGATGCGCGGCATCGTTGCGTGCAACGAGAATCACGCCGCTGGTGTAACGATCGAGGCGATGTACGATGCCGGGGCGTTGCTCGCCTCCCAATTGAGAGAGTTGCCCGAAGCGGTGGAGCAGCGCGTTCGTGAGCGTTCCTGAATGCGCGCCGGCGCCGGAATGAACGACCATTCCCGCGGGTTTGTTCACGGCCACGACGCCGGCATCCTCGTATAGGATTTCCAGCGGAATCTCCTCGGCGACGGCTTTCAACGGAGCGAGCTCAGCCGGTGACACGTCAATCACCTCAGCGCCGCGGAGCACGAGGGAAGCCTTGGCGGTATGACCTCCGACTTGAACCAGTCCGCCTTTGATCCAATCCTGCAAACGCGAGCGGCTGTATTGAGGAAGCTGTTCGTGCAGGAAGTGGTCGAGACGCTTGCCGGCGTCTTGCGGCATGGCGTGAAGTTGCACGCTGGTTGACTATTCGAGGCGGTAGTTGGGCGCTTCCTTGGTGATGATGACGTCGTGCACGTGGCCTTCGCGCAGGCCGGCGGACGTGACACGCAGGAAGGTCGGCCTGGTTTGAAGCTCGCTGATGCTGCGACAGCCGCAATAGCCCATTCCGGCGCGAAGGCCGCCCACGAGTTGGTAGACCAGCTCCGCCAAAGGACCTTTGTACGGCACGCGGCCCTCAATCCCTTCCGGGACGAGCTTGCCGCTCATGTCCTGAGGGTAGCGATAGGAGCCCTGCGCCATGGCGCCAAGGGATCCCATTCCGCGATAGCTCTTGAAGGTACGACCCTGGTAGAGAATGGTTTCGCCGGGGCTTTCTTCAGTGCCCGCGAGCAGGCTACCGATCATCACAGCGTCGGCGCCGGCGGCGATGGCCTTGGTTACGTCGCCCGAAAACTTGATGCCCCCGTCGGAAATGAGCGGGACGCCCGATCCGCGCGTTGCTTTTGCGCATCCCGCGATCGCGGTGATTTGCGGGACACCGGCGCCGCTGACTACTCGCGTCGTGCATATGGAACCCGGACCGATGCCGACCTTGATGCCATCGGCGCCCTGCGAAATCAGATCGCGCGCGCCTTCAAAGGTGGCGACGTTTCCAGCCAGCAACTGGACGTCGGGTAATGCGCGCTTGATGGCCTGCACGGCGCGTAGAACGCCTTCGTGGTGCGCGTGGGCGGAGTCAACGGCAATGACGTCCACTTTCCTGCGCACCAATTCCTGAGCGCGCTCCAGGAAATCGCCGGTGGAGCCGACGGCCGCGCCAACACGGAGGCGGCCCTGTTCGTCTTTCGCGGCATTCGGATATTTCAATTTCTTCTGAATGTCTTTTACGGTGATCAATCCTTTGAGGTGATAGTGATCGTCGACGACCAGAAGTTTTTCCACGCGGTGTTTATGGAGGATCTTTTCAGCCTCCTCAAGCGTGGTGCCTACGGGAACCGTGATGAGGTCGTCTTTCGTCATGACCTCGGAAATCGGCAGGTCGTAGCGGGTTTCAAAGCGCAGGTCGCGATTGGTGAGAATGCCGACCAGGCGGCCTCCCTCGGCCGTAACGGGGACACCGGAAATCCGGTAGCGCTTCATCAACTCCAAAGCGTCGGAGATGGCGCGGTCGGGCGAGATGGTAATCGGGTCGACGATCATGCCGCTTTCACTGCGTTTCACCCGGTCGACCTCTTCGGCCTGGCGCTCGAGGGTCATGTTGCGATGGATGATGCCAATGCCGCCCTGCTGTGCGAGCGCGATGGCGAGGTGGGACTCGGTCACGGTGTCCATGGCCGCGCTCACGATGGGGATGTTCAATGCGATGCTACGCGTGAGAAACGTCCGCGTGTCGGTGGTCGTAGGAAGAACGTCGCTGCGTGCCGGTTGAAGTAAAACGTCGTCGAAGGTAAGCCCTTCAGGAATGCTCTCTGGAATCATGCGGAGTTCTTTTCATCATAGCGTGGGGCTCAGGAGTGCAGGCTTCGGGCCAATGCGTTTCCTTTCCACATTCGGGATTCGTCCAACTCTGTAACCCAGCCTTCAGGCTGCCCATGTGCCTGCTGAAGCCGGCGGTACCGTATTGCCGTCCACGCGCCGATTGGCAATCCGCGCGCAAGCTGCCACCATTACGCAGCGGGTTCGAGCATGGGGTCGAGACAATGCATCAGAACGCGGGTGTTCGTGCCGTTGGTCTCGACTCGCACGGTTTCACCGGGATGTATCTCGTGATTCGCCACCATGCGCGCGAGAGGTTGCAGCAACTCGCGATGGATGGTGCGCTTTAACTCGCGCGCGCCGTATTCGATGCTGGCGCCCCGCTTCAACAGGAAGCGGCGGGTGCGGGTGGGCACTTCGAGGTGAAATGAACGATCCCCGAGGCGGGCGATGATATGTTCCTGGAGATCGCGGAGTTGCTGGTCCAAAATCAATGCCAGCGACTCGGCGGTCAACGGCTGGTAGGTGACCACGGCGTCGATACGATTCACGAACTCAGGGGAGAACCTACGGCGCACCGCTTTGAGGGCAATGCTCTCGATCTTTGGGCCGCCATCTTTCACGTCGCGGGGGACCAGCGTTTCGAAGCCGAAATTGGGACGCAGCACACGCTCCATACTGCGGGCGCCGAGATTGCTTGTGAGGAATATCACGGATTTTTCGAAGTTCACCACGGAATTGTCGCCGAGACGCAGTGTGGCCTTGTCGAGTACGCCGAGCAACAGACGAGTCATGGACGGGGCGGCTTTTTCGATCTCATCGAACAAAACCAGGGACAGGTCGCTGTTGTTCGATGTTACCGAGTTGATTTTGGCCTGGGTGAGCAACGGCTGGGTCTCGCGGTGCCCCAGGTAGCCCGGCGGCGCACCGATCAGTTTTGCAACCTCGTGTTCCATTTGAAATTCCCCGCAATCGACCTTGAGGAGCTTCCGGGGGCTGCCGTGCAGCGCCTGCGCCAGCGCCTCGACGGTTCTGGTTTTCCCGGTGCCCGTCGGGCCTAACAGCAAAAAGACGCCTGCTGGCCGGCCCTCGGGGGCGAGACCGGCCTCGTGAATTTCGACAAATGGAATAATGCTATTGATTGCATTCGGCTGGCCTACAATGAGTTCCGCAATGCGGCCGGCCAGCTCAGACGGGGATCCTGGTTTCGTCAGCACGACAAATCCTCCCGTGTTCAGTATCTCGGGCGGAGGCGCGCAAAAGCACGGAAAAGCGCCCGAAAATCAGCCCTGGATGGCGGCGGGAATGGCGGAGTTTAGCTCGAAAAATGAACGAGTTAATCGGACGATTCGATCGCTCGCGCGGCCATCGCCGTAAGGATTGTGAACGCGTGACATCGCGTCGCACGCGGCCGGATCGTCCAGGAGGCGTGAAGCCTCTTCGAAGATGCGATCTTCATCGGTACCGACGAGCCGGACGGTTCCCGCGAGGACGGCTTCGGGCCGCTCGGTTTTCTCCCGCAGCACCAGTACAGGCTTACCCAGGGACGGCGCTTCTTCCTGGATTCCGCCCGAATCCGTGATGATGATGGTGGCGCGACGCATCAGGTCGACGAACGGGACGTAGCTCATCGGCTCGACGAGCATCATGCGTGGATGTGCCGTCAGGATGCGGTTCACCGGATCCTGGACATTCGGGTTGGGGTGCACGGGGTAAACGATTTGAACGTCGGGGCGGTCGGCAAGGCGCAGCAGACCGCGGCACAGGCTTTCGAATCCCTCGCCAAAACTCTCGCGACGGTGCGCGGTAACCAGGAGAAGCTTCCTGGCGGGTTCGTCTGGCAATTTTTGACCGGCATGGAGCGATCCTTTCTCGAGACCGTCGCGGACATAGAGGACCGCGTCGATACCGGTATTGCCTGTGACGCTGATTCGGCCGGGCGCCACACCCTCATTTCGCAGATTCTCAGCGGAGGCCTCGGTGGGGGCAAAGTGAAGCGCCGTGAGCCTCGACGTCAGGACGCGATTGGCTTCCTCCGGGAATGGCTGGCGGAGGTCCCAGGTCCTCAGGCCGGCCTCAACGTGACCGACGGGGATGCCTTTATAAAAGGCCGCCAAGGCGCCGCAAAAAGTCGTCGTCGTGTCGCCTTGCACGAAGACCATATCCGGTTTTTCGGCGTCCAGAACCGGCTCCAGACCGGCCAGGATGCGCGACGTGGATTGAAACAGGGTCTGGCCGGGCAGCATCAGGTTGAGGTCGTGATCGGGCGTGATGCCAAAGGCCTGAAGCACCTGATCGAGCAGTTGGCGATGCTGCGCGGTGACGCAAACGCGCGCCGTGAAGTCCGCGGATTCGGCACGGAATCGCAGCACGACCGGGCAGAGTTTAATGGCTTCCGGCCGCGTACCGAAAATGAAGAGAATCTTGCGCATGAGTGCGGGGCGGGCAGCGCGGACCGGCCGGTGGGGGTTTTACTTGTGGCGGTAAGTTATGCGTCCCTTTGTCAAATCGTACGGGGAGAGTTCCAACGTGACGCGATCACCCGCCAGCACGCGAATGCGGTTCCGGCGGAGCTTACCAGCCAGGTGTGCTAACACGGTGCGCTCCTGGTCGAGCTGAACACTGAACAGACCGCTGGGGAATTTCTCGACTACTGTTCCTGTAACTTCAATACAATCTTCTTTACTCATCGTCCTCTTGGGTTTGGAGATAGCACTGCTGCTGTGTTTATCATATCGTACGATCGCGCCGGCGAAACCGCCTGCGCCACCCTTACTGAAGGGCTTCCTCGATCAGGGTGGCCTGCTCCTGCTGATGGCGGCGAAGGGAGCCGGTGGAGGGACTCGCGCTGGGCGCACGGCCCACATACCTGAGATTCGGGAGTTGCTCTTCGACAAAGCGCCAGGCTCCCATGTTGCGCGGCTCTTCCTGGGTCCACACAAGTTCGACGCCGGCAGGATAACGTTTCAGGATGTCCTGGAGCTGGGATTCGGGGAACGGGTACATCTGCTCAAGCCGGACAACCGCGATGTCAGCGACCTTTTTTTCCTCGCGATGTGCCACCAGATCGTAGTAGAGCTGGCCGGAGCAGAGGATCACTCGCTTGATGCGCGAAGCTTCGACGGAGTTGTCGTCCAGTACCTCCTGGAAGGCGCCGTCCGTTAATTCGCCGATCACCGAAACAGCGCGCGGATGCCGCAGCATACGCTTTGGCGTGAAGATAATGAGCGGCTTGCGGACGCCTCGGCGGTCGGGTCCACCGTACATCTGGCGCCGCAAGACGTGGAAATACTGCGCCGGAGTGGAGCAGTTCACCACTTGCATGTTGTTTTCAGCGCAAAGCTGCAGGAAGCGCTCGACGCGGGCGCTGGAGTGCTCCGGGCCTTGTCCCTCGTAGCCGTGCGGCAGGAGCAGCACCAGGCCGCTGGGCTGTCCCCACTTCGATTCGGCGGCGGCGATGAACTGGTCGATCATGATTTGCGCGCCGTTCGCGAAATCGCCAAACTGCGCTTCCCACAGGACCAGCGTCAACGGGTCGGCCACACTAAAGCCGAATTCGAATCCCATGACCGCATATTCGCTGAGGGAACTGTCCCAGACCTCGAAACGTTCCTGGTCAGCAGAAAGATGTTGGAGGGGAACGTAGAGGCGTCCGTCCTGGCTGTCGAACAGTTCCAGGTGTCGTTGGCTGAACGTTCCGCGGCCGCTATCCTGGCCACTGAGCCGAACCGGCGTGCCTTCGAGCACCATGCTTCCGAAAGCGAGGACTTCACCGGTAGCCCAGTCGAACGGCGCTCCGTGCAGGACCTCCTTGCGCTTTTCGATGAAGCCTTTCAGCTTCGGATGGACGTGAAAATCCGCCGGGAACGTCGTGATTCCTGTAATGACCTGTTCCAGGGTGGCGCGATCGGCGGCGGTATTGGGGCGCGGCGGGGAGGCGGGAACCGCGCCCACTGCGGTGAGTTCCTGAACCTCGTAGTGCTGGCGTGTACGCTTGGCGGCATCGTAGATCTCGTTCAGGCGGTTTGACGCAGCCTTGCGCATCTCCTTCACCTGCTCGGCTGTGACCACGCCTTCGATGACGAGGCGCTCGGAGTATTGAACCGCGACGGACGGATGCTCTTTAATTTTGCGATAGAGGATGGGCTGCGTGTAGCTCGGATCGTCGGCTTCGTTATGCCCGTGCCGGCGATAACAGAACATGTCGATGACGACGTCTTTCTTGAAGCGCTGGCGGTAGTCGTAGGCAAGCTGCGCGACGCGGAGGCACGCCTGCGGGTTGTCGCCGTTGACGTGGAAGATGGGCGCTTGCACCATGCGCGCCACGTCGGTGGAGTAGGGGGTCGAGCGCGACTCGTTCGGATTGGTGGTGAAGCCGATCTGGTTGTTGACGACGAGGTGAATTGTGCCGCCGGTGGTGTAGCCTTCGAGCTGCGATAGATTCAGGGTTTCGGCCACCACGCCTTGTCCTGCGAAGGCTGCGTCGCCGTGGACGAGGAACGGGATATACCGCTCCCTCTTAGTGTCGCCGTTGCGATCCTGCTTGGGCCGCACGATACCCTCGGCGACCGGGTCGACCGCTTCCAGGTGGCTGGGGTTGAAGGCGACCGATACGGCGATTTCGTTGCCCTGGCTAGAGGTGAAAGTCCCGGCTGCGCCGAGGTGGTATTTGACGTCGCCGGAGCCCTGCGAACTAAAGGGATCGCCTCCCTCAAACTCCGAAAACACCTGCACCATCGATTTGCCTACGACGTTCGCGAGGAATGTAAGACGTCCGCGATGGGACATGCCGAAGATGGCCTCCTCGGCGCCGGTGTTAGCGGCGCGCTCCAACAGTTCGTCGAGAATGACGATGGCCGATTCGGCGCCTTCCAATGAAAATCGTTTGTGCCCAATGAAACGCGTATGCAGAAAATGTTCGAACTCTTCGGCGTCGATCAGCCTCTGCAGAGTGCGCAGCCGGGTCGGGGTGTCGATGGGCCAGCGGTTCCGCTGGGGTTCCATGCGCTCCTGGAGCCAGCGCTTCTGCTCCGGAACCTGAATGTTCATGTACTCGCACCCGATCTTGCCGCAGTAGGTGCCGCGGAGCGTCTCCAGGATTTCGCGCAGCGTCGCAAAACGCTCGCCACCGTCGACCGTGAGATTACCGGTGATGAACTGGCGGTCGAGATCCCAGATGGTCAGCCCATAATTGGCGGGATCCAATTCCGGATGCTGGGCGGGCGGCATGCCGAGGGGGTCCAAATCGGCGATAAGGTGGCCGCGGACGCGATAGGCGTTGATGAGTTGATGGACGGCGCCCTGTTTGGCGACATCGATGGACCGGTCGGCCCGGCTGCCGGGCGTGATTTGCGAGTCCGCTTCCCATTTGACGGGATGATGCGGGACAGCGAGTTCGGAGAAAACGCGCTGATAGAAACCGTCGGCTCCAACCAGTAAGGCCTCGAGCCGCGCCAGGAACATACCGGATTCAGCGCCTTGGATCACGCGATGGTCGTACGTGCAGCTGACAGTCATCGACTTACCGATGCCGAGCATCGCCCGAATATCTTCGGTGGAACCACGATGGGCGGCAGGTACGTCGATCGCGCCGGTCGCAATGATCGCGCCTTGGCCAGGCATCAGCCGGGGAACGGAGCCAACCGTCCCGACTGTGCCGGGGTTCGTCAACGAGATGGTTGTACCCTCGAAATCCTGAATCTGCAGCTTGCCGGAGCGGGCGCGGGCAACGATGTCGTCGAAAGCGTTGAGATACTGCTCGAACGTGAGCACGCCGGCGTTCTTGATATTCGGCACCTTCAGGGCCCGAATGCCATCCTTGCCTTCGATATCTACGGCGATGCCGAGATTGACCTGTTTGCGAACGGCCCGTTGCGGCTCGCCCCCGATCTCCGCATAAGCGTGGTTGACAGCGGGGTTGCTTTCGAGCGCCCGAACGATCGCCCAGCCGATGATGTGCGTGAACGAGATCTTGCTCCTGTGCACAATGGCGCGATGCTCGTTGAGGATGCGGCGGTTCTCCTCGATGACTTTCACAGGGATGACGCGCTGCGATGTGGCGGTGGGGATGGTCAGGCTGGCGGTCATGTTTTCCGCCAGGCGCAGGGCCGGGCCTCGCATCGGCACCAGTTCTTCGCCGTTAACGGCCTGGTGAGGGGGTGCGGCGGGCGCGGTACGGGAGCCGTTACTTGCCGCGGATGTTACGACAGGAGTGGTTCCGTTGGTTTCGAAAACCTTCTTCCAGCTCTCGTCTACGGCTTTACGATCGTGCAGATACTGCTGATATAACTCATCTTCGAGCCAACTGTTGATCCCGAAGTCCGGATCGGTGGGTTTTGCCATGGGGTGAACGCGTGGGGTCTAAAGACTATGATAACAACCGGTCGGGCAAATGAGTCGGATTGGCGATCGTAGCGGGCTTCCAGCCTCAGGTCACTCGTTCATTATAAGTGGGGAGAGGCAGCGGATGAATGGCCGGGTTAAAACCTGTCGTCATGAACTGCCGGTCAACGGAAGTGAATGAAAACACAGGAGTGTAGGCAGAACCGCCTGCTTCCCCCTTCCACAGTTTGTCGAACTCGATCGTGCGGCGGTTGGAACAGTTTGAAACCTGCCTTCACGATTTCACAATGCCTCCACAGGCATCGGCAACAAACCGGCGCGCAGGATGGAATTCTGCCTTACCCTCTTCCACTCTCTCCCACTATGGGAAGACTAATTGAAATCGGGCTTTCCGCCTTTATTCAGGGCGGCTGAACCGGTCACGTTACCATGGTGTTTGGTGCGCGGCAAATCCCGCTCAGTTGCTCTTTTCGTCGCTGTCAACATCGTCTCGCTTGTTTGCCTGATCTGGGCCTTGCGTGGCGTAAACTTCCGGCAGCTTTTTTACGACATCGCGCACCTGGGGTGGTGGTGGGTCAGTTTCGCCGCACTGACAAATATCCTGCTTTACTACATACAGGCGTGGCGCTGGAGCCTGGTGCTCGCGCCGGTTACCCGCGTCCCGGTTCTGCAATCATCCCGCGCGATCTTCGTCGGGTTGTATGCAAACGAAGTGTTACCGCTGCGGTCGGGCGAGATCATCCGTTGCTACCTGTTGGCGCGCTGGAGCGAGATCCCCATGTCAGTGGCGCTCGCGTCGGCATTAATCGAACGGATCTTCGATGGGCTGTGGCTGATCACGGCCCTGTTCTTTACCTTGGAGCGCGTGCATTTGCCGCCGATCATTCGTGACGCTGGCTTCTTTCTCGCCTTGCTGGTGGCGGTGTGCGCGGTGCTGCTGGGAATCGCGATGTTCTGGCGGGAGCGGACGCTCGATCGCATTGCGAACGCGCGCTGGCTGAGCTGGGCGCACGTGCTAATCAAGGATCTGCATTTGATCGGCCATTCCCGGTTTCTGTACTACGCGTTCTTTCTGTCCCTGCCTTTCCTGGTGCTGCAGGTCATTCCGATTTACGCGGTGATGCAAGCGTTTCATAGCCTGCGGCAATTGCCTTTAATCGACTCGTTTGCAATCACCGTGATTCTCCGGCTGAATTCCGTCGTGCCCCAGGCACCCGGAAACATTGGCACTTTCCAGTGGGCGACGATTCGGGGGTTGCTGCTGTTCGGTGTGCGGAAGAACGTGGCGCAGCGCTTTTCATTTATTTTGTGGGGCATTCTCACGCTGCCGATGGTGGTGGTCGGGTTTATTGCCGTTGCCCTGACGGGAATGAAGATCGGGCAGCTTCACATCGAGGCCCATGGCAGCGTAAATCCGCCGGCCTCGGTTGCGGAAGGTGACCCGGCGATCAGGAGCTAGAAGCGGTCCCAAGAAGGGTCGCGAACAAGGGGCCAGGGAGTTCAGCTATGGAAATCAAACGAGTTGGTTCGCAGTCTTCTGTAAAAGGACCGTCCGAATGGTTCACGGGCGCAGTGCGAATTGATCCGCTCTTTCAGTCACCCGATCCGGCATTGGTGCAAGGCGCCAGCGTCACCTTTGATCCGGGCGCTCGGACTGCGTGGCATACGCATCCACTGGGCCAAACGTTAATTGTGACCGCCGGTTGTGGGTGGGCACAGCGCTGGGGCGGAGCCGTGGAGGAGATCCGTCCTGGAGACGTGGTGTGGTTTGCACCCGGCGAAAAGCATTGGCACGGCGCCGCCTCCACCACTGGTATGACACATATCGCCATTCAGGAAAAGCTGGATGGCAAGGTTGTGGATTGGATGGAACACGTCACTGACGAGCAATACAGAAAGTAGTTTGCTGGGGGTCTCCACTCGAGCATTTTCGACTTGTGCTTCTCCCGGTTCCACCGGGATCGCAAGATCGGCCGCGGGATGTTAGCATCCTCAAACCACACTGGAGGAAGAGCTCATGTGAACCCTGAGGGTGGCCTTTTGTTTTGCGCTTTCGTCGATCATCCTAACGGCCGAGTAAAAACCGAAGGCATTGACGGGAATCAGGCGCAGTCAGCTCACCGGCTGCTCGGCTTGATGTCGGAACAAGGCCCCAGGACGATCCAAATCCAAATGTCTTCCAATTGCCGCTTGGGATCCGTTTGCAGCCCACTCCGGAACTGCGATCCCTGAGACAGCGTACCCTGCGGGCTGGGGTCTCGAAGAATCCAGGAGCCATCGGGCGCAGAAGAGCTTCATTGACTTGTAGCGTAATAGCCGGTCCGCCAATGAGGAATGAGCTTGGGAAGGCCGCGGGGTGGAACAATTTGGATCTCAACGTGATGAAATCGTCCATCCCTGGTCTTGTCCTGAGGAGAGTAATACAGCACATACCGATTACGGAGGTCGATAATGATCTTCTGTGCGAGATCGGCCAAGCCCTGTCCGTTGATCGCGATCAGACGCCCCCCGGTTAATTCGGCAAGTTGCTTTAACAAACGGCCGTTGTTGTCACCACCAACCGTGTCGGGAGACGGTCCGATGGAGTAGAGCAGCGCATCCGTTTCGAGCAAGGCGTTCTTGATCTCACCGAAACTGTAGCGGCTGTGATTTTCTCCGCCGTCTGAAATCAGGATCAGCGCCTTCCTGCTGGCTTTTGACTTCTTGACCTCGTTCGCTGCCATATACACGGCATCATAGAGAGCGGTCATTCCGCTTGAGCGGCTCATCATGATCTGATACTCAATGTCGCCGGCATTCTTGGTCAGCGGCACCGCCAGCTTCGGCGTGCTCTCGAATACAACCAGAAAGAAATCGTCGTCCGGGTCTGCTACTTTGAAGAATTCGTGAGCGGCCAGTTGATATTGCCGCAGCATTCCGCCTATGCTTCCGCTGACATCGAACACGAATCCGACCCCTACCGGCTCATCGTCCATCGCGAAGTTGGTAATGACCTGTTCCACTTTGTTATCAAAGACGCGGAAGTTTTCTTTTTCCAACCCGGTGACTGGTCGGCCTCGCTTGTCAGTCACGGTCACTGGTACTTGCACCAGGTCAGTGGTGATTCGGAGGGTCGGGTTAGGCTCTGTATTCGGTCGGTTCTTGGCGGCAACTTTCCTGCGCGGGGAGATATCCTGTCCATGCAATGCCGGCGGAAACCACAAGCTGATCGCAGCCAACCATATCGCAATTCGGTTCATGATCCCGGCCTGTACATGTACGCTATCAAACTGACGGAAAGAAGATGATACGCCGGCGGTCTATCGTCGAATCGTGACGGTGTAGAAGTGACTGAGGTTACATGTTTCGAGCGTGCACGGCTGGACATGTTCCAACCTTGTAGGAACTTTACCTTGCTGGATGAACTGCCGCCAATTCGCACCTACTGCCCGATAGCGCTGTGATATACCGATCGACCGGTATGTGCTTTTCTCAGGGAAACTGGTACCGTCGTCTAAATAGCCTGTACGATGCCGTATGCGGGCTGCCAAGGAGGCCACATATGTGCCACCTGCGATTATTGATCGTTTTGGCAGTGGCTTGGCCAGGGTATTGCCAATACACGCGCCAGAATATCGCCACGATTCTGGGATTCGAGAATAATACTCGCGCCGGAGTTTTCCCCAACGGCTGGTCTGGAAACAGTACGGTAGGGATTGCGACCGACGATCAGTCGGTGCACAGCGGGAAATATTCGTGCCGGCTCGACCGGACCGCTACGAGCACGCTGTCGTTCTCCACCATCACCCAGGATATTCCGATAGATTTTACGGGAAACACCATTCAATGGCGTGGCTGGATCAAGATGCAAAATGTCTCTGACTACGTGGCGCTGTGGGCGCGGGAGGACGATGCCGGCGCGCACGAGGTAGAGTTTTCGACCATGCAGGGTTTAGGCGTCAGCGGCACGGCGGACTGGCAACAGTATTCCATCACCATACCTTGGGATCCGCAGGCCAAGACTTTGTATTTCGGGTTCTTTCTTTCAGGCGCGGGCACGGCGTGGGTCGACGACCTGGAACTTCTCGTGGACGGAGTCCCGGTTGCGCAGACGCCGAATGGCATTACCACCGTGCTGGACACTGATCACCAGTTCGATAACGGTTCGGGCATCGCTCTTACGGCTCTCTCGGATATCCAGGTGTCCAATCTCGCCATGCTTGGGAAGGTCTGGGGTTTCGTGAAGTATCATCATCCGGCGGTCACTTCGGGACAGCACCATTGGGATTACGATCTGTTTCGCGTGATGCCGCAGGTGCTGGCGGCGCCGGACGCGGGCACAGCACAGGCCGCGATTTCGGCGTGGATCGCTAGTCTCGGGCCGGTGCCGCCTTGCAGCACGTGCTCCGTTCTGGCGAGCTACGGACTGGCGCTGAGTCCTGATCTGGATTGGCTGGCGGATACAACGCTGCTGGGTGCTGACCTGAGCCAGACCCTACAGACCATCTATTCCAACCGGCCAGCAGCAGCAAGCCAGTTCTTTGTTTCGCTGGTGAGCGAAGCAGGCAATCCGTCCTTCGATCACGAACTGGCCTACTCCGGACTAACGATTCCAGATGCGGGTTATCAACTTCTAGCCTTATTTCGCTTCTGGAACATGGTGGAGTATTTTTATCCCAACCGGGCGATTATATCGGACGACCCGTCGGACACAAACTACTGGAACGAGGTCCTCCTGGACTCGATCCCACTCATCGGCACGGCGCAGGACAGTTTTACGTACCAGCAGGAGCTGATCCGCTTCATCGCCAGGATCCACGACACCCACGCGAACCTGTGGACCACGCTCGCGGCACGACCTCCTTACGGATCCTGCTACCTGCCGGTGGACTTGCGCTTTGTGGAGGGGCAGGCCTATGTGCTGCGGACGACCGACCTGAGCGGCGGCCCCCCATCCGGACTTCAGCCCGGTGACCTCATCCTGCAGTTAGACGGGGCGAGCGTGTCGGATCTTGTAACCCAGTGGGGCCCGCTTTATGCGGATTCGAACCAGGCGGCGCGGCTGCGAGACATGTCCGAGTACTTAACCAGAGGCAGTTGCGGCGCGGCGACGGTGTTGGTAGATCGCGGTGGGGATATGGTTACAGTGAATCCAAACCGGATTCCTCCATCGTTGGTCGACTTCAGCCAGACATACAGCCATGACGTTCCAGGACCGGCATTCCAGATGCTCGCGCCTGACGTGGCCTACGTCAAGATCGGCTCCCTGAAGCGGGTGGACTGCGCCGCCGATATCCTGGCCGCCGCTGGGACGGCAGGGCTGATCATCGATATCCGCGACTATCCTTCGGACTTCCCGATTTATGTCCTCGGCGGAATGCTGGTGACGAGCCCGACGCCGTTTGCGTGGTTCACTCTGGCGGATATCGCCAACCCGGGCGCATTTCAGTGGGGACCCGTAGTACAGCTCACACCCTCCCAGCCACACTATAAAGGAATCGTGACTATTCTGGTGGACGAGACTACGCAGAGCAGCGCGGAGTTTCATGCCATGGCCTTCCGCGCGGCGGGAGGCGTTGTGATCGGAAGCACCACGGCGGGCGCGGACGGCAATGTTTCGACGGTGCTGATTCCCGGAGGCCTGAGCTCGGATATCAGCGGGCTGGGCGTGTATTACCCTGACCAGACACCCACCCAACGCGTAGGGATTATTCCGGATATCCAGGTGACCCCGACAGTCGCGGGGCTGCGAGCGGGACGCGATGAACTCATCGACGCAGCGATGGCCTATATTCGCGGAAACCAGAATCCGGTTTCCGCTCTGGAGGGTATCCATGCATTTCTCTCCACTCGAGGCTTCGCCGTGCAAAATACGCAACATCCATAGGCATCGCTCAAAAATCCTAGTCGAGATTGGCTTCGGAGGTGCCGTAGGTCCACGTGGCAGCCTGGAGTTTCAATTTGCCAACGTTGCAACCACCGCCGCAGGCTAACAGCCTATTGGCCTAGCAACCGGGGCAGAAGTCGGGCAGGCTGAATGCCAGGCTGAATGCCTGCCCCCAACCTTGGCTCACAAAAGGTGGCGCGGGCGCTTTCGCCTGCGCATGCCGCTCTCAAAGACTTCTGCCACGGCCTGCTAGGGCGATAGT
>DATGJP010000026.1:0-3609 GCA_035295125.1 Bryobacteraceae bacterium | reverse complement strand
GTCTGCGGGGCGGTTTGTATTGCACCTCCGTTCACGCTGAATTGCAATCCTGGCGGGTTGGTCTGGATCGTTATCGCTGTAGGCGGCAGGAAATTCGCAACCACGCTCTCGGCCGCGATCATGGTCACCGTTGTCGACGCGCTCGTGGAATTCGCCACCGTTCCCGTCCAGTTCCCGAACGTAAAGCCGGTATTTGCAGTGGCCACGATCGGAACCGCTGAGCCCGCGTCGTAGAATCCGCCGGTGGCCGGCGTCACCGTTCCCCCAGCCGTGGGGGAGACCGAAGTCGTCAACTGATACTGTGGAGTGAAAGTGGCCGTATAAGTGGCTGGGGAACTTCCTACAGTGATGCCATCGGTTGTCGTAACTGTGCCGTCACTCCACGAACCAAAAACATAGCGCGTCCCCGCTGGGCCCGCCTGCGGCGAAGCCACCGCGATCGTATGCGGCCCTTGAGTTAGATTCAGTGTCTGAGGCGCTGTCTGTGCCGCGCCGCCATCCACGCTGAACTGCAATCCAGAGGGACTGGTCTGAACGGTGATTGCAGTGCCGAGGTCGCCAAGATTGAGGAAGTAGGAAACGTATCCTCCGCGGAAGCCCGATCCGGCAATCAGGTCGGCCGGGCCCTTACCGCCGAGGTTCGCCGCCGCAAGGGACGTGACGGCAACCTGGGTCCCGACGGCCGCTTCCGCCTGGAACGTGCCGTCGCCGTTCCCCAGCATATAAGTGATGCTCGATCCGGCGCAGCAGTGGCCGATGGCCAAATCGGGCTTGCCGTCGCCATTGAGATCCCCGATCGCGATGGCATTGGGGTTGATCTGGGTAGCGAGATATGAGGGCGCCTTGAACGTTCCGTCGCCCTTGGCCAGCAACACCGCCACGTCCCACTGGAAATTGGTGTTGTAATTCGGGTCCTTGGCGCTCACGATCAAGTCCGGGATGCCATCGCCGCTAACGTCCGAGGACGCCATAAACACCGGGTACTGCCCAGCCGTGTAACCGACCGGTGTCTGAAACGTTCCGTTCCCCTTGTTGAGATAGACATTGACGCCGCCGGGCTGGCTTTGGTATCCCTGGTCGACGATGGCGAGGTCGGGTTTGCCATCGTGGTTGAAATCGCCGACCGCTAAGACCGCCGGGGTCGACCCGAACCCGCTGAGACTCGTCACCGCCTGAAACGAGCCGTCACCGTTTCCAAACAGAATGCCGGCCGCCCCCACCGGGGGGAGAAGGTTTACAAAGCCGCAAAAGGCGATGTCAGGTTTCCCGTCGCCGTTAAAATCTGCAATCGCGACGGAGTTAACATCGCCACCGCCGGTAGAGTATTTGACCGGCGTCTGGAACGTGCCGTCGCCTTTTCCAAGCAGCACATAAACACCACTGCCACTGGCGTCGCCGACAACTATGTCCGGCTTGCCATCGCCATTGACGTCAGCCGCCGCCACGCCGCTGGCCGACACTCCCGAACCCAAATTGATGGAAACCGGACCTTTGCCGGCGACTCCAATCCACAGTTGTCCGGTGGCCGACGCGGCGTCCAGGATTCCATCTCCGTTGAAATCGGCGATCGCGATGGCGTTCGGCGAGGTGCCTGCATGAAAAGCCGGCGCACCAGTCAGCGTGCCGTCTCCAAGGCCGAAGAAGACGGTGATGAACTGCGCATGCTGGTTGGGAATCAGCAGGTCGGGATGCCCCGAAGCGAGCACCACATCCAGGTTTCCGTCGCCGTCCAAGTCCATGGCGAACAGGCCCCTCGGCTGATTCCCGGCCGCATAGTCGTGCTCGGTGGGGAACCTCCCGGCGCCGTCCCCAAAAAGAATCGACAACGTGCCGCCGACCGAGTCAGTCAGAGCGACATCGAGCTTGCCGTCCTTATTGAAGTCGCCGGCCGCCAGGCCGGCGACGCTGTTAAATACCACTGGTGTGTTGACAGGAGCGCCGAAGGCGCCATTCCCTTTGTTCAGGAGCACGGAAATAGAACTCCCGGCCGAGACCGCGACATCCTCGTGTCCATCTCCGTCGAAATCCCCAGCGACGATTTGCCCCGTCCCAGTGATGCCGTCCGGATAATTCACGGCGGTAGCGAACGTTCCATCGCCGTTACCAAGCAAAATGGAAACATCGTTGGAAACCGCATTAACCACGGCTAGGTCCAGCTTGCCGTCGCCGTTGAAATCGTATGCCACTGCTTGTGCCGTGCCCTGATGTCCTGAAAAGAAACTCGGCGATTGCAAGGTCCCGTCACCGTTCCCCAGGTAAACGCCAACACTATTGCTGTTGGAATTGCCAATGACGACGGCGTCCAGCTTGCCGTCGTTATTGAAGTCGCCGGCCAGAATAGACTGGGCGCCGGGAGGAACCGGGTAGAAAGCGTGCGACTTCATCGAGCCATCCGGGTTTGGGATGATCACCATCAGGCTGGTTGTAGCCGGCTGGCCGACGAAAATGCCACCGCTATTGAATCCCGCCGGCACGATCGCGAGGCCCACAGGCGTGCCGTTGCCAAGGAGATTGGAGGCGACAATAGGTTGGGATGTGGTCCCCAGTTGTGTTTTCAGGGGCGTCCATCCCGGCGGATTCTTGAACGTCGGGGTGCCCAGCCCCGAACAGTTAAATGTAACGGGACTGGACTGCACAAAGGAAAACGGCGCGAACTTGTTATATTCCCAACCCGTGAACGATCCGTCAGGCTGGCGTTGAAGACCGGCCACCAGCGAAGCGTTCGCCAAAGGCACCAGTCCTCCCTCCAGGAAATTCACGCCCGAACAGCCTGCTGTGGTGGCATCCCGCAGCCGCAGGCCGCGTCGCGCGGCGTCTCCCTCTGGAACGTACGGCTCAAGCCCGTTGATCTCCAGTATGCTGCCGGAAGAAAGGATGCGAATAACCTCGAAAGGAGAAAGTGGGACGCACTCATAGTCCCCGTTGCTCATCGACCCTCCGTTGCTCGTGCAGCAGGAAGATAGCAGTACAAAGCCCACCAGCACCGCTGCCGCTGCGGCTAACACCCTTGCTGCGGGAGCCCCTTTTCGAAGAGTCATCGAATGCCTCCTTTGGGCGTTACCCAGTATGCCGGTTTTCGGAATTATATCCCATGCCGTGCACCCTAGAGTGGGGACATCGATGTGCGCCGACTGTAGCTTAAATCTATCGCTGCGAATTAATCGCGGGCCATCGGGACGTATTCGGTGCTCGCGTCAGGCGTATGCCGCCATCGCACGCTTGCCAGTGCTCTACGGAGCAAAGTATGCGTTGATATCCAAAATCAGATCGGTCGGATTGGTCACGAAAACGGTCACCGCCCCGCCCGTTCCTGCCGGTACGATCGCGGCATTCGCCACCACCTTTCCGGCCGGAGAATTCAGCGTGGACACGACAGGCTGTGCCTGTCCGGTCGGCCAGGCGGTCAGGTAACCCAACGGACCGCTGGGCACCACCGTGACATTGAGCGAGTATGCCTGCGCCGTGTTCGGAATGCCGCTACAGGGGCTCGTTGGAATGGAGAAACTCCTCGAACCATTGCTAGCCAAACCGGAGCCGCCCCGCGTATCGGCTACGCGGCACGGCGTCACCGTATACAGCGACTGCGCCGCGGGCGATCCCGGCAGAGCG
>DATGJP010000025.1:0-3496 GCA_035295125.1 Bryobacteraceae bacterium | reverse complement strand
TGGACATCCAGACCAATAAATCGTATCGTAGACATGCGACCAACTCCTTTCGTATGCGGCTCTGCGCCGCGAATTCTTCCGACTCACAGCGTAACCCGCGTCACTGCGAACCGGCGTTGGTCGCCCCATTGTGACTAAGGTAAGGGGAGGAGATTCTGCCGGGCGTGAATCGCAGATCCTTTTAACAACCGGCGCATCTTCCCGCGCTTCCAACAGGCTTAAGCCTCGACAGGAAAGGAGAATTTATGTTGTTGCGCTGCCTCGCCATCCTGGCTCTCCTCACTTCATCGTTTGCCTTCGCGCAACTGTCAACTTCCCTGATACAGGGTACGATCACGGACTCGTCCGGCGCCCCCGTCCCGAACGCTAAAGTGGTCGCCACGCTGGCCAACACCGATACCAACTATTCCACAGTGACCAACCAAAGCGGCAATTACGTCATCCCCGACGTACGGCCGGGAGAGTACAGCATTAGCGCCGAAGCGCGCGCCTTCAAACGCGCCGTACGCACCGGCGTAGTGATCGAAGTCAACCAATACGCCCACATCGACCTCACTTTGCAGGTGGGCGAGGTCAGCCAATCTGTAGAGGTGTCGGCGAACGCCACGAACATCGATACCTACACGTCGTCGATCAATGAGACCGTGGACTTACACCGCGTGGAGGATCTACCGCTGAATGGCAGGCAGGCGCTGCAACTGCAAATCCTGTTGCCCGGAGTGGTGCTCGCTCCAGAGGGCCAGGCAGCTTCTCTCATCGCGCTGAACACGAACCTCACCTTCTCGATCAACGGCACTCGTCCCAGTGCGTCCTTGTACCTGCTGGACGGCGCCATCAACATGGATCTGTACAACAACACACCCGCCGCCTTCCCTAATCCCGACGCGTTGCAGGAATTTAGCATTCAGACCACGAACTACACGGCAGTGGTGGGCGGCACTCCGGGTGCGGCTGTGAACATGGTCACCAAATCCGGGTCTAACGCCTACCATGGTGAACTCTACGAGTTCCTCCGCAATAACGTTCTTGACGCGCGCAACTTCTTCGCCGCCAAAAATCCGGAGCTGCGCAAGAACCAGTTCGGCGCCAATGCCGGTGGGCCGATACGGCACAACAAGCTATTCTTCTTTGGCGCCTACGAGGGCAATCGTCAACGTCAGCCTGTCACGTCGTCCAGTAACGTCGTCCCTACCGCGCTCGAACGGCAGGGGAACTTTTCTCAATCGAAACTGCCTACCGGCGCCGTAACCGATCCACTCAGTGGCCTGCCCTTCCCAAACAACATCATTCCTTCCTCCCGTTTGGACCCGGTAGCGCAAAAGTTTACCTCCGACTTCCTGCCCCTCCCCAATTTTGGCGCTAATCTGTTCAACTACACGATTTCTCTCCCGTACACCGACGACCAGTTCACTGGCCGCCTGGACGAAAACTTCAGCGACCGGAATCACCTGATGCTCCGTTATCTCTACGACGATAACCGTTACCTTAACAACGATGCCCTGCTCAATTTTAATTCGGACTACGACTGGGCCACGCAGAACGTGGCGCTCTCCCACACGTTCACATTCAACGCGACAACCACCAATACCGCCACGTTCACTTTCAACCGCAACACCTTCATCCGCTCGCCTCTGCCCACGGGCAAGGACGAAAATTGGACCGCGCTCGGCTGCATATCCTGCGTAGTCACGCATCCAGCTAGCGTTCCCACGGATTGGACTCTCAGCATCACCGGCGGTGTCGGCATTCGCAGTAGCACGGCGTTCTTAAGCTATATGCAAAACGAACAATTCGAGGACAGCTTCAGCAAGAGTCTCGGCAACCACCTGCTGACCATGGGCGGTGCGCTCATCAAGGCGCGACGGCATGGGGAAGAATACCCCAGTGGCGCTTCGCCGAATTACAGCTTCGACGGCTCGCGGTCGGGGTCGGGCAACGGTTATGCGGATTGGTTTCTCGGGTTGCCCCTTACCTTGACCCAGGGGACCGAATTGCTAAGCTGGACCGACAAAATTGTGCCGTCGCTCTTCTTCGAAGACGATTGGAAGGTCAGCCGGAAACTTACCCTGAACCTCGGCGTCCGCTGGGAGCCATACTTGCCGCTAAAGGAACAGCATAACCGCCTTACCGCCTTCAGGCCGGGCGTGCAGTCCACGCTGTATCCGAACGCGCCCAGGGGGCTGCTGGTCGCGGGCGACCCTGGAGTGCCCGACTCGCTCATCAATGCGGAATGGTCAAAGATCTCCCCGCGAGTGGGCTTTGCCTTCGATCCTCAGGGAAACGGCAAGATGAGCATCCGCGGTGGCTACGGGATTTTCGCCGATACGCCACGGCTCGTCGCCTACAACATTTTCCCTGGCCGCCAGCCGTTCTCCATCGGCACGACGGTGAGCGATCCATACAGCCTGACCGACCCCTATAACGGCCACCAGAACGTAGCCAATGCATTGCTGCAATATGCGGGCGGGGTGCCGATAGGGAACACCTCGTACCAGTTCGTTACCCCGGTACCCACGAGCAGCGTCGCCCCAGGTTTCACGAACGGCTACGCGCAGCAGTGGAATTTTAATGTGCAGCGGGACCTCATCAAGGATTTCGTCGTGACGGCGGCCTACGTCGGGACCAAGGGTACACACCTGGAAATTCCGGAGGAACTCAACGGCGCGCCGTATATCCCCGGTAACTGTAGCGCGGGGCAATACGGGTTGACGGCAGCGGGCCCATGCTCCACCTCGGGCAACATCAACCAGCGGCGCATCTACCAGCCTTTCTCTCTCATTGAGACGCTGGAATCGAATGGCAACTCCACTTATCACGCCATGCAACTGAGCCTGAAGAAACGTTTTGGAGCGGGCTATTCAATCCTTGCTTCGTACACGTTCTCGAAATTCATTGACATGACCTCCGACGACGGCCACGGCTCAACCAGTTCGCTAGCGACGGACCCCTTTAACTGGTTCTTCGACCGGGGTATCGCCGATAATAACCGGACCCACCGCTTCACGGCTTCGTTCATATGGGAAGTGCCAGCGTTCCGCAAGGCGCGGGGGCTCAGGAAATCCGTGCTCGGCGGCTGGCAGTTGAACGGCATCGTTCAGTTGCAGAGTGGTGTACCATTCAGTGTCCTCGCGGGCGTCAACCGGAGTCTTTCGGGTGGCGCCGGTGACCGTGCGAACCTGACAGGCTCCGGTCCCGTGGCTATCTACGGTACCGTCAAAGAGTACTTCGACACATCGCGCTTCGCCCTGCCGGCACTGGGCACATTTGGGACAGCCGGCCGCAATATCCTGCAGGGGCCCGGCTACGCCGACGTGGATATATCGGCGTTCAAATCCTTTCGCATCACCGAGCCGACCTCATTGACCCTGCGGTGGGAGGTGTTCAATCTCTTCAACCGCGCCAACTTCGGCAACCCGTCGGGTGCGTTTAGCAGCGCCGCCTTCGGCCAGATCACCAGCGCGAACGATCCGCGCATCATGCAGGTTGCGCTAAAGTT
>DATGJP010000024.1:0-7805 GCA_035295125.1 Bryobacteraceae bacterium | reverse complement strand
CGCCCAGCACGCGGGTCGGATTTTTGATAAAATTCCGACCGGTAAGCGGTTGACTTCAGGGAACGGCAGGTCTTTCGAAACTGGCGCAAGCCCTGGTGGAAGACCTCAACTGTTCAACACAAAGGGGTTTGTGATGACCAGGTTCGGCAGCGTTTCGGAAACAGCGAAGAAAATCTCATTTGCTCTATTGGCAGCGTCGTTATTGCTTCCCGCAAGCCTGCTGGCGCAGAGCGGCGCAGGTGCGATTCAAGGCAACGTTCAGGATCCGACTTCAGCCGCCATCGCCGGTTGCTCGGTCCATGTCGTAAACCAAAGCACGGGTGTTGTCAACGATGCGACCTCGAATACGACCGGCTTCTACTCCATCCAGGGATTGTTTGCCGGCACTTACACCGTGACTTTCAGCGCTCCTGGGATGAAGAAATACCAAACTGTAATCGCGCTGCAGAACGCCCAGGTAGCGGTTCTGAATGCCGAGCTTGAGGTGGGTGAAGTCACTCAGCAGGTGACCGTCAGCGGTGAGGTGGTTCAGCTCGCTACCTACGACAGCGGTACTGTCAGCACCCAGCTCGACTCCAGCCGCATCGACCAACTACCGCAAAATGGCCGCAACATACTCGGCCTTGCGCAGAAGACCGTTCCCGGCGTCGAGTCGAACGGAACGCGCGCCAATGGACTGATGGGCGAAGCCATGGAATATTCCCAGGACGGCGCACCCATGACGAATCGAAACTTCGGTGGCGAAGCCAATACGGCGCAGGCCATTCTACCGGACCCCGATTCGGTTCAGGAAGCCAAATTCGAGACCCTCAATTCGAGCTCGCAGTTTGCCACGCCGGCCACCGTCATCCTGACCACGAAATCCGGCACAAACGCATTCCACGGTTCGCTGTTTGAAACCGCCCGAAACAATTATTTTGGTATCGCCAGGGCGCGTCAGAATCCGGCCGACTTCGCGGCGCCTCATTTGGTGAGAAATGAATTCGGAGCGTCGATCGGCGGCCCGATCGTTATTCCCAAGCTCTATAACGGCAAGAACAAATCGTTCTTCTTCTTCGCCTTCGAGCGCTTCTCGCTGCGTCAGGCGTCCAACGAGCTGGTGAAGGTGCCCACGGTGGCCATGAGAAATGGCGATTTCAGCGGATTGGTAAACAGCGCCGGCATCCTCCAGCAACTGTACGACCCGAATACCACGCAGAGCGCCGCGAACCAATATGCACGAATGCCGTTCCCCAACAACCAGATTCCGATCAGCCGCATCAGTCCGCTGGCCAAGACGCTCTATGCCGCCACGCCGCTTCCGCAGACCGCCGACAATCCGCTTGTCAATTTCAACTTTAACGCTGTGAATAATATGACCCAGACGGTTCCAAACACGACTGTCCGCCTGGATCACGTCTTCAACGAGAACAATCGCGCCTACTTCCGTTTCACCGATATCGTACAGTCGCAGGAAGCTTTGCGCAATTACCCATCGAATTCGCCGGCCAACATTGCGGGCGGCGGACTGCCGGCTGGGGCCACCGGATACCAGGACGGACCCGTCCAGACGATCAGCGGGGCGTTAGGATATTCGCACATGTTTTCGCCGACCTTTTTCGGCGAGACTATTTTGAGCCAGCAGTGGCAGAGGTTTTATGTCCAGGGACCTACTGTTTCGCTAGCGAATTACGAGGCGCAGTTGGGACTCCCCAACGACTTCGGGCAAACGGGTTTTCCGGCCATCGGCTCGAACCTGCTGATGCCCTATGGCGGCTCCCAGTGGAATTACGGCATGAGCCAGATCCTTTCGACTGTCGACGAGAACATGAACAAACTCTGGGGCAAACATCAGTTGGCGTTTGGCGGCCGCTACCGCCACGAACGGTTCGGCTATCTATCGGACCGTTCTCCCGATCAGGTCGCATACTCGAACCTGGCTACCGCTGTGTACGATCCGACGACAGGGGCCAACTACGGGGCCAAGCCCAACACCGGCTATGCGGATGCGGATTTCTTCCTCGGAGCGGCCGACTCCTATAGCGAGAATAAGAATGCGCCTTTCAACCGCGATCGCGACCAGGAGTTCGACTTCTATGTCCAGGATAACTACCGCGTCAGCCGGAGTCTGACGCTCAACCTCGGACTCCGCTGGGAGATGCACCCGGCACCCCACGCCGATAAGGATTACTTCGTTACCTTCGACATGAAGAACGACGCCCTGGTTCTTGCGAAGCCGATCGACTATTACATTCAAAACGGTCTTACGACACAGGCGATCGTCACCAACCTGCAGAACCTGGGGGCCAAATTCGAGACGCCGCAACAGGGCGGAATTCCCTCGAGCGGCTTCTATGGCAGTTGGTGGAATTTCCTGCCCCGCGTGGCATTCGCCTGGACGCCGCCGTTCGGCCTCAAAGGCACGGTGCTCCGCGGAGGCTACGGCGAGTACGTCTATCCCGTCCCGGTCCGGAACTCCATCCGGTATCTCACCGCGAATTACCCGTTCACTGCGGGCTACTCGCGAAGCTATATCAGCGCCTCTCAGTCGCCCGATGGCGTGCCCAATTATCTTTTGCGAGAGCCACAGCCCGTCGTCGCCGGACTCAATAGCGCGCACGTAGTGGACACGAACTCCGTGACTGCGCTGCTTCCCGGTATCTCGCTCGGCCACACTCTCGCTGCAGATTATCCTCCGGATCGCGTACGCGAGGCGAATCTGACCATCGAACAGCCGTTCCGCGACGACTCCGTGTTCCGCATCAGTTACGTCTTCACGCACGGGTCGAACCTGGACCAGGATTATCACTACAACGACGCCCCGTCCACTTACGTGTGGGAGACGACCACCGGAACAACGCCGCCGACTGGGGCTTTAGGGTCGGTGGCAACCCGGCCATACGACAATACCGTCTGGGGCAGCAACGTGATCTCCATGAAGACGGGTTGGTCCAACGATAGCGCACTGCAGCTCAATTATCAGAGGCCGTTCAAAAACGGGTTCGGTTATCAGATTTTCTATGTCTACTCGCGCGCCTTTCGCGTTGGCGGGAACACCTTCCGCGATAACATTCTGTATCCGGCCGCGGAGTTTGCTCCGGGCGTGCTCCCCGCAGGGCTCAATCCCGGCACGATTCTCAATCCGAGCCAGGCTCTGAATCGCTGGGAAAATTACGAGGTTGATACCGGTATTCCCGAACATCACGTAATCTTTAACGGGATCGTGGATCTCCCGGTAGGCAAGGGAAAGCGCTTGTTTCGCAATGCCAACCGCTTGGTGGATGCGCTGGTGGGTGGTTACCAAATAGCGTTCGTCGGCCAAGTGCTGTCGCAATCTTTCCAGGTCGCCTCGGGGAACTGGGGCGCAACCAGTCCAATGCAAGTCTATGGGAGTTCGGTCCCGGTCAACGACTGCCGCAGCGGCGTATGCCATCCTGCCTATCTGTGGTACAACGGATACCTCTCACCGACCGTGATCAATGCAGCGAAGAATGGCGTAACCGGTATTCCGGCCAACTATGTTCCATATGAAGCGCCGATCAACAACACGCCCGGCACACCGAACTTCGGCAACAACAATGTGACGGTCACGTTGAAGAACGGGACTCAGGTGGTCACGGGTTACGCACCCGGGCCGGCGCCAGCGGCGTCATCCAGCGTCACCACGGTCGTAAGCGCCCCCAACCCATTCGCGCACACCATCCTGCTCGGACCGTACAACTATCAAAGCGACATCTCGCTGTACAAGGTCTTTTCGCTTACCGAGAGCATCAAGCTGAGAGTAAACGTGGACGCCTTCAACGCGTTCAATATCCAGGGTCGCGTCAACCCGAGTGCGACCGACGGGGTCGAATCTCTGCAGACGTCCTACTGGACGCCGCGGCAGATTCAGTTCACGGCCCGGTTGACGTTCTGATCGCGCTATACAAGTGGATATGACACGGCGCGATTTTCTTGCTGCTTCAGCGCTGCTCGGCGCGGGCCAGCGGCGTGCGGGAGCGCAGACGGTACACAAGCGCGATTTACTGGCGTCATTGTGGAATGGTGGTGAGCTGGCGGCAGCCTCGAACGGAGCGTTTCACCCGTTTCCGGCTGCTGGAGAACGCGCCCGCTGGGGAGGGCTACCCGCAGACGCACGAGCCGCCCTGACCACGGCGGGCGAACGGCAGTTGCATACCAATTGGGACGTGCTGCCTGCCAGCATCTTCCTGGAATTCGAGCGCACTGGAAACCGCTCCCATTACGAAGAGATGCGCAACCGCCGCCGGAGGAAACTGCAAGAGCTGGTGCTGGCAGAATGCGCCGAATTTAAGGGGCGGTTCGTCGACGAAATCGTCAACGGCATCTGGCTCACGTGCGAAGAGACGTTCTGGGGCGTACCGGCGCACCTCAGCGCACAGAAAGCCAAAGTCGGCCTGCCGGATGTTACGGAACCCATCGTCGATCTCTTCGCCGCGGAAACCGCCGCACTGTTGGCCTGGGCTCTGTACCTCCTCGAATCCCAGCTTCGCCAGGTATCGCGCCTTGTGCCGGACCGAATCCGCTTCGAAACAGAGCGTCGCATCCTGACGCCTTGTTTGGAACGCGACGATTTTCATTGGATGGGCTTCCACGGCCCACCGCCGAATAACTGGGATCCGTGGATCTGCTCCAACTGGCTCACGTCGGTACTAATTGTGGAACCCGATCGGAAGCGGCGGGCCGCTGCGCTGGAAAAAATCGTTCATTGTCTGGATCATTTCCTCAACGGGTACGCGGATGACGGGGGCTGTGACGAAGGGCCCAGCTATTGGGGCCGCGCCGGCGCCTCGCTTTTCGATTGTTTGGAGTTGTTGCATCAGGCGAGCGGCGGCGCATTGGACGCCTTCGACCAGCCGCTAATTCATCAGATCGGTCTTTACATTTGCCGCGCGCACATCGCCGGCGAGTGGTACACGAATTTTTCGGATGCGCCCGCGCGCGTGATTGTCGCCGGCGACCTCATCTACCGCTTCGGCCGCCGGCTGAGGGACGACACGATGGCCCGCCACGGAGCCTATGCCGCCTTTGCCCAGAGTGAGACTGCGCTTCCGCGGCAGCATCGGCCGCGAATTACCAGCGTTGTTCAATCTCGCCGAGTTGCGCCGGGCGCCCCGGGCCCAGGCGCTCCTGCGCGATACCTGGCTGCCCGGCATCGGCGTCATGACAGCGCGTCTGCGGGAAGGTTCGGTCCAGGGCCTCTATGTAGCGGCCGAGGCCGGCAATAACGGCAAGAGTCACAACCACAACGACGTCGGTAATTTCATCGTGTATGCTAACGGAGCGCCTGCGATCATTGACGTGGGCGTGGGAACTTATACGGCGAAGACTTTCAGCTCCAGACGCTACGAAATCTGGACTATGCAATCGGCGTTTCACAACTGCCCGACCATCGGCGGGATTATGCAATCGCCAGGCCGCCAATACGCGGCAGCGGCGGTGAGTTGCCATCAGGACGACGAAGCGGCCGAACTGCGCATGGACATCGGCGGCGCCTATCCGAAAAATGCCGGTTTAGAAAGCTGGAAGCGGATTGTCCGCCTGGACCGCACGCGCAACCAGGTGGAAGTCGCCGATGAGTACTCGTTGAGTCGCTCAGCCAAAGAGATTACCCTCACTCTCATGACGCCCTGCCGCGTCAGCCAGCAGCCTGGAACGCTGCAATTGGAAGACCGTGCGCGTGTGGCTTACGACCGGGCTCTGGCCGCCTCCGTCGAAGAGATAAAGTTGGATGATCCGCATCTCAGTGGCGTATGGGGCGAGCGGATCTATCGCATTCTCCTGCGCGCCGCCAATCCCCCGCGACAAGGGAAGTGGAGTATGAGGATCAGTCAAGCATAAGCGGCTTGTCATCCCGATGGATCGACGAGCCAGCGTCTTCCTTCTAACGACGTGGGATTAAACTTGGATGAACTATGCTGGCGCTGCGCATTGAGAAGTTTGGTCCCCCTTCCGCTCTCGCGATCGGCGAGATTTCGCAGCCGGCTCCGCGTCCCGAGGAGATATTGGTTCGGGTAGAGGCGGCCGGTCTGAATCCCAGCGACGTCAAGAATCTAGCGGGTATGTTTCACCAGACCACGCTGCCGCGCACTCTGGGGCGCGACTTCGCCGGCGTGGTGGTGGAAGGTCCACGGGAATGGCTGGATGTTGAAGTGTGGGGGAGTGCTTCGCAACTGGGTTTTCAGCGCGATGGCTCCCACGCAGAGTATGTCGCCGCGCCGCAACAGGCCATACGTCACAAACCTGCACAGTTGACCATGGCCGAAGCGGCGGCCGTGGGTGTCCCGTTCATCACCGCCTGGACAGCGTTGCTGCGCACGGGTGCACTGCAAACCGGCGAAACGGTATTGATTGTGGGTTCATCCGGGGCGGTGGGCAGTGCTGCTGTACAGATCGCACGCTGGAAGGGGGCGCAGGTAATCGGAGCGGCCTTGAATGCCAAGGACGAGTCCGGCGCACATCTTCACGTTGACACGAGCCGCGAAGCGTTATCCGATGCAGTGAACCGGCTTACCGAGGGCAGGGGAGTGGACCTGGCGCTCGATACCGTTGGAGGCCCGATGTTCGAGCCCGTCCTGCGCTCTTTAGCACGTAAAGGCCGGCAGGTTGCCATCGCCAGCAGCGGCGGAACGCGGGTCTCCTTCGACCTGGTGGATTTTTATCATCGCGAATTGCACCTGGTGGGAGTGGATACGCTGGCGCTCGCCGATGAGGTCTACGGAGAAATCTATGACGCGCTGCGGCCTGGATTTGAAGCGGGCGCGCTGCGAGCGCCGGCCGTGAAAACATATACTCTGTCGCAGGGGCGCGATGCGTATCAGGCGGTTCATGCCGGAACTGCTGGAGCCAAAGTGGTGCTGGTTCCAAGGCCTTTGTAAACGCGGCCAGCTTGGGCGCGTTCAACGAGTACCGAAACTTTCCAACGTTCGCGTCCGTATCATTCAAAGAACGAACTCCGATGAACTTTAGATGGGCTTTTTTGCCGGTGTGGCTTTGTTGTCCGCTGGTTAGTTAGTGGTTTGTGCCAAACGCCTTCCAGCGCGCTGATCATTCGCGACGTTCGCGTGTTTGATGGCGAACGAACTTACGAACATCGCAACGTCCTAGTTGAAAGCGGAGCAATCAGGCGCATTGGTGGAACAAGGCTGCGCGTATCGAAGGCAGAAATCGTCGACGGCAAAGGCCGCACTTTGCTGCCAGGCCTATTCGACGCGCATGTCCGTGTTCCGGTAAGGCCAGAATCAGCGCTGCATGAGGCGGCATCGCTCGGCATCACGACCGTCATCGATATGTTCGGTGGCGGCGAAAAACTGAAGGCGGAGAAACGGATCGAAGCAGAGGACCCGCCAAACATGGCGGACCTGCGGGCGGCTGGCTTTGGCGCCACTGGCCCCGGCAGCATGCTGGGAACGATGATGGCGAAAGCGCCGCCGCCTATTATCACCGGTCCGGAGCAGGCACAGTCCTGGGTGGACGCCCGCATTGCCGAAGGATCGGATTTTATCAAGGTGGTCTACGACGAGCGTGAAGGCGGACCGCTGACGGAGGAGACGTTACAGGAGATCGTGCGGGCGGCGCACCTTCGCGGCAGGCTGGTTGTGGTGCATGTACTCGCGCAGCGGAAAACGCAGGAAGCGATCGCCGCGGGAGCGGATGGGTTGGCTCATCTTTATTTGGGTGATTCGGCCGAGATTTGGGTGATTCGGCCGAGATTTGGGGGGATTCGGCCAAGCTGGGCTTTGGGCGATTGGCTGCGGAACATCATGTATTCGTGATTCCGACACTGATCACTCTTGATTTGCTTTGCG
>DATGJP010000023.1:0-3479 GCA_035295125.1 Bryobacteraceae bacterium | reverse complement strand
AGTGGTCATGGGGTTCTCTCCATCCTCGGTTTGAGCTATGGGCTCCACCCCGTCCGGTTGGCCCGGGGCACCCCCTATATGGCATCGTTAATGGTGCGATGCAATATTAATGTTGCGACGCGATATCACAAAAACGTGATAGATGGAATATTGGGCGGTTTGCTCAGGGAAACGGCGGGACACGCGGGCAACGGGTCGCTCTACCAACGACCTTTCCGCCTATTCCAGGCGTAAAGAAGGTCGGCAAACACATCATAGGCGATGCCGCCAACCGTGCCGACGACCGGCAGGCTAAACAAGCGGCCAAGCCAGACGTCGCCGGGGGTGCGGAGCCAGACAGCGATCGCGCAGTCAATCCCCGTATAGAGCCGGCCCTGGCTGTCGACGGCATGCAGCCTGCGCCGTACCTCGTTCACACCGATACCAAAGGCCGCCAGCGCATCCGGCTCCAGGTTTATGTCGCGAAAATCGATGGCGCCGGATCGGGCCGCGCGAACAAGCCGGTCGTGCTGCCAGCCGATACCCGCGTTACACACCGGACACTTGGTGTTGTACCAAACCGTGAGCTTGAGGGTCATCACGCAACCGCTTCTTGGACTAGTCGAGTCTCATTCCGACTTCTCGCCCTTCTTCCGTTTGGCGACCGCGGCACTATCGTTGCGGAACGGGCGAGAGCGTGGGCACACCTCACCCAGGAAGCGCACCAGAGTGCCAGTAACCACGTCTTCCTTCAGACCATAGTGAACGTTCTGACCCCGCTTCTCGCGCCAAACTAGGCCTGCGTTCTCGAGAATGGACAGATGCTTGGAAATGGCCGGTTGCGACATCGCGTCCGCGAAACGGCCGACGATCTCGCCAGCCGTCATGTCCGTCTTGGAAAGGAAGGCAAGTATCCGCCGCCTCGGGGCGGACGATAGCGCTCCAAAGATTTTGTCAACTGCCATCAAAAACATCCAGTACGGAACAAATCCTCGTTTACCTGAGGACATCCGCCAACGTTGAGCTTTCCATTTGCGTATATAATTATCTAGTTATATAGTGATTGTCAAATCTGCAAGAACGGGGGCAGCTTCGTGCAAGATCGGCGTCACATAATCATCGGCGGCGGCAGCGGATTCATCGGAAGCGCGCTGGCGGCCTCGCTGCGGTCTCGTGGCAACAGGGTTACCCTTCTTTCCCGAACCCCTGGGCCGGGACGAATCACGTGGGATGATCTCGCAAAACAAGGGCTTCCCGGCTGTGACGCCGTCGTCAACCTTGCTGGACAGCACATCCTCGATCTGACAAGACGCTGGAACAAGGCCTATCGCGACGAAGTTATCAACTCACGCGTTGAAACAACGCGACAATTGGTCAAGGCGCTGAACGAGAGCCATGCACCACCGGAGGTCTTCGTGTCCACGGCGGGGAAGTGTTTTTACGGGACCCGCGAGCTAGAGGTAGCAGAGGCCTATCCGGAACTCGACGAAGACTCAAAGCCGATGGGGCTGGACTTTCCCGCAGAGCTGGTCGGGCAATGGGAAGCTGCCGCTGACGGTGTGGACGCTGCTCGTATCAGACACGTAAAGCTGAGGATCGGCGTGGTGCTAGGCAAGGTCGAACGAAAATCTGGCATAGGCAGGTTTTGGCGGATCGGACGTGCGCGCGGGTTCCTCCCGATCATTCGCCTGCCGTTCTGCCTTGGCCTGGGTGCTGTGATCGGAACGGGAAGTCAGCCGCTGCCGTGGATCCATATCGACGATATGGTCGGAATCCTGTTGCATGTCATCGATCGACGGGATACGTGCGGTCGCTATAACGGGGTGGCACCCGGCATTGTTACAAATCGACAGTTCATCGAGGCCTTCGGACGACGTCTGCGGCGGCCAGTCCTTTGGTCCGCGCCGGCATGGCTGATCCGGTTCCTGGTAGGCGACGAACGATCATCCATCCTGCTGCAGGGTCAGTTGGTGAAACCTAAAAGGACGCTCGAGTCGGGTTATAGCTTTCGCTACTCCGAATTGGGGCCTGCGCTCGATGATTTAGTTCAAATCACGATCTGAGGTGGCTGAGCCCTCGCCCGCACGCCAGAAGGCGAACACCATGTTGCGAAAAGACATCCGCAAGGACCTCCCCAGCGCGTCGGGAACAGCCGATCCGGTCCAGATTGCCCGCTTCAACACGCTGGCCGAGGAGTGGTGGAAGCCCGACGGCGCGTTCAAGATGGTTCACGCCTTCAATCGCGTCCGCGTAACGCATCTATCCAAACGCCTGCCGGAACTCCTTCAGCGTGACCCGAGTCCACCGCAGCCGCTGACGGGCATCAGAATCGTCGACGTGGGTTGCGGAGCGGGACTGGTCACCGAACCGTTGTCTTGGCTCGGGGCCGCGGTGCTCGGCATCGATGCCGCGGAGCGGAACGTCGTGATCTCCGAGAGGCACGCGCGCCTAACCGGAGCCACCGTTCAATATCGCCACGCATTGCCGGAGGAAATCGCGGAAGATGGCCGCGTCTTTGAGGCGGTTTTGTCGCTTGAGGTCGTCGAGCATGTCGCCGATCTTTCGCGTTTTCTTAAAGCGCTGGCGCGCTTGGTGGCGCCCGGCGGCGTCCTCGTCATCGGTACCCTCAACCGCACCATCCGTTCCTTCATCAAGGCAATCATCGGTGCCGAATATGTCTTCGGCTGGTTACCGCGCGGAACGCACGATTGGCGAAAGTTTGTCACGCCTCAAGAACTCGATCTCGGCCTGCGGACCCATGGATTGCAGTTGATCGAACGAAGCGGCGTTACGCTCAAGCCACTGTCAATGCAATGGACTATCAGCCGGGATGACAGCGCCACTTACCTGCAATTTCACCGCAGAGCTCGTTAGCTGACTGGTCGATTCATTACTGCACGGCGTCCGGAAGCCCGTAGGCCTCCATCTGCGCCCGGACCTGCGCCACATTGTGCCCGAGGACGACAATGTCGTGCTTCCTGCCGACAGCGTCCCGGACGTGGTTGCGCAGCAGCGCCTCGGCCTTGAATCCGAGGCTTTCGAACAGCGCAATCGCAGCCTGCTGATCGACGGTCATTTGCACCGTCAGCTTTTCAAGCCCGCTCTCAAGCGCCAGCGCAAATGTTTCCTGCGACAGCGCCCGGCCGACCCCCTGCCCGCGAACGTCCAGCGACACCACCATCCGGATTTCCCCGACATGGGGCGACCAGGAATGGGAATCCCGCACCAACGTGCCGCAGCCGACGACCACACCCCGTCGCAGCGCAAGGAGGCTCGTGATGTCGCCCCGCTCGATTTCGTTGATCCAGGCCGACAGGACCCTGGGCTGGCTGATGTTGCGCGGCAGGAACAACAAATCGTGGGTCGGCAGCGCCTTGGCGAATTCGAGCACAGCGGCTTCATCGGCTCGCGTCATCAGGCGAAACTCGATCTCGCCGGCTTGTGTCGTCACACGACGGGGATAGTTACGTGTCTCACTCATGTCGATCTCTCGCATAACC
>DATGJP010000022.1:0-7894 GCA_035295125.1 Bryobacteraceae bacterium | reverse complement strand
GTCTGCCAGCTTTCCGATTCCGGGTCATGGAAGATCAGCTCGCCCAGCTCGTCGATGATCTTCGGCTCCGGCTTGCCGTAAAGTTTGGCAATGTAGGACAGGTCCACCGCGCCGCGTTGATTGAGGGACACCAGCAAGCCTTCTTCAGCGCTGCGTACCTGGGTAACAGGCGGGTTCTTGCCCACCACGTCCCTCGACATGATGGCGGCTTTGGTCGCCTTTCCGGTTTCGTCGTCGTAATCCTCCAGCGACATGACGAGCATGGCGTCCGGGTCTTCCTTGAATTTCACAAGGTTGGGCATCCGGCGGATGATACTGCCATCTTTGGTTTCACTGAGGCTTGCCTTGTTGATCGGGCCATAGGCGGCGACAAACCGGTCGTAGCTGCGGTTCAGTTCGCGGCGAGCATCGTCGCGGTGCGACTGCGGCCAGCCTTCATTCTGCGATTGCAGCACGCGGCGGGCACGGTCACGCAGTTCGATCAGCACCGCCATGCGTTTTCCAGTCAGGTTGCCGTCGGCCTTGAGCGTGCTGCCGCCGTAAACGACGGGCACGCCCTGTCCACCCTGCGATTGGTAAATGATCCGGTCGTCACCGATAAAGAAGCTGCCTTCGTCGATGTGACGATCCGGCGGCGGCGGCGTGAATGCCGGGACGGCTTCGGCCTCCACGGTTGAGGATTGCAGCGGCTCGAATCTCGGAAGCCGATCAATCGCTTGCCTGAGTTTTCCCTGAAGGTCGCCGTTGCCGAGAACGCTGAATCCCTCGCCTCCGTAGAGCGTGTCCTTGCGGGACCAGTTGCCCAGCACCATTTCGGGATGGTTCAGGAAGTAGCGGTTTACCGGAACCTCTGCGCCATCAATCTCCAGCGGTGCGATGCCCAGCCAGTCGGGATCGACGTGGCGGGCAGGTTCGCCCCGGTCACGCTTGCGAAGAAATATGATGTCGGTCACTACGGCAGTTCCTTCCCGCTTGAAAGCATCTGATGGCAACCGGATCGCTCCGACAAAATCCGCCTGATCGGCGAGATACTCGCGGATGGCGGCATTTTGCTTGTCGAGCGTGTAATGCGATGTGACCAGGGCCAGCACGCCGCCAGGTTTCAGGGCGTCAACCGACTTGGCGAAGAAATAGTCGTGCAGGGAAAACTTCTGCCCGTGATGATCGAGTTTCAAATCGGCGAAGGGCACATTGCCGACCACGGCGTCAATGCGATTCTCGGGCAGCTTCGTGTCGCGGAAACTCTCGATGCGAATGTCCTGATTCGGATGCAGGGCGCGGGCGATGCGGCCGGAAATCGAGTCGAGTTCGATGCCGATGAAGCGGTTGTCCGGTTTCGCGTGGCTCATGAAATTGCCGGTGCCGCAGCCTGGCTCAAGAATTGTCGCAGTGTCGGGTACGCCTAACCGGCTGATGGCTTCGTGGATTCCGGCGATGACGGTCGGTGACGTGTAGAAAGCGTTGAACGTGGTGCGTTTCGCGCTGTCGTATTCCGAAGGGGTCAGCAGCGTCTTCAGCTCCTCGCCGATGGCTTGCCAGCCTGCGTCCTTATATTTGCCGGTCACCGGATCGGGAAATATCGAGAGGGCCACCGGCCCGAAGCCGCCGAAGCGGGCGAGCGTTTGCCGTTCGTCAGACGTTGCGTGCCGCTGCTCCTGCTCGATGACCGTCAGCGTGCGGATAGCGGCGATGATGTCGCGGGCCTTGGATTTCTCGCCGCTTGCAATGGTTGCGGATGTGAATTGTGGTTGTTGCGCCGTTGGCTGCCTTACGGTCGTCGGCTCTGATGGGACCGAAAAACGGACAGGTGGTGGCGGTAGGTCTAACTGAAAACTGAGTTGTGTTCCTTGCACGTCGTCGTCTCCTTCTTGCGTTTCCGGCCCCGCAACTGGGGCCTGACGGCTCGCAAGAGAATCAGCCCCAGTCCGGGGCTCCGCTCGCGTAGCGACCGTGCCAGCGGAAAATTGGGGGAGACCTTCAGGGGGAACCGGTTTTCCGCTTGCACGGCCCGGCGGGCTGATTAGCGTGCCGTCTTTGAAAGCCCCAGGCGGGGCTGGCGGGGCGGAAGAATTGCCGCCAGAGAAGGAGTCAAACAGCGTTCGCTGTGACGCCTTTAGCCGCGCGACGTGGGATTGCGGAGGAATGCCATCGCCGCGTCGAGGGAGAGTGTCTCGTCGTCTGATACGGCTTGCAAATGATCCTGCAATTCCTTGACCGCTATCTCCATCGCTTCGCTGGCGATCTGGATCGGATGGCTGCCGGGGCGTGCCTGGGAGAGCGTTTCCTTCCACTCTTCGTGGCTGGCCTTCAGTTCCCTGGCGCAGGCTTCGATCGTCGGCAGGAGCCGGCGGGTCAGCCGCAGTTGCTCGTGCAACTCCGTCCGTTGTTGCAGGAGTTCGTGAACTATGGTCTTGTACTGCATCGTCTTCTCCTTTGACTGGTGATGTTACATCGTTTTTCGGTTCGTGTGAATTGTCAAATTGAAGAGGGAATAAGGTGGGCTGGTCCCACGACGGCGGCTTCTTCGGCATACGTCAAGGGGTTGCCTCCGTCCGCTGCGGGTTGTGCCCAGCCTGACGTGCGTCACGGCGTGGTTCTTGGCGGAGCTCCAGGCGGGGCTGACGCGGCATGGTCACCTCGACCGGCCGTGGCCTCGGTGATGCTCGGTCGGACCGAAAGCATCTCTCAGCACCTGGGCGGCAGCGGCACCGGCCATGACGATCATGGAGCCGAGGGCGACGTATTGGAGAACCATCGCCATGCGTTCGCTGCCGCAGTTCTTCGACATCTGCTGGGCCTGTGGACCCAGCTCGCTAAGGCGATATGTCGGAGGCATGGACATAAGCGAATTGTACCACTGTTCAAATCGCTGCGCAATAGGCTGGCTGCGGCTTTGCGCGTGTTGATATGCAGTAAAGTGAGGGTTTCTGCGCCTTACAGCGCTTTCATACCGCTGTAAGCCGCAGATATGCTGGCTATTGCCCGCCTCAGTGTGAGACCATTTTCAGCCCCTCCCCGCGTCGGCGGCCCATGCGCGCAGCCCGCTTCAGCCCTTGTCTTTACCTATTCTTCACCTTATTAAGGTATGCTTCACATCGTAACAGGCGCAGGCATCCCTCTATGCGATTGATCGGAAAGCTGTTTTCCTCTGATTCAGGCGGCATCATTATCCTGATCGCGGTGATGTTACCTTTGCTGATCAGCATTTTGGGGCTGACGGTAGATGTCGGGCGCATGTACGCGGTGCGTTCCAGAGCGCAAAACGCCGCTGATGCAGCGCTGACTGGGGCGGTATCAACGGCGGCCACCATCAGTGTTGTCACCGAGGCAACCAACCTGTTTAATGCCAATTTCAACGGCTATATGGGAGCGACGGTAGGTACTATTACCGTCACGCAGGTGGCAACCGGCCAATATACCATCTCCATTCCCGTCACGGTGCCTTCGCTGATTTTATCCAACAGTGGTCCCATGACCATTACCGCGCGGGTGAATTCTGGATACCAATTGGCAGCGCCGCAACAACTGGAACTGGCATTGGTGCTTGATAATTCTGGGAACATCAAGACACCCGATATCAACACCGCCGCTCGGTCCCTGGTGTGCCTGATATTTGGCGGGGCTGGCGCCCCGAAATGTTCAGGAGGTGCCAGCTCCATGAGCAATGTCTATGTTTCCGTGGTGCCATTTGATGTGGATGTCAATGTCGGCGATAACCGGGTGAGCTGGATACAAACCTTCTTTGTGCCCTATTACGACGACTACATAGCTCAGGCGGCTAATCCTAACGGCTTCATTTCCAACCGGAATAGCGATGATCCGCCCAATGCCCTGATTGATGCCAGTGATGCGGCTCCGATGACGGATGATACCCGGTTTCGCGTGCCTTATGATTATAACAATCCCAACTGCAACGGGACGGGCAATAACAAGAATAAAGGCAGCGGCAAGGGCAAGGGCAAAGCTAACTGCAACGGCACGTTGGACAATTCGGCTGACTACGTGACTCCATCACTTGTCAGTATGCAATTTGGCCTGAGCACTCGGACCAGCATTAACAGCGCCCTGGGAGCGATGAAAGCTACAGGCGGCAATCGGCGTACCAATGTCGGGTTGATGTGGGGATGGTTTGCGCTGTCGCCTAACTGGCGAGGACTGTGGAATGCTGGGCTGCCCGGCCTGCCCTTGGACGATAACCCGCTGGTCAGTAAGAATGTGGTGTTGGTCGTCGGTGGGGCTAATAACGTATATGTAGGGCAACCCCAATATGCCGGGGGGCCTGCTCAATCGAGCGATGATACGACGACCACCAGTGTGTGCCAGGCCATTGTTGCCAAAGGGATACGCGTATTTACCGTGGGTTACGGGCCTGCCGGCACGTACAATGCGACGATGCTGGAAAACTGCGCCAGCAATACAAGTTACTATTATACGGCAACTGACAGTTCCCAGTTAACTGCCGTGTTTCAGAGCATTGCCAATCACATTACCTCCAGCACTTTGCGCTTGAGCCAGTAGCGGCAGGCCGACCGCTATCGCTTCGACTTGCCGGGCGAGAGTCGGTGCGTGGGGTCTTAGACCATTCTGGAATGCGCTCTTGAATTCTGGATGCAGGCACATTGTGCCTAGCTTGATGAAGCTAGAGACCCCCAAGATGGTTGCGCCGCACTCTTGTCCGTGGTAAGGCTTTGTTAACGATGTGCTCGGACAATAGAGCAACACCCTCACGGATGAGACCATGACAACTACAAAGCAACTCTTTCAGGCCGCGCGGAGCGGCGATCTTGAGCAGGCGAAGGCAGCCCTCGGCGGAGGAGCCGACGCAAGCGCGAAGGACGACCTTCAGCGAACGCCGCTGCACTGGGCTACCGAGTACGGGGATAGCGACCTTGCCCGCCTGCTGATCGAGAAAGGCGCCGACCCAAACGCCAGGGACGATTGGCAGCAGACGCCGCTGCACTGGATTGCCGCGAACGGCCACGCCGACTTCGCCCGGCTGCTGATCGAGAAGGGAGCTGACCCAAACGCCAGTGACGACCAGCAGCGGACGCCGCTGCATGTAGGTGCCACGAACGGGAATGCCGACCTTGCCTGCGTGCTGATCGAGAAAGGCGCCGACCCAAACGCCAGGGACGACTGGCAGCAGACGCCGCTGCACCGGGCAGCCGCAAATGGCCACGCCGACCTCGCCCGCCTGCTGATCGAGAAGGGAGCTGACCCAAAGGCCATGAGCGGCCAGCAGCAGACGTCGCTGCATTTAGCTGCCGAAAACGGCCATAATACCGATTTCGCACGCCTGCTGATCGAGAAAGGTGCCGACCCGAACGCCGGGGACAACCAGCAGCAGACGCCGCTGCATTTAGCTGCCATGCACGGCCATGCCGACCTTGCCCGCCTGCTGATCGAAGAAAACGCAGACCTAAACGCCAGGGACGACTGGCAGCAGACGCCGCTGCACCGGGCAGCCGCAAATGGCCACGCCGACCTCGCCCGCCTGCTGATCGAAGAAAACGCAGACCTAAACGCCAGGGACGACCAGCAGCGGACGCCGCTATATTGGGCTGCCGCCGGCGGCCATACCGTCGTCGTAGAACTCCTGGAGACCGCCTCAAGGCTCAACCCGGCCACGCCCGCCGCAAAGCCGGTCAAGAGCGAACACACCGTCAGGGCACTGGCAGCGCGGGAACGGCAACGGCAAGCCGCCCTGAACGACCCTGGTGAAGGACTATAGAAGGAAGGCACGGCGAACGCCGCTCGGCCGGACGGCGGACATGAGCAGGCACATTTTGCCCAGCTCGACGACCGCCTTGGATGGCGCTTTCAAGCGAGGGTTGCGGCTCTGCTTCGGAGGCAACGGGGCCAAGCCCACTTGGCGGCCGGAAGCCGCAGGAACCCGAGCTTGTGAAGGCGTCTGTTGGCTGGAACCGTTCCAGCCAGCCTATGCTGTGCATAGGGGAGACGCCTGTTCTTGGAAAGATTTTAGGATTCAATTGAAATTTCTTAGGAACGCTCACGCCTATGGTGCTGGAAATGGGGGTGCAAACTGCGTCGTGAGGCATGGGGTGGCGAAGGACGCGATCCCTGCCGGATGCGGCTGCCTCCGTTCGGGCAATCCGCCGTCCGCCAGCTACGGCGGTCGCGTGGGGATAACGGGATAATGCAGCCGAACGACACAGCGTTCGGAACTTATTGCTTTAACTCGCAGAACGCGACATTCAGGGAGGGGTATGGACCGGATTTGAGCCAGAAGAGGCTCATGGTGTGTGAGGACAGGGAGTGGATAGAGCAGGAACAGGCCATCCGGTAACCTTCGGGATGAAGGTCCAGAGAGGGCAAAAAAAAGGCCGGACGGTTAAGTCCGGCCTGCCTTGGCTTAGAACGGGATCGGGTCCAGTCTTGGTCGCGTACGGGGTTTTTTGTTGCGAGGCCGTTTCGGCTTCCGTCGGCCTGATTCCGGGAACAATTCATCAGCTACACGCCGTATGGTCTTCCGCGTAATGCCGTGGTTGGGGTCGTGGTCATCATCGACCCGTTGCAGGATTTCCCATGCCTGATCGGCAGTTAGTTTGGGGCGTAGCGTCTGAACGTCTTCAATTCCCCAGATGTCCGCGATCTGCTTGTCATGACGAAGCGTCCAGTGTGGGTACGGTGGCAGTACCCAGCCGCTGCCGGTGAGGTTGAGGGCGGCAACCAGCATCTGGGCCTTGGCTTCAGCCATTGCAGCCTCGGTGGTGTCCGGTTCGTCCCAGAAGTGAAGCTGGAGGATACACTGGCCGTCTCTATCCTCGATAAGGAAGGTGTCATCGCAGCCGTCGCTGCTGCGGTGGTAGCTGAACCTGTCAGCCGTCTGCTTGATGTCGTCATTATTCGGCATAGGCCACCTCCATTCCAAAAAGCGGTTCGGCATGGTAACCGACCGGGATGCCATCATCGTCGTAGCGAAGCGGTGTCGTGCGAATCAGGTCACGCACGTCATTCGGGTCCCAGTCGGACAGGTCTTCGCAGAAAGGGATGTCGAGAGAATCAGTCATAGTTAGTCTCCTTGCTTCAAGTTTCAGGCCGCCCCATGCGGCCTTTCCGGGGTCGGCTGAAAGCCGCCCCAGAGCGGAGGCGGAACGCACGTGAAGCGCACGTGCAAGCGAAAGGCCGAAGGCTTCCTTCAGGAAAGCGGCCTTGGCAGCTTGCAGGCTCCGGCGGGCGGCTTAAGACCACGGATTGAAAGGCCGTCGGCGGGCTGTTGCGAAAGCGGCAAGGAGATGGCAGGTGAGCGTGAACCGAGAACCGGATCGCATGAAGACGTGCCCGTGCCCGGTATCGTGCCTGCCCCCACCGGGTATAGATGAAACCCCGGTCGGGTATCCGGGGTGGCGGCAAGAGAATGGTGCCGCAGTTCTGAGTATGGCCCCTTACGCGAAACGCGAGCAGCGTTTTTTGGCGGAAGGGGGGCGAAAGCCCAATCGTGAAAGGGGGGAAGCCAGTCAAGGACGACCGGAGCGGAGGGCACCGGCCTGCACAAGCGAGGCACGAGCGCGGAAGGTTGGGAGGAAGCCGCGTGAGGTCGCGTGCTCCGGTCCTTGACGGGCGGGGGATGCTCCCCCAAACCTTCGTCAGAAAACGGCGGCACCGAGGGTGTCCGATTCAGGCCGGCAGGCCGCAGCACAAGGCGGGCGTGAGGGGGCGTAAGCCGTCCCTCGAAGAGGACCGAAGCGGTAGCGCAGCCCGTGAGCACGCGGTCGCCGAATGGCGATGTGCCCAGGTTATTCGGGCGGTAGTTCAAGTTCCGGGTAGGCTCCGCGATTAAAAGCGTCGAGGAAATCCAAGATCGCTTGGGGGAGGACAACTTCCTGTTCTGTGGCTCCGTGGACACGAAAGGTCTTTCCGGTCATTACGTCCG
>DATGJP010000021.1:0-23058 GCA_035295125.1 Bryobacteraceae bacterium | reverse complement strand
AGGATGTGCGCTATGCGGCGCGAACTCTCGCCCGGACGCCATCGGTTTCGCTAATCGCCGTGCTCGCACTGGCCCTCGGCATTGGCGCGAACACCACGGTGTTTACGGTGGTTAGCAGTGCCCTCTCGTTTGACCTTGGAGTGCCCCACATCGATCGCCTTGTCATCCTATCGCTCAACGATACGGCTCATCGGGGCGATCTTATGAATTCATTGCCCGGATTGTACGCCTCACTCCCTGAAGTAAAAACGATCGTACATCCCGCCGCCTATCAAATGTCATCGGTCAACGTGACCGACAGGAGCGGCGTGCCGGAACGGTACCGCGCGGTGAAGATGACCGCGTCCGGATTCTCCACGATTGGGCGGAACGCCGCTCTCGGCCGCGTGTTCGGTCCTCAAGACGATGCCTCGGTCGTACTCTTAAGCCACCAAGTCTGGCAGAACCGTTATGGACTGGCCCCTTCGATCATCGGACAAAGCATCCGTGTGGATGGATCGCCCTTTGTCGTTATCGGAGTAATGCCGCAAAACGTGCGCTTTCCCGAAGACACCGATTTGTACATGCCCCTCGATTCGCGCGAGCTCCTGGCTCGAAGCCCAGGAAGGCCGATCCTTGCATTCGGACGCCTCGCGGATGGCGTCGACATCGCGCAAGCCCGGGCTGAGCTCACCACAATCGCCGGTCGCGTTTTCCCGGACGCCGCCGCCGACGTCAGGCTGATGCTCGAAATTTATGGCGCTTACGACGGAAGAGTTCTGTTTTGGGCCATGCTCTTCGCCGTGGCCTTTGTCCTCCTGATCGCGTGCGCCGACGTCGCCAGCCTCCTGCTGTCGCGTGCCGCGGCGCGAGCACGCGAAATCTCCATTCGTATCGCGATCGGCGCGGGACGCGCGAGAATAGTCCGGCAACTCCTCATCGAGAGCCTGTTACTCTCCGTCGTCAGCGGCGCATGCGGCTGGATCGTTGCAATGGCGGGATTGCATTGGTTTGATGGCTTCACCGGCAAAACAGGGCGGCCGGCCTGGATGGATTTCTCAATGCGGCCGAGCGTGTTCCTCTATCTCGCGGCCATTTCGATTGGCGCGGGCATTCTCTTCGGACTCGCTCCCGCCGTGCAGCTCGCGCGTGTCGACGTGAATAATGCCGTCAAGGAGGGCGGGCAGGGAGCATCCGGCGGGACTCGCGGACGCAGCCTTTCGAGCCTGCTTGTGGTCGTGCAGATGGCTCTATGCGTGATGCTGCTGACCGGAGCGGGTCTCATGATTCGCAGCTCGTTGAAGCTCTACAGCGCACCGCTCGGCGTGAATACCGCCGGTGTGCTGACGATGCAGGTCGACTTGCCCGAGCCCAAATACCCAAAGCCCGATGATCGGATCGCGTTCTATCGACGCCTGCAGAGCCGGCTGGAATCGCTACCGGGTGTCGAAACAGCTTCTCTAACGTCCAACCTGCCCGCGGCCGGCTGGCTCGAGTTTGCACGCGATTCCGAGGACTCCTCGCGTATCGCTGGCCTTATCGTTGGGGCTACGTACTTCCGCGTAATGCAGGTGAATCCCACGCGCGGCCGCCTGTTCAATGACAACTCGGTTATGGTAAACGAGAGCTTTGCGGCCCAATACTGGCCGGGCGAGAGTCCTTTAGGGAAGCAACTACGACTGGCGCCCGCCGGCTCTGCACCGCGCTGGTTTGAGGTGGCAGGCGTCGTTCCGAATATCCAACAGAACTTCCAGCGTCCCTTGCAGACCGATCCCCTCGTGTATGTGCCATACGCGGCAGCGCCACGATCTGTCATGTCCGTCGTCGCGCGCACCCGCGTTCCGCCGGCGACGCTCGAAACCGCGTTTCGCCGCGAGCTTCAGAAGCTCGATGATGAACTTCCCGCCGCCGAGATGCGCACCCTCGAGGAACACATGACCCGGCATCGGCTCAATGTGACTGCATTCGCCACTCTCTTCTCGATGTTCGGAGCGATTGCTCTCGTGCTCGCGTTTGCGGGCCTCTATGGTGTCATGGCCCACTCGGTGAGCCGGCGAACTCAGGAAATCGGGATTCGCGGGGCACTCGGAGCCAGTCGCCGAGATCTCCTGCTGATGGTCTTCGCTCAGGGTTTGCAGCAGGTCGGGATCGGCCTCGGCGTGGGTCTTCCATTAGCCTTCGCATTGACACGACTGCTCCGCCGCGCCCTGGTCGGCGTCTCTCCCAGTGACCCGATAACGCTGGCCGCCGTCATTATCGTGCTGGCCGTCGCGGGGGTGCTGGGTTGCGCCATCCCGGCTCGGAGAGCGACGCAAATCGATCCGGCACGCGCGTTGCGTTGACGCGGACGCGGCTTCGAGTCAGGGAGACACTTTAAAGCTGTAATACCCCACAGCATGCCCATGAGCATCAAGACGGGCGGTATAGTTTCCCGGGCTGAGAACTCCCTGGGGCACCCACAGCAAGACCAGAAAACCTTGCCCGCGGTGTTCGGGTTTCAATGGCGCCTCGGTCCAGACGGTTTCGCCGGCCCTGAGGATCGTCGCCGAGTAGACTTGCTGTTCCTGCCCAGGCTCAAGCTCCAACTCCATACGGACCAGTGCAGCACCGGACGGTCGCAGCTCGGTGGCCGACTCCGCACCGCGGAGCGTCCCTGAACCGAGAAACACCGAGTAGACACCGCCGGCGACCGGACGCGGCTGCCGGAGTTCCGCGATCTGGTGCTCCAGGGTCCGATTGCGCAAGCCGAGCCACAGTAAGGCGCCCGCCAGCACAACGATTGCAGCCGCGGCGCTAATCGCCCGCACGGGAAAGGCCCTACGCCGGGGCGCCGGCAGCACGGCTCGCAGCCCGCGGGCGAAGGCCAGCTTTTCACGTTGATGGTCGGACGCAAGCAAATAGCGCTCGACTCGCGCGCCCTGGCTTCGCGAAAGGGTACCGCGAACATAGCTGTCCAGCAAGTCGGCCTCGGCCATTTGCAGCGCCTCGTAGAATTCGGGGTCGCTGAAGCAGCGCTCGGCGAACGCATGCCGTTCCGATTCGGGCATTTCGTGCAGCAGGTATGCAATCAAGTTGGCTCTATCTACCATGACTGAAACTCACGAATTGTCACGCTCCCGGACGACGCTGTTGAAGATTTGTTCCCGAATGCGCAACGCGCGGTTGCGCAGGGCATTGACAGAAATGCCGAACGACAGTGCCAGCGTGGAGCGGTCCTCGGCATAGTATCGTTCAATCAGTTCGCGGTTCTCCGGCGGTAGGGCCGCCAGGCATTTTTCGATAGCTGCCAACATACTGCTATCGCGTCCGGACGAATGGGCGCCGGGGGACTCCAACTCGCGCACGACGGATTCACGCTTGCGCTGCTTTCGAGCCTCCTCCTGAATCATCAACCGCGCAATTCCGAATGCGTAGCGGTCGGGGTGAGGGATGGGAGTGCCTTCGTTCACCTTCCAGGCCAGCCGATTCAGCGCCTCATCAGCCAGATCCTCCGGTGCGTCGCACTGCTCCCATGCGAAAAGATCGATGAGCCGCCGCCGCAAAGACTCATACTTGGCAGCCGCCTCGTCACGGTCCGCCGAGAGCGCCGCAAGAAGCGAATCGAGTGTCTGCCGATTTAGTTCCCGGCGCTTTCGACCTGGAGGAATCTGCTGGTCTTCGGTATCGGTCATTGAGGACGGACCGAATCCTAGATCCTAACAGAACTTTGTGCTCAGAAACCGCGTGATGATTCGGCGCTTCCCGACATAGCAGGTTGAGATGTTTCGCAGAATAGTATTCTTTCTCGCCATTCTTTGCTCTGCTCTTCCCTGCATCGGCGATACACCGCCAGTGGACTACGTCATCGATTTAGGGAAAAACGTGTTAGTGCTTCCCAAAGGGACCATCGTTACAAGACTCTTTTATAGACCCGATGAAGGCTGCACCATCCTCAGCCTGACGCTTCCATCTGGCAAAACTAAAACGGCGTTCGTGCGAGATTCAGGCGCCGACTGCTCCAAGCTACTATCGGACTTCCAAGAGATCACGTTATCATTCGTTGGTTTTGGAGCACCCGATTACAGATCGCCGTTTGCACTGGTTCTTGCACCGGCTCAGACAATGGGGTATGGGTCCGAGGGCCTGGCGGTCGCATCGCTCGCCAGCGGAAGCCAGGTTGTCGCACAGACGACGGACACGACCGTTCAGACTGGCATTCTCAGCCCGGGCGCGACCATACCTCAGCCCGCAGGCGAGTACACTGTGGGTCCGAATCCGCAGCATCTGATCACAGCGGATTTCAACGGGGACGGAATCGCAGATCTGGCGGTAAGTAATTTCGGCAACCTGGATACGGATGCGGGAGGGAACATCACGATCCTTCTGGGGAAAGGGGATGGCACATTTACCGTCGGGCCCCCCATCAATGCCGGCGCCACTCCGGTTGCTATGTACAGCGCCGACTTCAACGGCGACGGCAAACCAGATATCGCCGTTGGGAATCTGACGAATCGCACGATTTCGGTGCTGCTCGGCAATGGCAACGGCACGTTTGGTTCGCCGACGTCGTACAGTGTCGCAGCCGATCCCGAGTCCATTGTCGCCGGAGATTGGAGTGGCGACGGTAAGATCGACCTGGCCGTAGCAAGCCAGGGCGGCACCATTGATGTCCTCCTTGGGAATGGGGATGGGACATTCAGGGCGGCTGTTCCGTACGCAGGCGGAGCCCGGTCGGCAACGTACCTAACATTCATGGATCTCAATGGTGACGGCAAGCTCGACCTGATGGTCGCCAACGAAGGCTACAACAGCATTTCGTTCCTCTTCGGCAACGGCGATGGAACCTTCCAGGCGCCAGTGCAGAATGTGACCGGAGCTGAACCGCTGAACTTCGCTCCTGTGGCTGACGGCAGTGGTGGATTTGTGCTGACCAGTATCGATGGAGTAGCGGGCGAGTTAACGATCATTCCGTTGAATACGGGCGGTATTGCTGCATCGCCTCAACTCCACGCCATGCCGGGGATCGCCGACGGCATCGCAGCGGCAGATCTGAACGGCGACGGCTACCCCGATATGATCGTCGCTGCAGGGAGCATCTCGGTTCTTCTGCGGAATCCTCAGGGCGAGTTCAACACTCCGGTCAATTATCCCCTACAATCCGGTTCGCAGGCCGTGACGCTCGCGACGGCCGATCTCAACGGCGATGGAAAGCCGGATGTGGTGGCGTCGTCGATGTTCACTGCCAACAATGGCAGCTTTGGAGGCACTCTGGACGTCGCTCTCGGCAACGGCGGTGGCACTCTCGGAACGCAGACGAGCTACGCAATCGGCGGCTATCCCGGTGGCTTCACGAACACCCCACCGAGCGGAGTCGTTGTTGCCGACTTTAATGGCGACGGAAAGCCGGACGTGGCGGCAGGATATCAGGCAGATCCAACCGGCTCCGGCAGCGGCGGCGTTTCCGTGCTGATCAATAGAGGCGGCGGGGTCCTGGGCGCGGCGGTGAATTACGCGGTCGGCAATTTCTCCGTCTATTGCACAGGCACAGGCGACTTCAACGGAGATGGCAAGATGGACCTCGCGGTCTGTGCCGGTGGCGCGAATTTCAACTTCTCGAGCGCCGGAGCGATAGGGATTCTGACTGGCGTTGGCGACGGCACATTCCGGCCCGCCTCCTTGCTCCAGGTGGGATCGCCGGCAGGATTTCCCCAGGCGATGGCTGTTGGCGACGTGAACGGCGACGGCAAACCCGACCTGGTGGTCTCCCTTCTGAGTTCTCAGGGCAACACTTCGATAGTGGTGCTGCTGGGCAACGGCAACGGTACATTCCGGCAACTCACACCGTTCAGCACGCCGGCGTCGGGGGGAGCTGTGGCCTTGGTCGATTTGAACGGCGATGGTGTTCCCGATCTCGTTGTGGGCGACTCCATTGAGTCTGTGTATCAGCTAGGAAATGGCGACGGGACGTTTCAGGCCCCGAGTTACTTCAGGTCGGGAGCCAACGTTACCGGGTTTGCGGTCGCCGATTGGAATCACAACGGCGTTTCCGGTTTAGCCGTAGCTCAGAAGTTCACGGTGATGGCGATGGTGAGCTCGATCAATCCGCGGCTTTATTCCAACCCTCCCACACTAGGCATTGCTCTGACACATACCGGGAATTTCAATCAGGGACAGCAGGGCGCGACCTACACAATCACAGTCTCAAATGCCTCCAATGCCGCTCCCGTGGCTGGAATCGTCACTGTAACGGATACGCTGCCCCCCGGCCTGACCCTTGTTTCAATGACGGGAAACGGCTGGACGTGTTCCGGCATTACCTGCACACGTAACGACGCTTTGGCTGGTGGCTCGGTTTACGACCCGATTACGCTCAACGTGAATGTGAGCGGGAATGCTGCGTCTCCTCAGGTGAACGTGGCCAGCGTCTCGGGCGGAGGATCAGCCACTTCCAGCACTACCGATTCGACGATTATTGCCGGTTCTGGCCCTCCACCTGCCGTGCTCAGCATCACGAAGGCGCACGCGGGTAATTTCATGCAGGGGCAGCAGGGTGGGACATATACCGTTACCGTGGCAAACACCGCCGGCGCCGGGACAACCAGCGGAACCGTGACGGTCACGGAGACAGTGCCATCGGGCCTGACGCTGGCGTCGATGTCGGGCAGCGGATGGACCTGCACAGCGGGCGCCAATACCTGCTCGCGTAGTGATTCGCTGGCCGGAGGCTCCAGTTACGCGCCCATCACTGTGGTCGTGAATGTCGCCGCGAATGCCGGTTCGCCGTTAGTGAATAGCGTTTCGGTGTCGGGAGGCGGATCAGCCGCCGCGAGCGCGACGGATTCCACGACGATTACCGGAGGCGCGCCGACCGGGCTCGCCTTCTTCCCCGTGACGCCTTGCCGCGTCGCCGACACACGCCCCGGGCAGGGATTCAGCGGACAGTTCGGGCCGCCCACAATGAACGCCCTGCAGACCCGTAGCTTTCCTATCCCTTCGAGCGGCTGCCACATACCATCCAACGCGCAGGCGTATTCGTTGAATATAACGGCGGTTCCCGCGGCGACTCTGGGCTATCTCACCATTTGGCCGGCTGGACAAACGCAACCGGTGGTCTCCACGCTGAATTCCTCCAATGGGGCGATTCTCGCGAATGCCGCCATCGTGCCGGCCGGGACAGGAGGAGCAGTCAACGTGTTCGTCACCGACGTGACCGATGTGATCATCGACATTAACGGCTACTTCGCACCGCCGGCGGCATCGGGGCTGGCGTTCTATCCGGTGACACCGTGCCGCATTGCCGATACGCGAGGCGGGCCGGGCTTCAGCGGACAGTTCGGACCTCCGTCGATGAGCGCCGGTCAAACGCGCAGCTTTACCGTGCCGCAGAGCTCCTGCGCCATTCCGGCAGCGGCGCAGGCGTACTCGCTGAACATGACGGTCGTACCGCCTGGGCCGCTCACTTTCCTGACAACATGGCCAGCCGGGCAAACGCAGCCCACTGTATCGACTCTAAACGCGCTGCAGGGGCAGATTGCCGCCAATGCAGCGGTCGTACCGGCGGGCAGCGGTGGGGCGATCAGCGTGTTTGTGAGTAATCCGAGCAACGTGATTATCGATATCAACGGATACTTCGCGCCTCCCGGCGGCCCCGGTGCTCTGTACTTCCATCCGTTCACGCCATGTCGTGTGGCGGACACACGCGGCGCGGCCGGACCTTTGGGCGGGCCGCAGCTCGCCGCGGGGACGACGCGTATGTTCCCCGTTCAGAGCAGTTCCTGCAATATTCCGGCAACCGCGCAGGCGTATTCGTTCAATATGACCGCCGTGCCGCCAGGATCGCTGCTCTATCTGAGCACTTGGCCCGCCGGTCAGACCCAGCCGGTCGTGTCAACCTTAAACGACTTGCAGGGGCAGATCATCGCTAACGCCGCAATTGTGCCGGCGGGTTCGGCAGGAGGAATTGACGTGTTCGTTCCGAGCGCGACCAACGTGATTCTGGATATTAATGGCTACTTCGGCCAGCCTTAACCAGGATCACCTGGACCCCTCCACCGTAAAAGCGGCCCAATAGTAAGGTTGCGGCCAGCGACGGTCCTGCATCATCCCGAGTTGCGCCCGCCGCAGTGCCGCCTCGGGTGTGAGATGGAGCTCGAACAGCCCTTCATAGAATCGGCGCATCAATTCGGAGGTAGCCTGATCCCGGACGCTCCAAAGACTGGCCAGTACCTGCGGGGCGCCGGCATACATCAACCCGCGCGTCAGCCCCACCATGCCTTCGCTGCGAACCTCCTGGCCGAGGGCTGTCTGGCAGGCGCTCAGGGTTACCAAATCGGCATTGAGATGCAAGTTGTAAATATCGTGCAATCGCAGAAAGCCATCGACGTGCTCGCCTTCGCGGTTCACCATCGAAAGTACGATGCCGGAAAGCTCCGGATGTTTGCTGTCGAGAAGCGCGTGGCTGGCGAAGTGAATCACCTGGAACTTCGACAGTGCCGGTTTCTCGGCTTCGGCGCGGCTGGCGTCGAAATCCAGATCTTCGCGAACCCCACGCCCGCCCGCGAGACTCCGAATTGCGTCCGCCTCCTGACGCGAGAAATAGAGACGGGGCAGATGGGCAAGATCGACATCTGCCGCGGCGCGGGTCACGTCCGCCGCATCTGTTACCTGAGCGGTTCGCGGGCGAGCAACACGTTCATCGTCGGTTTGGAATACGGGGTCGGCAAACACCGCAGCGAGTTCCTCGGGCCGTGGTCTCCCGGCGATCTCCTGCCGGATTTCAGAGAGCGCCAGAGCGGATGGCAGCCGCACAATTTCGTGCGTTGCGACCAGCGGGCGTCCGGTCCCGGGCATGGGAAACGCTGCAAACGGCAGGTATTCCAAAGCACCGTCACTGACGATCCACAAGCGGGTGACGGTTTCCAGGCCCGTCAGCCTGCCCAGCAGCATGCTGCTCAACTGCTCCGAAACCTTCGCGAATTCCTGGTCGGCGGCGCTGATCCGCTGCTGTTTTTGCTCGAAGCTTTCCTGCGCACTCGCATTGCGGGCGTTGAGAGCATCATAGGCGCGCCGCGCCAGCGCTTCCACTTTCTCCCGCGACGGCAGTTCGAATCCACGACAGCCGCTCTTGGTCACCAGCCAGGCATAGCTGCGCTCATCCGCCAGCCAGAACTCGACCAGAGCGGTATTCCGATCAAGCAGACGCGACTGCACTTCCGTGGTGGACAGATTGCGCGGCTGCACCAGGGACGTATAGCGAGGGCTGCTCGCACGAATGCGGGCCTCGACGCCGCGATATTCTTCGGCGAGAGTTTCGATCTGTCTCCTGATCTGTTGCTCCGCGGCGGGGTCGTGCGCGCCGGCCGACAGACGCGTGAGCCGATCCTGATTCGAATCGAGCTTTTCCTCGATTCTGCGCTCCTGTTCGAGCAGCGCGGAATCCACGCCGGCACGTATGTCCAGCCGACGTCCGCGGATCAAATCAATCAATCCCCGCGCGCGTCCCCGCTCGCTGAGCTCGAACGCTCCCGCGCTGTCGTGCAACTGCATCGCTACGTCGATGGCGAGGTCGTAGCATCTGCGGTGCGAGGCCGCAAAAAGCATACGCGTCTCAGCGGTTCCCGCCCCCGCGCCAACCGACTCCAGCCGATCCAGCGCCTGCGCAATCCGGGAATGTGCTTCTTGAAGATGTCCGGTCTTCGTGTCCAGGAGCGCCAGTTCATAAAGCACATCCGCCGCCGGCCGGATTGTCCCAAGCCTCTCGTACTGAGCGAGCGCCTGTTCCAACGACTCTTTGGCGCGGTCGTACTCACGCAAGGATTGCAGTGCCCGGCCCTGCTGATACAAGGCGTTTGCCCGTTCCTCCTGTTCCGTCGAACCCGCTTTTTGAATTAAATCGAGTTTCTCCGCGGCAGCTTTAGCGGACGCCGCAAAATCCCGGGCTTGAAACTGCGTCTCAGCGGTATTGGCCAAGGCCGATTCCTCGGACCGCCGTAACCCGGCGTCCCGCGCCGTCGTCAGTGCCTGCTGCTCCAGTTCGAGTGCTTTCGAGAACTGATGGCGGCGCCGCGCGATTCCTCCGAGCGCGAGTAATGCCGTCACCTCACCTTGTTTATTGGAAGCCTTGTGGAATTCAGCGGCCGACTCGCGATAGAGGCCGTCCGACTTATCGGTATCGCCCAGCAACAGGTGAGCATGCGCCAGGCCGCTGAGCACATAAGCCTGGCCAAGAACAGTTCCAGCTTTGCGGAAGATGGCCAGTGCCTCCGCATAGTCGTCCAAGGCCCGGGAAAAGTTGTCGACGTGCAGGTAGTAAGAGGCGACGTTGTAGAGCGCGTTCCCGTATCTCGACACGGACGAAAAGTCTTTCAGCAATGGGAGAGCTTCTTCTCCGTAGGCAATGGCTTGGGTAAATTCACCCCGGCTGGCATAAATCGTGCTTAATCGGACCAGACAGGAACCCGTTCCCGCTTTGTCGTCCTCCTCGCGGTCGATAGCGAGGGCAAGCGTGCCATGCTGTACAGACTCGTCAAACCGCCCCAAATCGTGTTCGAGAGTGGCGAGGTAGCTGAGGGCGTCGGCTTCAGCCAATCGGTCGCCTTCGCTCCGTGTGAGTTGCAGCGCTTCGAGGTAGTCGGCGCGAGCCTGATCGTTTTCCCCGCGACGGGAGCGGATGTCGGCCCGAATCATCAAACCTCGAGCCAGGTTTCGATCGTCACGGGACGAGCGCGCCAGCTCGATTGCCTGGGAAACGGCTTCGTCTGCCTTCTTCTGCTGTTCCCTGAAAACGTACAAAACGGCGATTTCATTGAGGGCCGATGCCATCCCATTGCGATCCTGGATGGCGGTCCATAGATCCAATGCGTGCTGGCTATCCTCGAGTGCGGTTTTGTAGTCTGCTTTAGCGATCCGGATGGAACCCAGATCCAGGACAGCGGTAGCCTCGCGGGTCTTGTCCGAGAGCTGTTTCCAAAGCATCGCGGACTTCTGGAAAGCCAGAATTGCCGGGTCAACATTGCCCCGCTTTTGCTCGCGCGATAGATGTTCCCCTTCACCAAGCAGTTTCTCGGCCTCCAGCCGGGTACGATCCAGCGGGGTAATCACGTGGGCTGCGCCAATATGCAGCTCGAAGGTACGTTCCGCAGAGCCGTGCTGAACCGGTTCGATTCGGATCGTCACTGCGCCCGGTGGAATCAACAGGTTCCTGGCGGTAGATATGCGCTGCTCAAAATCCGCCTCGACGAGTTCACTACCGTCTGCCGCAACCACCGAGAGCCAACCCGCGAGACCGTGAATTTCTACCAGTTCGAGTTCGGTTGTTTCGTTCGCACCGAGTTGGATAGGGAAGGCTGCCGATTTCCCGTCGGGCAATTTTTCTGTGCGGGTGGAGGATGGAAGAAGCGCGGGCCGGTTGATTTGCGGGCTACCGGACGCAGAAATGAGCACAGCGAATGGAATCAGGCTCCAGCGGCAACGCATTACCAAACGATTATAGGATCGCAAACGTCGGTATAGGGGCGAGAGTGTTTGGGGAAAGAGCAGAAAAGGACACTTCTACGTCAGTATTCGGACAACGTGGCGGCTTCGATTCCTGCGAAACCGTTCGCCGGCGAAGCACGTTGAACCTGAATGGGCATGATCCCCGAACCCGAAATAGGAAGATAGGAGAGCTATGGCGTCCTTTCTGAAGGATCTTCGATACGCGGCGAGGATTCTCGTCGCGAATCCCACGTTCACGATTGCGGCGGTGTTGTGCCTGGCGCTCGGTATTGGTTTGAATACGGCCATCTTTAGCGTCGTTCATGCTGTGTTGCTGCGGCCCCTTAACTATCGCGAACCCGGCCGCCTCTATCGGCTATACACTGAATTTCCTACGTTTCCGAATGGTGGCCTGCGGCGCTTCGCAGTTTCAGTGCCGGAATTTTACGAACTTTCGCACGAGTTGAATTCGTGGGAATCGATGGACGCCTGGCTCACTGCCGGCACCAATCTTGCAGGCGCAGCGGAGCCGATTCGCGTGAATAGCTGTTTTATCACGGGCGGCCTTTTCCATTCGTTAGGGGTTTCGCCGGCGTTGGGCCGCACGATCTCGCCAAGCGACGATGATCCCGGCGCGCCGCTGACTGTTGTGATCTCACACGGATTGTGGCTACGAGCTTTCGGAGCCGACGCTTCGATCCTCGGACGTGTTGTGCAGGTCAATGGGCAGAACGCCAACATCATCGGCGTCATGGCGCCTGACTTCACGTTCCCGCCTGGCGATCTGAATCCGCCCGAACTCTGGGAGGCTTTTCAACTCGGCCCTCCCGATCCGAAGCGGCGCGGCGGCCACTTCCTTTCCTTGCTGGGTCGACTGAAGCCCGGTGTGACGCTGCACCAGGCCACGGATGAAATTGCGCTGCACGTCCGCCAGTCGATAGACCGGGTGGGGCCGAAGAACCATCCGTTCGATCCGAAGGTCCACACGATCGTGACTTACGCTCTTCAGGATGAGGTGGTTCGGGCGATTCGCCCGGCGCTATGGACCCTGATGGGCGCGGTTGGGTTCGTGCTGCTGATCGCTTGCGTCAACGTGGCGAATCTTCTGCTGGCGCGGGCAGAGGCGCGCCAGCGCGAGATTGCCATTCGCAAAGCACTCGGGGCCGGGTTGGCTCAACTCACTCGCCAGTTTATCGCCGAGGGTCTGCTTTTGTCGCTCGCTGGAGGGGCGCTCGGCGTACTGGCGGCCGTCGCCACCCTGAGGACATTAATCTCTGCCGGGCGCGCGAACATCCCTCGCGCTTCGGAGGTGAGTGTCGACCCCGCGGTACTCGCAGTGACGCTAGGCGTTTGTCTGCTTACGGCGGTCGTTTTCGGGTTCGCACCGCTCGCTCACATCACCGCTGGAACACTACACGACGCGCTCAAGGCGGCAAGCGGGCGTTCTTCCGGATCGGTCGCCTCAAATCGTTTCCGATCGGTGCTGGTTTCAGCCGAACTGGCGCTTGCGCTCGTGCTTCTCATTGGAACCGGGCTGATGATTCGGGCGTTCTGGAAACTGGCGGACGTCAACCCCGGGTTTGAGCCGGATCGCCTGCTCACGATGCGCGTCAACCTTCCGCAAACCGTCTATCCGAAGGGCGAAAACATCACTCGTTTCTGGCAGAACGTGCAGCAAGGCGTCGCGGCGATACCCGGGGTGCAATCCGTCACCATGATGAGCGGCCTTCCGCCGCAGCGGGCAATCCAGGCCAACGACACGCAGATCGAGAATTTCGTAATGGTGCGGGGCGGCCCGATGCAAAACATCGACTATTGGCAAAACACGGGAGATCATTTCTTCGAGACGATGGGGATGCGACTGGTGGAAGGGAGGTTTTTCGACGAGCGCGATGGTAAGGGCGGAGCCCCTACGGTGATCGTGAACCAGGCGATGGCTCGCATGTTCTACGGGAATCGGAGCCCGATCGGCCGACGGGTGCGTTCTGGCGTTACCGATCCCTGGAGGACCATCGTCGGTGTCGTGGCGGACGTAAAGAACTCCGCGCTTGATCTGCCCGCCGGCACGGAGCTTTTCTTTCCGTATCAGCAGGAAGGCTATTCGACGCTTCAGGCTTACGTCGTTGTCAAGGCTGCGGGAGATCCCAAATCCTTGGTCAGTCCGGTACGATCGGCGATCCACGCCATCGATCCGGCACTGCCGGTCGCGCAGGTGCTGACGATGGATGAAGTGATGGCGGGCGCCCGATCGCGTCCGCGATTCCTGACTACCCTTCTCAGCCTGTTTTCGATGACGGCCCTGATCCTGGCGGCGGTGGGTCTGTATGGCGTCATTTCTTATGCCGTGACGCGAAGGACCACCGAATTTGGAATTCGTATGGCATTGGGGGCAAGTGCGGCGGACGTGACCGGACTAGTCTTGCGTCATGGAATGACCTTGGCCGTCGCTGGAGTCGCGGCAGGCGCGGCGGGGGCTTTGATTCTCACGCGCCTGATTCGGGGGTTGCTGTTTGGGATTGACGCGTTCGATCCCTTGACGTTCGCCGCCATGGCATTGTTGCTGGCGGGAGTCGCGGCAGTCGCCAGTATCGTACCGGCCCGGCGGGCCACGCGGTGCGATCCGATGGTCGCGTTGCGGTACGAGTGAGTCCCTTCAGCCCTGTCGTGATGGATCGCCGGTCCGCAAAAGTCGATGAGCAATGGTATTGCACAGCCTCTGATTCTTCGCGTCCCTCGAAGATTTGGAGGATGTGGAAGGACGGAGCAGGCGTTCAGCCTGCTTTACACGGGTGCGTGACACCGGCCTTCAGGCCGACTCTGTTTTCATGAACCGCTGAATCGACTTGACCGCCTGCCGGATGCGGTGCTCGTTTTCCACGAGCCCAAACCGCACGAACCCCTCACCCATAGGCCCAAACCCAATGCCGGGCGACACAGCGACGAGCGCCTTATCGATCAGCGTCTTTGCAAATTCCAGCGATCCCATAGCCCGGAACTGCTCGGGAATCGGGGCCCACACGAACATGGATCCCCGAGGGGATTCGACCGGCCATCCCGAGCGATTCAAGCCCCGCACGAGCACGTCGCGCCGCCGCTGATACGCGTGAGAGATTTTTGCCGTCTCTGCCTGGCACTCCCGCAGCGCAATAATCGAAGCGATCTGAATCGGCTGAAAGACTCCATAATCGAGGTAGCTCTTGATCCGTGCCAGGGCGCCAATTACCCTCCGATTTCCAAGGCAGTAACCGACGCGCCAACCCGCCATGTTGAAGCTCTTCGACATCGAATAGATCTCCACCGCGACTTCTTTGGCGCCTTCCACCTCGAGGATGCTCGGCGCCTTGTAGCCGTCGAAGCAGATATCGGCGTATGCGAAATCATGCACCACGATGGTTCCGTATCGATGCGCCAGCGCGACGACCTCCTTGAAGAAATCGAGTTCCACGCACTGCGTTGTTGGATTGTGCGGAAATGAAATCAGGACCATCTTGGGCGGCTTACTGTTGCGCTGGTAGAGGTCCTCCAGGCGGTTCAGAAAAGTCGCCGGATCGGGCATCGGAAGCATGCAGGCATGCCCTTCCGCCATGATCACGCCGTACTGGTGAATCGGGTAACACGGGTTCGGCGAGACGACTGTATCGCCCGGTCCGATCACTGCGAACAGCAGATGCGCGACAGCATCCTTCGCTCCGATCGTGACGATCGCCTCGGTTTCGGGATCGAGTTCGACTCCGTAGCCTTTTCGGTAGTGCCGCACAATTTCGTCGCGCAGCCGGGGAATGCCGCGGGACATCGAGTAGCGATGATTCTTGGGATTCTTGACCGCTTCGATCAGCTTGTCAACTACCGGCTTGGGCGTCGAGCCATCGGGATTGCCCATGCCCAGATCGATCACATCCATCTGTGCCGCGCGGGCCTTTGCCCGCAGCTCGTTGATAACGGCAAAAACATATGGCGGCAGCTTCTGGATGCGGTAGAACTCGTCAGTCGGCACAGCACTCATAGAACTACCATTGTAAATGGATGAAAGCAGCGATCCTGCGCGAACCGCGCCCCGTGGAGAGCAATCCATTGGAGTGGACAGACGTTGAAACACCGGAGCCGTCGGCCGATCAACTGCTGATCCGGGTGCATGCCTGCGGAGTGTGCCGAACTGATTTGCACGTGGTCGAGGGCGAACTGGCGCCGCGAAAGTCGCCCGTGATCCCCGGGCACCAGGTGGTCGGGACAGTGGAAGCGCGAGGCCCGGAGGCCAGGCGCCACGAAAAAGGCGATCGCGTTGGAGTGGCCTGGCTGCATCGGACTGACGGCGTCTGCGAGTATTGCCGCCACGACCAGGAGAATCTCTGTGATGCTCCCGAATTCACCGGCTACACAGTGAACGGCGGCTATGGCGAGTATGTGCTCGCGCCCGACCACTTCGTCTACACGATCCCGGAAGGCTTTCCCGATCTTCACGCCGCCCCGCTGCTCTGCGCCGGCATCATCGGTTTCCGCTGTTTGCGCCTCTCGGGAGTGAGCCGGGGCGCGCGACTCGGACTGTACGGATTTGGGGCTGCGGCCCATGTTGCGATTCAGGTGGCACGCTATTGGGGCGTCGAGGTGTACGCGCTCACCCGCGAACAGCGCCACGCGCAATTGGCGCTCGAGTTGGGGGCAGTCTGGGCCGGAACGTCGTTTGACCAGCCACCCCAGAAACTCGATGCGGCGATCATCTTTGCGCCCGCCGGCGAACTGGTCCCGGCAGCGTTGAAGACTCTGAAGAAGGGCGGTGCTGTGATCTGCGGAGGCATCCATATGAGCCCGATTCCACAGTTCGGCTACGATCTGCTGTATCACGAACGACTGATTCGTAGCGTCGCAAACAATACGCGAAAGGACGGTGAGGACTTCCTGAAGTTGGCAGCAACGATCCCAATTCGAACCGAGACGCAGCTATTCGCGATGAGCGAGGCCAACGCGGCGCTGAACACGTTAAAGCACGATCAAATCCGGGGAGCCGCTGTCCTGCAGTTCTGAAGGTGCATTTTTCCGCGACTCTTCTCTTTGATCGGAGGGTTGGGCCGGGAACGACAGGAGTAACCGCTACACGCAGATGAACGCAGATCGGATAACCTGATGGTCAATGATCACTGACCTCGTTCAGATCCGGCGGCTCGGAGAAAAGAAGCGGGACGAAAACCTCCATTTCCGCCGCTATCTGAAGTCGCACGATTTCGTCGAGCGGCGCTTCCGGAAAGTCGCCCAGGAGATCGAGGAGCAGATCGACTGCACTACCTGTGCCAACTGTTGTCGCGTCGCTACCGTGACTCTGCTGGAGCGCGACGTCGATAAACTCGCGAAGTTCCTGCGGATCAAACGAGAGCAGTTCCTCCGCGACTACACCACCGTGAGCGACGAGGAGGGTCTGATCCTCAAACGCACCAACACCGGCTGCATATTTCTTTCCGGCAACGAGTGCACGGTTTATGAAGCGCGCCCCCAGACGTGCATCGATTTCCCGCACCTGGTTCGAGGAGCAGGCTCCATCACCAGCCGGATGTGGCAGTTTGTCGATCGTGCGACATACTGCCCGATTGTCTACAACACCCTCGAATCCTTCAAGGACGAGACTCGTTTCCGCCGTTAGACTGCGCCATTTCCTGGTATACCACAAAATGGTATAGTTGAAGGGTGCCGAAAGCCGACCCAGAGGACCTCCTCCCTCTCCACAAGGACACCTTTCACATTCTGGTAGCGCTCGCCGACCACGACCGCCACGGCTACTCCATCATGCAGGACATCGCAAGCCGCACCGACGGCCGAATTCGCCTGCGCCCCAGCTCGCTCTACAGCGCCATCCACCGCATGCTGGAGGACGGCTTTATTGAAGAGCTCGACGAGAGGCCTGCCCGCGGCAATGATGACGAACGACGACGGTATTACCGTCTCACCACGTTTGGCCGCAAGGTGGCTGCAGCAGAAGCGAGCCGGCTGGAGCGGCTCCTGGCCGACGCTCGCGCAACGGGTCTCGTGCCCAAACGGCTCTAGTATGCAGCGCCCGGCTCCAGCTCTGCGCTTCTATCGCGGCCTGTTGTGGTTGTATCCGTCGGAGTTCCGCGATCATTTCGCCGACGAAATGTGCCGCACTCTAGACGATTGCCTGCGTGAGGGACCAGGCTTTGGCACTCTTTTGAACCTGTACCTCGGTGTCCTGATTGACGCCCCCAAGGAGCAATATCACATGATCCGTCACGACCTCGTTTATGCGCTGCGCACACTGCGCCGTGAAAGGATGACAACCCTGGTGGCAATTCTGGTGCTCGCCCTGGGCATCGGGTCCACCGTTACCATCTTTACCCTCGTGAACGGCATGCTCTTGCGGCCGCTCCCCTACCCGCACCAGGAATCGCTGGTCTATGTGGAAGAGGTTGCGAAACACCAGAACCTCAGCGGGGCAATCGCCTATCCCAACTACCTCGATTTCGGCGCCCGCAACCGCACACTGCGGGATATCGCCATGTTCGGTTCCGGCCTCGCGACTTTACGCGGCGACATGGATGCTGAGCGCGTTCCGTTGGGCCAGGGAACGGAGCCGCTATTCCGCATCCTCGGCGTACAACCGCTGATGGGGCGCACCTTCACACCGGAAGAGGATCGAGTCAATGCGCCGTCAACCGTCATCCTCAGCGAAGACCTTTGGCGGCGTCGATATGGCGCGGACCGGGACATCATCGGCAAGTCTATCGGCGTTGGTTCGTCACAGTCGCGCGTGGTAGGCGTGATGCCCCGCGGTTTCCACTTCCCGGACGTGGCCGAGTTGTGGATGCCGCTCCAACTCGACCCGAAACATAACTCGCGGACGGACCACGGGCTGGAGGGCATTGCGCGTCTGCGCCCGGGCGCCACGGTGGAACGCGCCCAGGACGATCTCCGCGGCATCATGCAGCAGATCATCCGTGAACATCCAACCGAAAATTACGGACAGACCGTAAACGTGTCGCCCTATCGCGTCCGCGATACACAGCAGGTGAAGCCTTTGTTGATGGCTCTCCTGGGGGCCGTGGCCTTTGTGCTCCTGATCGCGTGTGCCAATATTACGAATCTCCTGCTGGTGAAGGTCTCCGCGCGCACGCGGGAAATCGCGGTGCGCGGTTCGTTAGGTGCGTCGCGAGCTCGGCTGATCCGGCAGTTCGTCGTCGAAAGTGTGCTACTGGGAACAGCGGGTGCGATGGGAGGCGTGCTGCTGGCCTGGGCCGCGGTCCCAACACTGACCGCTTTGGTTCCCCAAGGCTTCCCGGACTGGATGCAATTCACTCCCGACGTGCGCATCGCCGCTTTTGTAATCGCGATTACGGCGGGTACGGCCCTCCTCGCGGGCGCGGTCCCCGCATGGTCCGCCTCGCGCTTGAATGTGATCGAGGCGCTGAAGGACGGCGGCCGAGGCGCCACTGCGGGAGGAGCCAAGGCTCGCTTCCGGAGTGCGCTGGTGGTGGCTGAGGTCGCGATGTCAGTGCTGCTGCTGGCCGGCGCTGGTCTGATGATCGTGACCTTCTGGAAGCTTAGCCGGCTGAACCCGGGCTTTCGCACCGAGAACGTCGTGACGATGCAGACCGCCGTGCCGGCCTCGCGCTATCCAAACGGGCCGGCGGCCGTTCAGGTGGTGCGCCAGATACGCCGGGAATTAGGATCGCTACCGGGGGCGATTTCCGCCGCTGGGGCCAACACCGTACCGCTGCTCGACGGATGGAGCCGCAGCTTCACGGTGGAAGGAGCGCCACTCTTGGGCCTGAAGGACGCACCAATGATCAACCAGACCGTGGTGACGCCGGGATATTTCCAGACGCTCGGTATTCCCATTCTCGAAGGGCGGGATTTCGACGATGGCGACGCGAAGAATCCGCTGGTCACGATTGTCGACGTGAATATCGCCAGGCACTACTGGCCTGGCAGGAGCGCCATCGGCAAGCGCGTCCGCTACGGACCGCCCGAGTGGAACGAGCCCTGGCACACCATCATCGGAGTTGCCGGGGTCGCGCATAATTCGACTTTACGGATGCTGCCGAGCAACTCGGTGTATCTGCCCGAAGGTGAATTTGAATTCGGCAGCATGGCTTATCTCGTGCGCACGTCAGGCGAAATGACCGACCCCGCGAAGGTGCTGCGTGCGCGCATAGCCTCGGTCGACCGCAATATCGCGGTCAGCCGCATTCTGACGATGAGGGACGTGGTGACTCGCTCCATCTGGCAGGAACGCTTCTTCGCGGTGATCTTCGGATTCTTCGCGGCCCTGGCGCTGCTGCTCGCCCTTGTCGGGTTATACGGAGTTTTGGCCTACACCGTTTCGCGCCGCACGCACGAGATGGGTATCCGTATGGCACTGGGGGCCACGGCGCGCGCGATTCGGGCCATGGTGCTGGTACAGAGCGGCCGTCTGGTGATCGCAGGCCTCGCGCTGGGCACGTTGGCCGCGGTCTTCCTGACGCGCCTACTGACGTCGCAGCTTTTTGAAGTCAGGCCCGGTGATCCGGCGACGCTCGGGGCGGTCGCCGCCTTGCTTTTGGGAGCCGCCCTACTCGCCAGCTATCTTCCCGCGCGTAAGGCGACACAAGTCGACCCGATATTAGCGCTGCGGGAGGAATAAGACGATTTTGTAACGAAACGATGATGGGGTCTCTTCCGTGTTCGCGCGATGTAGGTAGAGGCGGTTCAAAACTGCCTTCGGACGAGAGGAGAGACCCATGGATCCACTACTGGATGAGTACTTCAGGCTGCTTGGCATATACGCCGCCGCCCAGGGGGCGGCACAAGAACAGGCATGGAAGAATCTGATCCTGTTTCTTGCGAAGAACCCCGGGGCATATCGAGCGGCTTACGCCTATCTGTCGAAGGAAGGAACGGTTGCAGTCGAGGAAATGATCGCGAGGATCGCCGTTGCGCAAGGCGCAAAGAGAGCGGCTGGTAAGATAGCGGCCCGCCTGACGATCCGCGCGTATATTGCCCGCCTGACCGCCTCGTTCGCGGTGAGTCCCAAGATCCCGATACCGCAAGCCCAGGCTGCGCTTACTTTGGCGATCGCTCTGACTACACTAGCTCCCGCGATTGCCGAAGGGCGAGAAGCCCAAGAGAAGTACCATCAGTGGGAAGCCTACCAGATCCGCTACATTGACATGATGGCCAAAAGACTATCCCTGGCCACTACTTACACGCCCGTTATTCCGCCGCCCCTGCAGTTTGAAGAATGGGTGGCAGCGAACCGGTAAGTCACTATCGTTGGGCTGGTACGTCGGTCGCCGCCGGCTCCGACGGATAGTTCTTCATGTACCAATCCGTGTGCATGTTCGTAGGAATATCAAGCACGCGCACGTGTGTGAATCCGAGTTCCTTAAGGGTTCGATAAGCGGGCCGGATGTTGGGGCACTTCTCCATCGGACAGCAGCCGCAGTAGATCACGATGTCTGCGTCCTTAGGCAGATTGGCGACCGCCTTCTTCAGATCAGCCAGACCCTCGGGCTTCAACCCTGGTCCCGCCAGCACGGCATGCACAATGTGCTTCGCGCGATAGAGGACCGGAAAGGCAACGCAGATGACTGCGGGGGGCTTCGCGGACTGCACTTCTTTCGCAAGCGCGGCGGGCTCGACGATCTCGCTCTTTGTCCAGCGGCCAGATCCTTCTTGACAGAGGCAGATCCCAAGAACAAGCATGGGCAGGCTGAATGCCTGCCCAACCTTACGCAACATCGACGCCCATGCTGCGGGCTGTTCCCTTGACGCTGCGAACAGCCGATTCCAGATCGAAACAGTTTAGATCGGGCATCTTGATCTTCGCGATTTCCTCGACCTGCTTCTCGGTGATCTTGCCCACCTTGGTCTTGTTTGGCTCGGCCGATCCCTTTGCCAGATTGACGGCGCGCTTGATCAGCACCGGAACCGGCGGAGTCTTGGTGATGAACGTGAACGAGCGATCGGAAAAGATCGTGATGACGACGGGAATGATCAGGCCTTCCTGGTCCTTGGCGGAGGTCTTGGCGTTGAACGCCTTGCAGAACTCCATAATGTTGACGCCCTGCGGACCAAGCGCCGTACCGACCGGAGGCGCGGGAGTGGCCTTGCCGGCGGGGATCTGTAACTTTACCTGTGCGGTGACTTTCTTAGCCATGCGATACGAATCCTATATCTTTTCTACTTGCAGGAAATCCAGTTCGACCGGCGTTGCGCGGCCGAAAATCGTTACGAGCACGCGTAGCGTATTGCGCTCGGTGTTGACTTCGTCGACCTTGCCCGAGAAGTTGGCGAAGGGACCGTCGTTGATGCGAACGGTCTCGTTCTTCTCGAACGTGAGTTTTGGACGCGGGCGCTCCGCGGCGGTTGCCTGGCGATAGAGAATCTGATTCACCTCGTCGGCGCTCAGCGGAACGGGGTTGTTGCCGCCGCCGACGAAACCGGTCACCCGAGGCGTATTCTTCACCTCGTGCCAGAGTTGGTCGTTCATCTCCATCTGCACTAGTACGTAGCCGGGATAGAGAAGCCGCTTGCTGGTGACCTTCTTACCGTTTCGCAGTTCCACCACCTCTTCCGTCGGAATCAGAATCTGCCCGATCTTATCGGCAAAGCCAAACGCTTGTGAGCGGCTTCGCAAAGAGTCGGCGACCTTCTGCTCAAAGCCGGAGTAAGTGTGGATGATGTACCAGTTCTTGGTGGGATCGTCTACGAGAGACTGTGGTTCGGGCTCCGGGGACACCGCCCCGTTACTGGCCCGCGACACCTCGGTCTCGTCGCTCGCAACCTCTTCGGGTGGGTTGTTGTCTTCTTCGTCTTGCATCAATGAGCCCCTTCTTAGTGGGTGAGGGCAGTCAGAATCTTGTTGATGATCGAGGCCACGATACTGTCCACGACGTAAAAATACGCCGCAAACGCGAACACCGATAGGAGGACCACGATCGTGGTCGCACGCACCTGCTTCCAGCTCGGCCAGGTGACGCGCCGCATCTCCATCTGGAGCTCGGTGATGTAGTCCCTCACCTGCGCCGGCCAACCCGATGCCCGCTGCACCAAGCTTTGCTGATTGTTCTCGTCGTCTGCCATTTGTGCTCGCGCTATTGCCATACTTTTCATTCCGATAATTCCTTGGCAGGGGCAGAGGGATTCGAACCCCCAAAGGCGGTTTTGGAGACCGCTGGTTTACCGTTAGCCTATGCCCCTTAATGAGAAGTCCAGGCTGTCAGGTTTCGGAAAGCGCTCTTTCCTACACCTACATCCTACTATTTAATTTCCTTATGCGGCTGGTGCTTCCGGCACGCCGGACAGAACTTGCTTAACTCCAGGCGTTCTGTCGTGGTCTTCTTGTTCTTCGTCTTGCTGTAGTTCTTCCGCTTGCACTCGGTGCACTGGAAGGTAATGATCTCACGTGGCATCTTTCGACCCTCCCGATTCTATTCCAGGACTTCCGTAACGGTGCCGGCCCCGACGGTGCGTCCGCCTTCGCGAATCGCGAACCGTAAGCCCTTGTCCATGGCCACCGGAGTGATCAGCTCGACCGCCAACGAAACGTTGTCGCCCGGCATCACCATCTCCATCCCTTCCGGCAACTGCGCCACACCCGTGACGTCCGTCGTGCGGAAGTAAAACTGCGGCCGATAGCCTTTG
>DATGJP010000020.1:0-400222 GCA_035295125.1 Bryobacteraceae bacterium | reverse complement strand
TAGTGGGAAAACCCATGGGAAAGAGGTCCTTTCATGCTAACTAGTCATATAACTAGATAACATAAAAACGGCCGGCCTGCAACAGAAACTTACAGGAATGTTGTTTTATCTAGTGAAGGGCCAAAGTCCAGCGGCGGGTTGCTAACCCGCCCAGCGCCGGTTGCCAACCGGCGGCAGGATGCCATCCACCTACGACGGTCCCCGCGCCCTGAACCAGGCATTACTCTCGGGAGTGAACAACAAATAGCCCGCATAAATGCGCATCAGAAAAGTGATCCAGGGGACAAACAACGACGTGAACCGAATCGTCGGGTATCTCGATAACATGATCGTCGAGATACCCAGCGTTACGGCCGACCACAAAACCAGCACCACAATCCCAATGCGCGCCCAGTTCTTCCCCTGCATCGCCATCGGAATCAAAATGAGCCATAGGATGATCGCAAACGGCGTAACCCAGGCAGTCGGATTCGAGAGCATGCGCATAACGCCGACACGCATCCAACCAAACGTGAGTGTGACTATTCCAATCGCAAACGCCACAATCAGAAGCGTCACCGCCAGGGTCACCTTCGGAGGCCGTGCTGTCGCCGCCATCGCGCCGGGCGTGCTTGTCGGCAGCCCATGCCACGCAGTCGGGCGGCCGCATTTCGGACAAAATGTGAGACCTGTCTCGACCGGAGTCCCGCAGTAAGAGCACACCATGTATTAGAGCGTGAGTATACCAGAACTCAAATTGCTTCGAGCTCTTCTTCGAGCAACTGTTTCTGATACAGGTCCGCGTAATACCCGCCGCTCGCGACCAACTCCTCGTGGGTCCCCTCTTCCGCGATCTCGCCCTGCTCCAGAACAAAGATCCGGTCCGCCCCTCGAACCGTGGAAACCCGATGCGAAATCAGGATCGTAGTCCTGCCCCGCATGACCTCCTCCAGCCCTGTCAGAATCCGCTCCTCGGTCAGGGTATCGACACTCGAAAGCGCATCGTCGAGAATCAGAATCCGCGGGTTGCGAAGAATCGCGCGGGCGATGGCGGTCCGCTGCTTCTGCCCGCCCGAAAGGGTGATCCCGCGTTCGCCGACCACGGTGTCATATCCGGCCGGAAAGCCCGCGATATCCGGAGCCAGCCCCGCCAGTTCCGCCGCGCGCTCGATTTCGGTCTGAGTGGCATGCTTCACGCCCCAGGCGATGTTTTCCCCGAGCGTGGCGCTGAACAAAAACGTCTCCTGCGGCACAAACCCGATCTGCTGCCGGACCCATTCCGGATCCAGTTCCCCCAGATTGGCGCCGTCGAGCAGAATTCGCCCGCGGCTCGGATCGAGCAGCCGCGGAATCAGGTTCACGAGCGTCGTCTTCCCGCTCCCTGTATGGCCCACGATCGCGACCGTCGTCCCGGCCCGAATCCGGAGCCTCACATCCCGCAACGCGTCGCCCGCCGGATAGCTCACTCCGACGTTCTCGAAAATGATCTCGCCGCGTGCAGGCTCCGCGCCTCGTTCGCCTCCCGTGATTGCGGGCCGTTCATGCATGAGCTGCGAGATGCGGCTCCACGAGGCGCTGCCGCGCTGCATCAGGTTCACCACCCAGCCCATCGCGATCATGGGCCACACCAGCATGCCCATGTAAGTGTTGAACATCACGAAACTGCCCAGCGAGATGCGATGCTCCAGCAACTGGTAGCCGCCCACCCAAAGAACCAGCAAGAACGTCAGGCTGATGAGCGCCTGCAACAAAGGATTGAACAGCCCGGACAGCCGCGCCAGCTTGATGTTGTGCGCCACGTAGTCGCGATTCAGAACCTCGAAGGTTCGAAGCTCGGCCGTCTCCTGGGCATAAGCCCGAATCACACGTACACCCGACAGGTTCTCCTGCACGCGGCTGCTGATATCCGAGAACATCGCCTGAATCTTCTCGAACCGGTCGTGGATCTTGCGTCCGAACACAATCACCACCAGGCTGACAGCGGGCGCCGGAATCAGGGCCATCAGGGTCAGCCGCCAATCCACCCCGAGCATCACGGCAATCGAAAGCACCGCCGTCAACGTCGTTTCCATCCAGTACATGATTCCCGGCCCCAACATCATGCGCACGGCATTCAAGTCATTCGTAGCGCGCGCCATGATGTCGCCGGTCCGGTACTTCGAATAGAAATTCGACGACAATGTCACCAGGTTTGCGAACAGATCGTTGCGCAAGTCGTACTCGATATCGCGCGACATGCCGATAAGAATGACCCGCATCCAGTACTGGAAGAGTCCCTTGCCGAGCGACAGCAGCACCAGCACGCCCGCGAACTCGAATACCTGTTCAATCCGGAAGCCGCGGGTCAGTGAATCGACGCCGCTGCGCATGGTGAGAGGCAGCAGGACGCCGAGAATGTCCTTGATGATAAGCGCGCCGATACCGAGCAATAGCCCTCGGCGGTAGCGCCACAGGTAGGGCGCAAGCTGTCGAAACACCTGCCCCATCAGGTTTTCGACACCGCCTGCATTTCTTTAAATGTCGTCAGAGGTCTTCTGGTCGATATGGCCGACCGTCTTCAAACGCTGGAACATCCGCTCGATATCCGCTTCGTCTTCCGGAAGCAGAAGCGGGTAGCGCTGCGGAGGGTCGCTCTTGCGGGTTTGCGGTGTCTTGGCCGGTGCTTCGCCCCAGAACTGCCGGTAAGGAACGCCGTCAATCAGCGCCTCACGGGAAAAACGCCGCAGGTGGCGAAGGAGACTGGTGGCGGCATCCGGATCGCCTAGATAGACGATGCGAATGCGAGCCTTGTCGGCCAGGGTAAGCTGTACCACCAGGGGAATCGTGGAACTCCGGTCGAGGCGGCGTATCTGGGCCCAGGGGATGGCTCGGCCGCCTACCTTTAAATGCGTTTCAAAAACCTCGATTGGCGGCCGCAACCCAAAAAATAAAACCACGGCAGCACTGGCGACCAGCAGTCCAGCCGCTATCCAGGCATAAGGCCAACGCATCGCTACCCAGCCGGAGATTCCCGCGAAGGCCAATGCTACCAGCCCGGCCCAAATATACTGGCGCGAGGCCCGATAGCATGTGATGGGTACTGCCACAATTTAAGCCTACCCCCGCGCGAACGCTGCGTCAACGCAGTTAGGGCCGACCCTGGGAAGTGCCCCCAATCTGTGATGTAGGCTGTTAGCCTGCGCTGGGTTGTTAACCCGCCCTGTCCCAGCGTTCGAACCAGTGCCGGAGTTTGGATTCCGTGGAAGGGGTGAAGCAGGAGTTCCGCCTGCTGTTGGACCTTGTTCAACGCTGTCTGATGATCCAGATATTACCGGTGATATTTCCCCACGAGTACAGCAGATGCTTACCATCCACACTAAGTTGCGGATCCTCCAGGAAAAGACCCGATGACTCCGGAAACGCTGTGACCTTCTGCGGCTCCGCCTGCTTCGAATCCTGAGCCGGTGGTCCCTCGGGTCAGGATGCGGACAGTCTTGTGGCAACTCAGGCATTCCCCGCTTGCGCATCTCCGTTAATCAACAGGCTATAGACGGTCTCGATCCGGGTACACCGCTCAATATGCCGTAGGACGGGCCTTTTCAGGTTCGGGTTGTTGGACGCTCCGTCGCCAGTTCCACAGTCCGCGCGCCGAGAGGATAAAGGTGAAGCCCCCCATCCCGCCAAGCGCCCAGAGTGTCCAGACGAAGAAAAAGCCGCCGGAGGATTTGGCAATGTCGCCATAATGTGCTCCCCTCATGTGGAGGACGGGCATTAGTGCCGCTAACAATCCGACGAGCAGCATGATGACGTGCCCCGATCGCCGTTCGGGGATCACAAGCGTCCCATACAGCAAGACCACGAGGACAACCAGCGCGATGTTTGAGCTCTCGGCCGGCGATATCCCACGGACGATGTCGTCCGTAATGTGAAGCGTCAGCAAGAGGATCGAGAGCAGAGATGCGATCGTTAACATGGTGGTGTGTTTCACTGAAGATTCTCCTTGTTGGATTTGTGCGTTCCTCATTGCCCTGCTGTCTCTGCCTGTTTCTTCCAGCGCTGCTCGTTGACACCAAACACCAGGAGCCACAGCGAGTCGAGAACCCGGCGACGACGGCGAAGGTCACGATGTAGCCGGCCATAGGGATGCCATCGGCTCGTAAAAGACCTGAAGACCAGATTACTCTCAGCATTGCAGACAAGCCGATGAACACCATAGCGATTGCTTCGGCGTGATAATCCTTGCAACTTTATTCATTGAGCGATGTTTGACTCATTGAGAAACGATAAACACCTTATCGTTGTTCAAATATATTTGTCGCGGCGCCTTTCGACCATGCAAGCGAAGTAAAAAGCCTCTGGGCGCCCTGGTCCCAGAGTTAAACGATCTCCCCACCACGCAGGTTGAACTTGTTCTGGACGCCGGCGTGCCCGGTGACCAGGATCGCGGTAGTGCCGCCGGCGCCGGGAGCCAGCTCCCTGGAGAACCGCACTCCCAAAGGCATTTAGCCTTGGACGGCAGCTTACTGAAAGGTCGCGATCAGCTTGCCAGCTTCCTTTGCATCTCCTCCAACGTGACGCCCTTCGTCTCCGGATACCACGCCAGCACGACGAAAAACTGCAGCGCCATCATGGCCGCAAAAAACACAAACGGAGCCCCGCGCGACGCGCTGGCAATAATCGGGAACGTCCAGGAAATCAGGGCATTCATGGCCCAGTGCGTGAAACTCCCCAGGCTCTGCCCGTTCGCCCGCACACTGGTAGGAAAGACTTCGCTCAGGTAAACCCAAATCACCGCGCCCTGCGAAAACGCAAACGAAGCGATATACCCAACCAACAGCCACACCAGCAACCCTTCATGGCTCCCACTGAAGAAGACCACCGCGACGCCCGACAGGCACAACGTGGTCCCCACCGCTCCCGCGAGCAGCAAAGTCTTGCGCCCAATCCGATCGATCACCGACATGGCGATCATCGTAAAGAGCAGGTTCGTAGCCCCGATCGCCACTGCCTGCAGGTCCCCGGAAACCTTGCTGAATCCCGCCTTCGCAAAAATGTCGTTCAAGTAATAAAGAATCGCGTTGATGCCCGAAAGCTGATTGAACATCGCGATGGAAACCGCGAGAAATATTGGGAAGCGGTACTTCGACGTGAACAGCCGCTCCGACGCGTGCCCGTGCTCGCGGTCGGCCGCCGCCACCATGTCCCGCAACTCGCCTTCGACGTTTTCTTCCCCGATGATCTGCAGTACCGACCGCGCTTCCTCCACGCGCCCACGCTTCACGAGCCACCGCGGACTGCGCGGAATCGTGAACAGCATCAGCAAAAACAGCGCCGCCGGAAGCGCCGAGACGCCGAGTTTCCATCGCCACTCCAGATCTCCGAACGACTGCCGCCCCACCATGTAGTTTGAGAAGTACGCGAGCAGGATTCCGGCGACCACGTTGAACTGAAAAAATCCCACCAGACGTCCGCGCCATCGTGCCGGCGCAATCTCGGCGATGTACATCGGACCGAGTACTGACGATCCGCCGATCCCGAGGCCCCCAATAAACCGGAAGGCCACCAACGAATACCAGTCCCAGGCAAACGCGCATCCCAGTGCGGAAATCAGGTAAAAAACAGCGAGTATCCGCAGGCTGTCGCGCCGCCCGTAACGATCGCCCGGAATCCCCGCCAACATCGCGCCGAGAATCGTTCCTACCAAAGCGCTGGCCACCGTGAGCCCCAGCCCGTTCGGCGATAGGGCATAGGCCTTCGTGAGAGCGCCGGTGGTTCCTGAAATGACGGCCGTGTCAAAGCCGAAAAGCAAACCGCCGAGAGCCGCGACGATCGTGCTTTTTACAAGCGAAGCAGTCAGTGTCATTTGTGATGCAGGTTGTTAACCTGCGGCGGATTGTTTAATCCGCCACGTACCTAATGTTACACTAATGTTTAGTGCAAACCCTTGTAGGTCTTGAACTTCCAGACCTGAAGCAAATCCTCCCCGAAGACCAGCCGTCTTTCCGTGCGCGGCAGATTTACGAAGCCTTGTATCGCCAGAAGATCTCCGACCTCGTGCAGATTTCCGCCCTGCCCGCGGTGCTGCGAACCGAACTCGCCGAGCACTACAAGGTCGGACTCCCCGCGATGGTCAAACGCTTCGAATCCGCCGACGGCACGCATCGCTATCTCCTCGGCCTCGAAGACGGACGGACCGTCGAAACGGTCCTGATGCCCGAGGAAACGCGCGATACCGTCTGTATTTCGAGCCAGGTCGGCTGCCCCGTGAATTGCCAGTTTTGCCTCACCGCCCTGATGGGCCTGGAACGCAATCTGACGGCGGGCGAGATCGTCGGACAGGTGCTCTTCGTCATGCAGACTCACGACCTGTCCGCCTCAAGCGACCGGCTCAATGTCGTGATGATGGGCATGGGCGAACCGCTCCTGAACCTGCTCAACGTCGTCAAGGCCACGCGGCTACTCACCGACAAATTGGGAATCGGAATGTCGCCAAAGCGCATCACCGTCTCGACCTCCGGCATTATTCCGAAAATGGTCGAACTGGGCCGCGAACCCATCCGCCCGAAATTAGCCATCTCGCTGAACGCGTCGAACGAAGAACAGCGGCAGCGGCTGATGCCGATCACGCGCAAATACCACCTCAAGGACCTCATCGAAGCCTGCCGAGCCTACCCGCTGCGGCCTTGGGAAAAACTCACCTTCGAATACGTGCTTCTCAAGAATGTCAATGATACCGATGCGGACGCGCGTCGCGTCGTACGGCTGCTCGCGCATCTCAACTGCAAAGTGAACCTGATCGCGCTCAACCCGGGACCTGGCATTCCTTTCGAAACCCCGGATGCCGATCGCGTCCATGCATTTCAAAGTATCCTTCGCCAATCGATGGCATGCTTCATCCGAAAACCGCGCGGGCGTGACATCTTCGCCGCCTGTGGCCAGCTCAAGCGCCTTGACGCCTGAAAAGGGCGCTCGCGCCGCCTTCCGATATCCGAGTTTCCGGCTATGGATGATCGCCCGGTTTCTCGTCACCGCCTCATCCGAGATGCAAGCGGTGGCCGTCGGCTGGCAGATCTACGCGGTGACGCATCGCCCCCTCGATCTCGGCCTCGCCGGCCTGGCGCAGTTCCTCCCGGGTGTTCTGCTGTTCCTCGTCGCCGGACACGTCGCCGACCACTTTCCTCGCAAACGCATTCTCCAACTCTGCTATCTCGCGTTTTCGATGTGCTCGCTCCTTCTGCTCACCTTCACGGTTCACGGGCTGCGATCGGCCTACCCGATCTACGCGGCGTTGCTCCTGAACGGAACGGTTCGCGCCTTTAACGGCCCCACCAGCCAGGCATTCCTGCCGAGCCTCGTGCCGGCGGAGATTTTCCCTACTGCTGTCGCCTGGGCATCGTCGATCTTTCAGGCCTCAACCATCCTGGGACCCATGCTGGGTGGCGTCGTTTATGCCTGGGCAGGCACCGCGATTCCGGTTTATGCCTGCGCCGCCACCGGCGGCGTTCTTGCGATGATCCTGTTGTCGTTCGTCCAGGTCCGTGCGGCTGGACGTCCCCGGCTCGCGCCTTCGCCAGGCGCGGTCATCGAAGGCCTGCGGTATATCCGGGGCAACAAGCTGATCCTTGGCGCGATCTCGCTCGACCTGTTTGCGGTGCTCCTCGGAGGCGCCGTGGCGCTGCTGCCGGTCTACGCCCGCGAAATACTCAAAGTCGGAACCGCCGGACTCGGCGCATTGCGTGCCGCACCCGGTGTAGGCGCGGTAATCATGGCGATCATCGTGGCCCACTGGCCCATCCAGCGGCGCGCCGGAGTGGCGCTGCTTTCCTGGGTATTCTGCTACGGCGTCTTCACGGTCGTCTTTGGAATCTCGCACAGCTTCGTCCTTTCGCTCGCGGCACTTTGCCTGGCCGGCGCATCGGATATGGTCAGCGTCATCGTGCGCCACACCCTGGTGCAACTTTCGACCCCCGACGAAATGCGAGGCCGCGTGAGCGCGGTGAACATGGTCTTCATAGGTGCCTCAAACGAAGTCGGCCAGTTTGAATCCGGCATCACCGCGCAGTGGTTTGGCACCGTACCAGCGGTCGTCCTCGGCGGCGTCGGAACAGTTGCCGTCGTTCTGCTCTGGGCGCGCTTCTTCCCGACCCTGCGACGCGTCGATCGCCTCGTGCCTCAGGAAATCCCCAAGTCACAGTACGCCGACAGCAAAGCATCGCCCGCCAGTTCCCAGGTGTAGCGTGCCTCGACGTGTTCCCGACCCTGCCTCGCGATCTGTTGTGCCAGTGAGCGGTCTGTCCAAAGCCGAAGCGCCGCGTCGGCAATCTGATCCACGGACCCCGGCTTGACGAGCAGGAAGTGCACTCCGTCGCACCCCAGTTCGCGAACCACAGGTAAATCGGATGCGATGACTGGCACGCCCGCCGCCATGCCCTCCAGCACCTTCAACGGGCAGCACCCTTGGAGCAGGTTGCGATCGTTCAAAGTCAGAGGAACGAGTACAGCATCTGAAGCCCGTACATGTTCAGCAAGCTCAGTCTGCGGAACGGGCGGCAGAATCTGTACCTCCGCGCCAACCCCCAGTTTTGCCGCAAGGCCCACCAGCGCCTCCCTCTGCTTGTGATTCGCAGTTCCGACAATCGTCAGGCGCGCTCGCATCCGCGCCACGGCCCGAATGCCCAACTCCACGCCCTGCCACGATGTCAACGTGCCGAAATACAGCAGCCGCATCGCATCGCCCGGCGGTCTGTCCGGGCATGGCCGGAACAAACTCACGTCCACGCCATTCGGAATCACCCGTATCTTAGCGGTATCGACACCCCGCGAAGCCAGAAACCCCTGCGTCACACCGCTAGGAGTGACAACCAGATCCGCAGCCCGCAGACAAGCATCCTCCTGCGCGAGAATCTTCCGCGTCAACTCCCGATCGTCCGCCGCCCGTGGATAGCGGTATTTCAACTCAATCGAAGGCAGCCCATTCACCTCGAATATGAGACGAGAGCGAGGTGGTACAGGCGGTTTCGCCCGTCCTGTTAAACCGAATCCCTCAAAAATCGACCGAAACTGGATGGCCTCGAAATTCCTGCCACTGAACCAGTGCCGCAGGTACCTCCGAAAGCAAAGCACCCGGTCAATCAAGCTCTTCCCCACAGCCGGCAACTCGGAATGAAACACCCCCGGCCATCGCTCAACCCGCGGACTTGCCTCATTACCGGCCGCCACCGTAACCAGTTCCACCGCGCCCAGCCCCCGAGCCAAAGCCCGGGCGAAAGCCTCAATATGCGTCGCTGCCCCCTTTGGCGCCGGAACGGTATCGAAAGAAACATAAGCCACCCGGCTCTGCATGATCTGCTCTGATAAGATAACCCCAAAACCAGCTTATGCCCGTCGACGCGGAAAAATTGCGCAAGCAGGCGGTCTATGAAGCACAGGCGCCGCTGCAGTCTGTGCTGGACGATCTGGATCAGATCGGGCAGATTGCGGCTTCCTTCGAGGCGCGCCGCCGAACCATCCGTCACGCCGCTTTGTGGTGCCTGCTCGGCTTCGTCCTCGGACTCATCATAGGAGCCTACGCGGGCATCGATTGGCTCGTCGGGCTCGCCTTTCTCTCGCTGGCTTTCTGCATCGGTTTGTTCATCTGGCAGTTTAGGTTCGGAAGAAAAATCATCGCAAACCGCAAGCGCGGCGATCTGTTGAAGGAACTCCTGGCCTCATTGCAATGGGACGTACACGAACGCGCGACGTTTGCCGTCCGTCTCTCCCTCGACGATGCTCCCCTGCTCGTTTCCGAAGCGAAATGGACGGGCAGAAGGTCAGGTAAGCAGTTCTTTTATAAACAGTCGTGGCTGACAGTCGAGGCGCCCATGCTCGACGGCGCCACGCTGTCGGAGGAGATCACCGAACTCTCCCGCAAACGGACTTACTTGAATCCACGCGGCAAGCGCAAGATTAAGAATCGAAGCCGATATCTGGTGACCTTACGGTTGATCTATCCGAAGGATCGTTACGGCGATGCGCGTCCGGCGCATGCGGCCCTCCCCCAGCCCGTTAAGGTCCCGGAATTCTCGACCGTTCGCGATGTGCGAGTGACCGAAAAGGCCATCGCCATTAAAGCCCTCGTGCCCGACCAAAAGGCCATCCCGAATACCGCGGAAATGCTCTCTCTGGGCGCATATCGAATTCTGAACCTGGCGCGGCGCGCTGCTGCCCGGCAGGGAGGCGCGAAATGATTCCTCCAGACTGGAAATGCCCCCTTCGTGTCGGTTTCCTGTTCCCACATCCCTGCGACCGAATGACGCCCATCGGCTGCCCCGACTGTCAAAACGGTCAAATCACCGACCCCTACAGGCAGCGCGATCGCGGCTCCTACGGCGATTACGACGACTATGACGACTCGGTGTACGAGACCTTCGGCATCGCCGGAGCGGCGTCAGATTTCACAGAGGCCGACGGCGAGGCGCTCGTAAAGCCTGACCAGGTGTTCGAAGACGACATGTCCGCGAGCTAGCGGTGCTGCTTATTTATGCCCTGGGGGGCGGCTGGGGGCACCTCACTCGTGCCGTGGCCCTTGCACACGCCTGCAAAGACGATCGCGTGAGGATTCTCACCAATTCCCCTTACGCCAACCACCTCTGCCGCGCCGAGCCTTGCCTCGATATCCGTATCGTAAGCACCCGCGAGGAGGTGGTTGCCGAAATCACCTCAAGTGACCCCGAGTGCCTGATCGTGGACACCTTCCCACGTGGAATTGTAGGCGAACTCGTCGATTATTCCGGCGTCCGCGTACTCGTGCAACGGGAACTGACCCCCGAATACATCGCGGCAGCCGATTTGCCGGCCTTCACAAACTCGCACTACGGTCTGGTCCTCACACCGGGAGACGTCATTAGTGAACTTCGAGACCCCCCCTGGCTCGTTCATTCGCCCGGGAACCTCTCCCCTGCGCAGGCGAGGGACTTACTCAGGCTGGACGGGCCCTGCATTCTCGTGTGTGCCGCGGGAAACGCCGCCGAGCAAGCCTGGTACGGGGCGGTCACGGCACATTTGGGCAAGCAGGCCAGATGCATCGCCCCGGAATGCCCTCCGAGTTGCCCTCGGGAATGCTGGGTGCAGTACTGGCCTGCAATGGATTTGTTCGTGGCGGCGGAAGTGGTGGTGGGAGGGGCGGGCTACAACACGATTCACGAATGCCTGGCTTGCGGCGTCCCCCTGGTCGCCAGGCCCTGGCCTCGCAAGTACGATCGTCAACTGCTCCGCGCCCAGCGCGCCGCCCAGTTTGGCCGAGTCGCCATTGTTCAGGAGCCCGAAGAGGCTGCGTCAATGGCGCTCGGCATGGTAGGGACTGAGCGCGTGCCGGTGGCGTTTCAAAACGGCGTTGACGACGCGTACCGGCGGATCGCTAACTTCCTTGGTGCAAGCTGATCGCGCCGTTCACGGTTGAAAGCTTCAGCGCCCGGCCGCCCGAACCGATGCGGGCGTTCATATTCCGAGGCTCAAACGAGCCGTTCACCGTCAATTGAAAATCGCTCGTCAGGCTGCCGCTCACCGTCGATGCGTGAACGTCGGCGTTGGTGCTCGCGGGCATCGTCAAATCGATGCTCCCGTTAACCGTGCTGAAATTCAGCGAGTCACTCCAGTTGGCGGCTCCCATGACGGCTTCAATCGAACCGTTGACTGTTGTCGCTTTGGCGAGGCCGGTTGTTTCCAGCTTAATGTTGCCGTTCACATTCGAGGCATTCACATCCGACCGCAGGCCCTTGATGGTCATGGCCCCATTCACCGTGCTCCCCGAAAACTTGACGCCGGCGGGCACCTTGACCACAAAATCGACCACAACATCGTTGTCCCGGCTGTCATGATCCGAATGATGGCCTCTCCCGCTGTCGCAGGTGCCGTCGTCTCCCGGATATACCGAGCAGATCGTCATACCTTCAGAAGTCGGCACAACTTCGATACGGACGCTCGACACGTCGCTGTGCCGGGCGGTCTTGTGTGCGGTCACTTCGACATTCGGACCGGTGGCGAGTTCGGCTCGAACAGAGCCATTGACATTCTTCACATGCAGGTTTTGACCGGCAATCATCGGGCCGGACCAGTTGAAATCGGACTGAAAGGCAAAGGCCGAAAAGGGCAGCGCGGCGGCAATGGCGAGTAGGTTCAGGTGGCGCATCGGGTCTCCTTGGCTTTGAATACTGAACGAACCTGCAAAGGTTACGCCGCGCGGAGAGTACAATAGCGAATTGTGGCCGACCCTCATCATTTTCGCCTGGTTTTCGGCTCCGATCATGCCGGTTTCGATTTGAAACAGGCCCTGATGCCCGTGGCTCGTGAGCTGGGCCACGAAGTCAGCGACATCGGCGCCTACAACACCCAACCCTCGGATTATCCCGATTTCGCGGTCGCTGTCGGCAAGGAATTGCTGGAGGGCCGTGCCGACCGGGGCATCCTCGTATGCGGCAGCGGAGTGGGAGTTTCGGTGGCCGCCAACAAGATCCCGGGCATTCGCGCCGGGCTTTGCCACGACACCTACTCGGCCCACCAGGGCGTGGAACACGACGACATGAACGTCCTGGTTATGGGGTCCCGGATCATAGGCGTCGAACTCGCGAAGGACCTGCTGAGGACGTATCTGAGCGCCGCCTTCACGCACGAAGAACGGCACGTGCGTCGAGTTGGGAAAGTGCACGCCATCGAACAGGCGTTCGGCGCATCATGAAAACTCTGACCGCGTTGTGTGCGGGTTTGCTGCTGCTGACCTCATGCCAAGGTCGCGGAAAGAAAACCATCGCGGTAATTCCGAAGGGCACCTCGCACATGTTCTGGATCTCCGTCCACGCCGGAGCGGCCGCGGCCGGGCAGAAATACGGCGTCAACGTGGAATGGAACGGCCCGCCGCTGGAGACCGATTACGACCGCCAGATCCAGATTGTGGACTCCATGATCGCCCGCCACGTCGACGGCATCGCGGTCGCGGCCGCCGAACGCAAGGCGCTGCTCCAATCGCTCGACCGTGCCGCCGCGCTCGGAATCCCGGTCACCGTCTTCGATTCCGGTGTCGATGGCGACAACTACATGACCTTCATCGCCACCAACAACTACGAAGCCGGCCAGATGGGCGCGCGGGAATTGGCCCGGCTGGTGAACGGCAAGGGAAAGGTCGCGATCGTCATGCACGCGCCAGGGAGCGCCTCCACGATGGATCGCGAGCGCGGCTTCAACGATGTCCTGTCCAAGGAGTTTCCAAACATCCACATCGTCGGCCAGCAGTACGGAATGTCCGACCGGTCGAAGGCCATGGCCGCGGCTGAGAACATCCTGACCGCCAATCCGGATCTGGATGGGTTCTTTGCGTCGTCTGAGCCGAGCAGCGTCGGCATAGCCCTGGCGCTGAAATCCCGCGGGCTGGCCGGAAAAGTGAAATTCGTCGCCTTCGACTCCAGCGACACCGAGATTGAGGACCTCAAGGCCGGTGTCAGCGACGCCATGGTGGTCCAAGACCCCTTTGGCATGGGCTTCCAGGCCGTAGAGACTCTCGTCAACAAGTTAAACGGCAAGACACCCCCAAAACGAATCGACCTCGCGCCGCACGTGGTGCACAAAGACGACCTCGACAAACCCGAGATCAAGCAACTGCTTGCGCCGGATGTCAAGAAATATCTGAACTCCTGACGGTAATCTTTCGTACGCGTCTCAGTAGGGACTATTGAGGCATTCTATATGGACACGATCATTAAGGACATTCGCTACGCCTTTCGCATTCTGGGCCGAAACCTGAGCTTTACGATCGTTGCGGTTCTGGCCCTGGCGCTGGGCATCGGCGCCAATACGGCGATATTCAGCGTAGTGAATGCCGTCCTGTTGAAACCGCTGCCTTATCCCAACCCCGACAAACTCGTGACCGTCTGGGGGCAGTTCGTCGGCATCGGGATTCCCGATAATCGCAACAACATCTCGCCGCCCGAGTTTATAGACATCCAGCGCATGAACAACTGCTTTACCGACGTGGCGGCGATAGCCACATCGAATCTCAACCTGACCGGCACCGGCCAGCCGGAGCGGCTCGCGGGAGCGATCGTTTCCCCAAGCCTGTTCTCGATTCTGGGCGTCAATGCCCAGGTTGGCCGTGTGTTTTTGCCCGAGGAGTCAAAGGTCGGCAATGACAAAGTCATCCTGCTCGGCCACGGCCTGTGGGTGCGGCGGTTCGCTTCGGATAGCCGCATCGTCGGGACCAAAATCGGGATCAACGGCGAGCCTTACATGGTCGTGGGCGTACTTCCGGCCGGGTTTCAGTACCCCCAGGACGTAGACGTCTGGACGCCGCTGGCCTTCACGCCCGATCAGTTGACCCCGAACTTTCGCGGAAGCCACGGCCTGGTGGTCGTTGGCCGTATTAAGCCGGAGCTGTCCGGAGAACAGGTCCGCTTCGACCTGGCCTCATTGACGCAGCGCATTATCGAACAGAACCGCCAATATCCCTACACGCGATTCAGCTTCGCCGTCCTCAGCGTGCCGCTCATCGAAGATTACGTTGGCGGAATCCAAACGGCGTTATGGATTCTCATGGCCGCGGTGGCCGTCGTTCTCCTGATTGCCTGCGCCAATGTCGCGAACCTGCTACTCGTGAGGGCATCGGCCCGCGAGCGCGAAATCGCGATCCGCACGGCGATCGGCGCCGGAAAGGGCCGCCTGGTCCGCCAGCTTCTCACCGAGAGCGTCATTCTGAGCCTGATCGGCGGACTGACTGGGCTCCTGTTGGCCCGCATCGGGCTGAACGTACTGATTGCCGTCGGCGAAAAGAGCTTTCCGCGCGTCGCTGCGGCGACTCTGGATGGCTGGGTCCTGGCGTTTACAATGCTCGTTTCGCTGCTGACCGGCGTTCTGTTCGGCATCGTTCCCGCGCTGCAATCCGCCCGCTCGATTACCCACGAGTCGCTGAAAGAAGGCGGGCGCGGATCGACGACCGGCGCAGGATCCCATCGGCTACGCCGCGCCCTGGTGGTTGTCGAGGTGGCGCTGTCGCTGGTATTGCTCGCAGGGGCGGGATTGCTTCTTAAGAGCTTCGCACACCTGATGCAAGTCGACCCCGGATTTCGCGCCGACGGCGTGCTGACCATGAGAGTTTCGCTTCCCCCCGAACGCTATGACAAGCCCGAGCTGGTGAGCAATTTCTACCGCAGCGTGCTCGACCGCGTATCCCACGTACCCGGCGTACAAGCCGCGGGCGCGATTTCGCTGCTGCCGCTGATCGGCGTCGGCAGCTCGGGGACGACCACCGTCGACACCAAAGCAGTTCCAACCGATCAGTTAACACCGGAAGCGGACCGGCGGGTGGCAACTCCGGGCATGTTCCAGGCCATGGGAATCGGCCTGGTTCGCGGGCGTTATTTCGATGATCGCGACAATGCAACCGGCGCTCCGGTCGCCATTATCGACGAGACGATGGCGCAAACTTACTGGCCAGGGGACGACCCCATCGGCAAGCGGCTCAAATTCGGCGGCCTGCAATCGACAGCTCCCTGGATAACGATCGTGGGCGAAGTAAAACACGTCCACTACCGCACGCTCGAAGCAAAATCGCGCGTACAGGTTTACGTTCCGAATGCGCAACGCCCGTCAAATGCGATGAGCCTGGTGATTCGTACGCCCGAGGAACCGCTGGCGCTGGCAGCGACCGTTCAAAGAGAGGTACTCGCGGTCGATTCCGATCAGCCGGTCTATAAGATCGCGACCATGCAGCAGCTCATCGCCGATTCGGTGGCCCGGAGACGCCTTTCGATGCTGCTGCTGGCCATCTTCGCCGGAGCGGCGCTTCTGCTCGCGGCCGTGGGGATCTACGGCATCATCTCCTATTCAGTAGCCCAACGATCCCACGAGATGGGCATTCGCATGGCGCTCGGGGCGAGCCGCTGGAGCCTGCTGCGCCTCATGCTGGGGCAGAGTCTCTGGATGACGCTCACCGGCGCCGCCATTGGCCTGGTGGGCTCGATCGTCCTGACGCGGTTCATGGCGACGATGCTATTCGACGTGAAGGCCAGCGACCCCTCCACCTTCGCGCTTGTCGCGCTGCTGTTGATCGTGGTAGCGCTGGCGGCGAGTTACATACCGGCGCGTCGCGCTACGGGCGTCGACCCGGTCAATGCCCTGCGCGACGAGTAGGCAAAAACTTCTTCTCGATCGACGCGACGACAACGTAGTTGGGATCCACCATTTCGTCCAGGTGGATCCGGGCTACCTTGGACAGCAACTCGTACGCATCGAGATTCGACAATCCGTACTCCGCGTGAATCCACTGGACCAGTTCGGTAAACGCGATTCGCAGCGCATCGTCGAGCGGGCGATAGGCACCCACCGCCATAATTGAGCTTTCGTTCTCGAATCGTGGCCAGCTAATCTTATGGCCTTTGATGACGCCGATTTGCACGCGCGCGAGCAGCGGGACCTCGATCGCCGTTCCCGCCACCTCGCCATCGCCCATGGCGGCGTGACCGTCACCCATGTAAAGCAGGGCTCCTGCAACATTCACGGGCAGGTAAAGCGTATTGCCGACGCTGGCCTCGGGGGCATCCATGTTGCCGCCGAACTCCGCGGGAACGACGGAGCTGCGCGCCTCGCCGCCCGAGGGAGCGACGCCGATACAGCCAAAGAACGGGTGCAGCGGAATCTTTACTGAGAACTTGGAATCCAGGGCGTTGAAAGTCGCTGTGTTGCTCGCTTTGTCGATCGGATAGTACCAGACCTTCTCCGGCAGCGCGGGATGCAGCATGGGCGTGTAGACCGTTTCATTCAAAGCTCCGAAACCCGGTGCGAATGCGCCTACACCCTGGTTTCCGTCGACCTGCAAGTCGAGGAACTTCACCGACAAGGTGTCGCCTGGCTGAGCACCATCCACGTAAAACGGACCGGTGAGGGGATTATCCCCTTTGACGCTGCTCAGCTTGTCGCCGGGCTTCTTGAGAACATTGCCGAAGGCATCCAGCGTATTGGTTTCGATGATGTCGCCAGGCTTGACGTGAGCGACCGGCGCGGCAGATCCGTAGACATACTTCACGTCGGTGATGGTGGCGTGATACTTGACTACGTTGGCCGTTTGCGCCGCGAGACCAAACGCCGCCCCGAACAGCAGAAGGTAAGTTCTCATCGCTTTAATCTAACCGACCCGGACGCATCAGGAAGGCGAAGCCGTCGGTTTTGTAGATGACCTTGCCCGGCGATGCCGCGGTGGACGCCACCTTTCCAGCCCGAACCATCTCGAACGCTTTTACGAGGCGAGGCAGAACCGACGGCGGTGCGACAGGCACATTGTGCGCGCCCAGGACGGTCTTGATCTGCGGCGCGAGGGCGGCCAGGCGACGGATGGAGGCATCATAAGCGGCAAGGTCGGTCTCGGGTCGAAACAGCCAGATCGGTGCGGGGTAATACGTGTCGCCGGTGAAGAGCAGACCGTTGGCACGATCCAAGAGAGATATGGCGTCGGGAGTGTGGCCGGGAGTTGCGATGATTTCGATCGTGCGTCCGCCCAGATCAATGCTGTCGCCATCGTGCTTGAACGACTGAATTCGCCAGGGTCGCGTTTCGTACTTCGCGGGATCGAAACTCTTTGGCAGGTCACCGCAAATCTCTCCTTTCGCGATTTCGGCCTGAGCATCCTCACGCGAGCCTTTGGCGTTCTGCCGCGTGAATGCAGTGTCCATGCCGAAGACAACCGGAAACTGCCAGTTGCTGCCGACATGATCGTCGTGGGTGTGTGAGTTGAGCACGACAATCGGCAACGGGGTCAGCTCCGATGTGACGGCGCGAAGATCCCCAATTCCCATGCCCGTGTCGAAGAGCAGCGCCTGGTTCTTGCCAACCATGAGGTAGCTGATCGTTTCCTCGGACTGGTGCGGTTCGTAGATGGCGAACACGGCGGGCGCGACGCTGTAGACCTCGAACCACGACTGGCTTACCGGCACGCGCTTAAAAGCCTTGTATTCCGGACGCGGCAAGGGTTTGCACCAATCAGGCTTTGCGTCCTGCGCAAACGCCATGACCGACGCAGCGGTCAGTGCGGCGGCGAACTCAACGATACGCCGCTGCTTGAATCTCATACAACTCCGCATATTGACCTCGTTTCGCCAGCAGCTCCTCGTGGCTTCCGAACTCCACCAGGCGAGCGCCGTCCAACACTACGATTACATCCGCCATTCGGACGGTGCTAAAGCGATGGGAGACCAGGATCGTAATGTGGGAGCCGCGGGTGGCATTGGCATACCGCTCGAAGAGCGCGTGTTCGGTCTCGGCATCCAGGGCGGCAGTCGGTTCGTCGAGCACCAGCACCAGCGGCTCGTTACGCATGAATCCCCGGGCCAGGGCAAGCTTCTGCCATTGGCCGAAGCTCACTTCGACGCCGCCGGGCCAGGTGGCGCCGAGTTGCGTATGGAGGCCTTCGTTGAATTTCGCAACTACATCGTCCGCTCCGGCGCGATTCACCGCGGCGACGATGGCAGGCTCGTTTTCGATTTGGCCGACATCGCCGACTCCGACCGTTTCCCTCGCCTTGAGCTCAAACTTGAAGAAGTCCTGGAAGGCGCCCGCGAGGCGCGAACGCCACTCGTCGGTGCGGATGCGGGAGAGGTCCACGCCATCGATCGTGATTCGCCCCTCGCTAGGCTCGTAGAGCTTGCAGAGGAGCTTCATCAGCGTCGTTTTGCCGGCGCCGTTCTGGCCGACGATGGCTACGACGGAGCCGGGCTTGAGATGGACGGTCACATCTTCCAGAACGCGGCGCGTAGTGCCGGGATAGGTGAACGAGACGTGGTCGAAACGGATGCCTTGGGTGAGGCGGGTCGGGGCGGCGACATCCGTCTTCTCCACCAACGCGGCGGCATAGTCTTCGAGCCACGCTAACCGCCGGGACCCGTCGAGCCAGATGCCTCGGAGGAAGCCGATTTCGCCGACCGTGGCGCCGATGTACGCGGAGAGCCGCGAACCGGCCGCAAGCACCAGAAGAACCTGGCCGGCGCCCGCGCGCAGGACTGATGCCACGAAGATGACGGCACCGACATAGGCGGCGCCGAAGATGGCCCAGGCGCCGGCGTGCCACCTGGCGCTACTCCAGCGGGTCGCGGCGACGGGACCATACCAGCGCTCCCAGGCTTGGCGGCGGTCGCGAATCAGGCGCTCGCCAATGCGGGTGACACGTACCTCTTTGCCGGGCGGGGCGGTGGTCGCCGTGTTGAACAGGTGCCGGGCCAGGCGCTTTGCCGAGGCGCCGCGCTCTTCGACCGCCCTCTCGATTCCGGGCCGCCAGGTGGAAGTCAAGATTGTCGGCAAGGCAAACAACGCCAGGAAGCCGAGCGCGGGATGAATGGAGACAAGCAGCGCGATGGTGACGCCGAGACGTAGAATCCAGCCGCAGGTCGTGAACAGCGACATGTACATGTGGTCGAGGACGAAGACCTGATCGCGGAGGATGGCGAGTCTGTCGAGGTACTCGGGGCGCTCGTGGTGCGCGATGGTCGCGATGGAGGCTTGGAGCCTGGCGACGTGCGCTTCGAGGAAGATGGTCAGGCGCTCACGAAAGCGGCGCTGCGTGCGGTCGCTGGTTACCTTCAGGAACCAGGTGGCGGCGGCTGATAAGCCGAGGCCCAATGCAGCGCCAATAGCCAGTGTCCGATTCCGGCCGAGGACTCCATCGGCGAGCAGCTTTAGCCAGAGCGCGATCAAAGCGTCGGGTAAAGCGGAGAGCAGCGCGAGACTGAACGAGACGGTCAGCATGCGCGGCTCGGCCTGATAGCCGCGCTTCAGGGCACGCCACATGGCAGGTAGCGCGCGAGGCAGGTCGGTTTCAGCCTTCGGCATCGAGCGCTACTCCTTCATCCTCCTCCTCGCCGAAGCGGGAGGCTTGCAGGTCGAACATAGTGCGATAGCGGCCGCCGAGGGCCATCAGCTCGTCGTGGCTTCCGAGTTCGACAACTCGTCCTTCTTCGAGGACACAGATGCGGTCGGCATGCCGCACGGTGGAGAAGCGATGGGAGATCAGGATCGTGGTGGTGTGCCGTGTCGCCGTGAGGATGCGGTCGAAGATCTCAGCTTCTCCCTTGACATCGAGTTGAGCGGTGGGCTCGTCGAGGAGAACCAGGCCCGCGCCGAGTCTGACCGCGGCCAGCGCTCGTGCGAGGGCAACGCGCTGCCATTGACCGCCGGAGAGGTCGGTGCCGCCATCGTAGCCGCGGGCGAGGATCGTGTCTAGGCTCGCCAGGTGTGCGGCGCCGGCCTGCTGGAGAGCCTCTTCAATCATGAAGTCGGGCGCGCCGGAAGGGGCGACGTTATCGCTCAGGGGCAGTTCGAAGCGAATGAAATCCTGAAATACCGCGGCAAGGCGCTCGCGCCAGCTTTCGATGTCGAAGTCGCGCAGATCGACGCCGTCGATTTCAATTGCGCCACGTTGGGGATCGTAGAGGCGGCAGAGCAGCTTCGCAAGCGTCGTTTTTCCGGCGCCGTTTTGGCCGACGATCGCGAGCGACGATCCAGCCGGGATAGTCAGGTCGAAGTTCTCCAGGACCGGGCCTCCCGGCGCGGCAGGATATCCGAAAGTCAGGTCGCGGAAGCGGATTTCGCGTGCAGGCATGCCGTTCGCTTTTCGCGCGCCCTCGGGGAGCGCACCCGCTGGTCCCATGCCCTGGCGCAGTTTCAACACGGCCTCGGCGGGCGCGGCGGCTCCGTCGAGCGCCCAAGACAGACCCCCGAAGGCGATCATGCTGGTGCCAACGGCGGCCGCCGCGAAAGTGACGAGCCGCGACATCGCAAGATGGCCGGAGACCGCATCGTTGGCCATCACCCAGAAGACCAGGAGGTTCGCCGCCAGCACGATCAGCAGGCTCAACAGCACGGGTCGCTCGCGCAGACGTGTGGCTTCCCAGCGCAGGTCGAAGAGCCGACGGCGGCGCGCGGTGAAGCGATCGATCACCCAGCCACCGAGTCCGAACAGGCGCACTTCCTTCGCCGCGGGCGCATCCACTGCCAGGCGATAGGCATAGTCGGCGTGACGCTGCGCCTCGCGAACTTCTTTTGTATTTCGATCCCGCCAGACGGCGCTTTCACGGAGCAGCCAGTGTGTGCAGAACCATGCCGCGACGAGCACGATCGGCGCCCACCAGGTGTAGGCGGCGAGGACGGCAGCCGAGGCCAGGCCGCCGATCAATTCGACCATTCCGGACGCAATGAAATCCATTGAAATGGAGAGCGGCGGGCCCGTGATGCCGAGGTCGAAATCCCGGGCCATGGTGAGATCGCTGGTGAGACTCGGGTCTTCGAGGTGCCCCATGCCGGGTGGCTGGACGCAGGCGCGCGTCAGCTCGTCGTAAAACCAAGCGGCGGTGCGATCGCCGAGATTTGTTCCGATGGCATGATGGAACGGCGAGAGCACCTGGAGCAGAACAAAGGTGGCGCCGACCACCGTTAGCGCCGCCGTCAGCGATTCGCCGCGCTGGACGGCGCCGACGAGTGCGCCCATCGCGATTGCGAATACGGCCGGCAAGGCGCCGCGCAGGACGAGAACGACCCACCACGCGATGGCCAACCCGCGCCCGGCCTTTGGGAGTACGGCGAAGTACTTCCACTCCTTGCGAGCCCGCAGCCGCGCGAACGGCGCCATAGATTATTCCACTCCAAATGCTAGCAGGACGTTACCCGGCAGCCCGTTGAAATAGGTGTAGCCGGAGGTGGTCAGGAGAAGACCATTCGCCACCGTCGGGCCGGGGCCGTCGAGGGAGCCGCCTTTTGCCGGGATTCCGTTAACGGTCTTGTATTCCTGGACCGTATCGTAGTCCCAAAGGATTTTTCCGTTTTTCGTCGAGTAGGCGCGCAGATGACCGTCGACCGCGCCCGAGAAGACAACGCCAGGGATGACGGTCACGGCGGCCGATTGCGCCGGGCTGCAGCGAGGTGTGTGGCAGCCGTCCTCGGCGGGCATAGCGCTCCAGAGCTTTTCGCCGGTCGAGAGCTGGATGGCGAAGAGGCCGCCTCCGGCTTTCGGATCCGGGATGACGCCTTCCGGCGCGGGGATCAGGCCGATGTCCGAGAGCGCTACATAGGCAGTTTCGGCATCCGCGGCCGGGCCCCATTGAATTCCACCCAGCATGCCGCCCTTGCCGACGCGGGTCTGCCACAGAATGGCGCCATTCTTGTCCGGATCGAGTGCATGCACGACACCCGACTTCTGGCCTGCGATCAGGATGCGGCGTCCACTGGGCAGGGTCCGGAGAATCGGCGAAGAACCGAAGTCGGAGTCCGGGCCTACTTTGTCGGGACAGGTCATCTGCTTCTGCTGGATACAGTTGCCGTTGAAGACGTCGCCTTCGGTAATCTGTTTGGCCCACGCGATTTTTCCGGTGGCGAGGTCGAGTGCGAGGATTGAGTCGCTGTAGGCGGTCGCGGGTTCAGAGTAGCCGTCGCCGGTGCCGATGTACAGCACTTTGCGCTTCGCGTCGATGGTGGGTGAGCACCACACTCCGACGCCGGAGGGTCCCCAGAGCTGCACGCCGTTTTTGGATTTCTGCGTGGGATGAGCGGCTTCACTGATAGTGTAGGTCTTCCAGATCTGCTTGCCGGTTTTGGCGTCGAGGGCCGCGACACTGCCGCGGAACTTGCAGCAGCCGAAGCGCGAGTCGGCAGCCATCCATTCGTCGCGAGAGGCTACCGGGACGTAGAGTCTGCCTTCGTAGAGTTGGGGGCCTCCGGTGACGCGCGCGGTGGGGTAGTCTTCAACCGAAACCTTCCAGATCTGCTTGCCGGTGTTCGCATCGAGGGCGTAGACATTGGCATGGAGATCGCCGAAATACGCGACGTCGCCGGGACCGATGGTGATGGCGCTGCGCACGCCGCTAGCGGCTTCAAAGCTCCAATACGTGCAGCCCGTGGCGGCGTCGAGCGAATAGACTGTGCCGCCGGCGCTGCCGACGAAGATGCGGCCGCCAATGATGGAGGGCTGGGCGAAGGTGGAATGATCGCCGGGGAATCCAAAGGCCCATTTCAGTTTCAGGTTGGGGACCTGGTCGGCGTTGATGCCGGCAGCCTCCGCAGTTTGGAAACGGGAGTTTTCAAGACCGGCGCCCCAGCCGTTCCATTGTGTCCCGTTGAGGGCTTGCGAGGGAGTCGATGTGCAGCGGCCGGTCATGTGGACCGGTTCGAGATGGCGGCCCGAGAGATACTCGGCAACAGCGGTTCGCTCTTCATTGTTCAGCTTTGCGCCTTGCTGACGCATGGCTCCATTGGTCAGCGTCCGGAGGATGAACTCGGGGGACATGACTTTGAAGGCGACGTGGTTCTGGAGAACGGTTAAGACTTCGTGGCACGACGCGCAGTTTTTGGCGTAGAGGTCGGCTCCGTCGGGGGCGGCGAGGGCAAACGTGGTGGCGGAAAGCAGGAGCAGCGAGAGGCGCGCGGCGTGGGGCATTTGAGTCTTATACCATATTGGGGCGGTTTCGGGCGGGTGTTGTTGGGCGGGCGGGGTTTTCTTATTCGCCTTTTCTTGCCATTTCCGGAAATTGTCTGCTCCGGTGCTGCACATAGTGTCTATGTTATTGAGTTTGTTCAATTCTGCCCTTTCTGCGACAGACGGTTGGGATCGGCGCGACGCAGATTTTGTGGCTTGCGTCGCGGTTTCTCCTCCAGCCGCGGCAGGGCGGGCCGTGGAGTCGTTTTGATTATAAGGGTCGGGTGTTTTGAGGTTGCGATTCGGTGGTGTGATGGATGGAGCGAAAGGTGAGGGGAATGTGGAGCTTAGGGGGATTAGGAGGCGTAGAAACAGGTTGTGAACCGCGACGGCTGGGCTATCCCTAACCGAGTATCTGTTTGATAGCACGGGAAAGCCGTGCCGATGAAAGTACGCGAAGTGATTTGTCTACTGGAGAAACACGGTTGGGTGGAAATGCGATCGCGAGGGAGTCATGCCATTTCAAGCATCCAGACCGACCCCTTGTGATCACCGTTCCCGGTAATGAAGGGAAGGAACTCGCGCCGGGAACGCTGAACGATATACTCAAGAAGGCAGGTCTTAAATGACGGCAAAACGTTATCCGATCGTCATCGAACAGACGAGCACTGGGTATTCAGCGTACTCTCCCGATGTTCCCGGTTGTGCTGCGGTCGGGGATACTCCGGAGGAGACGCGGGCGAATTTTCAGGATGCGTTGACTGAGCATTTTGAGGCCATGAGGGAGGTCGGCGAGGCTATTCCGGAGCCGAATTCTTCGGTGGATTACGTGGAAGTTGCGGCGTAGTCGTAATGGCGCTCTCGAAATAGCTCCAAGCTGCAGGCGCTTGTGCCCACCTACTGGTGTATCAACCGGTTATAGAATCGCCGAGACGTTTCAAGGTGGCATCCAATCGCCGGGCCAATTGCGGGTCCGCGTGTTCGATTTCGGCGAACAGGCCGGAAAGCGCAGCTTTGAACGCACTCGAGAGGGCGGTGGCATCCAACCGCAGGACCAGAGACTCCTCGAATTTCGCCGCGACCTCGGGAGGAAGCTGGTCGAAACCGCGACCGTGAACGGCGGGGAGGCCATGGCGGATACAGGCTAATGCGAGCGCGTGGTCGCGCACACCGCTGATCATGTATTCCGCTTGCCACCATTTACGCCTGGCGATGCTGCTGCGGACATGTAAGGCGTAGAGCCAGCCCATTCCGATCAGGTCGGTGGCAGGTTGGGACGAGGGGGCATCTTGAGGTTGGTTGGCTTTTCCAAACATCAGGCGGAAGGATGGGGCGAGGGCTCGAAAGTCGGCGGCAGGCGCGAAGGCGAGATCCACCTGCAGGGTGTTGTCCAGGAGAAAGACGCGGTAAATCCAGGTGCCGCTCGCGACATCTGTGTGATGGACGGCCCCGTGGTCTTCGTACATTCGGGTTGTCCAATCGGACATAACAGCCCGAAGTTGGGCCGCGTCACCGATGCCGAAAGCGAGATCGATGTCCGACCAGCGGTCTTCATTGTCGAGAGCTGCTGAGCCAGTGATTGCAGCCCCTGTGATCCGGGCATCGGTGGACGCATGGCGGAGAAGGTCGGAACGGAGCCGAGAGCGTTCCTCAGGCGTGTACATCGATCCTCACGCTGACATCATAACTTGCGCTTTCGCGGTGACATCCAAAGGCAGGCGCAACCGCCGGCGTCACCCTTCCACGTTAGTCCTGGCGGAGGGCGACCGCAGGGTCGACGCGCGCAGCCCGGATTGCCGGAGCAATGCAGGCTATCAGGGCTACCAGGGCCAGCACGGCCGGGGCTGTGAGAAATGTCACAGGATCGAGCGGCGTCACGCCGAACAGTAGCGAGCCGAGTGATCGGGTCAACGCGGCGGCTGCTGCCACCCCGATCACCACACCCAGAGTCGTGATTCGAAGGCCGCTGGTGATTACCATTCGCAGGAGATCGCTCGTTTGCGCGCCGAGAGCCGACCGGATCCCGAATTCGCGCATCCTCTGGCTGACGGAGAAAGCGATCAGGCCGAAGATTCCGACGGCCGCCAGGAGCAATGACACGCCCGCGAACGCTCCCACCAACTCGGCGCGGAATCTTGGCTGGGCCACGGTTTCGCTGACCACTTCCTCCATGGTCCGAATGGTGCCGACCGGCTGATTGCGGTCCACGCGCGCAACGGCTTCTTTCAAACTGCGGGTCAAAGCGATCGGATCGCCCGCCGTGCGGACGGACAGCGCGCCCCAGAACCACGGGTTCTGCGACAGCGGAACGTACGCCTCAGCGCTCTTGCGCAACTCTCCGGGCGCGTCCACGGCCACCTGCCGGATCACGCCAACGATCTCGCGAACGACAGGGATCGGTCCGGTTTCCCCCATCGCGCTGATGCGAACTTTCATGCCCACCGGCTCGCGGCCTTCCATGTATTCCCGAACGAACTCCTCATTCACGATGCAGACGGGCGGCGAGGTGGCTGTATCCTGGTCGGTGAAGGACCGTCCGTGAAGCAGCGGAATTCCCAGGGTGTCGAAGTATCGTGACGTGATCATCTGGTAGTGAACGGCTCTTCGCTTGGATTGATCGGCCGCCGGGCGATCAACTAGTTCAGCCGGCATTCCGATATCCCAACCCTGCGTTGGAAGGGTGGTGCTGAAGGCGGCCGATTTCACGCCGGGCAGCGCCGCGACCTCTCGTTCGATGGCCTGGTATTGCTGCAGCCTGCTCGCCGGATTCTGAAAACGCGCACCGGACAAGCTTAACTCTGCCGTGAGCACGTGGTCGGCGCGAACGCCCGTATCCACCTTGTCGAGCGAGACGAGCGTACGCACTAACAATCCCGCGCCGGCCGCGAGCATGACGGCAACAGCGATCTCCGCGACGGCGAGTGCCGATCGAAACACACCCGCTCCGTCAGCCGCGGTTCGACCTCCCTGCCGCAGCGCATCGACGAGCGACATTCGCGCAGCCTGCCAAGCCGGAACGAGCCCGAATAATAGACCGGTCGTGAGGGTCAGGGCGGCGGAAAATGCTACCACGCGGATATCCAATATCAGTCGTACGCCGGCCGGGAGCGTTCCGGGCGGCAGGAACTTCGGAGCCACGCTCACGGCCAACCAGGCCAGCGCGATGCCCGCGGCGCCGCCAAGGACCGCAAGCAATCCGCTCTCGATTAGTAGTTGGCCCAGAATGCGGCCGCTGCTTCCACCGAGCGCTGCCCGGACTGCAATCTCGCGTGAGCGTCCCGCTCCGCGCACCAGCAGCAGGTTGGCCACATTCGCGCAGGCCATAAGCAGCACCAGTCCCACAACTCCCGCGAGGACAAGCGACGTAGTCCGAAGCGTTGTGGCGACCGTCGCGTTGTGGAGGGGCAGCATTGAGACGCCCCATCCCTTGTTCGAATCCGGATATTCGCGCGCGAGATTCGCTCCAATCACGTTCATTGCGGTGCGCGCCTGATCGATTGTTATCCCGGGCTTCAGGCGTCCGAAAACGTGCAGGTAGTGAGGCAGCCGATTCTCGGGACGCCTTTCTATATGGAAGATCGTCCAATACCCGGCCTGATAGATGATTTCGAAAGTGGAAGGCATCACGCCGATTACAGTCCAGGGCTCCCCGTCCATGACGATTGTGGATCCCACAAGTTTTGGATCGGCTCCATAATTCGAGCGCCAGAGCGTCTCGCTGAGCACGATGACCTTGGACCCGGGCTTATCGTCCTCGGAAGTGAATGTCCTGCCGGCCACGGGAGGAACGCCGAGGACATCGAAGAACCGGGAGGTGACAGTTTGACCGAGGATCCGTTTCGGAACGCCTTCCGCGATAATCGTCCCGATGTGTCCGGAGGCAGCAGCGATGGCGGTGAAGACGCTGTTCTGCTCCGACCAATCGAGGAAATTGAGTGGAGAGACGGCGTTGCGATCGCTACCAGGCGGTTTCTCCCACAGCTTGACGAGCTCGTCAGGATGTCCGAACGGTAAAGGACGAAGGAGAGCGGCGTCGACTAACGTAAAGATGGCACAGTTAGCGCCGATGCCGATCGCGAGCACTACGATGGCGATCAGAGTGAATCCGGGCGAAAGGCGCAGCACCCGGGCCGCGTAGACGAGATCCCGCCAGAGGTTTCGCATGTTCGTAATACAGTGACGAAGCGAAACGGTTTCGGTTGGTTTATGGCCGGATGGGAAGGAAAGGTGGCTCCCGGCGATCAGATCCGATCCATCGGATCGCTTTCCTTCAATGGTTCGAGTCGCACGGTGGCGATGTGGTCTGGCTCGAGATAGCGCAGGTGAACCCAAAAGGCAATGCCGTTGTCGTCGGAGGCTAACAGCCCGGGGGACTGTGAGGCTTTGATCTCCTTGCGCACGAGTTCGGGAACTGGAACGATGGTGCCAGTCGTGGTGCTGCCATAGTAAAGATCGCCGTCCGGGGACTTCAAAAGCAGTCCCAGTTGTTTGCCGGCAGTCACGACCGAGCTGATGGGTTCAAGGTTGGGCATCTTATCCGTTACAAGCAGTGCATCGGACAGCCAGATCTTGCTGGTGGATCGAAAGCGGCAACAAGCGAGGGCGCCGGCCTTGCGCCGCACCACCCACAGTATCGGTTCGCGAGAGTCGTCGTCGTGTATTTGGATGTAGCCGTCGAGCCAGACCACCGGGGCGTCGAATGCCTGGGCGAATATGGGCGCAAAACTTGTGCCGGCCGGCCTCAGGCCGAGGCGTCCGCAGCGAACCTCGTTACCCTGTTTGGCGCCCCAGGCGAAGTAAAGGTTGGCGTCGTAATCCCAAATGTTCACATACGGCCCGATCGTCGCAAGACTGCCGAGCTTGAGTTCCACGGACTTGGCCGCACCCTTCTCGACATGCACGGCAGCAAAGCGCGTAAGCTGGGCGTCCGCGTAAGGGATCCAAACCGTTCCTTCCTGAGTGCTGAGGGGCGACCGCAAAGGGTGACCCGGGAAAGGGGCCGGCACGCTCTCTAGTGATGCGGCGCGAGGCTTTTCGAACGGCATGCTTGCGACGCCGATCGCCGCCGGGCCGGCGCTCCACGTCAGGTGACCGACTGGTAAACCGGAAAGGGGTTGTTGCGCGGCATCGAGATGCTGGGCGTTGAAATTTCCGGGCAGACGCTGGCAGTGTCGAGGATTGCTAGGAAGCGCGGGGCTGTTTTCCTGGAGAAAGAGCGTGTGGGTACCCCCAGCATCGTTGACCCAGGCGTTGATGAGTGGAGCGCTGCGGGCACGCTCGCCGGATCGTGGGGAGGCCGCCGTGACTGGCTTGGCAGGATGCACACGGAGCGTCTGGGATGCAGATTCGATCGGTTCTCCGGAACGAATGTAAACTGCCTTGACGCGATATTCGCCAGGGTTGATGAGCCCAAACCAATCGAGGAGGTCGCCAGGAGCTGTCATCGACTGGCCAGGGGCCAAGTTTGTCACCTCGGGGGTATCGGGCGCATGATAAGTCTGGCCATCGCGACGGACGCCGCTCCGCTGGTTCGCAGTTCGCTGCCCCAAGTCCGATTCCAGGACGACGCGCAGCACGAGGTTCTTGGAAACGAGGGTCGCAAGTTCCTCCAGCGTTTCGCGCGAGTTGTTAGTGACCGAGACTTCAAAACGCGCGGACTCCTGGCGTACGCACTCCGCGGAATCGAGCTTGAGTGTAACGGTCAGCCCGTTGCTCATGGCGTTTTCACCGTCAAATTACATGTCATTGTGACGCCTTGCAGATTAAAGGTGATGGTCACCGGGCCGGCGGTAACCCCTTTGATCTCCCAAAAACGCGCTGCATGCTGTTGCATGCTGACCGCGCCTGTTCCGGTTGTAGTCCAGGTAGCGCCGGGTAATTTGGTAAGCATCACGCGCGCCTTCCTGATGTTGGTCGGGTCAGACCATCGTGGGTTGTAGCTTTGTTCCGGTCCGAGAGCCGTGAGCTTGGTCGTACTTCCGACCGTCAATTCCAGGGGACTGGGCAGATTCACGGCGGCTGTAGTGCTGTTGGCTTGGAAGATCGATCCACCGGAGTAAAGGTCCATGGCAGCCTTCGAGAATTCCGCCGCGTCGGTGAGTTTCGACGCCGGGTAGAATCGGACGATTAGATCGCACATGCCGCAGAACTGCGCGGAGTCGCTCCCCGAATACCCCATGATGCATTCGGGGAGGTGCTCCGGATCGTGGCGGAGGACCTGATAACTGTCCTCGTTGTGAAACAGGAGGTAACACTCCGTGCCATTCACGGTGTAAGTCTTATCCGTTTGTGTGATCCCATGCCACAGGTTCAAGGCGTGCCCGATTTCATGCGAGATGGTACGGGCAATTTGCATCGCCGTCTTGTTGCTGTTGTACATGGCGTTCAAATGGCGATCGAACAGCAACTCACCCAAATCTGTATCGGTGGGACTTAGTTTCCGCATCATGACAACAAACATGCCGTTCGGCTCGTTCTGGTCCTCATCGCTGCCGGCATAGGGGTCCTTGATCACCGGCGTGGCCTTCGAGCAGGCGAGTTTTACCATGGCGCGCGTTAACGGATGGGTGTTCCCGTCGTTCACCTTGTTGTTTGTTGAAGTGCGCAGGAAGGGAGGATAGAAATGCTTATCGTATTCGTTTCCAGGATCGGCGGTCCATTTGCCAGGATAGGCCGTACCAGCGGGATCGAAATGAGCTTTGAAAATCTTGAGCCAGTCCTCCTCACTCACCTCGTAGTAATCGGGATCCGTAGGCGCCTTGATCTCGACGAACAGCTTCTTGTATTTACCCTGTACGATGGTCCAGTCAATGGCCGTCTTCGGCGTCTGGTTGACGAGGATCAGCCGCTTAAAGGGAATCTGCTTCCAGATGGTGAACTTTCCGGACACGTATGCACGCGGCTTTGTGATTTCTTTGGAGTCGCTATCGAATAGCTTGATAAGAGCGCCGTTTTCCTTGATTGAGCGTAGATCGTCGGTCCCTTTGCGGACCGTGAGGAGCATGCGATAGTTGTCGCCGCCGGTCGGAAAAGGACGCATTGCAAAATCCGCCACGTAGACCTTTTCTGTGCCGCTGGGTTTGAGCTTTTCGTCAGTCTGCGTCATGTCCATGAGGGCGCCGATGACGGCTTCCTCGGCCGCGTCGCTCAGATCGTCGACACTGTTGAGGTCTGTCCCCATGTCCCATTGCTTATAGGCAAGCTTGCTAATAACATTCGTAGCTTTATAACCAGCTTGGCCGGGATGTTCGCGGCATTTGGCGGTTGGAGCCTGCCCCCAGGTTGGTTGATTGTCGTCGCCCTTGCTGTCGTTGCCCGTGTCGTGGTTGTATTTTTTGAAGAACTTTTCGAGGAACGTCTTGGGCTTGCCATCCTGTTGGTCGAACTCTTCGACGGGATCCTTAAGATCGACAAGCAGCTTGAGTGCGTCTGCTACGGGAATTTGAGTATCGCCTGCGAAACGGCGAACGATAGCGCGGAACGGGGCCGCAGGCTGGACATCCTTCATCCAACTACGGTCAGTGTAGTATTTTGAGCGATCGGTTGTTTGCGCCAAATTCTCATCGGCACGGCGCACGGTGTGAAAGTCCGTGATCAACAGGCGGCGGGCTTCGTCGGTTGCGGGAGGGCCGCTCTTGCCGCCGTCGGGGATTCGCTTTGCGGCAAGGTCGTCGGCGCTATTGTCGGCAGGAGTTCCGCCTACGAGATTTTTAATGGTGGTGCCCGCTGCGACGGACGTGGTGCCGTCATCAATGGTGTAATTGCAGCGGTACTTGGCGTCTTCCTTCTTGATGTGCTTGTCGCCGAGATACTGCAACTCAATCTTGTACGTGATCGGCTTGAGCTTCATGGTGGCGAGTTTGGCCACCTGCCCCTCTTGTTCTTTCTTTCCTTTATCCGCCATCGTTCCTCACGTCAGGTCGTCGTACTTGTCGAACTCCCATTCCGCGTCGTAGCGGTCCGGGAACTTGATTTTGTATTTCTCGGGTGGCACGTTGGTGAGCTTGACCTTGCCATCGGCGTCGGTCTTCGCCGGAGCGCCAGGGACCGGCGTTCCGTCTTCGCGCAGGAGCGTGACGTTCTCGTCTTTGACCGGCGCGGGCGGGGTGCCGGCGTCGACCAGCAGGAATGCCTCGTCGACTCCTTTGAGTTTGAGGGTCACGGTTTTGGAATCGCCGCTGGTCAGAGTTATGGGCTCTTCTTTTTCCAGAGTCCAGTTTGCGACGGTGGCCTTGGCGGTGCCGGTGGCATCGTCCTCGCCTGTGACGGTCACTTCACCAGTCTTGGCGGTGAGAGTCACGGTCTTTGAGGCGATGGAGGTGGTGGGGAATTCTACATTCACGGCGTCCTTGGGCCAGCCAAAGGCGGTCGTGCTTTCCACGGTGACCTTCAACGTCCAGATTTTCGGTTCAACCTCGATATTGACGGTGATGTTGTCGCCGTTCGCCAGCACTTGCTCGACAGGTGCTGTCGGCGGGATGAATTTCTTCGCAGCGTCTCCCTGCAGCGTGACGGTGATGAGATGCTTACCTGTAGCGACGGTGCCGAATTCGGCGATGCCCGTTTCCATGGGGGTTTGCTTGCTACCGGCAAGCGTGGATTTCACCGTTGCCGCCCCAAATATGTGGGTAGGATCGCCCTTCTTGTATACCTTGACGTGGAGAATCGCCTGCTCGACCGGCTTCGGTTTCTCGGGTTGCTTCGGAACCGGTTTCGACGTTGGAAGCTCGTCCCGCTCCTTTTCGAGGACGACATTTACCGGTTTTTCTTCCGGCGGGGGAAGCGGTTCCGGCGACTGGCAGCCGGTCTTGGCCGTAGGAGGGCTTAGCGGCACGCTTTCGAGTGAAGGCGGAAGAGGTGAAGATTGTACCTTCTCCGTTGGCGTTTCAGAGGAAGGGATCGTAGGCGTCAGGCTCGGCTGAACGAGAACCGGGTTTTGGGTCGGAGTCGGCTGCGGCTCCGGTGTCTTGACGGCCTCTTTACTGGATCCCGAGAAACACATAATTCACGCCGATGGAAGGCTTTAGTCTAACGCAACCAACGAGTGAGTTCCCTTTAGGGTGTCAATCGGGGTTGATCGCGGCAAGCGGGTCGACACGCGAAGCGGCGCGTGCCGGGAGAGCCGCGGATACACTGGCCACCACTAATAGGAGTGCTATCGCTCCTAAAAACGTTACCGGATCGGTGGCGCTAATGCCGTAGAGCATACTTCGCAGAACGCGAGTTAACGCGAGCGAAGCGATCGTTCCGGCCGTGAGGCCCGCAAGCGCCCAGCGCAGGCCTTGGCCCGCAATCAGGGTGAGCAGATCGATGCTTTGCGCCCCCAGCGCGAGGCGGATGCCGATCTCGCGTTTGCGCTGCGCCACGGAATAGTGCAGGAGCGCGTAGATGCCGATTGCGGACAACGTCAGCGCGAGGCCGGCGAGGATGGTTAGCAGCGTGGTTTGGAAACGGCGGGGTTGCTCAAGGTTTGCGAGCTGGTCTTCCACTGTCGTGATTTCGAAGTAGGGTGCTGTGGGTTCGATGGATCGGACTATTCGGCGGACGGCCGAGGCCAGGGAAGCCGGATCGCTTGCGGTGCGCACCAGCAGCCCCATTTCGGCGGGCCACTGCCATTGGCGCAGTGGTTCGTAGAAGGCGGGCACTACGTCGCTCTCGCGTCCGTTGCGTCGATGGTCGCGGACGATTCCCACCACGGTTATCCAGCGGGCGCCTCCTTGGCCGGGGAGCGCTTGCGCGAAGCGCTTACCGATGGCGTCGCCGTCCGGCCAGAAGCGGCGCTGCATGGTCTGGTTGATGATCGCGACTGGCGGGCTGTTGGCGGTGTCGGCGGCGGCGAGCAGGCGGCCTTGGAGAAGCGGGATGCGCATGAGATCGAAGTACTCCGGCGTCACCACGTAGCGGACGTTCGACTGGGAGCCGTCGGGCGTGGGGCGGCCTTCGATGGCGATGCTGTTGTTCGGGATGTGATCGGCGAGCACGTTGCCGACGGCCGCCCGTTCGACCCCCGGCAGTGCCTCAATGCGTTCGATGGCTTGTTCGTAGCTGGCGTTCGCGTGGAGGTCGAGGGTCATGGTGAGGATGTGGCGCGGCTCGAAGCCGAGTTCAGCCGTTTCCATACGTTCGAAGCTACGCAGCAGCAGGCCGGCTGCGGCGAGCAGGGCGACGGCGATGGCATATTCAAGGGCGACGAAAAGGCCTCGGGTGCGGTGGGTCACTCGTGCGGCGCTTTGGTTGAGCCGCGTTGACTGCCAAGCGGGCGCCAGGCCGAAGACAAGCCCGCTCGCAAGCGAGATGACTAGGACGAAGACCAAAATGGCGGGGTTCAGATGCACGCCGTCAAGGCGCGGCAGATTGGCGGGGGCCATTGCGATTAAGACGCGTAGGGCGACCCAGCCGAGAGCAAGTCCTACGATGGCGGCGGTGGTGGAGAGCAGCAGGCTTTCGGTCAGGAGTTGGCGGATCAGGCGGGCACGTCCGGCGCCCAGGGCTGCGCGGATCGCAAATTCCTGTTGGCGGGCGGCTCCTCGCGCGAGCAGCAGGTTGGCGACGTTGGCACAAGCGATCAGGAGGACGCAGAGGACAGCCGCGAACAGAATCCAGAGGGTTGTGCGGAGGCGCGGCCCGGCGATTTGTTCGGGCAGCGGAATGACCCGGATGGTCGAACCCGCGTCAGTGTCGGCGTGCTCGTGCGCGAGTGCGGCGGCGATGGTAGACATCTGGGCGCGGGCTCGATCGAGCGTGACGCCCGGCTTCAGACGACCGACTGCGGTGAAGGCGTCGGCGACGCGAACGCGCTGGAAGGTTGGCCAACGGGTGTCTTGGGAGAGCAGGGTCCAGACCTGTGTTGCCGGATCGGGGAATTGGAACGCGGGCGGCATGACTCCGATGACGGTGAATTTCTCGTGATCGAGTTCCAGGACCTGGGTCGAACCGTTCCGTTTCCAAAAACCGTAGCTGACGACGGCTACGCGCGCGGCGTGTTTCTCCTCGTCTTCCGTGAACGTGCGGCCGAGCGCCGGGGTGGAGCCGAGAATCGGGAAGAGATTGGCGGTGACCTTCGCCGCCTGGATTCTTTGGGGTTCGGCGCCGGCGGTGAGGATCATCTGCGAGCCTTCGGGGCGGAGAATGATAGCGAGATCCGTGAAGACGTGGTTGCGGTCGCGCCAGTCGCGAATCATCGGGTATGAGGACCAGTCCCAGGCGATGCTTTTTGCGGGCACGCTTTTCCAGAGCAGACAGATGCGCGAAGCATCGTGGTAAGGGAGCGAGCGGAGTACTACGGCTTCGACGACGCTAAAGATCGCGGTGTTGGCTCCGATGCCAAGGGCAAGGGAGAGGATCGCAATGGCTGTGAAGGCCGGAGTCTTGCGCGCAGTGCGGACGGCATGGCGCAGATCCTGAAGCAGGCTCACTGCTATTATCTTCTCTTATGGCGAAACTCGGGTTTTTGGGCTTGGGACTGATGGGCGCTCCGATGGCGCGGCGGCTGCTTCAGGCGGGACACGAGGTGGCATTGTGGTCGCATTCCTCCGGGAAGGCGGAGGCATTGGCGAAGGAGGGGCACGGGACGGCGTGCGCGTCGCCTAAAGAGGTTGCGGCGCGGTCGGAGTGCGTTTTCCAGTGCGTGGGCGACACGGCGATGTCGAAGCACGTCATTCTGGGGGCGGACGGGGTGATCGAGGGCGCCAAGGCGGGAACCATCGTGGCGGATGCCAGCACCATTTCGCCGGAGGGTAGCCGGGAGATTGGGTCGGCGCTCGAATCCAAGGGAATCCATTTTTTGGATGCGCCGTGTACCGGGTCGACGCCTGGGGCGACCAACGGAACGCTAACCTTTATGATAGGGGGCGATCAGGGGGTATTCGACCGGGCGAAACCGTGGTTCGAGGCGATGGGGAAAAACTTTTACTACTGCGGCGGGCCGGGCAAGGGGCTGCAGGCGAAACTCACACAGAATCTTGTACTTGCAAACATCATGCAGGCTTTTAACGAAGGCATGACGTTGGCGGTCAAAGGCGGGGTGGACCCCGAACTGATGCTGCAAATCCTTGAAAACAGTGCAGCTAAGTCCGGCCTGATCTCCTACAAGGCCCCTTTCATTCTCCGTAGGGACTTCGGAGTCAACTTTTCCACAAAGTGGATGCACAAGGATGTCACGATGGCGCTTGGTTCGGGACGCGAACTAGGGGTTCCGATGCCCGTTACAGCGGCTACTCAACAGGTCTTTCAGACTGCTATATCAAAGGGTTACGGGGATATGGACTTCTGCTCGACGGTGCGGCTGGAGGAGGAGTGGGCGGGGGTTGAGATAAAAAAATCGTAGCGATCTACAAAAAACTGTTGCGTTCCGAAAAATCATATATTATTATTGGAATTAAGCCGGGGAGGCAACTCCCACCAAAGCGAGACTAACCTCATATAAAGACCCCTGAAGCAATCCTCCCCGGCGCCCGAAAGGGTCTTGCGTGCGCCAACCGGTTTAACCTCTCACTCCTAGTTTCCTGAGAATTGTCATCATCGGACACCAGTTCGTGAAAGCGGACTGAAACAGGTTCAATCCCACGAAAGCTGTAAACCAATACCAACCTGGGTTTACCCAATGTCCCATAGCCAGGGTCCCCAATACGAATATCCCAGCGATGAGGCGCAGATATCGATCCACCGTCATTTAGCTTCTCCTTTTGTTTACAGCGTAGTAGACCACCGGGACCGTCACACGCGATAGCAGCAGCGACGCGATCTCGCCCGCCATCAAGGCGATCGCGAGGCCCTGGAAGATGGGGTCGAAGAGGATCACGCTGGAGCCGACCACCACGGCCGCGGCTGTCAGTGCCATGGGACGGAAGCGGACTGCTCCCGCGTCGATGACCGCTTCGGCCAACGGCATGCCTTCCTTCAGCCGGAGTTCGATAAAATCGACCAGAATGATAGAGTTACGGACTACGATGCCCGCGCCGGCGATGAACCCGATCATCGACGTTGCGGTGAAGAAAGCGTGGAGCAGTCCGTGGGCGGGGAGGATTCCGACCAGTGAGAACGGAATGGCGGCCATGATCACGAGCGGGGTGGCGAAGGATTGGAACCAGCCGACCACCAGGACATAGATCAGGACCAGGACCGCAGCGAAGGCCAGTCCCAGGTCGCGGAAGACCTCGTAGGTGATGTGCCATTCGCCATCCCACTTGATGGCGTATCTGGCATCGTCGAGTGGCTGATGCGCTGTGAACTGCTCGATGGCGTATCCGGCAGGGATTTTAATCTTGTCAATCTTGGGACCGAGCGCCAGGATGGCATAGACAGGGCTTTCCATCGCCCCCGCGACGTCCGCCGTGACATAGGTGACCGGCATCAGGTTCTTGTGATAAATGGTCTTGTCCTCGGTGAAAGAGCGCGTTTCGACGAGTTCGCCGAGTGGTGTGCCGTTGACCCGAAGGCTCGCGATACGTTCCGGGCTGGTTCGATCCGCCCGATCGAGCCGCAGCCGTAGTGGGATGTCTTCGCGGTCCTGCGGACTGTGAAGCAGCCCCGCCACCTCTCCCGCGGATGCGATCCGCATGGTCCGAGCGATGTCGCCATCCGTGACGCCGTTCAATGCGGCCTTCTGGCGGTTCACCACCATCTCGGACCGCGCCTGGTCATCCTCGACATACCAATCAACATCCACGATGCCCTTGGTTTCGCGAAACGTGTTGCGGATCTGGCCGGCGAGGGCGATTTGACCTTGTTGGTCGGGGCCGTAGACTTCGGCGACGAGTGTCTCCAAAACCGGCGGCCCAGGCGGAACTTCGGCCACCTTCACGCGCGCACCCTCGCGTTGCGCGATGGGTTGCAGCCGTTCGCGTACCTGCTTGGCGATCTCATGGCTCTGATGGCTGCGTTCGCCTTTTGACAGGAGGTTGACCTGAATGTCGGCGATGTTCGAGCCGGCACGCAAATAGTAGTGACGGACGAGGCCGTTGAAGTTATACGGCGAGGCGGTGCCGACGTAGGTCTGGAGATTGGTGACTTCGGGTTGCTGGAAGACCTGCTCAGCGAGTTCACGCGTGACGCGGGCAGTGTCTTCCAGCGTGGTGCCCTCCGGCATGTCGACAATCACCTGGAACTCACTCTTGTTGTCAAACGGCAGCATCTTCACTTTCACGAAGCCAATGTAAAGCAGGCCCATGGAAGCCAGCAGCAGCACAACGACACCGGTGAGGAACCCCCATCGCAATGAAGAATGCCGGATGAGCTTTCCCATCCAGCGGCGGTAGAGCCGCGTCAAGCGGTCTTCGCGATGCGTGTGCTCCAGGCCTTGGGCCGGCTTGAGAATACGAATGGCGGCCCAGGGCGTCACCAGGAAGGCGACGATCAGCGAGAAGAACATGGCTGAGCTTGCGCCAATCGGAATCGGGCGCATGTACGGCCCCATGAGACCGCGTACAAAGGCCATAGGGAGAATTGCGCCGATGACGGTCAAAGTGGCGAGAATTGTCGGGTTGCCAACTTCATCCACTGCGCGGATGGCGATCACGTGCGGCTCAACGGCCCGGTTGCAGGGCAGACACCAATGCCGGGCGATGTTCTCGACGACGACGATGGCATCGTCGACCAGAATGCCTATGGAGAAGATCAGCGCAAAGAGCGTGATGCGGTTCAACGTGAAGCCGTACAGGTAGAACACGGCAAGCGTGAGGGCCAGCGTCACGGGAATCGCGGTGAAGACGATCAGCGATTCCCGAAGCCCGAGCGTCAGGGCGATGAGCAAGCTCACCGAAATGACGGCGATGGCCATGTGGATGAGCAGTTCGTTCGACTTTTCGGCTGCGGTTTCGCCGTATTGGCGCGTGGTGGCGACCGTTATCTGGGATGGTATGACGGAACCTCTGAGGGAATCGACGCGGTGAAGGACGGCATCCGCCACGTCAATCGCATTCGCGCCCTTGCGCTTCGAAATTGCGATGGTAACGGCGGGTTGGAACGCGCCGGCCACCGCGTACTCGACATAATTCGACGGCTCTTCGCCCGTGTCGCTCACCTCCGCGACATCGCGCACCAGGATGGGCCGTTCATTCGCCACGCCCACCACAATGCGTTTCACGTCTTCCGCGGAACGCAGCAACTCGCCGGTGTTCAGGATTACTTCGCGATCATTCCGGGCGATGGTACCGGCCGGCACCCTCTGGTTGGCGCCCGACACCGCGGCGTAGACCCGGAGCGGCGACAGGCCATAAGCCGCCATGCGCGATTCGTCGAGTGTCACCCGCAGTTCGCGCCGCTGGCCGCCGATGAGATCCACCGCGGAAACGTTCTCCACCTGTTTGATGGTGTCCGTCACCTGTGATGCCACACGCCGCAGCTCCAGCGGACCATATTGTTGGCTCGTAAACGTCAGCGCCAGAATTGGCACGTCATCAATGGACCGCGGCTTGATCAGGGGCGTTGTGGCCCCGGGCGGGATGCGATCGAAGTTCGCGAACATCTTCTGGTTCAGCTTGACGATGCTCTTCTCTTCGTCCTCGCCGACGCGGAACCGGACGATGGCCAGCGAGCCGCCGGGTTTAGAGCTGGAATAGATGTACTCCACGCCCGGTATTTCCCAGAGTAGTTTTTCCATCGGCCGCGTGACGCGCTGTTCGACCTCGCGCGCCGACGCGCCCGGCATGCCGACGAATACGTCGATCATCGGAACTATGATCTGGGGCTCCTCTTCGCGGGGCAGGCGCAGAACGGCGAAGACCCCTAACAGAAGCGAGGAAACGATGAAGAGCGGCGTCAGCTTCGAGCGAATAAATGTCGACGCCACACGTCCGGCAATACCCACTTATTTGCCCTCCACGCGAGCGCCATCCGCGATGTCGCCGTTACGAACGACTGTCTCGCCAGGGCGCAGGCCGGTCAGCACTTCGGTATGGCCGTCCACAGTCTCACCGGTTGTGATCAGCCGCATGCGCGCGATACCGTTGTCGGCCACCAGGACGCTCTCGATCTGGCCATTGCGCCGGACGACCTCCGCGGGAACTGTCAACGCCTGGCGCGATCCAGTGGTGAATCGCGCTCGTCCGTACAGGCCCGACTTCACGTCTTTGAGCGCGGGCAAATCGATCTTTACCAGGAAACCGCGCGAACCGGGGTCTACCGCGGGGACGATTTCGGAGACGGGCGCTTCGAAGGACCGCCCTAACGAGTCGATGCCCACCTGCGCTTTCTGTCCGAGGTGAACCAACGGCCCGAGCGATTCCTCGGCGTTCACTTCCAGGCGGTATGCACCGCCCTGTTCCACGGCGAGCATGGGCAATCCCGGAGTCGCCAGGACACCCGGCTCTGCCCGGCGCTCGGTTACGATGCCGCTAAACGGCGCATGGATCTCCGCGTAGCCGCGCATCACCTCCGCCGCGCGGATGCCTTCCTCCGCCTGCCGGATGCGCGATTCGATCTGAACCCTCTTCGAAGCTGCTATATCGTAGGCTGCCTGCGCGGCCTTCTGGCGGGCGGACGCCTCATCGAACTCCTGGTTCGAGATGGAGCGCTTGCCATACAGCTCCTGCATGCGGCGAAAGGTCGCCTGGGCGAGATCGAGATTCGCCTTTGCCGCCGCAATCGCATTCGTCGCCTCGGTTTGGGCATCGCGCGATTCATCGCGGGCCGCCTGCGCCTGGCGAAAGGAAACATCGAGATCGCGGGCATCGAGGACGATCAGCGTCTGATCGGCCTTAACCCGATCGCCGGCGCGCACGCGCACTTCGCGCACGTATCCCATCACTTTGCTCGAGAGCACTGCCGTGGTGCGGGCTCGCACCGTTCCCACTGCGTCTGTGGTCACTGCCCACTCGGTCCGCTCGCTAGTTACAAACTGAACGTTGACAGGAGGCGCCGTGCTGGCCTGGATGAGTTTCGGTTCGCGGCTACAACCGGCGACGACCGCCAGTCCCGCGACGAAATAGATCTTATTTAAGGACATTCGAGTCTCCTGAGAGTGTTCCAGTAGCCAATTCGAGATTTGCCGCGGCGACTCGTTGGTTCGCGACAGCGCCCAACTGGCGCGTGCGAGCATCCAGCAGCGCGGTTTCATTGCGCAGCAGCTCCGTCACCGTGGTCAAGCCGCTCTCATAGCGATTCTTGGTAATTCGCAGGCTCTCGTCCGCCATGGCGATAGCGGCTTCGGCGACGGAGAGCTGTTCGTTGGCCGACTTGAGGTCAGCCTCCGCTCGCCGCACGGCAACCCTGACGGCTGCGTCCGTTTGCTGAGCCTCGGCCTTCGCTGCCCGCACCGACTGCTCGGCTTCGGCCTTGTGAGCCTGGTTGGAGAGCCCGCTGAAGAGGTTCCATTCGAGCGAGGCGCCGATGAGCCAGTTGGCGCCGCCGCGATTTACAAACCGTTGGCGGTCGGCTTCGAACGCGAACCGCGCGGAGATTCGGGGCAGATAGCTCGCACGAGCAGCGGCCACCTGCTCACCCGCGGACTGCACCCGAAGCCGGGCTTCACGGATTTCCGGCCGCTCCGCGACGGCGGTTTTTTCACTGTCACCATTCTCGCCGGTCGCGACCTTTTCCAGGGGCGTGGTGAGCTGCCGCGGGGTATCCAACGGCGCCCCGAGGAGTTCGTTTAATTGCGATAGTGCGACTTCAGCGTCATATTTGCGAGCAATCTCCTGCTGTCGCATCGCGGCCAGGTGCACGCGAATGGAAAGAACATCCGCATCGGTCGACATACCCGCCGCCCGAATCGACTCGGCTCGCTGCTGGTCGCTTTCGGCCGATTTCACCGCTTGCTGGGCAGCCTTCAACTCGGCGTCCGCAAGCAGCATCCCGAAGTACGAGCGTACGACTCCCGCTGTCAGGCTCATGCCGACAGCGCGGCCCTGTTCCCGTGCCAAATCCATCCCCGCCGTCGCCGATCGCACCTCCGCGCGAGCCAAACCGCCGTCATAAATCGGCTGGCTGACCACGATTTGTGACTGAAAATTATCGAGCGCGCCGGGCCGGTTGAGGGGGCCAATCTGAAAATTCTCGAGCCCGAACTGGTGTTGTGTCAGCCGCGAGCTAAAGACAAAAACCGGGTTGTTGCTGCGCTGCCACGACTCGGTGTAATCGATTCTGGGGAGTTTTCCCGCGCCTGCCGCCACGATTCCAGCGCCCGCTGCGTCAATTCGCGCAGCACTTGCCTCCATGGAGGGGTGTTTTTTCAGAGCGGTGTCCACGGCTTCTCGTAAACTGATGCTGTTCTGCGCGTAAACCGGCGCGAGCAGAAGAAGAAATACGCCTGTTCTCACTCAGCAGGCAAGATGCAGTTTGTGCGCCGAGGTGACAATCGTACGGTTGCGAACTGGTTCATAATTGGAGCAACCCGTTATCATTAAGAACATGAGCGCACTCCGCATAACAGAATCCGAACTCGCACGCGACCTCCATGCCGTGCTGACTAAGGTTCAATCGGGGGCGGAAGTCATAGTGGAGCAAAACCACCGCGCCATTGCCGTTATCCGCACTCCATTCCCTCAGGGCCGGTTGCTATCGGAGAGTATTGCTATTGCTGAAGAGCGCGGGACGAATGCCATTCCTGACGATGGATTCACTGAGGACGTGGAAAAGGGAATCGCTGATCGCAGCAAACCATGGGACCCGCCCACCTGGGAGTAGTTCTCGATTCCAGCGTCATTATTGAGGCTGAACGTCGGCGTCTCGATGTGGCCCGGTTTCTGCGGTTCGTCAAAGAGCGAGCAGGCGATTGCGAAGTGGCACTCTGTAGCGTGAGCGTCGCCGAACTGGCTCACGGAATCTATCGCGCCGATTCAACCGAACGGCGCCATGCGCGCCGGACGTTCCTCGATGATCTGAAGGCCGCTGTTGTCGTTTATCCGATCACATCTGAGACAGCCGAACTGGTTGGAAGACTTCATGCCGAGAACTCGCAGTTGGGTATTGTTATCCCATTTGATGACCTGCTGATTGGGGCGTGTGCTCTCGAACGTGGATACGCTATCGCAACCCGCAATAAACGTCACTTCGAAAAAATCCAAGGTCTGACCCTCCTTCCCCTTTAGCGTCACTGCCCTTTCCCAAGACTGTCACCTCCGTCCACCAACTGCATCCTAAACCCGTAGAATCGAAGCGTGCCTTCGAATGTGGAAGCGCGGCTCGCCGCAGACCTGCTCGCCGGCGCACCCGGCGCGTTTGAACGATTTGTAGCAACGTTTCAATCGAAAATCTTCCAGTACAGCTTCCTGATGTGCGGTCAGCGGGAGGATGCCGAAGAAGTCGCGCAGGATGCCCTGATGAAAGCGTTCGAAAATCTCGATCAACTGCGCGACCCGGAGCGGGTAAAACCCTGGGTATTCCGCATTGCGAAAAACGCGTGCCTCATGAAACGCCGCAAAAGCATCTTCGCGCCATCCGAAGAGTTCTCGCTCGATCACGCCGATAGCCGGGAACCGCGCGATGCCGCTGTGCTGCCCGATCGCCGCCTGATGGCTGAAGAGACCGCCGAGTCGTTGCGGCTCGCCATCGCCGCACTGCCCGAAACCATGCGCTCCGTCGTTCTGCTGCGCGATTTCGAAGAACTCTCGACCGAAGATACCGCTGAGGTCCTTGGCGTCAGCAGCGATGTCGTGAAGACGCGGCTCCATCGCGCCCGTCTGGAGCTGAGAAAGAGACTCGCCTCATGACCTGCGAAGAACTGCTCGCGCTTTTTTCCCAGTACCTCGATGGGGAGCTTCCGGCCGCTCGATGCGAAGACCTGGAACAACACGCCTCGTCTTGCGGGCAGTGCGCCGAATTCCTGGCAGGAGTCAAGAGGGTCATCCACATGTGCCGCGATTTGAAGGCTGGACAGTCGCCCAGTCCCTTGCCTTCGGATGTCCAATCGCGGCTACGGGAACTATACGACCGCGCAAGGTTGCGCTGACGCGGCCCTCGCCCGGGCATACCCCACAATGACAACGTGAATCCCCAGCGCGACCCCCAGTCCAACGACGTGGTGCACCGGCATTATGCTCGACATGCGACTCGCCTCGACTAACGCGAGAGCGCCGGCCGGCAAAAACAAGACGATGGAGGTCCATAATCCCGGATTGTAGGATCGCGAAATCAGGGCACCCATCACGTGTGTCAACCCATTCACCACGGCCAAATAGACCGCGGACAGCCCCCATCCAGGTCCGAAAAACGCAGCGCCATACAGCGCCAGGAGCACTACCCCCCACACGCCCGGAATATTGATCCACAAGATCGCTGCCGGACTCAGTGCCTCCACACCGTGAAACACTCTTTCGTTCACGAACTTTCGGAACCTATCGTTCGTATGTTCTTCTACCTGGTGCAGCATGTAGAAAGGCATCTGAAGATAGATGAGCAGGAAGAAGCCGCCCCAGCGGAGACTCATGATGGGGAATAACGCAAGAAGCATCAGCGCCATGCATAGAGACGCCGGCACCCAGTGGCGATTCAGCCAATTCAGCAGCATGAGGATACCTCATTACATCATGAGCATCGCGATCCTGGAATCCTCAGTACACTAGGAGAAAGTGCATGTTTAGGTATCTCCCGCTGGTTTTCAAGAACAGCTTGCGCAATCGCCGGCGCAGTTCGCTGACGATCGCGAGCATTGCCATTTCCTTCTGCATTCTCGGCCTGCTCATGGCGCTGTACCACGGCTTGTTTCTCGCGGGACCCGCAACTCCGGCGCAAGCCCTCCGCGTCATCGTACATCACCGTGTTTCGATGACCCAGCCGCTCCCCCACGCTTACGAGGACCGGGTCCGCCGCGTCCCTGGCGTGCGTGACCTCACCGTATGGGACTGGTTCGGTGGAGTTTACAAAGATGCCCGCGATCAAAAGAATTTTTTCGCCCGTTTCGCGGTAGAACCAAAAAAGCTGTTCATCGTGGATTCGGAGTTGCAGATTCCCGACGACCAGCGCCTGGCCTTCGAACGCGAGCGTACCGGCTGCGTCATCGGTAAAGGCCTGGCCGCCCGCCTCGGCTTCAAAATGGGAGATCGTATTACAATTCAGGGCGATATCTATCCTGTTAACCTGGAACTGAAAGTCGTGGGAATCTACGACTACGCCGGCGGCAACGACAGTCTTTATTTCAATTACGACTACCTCAGCGAAGCGATCAAGGCCGTCCAGCCCTCGCGAGCAGACGAGATCGGAACCCTGCAAGTGATGGCCAACTCGCCCGAAGACGTTCCGCGCATTACCGAGGCGATCGACAGGATGTTCGCGGAATCGCCTTACCCCACGCGCACCGAATCGGAGCAGGCCTTCGTCCTCACTTTTACTTCGTTCCTCGGCAATCTCAAGGTGTTCCTGCTTGCCATTTGCGGCGCGGTGGCTTTTACGATTGTGCTGGTGTCCTCGAACACCATCTCGATGTCGGTGCGCGAACGCGTCCGCGAGGTGGGTGTCCTGAAAACGCTCGGTTTCTCGCGGGAATCGATCCTCGGCATCGTGCTTGGAGAATCCGCCATGATCTCGCTGATCGGAGGCGGCGTGGGATGTGCCCTCGCGATGCTGCTGTCGAACGGCGTGCGCCACGCGCAGGTGATTTTCGGCTTCGCAAACGGAATGATTATCACGCCTATTGTGGCGCTGATGCTGATTGCGGCTGCGATGCTTCTGGGTTTGGCCAGTTCCGTGGTGCCGGCCTGGAACGCATCACGCATCTCCATCCTTGACGCGCTGAAGGACGCGGGGTGACGAATGGCTATTCCGATCGCTTACAACCTTCGTAACCTGAGCGTTAGAAAGACCACAACACTCATGACGGCGCTGGGTATTGCCCTCACGGTGGCGGTGCTGCTCGCGGTGCTGGCCCTCGTGAACGGCCTGCGCATTGCATTTGCAGCCACCGGCAATCCGCTGAACATCATTGTGATGCGCAAAGGCTCGACGTCGGAGTTGAATAGCGGTCTGAGTTGGGGTGTTCTGCAGGACCTGAAGGCCAAGCCCGGTGTCGCCCACACCAGTTCCGGTGAGCCGATGACTTCTCTCGAACTGGTCACCGTGATCAATCTCCCGAGCGTCGACAATTCCAGCGGCTTCAATGTCAATGTTCGCGGTATTCAACCTTTGGGCGTCTCGATGCGCGACAACCTGACTCTTTCCGAAGGGCGCTGGTTTCAGGCGGGGCGCCGCGAAGTGGTGGTCGGCAAGTCCATCGCGAAACGGCACCCTGACGCCCGCCCCGGCAAGCGCCTGCATTTCGGCAAAGGCGATTGGGATGTCGTCGGAATCATGGACGGCGGACAATCGGCGGTCAACAGCGAAATCTTCGGTGACTTGAACCAGATCAGCTCCGACTTTAATCGCCAGGATGGCCAGAGCTCCATTTTGTTACGTGCCCAGGACGCCAGTTCGGTCACACCGCTCATCAATGCGCTTAAAGATGATCGCCGTCTGAACGTGGACGCTGTTTCGGAGCGCGAATACTACGACCGGCAAACCGCCGCGGGCATTCCGCTGCAAGCCATGGGAACGTTCATCGCGCTCATCATGGCAATCGGCAGCAGTTTCGCAGCCATGAATACTATGTATGCGGCGGTGGCGCGGCGTGCCAAGGAGATCGGAACTCTCCGAGTGCTTGGATTTTCCCGAGGCAGCATACTGCTGAGCTTTTTCATAGAGTCGCTTCTGCTTTCGGCCATTGGCGGAATTTTGGGATGTCTGCTGGTGCTTCCGCTGAACAACGTGACAACCGGAATCACGAGTTTTTTCACCTTCAGCGAAATTGCGTTTAATTTTCATGTCGGTCCCACGGTGATGGTCTCAGGGCTGATTTTTGCGATGTTAATGGGCGCTCTTGGTGGGGTGTTCCCCGCGCGGATGGCGGCGAAGAAGGAGATCCTCATTGCTTTGCGGGAAATCTAGCAGGGGAGGAGAAACCGAAAACTCCGTGGATTCTTCGCGTCTTATGAAGCTTTGGAGGGGGCGGAAGCGTGGAGTGGGCTGGCCTGTGACTCCACACAACACAGGATTTTGGATTCTGTCGAAGGGTGAAGCAGGCGGTTTCGCCTGCCTTTGGAAGCACAGACCAGATCTCGAACCCTCGGCAGAAGTCGCGGCTCGTTCGATCCGGGTCGTCCGGAGGCGCCGCTGCAGCCGGCCTTTGGAGTTCGCCCGGGATGCGTCATTGAAAACGTCTGTACCGCCAATTAAGTGCCGGCGGCTTCTGCCGCCCTATGGACAGCCTGAAGGCGGCGTTACGTGGGATGCAGGGAAGCAGAGGCTGTGTAATAGCTGGGACATTAGATCAGCATGGAACAGGAGCTAAAGAACCTCCGCATCGACCGTTCGAAACGGCGGCGTGACGAACCCTCGCCCTGGGCGGTTCGTTGGATCCTCATCGGCATTACTATTTTTGTGCTGCTGGGCGCCGCACGTTTCGTAAACGCCAAATTCAACAGCGCTACCGAAGTCGAAGTGGGCCGCGCGCACCTGCTCGACAACGCCGCCGCCGAGGGAGGCGCTGTAATTCTGAATGCGACCGGCTACATCATTGCCGCCCACAAAATTGAGGTAGCGTCCAAGGTGATCGGCAAAGTTGCCTGGATCGGGGTTGAAAAAGGCGATCACGTTCAACAGAACCAGGTCCTTGTTCGGCTGGAAGACGACGAATATCAAGCCCAGGTCCTGCAGGCGAAAGGCGCGCTGGCGAACCTCCAAGCTAAGCTCGCTGAAGCGGAACACGGCTCGCGTCCTGAAGAGATCGCGAAAGCAAAAGCCGATCTCGAGCAGTCCAAAGCCAATCTCGTGAATGCGGAGGTCACGCTCAACCGTACGAAGACCCTGGTTCACGACAAAGTAATGTCGCAGCAGGCGCTCGACGACGCGCAGGCCAAGTACGACTCGCAAGCCGCCGCGGTCAATTCTATGGACCGCACCTACCAGCTCGTGAAGCTAGGACCGCGCCAGGAAGAGATCGATGCGCTGCGAGCGCAGATTGAACAGGCCCGGGGCGGACTCGCCTATTCCCAGACGCAGCTCGACAATACCATCATCCGCGCGCCGATCGCCGGCACGATTCTCGAACGCAACGTCGAGAAAGGCGAATTCGTAACCACTGGCTTCGTCGGCGACAAAGGCGCAAAAGGCTACGTGGTGTCGCTTGCCAACCTCAAGGACCTCCAGGTAGAGCTGGATATCAATCAGAACGACTTCGCCAAGCTTGGTCCACGGCAGGATGGCATCGTGACCACTGATGCCTATCCGGACCGTAAGTACAAGGGCCATATCGAGGAAATTTCGCCCGAAGCCAACCGGCAGAAGGCCACCGTTCAGGTGAAGGTCAGGATCGAGGAACCGGACGATTACCTGAGGCCGGAGATGAATGCCAGCGTCGCGTTCTATTCTGCAAAGACGGAGTCCACCTCCGCCAGGCCGGCCAAGCCGATCGTACTTGTGCCCGCCGCGGCTGTCAAAGACGACACGGTGTTCGTGATTCTGAACGGCAAAGCCAGCCGGCGGAAGGTGACGGTATCGGGGACCACGGCGCAGGGAGTACAGGTGGAGTCGGGACTCATCGGCGGCGAGGACGTCATCCTCAATCCGCCCGCCGATCTGAAAGACGGACAGAAAGTGCGGACAAAACAGGGGTGAGAATATGGCTGAAGTAGTCATTCAGACCAAGGATCTATCGAAAGAATTCGTGCGCGACGAGTTTCATGTTGTCGCACTTAAGGATGTGAGTATTGCGATCGAGCGCGGTGATTTTGTGGCCCTGATGGGGCCGTCCGGCTCGGGCAAGTCGACGCTCTTGCACCTGATCGCCGCCATGGACCGCCCGTCCGATGGTGAGATTCTGGTCCTTGGACAGGACCTGCGGGCGTTGAGCGATCGCGCCATAGCGCATTGGCGGAATGAGCACGTCGGCTTCATTTTCCAATCCTTCAACCTGATCCCCGTCCTGAGCGCGCTCGAAAACGTCGAGCTTCCGTTGAAGCTGACGAACCTGAAGAAGAAAGAACGGATCGAGCACGCCCGTACGGCGTTGAAACTGGTCGGACTGGAAGACCGCATGGGTCACCTGCCTCGCCAGCTTTCGGGCGGCCAGGAGCAGCGCGTGGCCATTGCTCGCGCGATTGTGACCGACCCCGATCTTATTCTTGCCGACGAGCCCACCGGCAACCTGGACGCGACATCCGCTACCGAAGTCCTGACGCTCTTGTCGCGTCTGAATAAGGAATACGGCAAGACCATTATCATGGTGACGCACGATCCGCACGCCGCCAGCTTCGCGGGCAAGATCCGGCACTTGGAGAAAGGTGAGCTCTTGCCGGAAGGACAAGTTCCGCTAGACTGGGTTCACGGAGTTCCAGCCGCGAATCCTCAATGACCGCTCCACTGATCCCACGTCGCGTTCTGTTCGGCAATCCTGAGAAAGCATCCGCGCGAGTTTCGCGCGATGGAAAAATGCTGGCGTACCTGGCCCCCGACGAGGGTGTTCTGAATGTCTGGGTTCGAACGCTCGGCAAAAACGACGACCATCCCGTTACGCACGACCGCCAGCGCGGCATTCATTCCTACTTCTGGCAGCCGGACAGCCAGCACATTCTCTACCGCCAGGATGTCGGCGGCAACGAGAATTTCCATGTCCACCAGGTTCATATCGAAACGCGCGCCGCGAAGGACCTGACGCCTTTCGAGAACGTTCGCGCGGAGATCATCGCCGTCGACCCTTTACAACCCGACGAAATGCTGATCGGCATGAATCATCGCAACCCGGAGTTGTTCGATGTTTATCGCCTGCACTTCGACAAGGGTGAAGGAGAGTCGGACACTGAAAATCCTGGCGACGTCTCGGGTTGGACAGCCGACAACGCCTTGCAGATTCGCGCCGCCGAAGCCATATTGCCGGGCGGCTGGCAGGAGATTCGCATCCGGTCCGATGCCGACTCTGCATGGCGGCCGTTTCAGCGCTGGGGTCCTGACGAGAATCCTGGTGGCGTCGCCGGCTTCTCGCCGGACAATCGCCGCCTGTTACTCATTTCCAGCGTCGATGCCAACGCCTCGCGACTGCTGGAGGTCGACATGGAATCCGGGGCCGCCAGTGTGGTGGCAGGCGACCCGGAGTACGACGTCAGCGGCGCAATTATCCATCCGAAGCAGCGGCACCTACAAGCTGTTTCCTTCGTCCGCGCCAAGACGGAATGGCAGATTCTCGACGAAGCGATCCGCCCCGATTTCATGTTCCTGATGCAGTCGCACGGCGACGACTTCCACGTCGTCAGCCGCAGTCTCGACGACAGGATCTGGGTGATTGCGTTCGCCGCGGACGATGCCTCGCCGGACTTTCACATCTATTATCGCGACGAAAAACGCCTGGAATTCCTGTTCGCCTCTTATCCGGAGCTGGCCAAGTATCCGCTCGCCAAAATGCAGACCATCCGCTATACCGCGCGCGATGGCCGCCCCATCTGGGGATATCTGACCATGCCGGTGGGCGTCGAAAAGAACGCCCCGACCGTGCTGCTGGTACATGGCGGCCCCTGGACGCGGGATGTTTGGGGTTACAGCGCCCTCGTCCAGATGCTCGCTAATCGCGGCTATGCGGTGCTGCAGGTGAATTTCCGCGGTTCTACCGGTTATGGCAAAGCGCATCTCAATGCCGGCGATAAAGAATGGGGCGCGAAGATGCACGACGACCTGATTGACGCCAAGCGCTGGGCGATCGAGCAGGGCTATTCCGATCCCAGCCGGTTTGGGATCATGGGCGGCAGTTACGGTGGCTATGCGGTTCTCGCGGCGCTGGCATTCACACCCGACGAGTTTACCTGTGGCGTGGACATCGTTGGCCCCTCGAACCTGATGACGTTGCTGAGCACGATTCCGCCGTACTGGGTGCCCATGAAGGCCATGATGGATAAACGGGTCGGCAATCTCGACACGGAACAGGAATTCCTGAGGGAACGATCGCCGCTCTTCAAAGCGGACCAGATTAAGGTTCCGCTGCTCATTGGGCAGGGCGCCAACGATCCGCGCGTGAAGCAGGCGGAGAGCGACCAGATCGTTCACGCGATGCGGGAGCGCGGCAAACCGGTGGAGTACATCGTCTTTCCAGACGAAGGACACGGCTTCGCCCGCCCCGAAAACAGCATGCGCTTCTGGGCTGCTACCGAGGATTTTCTCGCGAAATACCTGGGCGGCCGAGCGGAACCGCCGACTGCGGAAGAAGACTGGTTGCCGTTTAGTAAATGACGCTCGACCCGGCCAAGATCCTGGAGTTGGCGTCGGCAACGGGCTACGACTTCCGCACTTCGGCCAACCCCGCGGATCCGTCGAAACACCTCTTTAGCGAGTGGCTTCCCTACTACCGCATGAAGTGGGCCATCGCGCGCGCCTTGCAGCCGAAACGGATCCTCGAGATCGGAGTGCGGTTTGGCTATTCCGCCGCCGCGTTCCTCGATGCCTGTCCCGACGCCGAATACCTGGGCATCGACAACGATTCGGAGACATTTGGTGGCGTTGCGGGCGCGGTCGAGTGGGCGCGCCGGATCACCACCGGGCGTAAAGCCAATTTCCTTGTAGCCGACTCGCAGCAGCTTCAGGAATTCCCCGGCGGCCCCTACGATTTGATCCATGTCGATGGGCAACAGGACGAGAACGGGACGATTGGCGACCTGCGAAAAGCCTTGCGACAGACGCGCCACATTTTGGTCGACGGGTTTTTCTGGACGCGCAATAACTTCCTGCACGTCTCTGATTTCCTGTATTGCTATCGCGCCGCCATCGAGAGCTGCCTGATCCTGCCTGGCTACGCAGGCGAGTTGCTGATTACGCTGCTTCCGGCCGCCGAGGCGCCCTCACGCGTGTCGAACAGCGGGGAGATCCGGTCTGCTTACACGGCCTCCTACTATCTCCAGGATTGCGGCGGGTTCGAGGCGTACAAGCGTGACAAGGGGCTCAGCCTCAGCGATTGGAGGCTTCGAACGGTGGCCGATCTCGCGGAACTCTCGCCCATCGGTCTTGCACTCGATCTGGGATGCGGCCGCGGTGAGTTGAGTGCCCACCTGTTGCGCCTGGGACACGACGTTACTGCGGTTGACTATTCAGAAGCGGCGATTGAACTCGCACGAGCGGCCGCCCCGGCAGTTCATTTTCACGCTGCCGATGTGAACGATGCCAAACTTTCTGGGCAGTATGACGTGATGATTGCCTCGGATCTTATCGAGCACCTCACGGCGGGGGAATTGGACCGCCTGTATGCACGCCTGGCGGCGCACCTTTCACCGCAAGGTTTGTTCGTGCTCCACACATTTCCCAACGTTTGGTACTACGAATATGAGTATCGGCGGCGCCGGCGGGAGGCTCGCAAAATCGACGCATACCTGCCTCTCGAACCTCGCTCGCGCTACGAGCAGCTCATGCATATTAACGAGCAGTCGCCACGCGTGCTGCGACGGCAGCTCCGAGAGCATTTCCCTCACGTCGTGCTATGGTTCGCCGCTCATGATCTGGCGAATCCATTCGAGAATCTGGAACGCCGGTTTTCGATCGCCGAAATGCGGTCTGCCGGAGATTTGTTCGCCGTTGCATCGCACGCGCCGATCAGTGCGGGCTGGCTGCGGGAGCGGCTCGCCATGCCGCGGGTTACCCCGCCGATCGACGTCCGTATCGAATTGCTGGAGATGCCCGGCGCGGTTCGCAGGAATTCGCGCTTTCAAGCCCGCGTGCGGCTGACGAATAATAGCGCCGTGGATCTGAAAAGCCGTCCTCCACACCCCGTTCATCTTTCGTATCACTGCTATTCCGAGGAGCGGCAAGTTGTTGCTTATGACGGAATCCGGTCCGTAATTCCCACGCTGAAGGCCGGTTCCACTGAGGACGTCGAGATGCAGCTCAGCGCTCCGGCGACTCCGGGCCGGTACCTTTTTCGGGTCACTTTGGTCCAGGAATGGGTGATGTGGTTCGACGAACCGCCCCAGAATGCTTTTGTCGAAACGTGGGCTGAAATCACTTAGTACTAGTACTAAATGCTCTAGTACTAGTACTAGGGAATTCTTCTTATTTGCTACAATCGCACTCGAACGAGCGTCCCATTCAGGAGGATTTCCATGCGGTACACAAGATTTTTCCTGCTCGCCGGACTCTGCGCCGTGGCTCTTTTGCCGGCCGCAGTAGCGCAAAACGCACCTGCGGGATTCGCAAATTCCGACGTCCTTTCCATGCTGAACGCCAGGCTGCCGGAGAGCACCATCATTACGACCATCGAGGTGGAAGCGCGGCGCGGCACGGCGCACTTCGACACCTCCGCCGCGGCGCTAGTCGCGCTGGGACAGGCGGGCGCCTCCGAACGGGTGCTGAACACGGTCCTCTGGGCGCGCAACGATGTCGATCCGGGTATGGAGGTTCCGCGGCCACGCGGTGCGTTCTACCGGGCCGGCAACAACGAAACGCCTCTCCGCAGTTTCACGTTCATGCCGCCTTTCATGGCGCGGTTTAGCGTGTTTCAACATCACGTGGTCAACGTAGCGGTGGCCGCGGCTGCCTTGCCGGCACAGATCTCCGACACCACCCCGACGATTGTCCTGCAGGGTTTCGGAGCCGATAACGCGTGGCAACTGGTGAGCGTCGGCCGCTCGGGCGATTCCCGGCAGTTCCGCGTAAGGTCGCGCAATGGGTTCGGCGGCGATTACTTCAGCGACAACGTGTTCGATTCGCGCGATCTGCATCCCATCACGATTACGCAGGCCAGTTCCGAATCGGTTTCTGTCCGTCCGCAATCGCCGCTTTCTCCCGGTGCGTACGCCCTCTGCGGACAGCCAACCGAAGGCGGGTGGCTGCGGGTTTGCTACGAGTTCGCGGTTAGCGGATCAGGTCTCTAAACCACTGCAGGCTCTGTTCGGCGCAGCGGCGCCAGCGGTATTTTTCCGCCTGGCGCCGTCCTCGCGCCGCAATTTGCGCGCGTAATTCCGCCGATTCGAGCAGTTTCTCCAGCGCCAGGTATATCGACGACGGACTTTTCGGCTCGACATAGAGCGCGCCGTCTCCTGCGACCTCCGGCAGGCACGAGTTGTTCGAGGTGATCACCGGGACCCCGGCCGCCATAGCCTGCGCGACCGGGAAGCCGAAGCCTTCATACAGTGACGGATAGATAAAAGCCGTCGCGCCGGCAGTAAGGCCCGGCAGGTCCTTCTCCCTGATATAGCCGATATGGTGAACATTGTGGACACCGGCCCGAAGACGGGCCAGCGTCGCTTCCGATCCCCATCCCGTGGCGCCGGCAATCACCAGATCGTACTCCCTGCGGTAGCGCATGTGCTCCCAGGCGTCGAGCAGCATGGGAATATTCTTGCGGGGCTCGATGGTGCCCACAAAGAGCACGTACGGCCTTGCGCGGGGGATCGGCTTCGCGTCGAAATACTCGTCCGGGACTCCCGAATGGATGGTCCGGATTTTTGCTTCGTTGATTCCGAGCATGCGTATCGCATCCTGGCGCGTATTCTCAGAGACGGCGATCAGCCCGTCGGCGCGCTTCAACGTGTGCTCCGCGAACGCCTTGTCGGCAAGAACGTTGGCGGGGGTATGGAGTTCCGGCATGGTCCAGCAGGTCAGGTCGTGGACGGTCGCGGTGACCCGAGTACGTTTCGGAATATTGCGGCGAAGCTGGTTTGACACGTGGAAAATGTCGGCTCGCCGCGCGATCCATTCCAGCATCGGATTTCCGGGAAAGTTTACCGCGTAGAGCAGCGCCAGCCGTGGGATCGTGGCGGCTCTGGAGAGCATGGAGCCTTCATGCATCAGGCCTCCGAATGCGCCAACGTACGGGAACCCGAGGATCTCGTCCGGACCCGCGATCTCGCGCATCGCACGCATCCAGTGATAGGTATAGCTCTTGACGCCCGCGCTTCTCAGAAGCAGGGAAGTGGCATCAATCAGAAGCCGCATGATTGGTGAACAGGAATTTGCCACCGCTCTCGGCGACGGTGTGCAGCGCCGCTTTGCCCACCAGGGCATCGATGCGAGGCACGTTCGGGCCTTCGATGAGCAGGTAATAGCGCTGCGGCTGCTTCCAAAGATCCACGAACTGCGGGTCGTCGATGAAGACGTTGGGCGCGTCTGGCGCGTAGGATCCGTATTCCAGGTTGGTCTGGCGTCCATTGAGCAGCAGGCCGCGGCGGTTGGTATAAAAAAACACTGAGGAAAATGTGTAGTAGGCGTTGTCTTCGATCAACTGGCCCGGAGGAGCGGCCATCAATGCGTTGGCCAGCGGGCGCGATGAAAGGTAGGGGTCGAAAACTACCAGGGCGAGTCGGGCGGCCTGGAAGAACACGACCATCATGACCGCCATGGCAAAGTATGCCTTGGCGCCTCGCCACAGCAGGGTTCCGGCCGCTCCGATCAAGAAAGCGATACCCGCCAGAACCAGCGGCGTCCGGAGGTAGGCGAACGACTGCAGGGTCAGGTCGCCCATATGGCCCAGCGAAAGCGTGTAGGCTTCCGGATGTTGGGTCAGAGCCCGCGAGATGTCGCCCGGAGCCGGCGTGTTCCAAACCTGGCTGAGGATGAAACCGATAGCGATCATGGAAGCGATCGAAAGCCCCGCCACAATCCAGCGTCCAATGGACAACCAGCGGCTCCCGGCGGCCATCGCGAAACCGATCAGCAGCATGAAGGCCGGATAGACCGGCATCGAATAGTATTCCTGGGTGGATGAGAACGTGAAGAACACCAGGACAAAGCCGGCCCAGCAGAGGGCCAGGAGACGCATCCGCCCGGCGCGGTCGAGCGGCTTGTATCCCAGCTTGGCGATGGCCGGAAAGAACATGCTCCAGGGATACAGCCAGATCAAGTGAAACAGCCAGAAGTAGAGCCGCGGAACGGTATTGTAGTCGCGCGGATAGCGCCGGTTCAGGAATCGCAGGAGGTGTTCGTTGATGAAATAGAACCAGAAAAAGCCGTGATACTGGCCCGGGACGCTTTCGAGGGTCCACGCAAAGTATGGCGGATTTCGCAGCGTGGCAAGGATGTGCCAGGGGGCGGCAATGATCAGGATAATCAGGGCTCCCGAGAACGGCCGCAGTCGTTTCCATGTCTCGCGGCGGAACAGTTGGTGGGTAAGCGCAAGGTAGACGAGGGCGGCTCCAACCGGAAAGAGCGCAGCGATCAGGCCTTTCAAAAGCAGGCCGACGGCAATGCTGGCCGCCATCACCGCTGCCCACCACCTCGGATGATGCTCGTCGGCATCGAGTGCGCGCAGGAAGGCCCAGAGTGCCAGGGCCACGGCGAGGGTTAACGCGGCATCAGGAATCTGGATTCGTGTGAACAGAAACAGGCCGATGCAGGTGGCGAGTCCCATGCCGGCATAGAGGCCCGCCCGCTCGGAAAATGCCCAGGCGCCCATGCGGGCGGTCACCCAGCAGAGCAGGACGGTGAAGAGAACCATCGGAATGCGGGCGGACCAGTCGTGCACTCCGAAAACAGCGAACGAAATCGCCATCGACCAGTATTTGAGCGGAGATTTTTCGAGATAAGCGACGCCGTTCAGATGCGCCGTGACCCAATCGCCCGATTCGAGCATGTTGCGGGCAATCTGCGCCTGGACGGCATCGACATCATCCATCAACGACGGCGGACTGATGGCGCAAGCCAGAAAGACCGCCGCGGCGAACAGTACGACGATTAGCTGGTAATGGCGGCAGCGCCGATCAATTCCCGCCTGTCCTCCAGCTCCGGCGTGGTTTGAATGCCCCATCGGCGGATCCAAAGGAACAGCGTTAGCAGGCCCCATAGATGGTATCCGAGGTTAGCCTGTCGCTCCAGATGGCGATTGAGGAGCCTGTTGACCTCGGGCCAGTGGAACAAACCGGAATCCTCGACGGCATCGCGGGTCAAGGTGTCGAGCAGCAAAGGCCGCAGCGGACCACGCAGCCAGTCGTGGGCGGGAATATCGAAGCCTTCCTTCTTGCGCGTTAGCACCGTGCGAGGAAGCTTGTCCTTCATCATGCCGCGGAGAAGAGATTTCAGTTCGGAGCCCCTGATTTTGAGACGCTGTGGCAAACGTGCCGCGAACTCCACAATCCGGTGATCCAAAAACGGAGGACGCACTTCGAGCGAATGCGCCATGCTCATGCGGTCGCATTTATAGAGGATGTCGTCAGGAAGATAGTAGCATTGATCCAGCCACAGATAGCGATTCAGGGTCCCCGATTCCGACGCAACCGGCGGCAGATTATGCATCAGGTCGCCGACCGGGGGATGGCCGTTGCGAATGTGGAGGTTCTTCTTCTCGGCTTCCGAAAACGTGCCATTCCAATAGAGGTGAGCGTCGGCTGGGGACAGGAACGAGCCGGTGAGCATCCTCCGCACTTTGTAATCGAAGCCGATCTTCGCGTTCGACACCGGCAGCCACCGGGACATAGATAACGCGGCACGGCGGGCGGATTCGGGCACCCGGCTCAGGGAGCGGTAGTAGCGGTCGGCCAGGTAGGTTTGATAGCCGCCGAACAATTCGTCGGCTCCTTCGCCGCTTAAAGCCACCGTCACGTGCTGGCGGCTCATGCGCGAGAGGAACCAGACGGGTAACGCTCCCGCATCTGCGCCGGGCTCATCGGAGTAGTAGGCGATTTCTTCAATGGCTCCAGCCAGGTCGAGTGCGGGGTTCAGGTCGAGTTCGTAATGATCGGTGCCGTAATACGTCGCTACCTGACGCGCGTAACTGCTTTCGTCGAATTCGCGGCCTTGGAAAGTGATGGAGAACGTTTTGAGGCCGCTATGATTCGCTTCGGCGGCGTAATGCAGAACTGTGGAGGAATCCAGTCCGCCGCTGGCCCACACGCCGAGCGGGACGTCTGACACGAGGTGTTCCCGGACGGATTGGCGAAGAAGGTGATCGAGTTCCTCGGCGGCCGATTCGGCGGAACGGGATTCGTCGGGCTCAAATCGTAAGCTCCAATACGCCCGCTCCCGCTCGCGGCCGTCCTTCCATTCCAGCCAGTGACCGGGCTTGAGCTTTTCGATGCCCTCGATCATGGTTAAGGGGCCGGGCACGTAGTTCAACGACGTGAAATAGTGCAAGGCCTCGGGATTAAGACGGCGGTCGATCTCGGGGTGGGTGAAGAGGGACTTAAGCTCCGAACCGAAGTACAGGTTCCGGCCGCGCCGGCAGATATAAAGGGGCTTGATGCCCATCCGGTCGCGTGCCAGAATCAGGCGCCGTTGGGATTCGGACCATAGCGCCACGGCGAACATTCCCCGCAGGCGTTCGAAGCAATCCGTGTCCCATTCGAGGAACGCCTGGAGAACCGTTTCCGTGTCGCAAGAAGTTTGGAACTTTTTGCCGCGGCGACACAACTCATTACGTAGCTCTGTGTTGTTATAAATTTCGCCATTGAAGACGACAGTAGTATCGCCGTCTTCCGACGTGATGGGCTGATCACCACCATTCAGGTCGATGATCCGAAGCCGTACTGCGCCCATCGAAACATGATCGGACGCATAGGTCGCCTGCTGATCGGGTCCCCGATGAGCCAGGGATCGTGTCGCTTCACGGATGCGCCTGCTATCCGGATTACACTTATCGTGTGTAAAGCCAGTGATTCCGCACAATTGTACTGTCCCCGTTCGTTACGAAGTCTAACCAGCGTTAGTTACTGGGGCTTACTTCACCCTCTTCAGATTTCCCGTTAACGGTGAGAATATATCACAATTGTAGTTCATGCGTGCAACCTTTGTGTTGGCACTTCTGTTCCCGGCGTTTGGGCAGGTCTACCCCCAGAAGTTCGTCACGTTTTTTGACGATGCGGCACGTCTCCCTTCAACGAACCTCGCCTTCACGAACGAGCCGGTGCGTTCGGGCGATGCGGTTTGGAGGGGAACCCAGCAGGGATTGATCCGCGAGGCTTCCAGTGCGCCTCTTCGCGACCGGATTCAATTTTTTGCCGGGAAGCGTTATCTTCCTGACGATGATGTCCTGGCACTTGCCCCGGACGGCGCGGGTGGAGTTTGGGCGCACACCCGAACGGGCTATTCGCATGTCGAACTGCGCCCGATGAGTCTCGAGGACAAGGCGGCGTATTTCGAAGAACGCGTCCGCGCGCGTCACGACCGTTACGGGCTGGTGGCGAGTTCGATGCTTCGAGAGCCTGGCAACGTCAAATCGAATCAGTTGGAGCCCAGCGATAACGATGGCCTGTGGACCGCCATGTACGCGGCGGCGGAGTGTTTCCGATATGCTGTGACGAAATCTCCCGAGGCGCTCGCGAACGCGCGCAAATCGATCGATGCGGTACTGTTCCTGGAGCAGGTTACCGGGCGGCCCGGTTTTCCAGCGCGCTCCTATATTCGAAAAGGCGATTGGCGCCCCACCGATGGTGTCTGGCATTGGACCGAGGATGGCAAGTATGAATGGAAGGGCGACACCAGCTCCGACGAGATTGTGGGGCATTTCTTCGTTTTCGGCGTCGCATACGACCTGCTGCCCGATCAGGAACTCAAAGCGCGCATTGCTGCGACGGCGCGGCGAATCATGGACCACATTATCGAGCACGGCTATCATCTCGTCGATGTTACCGGCAAGCCTACGACCTGGGGGAAGTGGTCGCGTGAGTACTTCGAAGGCCGGGGCAAATCGGACAGTGCTTTAAACGCGCTCGAGCTGCTGTGTTTTTTGAAGACCGCCTATCACATCACACGCGATGAGAAGTACGAGAAGGAATATCGCAAGGTGGCTTTCGAGTTGAAGTACGCGGAGCAAATGACCCGCTACCAAGAGTATCGGCGGGAAATCAATTACTCAGACGAAGAACTGGCCATGCTGCCCTTTTACCTGGCGTTCCGTTACGAGGAAGATCCGAAGCTTCTGGGCTTCTACCGCAGCGCTCTGGGGCAGTGGTGGGATAACATACGTCGAGAGAAAAATCCTTTGTGGACGTTCATCTACGAGACGTCCAACCCAGCGGAACACGCGGACCTGGACAGCGCAACCTGGATGTTGGAACGTATTCCGATGGACCTGGTGGAGTGGACGGTTGTAAATTCGAACCGCTCCGATATCAGGCTCGATGGCGGCAAAGATCGTTTCCGGAAAGCACAGGCCACAACATTATTGCCTCCGGACGAGCGGCCGGTGATGAAGTGGAACAGCAATCCGTTTCGCATTGATGGAGGAAACGGTGGGCGAGGAGAAGATGATGGCGCATTCTATTTGCTTCCGTATTGGTTAGGACGTTTTCATGGGTATCTCACGAAGTAAAGATGCGGGGGAGGAGCACATCCCTCGGGTGCGGCGGATTTGTGTCGGGTTGGCGGGAACCACTGAGAAGCTTTCGCACGGTGAGCCGACATTTTTTGTGAAGAAGCGGGTGTATGCCATGATCTCGAACAACCATCACGACGATGGGCATATCGCGGTATGGATCCCAGCGGCTCCGGGAGTGCAGGAGGCGCTGGTTCATTCGGATCCCAGGAAATACTACCGGCCTCCGTATGTCGGTGTGAAGGGTTGGGTGGGGATTGAGTTGGATCGTGTGAGCGATGAAGAGTTGGGCGAGCATCTCTCGGAAGCCTGGGCGATGATTGGACGGAAGAAGTAAGCTGGTCTAAGTTGGTTTTACAGCCTTGAGGCCAATGTCACTGAGTTTTCGGGGTGGTGCAGGTAGCGCCTGCCTTTGGACCGCACCGGGAACTCGCCCCGCTTCGACAATTCATCAGTCGGGCGGAACCGCCCGCTTGACCCTTCCATCTGCTCGACATCCGCGGGATGCAAAGGTCGTGTAATACCCCGAAACCAAGGAGGATCCGTATGCCCCGTTTGCTCGTTTCCCTGATTCTGACTATCGGCTGCGCTTTGGCGCTGGACGATCCTATTCACACTGCCAACGGACTGGTCTCAGGAGCTCCGGGTAAGGACCCCGCGGTGCGCGTCTATAAAGGTATTCCTTACGCTGCGCCTCCCGTCGGTTCACTGCGTTGGAAGGCTCCGGAATCTCCGGCGTCCTGGGAAGGCGTTCGTCCGGCGACGGAGTTCTCGGCGGTCTGTATGCAGGCTCCGTACGCGCAGACGTCGCCTTATTATTCTCCGCTCAAGTCGGTCAGCGAGGATTGCCTTTACCTGAATGTCTGGACCGCGGCGCCGCTGGCGAAGGATCGCCGGCCGGTGATGGTCTGGATTCACGGCGGCGGCTATACGCGAGGCAGCGGCTCCACTCCGACCTACGACGGCGAGGTACTTGCGAAGAAGGGCGTGGTGGTGGTGACCGTCAACTATCGCCTCGGAATTTTCGGATTCCTGGCCCATCCGGAGCTGACGAAGGAATCCTCGCATCATTCGTCGGGCGATTACGGCCTTCTCGACATGGTGGCGGCGCTCCAGTGGGTGCAGAAAAACATTGCGGCGTTCGGGGGAGATCCAAAGCGGGTGACGATCTACGGCGAATCCGCCGGGTCATCGGCGGTGAATTTTCTCATGGCCTCGCCGCTCGCCAAAGGATTGTTCCACCGCGTGATCGGCGAGAGCGGGGCGAACTTCGGACGCCGCATCAACCTGGCCGAAGAGGAACAAGCGGGCGTCAAGTTTGCCGAGAAGTCCGGTGCCTCGACATCGGCGGCGATGCGGGCGATTTCCGCCGACGACTTGTTGAAGGCCGAGGGATCATTCCGGCCGTGTGTCGACGGCTGGTTTTTGCCCGAGGATGTCACCGCGATTTTCGCGCAGCACCGGCAAAGCGATGTGCCGGTGATCGCCGGATACAACGCGGATGAAGCCCGGACATTGGCGCCATGGCCGGCCAATGCGACCGCGAAAACGCTTCTCGACCAGGTGCACAATCGTTATGGCAAGTTCGCCGACGAGTTCTTGAAGCTGTATCCGTTCACGACCGACGAACAGGCCGCGGAGGCGCATTACACCAGCAGCCGCGACTCGGGCATGGGGTGGCAGATGCGAACCTGGGTCCGGATGCAGAGCCGCAACGGAAAAGCGCCGGCGTTCCTGTACTACTTCACGCGCGTTCCCCCAGGGCCGGTGGGCGCAAAATACCACGCTTATCACGCCGCCGAGATTCAGTATGTGTTCGGCAATCTTCGATCCGACCGGCCGTGGGAAGATGCGGATCGCAAATTGTCGGACGTGATGTCGAGCTATTGGGCGAATTTCGCGGCCACGGGGAACCCGAATGGCAAGGGCCTGCCGAAATGGCCGGGCTATCAGGAGGCTAGCGATCAATTGATGAATTTCGGCGATCAGATCGTGGTGCAGCACGAAGTCAACAAGCCGGCATTGGATTTCTTCGACCGGTTTATCAATGCGTCGGTCACGGGTGGTTCGTCCTCTGGTGGGAATTAACACGCGGACATGGACGCGCTGACGACGCTGTTGCGGGACCTGGTTGCGATCGATTCGGTAAACCCGGACCTTGTGCCCGGAGGCGCAGGCGAGCGGCAGATAGCCGGTTTCATCGCGGAGTGGCTTGCGAGGGCGGGCGTCGAGGTGGAAACGGACGAACCGCGTCCGGGACGAATCAGCGTCGTCGGGCGCGTTCGGGGCACCGGCGGCGGGAAATCGCTCATGCTGAACGCGCATGTGGACACCGTCGGTGTGGCGGGCATGACGAATCCCCACCAGCCGGTGATCGAGGGCAATCGGCTGTACGGGCGGGGTTCTTACGACATGAAGGGCGGGCTGACGGCCATCCTGATGACCGCGTCCACCGCCGTGGGGCAGGGCTGGCGCGGCGACCTTCTCGTGACGGCAGTGTGCGACGAGGAATATGCCAGCATCGGAACCGAGTCTGTCTTGAAGCGTTGGACGGCCGATGCGGCGATAGTCACCGAACCGACCGCGCTCGACGTCTGCGTCGCGCATAAGGGATTCGTTTGGGTGGATATCGAGACGCAGGGCGTGGCTTCGCACGGATCGCGGCCGGACCTCGGCGTCGACGCAATCGCGCACATGGGGCGCGTCCTCGTGGGGCTCGAGGAACTGAATCGCGGGCTGCAATCGCGCCAACCGCATCGCCTGCTGGGGTGCGCCTCGCTGCACGCTTCCCTCGTTGGCGGGGGACAGGAGCTGTCGAGTTATCCCGAAGTTTGCCGGCTCAGCGTCGAACGGCGGACGGTTCCGGGGGAAAACATCACGCAGGTGGAGCGTGAGTTTGCAGATGTTCTGGCTGCGCTGGGGGCCGCGGATTCGAAGTTTAAAGCGAGCATGAAGACGACGTTCGTACGCGATCCGTTTGAGGTTGCGGAGGACGACGCCATCGTGAGTTTGCTGCATCGGGAGGCAGAGCGGAAGCTTGGACGTGAAGTTCCCATCGTCGGTTCGACACCTTGGATGGATGCGGCGCTGACGAGTGCGGCGGGTATTCCGACCGTTGTGTTTGGACCCGGTGGCGCGGGTGCGCACGCCGTGGTGGAGTGGGTGGACCTGGAACAGGTCCGGCAATGCCACGAGATTCTGCACGCCGTGGCCGCGGAATTTTGCCGGTGATTGCGCGCCGCCTGCCTCGCCTGTCCCAGCAGCCCGTGTCAGACGTCTTTAAGCCCGTGATGCAGGCTGTTAGCCTGCGGCGGGTTGTTAACCCGCCCTTCCGGCATCACAAGCAGCCGAACTACTAACTGACATTGAGCCTGAAGGCGGCGTTGCGCAGCCCCAAACGCGTCACTTTTGAGGAGAGTGTCGTGGGTTTGACTCCCAACAGTGCCGCGGCACCGTCCGGGCCATAAATCTTGCCGCGCGTTTCCTTCAAGGCCGCAGCTATGATCTCCCGTTCATGGTTTTTGAGATCGTTCAAGGGACCAGCAGGGCGGCGGACTGCGGCCTGGCGGGGTCTGGCATCGATATTCAGAGCGAAACCACCATGCGCGGCGAGGATGGTGGCGCGCTCTATGACATTCTGGAGTTCGCGAACATTGCCGGGCCAGTCATAACGCTGCAGTTCCTCCCGCTGGGCCTTCGTTAATGTCGGCGTTTTCATTCCGAATTGTTGCGCGTTCAACCGGAGGAAGTACTCGGCAAGCGGGAGTATGTCCTCACGGCGTTCGCGTAGCGGCGGTATCTCGATCGGGAAAACGCTGAGCCGATAATACAGATCGAGACGGAACCGGCCGTTCGACGCTTCCTCCGCGAGAGGACGATTCGTCGCCGAGATCAGCCGGACGTCGACACTTCGGGTACGATCGTCCCCGACGCGTTCGAACTGGCGCTCCTGGATAACGCGCAACAGCTTGCCCTGGAGTTCGAGCGGGATCTCGCCGACCTCATCGAGAAAAAGCGTGCCGCCGTCGGCCACTTCGAAACGTCCTATGCGGTCTTTGATGGCGCCCGTGAATGCTCCGCGGACATGCCCAAAGAACTCGCTTTCGAATAAATCCTTCGGGATGGCAGCGCAATTCACGCGGACCAGCGGCTTATCGCGGCGGTTGCTGAGTTCGTGGAGCGCGCTGGCGACGAGTTCCTTGCCAGTCCCCGATTCTCCGTAGATCAGTACGTTCGCGTCGGTGGTCGCCACCATCGAAACCTGGTTTCGAACGCGAGCCAGCGCATCGCTGGGGCCAATGAGCCCGTCCGAGCCGGTTTCGGCGCGCAGTTCGCTCCGCAGGTATTCGTTCTCGTGTTCCAGGCTTTTCTGCCGGCTGATGCAACTCATCGCCCCGACGGTTCCCGAGACCTCTCCGGAAGCGTTGCGGTAGGGCGTTGCTTGCACGCGGATCCAGATCGTTGTTCCATCTTTGCGAATCAGTTCGTGTTCGTAGTCATCTTCGGAGCCGGAGAGTCGTTCCCGCAGGCGCTGGCGCATCTTGTCCCAGTTCTTGCGAGGGGTCAGCAGTTCGTAGCTGATGCGGCCAAGCAATTCTTCCTGAGTGTAGCCGCTGATTTCCTGCATGCGTGCATTGGCATATAGAATCCGGCTTTTGCTGTCGGTGATGATCACCCCTTCCGCAAGGCTGTCCAGGATGGTGCGGTGGAACTCTTCGCGGCGGCCGTAGGCGGCAGCCAAATCCGTGATGCCCGCCCGGTGCGTTTCCGAACCCAGTGCCGGCTTGGTGGCCATGTGTCCATGGTAGCAACGAATCTGCGTTGCTTTCAACGAATATGCGATAAGCAACGCATTCTCGTTGCTCGTCCCATCGTGCTCGATCAATCATTCCTATGACTTAGCGATTGGCATAGGATCTGCAAATAGGAGCCGCGGAGGAATTGAAGAGATGATTACGATCCGGAAAGCCGACGAGAGAGGGCATGCGAACTACGGCTGGCTGGACACGCACCATACCTTTTCGTTTGCGGATTATTACGATCCCAGCAACGTGCAGTTTCGAACGCTGCGCGTCATCAACGAGGATCGTGTCAGCGGTGAGCAGGGCTTTGGCATGCACCCGCACCGCGACATGGAGATCATCACGTACGTGATCTCGGGAATTCTGGAGCACAAAGACAGCATGGGCAACCGCGCGCAGATGAAAGCGGGCGAGGTGCAGCGGATCAGCGCCGGAACCGGCATCATGCACAGCGAATACAACCCGTCGCCCGTAGAACCGGTGCATTTTCTGCAGATTTGGATCACTCCGGACGAGACGCGCGTGAAGCCGCGTTATACGGAGAAGTCGTTCCGGGATATCGAGCCGGGGAAGCTGAATTTGATCGCATCGAAACCAGGGCGCGACGGGTCGCTGCCAATCCACCAGGACGCCGACGTTTACGTCGCCAAGCTTGCCCCGGGCGGCGAAATCCGCCATGCGCTGGGGTCGGAACGCGCGGGATGGGTGCAGGTGATCAGCGGTGAAGTGACGGTGAATGGGCGAACGCTGCGGGCCGGCGACGGCGCGGCGATCGCAGGCGAAGACGAGATCCGGTTTCAATCGCCAGGAGATTCTCACTGGCTGTTGTTCGATTTGAAGTGAAAAGGAGATTATAGCGATGAGCACAACACAAGCAGCTTTGCCGGTTTTGAGTTATAACATCGACTCAGCTCATACCAGCGCGCACTTCAAGGTGCGGCACATGATGATTTCTAATGTCCGGGGCGAATTCGGGAAGGTGACCGGAACAGTGCGGATCGACCCCAATAATCCAGCCGCATCCTCGGTTACGGCGGAAATTGACGTACACTCGATCAACACGCGCGAGCCGCAGCGCGATGCGCATTTGAAGAGCGAAGATTTTCTGCATGCCGAGAAGCATCCGGTGATCCGTTTTGAATCGACGAAGGTCGAAGAGACCCGCTCGGGTGCTCACAAAGTCACTGGCAACCTGACGATCCGAGGCGTGACACGTCCGGTCGTCTTGAGTGTCGAGGGGCCGACCCCGGCGGGCAAGGATCCATGGGGAAACGTCCGCGTAGGAGCCGAGGCGACTACGAAAATTAGTCGCAAGGATTTCGGCCTGACCTGGAACCAGGTGCTTGAAACCGGGGGCATGTTGGTAGGTGACGAAATCGATATCAACATCGACGTCGAGCTGATCCAGGCCTGAAGCCGATCAGTTGTGCCGAAACACCTGGCCATCCTTCATCACGAAGGTCACCTTGCGTAAGGTCTGAATATTCTCCAGAGGGTTATCGGGTGTGGCAATGAGATCCGCGGCCATTCCTGGGCGAATCGCGCCGCGCTCCTTCTCTACTCCGAGGAGGCGCGCGGCGCCGGTTGTCATGGCTTGCAGGATGGCTGGGGGCGGAACGCCGGCCTCCACAAAGCTGTCGATGTAGGCGATCGCCGCCTGCCCGCGCGTCTTGCCGGGTAGCGGCAGCATGACGTCCGTGCCAAATACGACCGGCAGGCCCACCTTGTAGGCCCGCTTCAGCCGCTCGACGAAAATGGCATGGAACTCGGGTATCCCGAGCGCCTCGGCGTACTCCTTCGTCAGGTCGGTGCTCACGAGTGTCACGCCGTTTCTCTTCGCGAGCGCGAGATCGTCGTCGCTCATCACCAAACCGTGTTCGATGGAAGCGACGCCCGCTTCGGCGGCGTTGTGCGCTCCACGCCCGGTGAGGCAGTGCGCGGCGACCTTCAGTCCAGCGCCCCTGGCCTCTTCCACGATGAACTTGATGTCGGCGGCGGAGTAGATGTAGGGCAGATCATCCACGACAATCTTGATCACCTTGGCGCCGTACAGGATGTTCTCGTGGATTGCTTTCACCAACTCGTCGTGCGTATCGGCGAAAAGATATTCCTGCGGACCGATGTTTCGCAATTCCGGTGTGAGGACGCCAGGCATCTGGCCCCCGTAAGGTGCGATGATTTTTCCGGCGTTGATCACGGTGGGGCCGGGTATCAGGCCCTCGTCGATGGCTTGCCGCAATGCGGAGTCGGCGTAATTGCCCGCGTTCCCGACGTCGCGAACGGTGGTGAATCCGGCCTCCAGCATCTCGCGCGCGTTCGCGGCGCCCTGCAGCGCGCGATAGGCTGTCGTCTTGGTTGCGGTCTCCAGGAGGATCGCTTCGTACGTGCCGTTCAGCCCGCCCCGCGGTTTCTGCATGTTTGTGCACAGGTGAGTGTGAGCATCGAACAGACCTGGCAGCACGGTGGACTTCGAAAGATCGATGACCGTAGCGTTGGCAGGGATCGGAATCCCCGCCCCCACGGCGCTGATCTTGCCATGCTCAACCAGGATGACCTGATTGAGCGCGGCCTCAGGTTCCCTCGCGGCGTCGACGATTCGGCCGGCCTGGATTGCGATCGTCTGAGCCTGTCCGAGCCATGCGAACAGGGTGACAACGAGAAGCGTTTTCATTTCAACCTACTTGAATTAAGCCGTACCGCCGCTGCCAGTGATCGCGGATGTAGGCGATTCCACGCCGCAGTTCCTGTTCCGAGGGCGGATGCTCGGTAAAGGCGCGAGCCTCGCCTCGCGCGATTTCCAGCACGTCGCGATCGCGAATAATATTACCTACGCGCAACGCGGGCAGCCCGGATTGCTTCGTGCCGAAAAATTCTCCAGGGCCTCGCAGGCGAAGATCCATTTCGGCGATGTAAAAGCCGTCGTTCGATTCCACCATGGTGCGGATGCGTTCCTGGCTGGCTTCATTGAGCTTGCCCGTGACCAGGATGCAGTAGCTCTGTTCGGCGCCGCGGCCGACGCGCCCGCGGAGTTGATGCAACTGCGCCAGGCCGAATCGCTCCGCCTGTTCGATCACCATGACCGTGGCATTAGGCACATCGACGCCGACCTCAATCACTGTGGTCGAAACCAGAATGGCGACTTCGCCGCGCTTGAACTGCTCCATCACCGTTTCTTTGGTCTCGGCGGACAACTTGCCGTGAAGCAGCCCGACCTTCGTGTCTGGGAAAACGCGCTCGGAGAGATGTTGATACATCTTCTCGGCGGCCTTCATTGCCTGGGTCTCAGACTCCTCGATCACCGGGTACACGATATACGCCTGCCGTCTGGCGTCGATCTGTCTCTTTAGCGAAGAATAGACACTCTCGATGTGATCTTCGGTGAGGTGCTTCGTGATGATCGGCTTCCGGCCGGGTGGCATTTCGTCGATGATCGACACGTCAAGGTCGCCATAGATGGTGAGGGCGAGAGTGCGGGGGATCGGCGTCGCGGTCATAACCAGGACGTCGGGCGTCTCGCCTTTCTCCATCAGCCGGAGCCGCTGCAGAACGCCAAAGCGATGCTGTTCGTCGACGATCGCCAGTCCCAGTCGATGGAATTCTACGCCGGGTTCCAGCAGCGCATGGGTGCCGATCGCGATCTGTGCGTAACCTGAGGCTAGAAGCTTCCTGATCTGGGTTTTCTCGCGCTGGGTTGAGGAACCCGTGAGCAGCACCGGGACATAGCCGAGGTTCTGGAACAGCTTCTTGAAATAAAGGTAGTGCTGCGTCGCCAGAATCTCAGTTGGCGCGAGGACGACGGTCTGATATTTGTTCTCGATCGCGATGATGGCGGCTTCCGCGGCCACCAGGGTTTTTCCGCTCCCGACATCCCCCTGCAGCAGGCGGCTCATGGGATGCGGCTCCTTCATGTCGAGGGCGATTTCGGCAAGCACGCGCTTTTGGGCCCCGGTCGGCTTGAAGGGAAGCATGGCTTTCACCTTTTCGCGGACCCGTTCGTTCAGGTCGAACGAGATGCCAGGCTGCAGCCGGGCCTTGGCGCGCTTCAGCGCCAGGCCGCACTCCAGCCAGAAGAATTCTTCGAAGATCAGGCGGTACTGGTGGGGAGAGCGGAAGGCGTTGAGAAGGCGGAGGTCGGCATCCTGGGCGGGAAAGTGGGTTTCGCGGATGGCGGTCCAGCGATCGGGAAGCTTGAGGCGCGCCAGGATTTCAGTGGGCAATGGATCGGCCAATGGCGCCAGCGATTCCAGGAGCCGATGAATGATCGAACGAAAAACACGGGTCGTGATTTTGCCGGCGGCTTCGTAGATCGGCACCACCCGACCCAAATGCAGAGCCGCATCCGCCTCGTCTTCGGCGGTGAGGATCTCATACTCGGGGTGCATCATTTGAAGATTGCCAGTGTAGCTGTCGAGCTCGATTTTGCCGAAGAGGGCGACCCGCAGGCCCGCCGTGAAGCGATCGGCGAGGTAGTCCCCGTGAAACCACTTCGCAACCAGTGGTTCCGCGGAGCCGTCCGTGAACACTGCCTCGAAGAGGCCAAGGTTGCGGCGGCGAAAGCCGGAGAGCTTCGACGACTTCACTTCCGCGACGACCGTAGCCATCTCACCGGGCGCCAAACGCCCGATGGTTTTGACGTTGCTGCGGTCCTCGTATCGGAACGGGACGTAGGCGAGGAGGTCCTCGACCGTAAGCAGGCCTTTGGTCTCCAGAGCGGCGGCGCGCGCGGGGCCAATTCCCTTCACATACTGCAGTGGCGTCGAAAGGTCCAGCGGCAATCCACAGTGTACAATGGCGCGTGATGAAAGCCGTTTTGTCATTTGTGATGGCGATTTCGTGCGTTGGCGCGGCGGAGCTGAGGCTGGGAATTGTCGGCGCTGATACTTCGCACGTCACGGCATTCACGAAAATGCTGAACGATCCGTCGGATAAGGATCACGTTGCCGGCGCCAGGGTCGTGGCCGCGTTCAAGGGCGGGAGTCCGGACGTGGAGTCGAGCCGGACCCGAGTCGACGGGTTCACGCGAGAGCTTCAGGAGAAATGGGGCGTCGAAATCGTCTCCACGGTCGGCGAACTTTGCCGGCGCGTGGATGGTGTGCTGATCGAGAGCGTCGACGGGCGCCCGCACCTGGAGCAGGTGCGCGAGTGCCTGGCGGCCTCGCGAAAACCGCTTTTCATTGATAAACCGCTGGCGTCGACGTTCGCTGATGCCCGCGAAATCGCGCGCCTGGCGAAAGAGGCCGGCGTGCCGTGGTTCAGTTCATCGAGCTTGCGCTTCGGTGAGGTGTGGCGGCTGCACGGGGCGAAGAATCTTGAAGGCGCGATTACCTGGGGACCTGGACCGTTGGAGGAGCACCAGCAGTTGGACCTCGCATGGTATGCGATTCATCCCATTGAGATGCTGTACACAATCATGGGCGTGGGATGCGCGGAGGTCACTCGGACGTCGACGGCTGACGCGGACGTAGTTGTTGGCCGCTGGAAGGATGGACGCATCGGCACTGTGCGCGCCTTGCGTCCCTATTCGACGTACGGAGCGGTGGCATTCGTGAAACCGGAAGCATCGGGGAGGAACGTTACGACTCAGGTGATCGAAAACTCCAATGATGGGTACGCTCCGCTGGTCCGGGAGATTGTGAAGTTCTTCCAGACAGGTCAGGCGCCCGTGCCCAACGACGAGACCCTGGAGATATTCGCATTTATGGACGCTGCCCAGCGCAGTAAAGCAAGCGGCGGCCGGCCGGTGGCACTGCGCTAACATTTTCGGCATGCAGAAGGTCGGGCTCGTTGTTTGGCTGATGACAGCGGCGTGCGCGGTGGGGCAGTCTATGGACCCGTCGATGGTTAAGTTCTTCAATGGGTCGTGGAGTTGTGCGGGCGAATTTGCGAACGGCCGCACAATCGCGGCGGACGTCGCCTTTCGATCGGAATTGGACGGGAAGTGGCTTGTTTCCAGCCACACGGATCGGCCGCCGGGGCCGTATAAGGCGTTGTCGACGTGGGGTGTCGACCGCGAGTCGGGCAAACTGATCGCCGTGATTGATGACATCGCGGGCGGCGTTCGCTTATTTACGAGCGATGGATGGGCCAATGGCGCTGTTACGTTCGAACGCGCGTCGATCCTGGAGCAGAAGCCCAGGCGGGAACGGTTCCGCTACCAACAGCAATCGCCGGATTCGTTCAAAATGACTTACGAAGTAAGCGGGCCCGAGGGGCCTTGGAAGATGGGCGATTATATCGTGTGTACCCGGCCGCGACAGTCGCCTTAAGGCACGTGCAGGGCTGTTTCGTAAATGGCCACGTTGCCTCCGACGACATCCTTGGCGACAACATTCAGCCGATAGGACCCGGGCGCGAGGTAGAAGATAGCCCGGTAAATCGCCGGGCCGCCGTTACGCGTAGTCTTGACCACGTCCTCATGAACGCTCACGACGCGTCGGGACAAGGTGCTCACGCGCATGTAAAGGTTCACGGTGGCTTCGCCGATGCCGTCGTGCTCTTTAAACTGTAGATCGCGATTCTCGAATTCAATCGTTACCGGCACTGACGCCATGGTTTCGGTCACGTGGCGCACAGCCGTCTGAACCTTCATGGGAAGCACGTTGTAGCGGATGTTGGAGTCGACCAGCGGCTCCAGGTCCGGAAAACGCGACTGGGGCGGGCGCATGACGTCAACCGATTGCTGCAGACGATCGAATTCCTTCGAGCCTTGGAGCTGCGCCAATGGTCCCGGTGGAGGAGTGCCGTTGGGCACGTGCGCCAAGGCATTCTTTTCGTCGGGATCGATGGTCATGTGGAACTCGCCCGTCATGGTCGGATCGACAAATTCGACGAGCACGTTATTGCCGACATCTTTGATGTAGCGATAGCGCCAGACTTCGAACGGATATGTTGTGATGGAGCCGCCACCCTCTTCGGCAGGCCGTTGATACGCGCCACCGGAAGGGTGGGATTCGATTTCGTCGGGCGGTCCGTGAATGATGTAAATGCGGCCGCGATCGGTCTTCCAGCCGGGAATGCCGGAGGCGAAATGCTCATTCGCGTAAGCGATGCGGCGATAGTGCTCCTCTTTGAATTCGTTTTCTTCCGTGTCGGGAGTAGGATCGCGTTGGCGCCAGAACTGCTCGACGAATTGCTCGCGTTCGTCGTCCGTGCCGAGCTGCGTGAAGGCTTTGCGCTCGTCAGCGGTGATGATGTAGGCGACGTCTACATCCAACCACTTGCCGTAGGCGCTTTCGATCGCATTCTTGTGCGATTTGGTTTGAGCGCTGAGAGCCGCGCACAAAATAGCGCAGCCGGCCAACAGACGTGTTGCCGTCATACAAGTCTCCTGTCTGACTCTGCGCTAAGCCCTCCAGACGCGGTGGGTCGGAAACAGGTTTCAGGAGATCGGAAGCGGGACGCGACCGCTATTGAATGAACGGCGAGCCCATCAGGAACACGGAGTCGGGCGGCACGCCGGGGAACGTAATGAGCGAGAAGCTCGATACGAGCTTTCCCCAGAAGCTGTCGCGCTCAGAGACGCTGACCCATTTGAGAGCCGCCGACTCGCCATTGTCGGCAAAGAATCCGATGCCGCCGCGGCTGATGCGGTTATCGACCCAGGAACTCACCAACTGCCCGTCGATAGAGGTCAGAAAACGATTCCCGCGAACGGTGACGCGCACGTGGTAATCGGTGTTGCGATCGAGGGAAACCGGCAGCGGAACCTCGACGCGATCGCGCTCCCGACCGTCCAGCACTGCAAAACGAACCAGCCCCGTATTGGGAAGAGGCCCTGACTTGCCTACCGTCAACTTCGAGCCGTAGTAATTCTGAAGGTCCGCGGCCCGAAACGCCCAACTGAGGCTCTTCTTTTCAATATGTCCGACGAACTCAAGATCATAGTTGGATAGCGATTCGGATTCTTTCCAGATCCGCAGCCTGCCAGGCCGGACGTATCCGCGCTCCTGCACCCAGTCACTACCCTTCGGACCATCCCACTTGGCAAATCCCGTGGAGAAATCGTCACGCAGGGAGACGGGCGCATGGCTCTGGATAGCAGCGCCGATCTTCTGTCGCAAGCCGGAGTCTTTGCCTCCCATGAGAGGGCCGGGACCACCTTGGTTTTGTGCGCTGTCGTTCGCACCGCTATCGCTGCCGGGTCCGCGGAACACGGCTAACAATATGAAGGCGACAGCCAGAACCAAAAGGAAGGCACTGGCTTGTGACGGCGTGTTATGAGGCTTTGCAGGTGCTTTGTTGGCGTATAACCGCCAGCGCTCGTTCCAGTTATCGTCGAAACCGTATTGGTCTTCTGCTTCGCGAATAGCGCGCGCAGAATTAGCCTTATATTTTTTGCGGTGGCTGGAGCAACAAAAGTTGGCATCCACCCACTTCTGCAGGGGCCCGATTTTTCTACGACAGTATAAACACGCCATAGCGCCTGCTATAAGGATGCCCCAGTGTATCAAGGGAGTTGCGCGGTGGGAAGGCTCTAAGTGAGATATGTTGCCCTAGTCGGCGGCAAGAATCTACTTAGCTAAGGTAGGCATCTTAGTCCCTACCCTCATTGGGGACTATGCCTAGTCGCCCTCAGATGGGAGGCGGTTCACATATGGATTATATACCGAATTGGAAAGATTTGGCAGTATTTCAGTGAGGAATTAAAGCACGAAATTCTGACAGGGAACGGCTCAACGGGACGGGGCCTGCCAGTCGTTGCGCCGGTTGTTATCTTCGTCGAATGGCCATTCGGGATAGTCTGCCAGTTGTACCTTCTTCCCCTCACTGGTGGTCCAGAAGTAGTATTCGTCGATGTCGCACGATGGCGGGATTCCGGGGTATTCCTCGGGAGGATTCCAGCCTCTCAGGTTGAATGCAGTCGCGAGGCCGCGCTCGATCAAGCGGATCAGCGCATCCGTCACCTCGCCGGGCTCAACGGCCAGTCCGGCTCGGGAACTCAAAGACGTAACGTCGATTTTTATGTGCGCGAGGTTCTCATAATCATCCGCGATGGCGTCAAGCACGAACATTTGTATCAGATCGCTTCTGGATGGCTGCATGCTCCAGTGTCTCGTATCCGTTGTGGTTGTCGGTTTTTCATTCGCAGGCAGTATAAGCCGCTGAAAGCCCAATGCCGCTTTGTTTTCCCTAAACGGGAGTGGTCCGGCTGCCTGTGATGCGGATGCCATCCTGCCGCTGGTCGCCAACCGGCGATGGTCGGAGCTTGTTCAGAGCTACGGGCGGGCCGGTTAACAACCTGTCGCAGGCTTAACCAAACTGGCCGTTCCCGAAACTACGGGGCATTGGGCTGAAAGCCGGTCACACGTGTAACGAAAATCGCCGCGACCGCAATAAGCACTGATCTACAATGCCTTACCCCCATCCGACCGCTCGCCGAAGGGTTCCGCACTCGTACTGTCGCGTTATAGTGCCATCAGAAGCGCCTGCTGCCGCAATTCCACCGCTTCCTCCTGCGGCAAAAGCGCGACGCACGGCAGAAAAACAGCGTCGCGACGAGCCGAATCGTGCGTCGCAATTTGAGGGAATGTGAGAGAAATCACCAACATACACTGTGTGTGCAGCACAAGGGAAAGAGCGTGCAAAACCTCGACGCTTCCTCGCCTCAAACGTCCGTCCCGCAACGGCCAAATGCTATAAGGGTAAATGGCCCCCACTTCCACCTCCGGCGCTCTGATTGTCAGCCTTGACGTGGGGTCTTCGAGCGTCCGCACGCTGCTTTTCGATTCCCATGGTGAGCAGAAGGCCGGCTTCGGCGAACAGGTCCCCTATCAAATTACAACCACCACCGACGGCGGAGTGGAAATCGATCCCCAGGTTCTCCTGGATCTGACGATCGAGGTTCTGGGGCGCATCCACGACCAGATGAAAACCGCCGGATTGCATGCGGACGCGGTCGCGTTCGACACGTTCTGGCACAGTTTCCTCGGTGTCGACGGCAGCGGCTCAATCACAACGCCGATCATCCATCTCTTCGACACCCGCAGCGCGAAGGAGGCCGAAGAGCTGACGCAGCGTCTCGATGCGAAAGCCGTCCATGCGCGGACCGGCTGCCGGCTCCATACCAGCTACTGGCCAGCGAAGCTGCTATGGCTCCATCGCAACCGCCGCGCTGCATTCGACGCGACGACGCACTGGCTCTCCTTCGGCGAATTTCTGTTCCTGAAGCTGTTCGGCAAACCAGTGGCTTCGACGTCCATGGTTTCCGGATCGGGCCTGTGGGAGCAGGCGGCCAACAATTACGATGCCGAGGTCCTTGCCGCGCTGCCGATCCGGCTCGATCAGCTCTGCCCGCTCGCCGATCTCGACCAGCGGCCATCGAGCCTCACCGCATCGTTTCGCGAAAAATGGCCCCTGTTCGACGGGATTCCCTGGTTCCCCGCGCTGGGCGACGGCGCCTGCAATAACGTCGGCAGCGGCTGCACGTCGGCGGACGACTTTGCCTTGATGGTCGGCACCAGCGGCGCGATCCGAGTGGTCCTGGAACGTGAGACCGTGCAGATTCCTGACGGGCTCTGGTGCTATCGCGTCGACCGCAAAAGATACGTGCTCGGCGGCGCGCTGTCGAATGGCGGCGACGTCTATGCATGGATGCATCGCACGCTGGCGCTGCCGCCGGAGCAGGACACCGAAGAACATCTGCGGCAGTCGAAACCAGGTTCGCACGGCTTGATGGTGCTGCCGTTTTTCGCCGGCGAACGGTCGCCCTACTGGCGCTCCGACCTTCACGCCGTCATCGCCGGCATGAACCTGGCCACCACGCCGTACGACATTTTGCAGGCGGCCCTGGAATCGGTCGCGCTGCGATTTCGTGAAGTTTTCACGATCATGACAGGGAGTCTCGAAGGAACGCCGCGGATCGTTGCATCGGGCGGCGCGCTGCTGCGTTCACCCGCCTGGACGCAGATGATGGCGGATGCGCTGGGACTTGCCGTCGTGCCATGCCTGGAGCGCGAGGCCACCAGCCGTGGTGCCGCCTTGCTGGCGGCGGAAACAATGGGCGCGATTCACAGCATTTCAGAAGTGCCGGCCCGCATGGGAAAACCGTGCCTGCCGCGCGCCGAAAACACGAGCATCTACGTGGACATGCTCGCGCATCAAAAGAAGCTGTTCAACAAACTATTCCTGGAGAATTGATCGAGTGTCATCTTCAATCACCGAGCTGGCCGCTCAAATCCGGCTGCTGCTCATGGACGTCGATGGAGTTCTCACCGACGGGCATCTATATAACGTCCCCGACGCTGCCGGGAACATGGTAGAAACCAAGGGCTTCGACTCGCAGGACGGCATCGCGCTGCAGTGGCTGTCCTGGAAGGGCATCAAAACGGGCGTGATTAGCGGGCGAGTTTCTCCCGCCACCGAGACCCGCGCCAAGCAGGTCCGTATGTCATATGTGTACCAGGGCCACATCGAAAAGGTTCCGATCCTCGAGGAGATTCTCAAGGACTCCGGCATCACGCCCCAGCAGGTGGCCTATGTCGGCGACGATCTTACCGACGTCGTCATCATGCGCCGGGTCGGGCTCAGCATTGCGACAGCGAATGCGCGTCCGGAAGTGAAGCAGTGCGCCAGGCACGTGACCTTCAGCCGGGGTGGCAGTGGAGCCGTGCGCGAGGTCGTCGAGTTGTTGCTTCGGGCACAGGGATACTGGGACGAGATCCTGCGCAAATATGAGGTCATCGAGGGCTGAGATGGCCGAGAAAATTGGGGTTGTCATCCTCACGCGCTCCGGACCCGGTGTCCTGCACGAGCTCACCGGGATTATCGCCCGTCACGACGGCGATATCTCGTCCGTCGAAATCATCGAGGATCGGCCGCCCGAATCGCGCATCTATTTCGAAATCCAGCTCCCCGGCGAACCCGCGAATCTTGAGACCGACCTGCGGCAATCCCCGATCGTCCGCGGTGTGTCCGTGGTCCAGACGCTACAGAAAATCTACGGAAAGCGGATCATCATCATGGGCGGCGGAGCCCAGGTCGGGCAGGTCGCGATTGGCGCGATTTCCGAAGCCGACCGGCATAACATCCGTGGCGAGCACATCTCCGTCGACACGATTCCGCTCGTCGGGGAGCAGGCGCTGGCGGATGCGGTGCGCGCCGTCGCGCGCCTGCCCCGTGCGCGCGCGTTGGTGCTGGCTGGAGCGCTCATGGGGGGTGAAATCGAAAAGGCCGTCCGGGACGTTCGGGCCCAGGGGCTGCTCGTCATCAGCCTGAATATGGCGGGCAGTGTGCCGGAAGCCGCCGATCTGGTGGTAACGGACCCGGTGCAGGCCGGTGTGATGGCAGTGATGGCGGTGGCCGAGACCGCGAAGTTTACGATAGCGCGGCTCAGCCGTCGCGTGTTTTGATGCACTTATGCTAGACTAGGAGTTCATTCTAAGGAGCATAAGCGACAATGGCCAAAGTATGTGAAGTTTGTGGGCGCGGCCCGCAATTCGGGAACCGCATCAGCCACGCACACAACGTGACCAAGCGCCGCTGGAATCTCAATCTGCAACTCGTCCGCGCGGTAATCAATGGCGCCAACAAGCGCGTCCGCGTGTGCACGTCGTGCATTAAGAACGGGAAAATCCAGAAAGCAGCGTAGTTTCCTCCCCGCCGTTTAAGGTCCGGGAGGCTCCGGCAGCGAGCCCTCGGGGCAGGAGCCGACGGATTGGCTCTTCGTGTAGCTCCACGCTTGCTGTACCTGCGTGGGGAAGGTCACAATTGCTGCCTCCATCTGCGCTCGCATGTTCGCCACGGTATTGAAGTTGGCGGCTGAAATGTCGTAGCTTTCCTGTGGGTCGGTATCCAGGTCGTACAGCTCAGCGTGCGGCAAGGGAAGGTTGATCCGGCCTTCCGACGGGATCGGCGTCCACGGGAACGTGTTGTACCGGGCCACATGCACCTTCATGGAACCGACGCGCGAACACTGCAGGTTCCAGTCGTTGAAATACAGGAACGGCGGACGATTCACCGTGAGTTGCTGGCCGGAGAGAATCGGCCAGATATTGACTCCATCCAGAGGCTGGCTGGGTAATGACGCGCCGGTTAACGCGGCCAGCGTCGGGAAGATGTCGAGGGAGGTCGCGAACGTGGAAACGACTCGTCCCTGGTTCTTGGTGGCGAATACACGGGCGGCGTTGATCTGGGGGATTCTTCCGGGGAAGCGGGCGATAAACGGAACCCGAACGCCGCCTTCGTAAGTCTCTCCCTTCCGTCCGCGCAAGCGTCCCGCACTCCCCTGGTACCAGGGACCGTGATCGCTCGTGAACATCACGAGCGTGTTCTGGTCGAGCTGGTAGCTCTTAAGTGCGCTAAGGATTTGTCCGACGCTCCAGTCGAGTTCGGCGACCGAATCGCCATAATGGCCCATTCCCGACTGTCCTTGAAACGGGCTGGAGGCCGCGAGGGGGATGTGCGGGAAGGTGTGGGGCATGTACAGGAAGAACGGCGAGCCGGCTGCCTTCGCGATGAACTTGAGTGCTGTGTCGGTGTAGCGCTGGGTCAGGGTGCTGAGATTGGCAGGCTGTTCAATCACATCGGTGTTGCTCATCAGCGGCAACGGCGACATGTCGTTGCTGTAAGGCAGCCCATAGAACGAATCGAAACCGCGACTCGTCGGCAGGTACGCTGTGTTCGACCCCAGGTGCCATTTGCCGACGCAGGCCGTCTGGTAATTTTTGGCTTTTAGAACCTGCGGCAGAAGCGTTTCTGACAGGGATAAACCGCCCGTGTCTGTAGGGCTGATTACAGAAGGCACTCCCACTCGCGTGGAATATCGCCCTGTGAGCAGTGCCGCCCGGGATGGAGAGCATACCGGACTGGAGGAGCAGAACTGTTCAAAGAGAACGCCTTCCGACGCCATTTGATCCAGATTAGGAGTCGGGATATTAGAGCCGTAGCAGCCCAGGTCGCCGTAACCGAGGTCGTCAGCAGTGATGAGAATAATGTTGGGCGGTCCGGTCTGCCCCGCGTTTAGGGCAGGGTTAAGCACCGTTGTCGCAAAAGTAGCCTGTAAGAACGAGCGCCGATGAAGCACAGCCAATCCTCAGAGCAATTTGGAATCCTAAAGTATACATGAATTCTAATGCACCAGGATGGGATATCGCAATTCGCAAAAGATTGATTAGAAGAGCTCTGTGGTACTGGTCGGGCGCAAGCTAAAGGATATACGCCCGATCTCTAAACTGCTGATTCTATGTATAAGAGATGCGTTAGCTTGCCGCCTGACCTAGTACCGAGCATTGATAATTACGGGGTATAGAGGTTCTGCATCCGGAAGCTGCGGTATTCGGGAGTGTCTGCTTGTAGCGCGAAAACAATGTTCCCGGATGGGTCAACTTCCACAGCCCGGCTTGTTGGATTGGATGGATCATCCCCAGTAACCCATCCGACGTCGAAGTGGTAGTGCCCGTTGGGTAAGCGGTGCGCGGAACCGAGAGCAAATGTGTAGGCTCCCAAGTCGGCGTTGAGAACCAGGGTCGCGACACGGTTGGCTTCGTCGAGTTGAAGAACCTGTCCGCGGCTGTGCACGCTCGGGTCCGTTTGAGCTCGCAGGTTGCCGTCGTCGAAGACATCGAGCCGGGTCGAGTCGACGGTTTCGAAATTGGGGTCGTGCTGGTGGGAAAACCAGGGGTTCGGATCATCGGAGACGATTTGAAAATCGCCGTCTTTGCCAAGTCTCCAAATGACGTCCCCACTGCCGTTGCCGTCCTCATAGTCGATTTTGATAACCCAATCCTGGGCACGGGAGGAATAGATAAGATTCCCGTCGGGGGTGCGGGAGAGGGCATTGCCGTGCAGCCAATCGTTCGCGGTCTGCGCCAGGTAATAGGGCGCGCAACCGTTGCCCGGGAGACATGAATCGTTCAGGGTTGCCATGCGCGAGGTGTCGAGATGGTCGAAAGCGTCCCACGTCCATACCACCTGCAGGTCGTCATTCATGACAATGATCATGTCTCCGATAACATCCACGGGTCCGGGGCCCTGGACATCGGTGAGGATCTGCTCAACGTCGGCCAGAACCATGATATTGCCGTTTGGCAGGCGGGTGGCTTCATGATGAAAGCCGCTGATCTGTCGCTTGCCGAGAGCGGTGAGCTGCTCATTGACTCGCGCGGCATTGGTTTCGAGCAGGGTGTTGCCCGCCAAATCGAATTCCCTGACGATCTGGTGAGCCTGGTCTTTGGTCTGATCTTCGTAAAGGCCGAAGAAACGGCCGCCGGACTCAGGGCGTGTGATGAAGGAAATATTGCCGGTATAATACCAAATAATATTGCCGTTTAAATCCGAGGCGATGGCGGTAGCGTTATTGAGGAATAACGTGCTCTGCAGTAAAATTCCATCGCGTGAGGTGGGTTGGCCCGTGAGTACCTGGTATTGGGCCAGGTTGTCGGGCGGCTGTGCGGTATTCAATGTGATCGGTAGACCGCTGCTCGCGTTTCCCGCGCGGTCCAACGTCAGGCTCGTCAGCGTGTAGGGCGCGTTCGGCTGCAGGCCCGAAATATAGAAATTCACGGTAAGGCTATCCTGGCAGGCCTTGTACGGCGTGTATTGGTTATTCCCGTTCGCGTCGGTGATTTGAACCCGCATTTTCGAGTCGACCGGGCACGCCGGAGCGCTGTACAGCAGGACCAGCGGATTTGCCGTCCGGTTGACGACGGGCGTATATGACGGCGCGAGCGGCGTCATTTCGAACATGGTGGTGGTCGTGAAGCGGCGGTTCTTGGTCAGATCTCTAACGGTGAGTTCGATCTCATACATCCCTTCCCACTCGGCGGTCCAGTCCAGGCTCGGTTCCGGGCCGAAGTCGCGAACGATGTGGTATGACTTGCCGACCGTCCGGACGCGAAAGCGATACCACAAATTGTCCGTCCCGGCGTTATTAACGCTTGCGGTCCAGGTGACCACCTGGCCGACCGGCGCGGGCGAGGGATTGGAAGTTGTTAACGAGACGCTGATTTGGGCGAAAAGAGACGTCGCGCATGTGCTGAATATGAACAGAATCACAGCACCTTTCCCGCCGATCTGGATTTTAGGTACCTTCATCACTCCTCCTCCGAGTTCGGAAAGCGCAGGCAGCAAACGAAAGCCAAACAACTGCATTGTCTGCAACGGTCCAAAGGTTCCGTAAAATCAATGCTCTTCGGCCGTCCCGGCTTTGTTACTTCAGTTTAAATGATGCGAACACGCAACGATTGTAAAACCCGTCTGGCTTTTCGAATACTCGGTCCATTAGACGCGAGACGTCGAAGAACGGTGAGACGCGGGGTTTTGAGGCCGCGATACCATAAAGCTGTGCGGATCCTTCTTTTCAGCGGCAAAGGCGGCGTAGGCAAAACCAGCCTCGCGGCCGCCACCGGCGTTCGTTTATCCCAGATTGGGAAAAAGACGCTCGTCATGAGCGTCGACCCCGCGCACAGCCTCGGGGATGCATTCGACTTGGGGGGCGACCTGTTTGACGGCAGGGCAGGGGATCCCTTTGCGATTACGCCGAACCTGGACATCCAGGAGGTCAACATCCAGCGTGAGATCCGCCGCCACTGGCAGGAGATCTCGGGTTACGTGTCCTCAGTTTTGCGTACCACGGGGATCAGCGGCGTGGAGGCGGAGGAACTGGCGATTCTCCCAGGTATGGAAGAACTCAGCGCCATGATGTACGTCAACCAGTACAAGCGCGAGGGGCGCTATGAAGTGATGGTTCTCGATTGTGCTCCGACAGCGGAATCGCTCCGGTTTGTAAGCATGCCCACAACGCTGGACTGGTACATGAAACACATCTTCCCGTTCCAGCGAACCATGCTGAAGGCAGTACGGCCGATAGCGAATCGCGTGTCGCCGGTCGAGCTGCCGCCGGACAACTACTTCGCTAATATCGCGACGTTATTTGCCAAGCTGGAGGGCGTTGACTCTCTGCTGTCGGATCCCATGTCGACGAGCGTGCGCCTGGTGACGAATCCGGAGAAGATGGTTCTTCGCGAGACGCAGCGGACTTTCGTGTACTTTTCGCTGTATGGCTTGACCGTGGATGCCATTCTCGTGAATCGGGTGCTCCCGGAACAGGTGAACGACGCGTTCTTCGCGGAGTGGCGCTCTTCACAAAGCCTCATCGTGAAGGAGATGGAAGAATACTTCTCCCCGGTGCCGGTGCGGCGGGTGCCGCTGTTCACGCATGAAGTTCTGGGACGCGACCGGCTGGAAGAACTCGCGCGGTCGTTGTACGCTGAAGATGACGATCCAGCGGCGCTGGTGCGTACCGAACGTCCGTACACGTTCGAGAAGATGGACGACCGCTGGGAGGTACGGCTCGACATGCCCTTCACGACCAAGGGCGAGATCGGCTTGTTTAAGAAGGCCGATGAGCTGGTTGTGGAGGTCGGCACGTTACGGCGGCACATCGGGTTGCCGACGTCGATGGCCGGGCTGGAGCCGTCGCGGGCACGGCTGGCCGGTGGAAAGTTGATTGTGGAAATGAAGGAGAGGTAAACATGACGAACACCGAAAGCAATGCGGGCACTGCGGGGCGACAACCGGAACAGTATCCGGTGATCGACAGCCTGTGCCTGGAGATCAAAAACCTGCTGGGCTCGCTGGGACCTTCTCCCGAGGTTCGGCAGCATTTCCGGAATGCGCGGATTGAAGTGCTGAAGGGATTCCGCCAGATCATCGACAACCGCATCGAGTGCCTGAGCAAGGGGAATCAGCCCGGCCGGAAGATCTCGGTCGAGTAGGGAACGCTACCGGCTGCTGCCGCGGCTATACGCCGGGCCCGCGGATCTCTGTTTTTCATAATCTAGACACACAAACGCAGCGGCCGCCTGTGTCCCCAGAGTCATGAAGGCCGTTCTTTTCGTTTTCGGGAGTTTAGTGTCGACTGCGGCTGTGCCGGTTGTTTCGAGGGTTGAACCACCGGATTGGCCGGTGCCCGCGCACGCCACCACGCTTCGATTGCTGTTCACCGGGCACGACCTCGGCGGAGCCAGCGTACGGCCGTGCAAAGCCGATTTCAAGACCGGAAGCGTTTCGGTCAGCGCCGGCGGCACGCACTTGTTCGTCGATCTTACAATCCCGTCGGGCGCCCGCATTGGCGCTTGCGCGCTCCAGGTTGCGACAGCGGGCGGATCGGCCACGGCGCCCTTCGAAATCGTACCTGCCCTTCCCGCCGCCGGTCGCTTTCAAGGCTTTTCTACCAACGACGTGATCTACCTCATCATGCCGGACCGGTTCGCGAATGGCGATCCTTCGAACGACGATCCGGCGGGTTCGCGCGGCTTATTGGACCGGTCGAAGGCGCGCTTTTATCACGGCGGGGATTTCGCGGGCATCCGGCGGCGGCTGCCCTACTTGAAGGATCTCGGGGTCACGGCGATCTGGCTGACGCCAATCTACGACAACGTCAATCATCTGAATGAGCGCGAACGGTATGACAACCAGGCCATCACCGATTACCACGGTTATGGCGCGGTAGATTTCTACGGGGTAGATGAGCACCTCGGTACGCTGGAGTCGTTTCGCGAATTAGTGGACGAGGCGCACCGTTTGGGAATCAAGGTGATCCAGGACGAGGTTGCGAATCACACCGGGCCGTATCATCCGTGGGTGCAGGATTCACCGACGCAGTCCTGGTTCAACGGCACCGAGCAGGAACACCTTGCCAACACGTGGCAGACCTGGACGCTGCTCGACCCGCATGCCACGACGGAGTTGCGCCGTGGGACTTTGGACGGCTGGTTCGTCAATATTCTGCCTGACCTGAATCAGAACGATCCGGAAGTCTCGCGCTACCTCATTCAGAATTCGCTTTGGTGGATTGGACGGACCGGGATCGATGGCATTCGCGAAGACACCGTTCCCTATGTGCCGCGCCCGTTCTGGCATGATTGGGCGGAGGCGATTCACCGGGAGTATCCGCGTTTTCGAATTGTCGGCGAAGTCTTCGACGAAGACCCGGGCATGGTGTCGTTCTTCCAGCGAGGGCGGCCAGGGTTTGACGGTGTCGACACGGGTTTGGATTCGTTGTTCGATTTCCCGCTCGATGCGGCAATCCGGCACGTGTTTGGTCATCACGCGTCCGTTACGGAATTGTCGCGGGTGATTGCGCACGATTCGCTGTATCCTGACGCCGGACACCTGGTGACGTTTTTGGGGAATCACGACATGATGCGATTCCGGAACGATGGCGACGCGAACATGGAAGATGCGGCTCGCGCCTTCACGTTTCTTTTCGCAGTGCGCGGAACACCGCTGATCTATTACGGTGACGAAATCGGCATGCAGGGCGGCAACGATCCGGATAACCGCCGCGACTTTCCGGGCGGCTGGCGGGAGGATGGGCGCAGCGCATTCGAGGCCAGCGGCCGGACGGCGGACGAGAACCGGCTGTTTGAACACATCCGGCGGCTGGCATCGCTACGCAAGGAATGCAAGGCGCTGCGGGGTGGTTCGTTGGTTGATCTGTATGTGGACGAGCATGCTTTCGCCTTTGCGCGCGTGGCGGGCGGCGAGCGCATAATCGCGATCTTTCATGAAGGGACGTCCGCGGAAACGGTTCGGATTCCGGTCAGAGCCGCGGGACTCAAGGACGATACTCAACTCGTCGATGCGCTCGGAACGCTGCCGGCGGCAACGGTGGTTAAGGGCGTGTTGGAGGTTCAACTCCCAGCGCGAGCCGCTGGGATTTACCGGCAGCAGTGACCGCATCTCGCGTTTGGCGTAGCGACAGGAGAAGAGAATTCCGGGAGACGCGCCGCACGATAGGTTCGACGAGCCAGCGGAGCGAGCCGGGAACCTCGCGGCTCAGCGCCATAATCTCCAATTCGATATAGACGCCGCCGTCGCGCTCTTCGAATCGCGCGATGCTGTGCAGGCGCCAGAGGTAGCCGACGCCTTCGTCAGGCGGCAGTTTGCGAGCGTCCTTGGAGCCGTAGTCCTCGATTTCCTGCAAGGTCCTGGTTTGAGCGATGCTGTACCAGCGTTGCGGATCGAGTTGTACATACGAGGCCTCGTATTCTCCCGCGACGACGGTTTTCGTGAGGACCGCTTTGTTCATGAGCAGCATCGAGAAGCGGTCGATGTTGCCATTTCGGCTCAGGAGATTAGACCCAATAACGGTGGGCTGGTAAAAAAGCTTGTAGCGATCGTAATCGCGTGTTACCGCGATCGCGTCCGCGGCTGTCGCGCCCGCAATGAAAGCGCTTCCGACCCAGTGATGGATCAGCCCGCCGGTGACCTTCAATGGTGTTTGCCCACCTGCCGAAGCGACGACGACTTCACCGCGCCGCAGTCGATCGGCTCGATCCGGCGACGCGTCGATCCATGTGAAGGGGCTGTTTCGAGCGCATGCGTCCGCCTTGCGAACGTACTCATCCCACTCGGTGAGGGTTTGGGAACTCAGTTGTGCCGCGCCCAACGGAGCGGAGGCACACACGTACAGAGATAGGCATAGCAGCTTCATTACCAGGCACTCGAGGGTTAGTACGGTAAAACGGCCCCTTCGGATTTTATTGATGCGACGCGAGTGCGGGCGGTCGCTTAAATTTGACCGCCCGCGATTGCTCCAACGATGAGAAAAGGCTCCGCGCCTGCGGCGATAGCGTCAGGCAGAGGCGCGTCGGGAGATTCGTGAGAGAAATCCTCTGAGCAGGCGAAGAACCGGACAAAGGGGCGGCGCTCAAACGTCACCTGATCGCGAAGCGTACCACGGAGCATTGGGTAGCGGGTTTCCAACTCATCCAGAATCGAGCGCTGCGTGACCGCACCGTTGATTTCCAGCGTCACCTCGCCGCTGACCCGGGCCAGCGTTCGCAGGTGCGTCGGAAGAACGACGCGGATCATGAAAGCGTCTGGACCTCGACGGAAAGAACCCCCGGCAAATCGTGGACGATGGGGGCCCATGTGTCGCCTGCGTCGGACGATGCGTAAACCTGGCCGCCGGTGGTCCCGAAGTAGATGCCGCAGGAATCGAGCGAGTCGATCGACATGGCATCGCGCAGCACGTTAACGTAGCAGTTTTCTTGCGGCAGTCCGTTGGCGAGGGGCTCCCACTCATTTCCTCCGGTGCGGCTGCGGTATACGCGGAGTTTCCCTTCAGGCGGGTAATGGTAGGCGTCGCTCTTGATCGGAACGACGTAGATGGTTTCGGGTTCGTGCGCGTGGACGTCGATGACGAAGCCGAAGTCGGTGGGGAGATTCCCGCTGACTTCATGCCAGGAGTCGCCGGCGTTGTCGGAGCGCATCACGTCCCAATGCTTCTGCATGAATAAAACGTTGGGGCGAGACGGATGCATGGCGACGTGATGGACGCAGTGCCCGACCTCAGCCGTGGGATCGGGCATGAATTCGGAATTCAACCCGTGATTGATGGGCCGCCAGGTTTGCCCTCCGTCGTCGGTGCGGAAAGCGCCCGCCGCCGAGATGGCGATGTAAATTCGTTGGGGATTGCTCGGGTCGAGGATGATGGTGTGAAGGCACATGCCGCCTGCGCCGGGCTGCCAGCGCGGGCCGGAGCCGTGTTCGCGCAGGCCGGGGAGTTCCTCCCAGTTTTGGCCGCCGTCGGTGGTGTGGAATATTGCAGCGTCTTCGATGCCCGCATAGACCTTGTCCGGGTCGGTAAGCGAAGGCTCAAGATGCCAGACGCGTTTGAATTCCCAGGGGTGCGGTGTACCGTCGTACCACTGATGCGTGCCGGGAACGGTGGCGTATCCGAATTTGTTGCCGACGGTTTCCCAGGTCTGTCCGCCGTCATTGGAGCGTTGGATCACCTGTCCGTGCCAGCTAGTGGACTGTGAAGCGTAAATTCGATTGGGATCGGCCGGCGATCCTTTGAGGTGATAGATCTCCCAGCCGGCGAAATGGGGACCACTGATGTCCCATTTCTCGCGTTTGCCATCAGACGAAAGAATAAAAGCGCCCTTGCGTGTGCCTACCAGAACCCGAACCTTGCTCATCGCTGCCCTCCCATGCAGTTGAGTTGAACATACATAGTAGCGTTCCCGGGCCGGAAAACGGGTAGAATGGAAGAACCGGTGAGGTGCGAGAGCGGTTGAATCGGGCGGTCTCGAAAACCGTTGAACCTTTACGGGTTCCGTGGGTTCGAATCCCACCCTCACCGCCAGAATATTTCCTTTTGAATCAGTGGCTTGAAAATCGCTGATCGAAAATTCGTAATAAATTCGTGCCTCGTTTCGATAGACTGGAAGGGTGCTGAGCATCTTTCGTCTGCACGGTCCTCGCTGTTCCGCTAAGAAATCCAAACACGACCGGACATACAGGCGCTGCTCTTGTCCGATCCACGTTGAGGGCAAGTGCGGTGATCGCTTTCTCCGCCAGAGCCTGCACACGACGAACTGGCAGCGTGCGCAGAAGCTGACGGTTGAGGCGGAGGCGCGCGGGTCGTGGGACCCGCTACCCGAAGAAGCGCAGGCGGCTCCGACCACGATTGCCGAAGCGACGGCGCGATTCCTCAAAGACGCCGAGACGGGTCGCCGGCTCAGCGAGGCCACACTTCGCAAGTACCGGCTCATGTTCAAACATCTCGAGAAGTTTGCTGCGAAGAAAGGCTTTCTCTACCTCAAGCAGCTCGACCTGAACGCGTTGCGCGAGTTCCGCGAGTCGTGGGCGCTTGGGCCGCGGACGGCCATGAAGAAACTGGAGCGCGTCAAGGCGTTCTTCCGTTTCGCAACTGAGAACGAATGGATCACTGTGAATCCTGCGCGATTGCTTCGCGGGCCTGCGAATATTCGCGATACGCAGAAGCTGCCGTTCGAGCCCGCCGAGGTTGAGAAGATTCTGAAAGCCTGCCGCGAAGTCCAGATTCAGGGCTGTTCGAACGATGAACTGCTGGCGTTTACGCTGGTCCTGCGTTATTCCGGACTGCGAATCGGCGACGCGTCGATGCTGACTGTTGACCGCTTCAAGGGCGACGACCTGTATCTGTACACGCAGAAAAGCGGCACACACGTATTTGTACCGCTTCCGCCGCTCGTAATGAATCTGGTCCGCGCAATCAGGCCGAAACATGGTGAATACCTCTTCACCGGACCGGAATCGCTTCGAATGGAGACGGCAAGCGATCTCTGGCGCCGCAAACTGGCGGCGGTCTTCAAGGCGGCCGAGGTTGCGGGCGGCCATCCGCATCGCTTCCGGCATACATTCGCGGTCGAGCTGCTCAAGAATGGCGTGCCAATGGAGGAAGTGTCGATTCTGCTCGGGCACAGCAGCGTCCGCATCACCGAGAAGCATTACGCTTCGTGGGTACAGGCGCGGCAGGAGATCCTGAAAGCACACGTCGCAAAGACGTGGCAGGCATTCGGCGTGATCGAGGGTGGGAAAGCGAAGGCCAAGTGAGCCACAGGGGAGACGAGAGATGGGCTCCAGCCCGCCCGACAGCCCACCAAGGACCTCTCTACGCCCCTTCGGCGGATTCGATGACCGCAATCATGAGGGTCTTGCCCGCGTCAGAGCCCGCGAAGTCTTCACCCAGATGAATGTGAAAACCCTTGCCGTAAGATCCCTCGGCAAGCTTAATAAAGAGCTTGGCCAGCGCGAGAAAACCGCTGCGGTTTGCGCTCAGGAAGGACTCACCATCAGCCTGCCCGAATCTGACCAACTCGTCACCTTCAGGGCAGTAGTCGAAGGTAATCTTCGATTGAGCTGACTGATCCTCATACGTGTAATCGAATCGTCTTTGCATCCGTAGCTGTATAGCTTACAACGCCATGGGACAGCCGCGAGGAACGCAACCGCGTATAGCACTTAGGCGAAGACCGACATCCGGCAGTGAACGCGTTCCAGAACGCTGCGGGGAATCCTGAGAGTGGTGTATGCCCGCTTGTTTCGTGACTTCGGTCTGTGGATACGGACGACGCCGGGTTCATTCCTGAAGATGTCGCGTACCGCGTTTTCGCAAAGCCCCCACGAATCCGCGATCTGCTTCACGGAGTAGTGAGGTTCGAGAACGGGGTCCGTTGGGTGCGGATTTGTCGCGTCCACGTCTTCGTAGCGGCGGCGCACCGGAAATGACAACTGCGGTGTCATGGGCGAACTGCTCCCATTAACAATGAAGCCTTTTTTTCGAGAAAGCCGACAAGGAATCTGTGCTGTTCATCCCGTGGAGGCGGACATCTCGTCCCCCTGTGGTTCCGTGCCGCGAATGCTGCGTGACTCACGCTAAGCTGGAAACAGGACCATGGACGTAACCGTGCACATCCCCGACGATCTCGCTGGACCGCTGAAGGCAGCTGCCGGCGACCTGTCCCGGCGCGCACTGGAAGGCTTGGCGCTCGAAGAATTCAAGAGCGGCCACCTCACCAAGGCCCAACTGCGGCGCCTGCTCGGTTTTGAGACCCGGTACGAACTCGACGGGTTCCTCAAGGCGCACGGCATCCTGATGAGCGTCACGGCGGAGGACGTCCGCCGGGACGTGCAAACGCTGCAGCGGCTTGGATTCTGACGCGTGCGGCTCGTCATCGCCGACACCAGTCCGATCACTTGACCAACTCATCAGCCGCCGAAGCTGGCGAAGGAGCTAAAATAGGTTTCGTGAGAACGATTTCGCTCCCACAAACCCGCAATCAGCGCCCGGTTGAAGACCCGCACCACTCAGCTGCGGTCAAACGGGGAAAGGCGGCCGTCGAAAAGCTTCAGAAACGCGGCATCCTTGACGAAAAGGGCCGCCGCATTCGAACTGACGTGCCTGCCGATATGCAGGAAAACCAGGATCGCGACTTCGGCGGTTGATGACTCCCCGAATGGTTGTCGTTGCCGGTCCACCTGGCAGCGGCAAGTCAACGCTGTACCCAGTGTCCAGCTTCGGAATCGCCTTTTTCAACGCGGATGATCGGGCCGCGGAACTGAATGGCGGCTCGTACCTCGGCATTACGAGCGAAATTCGCAAGGTGGTGAACCGCGATTTTGAGACGTTTGTCCGGGACCATATCGATCACGGCGAGAGTTTCGCCATCGAAACAACCCTTCGCAGCGATGTCACATTCGAGCAGGCCAGACTCGCCAGAGCCGCCGGATTTTCGGTCGAGATGCGGTACATCGCGCTGCGGGACTTTGCCATGCATGTTGAGCGCGTGCAGGCGAGAGCAGACGCCGGCGGTCACAGCGCTTCCGAACGAACCCTGCGGCGAATATACGAGGCGAGTCTCGCCAATCTTCTGCGGGCAGTGCGTGAAATGGACATGCTGTGGATCTACGACAACACCCCAATCGATGCCAATCACCCGCTGGTTCTTCAGGCGCAAAAGGGCGAAATTCAGTTTCTGAAAGAGCCCCCTCCGTCGTGGTTGCGGAATGCTCTCGAACTGTAAGAGTTGCTGCTGGCGTCGTCGCTCCGCCGTAGATTCTGGCTCGGCGACCGAGCGATCCGGCGGTGAATTGATCGCACTTTTTGAAGCAGAAACAAGCCTCTCGGACCCCGGAAAACCATAAGAGCGCCGTGCACGTGTCCTTATGGAGTTGCTTATGGTCTCGCTTATGGACAGATTGGGTGCATCGGTGAGTGCCGTCAACGGTTTGCAAACCGGCGCGCGGGGTTCCGTGGCGGCATCCGGGGTCGGGGAGATTACAGGAGCGACCCCGGTGTGTGTGGCGGTTTCCCGCCACACACACCTATTCCTCGCTCCTGTCGTCGCTGCGGGGGTCGCACCTGTTTGCACAGCGAAAAACATTTATATAACGTGCATTTTTCAGCCAAGGGGTCGGCATAGACCCGGATCGTATTCTGAAGAGCATGAATCTGACGGCCGTTTTTGAGTCCTGGCACCTTGGCGACGGCAACTACCCACCGCTGCGACGAGGCCAGCAAGTAAATCTGTCGTTTGAGATTTACCCCTTCGAGACTGCACGAGGGGATGCAAACCACAGCGACTCATTCACGCATCTGGGCGGCGGAAGTTACGAGTTCAAGGGAAGTATCCTTCGGGCGTATGACGACGATCCGCAGGAAGTGGTGATGATAGTCCAAAGCGGAGACTTTCGCTTTTACATTAACCGCCCGCTCGGCCTTAAACTCGGCGATCCAGTGGTGGGGCGGGGCACTTTGATGTTCGACCACTATCTGTGGGTCGAGTTTCTGGATCACTATCCGGATCCCCCGGACCTGTTCTTTCAGTTGGTTGTGCATAGAATACGGCGAGTCCAGATTCCAGAGCGGTTCGTTACTCGCCATGAGCGAGGGAAGTCGTTTCCAGCTTCGCTTAGTCCGACAGAGTATGGGGAAAAGGACGTTACCGAGATTGAAACGATGGAAGGACAATCCTTCGAAGAAGCTTTCTGTTTGGTAGACCTCACGCAGGAGGGTGTCAGTGGCAGCATTCCGCGAACATTCGTTTGACCGAATTGCGCCGGAGCCGCGGCGAAAATTCGCAATAAATTCGTAATAGGACTGGTCATCCCTGCGTTTCATGCGTTTTCCGCATTCGCAGAATCAACAACTTCCGATTTCTCAACGAATCTTCAGGGTTCGAATCCCACCCTCACCGCCACTGAAGGCTCTCCGCCAACAACGGGGCTAACCCTAATCCCAAGACTTTCTAAGAACTCACACGGAGTCTCTGATTTTTCGAGTTGCGGAAGCTATAGGCCTGTCGGTTGCCGGTCGCGAGTAGCGCCTGAAACTCAGGCACTTGGATTTGGTACTTCCAGCTCCAGAACGCAATGTGACGGACCTGGCGCTGTACCCAACCCCTGTTCCGCAGCACCGTACCACCACACTGCCGGAGCAGCTTCGTGGCCCCCGTATATCTCGGCGGCCCCTCGTCTGTTCAGCCACTCGTCTTGACGATAACAGACTAATGTAGTAGTATCGCAGACAGACGTATTTCTCTGATGTCTCAACCCAGACTATCGAAGCTCGAAATTCAAGTCATGGAACCGCTGTGGACTCGGGGGCCACTCCCCATTCGCGAGATCCTCGAGACATTTCCCGAAAAGAAACGGCCCGCATACCAGACGGTGCAGACAATCGTCTTTCGGCTCGAAGCGAAAGGCGCCGTGCGGCGGACGAAGAAGATCGGCAACGCGTTTATCTTCGAGGCAGTCGTCTCGCGCGATGAGGCTAGCGGCAAGCTGATTGACGACTTGCTGAGCCTGTTCGGCGGCAAGACGAAGCCAGTGATGGCGCATCTCGTGGAGTCGGGAAAGCTTACCCTCGACGACATTCACGAAACTGAAGAACTGCTGAAGAAGCTTGCGAGAAAGGACAAATCGAAGTGAACCCCGCGATCTGGCAGCCCCTGGCGAATCATCTCTGGCAGACGACGATCTTCGCCGCCGTCGTTTGGATGTTGGCGGCAGCCTTGACCCGAAACGGCGCGCGAATCCGTTACTGGCTTTGGCTTGTGGCCTCGTTGAAGTTTTTGATTCCTTTTTCGCTGCTGGTCGGCATCGGCAGACAATTCGAATTGCGCACAACGGCGGTTGTTCCTCACCTGACATCCGCGATCGGACGCGCCAGCCAGCCTTTTGAAGCCCTGACGCCGGTGATCATGACAGTGAGGCCCGAACACGATTCAATCTCTACAACGGCGGTCCTCCTTTCAATTTGGTTCTGCGGAACGCTCTTCGTGTTCACACGATGGTGGATGGCGTGGCGGCGGATGCGAATCGCGGCTTGCTGTGGTTCACCGCTGACCATCCAGGCGCCGATCCGCGTCGTATCGTCTCCGAAACGTATCGAACCCGGAGTGTTTGGTATTGCCAGACCGGTTTTGTTACTGCCCGAGGGGATTGCGGATCGACTCACGCCCGCGCAGTTTCGGGCGATCCTGGCCCACGAATTCTGTCATGTTCGTCGCCGCGACAATCTCACCGCGGCATTTCATATGGTGGTCGAAGGTTTGTTCTGGTTTCACCCGCTGGCCTGGTGGATCGGCCGGCGTCTGACGGTGGAACGGGAGCGTGCCTGTGACGAAGAAGTTTTGCGCCTCGGCAACGAGCCTGAAGAATACGCCGCAGGCATTTTGAACGTCTGCAAGCACTACGTAGAATCGAGGCTGGCTTGTGCGGCTGGCCTAACCAGCGCGGATCTGAAGAAGCGCATCGTGGACATCATGACCTGTCGCGCGCTACCGACACTGACGTTCGCGAAACGGATTCTGATCGCGTCCGTGGGCTTCGCGGCCATCGCGATCCCTACCATTTTCGGGGTGCTCGGGGTTGGTGGCATCCGCGCCCAATTGCCGGAACGGTTTGAAGTGGCCGCCATCAAGCTGTCAAAGAGCACAGGCGGCATGCACATGCTCCAGACCCTTCCTGGCGGGGGAATCCGGCTAGGCGGCGAGACATTAAAAGGTCTGATCAGCATGGCTTACGGCGTCGAAGAGTCTCGGATCAGCGGAGGCCCGAGTTGGATCGGATCAACGGGCTTTGATATCGTCGCGAAGCCGGAGCAGGGTGATACAGCCGAGGCGCAACCGGCGCCGGGAACACGCGCCTGGGCCCGCATGCAACAACGACTCCGTACGCTTCTCGAAGAGCGATTCCAACTAAAGATTCACGAGGTTTCGAAGGACGCCAACATATACGCGCTCATATTCGTCAAGAAAGGACCCAAACTCAAGCCCGCCGAACGAGACGATATCCCGCCCGGCACGATGAGAGACCGGACTCAAATCACGGGACGCGCCGGAACTATGCAAATGCTAGCGACCGTGCTTTCGAACATGTTGCGGCGTCCGGTGGAGGATCGAACGGGTCTGACCGGAAAATACGACTACGTACTTGAATACGCACCGGAACCTGAGGGGTTCGGACATGCCGATGATCCGCCGGACGGGGAATCGCGGGGGCCTTCCGTCTTCACGGCGCTACAAGAGCAACTGGGTCTGAAGTTGGAATCGGTGAAAGGATCGATCGTGGATCTCGTCATCGACCGCGCGGAAAAGCCTTCCAACAACTGAACGGCCTCTCCCCAGCTCCGGCGTGCTGGAGCTCTGGGGCGAGGTGGATAGCCCGATCGAGCCGATCAGGCGCTGGCAGGTGATCAGCACCGCGATGGGCCACACCACCAAAGGGTTACTGATCTGATTGCGGCGGTGTTGGCACGGCTTAGCGCCTGCACATCCGCAGCGTAACCATCAATTAGTGCGATAAGGCGCTGTACTTGTTAGAGGTGTTCGAAGAGTTTAGTGGGCACGCGAAATCGCCTGCCCCACCGAGCTGCATAGCTGCAGTAGACGCTTCTCCGACAAAGTTCTGGATTAATAGACCAGCTTCAGCGAAAACTGGATCTGCCGCGACGAGCCGGCGGTCCGGCTGATTTCTCCGAATCCGGGGCCCAGGACGATATTGGAAGGCAACCCGAAATTCACGATATTGAAGATATTGAAGAATTCCGCGCGAAACTGCAGGGTCGCCAGTTCTCCGCCGGAATGTTTTCCCAGCGGCGTGTCTTTGATGAGCGCCATGTCGAAGTTCTTGAAATCGGGTCCACGGAAGGTGTTACGTCCCACTGTGCCGAGCCTTCCGTTATTCGGACCGGTCCCTCCGGGTACGTTCACCGGAACGTAGAAGAACGAGGAGTTCGCATCGCCTAATCCGAAATAGTCCTCGCGCACGGTTCGACTGGTTGACAGATCGGGCATGCGGACGAGGTCCGGCCGGTCGGTGCCGTTTGCTCCAATTCCCGTCTGCTGAATTCCGGAATAGACCGTAAACGGCGAGCCCGTGAGAAAGGTGCCGATGCCGAGCAGTTGCCATCCGCCGGTCAAGGTCTTGCCGAGCGGGCGCAGAAACGCAACGCGGTCCGCATGAAGGTCCTGAAACAGGGTGAAGGCAAATGCATGCTGGATATCGAACCCCGAGGGTCCCTTGTCCAGACGGGTATTAAACGGATTCTCAGGCGCAGTCTGCGAAACGGTGCCGGACGCGCCGCTGATAAACCCGCCCACGACGGCGCTGGCATCGTCGAGCGATTTCGAGAAGGTGTAGCTCGCCTGAAATCCTAATCCCGAGGCGGTCAGATTCTTGGACGCAGACGTTTGGAGCGCGTGATAGCTGGAATGGGATCGATTGGTTACCAGCGTCACAGGCCCATACCCGCCCGTGACCCGGCCGCTGGAATCGAACTGGGTGTATGGAGCGAATGCCGGGTCTGCGCCCGCATAGCCGTTGGGAAAATCCATGGCAGGAAGCTTCACACCCGTGGTGCCTACGTAGGCCGCGTTGAAAGTAATGCCGCGCAATTTGTGCTCCAGCCCGATGGTCCAGGTACCGATGTAGCCATTCTGGAAATTCCGAGCGATGCCGGAGATGGTCAACGAGACAACGCGATGGTCGGGCGACAACGCCGCCAAGTCATGTTCGTACCGGAGCAGGTCCATCACGGTATTGCCGGGCACGAGCTTCGAGTCTCCAGACGCGAAGATTGCCGACCCACCGGGTGTGTACTCGACCGGCAACTGCTCGGGCGTAATCGATGTCCCGAAGCGAATCGGCTGACCGGGAGCGGCCGTCAGCCGGGGATAAACAACAAAAGGATTGCTGCCGGTCAGTGAATTGTCCTGCCACAGATTTGTCAGCAGTGTCGTGATTGCTCCGCCGGCGTGCAGCGTGGTCTTGTCGTTTATGCGCCAGTCGAGTCCAAGCCGCGGCCCCCATCCGTTCTTGTCGAGACGGTAGGGCGGCTGCGGGTTGATGAGCAGGGTCGATCCGCCCGGCTGAAATATGGGGCCGGAAGTGCGAGCGGCCTGCTCTCGAATCGGCGAATCGATTTCATACCGCAGTCCGTAATTCAGCAGCAGGCGGGGCGTCACTTTCCAACTGTCCTGGAAATACAAATTGTAGGCGTCGCGATGGATGGCAGAGTCGCCGATGTGGTCGCCCTGCGCGAAAATCGGCGGCGCCACGGCCGACGTGTAGGTGAAGGCGCTGGCGGTCAGCAGACCGGTCAATGCGTCCGGCAGCGGATCACCGGGGTGCACGTCATGAGCGCCGCTGAGCGACAGAATCTCTATAGGCGAGTAGGCAGTCCCTCCGCCGAATTGGTATGCCCCATTGGGAGCGATACCGAACAGAGTAGTGTCACGATTGGCGCGCACTTCGCCGCCGGCCTTAAAGGTATGCTTACCGCGGTTCCACGTCATGTTCTCGCGAACCTGAAACAGGTTGCCGTATGACGCGATCACAGATCCGGCGGCGTTGTTGAAAGCCTCATACAAGGCGTCGCCGAATGTAAGTCCAGGATCGGTATGGTCCAGCGCAGGAAAAGACGGTGTGGTGCGCGTGAAACTCGCCGAGGTTTCGAAGGTGAAATGCGGCGACGGTGTTCGGGTGAACGTGATGACCGCATTACGCTGGCGATCGATGAACTCCACCGCGAAATTGCGGTCGATGGCGGTCTGGCTTGGGTTCGTGGTGGGTCCTGTGACGTTGGCCATAGTGAAGCGGCCGAACAATTGCGACTTATCCGAGATGCGATGGTCGATGCGCACTGAAAACTGGTCGGAAACAGTCGTGACCTTGGACGACGTCGCGTAGGTTCGCGCGCCGTAAGGACCTTGCGTGTCATTGGGCAGTGGGTAGCGCGCGATCAGCTTCGCAATCGCTGGATCCACGGGAACAATGAGAGTGTCGCCGGGGAAGGCCGTGGTGTCGCGGCCGGCGCGTTCGGCGGCAGTGGGGACAGGAATGACTTCGGTGACACCCAGCACCTGCCGGAAGCCTTGATACTCGACAAAGTAAAACGTCCGGTTGCGGCCGTCATAGAGGTGCGGCAAGAACAGCGGGCCGCCATTCGTAACTCCGAATTCATTCCGTATAAAAGGCGGGATGCGACGCGGTTGTGCCACGGATTGGCGGTCGAAGAAATTGCGGGCATCGAGAGCGGCATTACGCAGAAATTCGAATGCCGAGCCGTGAAGCGCATTGGTCCCGGATCGGGTAATGATGTCGGTAAACCCTGCCGAACCGCGCCCGATTTCGGCAGGCATCCATCCCGAGTTGGACCGGATTTCCTCCACGGCGTCGACATTGAAGTTGGAGAACGTGGATCCACCCATCTCCGGGTCGGTGCTGTCGGCGCCGTCCATCGCGAAGACTGCAGCGGTGCCGCGCTGTCCGTTTACGGCGAACTGTTGGGTGAAATTGGACGCGCCGTTCGTGTCGGTCATGGTGCCTGCCGCGAGCAGCAACAATTGGCTGAAATCGCGCTTATTGAGCGGCAGCTCCGAGACGGCTTTACTCGATAATTGTTCGCCCCCCGAGCCCTCGCGAGATTTCGCTTCGTCACGCAGTGCAAGGAGCGTACCTCCATTGGACAGTTCGAGAACCGCGGAGGTCTCCGAGGGCAACTGCGCTTTTTGAGCACAGCTTAACGTTCTTCCGTTAATTTCAACTGCTATGGAATAGGAGCCCGAAGCGAGCGCCGGAAATGTGAACCGCCCGTCTTGCGAGGTTGTAGCCGAAGCGCGTTCCGAGCCGGAATCGAGCCGCACGGCCGCACCGGATATTCCCTCGCCGCGACTGTCCTGCAACCTCCCGGTCCAGGGTTTAGTCTCGCGCTGCTGTCCGACCAGCGCCCCGGCCGCAAACGCAATGCTTGCGAGTGCGGCGAGTTGCCTGTTTGTCACCTGCTCTCAGCATATCGATAACGGGCAGCGCGTTTCCGCTCAGTGAGTGTGCGAGAAGCTAAGGAAGCCTCATGAAGGGCACCGCTAGCTCACGCTCAAGGCTCAGTTACAATTCACTCCGCGGTTGAAACGGCGCGAGAATCGACCGAGGGGGCGGATCTCGGAACAAATCCCAAATTCCGCAACAGCACGCGAGCCATCACGCGGGGATGCATGACGCTTTCGGGCGGAGCCAGCAGATTACCCACGTTGTGGAATGCCATGGCCGGCACTTCGTCGGTATGCGCGGCTTTGTGCAGTTTCGACATGTACCAGTTGATAAACTTGACCGCAGCCGTTCGCCTTCCGACCGCCTCTTTCATGCGCAGGTCGTTCCCAGCCGCGATGCCCCAGGGAATGTCGACGACTTTTGCGGCAGCGCCGAAGAATCGTTTGGCGAGATTGGCGGAACCCTGGGCCAGGCACTTACGAAGTTCGACTGCCTCCAGGGCGGACACCGACATTCCCTGCCCGTAGATCGGGTTGAAACTGCACATGGCATCGCCCATGACGAGATAGCCTTCCGGGAAGCGCGTGAGCGATTCGTAGCGGCGCCGAATGCTGGCCGGGAAGCGCGACGAGGCGGGCTCACCGAGTGGTTCGGCTTGGGAGACCACCTCGTGGATGTACGGAGCCGGCAGCGTGCCGGCGAATTTCACGAACCCGTCAACGTCTTCGGGGGCGTAATTTCCAAAGTGCGCGATCAAGGTCACCGTCCAGCGGTCGCCTTCCTGCGCCAGCATGACACCACCGCGTTTGCCGGTTGGCGTTGGAGGAATTATCACGGCTATGTCGCCGCCCAGATGGTGACGCTCGCGCCGGAAGAAGCGTGTCGTGTAGCCGAGCGCAACCTGGACGGATTCTTCGGGCGGCTTCGGGAAGCCCATGGTCTCGAGCCAGTGCGGTGTGTGCGAACCGCGACCGGTGGCGTCGACAACCAGGTCGGCGGACAGCGTCTCATCGCCGATTACAACGCCTGCAACGGTTCCACCGTTTGTTGCCAATGCGCGGACGGCAGTGTTGTCACGCGTCATCACGTTGGCAATCCTAACAACGCGTTCACGGACCGCCGCTTCCACCATGGGTCGCGTCATGAGCAGGCCGTTCAGTCCGCTAGCAACGCGTTTTAAGCAGGCACCTTCGAAGAACCAGCGGGAATCGCGCGAGATGTCACCGGTCACCGCCCCATCCTGCTGCAGAGCATTTGAAATGCCGGGGAAAAAATCTTCCAGCACGCGGCCGCCGCTGGCGAGCAATCCGTGCGTATGACGACCTTGCGGCACACCACGGCGTTGGGATGCCGATACTGGAAGCGTATCGCGTTCGATCAGAGTGACTTTTTCATAAAAATCCGAGAGCACGCGCGAGGCGAGCAGTCCGGCCATGCTTCCGCCCATCACGATGGCATGGTTCCCAATCCGCGGGTACAGCGATCCCATATTGCGACCTCCAAAGGATACTACGAGAGGTGCGGCGTTTTCAGATTGAGGGGTAGGAACCCCGATGGGCGAGGGCAGCCGGAGTGTTGGTTGGGGGTTGGAGGGCTGCCCTGCCCGATCTGGGTTAGTTGTGCTCCGTAAAGTAAGACGTAGGCGTTGCGCGATGCGCGTAGAAGTTTGTTTACCTAGAGCATTCTCCCTAGGAGTTGTCGGATTGCGAATCTGGCCGGGCGCTCCTGGTAGAGCTCACCCAAAATACGCACCGGCGAAACAGCCTGCGCCGCCTTTGGGTTGCGGGACGCAAATGCACTACAAGCCCGGGATGCGCTGGCGAAGGACTTTGGCCTGGCGTTCGCTCACCTGAATCTCGGTGCGCGATGTGTCGTCCATTACCAAAAGAAAACTGCTTTTGAAATAAGGACAGATCTCCTTCACGCGTGCCAGGTTCACCAGTACCGAGCGGCGGGCTCGGAAAACGTTGCGCTCGGAAGTCCCGTCTCGAGGTCGGCAAGCTGGTAGTTTACGAGGTACGTCTCGCTTGCGGTTTTGGCTTTGATGACGCCGTCCTCGGCTGAGAAGTACAGGACCTCGCCGGGTGAGAGCAGTACAAAACGATCCCGCTTGCGGGCGACGATCTGGCTGAGCGGCTGGATGTCGCCTTGCACGATTTTCGCCGTACGCTCCCGCTCCTGCTCGCGCAGGCGTTCGTATTCGCAGATTTTCGCAGCGCGTTCGATCACACCAGCGAGGCGTTCCGTTTCGACAGGTTTCAGCAGGTAGGCCAGCGCATTCGCCTCGAACGCCTCGAGCGCGTGCGCGTCGAAGCCGGTGACAAATACTACCAGCGGATACGGCACGTCTTTGGGCATGGAGCGCAGCACCTCAAAGCCGTTCAGGCCCGGCATTTGGATATCGAGGAAAATCAGGTCGGGGTGAAGCGCCTCGATGCGTTCCAGGGCTTGTAATCCGTCCGACGCCTCGCCGATGACTTGAACGGACGGGTGTGAGGCGAGCATCCGCGCGAGCCGGGATCGGGCGGCGGTTTCATCGTCGATGATGATGCAGTTCATTTCTCAAGCACCGCCGGGGCCTCAAACACCGGCTGCGTTGCGCGGGATCAGAATCGTCACCCGGCTTCCGCACGGAACGCCTTTCTCGAAGGACAAAGTGGCACGGCCGTTATATAAGGTACGCAGGCGTTCGCCGATGATCTTCAAGCCGACCCCACCATTCTTCTGAGGTTCGCCGGTTCGAGTGTCCTCCGCGGGTCCAACTCCGTCATCCTCAACGGCCAGTCGCACGAAGTCACCCTCCTGTTGGGCCGTGATGCACAGGCTACCGTCGCCGACTTTGGGCGCCAGGCCGTGCTTAATAGCATTCTCGACGACGGGCTGAAGGATGAGCGACGGAATCTTCTCTTTGGAGATGGCCGGGTCGACCTCCATGCGGACACGCAGCCGGTCGCCGAATCGAACCTCCTCGATCTGGAGATAAGTCCGCAGAAAGTCCATCTCCTCCGAGACGCGCGTGAGCTGGCGGTCGCTGTGCATCAGAAGGTGGCGGAAGACCTTGGCGAGCAGGACAGTCATGGTCTCCGCCTTCGCGGGGTCGGTGACGATCAGGTCGGCGACGGTGTTGAGCGAGTTGAACAGAAAATGAGGATTGATCTGCGCCCTCAAAGCCTTCAACTCGGCTTCCGTGGCGAGGTGGCGCAATTTGGCCTCGCGGCTCTGTCGTTCGATACGCTCGCGTTCGTGAGCCAGCGATTCGAGACGGCTTCCGATTTGCGTTGCGACATCGTGCAGGAACTTCAAATCAACGTTGAGAAGGCTGCGGCGGCAGACGCCCGGAGCCACTGCGATTACGTGCGTGATGTTTCCATGGACCCGCACGGGAACGAGCACCTCGACATCGGGAGTGCGCAGCGCGCAACGGCACGGATCGTCTCCGGAGAGCTCCCAGAATTGTCCGGCGTTCGCACCGGCGTGGGCTTCGATGCCCGGCACCTCGGAGCGTTTCAGGACCCGGGCGGCTTCGATATCCAGGAGCGGGCAAAGCCCCCGATCGACCACCGTGAACAGTTCCGATTCCTGGTCGAGTTGGGCCATCTCATCCCAGAGTTGACGCAGGGCGCCGCGATAGTCGGGTTGGCGGAGGATCCACCGGTCGACCGCGCGGCGGATCCAGAAATCGAGCAACGGGAAGAGGAGCAGAATTGCCGCGAGCAACGACGCCGACAGGATGTCCCTGGCGGCACGAGGAAAGTGGGTCCACTGGACGGCCCAGCCGGGCAAACTTCCAGCCAGAATGAAACACGCCCACAGCGAAATGCACACCGCGGCGACCACGCGAAAGCTGCTCTTGATGAGGACATCCGAGGATCGGAACTTGGCGAAGAAGAACAGCGCGCCCAGCAACGCGAGGAATGGCGACTGTTCTTTCGCGACGACCAGCAGCGCCTCAATCTGATGCGGGAACTTGACCCAATCCAGCAACAGAATAGCCACGGTTGAGCCCCATATGCCTACCAGCGTCAGAATCAGGTAAGCACGGTCGGCTGTCGCTCCGAGGCGGCCTTTCATCTGCGTGAACGCTCCGATGGTGAGCAGAATCGAAGCGTTGAAGGGTACCGCGTACATGGTAAGTGACAGGTAGCGGAAGCCGGGGACAAAGAAGCACGCGAAGATGCAGACGATAATCACGATCGCATTTACAGTGGCGATCCGGCGGAGCCAGCAATTCAGGCGCGCCTGACGGGATTCGGGCGGGAGCGGCTGAGACCACAGCAGGAAGAAGCTGATCGGGAAAAGCGCGCCCGCGGAGAGATAGGATGTGTGCGCCAATGAGACCGCGAGTCCCCGGGGATTCAATCCTGATAAGAGCAGGAGAAATGTGACAAGGCCGCCGACGTTCCACAACAGGGCGCAGAAGGCGAACATGGCCATTCCCGAGCCGCGATGCGAGGCGCGGCGGACCAGCATGACGAGCAGGATCGACAATACGACGCCGGTACCGAAGCCGAGCATTTCGGTGACGAGAAAGTAATAAGGCAGCGCGTAGGGCAGGCGCACGGTCAGATCCTGGTGCTCATCTTAATCTGTTGTGCCGTGTGCGCGCCATAAAACGCCACAGAATCGGCTTGAGCGCGAATTTTCCGGGCTTAGCGCGTGCAATGCGGTGCAGGCGCGGAGGTGCGGGCGGACTCGAAAATTGCGCTCAGGGTCGATTATTCGCGTCCGCTCGATTGCGATGGAGTTGCGCCGCGGGCGGCGTTTAATCTGCTCGCATGAGATGGCAAAACGCAATCCTTTTGGCAGCGTCGGCCGCTTCACTGAGTGCGGATACCGGCGTTACGACGCGCGAAGCGGAAACCGCGATGACTCTTCGGAATCAGGCGGTGAGTTATTCGCAGGAAGGCTATTACAACAAGGCTGAGGCTTCGGCGAAACGGGCGCTGGAGATTTTGGAACAATGCTTCGGGCCTCGTGATGTCACACTGGTGCCCGCCTTGAATGTTCTGGGTGAGACATACATCGCGGAAGGGCGTTATGTCGACGCTAAGGCAGCGTTGGAGCGTGCGGTCGCGATTGGTCCGGAGGCGGGGGCACACTATGGAACGGCGCTGCATAACCTGGCGGCGGTGTATCAGTGCGAGAGACAACTCGCGCAGGCGCGGGAGTTGTACCGGCGTGCGCTCGTCGTGAGAGAAGCCACTCTGCCGGTTGGACATCCGTTCATCACAGTGACCCGGGCGGCTTTAGAAAAGCTGGAGCGAAAGGACGCGCGGACGCCGCGGCACGGGTTCGTTGTGAGCCTCAGGTAAGGTAGGGTTCCAACCTTGTGAAAGGCGGGTTTCAAACCCGCCGCAGGGTTCAAACCTGCCCTACAGCAGCTTTTCCAAAGCGGCGGTCCAGTAACGTTTGGAACAGGGCACCTCGTCGCCGGTTTTGAGGATCAGCGTGTAATTCTGGTCGCCGCGTGACTTCACCTCGCCGATCGCAGAGACGCGTACAATCGCGCTGCGGCTGACGCGCGCGAATTCTTCCGGGTCCAGGCGCTGCTCGAGCGCATCCATTGTGGTTCGCAGGGCGAATTCCCCCATGGAGCTGTAAATCAGCGCGTAATTGCGGTCGGCGGCGATGCGATGAATCGATTCGACGGGCAGCAGGTAGGCGGCTTTGAGGCGTTCCACCAGAAAACGGCGCGCGTACCGGGTGAGTAGCGGCGGGTCGGGACGGGCCAGCCGTTCGCGAACGCGGTCGATAGCCTTCGCGAATCGATCCTCGCCCACCGGTTTCAACAGGTAATCGAGGGCGGCGACATGGAACGCATCGACGGCGTACTGATCGTAAGCGGTCATGAAGATCACCTGCATGCCGTGAGGCTCATTCAGCGCCTGTAAGACCTCGAAGCCTGTGCCATCGGGAAGGCGGATGTCGAGTATCAGCGCTTGGGGGTTGGTTTGGGAAATGCCCGTGATGGCATCGGCACAGGTGGCGGCGCGGCCGCAGATTGCCAGGTCCGGTTGGGTGGCCACCAGGCGTTCCAGCTTGCGCATCGCCGGCGCTTCATCCTCAACCAGAAACACCTGGATCACGCGGGTATCCTGATTTGCACAATCGCTCCGCCCTGTGGATGGTGAGCCAGGCGAAGCGCCGCGCCATCTCCGTAGACCGTGCGCAACCTGCGCTGGGTGTTCGAGAGACCGTGCCCGTTTTCGCCGCGCGAGGGACCGGGGCCGTGATCGCGAATCGTGATTTGTACCACCGGGCCTTCCCGTTCGACCGCTATACCTATGTCGAGCGAGCCCGATGCGGGGTCCTGACCGTGTTCCACAGCATTCTCCACCAGTGGTTGCAGCAGCAGGGCGGGCAACTGGGTTCCTTCGGCGTTCGGATCGCAGCGAATCTCGTAGTGGAGCCGCTCTTCGAGTCGAAGCTGCATCACTTCCAGGTATTGCCGTGCGAGCGCAAGTTCGCTGGATACGGGAACAAGGGGCGACTGCGGGAGACGCAGCGTGGCGCGAAGAAAATCGCCGATCCGTTCCAGCATGCGGTCGGCTCGCGGGACATCCTCATACATGACGCTCGAAACGGCATTCAGGGCATTGAACAGGAAGTGCGGCTGCAACTGCCGGTTGAGGTTTTCAAGACGCGCCGATATGAGCTGGGCTTCGAGATCCTTTGCCCGTAGCCAGTTGCGATATAGCGTGTACCCTCCGACCCACAGCGTGTACGTGATGACATCGGTGGGAAACTCCATCAGGTAGCGAACCGGCATCAGGCCATAGTCATAACCGCCCATGCCGAAGAGCGCAAAGATGACGATTCGAGTTCCCCAGTTCCACGAGGTGTGCAGCAAAGAGAACGAACAGAGCATGGCAGTATGCCAGGCGAAGCAGGAAACGGACCACTTAAACGGAAAACGTCGGGCGCTCCAGAGGATCAGGGGAAGCAGGACGGCTGTTCCGTAGACTCCGGTCCCTTGTTCAATGAGGATGACTTGCCAGTTGCTGGCCGTTCCGCGGGCGACGTGGTCCAACGAGCGATAGGCCGTTTCGAGGAACACCATAGCCGTGAAGTAGAGGAATAGATACCAGCGAATCCGCCTCATCATTCAAAGTATGGCCGAGAGACGCGGGATGCGTAGCAGGAGCAGCGCGCTTGACCAGCTCAGGGCCACTACCGCCGTCAATGTCAGCGCGAATTTGAGAGGAGCCGGAAGGTCGATTCCCAGGAGGAGGTACTGTACCCAGGTCAGGAAGACGTAGTGAATCAGGTAAAGGATGTAGGAGCATCGGACTAAGGAATCCATCCAGGCTCGGCGACGCTTGACCACGCCGCGGAACAGGGCGAGCAACGCGAAACAACTGGCTGTGCAGCTAAGCACCCATAACAGGGCATAAAGCAGTCCGACACCGAGCCTAGGCCAGTGGAGCGATTGTACGAAGGCGCTGCCGGGAACGAACCACAAAAGGTTGTAAGCGACGACGCATGCCGCGAGCCACCACGGCCAGCGCCTGGCGAGCGAGCCTTCGGGCGACAACAATCCGCGATTGGAAACGGCGGTGCCGACGACAATTCCGGCGATGAACCATACGAGGTATAGAAAGATTCGCGGGACCTGAAACCACAGCGGTGGAGTGAGAAACGGCCGCCACAAGCCGAAGCCGAACTTCGCGAGCATTGGGATGTAGGCGACGGCGGCCAGGACGTAGAGTATCGCGAACAGCTTTCGAGCGTGCGGGCTTGGAGCATCGGTGCCGTCGCCTTTAGGCCGGGCAAAGGCCGGGTGCTGCCGGACGGTGGCAGGCTTGCTCTGTTCCTCTAAACGCAGGCGAAACCGCCTTCTCCACCAAGCTGCCTCGCCCCAATCCAAAGGTGGCGCAGGCGGTTTCGCCTGTGCATCCTTCCACGATGTCGGAATATTTGCGAGGCGCGAAGCATCTGAAGGTGTGTAATACCCTTCCACGCGCTGCTGCACCCTCGAAGTCACCGACCAGGCGAGCACCGCGAGGGCATCGAAGAACAAGAGAAGCCAGATGAACCAGAGCGGGCCGGCAGGCCAGCCGTCGTGGAACAGGAACCTGCTCCAGAATTGCAGATATCCGGGCGCGCCGCCGACCGATCGCCAGGACGCGTAGTAGGCGATGGGCATCAGCAGGGTGACTCCGACCAGGAACGGCAGGCCGAGGCGAAGGAGCCGGTCGCGCAGGAACGGCAAGGGGCCGCGTTTTCGAATTGACGGCCAGACGAACAGGCCTGAGAGAAAGAACATCAGCGACATGAAGAATACGTCGTTGAAGTTTTCGGCATAATCGAGGAACGCCCAGCGCGCGGAGTCGACGATCGGGGCAGTGGCGTTCAGATAGTCAGTGGAGCTGATGTGGGCGAACGTCGTGTAGGCCAGCGAGCTGTGGTGCGCCAGAACCATCAGGGTCACGGTGGCACGCAAATAGTCGATACCCACGTCTCGAGCCGTCATGGCAAGTCTCAGTGTGGGGGATTCGGCCCGCCGGGAACAGTCTTCAGGGACGAGTGGCGGCGTTTCCGGGACGATTACAGCCCGAATGCCGCAGCATACCTCACCCGGCCGCGAACCCCGTCGAGGGCGCCGGGCTCGAGTTCCACAGCCATAAAGGCCTCGCGGGGAAACGGGCTTTCGATGAGAGCCGCCTTCGCGCTCGAAAAACCGAAGCGTGGATAGTATTTGGGGTGTCCGACCACGATGACAATTCGCTCGTCACGGGCACGCAGCGCGGCGAGCCCGTCGCGGATCAATCGTCCGCCAAGGCCGTGGCGCTGATGGCGCGGCGCGATGGCCATGGGCGCCAATGCCACGGCGGGCGTCGCGTCGACCCACATTCGGCTGAACAGGATGTGCCCGGCAACCTCGCCGTCCAACTCCGCGACGAGTGAAAGCAGCACGGTGCCTTCACTTCGCAAGGCATCGACCAGGTCCGCCTCATCCGGACGACCGAATGCGGCCTCGTTGACGGAGTGGACTGCCGGCCGATCGGCGATAGTTTCTTCACGAATGATCAGATTGCCGGTGCTCACCTTCCCATGCTACGATCTGCGGGTCTATGCGCATGCGTATTCGTGTGGCTGCTGTTCTGACCGCTACAGCGGCCGCTCTTCTTGCTCAAGACTCGACGCTTCGACTGCCGCAAACGCCGGGGCGCGACTACGGCCGATCGATGGTCATCACTCAGCAGGGCATTGTCGCTACAAGCCAGACGCTGGCCTCGGAGGCGGGAGCCGATGTCCTGGCGCATGGCGGAACGGCTGTTGACGCCGCCATTGCGGCGAACGCGGTGCTGGGGCTGGTTGAGCCCTTGATGGATGGAATCGGCGGTGATTTCTTCGCGCTTTATTGGGATGCGAAGACCGGGAAGCTGAGCGGGATGAATGCCTCGGGTCCCGCGCCACGCGCTCTCTCGCCGGAATTTCTCGGCAAGCTTGGTTTCAAAACCATGCCGCACGCCGGAATACACAGTGTCACGGTTCCTGGCGCGGTCGAGGGTTGGGCGAAAATGCATCAGCGCTACGGAAAACTGCCGTGGAAGGACCTCTTTCAGTCGGCAATTGCTTATGCGGAGCAAGGCTTTCCTGTCACGGAGGTGATTCAGGAAGGCTGGGCAGCATCGAATGCCTTGAAGACACTGCATTCGCAACCCGAATCCGCGCGTGTCTTTTTGCCGGGCGACAAGGCTCCGCGCGTCGGCGACCTGTTCCGCAATCCCGACCTGGCGCATGCCTATCGTCTGCTGGCGGAAAAAGGTCCGGACGCCTTCTACAAAGGAGAAATTGCGGCAGCGATTCTCAAGACATCGCAGAAACTCGGCGGGACCATGACTGCCGACGACTTGGCGTCGTTCTCCCCGGAGTGGGTGACGCCGATTTCGACCGATTACCGCGGCTGGCACGTTTACGAGCTTCCGCCGAATGGCCAGGGCATGGCCGCGCTGGAAATGCTGAACATTATGGAGACCGCGCCTGCGGTGCCCGAAGGTCCATTCAGCGGCGCCGAGATGCACAAGCGGATTGAGGCGATGAAGTTGGCATACTCGGACGTCCATCGCTACGATGCCGACCCGCGCACGTACGATGTGCCTGTCGCGGCGCTGCTGTCGAAGGAATATGCGCGCAAACGGGCTGCGCTGATCGATCCAAAGGTGGCGAACTGCAATGTCGCTCCAGGCCAGCCGATCGGCAGCGATACGACTTACCTGACGGTTGTCGACCGGGAAGGCAACATCGTGAGTTGGATTCAGAGCATCTACAGCGCGTTCGGTTCGGGTGTGACGGTGGAAGGCATGGGATTTGAACTGCAGAACCGCGGCGGTTCGTTCACCCTGAACCCCAAGCATCCGAACGTGCTGGCCGGCGGCAAGCGGCCGTTCCACACCATCATTCCGGCGTTCATGGAGCGTGGGGACGTACATATTGGCTTCGGGATTATGGGCGGCGCCAACCAGCCGCTCGCGCACGCACAGTTCGTATCGAATTTCGTGGATTATGGGCTCAACCTGCAGGCTGCTCTCGAAGCGCCGCGGTTCTACAAAGGCGGAGCCGCGGGGTGCGATGTGTCGATTGAAGGCCGCACGCCGGCGGCGACGCTGCAGCAGCTATCGGAGCGTGGACATGAAATTCGTCTCCGGCGCGAGTACACGCAGGAGATGGGGCGCGGCCAGGCAATCCTGCACAATTCCAAGACCGGCACGAACTATGCGGCGTCGGATCCTCGCGCGGATGGATCGGCGGTGCCGGAACCTATCCGTCCGTAACCCGCCGCGGCCGTTGCCGTGGCTGGCGCAGGCTCATCAGGAGCGGGGAACAGCCTGGTGAAGGAGAACGCGACGTCGGTGTCGCCATGCCGGCGGCGGTGTTCCAAGCGGTCCACCGCTTCCTGCACGGTCGGAATGTGGCCGGCCGGAACCCACCACATGGCAAGATGCGCCTCGGTTGGACGCTCGAACCATTTCGTCCGATCGCGCAGGGGCGCGATGTGGCCGCTGCGATACGTGAACGCCTTCAACGCCTCGACTGACTCCCAGACGGACATATTGATGATGATCAGGGGATCGTCGTAGGGCCGGACGTCCGTAGCCCCGGTGAGCCGCCAAACGAAACCTTCGCTGGTATCCGCAAGCGAGTTGATGGGATCCAACAGCGCGACGAAATCCGCCATTTCCGGCGACTCCAGGGGCGCCACCATGCGAGCAATGTTGATTTCTGCGAGATGATAATAGCGCGGAGGCATTGGTAATTATTGTCGCATCCGGAAAATCGGCCGCCGGTGCTTGCGCAATTGCGTTTTCGCGAAAGCGAGGACATTTTGCTGAGCCTGGCTCCGGCGGAAAGATTCGCGTATATCTATCAGCACAATCTTTGGGGCGGCCTGGAATCGTGCTCCGGGGTCGGCTCGTCGCTGGCCGAGACCGATGTGCTGCGGCGGGAGATTCCGAGGATGCTGGCGGATTTCGAGATCAGGTCGCTACTCGATGTCCCTTGCGGCGACTTTGAGTGGCTCAGCCGGGTCGATCTGGGCGTGCCCTACGTCGGCGCGGATATTGTTCCGGAACTGGTGGAGCGGAATCGTGTACGTTACCCCGAGCGCCGGTTCGTTCCACTGGACCTGACGTGCGATCCGCTCGCGGATGCCGATCTGATCCTCTGCCGCGACTGTCTCGTTCACCTTTCGTTTTGCAACATTGAAGCTGCTTTACGGAATATGAAGACCTGTGACGCGCGTTTTTTGTTAACCACCACTTTCCCGGAGTTGGAGAAGAACGCCGACATCGCCGATGGCGACTGGCGTCCGTTGAATCTGGAGCGGCCGCCATTTTCGTTTCCGCCGCCATTGCGTTTGATTGCTGAAGGCTGCACGGAGTGCGGCGGGGCTTACGACGACAAATCGCTGGGGCTGTGGCGGCTGGAGGACCTACTGTAATGTTCGGTGCGATCGAGGCAGGTGGAACCAAGTTTGTTTGCGGGATGGGGACGGGGCCGGACGATCTTGATACGATTCAGATCCCGACAACCTTGCCTGAAGAGACTACCGCGGCGGTGATCGCTTATTTTCGGGGTGCTGCGCTTGGGGCGTTGGGCATCGGGTCGTTTGGGCCGATCGATCTGCATCCGGATTCGCCGTCATATGGCCACATTACGTCGACGCCGAAGGTGGCCTGGCGGAACTACAACCTGCTTGGCGCAATCAAGACAGCGTTGAGAGCGCCCGTGGGTTTCGACACCGATGTGAATGCTGCCGCGTTAGGCGAGGCGCGCTGGGGCGCGGCGCAGGGTCTCACCGATTTCATCTACTTGACCGTGGGGACAGGCGTTGGGGGCGGGGGCGTAGTGAACGGGAAGGCGCTGCATGGCACGCTGCACCCGGAGATGGGGCATATCCGAATTCCGCACGACCGGACGTGCGATCCGTTCGCCGGCGCCTGCCCCTATCATGGGGATTGCCTCGAAGGACTGGCGTGCGGCCCGGCCATCGAGGCGCGCTGGGGTCTGCGGGCCGAGCAACTGCCGGAAGATCATCCGGCGTGGACGCTGGAGGCGCATTACCTTGCTCTCGCGCTGGCGACCTGGGCGTGCACGCTTTCGCCGCAGCGCATCATTCTGGGGGGCGGCGTGATGCAGCAGGGGCACTTGTTGGGAATGATCCGGCGGGAACTGGCGCAATTGCTGAACGGCTATATTGATTCGCCGGATGTCGTAGCCGCGCAGCTCGGGTCGCGTGCGGGGATACTGGGCGCACTCGCATTAGCGGAGCAGACACTATGATCGACGCAACGGCAGGGTCACTCAAGTCTGGAAGGGCTTCATTTTTGCGGCGCCGCCACGAATCACGAGTCAGCCGAAACCGCTTGCTCCCCCTTTTCTTCTTTGGAATGGTCGTGGCGTACGGGCAGTCCTTTGACACGGTGGAGATGCGTTCCGCGAACTCCGCGGAGAACTGGGTCAGCGTGGGGTTGCTGCCGGACGGGAATGTTCGATGCCGCAATACCAGCCTGCGGAGGCTTATCGCGGCAGCGTATGGCCGGGACGAGAACCTCGTCACGGGTGGACCGTCATGGCTGGATTCCGAGCGTTACGACATCACCGCAAAGGCGCAGCCCGCATCGAAAGAAAAACTCCAGCTCATGCTGCAGTCGTTTCTCGCCGAGCGCTTCAAGCTTGGCGTGCACCACGGGCGCAAGACCGATCCGGTGTTCACGTTGAGTGTCGGAAAGGATGGTCCGAAACTGCAATCCTCGGCGGCGACCGGAAAGGAATGCTCGCGGGCTGATGGTCCTCCGACTCAGTTGCATCTGGTCTGCCGCGGCTTCACGATGTCCGATCTGGCCGATCTTTTGCCGCGGGTTGCCAACGCCTATGTGACGTTTCCAGTGGTCGACCGGACCGCCCTTACCGGGACTTACGAAATCAAGCTGGATTGGATGGGAAAGCGCCAATACGATGCGGCGAACGGTTCCGGAAATCCGCTGGCGGTGTCGATATTCGATGCCGTCGCGAAGCTTGGGCTCGCGCTGGACAAGGGCGAGAACGTCACGGATACGATTGTCGTCGACAAAGCCGAGCGTGTCACGGTCAAGGCTGCTTCCGCAGCCGCCCTCGAACCCGAGCAGGTCGCGAACATCGACCGCTATGTTACTGCCGAGATGCAACGCGAGCATGTCCCTGGACTGGAGGTCGGTATCTACCAGCGCGGCGAAATTCTGTTTGCCAAGGGCTACGGTTTTGCAAACGTGGAACTCCAGGTGCCGGTGAAGCCCGAGACCATCTTTCAATCGGGTTCGGTTGGCAAGCAGTTCGTGTCGGCGGCTGTGATGATGCTTGTGGAGGAGGGGAAGGTCGGCCTCGACGACAGTATCGTGAAGTACTTCCCCGATGCTCCGGAGAGCTGGAAGCCGATCCTGATCAGGAACCTGCTGTCGCACACGTCGGGCCTCTCTGAGTACGAAACTCCGGATCGCACCGGGCCAAAAGGCCCGTTTTACATGCGGCTCGATTACACCGAGGATGAGCTGGCTAAGAGCATGGAGGTTATGCCGATCGAGAACAAGCCCGGCGAGAAATGGAACTACCGCAACACGAATTATGCGCTGTTGGGGATCATGATCCACCGGGTGACGGGCCTGTTCTACGCGGATTTCCTGCAGGAGAGAATCTTCCGGCCGTGGGATATGAACGCGACGCGCCTGATCAGTGACAGGGACATCATCCCGAACCGTTCATCAGGTTATGAAATGACTGGTTTCAAGCTGCAGAACCAGGAGTGGGTGTCGCCGACGTTCAATTCGACGGCAGATGGAACGTTATACTTCAACGTACTGGATCTGGCGAAATGGGACGAGGCGCTATACGGGTCGAGCCTGTTGAAGCCGTCGAGCCTCGACCGGATCTGGACCGTATATCCACTCAACGATGGCAACCCGAATCCCGCCCACTACGGTTTTGGATGGAGCATTACTGCTGTGAATGGGCATAAAGTGGTCGAACACAGCGGCGCCTGGCAGGGCTTTACCTGCTTTATCGCGCGGTTTGTGGATGACGGGCTGACGGTAGTGGTGCTCGCGAACCTGGCAGGGACGCGGACCGGTGAGATTGCGCATGAAGTGGCGCCATTGGTGAATCCGGCGTTGCGCCCTTGAGTATTGGGCAGCATAGGCGCAACCAACGAAAACTCTCGGGTTGAAAGGTCGGGACAGGCTTTTCGACTGTCCTTTCTCGTTGAAGTCCTCAGCAGGCTAATGTCTTCGTAGGGCGCACTCCCCGGCGCACTCCCGACTCCCATCGATAAACGATGGGGCTTGAGTTTTGTCTTCATTCATGCTATCCATCGATAGACGATGGGAAAACAAGAAGCCGCATCTGAACTACTTCCCGGCACGCTCGATCTCCTGATATTGAGAGTGCTCGCCACCGGGCGAATGCACGGTTACGGGATTGCACAGCGTTTGAAACAGATCTCTGGAGACGTGCTCCAGGTGGGTGAAAGCTCGCTCTATCCGGCCCTGCAGCGCTTGATGCTGAACGGCTGGCTGCAGGCGGAATGGGGCGCCTCGGAGAACAATCGCCGTGCCCGTTACTACACGCTGACGACGGCGGGGCGCAAGAAACTGGCTTCGGAACGCGCCGAGTTCAACCGCGTCATTGGCGCGATTCAACGCGTCCTGGAGATGGCGTGAACGATATGTGGTTCGCAATTTTACGTTTCTTCCGCAAAATCGGATACCTGTTTCACAGGGACGCCTGGGAACGCGAGTTAAGCGAAGAGATGGCGTTCCACGCCGACTTCAAGTTTCGGCAGGTCCGTGAAACGGGGCTGAGCGAGGCCGAGGCTAGTGTACAATCGCGGCGCCAGATGGGCAACGTCATTCTGGCCGCCGAGGAGAGCGCCGATGTCCGGAGTTTCATGAGCCTGGAGCGCCTGCTTCAGGATGTTCGCTACGCGCTGCGCCTGCTGGTGAGAAATCCGCTGTTCAGCCTGGTGGCTGTTTTGTCGCTCGCTCTCGGAATTGGCGGAAACACGGCGGTGTACACGATGGTGAATGCACTGCTGGTCAAGCCGCTGCCGTTCGCGGAACCGGACCGCCTGGTGCGCATCACCGAATCCTATCCGAAGGCCCTGTTGGTCTATTTCCAGCAGCATTCCCGAACAATGGATGTGGCAGCGATCAGTTCCGGCGTTGAGGTGAACATTACGGGACAAGGACCGGCGTTTCGCATCACCGCAAGCAGCGTATCGGCGAACCTGTTTTCGCTGATCGGCGCGCCGGTGATGCTGGGCCGGGGTTTGAATCCGGGTGAAGATCAGCCGGGACGCGACCGCGTTGCGATCCTGAGCTACGACCTGTGGACTTCGCGGTTTAACTCCGATCCCACCGTGTTCGGCCGGATGATCACTGTGAATGGGATACAACGCCGGATCATTGGCGTGATGCCGTCGGGTTTTGCGCTTCCCTCCGCGCGAACCCAACTTTGGTACCCGTGGGTGGTCAATCCCACAGAGGTGGTGGACTACTGGGCGAGCGAGTTCGTACCGCTGATTGGCCGCTTGCATCCCGGCTCGACAATCGAGCAGGCGAAGAACGAAGTCAGAGGCCTCGCAGGCTCGGTCTGGACGATGTTTCCGTGGCCGATGCCGCGCCGCTGGAACGCCAACTCGACCGTAATTCCGCTGCAGACCGATATGGCCGGCGATTCGCGCGGCCGCGTTCTTATGCTGCTTTGTGCCGTGGGAGCGGTGCTGGTGATCGCTTGCGCCAACGTCGCAGGCTTGCTAATGGCGAGAGCCGGGGCACGCCGGAAGGAGATCGCGGTGAGAGCCGCGATGGGTGCAGGACGTTACCGGATCGTCCGGCAGTTATTGACCGAATGTGTCGTGCTCGCAGGCGCGGCAGGCGTCGTTGGTCTCGCACTGGGTGCTTCCGCGCTGCGGCTCTTCGGCGCTGTAGTATCGCCGGATGTCGCTACGGCGTCTCGAATCCAGGTGGATTGGCACGTGGCGGCGTTCACGGCCTCTTTGTCTATACTGGCGGGCTTGTCGTTCGGTTTCGCGCCGGCCCTTAGCGCTTCCCGCCTTAGTGTGATCGACGCGATCAAAACAGGGACACAGCGCTCGGCGACCGGTGCATCGATCCGTTTTCGCAGTTGGCTGATCGGCGGCGAGATCGCACTGACACTGGTTTTGGTTGTGGGCGCCAGCGTCCTGATTCAGAGCCTGTACAAGCTGGCGAGTACGAACCCGGGGTTCCACGCGCAGCATATCGTAGCCATTAAGATTAGCCCCGATCGTACTTTTTGCTCGTTGCCCTCCGCGTGTATTGCCTTTTACGACCGAATGCTGGCGCAAGCCCGCCAGGTTCCCGGCGTTGTGGACGTCGCGCTCGCGAACACAGTCCCGCTCGATGGAAAGCTATCTTCAACTCCGGTGGATGTCGAGGACCATCCCAGGACTGCGGAATTTCCTTCGCCGATGTTCTGGGCAGGGGATGTGAATCCCGGATATCTGAGCTTCATGAGCATACCGTTGCTGGCCGGTCGTGCTTTTACGGCGGCGGACACGCGCGAGTCGGAGCCCGTCGTTTTGATCACGGCGTCGACGGCGCGGCGATTCTGGCCGGGGCAAAACGCGATTGGCAAGCACATACGACTGGTTGCGGAACCTCGCTGGCGCACCATCGTAGGAATTGTCGCGGACATACACCAGTTCAGCTTGACGGATCGAACACCGGGCGGAATCACCGGAGCGATGTACATGCCGTATGCGCAAGGGTCGGACGGAAGCCAGGATTTGCCGCCGGTCATGAACCTGATGGCGCGTACGGCGAGTCACATGCCGCAGGCCACGGATGAGATCTACCGGGTGGCGTCTGGGATGAATCCGAATATCCCGGTGGCCAAGCCGGTTTACCTGGAGGAACAGGTGACGGGGTCGGTTTCCAAGCTTCGGTCCACCACCTGGTTGTTCCTGAGTTTTGCGGCTGCGGCACTGGCGCTCGCGGCTATCGGGGTTTATGGGTTGGTGTCTTATTCAGTGACACAGCGCACGTACGAGATTGGTCTGCGGATGGCGATTGGGGCAGACAGTGGCTCCATCATTCACATGATTGTGGGCCGCAGCCTTCGCGTGGCGTTGCTGGGTTTGGCAGCGGGATTGATCGGCGCGTTCATTTTGATTCGGGCTCTGCCGGCTCTGATGGTGGATGTGGCGCCTGCGGATGTGCGGATCTATAGCGGGGTTGCGCTGTTCCTCCTATGCGTGACTGCCGCCGCCAGTTTCGTCCCGGCATGGCAGGCGTCACGCATTGATCCGGTTCGGGCGTTGCGGGTGGAGTAAGGGAGGTCTGCCAGGTGGAACCTGATGATACTCGCCTGATGTAAGGCAGGTTTCCAACCTGCGGCGGGTTTGAAACCGCCTGAACCACTTCAAAATACCTCGACCGGTGCGCAGGATGCTACGTGTAACATGTGACTACGAAACTACAACCGTGCGTTTCAGGAATCGGGTGCGCGGCACTAAGTCGCGTGTTTTCGTGAGACAGTTCACGGACGGCTGCGTGCCAGTGGCAACGCATGCCGGCTGCAAGATCGCAAGTCACTTCATTGATCCTTCACGTCTGCTTTGTCGCGTTGCTATTGAGTCTCGGCTCGGGAGCATTTCGAACGGTTGTGCCTCCCGTCAGACTGAATTTCGAACATCTAATCACACTGGCTCCGCCTCGTCTGCACTTGCGAGTACAAGACAAGGATGCCGGCGGCTCGAATCAGAGTCCCGGCCCGGTGCGTCGCGGAGAATTGCCCGTGCGCGGGCGGCGGACGTTTATTCCGCCCGAGACGCATCCTGACCCGAAGCTTCCTATCGTGCCGACGATCGCGTTCGACGCGCCCGTGATTCCGACGGGGGTCCAGGTCATCGGCGATCCCCTGGGTAAGTTTGGAGACGGGCTCTTCGGCAACAAGGGCGGGCACGGCATTGGAGACCGATGCTGCAGCGGTGGGGTGGGCGATGGGCCGGGCGGTCCGGGCTTCTCCACAAATCGATCGGCGGATCCCATTCGTCCCGCGCAAGTCATCTACCAGCCGGAGCCGGAGTTTTCCGATGAGGCGCGGAAAGCGCGATTCCAGGGATCGGTCATACTGATGATCGAAATTGGAGTCGACGGAAAGGCGCACAATATTCGGCTCGTCGAGGGTCCGGGACTGGGTTTAGAGGAGAAGGCCGTGGAAGCCGTGCTGAAATGGCGCTTCCGGCCAGCCATGCGAGGGAATACGGCGGTGGCGACCTCGGCGCGCGTGGATGTCTTCTTCCATATTTTTTGACCGGCGCCAGGCGGAATGGCCTGCTTCACTCTTCCACAGAATCCAAAACCCGGTGGGCTACGTTCCACGAATTCCCTACGCGGAGTTTTCGATCGTGCACGGCAGCGGGCCTGTTAGACTGGGGTGTAGACCAGCAGCAACCGTGAAAAACAGTCCCGTCTATTCAGCCTTAGGAGCCATTGGCAGCGTCCTGGCCGCCACTAGCTGTTGCCTCCCGATCGGTACATTCTGGCTCGCCGCAAGCGCCGCTGGAGCGTCCGCTATGCTCGCCAAACTGCGACCCTACCTCATGATCCTGTCGGTAGCTCTTATCGCCTTTGGCTTTTGGCAGGCACGCCGCGCGAAACAATGCAATCGCCGGCCGCGCATTCTGAATCTTGTTCTCCTGTGGACCGCCGCGCTGTTCGTTTTCGTCTCGCTGGCATTTCCCCAGGTACTCGCGGAGATCATGGCCGGATGAAGTTCCCCATCGCTTTAATAGCCACGCTGCTCCTGAGCGCCTGCAGCGGCGTCCTGTCGCACGATGTCCCGACTGGCCAGCCCGCGCTCGCCGACCTCCAGGTCACCTCCTTCCAGCAGAGCTTCAACGCCGCACCCGGTCCGAAGCTCGTCCTGTTGATGTCCCCAACGTGAGCGGTTTGTCTGCAGGGGGCCTCTGCAGTCGAAAAGATCCTGGAGAAACATCCCGACCCCAACCTACGCGTTTTTGTGGTTTGGGAAAAAGTGCTCGATACGGACCTGATGTCGCCCAACACGCGGGCGCTCATGCGCGTTTCCGACAAGCGCGCCAGGCAATTCTGGGATCACGGACGCCTGCTCTCGCACGCGATGGGCGAAGACAAAACCGGCAAACCGGTTTGGGATTGGGCCGGGCTCTATCCTAAAGAAGCGGCGTGGAACGGTCTGCCGCCCAAGCCGCAGGTCGATGGACGGACCATCGTGCGTGTGGCCGACGATCTGGACAAGGCGCTCGCTCATTTGTGATTCGCCGCCTGCTGCTTTCGCTGCCGCTGATTCTGTTGGTGGCCGCGGGACTGCGGCTGGCATATCTCGCCAATTACCAAAGCCACGCCGCGCACAACGCGCTCGGCACCATCCCGTTCCTCTTTGAGCCTGGAAATATCGCTTACGCCATGGCGACTGGGCATGGTTTCAGCGCTCCCTTTCGAATGGATACTGGACCCACAGCCTGGATGACGCCGGTTTACCCCATGCTGATTGCCGCCGTGTTCCGCGTCTTTGGCACGTACACTTATGCTGCCTTCCTGGCAGCCGCCGGGCTCAACGTCCTCTTCTCCACTGCCGCCTGCGTGCCGATTTATTTTGCCGGCAAGCGAATCGCAGGCCAAAGTACGGGCGCGGCCGGAGCCTGGTTGTGGGCTGTCTTTCCCAACGCGATTCTGCTGCCGGTCGAAGCCATCTGGGACGCCTCTCTCGCCGCACTCCTCGGAGCGACTTTGCTCTGGGCAACCCTCGAGTTGGACCGGTCTCGACGCACAACGGCCTGGATCGGCTACGGCCTCCTGTGGGGCCTGGCGCTAATGACTACGCCGACACTCGGCGTCCTGCTGCCGTTCCTGATCGGGTGGCTGGTCTATCGCTGCGGCTGGAAACTGCCCGTCATCGCCGCAGGCGTTGCCGCCCTCTGCTGCGTTCCCTGGACGGTGCGCAACTATGCCGTTTTCCATGCTTTCGTGCCCCTGCGTTCCGTCCTGGGCCTGCAGTTGTGGATCGGCAACAATGAGCGCACGGAATCGTTGTCGGTTGGCCGCCTACACCCAATCAGCAACCAGGCCGAGCGCGACCACTATGCCGAGGTGGGTGAAATTCCGTACATGCGCGAGAAACGTCAAGCCGCGCTCGAATTCATGACCTCAAACCCCGGCGTCGATGCGGGCTACATGCTCAACCGTTTTGTCGCCACATGGTCCGGAGGCACGAGTCACCCTTTCCGCGACCTGGTCCGTGCTCCCGCCCGCTTTCGGTTCATTCTGCTATTCAACCTGCTCGCCGCCCTGACAGCGGCCGCAGGGATCATCGTACTCTTCCGTCAAAGGAATCCCTATTGGTTTCCGACGGCGGCATTTCCCGTAATATTCCCCTGCCTCGCATACCTGACCCTTGCGGCGCCTCGATATCGCCACCCCATCGACCCCGTTCTTTTATTGCTCGCCGCGGTTTCGGTCGGGCCTCAAACATGGAGCCGGTTCGCCTACTTTGGGCGGAAGAACGGAATTCGCTAGGCGAATCCATGGCTTTCCTCAACACCGCCTTGGCTTTCGAGCTGATAAATCGGGCACGTCAAAATTGTCCAGCGCTCTGCCAGCCTGTTGCCATGGGCCGCTGATCCACGAAAGTGTAGTTCACACAGTTCGTGCAGGTCCCGCCGACTATCGCTCGGGCACCTATTCCTGAACATGAATGATGTGCCGGGGGACTTCACGAATCACGATGGCGCGATCGAGCTTTAGATTTGTGACGCACCCTGAAGTTGCGGCGCTGTAGGAACCGGAGTTGGCACTCCACAAGAACTCGCCACCATTCGCGCCGCTGATCTGGTTGGAACACACTCGATTGATGTCGCTCGCGTGGAAGGAATGCGTTCCTTGGCCGTCGCTGTAATCAATTTCTTCCACCACGAAGTGCGGGCCGCTATACTCCACCCGGTTGTTCGTCACCAGGTTGCCCCAGGCCCGGTAGCTCGAACCGGCAGGATCATCGTCGCCGCTATGATAATCGCCTTCGTCAAATCCGGGCCGGCACATTAGAAAGATCGGCGCATAGAGAGCTGTCGAGGGGTGAACGATGACGTTGTCCCGGATGGTGCCGTCTTTCAGATTCGCTCCGCCAATTGCCCAAGCCCCCATATTCCGAATGGTGTTCCCGCTGATCGTCACATTCAGGCCCCCGTCCCGGTAGAACGTATTTCCGGGATTGATGCCGTAGGTGATATTGCCGCGCCCATCACCGAAATCCGCAACCCGATCGCTCGTAAAGAGCGGTTCCCCCGGCTCGGAAATAAGGCACAGATTTTTGGTCACGGCCCCCTGAAAGAAGCCGTCGAGGTCGATACAACCCCCATTTGCATTAAGGATCGTGTTGCCGGTATATGAGACGCTCTTCACCCAGCCTGTGCTGTCGATGGCAACGCCCCAGTGCTTGGGCGCCGGCGCGTCATCATCATTCGCAGTAATGTATCCGATACGGTGAAAGAAGTTATTCGCGACGATGCCCCCGGTCGTATTGCCAAGTTCAACGCCGTCGAGCGCCATGTCTTCAAAATGGTTGTCCGTCACCGCCACATTCCGATGCTGAACGGAAAACCCATCGGAATGGCCCCACACGCCGTTGCCATTGTTTCTTTGAAAGCGGCAATTTCGCACCGACAGGTTGACCACGGCGCTGTCTCCTGGCTGCGTCGCTCGGTTTCGATACAAAATGCCGCCCGTCCAACTCGGGCCCAACTTGTCGTTCGGATCGCTCCAAAAAGAGTGCGGCCGGTTATTCTCAAAAAGGCAGTTGACGAAGCTGACATCCTCGATGTTGCCCTCGGCTTGCGTATAAGCCAGTGCCGCGTAACCGCCGGTATGCCGAACCGTAATGCCGTCGAACCGGAGAGATTTCGAGCCGCCATGAATCCAGAAACTCGTGTTCTTTACCAATATCGGATCGGTTGGATATGTAAAAGTTCCGTACTGAACGCAGTCAGGGTCATACTTACTCCCATCCACCACGAAATTCACAAAACTCAAACCGTTCGCGCCCTGAATGTCGAACATGCCCTGGCCATCCGGCAGATCGGCCATACGCTGGAATACGGTGGTGTCTCCGTCACCGGCAATCTCCAGGCCCGCAACGGTCCCCGGAAAGACGATCGGGCTCTTGATGGCGTACACTCTTCCACCTGGAAAACGCAGTGTCTGGCCGGGCGATTCCCGCAGCGAAGTAATTGCCAGATTGATGCTCGGTGAATCATCCGTGACCCCATCCCCGACCGCGCCAAAAGAAAGGACAGAAATCTCCCCTCGGCAGAGAACTGCCGCCGAAAGCTGCACCAGAATACTGGCGACAATGGAGAACTTGACTTCGGACATATTATGGACAAAAACGGCCAACTTTAGGCGGGGAAAGCAAGCACGACCGAACGCAATCCTAGCCCCACAGATTCGACGAAAGACTCGAAATGTCGTACCGGAGCTACGGTAATCTTATGTCCCGGTTTTCCCGAAGTCAATCGGGTAACGCGATTCCCCCAGCGTGCGTACAATAAACGATGAGGAGAATCGGAGCCATGAAGAAAGCCTTTCCGATCGCCGCGCTCTCTGTATTGCTGCTTACAGCCGGCTCCCCGGGCATCCGCCCCAGGTCTGATGCTAGTAGCTATCCCGCACACCAGGAGCAGGCGAACCTGTCGATTGGCGCTGCGCTGATCCCTCACGAACAGGCGAAGAAGATGTTCACCGCGAACCTGGAGCATGCCGGGTACATGGTTGTGGAAGTGGGTGTCTATCCCGCGCCGGGCAAGGATGTCGACCTTTTCCCCGCGGATTTCACTCTGTCGGTTGGCGAGGGCGCTGCGTCGCTGCGACCTGTCGACGCCGATACTATCGCGGAAATCATGACCGGAAGCCAGAAGCAACCCACAAAGACCTACGACCCTCACGGAATCAACACGTCCACCGGAATCTCCGTGGGGCGCGTCTCGTATCCCGATCCGGCAACCGGCCGTCAAACCGGCGGCACGGTGGTGACCACGAGCGCTGGCGTTGGAGTTGGCGGGCCGGCGCCGTGTCCCGGATATCCGTGCGATACGGGGTCATATCCCTCATCTTCGGGCAAGTCGCAGACACAGGCTGCCAACGATATCGCCCAGGACCTCTGGTCGAAATCCCTGCCTGACGGCAAGACTTCGCAGCCGGTGGCGGGTTATCTCTTCTTCCCCAAGCCTTCCCACAAGGCAAAAGACGCCGCTCTGGAGTTGTGGTACAACACCGATAACGGCCGCGTTCGACTACCCCTGGTTAAGGGCAAATAAGACAGACTGCTGATCGTGAAATTCTCACCGCCCGACCCTAACTTCGCCGAGCGTGTTCGGGCCAGCTTCGCCCGCCAGCAGGTAATGCAAACTTTGGGGGTGGAAATAGCCCATCTCGAACCCGGGGAAGTCGAGTTGACGATGCCTTTCTCCCCTGCGTACAGCCAGCAGCACGGTTTCATGCACGCTGGAATCATAACCACTGCGCTCGACAGCGCTTGCGGATACGCCGCATTCTCCCTGATGCCCGCCGACGCCGCCGTTCTCACTGTCGAATTCAAGACGAACCTGGTCGCTCCGGCCAAGGGCGATCGGTTTGCGTTTCGCGCCAACGTAGTCAAAGCGGGAAAGACGCTTACCGTCTGCGATGCACGCGCGTTCGCCATGGACAATGGCGGCGAGGAGCGGCTCGTCGCCACGATGACGGGTACGCTGATGGCACTGTTCGATCGTAAGGATGTTAAACACTGATGGAAATCCGCGACCTCACTGAATTTCAGCGCTACTACGAGAAGATCCACCAGCGCACGATGAACGTCGTTCGCGCGATTCCGCCCGACAAGGTGGATTGGAGCTTCCGGGACGGCAAGTTCACGCTCGGTGACCTGGTTCGCCACATCGCCACCGCGAATCGCTACATTTTCCTGGAGGTGGCCCAAGGAAAGCAGAGCACCTATGCCGGTTGCGGCAAGCACTTGGCCCCCACCTATGACGACCTGATCGCGTTCGCCGAGCGGATGCATCGTGAAGTAGTCGAAATCATCTCCGGCTTAACACCTGACGACCTGGAGCGCCGTTGTACGACGCCCGACGGCGCCTCAATCAAGACCTGGAAATGGTTGCGGGCAATGGTCGAGCATGAAATCCATCACCGGGGACAGATTTACATCTATCTTTCGCTCCTCGAAACGGCGAGCCCGCCGTTGTACGGCCTCACGTCGGAACAGGTACAGGAGCGAAGCGCTCACGCCCGATGACAGGTCGTAACGCTCGGGCGGCGCACCAAGCCGCTTAAGCACTGGATTTTCGAAAACCTCCGGAAGAAGACACATGCCGAGTGCGAGGGTGAGCCTGGTAAGCGCCATCTGCTACGTTAAACAAAGACCATGGTTGTTGAGACAAAAGAAACGAATCCGCTGCTGGAAATAGAATTTCGAATCCCCTTCGATCAGATCAAGGTCGAGTACATTGAGCCGGCCATCCAAGAGCTGCTCAAAGAAGCCCGCGAACAGATTACGAAGATCATCGCCGACCGGGCGCCGCGAACATTCGAAAGCACCATGACGGCGCTCGACACGTTTACCGAACGCCTGGATTACGCGATGGGCATCGTCAGGCACCTCGAAGGTGTCGCCACAACGCCCGAGTTACGGGCTGCGTATAACAAGGTCCAGCCGCTGGTGAGCGAGTTCTACAGCTCGATCCCGCTGAACGAAGGCCTGTGGCGCGCTCTGCAGTCCTATGGCGCTACCGATGAAGCCCATCATTTGACCGGCACCCGAAAACGGTACCTGACGAAAACGATCGACGCCTTCCGACGCCACGGAGCCGAACTCGACCCCGACGGCAAAGCCCGCCTCTCCGAGATCGACGTCGAATTGGCGAAACTCACCACCCGTTTCAGTGAAAACGTCCTCGACTCGACCAACGTGTTCGAGCTGGTCATCGCCGATGAAGCGAGGCTCGCGGGTCTGCCCGAGAGCGCCCGTGCCGCGGCGCGCGAAAGCGCCCGGTCGAAGGGTATGGAAGGCTGGCGCTTCACGCTGCAGGCGCCCAGCTACATCGCATTGATGACCTATCTCGATAACCGCGAGATTCGGGAGCAGGTTTGGCGTGCCTACATCAACCGTGCTACCGAAGAGCAGCACGACAACCGGCCGCTCATTCACGAAATCCTGCGCCTGCGCCGCGAAAAGGCCAGGCTTCTGGGCTTCCGCGATTTTGCCGACCTGGTTCTCGAGGACCGCATGGCGCACAAGGGCGAGCACGCCCAGAACTTCCTCGCTGACTTGAAGGGGAAGACCGAGCGCCGCTTCCGCGAAGAGAATCAGGAACTCACCGCATTTGCCAACATCGGCGAACTGGAGCCCTGGGATACGGGTTACTGGTCCGAGAAACAGCGCGCCGCGATGTACGACTTCGATGAGGAAGCGCTGCGGCCGTACTTTCCGCTCGAGAGCGTCGTGAAGGGGATGTTCGAGATCGTCGGCCGCCTTTACGGCATTCAGGTAGTGGAGCGGCCGGGGGTGCCGGCCTGGGACCCCGGCGTGCAGTATTACGAAATTCTCGACCAGAAAGACGGGCTGCTCGGGGCTTTTTATGCCGACTGGCTGCCGCGCGAAAACAAGCGCGGGGGCGCCTGGATGGATTCCCTCATCACCGGCGTGGACCTCGGCACCACCTTCACAAAGCACGTCGGGCTCATTTGTGGGAACCTGACACCGCCTGTTGGAGGCAAGCCGTCGCTGCTGACCCATCGCGAGGTTGAGACCATTTTTCATGAGTTCGGACACCTTCTGCACCATTGCTTGAGCCGAGTCGAGGTTCGCAGCCTCGCCGGAGCGAATGTGCCCTGGGATTTCGTCGAGCTGCCTTCGCAGATTATGGAGAACTGGTGCTGGGAGCGCGAAGCCCTCGACCTGTTTGCCCGCCACTACGAGACCGGAGTGCCGATTCCCGAAGACCTGTTCCAGAAGATGAAGCGAGCGCGAAAATTCCGAGCCGCCAATGGGCAGATGCGTCAACTGGGGTTCGGTTTTGTCGACCTGGCGCTGCATCGCGAGTACTCGCCGGAGCGCGACGGGGACGTCATGGAGTATTCCCGCAAGATCCTGTCTCAGTTTGCTCCGACCAGGCTGCCGCACGAGTACAACATGATCGCCGGCTTCACGCACCTGTTTGCGAGCCCGGTGGGTTATGGAGCCGGCTACTACTCCTACAAATGGGCCGAGGTCCTCGATGCGGACGCGTTCACGCGTTTCCGCGAGGAGGGCATTTTCAGCCGAGATACCGGTCTTCAATTCCGCCACCGAATCCTGGCCAAGGGCGATAGCGAGGACCCGGCGGACCTGTATCGCCAATTCATGGGGCGCGATCCCGACCCCAACGCTCTGCTGGTGCGGTCCGGCCTGCTCACATAATCGAGTAGATGCCGCGCGAGACGCTGCTCGACTTCTTCAACGACTTCGCGCACCTTGAAGATCAGTTTCTGCTGTACGACGACGGCATCCGTGTTCGTACCTACACGTATGCGGACGTCGCGGGAAAGGCACGGGCCTTTGCGAAACGCCTGCGGGCCAGCGGAATCGAGCGCGACGACAAGATCATCGTCTATAGCGAAAACCGCCCCGAGTGGGTTTTCGCGCTGTGGGGCGCCGCATTGGCGGGAGTGGTGCTGGTGCCCATCGATTTCCGCTCCTCGTCCGAATTTGTACAAAAGGTCCAGGAAATCGTAACCGCCCGCGCGGTTCTGGTCGGAGACGAGGTGATCTTCGATAGCGCATGGAAGATCTCTTCGCTCGATGTCTCGGCGTTGAACTCGATTACCGCCACTTCGAACGACACGCTCGAAATCATCTTTACCTCGGGCGCGACGTCGGAGCCCAAAGGCGTGGTCATCAGTCACCGCAACGTGCTGGCGAACATCGTGCCTGTGGAAGGCGAAGTCCTCAAATACCGCAAGTATGGCAAGCCGTTTCATCCTATCCGCTTTTTGAACCTCCTCCCCCTGAGCCACATGTTCGGCCAGGCTATGGCCACATTCATCCCGCCGATGCTGCCCGGACTGGTTGTCTTCATGCGCGGCTTCAATCCGTCCGAGATTGTCCGCCAAATCCGCTCCCGCCGTATTTCCGTACTGGTGTCGGTTCCCAAGATCCTCGACGTCCTGCGCGAATATGTGGTCCAGAAATTCCCGGAGCTTCGCGAAACGCGCGAGGAGAAATCCCACTGGCTCATCCGCTGGTGGAAATACCGCAAAGTCCACCGCATGCTCGGGTGGAAGTTCTGGGCCATGATTGTCGGTGCCGCGCCGCTGCCGGGCGATCTCGAGGCGTTCTGGAAACGGCTCGGCTATGTCGTCATCCAAGGCTATGGGTTAACCGAAACCGCGCCCATCGTTACGCTGAATCATCCGTTTCACGCCCGCCAGGGAAGCGCGGGCAAACCCATCGCCGGTGTCGAGGTGAAGATTGCCCCAGACGGCGAAATCCTTGTGCGCGGCGAAAACGTTACCTCGGGCTACTACAACGCGCCCGCCGAAACGGCACGCGCCTTTGAAGATGGCTGGTTTCACACCGGCGACATCGGCCAGATGGATTCCGAAGGCCAGCTCACGATCCTAGGACGCAAGAAAGAAATGATCGTGACGCCGGAAGGGCTGAACGTCTTTCCCGATGACGTTGAGCGGGTCCTGAACGCGATTTCCGGAGTCCGCGACTCGGCGGTCATCGGTACGGATCGTGTCCACGCCGTTCTGATCCTGGAGCCCGGCGTCTCCCAAGACGAGGTCGTTCAACGCGCGAACAAACAACTCGCCGATTACCAGAAGATCCGTACGGTCTCGATCTGGCCCTACGACATCTTTCCAAGAACGGAAGGCACCGGCAAGCTGAAGCGAATGGAGATCGCGAAGGGCACTCCGCCTCCGCAGCACGGTCCGAAGCTCGATCTCAGCGTTCCGCTCGAGCAACTGACATCGCTCGAACGCGTGGAGCGCATGGTCGCCCTGAATATCGACGAGTCGGAAATGACCGGCGCTCCGGCGACCCCTCGCGCGGAGTTCCGATTCCCCACGTGGAACCACGGCTTCTGGGCACGCGCGCTGCGGCGGACCTTTCTGCCGGGATTTCTGCTTCCGCTCACACGTGTATTCGCCTGGATTCGGACCCAAGGCCGCGAGAACCTCGCCGGGGTAACCCCGCCCGTGATCTTCGCGTCCAACCATCAGAGCTACATGGATGTTGCGTCGATCCTTGCGGCGCTACCCGCACGGTTTCGTTACCGCGTGGCGCCGGCGATGCGCAAGGAGTTCTTCGACGCTCATTTCCATCCCGAGCACCATACGCTGTGGGAGCGCTTTACGAACAGTTTGAACTACGTGCTTGCCGCCCTGGTCTTCGATGCGTTTCCGATCCCGCAGCGCGAGGCAGGCGCCCTGGAAACTCTGCAGTATATGGGCGAGATTTCGAGCCAAGGATGGTGCGTCCTGATCTTCCCCGAGGGCAAAATGACAGATGCTGGAGAGATCTCGGAATTTCAACCCGGTGTGGGGATGATGGCCTCGCGTCTTGATCTTCCGGTGGTCCCGATACGCATTCGTGGCCTGGATCAGGTGCTCCACAGAACCTGGAAATTCGCGCGGCCCAACCGGGTCGAAATCGCATTCGGTGAGCCCTTGAAGCTCGCCGGCGGCGACTATGTTAGTAACGCGCGAAAAGTCGAAGAAGCCGTTAGAAAACTTTGAAATCGGCGTTAAAATCGAGAGTACATGCAAGTCATTCACAGCGCGCCCGTCTACGATGTTGTGATTATCGGCTCCGGAGCCGGAGGCGGAACCGTCACGAAAGTGCTTACGGATCTCGGCGTATCCGTGGCGCTTCTCGAAGCCGGTCCGATGCTGAATCCGGCCAAAGACTTCAAGGAGCACATGTGGCCGTACGAGGTGAATCACCGCGGGGTAGGTGAGGACGGAGCAGGCTATTTCGGCCGCAGCCGCTGGCCTTTTGGGTACTTTACGGCGTCTTTCGGCGGCTGGAAACTGGAAGGCGAACCCTACACCGTCGCGCCAGGATCGAAATTCGAATGGTTCCGCTCGCGCGTGGTCGGCGGCCGCACGAATCACTATGGCCGCTTTTCGTTTCGCTTCTCGGATTACGATTTCTATCCGCACACACGCGATGGACTTGGCACCGACTGGCCCATAACGTACAACGATGTCGCACCCTATTACGACAAAGCCGAACGATTCATCGGCGTAACCGGATCCATCGAGCACATCCGCAGCACTCCCGACGGCATCTTCCAACCGCCGCCACCGCCGAGGGTTCACGAAATCCTCACGAAACGGGCTTGCGATAAGCTCAATATTCCCTGCATTCCAAATCGCATGGCGGTGATCACGACGCCGCTGAATGGCCGGCCCCCGTGCCATTACTGCGGCGAATGCGGCCGCGGCTGCGTCACCGCTTCGAACTATTCGTCGAGCCAAGTGCAGGTTTTTCCGGCCATGAAGAGCGGCCGCGTGAAACTTTTCACCAACGCGATGGCACGCGAGCTGATCACGAACAACGAAGGCAAGGTGGTTGCCGTTTCGTACATCGACAAGGACACACGCAGCGAGCAGCAGATTCGCTGCCGGTCGGTAGTGGTTGCCGGCGGCGCCTGCGAATCGGCGCGATTGCTGCTCAACTCGAAATCATCGCGATTCCCCAACGGGCTGGCAAACGGATCGGGACATGTCGGCCGCAACCTCACCGACACGGTTGGCTACAGCCTCGGCGCGCAGGTGCCGGCGTTGATCGGGATGCCGAAACACGACTGCGATGGAATGGGCGGCATGCATTATTTTGTGCCGTGGTGGCTGTGGGACGAAAAGGACAAGAAATTCCCACGTGGGTATCACATTGAGATCGGCGGCGGCTTCGGCATGCCCCAGGTTGGTTCGTTCCGTGGAGTGTCGCGCCACACTGAAGGCTACGGTAAAGCGCTGAAGCAGGCCATTCGTGCGGACTATGGCACCTATGTGCACCTGGCCGGCCGCGGCGAGATGATTCCCAACGAGGACACCTTCTGCGAGATCGATCCCAACGTGGTTGACCGCTACGGCATCCCCGTTCTGCGATTCCATTTCAAGTGGAGCGACAACGAACTGAAGCAGGCGCAACATCAGCACGATACCTTCAAAGCCATCCTCGAGACGATGGGCGGCAAGGTGACCCAACCAAGCCCCAATTTCGCCAACGGCGACGGCATCTCAGTTGGCGGCGAAATCATTCACGAACTCGGCACGGTGCGAATGGGCAAAGACCCGCGAATGTCGGTGCTGAATGGCTACTGCCAGACGCACGAGGTTAAGAATCTATTTGTGACCGACGGCGCGCCATTCGTCAGCAATCCGGACAAGAACCCTACGCTGACGATCGTCGCGCTGGCGTGGCGGGCGGCAGACTACCTGGCAGAGGAACTGAGGAAGGGCAATGTCTGAGATCACACGTAGAGGACTGGTACAGATCGCGATTGCCACCGCTACGGCGGCTACGGCGTCGGCGCAGCACGTCCATCAGATGGCGGCCGACAACAAGGCTGCGAATAATGGCGTCTACAAGCACACGGCTCTGAACGATCACGAGTACGCGACCATGCAGAAGCTGGCCGACTTAATCGTGCCGGCTGACGAGGTGTCGCCAGCGGCGAGCGAGTCGGGTGCGTGCGAGTTCATCGACCTGCTGTGCAGTAATAACCCGGAACTGCTGGCCATTTACACCGGGGGGCTCGCATGGCTCGATTTCCAGATGGAACAACGCTACGGGACCAATTTCCTCACTGCCAAGCCCGAGCAGCAAACTGCGATGCTCGACCTGATCGCCTATCGCAAGAACGCCGATACCGCGCCGGAGTTGGGGGCCGGGATCCGCTTCTTCGACTGGGCCCGCACGATGGTGGTCGACGCGTTCTACACGAGCAAAGTCGGGATCAAAGATGTCGGCTTCATGGGGAATAAAGGGATGGCGAAGTTCGAGATTCCGCAGGAAGCTATCGACTACGCGCTCAAGCGCAGCCCGGTCTAGCCGAGCAGCCCGTGGCAAAAGCCTTTGAGAGCGGCATGCGCAGGCGAAACCGCCTGCGCCACCTTTGAGCACTGTTCTTCGAAATTTCGTAGATCTTCCTTCTCGTGCTGCACACATAGTGGATCTCGGTCAAAACGTTGGATGAATTCCAAAACGCGACGCAGAACTTGGCGTTTTGCGACGGAGATTTCCGGCTCTGCGTCGCGCTTGGCCGGCGTGTTGAGCCGGGCGACAAAATCAGTATTCATTTATCAAAGATCGAGGCAGGCGCCGCGAGTGCCTGCACGGTTTCAGGGTAGGGGCTGGAGTCTTCGAGAAGCGTGGCGGCGATCCGACGGGTTGATATCAAATTCGGGTGAATTCAAGGGGATAGGGCCGGGTTGGACTGTTTTGAAATGTTGTGATCGGGTTGGATGGGCGAACTCGTTCTTATATCCGTGCAAGCTGCGCGCACAACATTAGCGCAGCATTCCCACTATTCCCGAAAGCATCCAGAACCTTTTCTACCTCGGCGCTACTCGTCGACCGACTCCGACTCAGTAATGACGAAGCATAGTAGAACCACTCGGCCGGCCGTTCCCGCTGCAGGTTCGAGCCAGCGATGAATGAGACATACGCGAGAAGCACGCGATTGCGCTCCGGTCCGGGTGGCGTAATCTCGACCAGCATCTCGTAAATGGTCGAGCGCTGGTGATAGAAATCCGCTTCCGACTTCTCATCGGAGGCATTCCAATCCCCCAGGTCTTTGAGGAAATCGGTAAGGTGATCCAACCACTCGGCGCGCGGAAGGCTTTGCGATCCGAAGCGCAGGTCATAGGCTTCCTTGAATATGCGCTGCCCCTTCTCCGATTTCCAGAAGGTACTCGCGACCTCGGGCGAGGAACAATCCGGCATTGTGGGATCGGGCGGGAGGCTCTTGGCGTTAATGCCATCCTCACCGAAGGTCGCCGCCAAGTCGCGAAGCGGCGACACGTCGGTGATGACCATGTCTTCGCACTTCGGCTGCTCGACCGCGGGCGCCGGAATGGTCAGGAAAAGTTCCCAAGCCTTTTTACGGTCCAAGCTCGCCATGTCACGAACGGCTCGCGATTGCAGGGAGAGCGCATCGAGGTGAAGTTGTGAAGCAGCGGCCAGCATCGCGCCCGGTGTATCCGGAACGCGCTTTAATGCTTTGACCGGCGCCCTAAGCTGCGCGCTGCCGCCGAGACTGTAGGCATGCTCCACGAGGTCCACCAGCGCCGGCTTGTCGGGGACTTTCCCGGATTCCACGACCCGCAACAACGCGTCGGCGGCAAACTCGGGCGGCGCTGTATAAGCGAGCCGCACGATGGAATCGTACGGCTCGGGAATCTTCGGCTTCTCTTTCGGTTTCTCGTCGGCGGCCATCAGCAGGCCGGCAACAAGAAGTTGGCAAGCTAAAGCATGCGGTAGCAGTCGAACCATTCTTAGTAGTTGACGATGGAAGCGAACGAATTGTGGTCCAAACTTGCGCCCCCGACCAGGACGCCGTCAATTTCCGGCTGCGCCATCAGACCCTTGATGTTGTCCGGCTTCACGCTGCCTCCATACAAAATGCGGACGTCGCTCGTGGCGTACTTCGTCTGCACCAACCCGCGAATAAACGCGTGCGCCTCAGCGGCGATCTCCGGAGTTGCGGTTTTACCAGTTCCAATCGCCCAAACCGGCTCGTACGCAATGACGATTTGCGCAAACTGCTCCGAGGTCAGCTTGGATACGCCATGTGTAAATTGACGCTCCAGCACCCAGTTTGTCTCGCCGGACTCGCGCTCGCGCAGCAGTTCGCCGACGCAGACGATCGGCTTCAGGCCAACTTCGAGCGCTGCAAGGGTTCGCTTGAACACGGTGTCGTCGGTCTCGCCGAAATACTGACGGCGCTCGCTATGGCCAATGATGACCCATTTCACGCCGGCTTCTTTCAGCATGCGTCCGGAAATCTCGCCGGTGAAGGCGCCATCCTTGATTTCCCAGAAAACGTTCTGACCGCCGATCTCGACAGGACTGCCACCGACCGCCTCAACCGCCGCCGGCAGATTGACATAAGGAGGACAAATTACGATGTCACGCTCGTTCACACCGGCTACCAGCGGCAGGAACTTTTCAAAAAATGCACGGGTTTCGCTGGGAGTCTTGTACATCTTCCAGTTCCCCGCCATTACGGGTCGTCTACTCATGAGAGTGAAGTAAGAAAGCTCTCTCCTTTAGGAATGCGAACACCAAAATTCTCTGCAACCGTCTGCCCAATGTCGGATAAAGTCTGACGCAGACCCAGGTCGCCGCCGGCGGGCCGGCGCGGTTGGTAGGCCAGCACCGGCACATACTCGCGCGTGTGATCCGTCCCTGGAGCCGTTGGATCGCACCCATGGTCCGCGGTGAGGATCAGCAGATCTTCGTTCGTGAGCTTTTCCATGAAGCCGGGCAGCCACCGGTCCACTTCCTCGAGTGCCCGCGCGTAGCCCTCGACATCGTTGCGATGCCCATAGAGTTGGTCGAAATCGACGAGGTTCACAAAAATCAGCCCATCCGTGCACTCATCGAGCGCCGCGGCAGTCTTCACCATGCCGTCGGCATTGCTTTTCGTCTTCTCGTATTCGCGGATGCCACGACCCAGAAACACGTCGAAGATTTTTCCAACGCTGAAAACGTTGATACTCTTCGACTCCAACTGGTCGAGCAGCATGCCCTTGGGAGGCGGTACGGCGTAGTCATGCCGGTTGGGCGTCCGCGTGAACTTGCCGGGTTCACCGATAAAGGGCCGGGCGATCACCCGCCCCACCTCACAGGGACCGCGCAAGATGTCCCGAGCCGTCTCGCAGATCTTGTACAGTTCCCAGAGCGGGATGACTTCCTCGTGAGCCGCCACCTGGAACACGCTGTCCGCCGACGTGTACACGATCGGCGAACCGGTCCGCATGTGTTCCTCGCCCAGTTCCTTGAGGATCTCAGTACCCGACGCCGCGTAGTTGCCGAGGGTGCTTCGGCCGATGCGGCGCTCGAACTCATCCAGAATTTCCCGAGGAAATCCGTTCGGACAAAGCGGGAACGGCTTCTCCAGGTGAATGCCGACCATCTCCCAGTGCCCCGTGGTGGTGTCCTTACCCGGTGAAGCCAGAGCACAACGTCCGTAGGAGCCCAGCGGCTGGGCAGCAGACGGAATATGATCGAGCGGCTTGATGTTTCCCAGCCCGAGCCGTGCCAGGTTCGGAAGGTTCAGTGTCCTGCGATGGGCGATGTTCCCGAGCGTGTCGGCGCCGGAAGGATCGCCGAAAGCGGCCGCGTCCGGCATGGCGCCAATCCCGACGCTGTCCAGCACAATCCAGGTGATGCGCCGGAAGGGGGTCATTGGGAAATAATGGCCGTGGCCGCCTTTTTTCCCTGAAGCGCCGCGTTGATCCGATCGCTCAGCATGTCGACGAAACGCTCGGGGATATATCCGTTCATCCGGCTGTAAATTTCGCCGTTCTTGTTGAAGATGATGGTCATGGGAATGGACGTGGCTTGCAGCAGGCGCGCCAGGCCATCATCGAAATAAACTTTCTGCGTCCACTTGTTCGATTCCAGGAACGGCTTCACCACGCCATGATCCTCGTCGGTGTCAATCGAGAGGAAGATGACGTCGTCATGATCCTTGAAGCGCTCCTTGGCCTGCTCGTACAAGGGATGTTGCGCCCGGCAGGGACCGCACCACGTGGCCCAGAAATCCATGATGATCACTTTACCCTTAAGACTCGCTAGCTGGAGTTTGCCGCCGGCAACATCGGTAACGGTGAATTGCAGAGGATCCGTGAGCTGGGCATTTGGATCGAGTCCCTGGAGTTTCTGACGCCGTGCCGTGAACAGTGCCGAGGTACGATCGTAGGCCTTCAAAATCAGGTCGCCGAGCCCGGCTTCCGAGCCGTTGAGCGTACGATATATGCTGCCCATCTTGTCGCGGTCGTGGGCTGGATCGGGCTCGGCCGCGTGCAGTTGCGCGATGGAGAATGCATCCGCAAGGTATTGCACGGCTTCGAGAGACTGACCGGCATCCGAAAGCCAGCGAGCAGACTCGCGCGCAGACTCCACGTTGGGGTAGATGTCGAAGCTCTTCCTGGCGAGATGAATGGCCATATCGGTTTGGCCGAGAAGTCCTCGGGCGCGTCCTTCGAGCAACACCGCGGTCGCCTCGAGCCGGTCGTAATCCTCGATTTGCCGCGCCTCGTCACGCCCAGCCACGGGAGGCGGCATTTTCCTGGCCTCTTCGACGAGCTTTTCCATGTGTTCGGCATGCTTCAAAGCGAGTTCGCAATTCGGTTTGCCGCCCGTCTGCAGCAGGGCTACGGCGACGCTCTGTAACACGCTCAAATCGTTCGGCTCCCGCTGTAGAACGCTCTCGCCGAAACGCATGATCCGATCGTTATCTTTGAGTTGAATCGCCGTCTTCACCAACGCCTTTTCGAGGTCGGCACGCCGCGGCGAATTCGGGAATTTCTGAAGATGAGCCTCAATGGCGCGAATAAAATCCACCGGGCTGTTGCCCGCTTCTCCGAGCGCCGAAGTCAGGCTGGTCTGCTCATCCTGCGACATCTGAACCGGCGCGCCTTGTCCAAACAGAGCCGGGACTGCGAGGAGCCCAATCGCGATACACCAGAACTTCATTGCGGTCCCGCCTGCGCTGTCTTGTTATTCCGGAACATTTCGGCCAGGTTGGCGGCCCGCTCCCTGGCCATGTGTATATAGCTTTCGTTTTTCGCCACGCGATCCAGCAAGGGCAGAAACTGCTCGGGCGCAATAAGCCGCTTGCGGTCATAAGTAATCTCGACCATGAGAATTGACTGGTTCACCCCGAGCTTGTCGAAATGCACGGTACGGTCGAGATCAATGAAATCCTGCTCGGTTTCCGTGATGCGCTCGAACCAGTCCTGCAATGCCTGCGCATCGAGGTTCTCCGAGTAGTTGAATTTCACTTCGTGCTTGTCCGCCCCGTCCTCGTAGTGAAACGTCTTCCAGCCCATGTGCGCGACCTTAGCGGGCGATTCCAGGGGCTTGCTGAAATGCCCCAGTTTGTCGGAGAGCGAGAAAATTTCGGCGGTCTGCGCTTCGGTGAGTTTGAACTTGATCGGCTGATCGTCGTTGGCGGCTTCCTTGTATTCGGTGTCGCCCGACTTGGTCACCGTGATGATGACGTTCTCAGGTTTGCTGCCTTTGAAGTACTTGGAGTACACAATGACAGGGTCGGCGTGCAGCACGAATGCGGCTGACAGGACGACCAGCAGGCGGACCAGGTTGACGACCGGCGCCGGCAGGTTCGCAACCCGCCGCAGGCTAACAGCCGGCATCACACGGGGCATCAAGCGGGACTTCACCGTTCCACTTAGCATGGGACGACCTCCCGCGAATGAGTGGCATGACATATCGCGACCGCCAGCGCGTCGCAAGCATCCTCTGATTCGATCTGTTCCACGATGCTCAGAATCGAATGCACCATCATTTTCACCTGCTGTTTTTCGGCGCGTCCGTAGCCGACCACGCTCGTCTTGATCTCCAATGGCGAATACTCGCCCAGGGGCAGCCCCGCCTCGGCAATGGCCAACAGTATGACGCCCCGCACATGCGACAGCTTGAGGGCCGTCTTCACGTTTTGCGCGTAAAACACTTCCTCAACCGCGGCTGCCGATGGCTCGTACTGCCGAATCACGTCCTGCAGCGCCCGCGAAATGACGAGCAGGCGATCGCCCAACGGCTGTTTCGGGCTGGTGTGAATCGAACCCGCGGCAACGATGCGGTGCGAGCGTCCGTCGCTCTCAATAAGACCGTAGCCGGTCCACTCGGCGCCGCAATCGATTCCTAAAACTCGCATTTACCTGGCAGCCAGGGCTTCCAGTTCTTTTTCGTCTATATCGAAATTGGAATAGACGTTTTGGACGTCGTCATGCTCTTCGAGCGTCTCGGTCAGCTTGAGCATCCCCGATGCGTTCTTGCCTTCCAGCTTGATGAGGTTCTTCGGGATCATCCCGATTTCGGAGGATGCAGTCGCGATGCCGGCATTGTGAATGGCTTGCAGCACGGCCTCGTGGCTCTCTGGGGGCGAAAGCACTTCCCAGCTATCTTCGTCACCTTTGAGGTCGTCGGCGCCGGCATCGAGAACGATGCCCATGAGCTGGTCTTCGCCGGCCTTATCCTTTTCAATGACGATTTGACTCTTGCGCTCGAACATCCACGAGACGCTGCCTTGTTCACCCAGATTCCCGCCGTGCTTCGAGAAGACGTGCCGGATTTCGCTGACCGTACGGTTGCGATTATCCGTGGCAACGTTGACCAGGACGGCGGCGCCGCCGGGTCCATAGCCTTCGAACATGATTTCGTCGATCTGGCCGCCTTCCAACTCACCGGTCCCGCGCATGATGGCGCGTTTGATGTTGTCGGAAGGCATACTGACGGCCTTGGCGGCCGTAATCGCGGTTCGAAGACGGGGGTTGCCGTCGGGATCGCCGCCGCTACGGGCGGCAATCATAATTTCCTTGATAATGCTCGTGAATGCTTTGCCACGCTTGGCGTCGAGGGCGGCCTTTTTGTGCTTGATGGTCGCCCACTTGGAGTGTCCTGACATATATGAAAATCCTCTCGCTCGAGTGAGCAGACAGAACTGCCGGAGCTAACCTTCAGGATACCAGAAGCAGCCTGAAAAGCCCTCACTTGGGCGGTTCCAGGGACTGTTCGAGCCGGTCCAGGCGGCTGCGGAGTTCGTCCAGCGAGGCTTGCTCCGTTTGCAGACGGGCCGACAACTCAGCTTCGCGGCTGCGGAGCGATTCCAGGCTTTTCTGCTGTTGCTCCCCTTCGAACTTCAACTGCTTTACGATACTCTCGATACTCTGGCGCCGGGCCGGATCGGTACTCTCCTGAGATTCTTTGCCGAGCCCCTCGACCTGGGCGGCTGTCTTGTTCTGCTCGCCGATTGCCTGGTCGATTTCGCGGCGCGCGTCATAAAGTTGCCCGGTGGTGCGCGTCACCTGCTCCTGCTGGAGGCGCAATCTTTGCACAGCGATCTCGACTCGCGGGCCGATCAGGGTTGAGCGCTCGAGTGCCAATCGCAGTTCGTGGACCTCCTGGAGAAGGGCCTGAAGCGTCGAGTTGTCGGGGGCGGGCGTGGGAGCCTGGCCCCACAAACCGAAGCAAAGGAATAGAGATGCAAGAACGGCTTTCATGGGATCCTCGGTCTGGTTATAACATGGGCGTAGATGTTGAGCGATGAACAAGTGCAACGGTTCGTCAGAGATGGTTATGCAAAAGTCGAGGCCGCTTTCCCTCGCGAGTTTGCGGACCAGGGCCGTGCAATTCTTTGGTGCGATACCGGGTGTGAGGAGGCCGATCCGAAAACCTGGAGGAAGCCGGTTGTCCGGCTTGGCATGTACGGGCAGGAGCCATTTGCGCGTGCCGTGAACACACCGGTTCTCTATGAAGCCTTCGATCAACTGGCTGGTCCGGGGCGATGGAGTCCGCGGGACAATCTTGGTACATTTCCGATCCGGTTTCCCTCGCCGGACGATCCGGGCGACGCGGGATGGCATATCGATGCGAGTTTCCCGCCCGAATCGGGCGACACGGGCGATTACTTCGAGTGGCGGGCCAACCTTTCGTCAAAAGGCCGTGCCCTGATGATGCTGTTCCTGTTCTCGGATGTGGGAGAGGATGATGCTCCGACCCGCCTTCGGGTGGGCTCTCATTTCGATATCGCGAAGGTTTTGGTCCCCGCGGGTGAAGAAGGTATGTCCCTCCGTGAACTCGCTGCCGGCGGTTTTTCCGAAAGCGCTCACCGTCCTGTCGCGCTGGCGACGGGGGAGGCAGGCACCGTCTATCTTTGCCATCCGTTTCTGGTGCATGCCGCCCAACCGCATCGCGGGACTCGCCCGCGCTTTCTTGCACAGCCACCTCTTCCTTCGGGCGAGCCGTTTAGGCTGAATCGAGCTGGTGGGGACTACTCGCCTGTTGAGGAGGCGATCCGAATGGCTTTATAAGGGCGGTGATCGAACTGCAGGAGCATGCTCACTTTGAGTGCGCAATGGCGCTGATAACTGCCCCTAGCGCAGTCCGGAAATCGGCGGGAGTTACGACCTCGAACACTCGTGGATGCAGAGGTTTCAGGGTCTGCTCCAGGGAATCGAGATTAGCGGGGTCAAAGGGGATGCCGATGGGAGGCATGTTCGGCCGCGTATTCACTTGAGCAACAGCGGCGTCCCATCCGGAAAGTTGTTTGCCATACTCATCAAATATCGGCGGCTGCTTACGCCCCCAGTGAGGCAAATGGCAGCGAATGTAATATAGCTCGATCGGCTGAGAGGTTGCTGGCTGAATGGGCCGCAGGTCCTGACCTTTAGGAAACGGCCTTGGAGCACTCAGAACAATCATCACAGGCGCCGCTCGATCCGGTTGCTTGCGCTCCAGACGCTTCGCGATCTCGGAGACAAAGAATTGTGCATTTTGTTTGTAGTTTTGGAGCGATTGCGCATCGATTGTGAACGGACTGTTCTCGTGCAAGGCGTCGTTTAGCCGTGACCAGTCGAGCTGGTTCGCCACGTCCAGTGCAAACGCGATTTTCTGGCGCTCCAGATCGAGGAGCGTCACATGGATCGACCCGTTTGGGACCGCCATTCCGGACGCTACCTTGAGCCGTGAAATCAGGAAAGGCTCCTTGGCGGGGTCAAGTCCCAGGTTCACGATTATTTCGATGTTTGTCGGTTTCTCTGTTTTCAAGGGCAAGAACAAACGAGAGGGAGTCTGCGGAACATCACTGGAAAACTCCACGGCGGGCAGATCGCGCCAGGCATCGGGAAAGGGATCGCGATGCAGTTCCCCAACACGTAGCTTCGCCCGCTTCAAACTGTGCTCCTTCAAATCGGGGTCGTAAATGGCCATGGCGATTTCGTAATCACCTGGACGAACAGCCGCCCGTTCCAGCACATTGACGTATTTCACATCCATGGACGGGCGCACGCTCAACTCTTGCGAATTGCAGTAGGATTGGCCGTCGTGGTCTTGAATTCGAAGGTAGACGATCATGCGGCGTTTCGCGATATTCTTCGCGTCAATGTTGGCCGAAATGGAGGTTTGGAGGCGCTGGTTTTCGGCGAGGCTCGCGGGCGAGACGTGCAGGGACCATTGCATGCGCGCCTCATCCGGTTTTTTCGACCACTCATCGAACGGTGTCTTGTCGCAGGTTGGCGGCTGGGTTGGTTGACCGAGCAGGGCTATTGTCGCGAGGGTGGACAGGCAACCGATTCTCAACATCCCTGAATGACAGGGTAGCGCCTGTGGCTTGGAGGTTGCGTCTCATTATGTCCCGGTTCAAATGTGATGTGCATCTGCCGTCGCGGGGTGGTTTTTGCGCGGTCGCTCCCCTAAAACCGCGGGCTTCAGCCAGCCGTGGACCGCCTAAAGGCGGCGTTACTACAAAGGCTTTTCCGGCCAGGCGTGCTTTGGATAGCGCCGGCTGAGTTCCCGGCGCACCTGGGGGTAGAGGCGCTCCCAGAAACCCGCCAGGTCGGTAGTTGTCTGGACCGGCCGATGATTCGGCGCAAGCAGATGCACCACAACTGCGACCTGTCCCTTCGCCACGCGAGGCGTTTCCCGCATTCCGAAGAAATCCTGCAGGCGCGATTCGATCCATGGCGGCTTGTCGCGCTCGTAATGAACGCGCGTGTTCCGCCCGCCCGGCAGGCGGATGCGCTCCGGCGCAACCTCGTCCAGGAGCCGGGAATTGAGCTGACGCTCCAAGGTTGCGAGGAAGCCCGCGGCGGCGTTCTTGAGTTCGGCGAAGCTTCGGAGGCCTTGAGCAACGGTCCGCAGCGCCGCAACCGGATCGGCCGCTCCGACGGGGGAATGCTGCGCGGCAAACTCCGCTCGCGCGAGAAACGCTTCATAGACATCGCGATCCACGAAGCGTTCCATGCCCGCCTCCATGGCTTTTTCAGCCAGCAGAGCCGCAGCCTGTTCGGGGTCCGGCACCGCCCCCCGCGACTCCTGGATCACAAGTTCGTCATATAGCAAAGCGCTCACCGCCTCCACGCGCTCCGCTGTGCGATTCCATTCCACGGCATTGCGCTCGACGACGTGGTCAGGGAACAGATCGATCAGCCAGTCGGGCTCAATCCGGCTGGTGAGGCGCACGATGGGCAGGGGCTTGTCGCCGCGGTCCTCAATATCAGCCGCGATCATGAATTCATAGGGCGGCGGCTCGCCCGCGAGTTCTGCCGACCCGCCCGAAGACAGAAGGACCTGGCTGCCCTTGCGCCGTCGCGCCACACGGTCGGGGAAGCCGGCCAGGATCGACATGAGCAGCGCGTTATCGTCGTGGCGCGCCTGTCTCGGCGGCCGAACGATCCGCCGCAACTGCTCGATGTGCTGGCGCGTGCGGAAATCGCGCTCGCCGTCGAGGGCGTGCAGCAGGTCGGAACTGGCGAGACGCGCACCCGAACCAAGCAACGCCGCGACGGTACAGCCGTCTTCGCCAACTCCCCGGCGCAGTGCCTCCGTCACAATTCGCGAAAGCCGCGGATGCAGCGGGTAGCGCGCCATCTGGACCGCCGAGCGGCCTGCCGCACCCATGCGTTCGAGCAAACCCTCCGCAGCCGCCACAGCCGCGGCGGGAGGCTCGTCGAGCCACTCGAGATTGTTGGGGTGCCGAATCCCCATTCCCCGCAGATCGAGGCACAATTGCGAAAGTTCCCGGCGAGTGATTTCGGGTGCATCGTGATCCGGACGGCGTTGGAAGTCCTCCAGCGTGAACAGACGGATCACGCGTCCGGGCGCCGTCCGGGCAGCGCGTCCCGCTCGCTGTGTCGCCGAGGCCTTGCTCACGCGGCCAACGTTCAGTGTCGGCAGACCGGTCCAGGGCGAATCGGTAGCGATGCGAGCCAGGCCACTGTCGATCACGGCTGTTACGCCTTCTATCGTGACGGAGCTTTCCGCGACGTTGGTCGACAGGATTATTTTGCGTTGCGCCGCGGGCGACACAGCGCGGTCCTGTTCCTCCGGCGAGAGATCGCCGTGTAAAGGCAGCACCAGCAGATCGTAACGCCGCGCCAGCGCCTCGCATGCACGGGCCGCGCGCCGGATCTCAGCCGCTCCCGGCAAAAACACCAGAACATCGCCAGCCTGGGCGCTTCCGAGCAGCGTTTCCAATGCGCCGCTCACCTGCTCTTCGAGCGGCTTTGCCGAATAGGGCAGATGCACGGTCGTGAGCTCAAAGAGCCGTCCTTCCGACCGCAGAATCGGGCAGTCTCCCAGAAATTGAGCAATCGGCGCAGCCTGGAGAGTCGCCGACATCACGATGAGCCTCAACTCCGGACGCCTGGTGGTCTGCAGACGTCTGAGCAGCGCGAGAGCGAGGTCGCTTTCCAGGTGCCGCTCGTGAAACTCGTCGAGGATGACGACGTCAACGCTGTCGAGGTGCGGCGACGATAGGAAACGCCGCGTCAGTACCCCTTCGGTGAGAAACCGCAGCCGTGTCCGAGGGCCCGTGATCTCTTCGAATCGCACCTGGTAGCCGACCGTTTCACCGGGTTTTTCCCCGAGTTCCTCGGCCACACGCCGCGCTGCGAGACGGGCTGCGATGCGGCGGGGCTCCAGAACCACGACCTCTCCGCGAACGGACGATAACAGCGCCGGCGGCACCCGCGTGGTCTTGCCCGCACCGGGAGGCGCTTCGATCACCAGGTTAGGATTTCGGCTAAGTGAATCAACAATCTGGGGCAGAATCGCGTCTATCGGAAGGGAGGGCAGATTTCGGGGCGGCAACCAGTCCCATTGTGCCAGACTGAAAATATAGGTTCATGCCGAAGAAGCTCTTGACCGCGTCTATAGCGGTCGCAATTGGAATCATCGCGCTTCGCGCGGCCACCGTCCCCAAGTTTGAGGTCACGCCGGATATCCAATCGGCGCTTGATCATATCTCCGCCAATTCGCTGCGGGGAAACCTGGCTTTTCTTGCTTCCGACCTGCTGGAGGGCCGCGGCACGCCTTCGCGCGGTCTCGATATTGCCGCAGAGTTCATCGCCGCGCAGTATCGCCGTGCCGGCCTGGAACCGGTTGCCGGCGACAGTTACTTCCAGGTTGCCGACATGATTGTGCGGCGGCCGAACCTCGCGGGTTTCAAACTCGAAATCGCGAACGGTTCGTCGATCATTCAGATCGCCCCACACGAAGTCCGACTGGAGAATGCCGCGGCAATCGATCTGGAGAGAGCACCCATCGTCAAAGTCACGGCAGCAGCTCCGCCCAAGCCCGACAGCCTGGCCGGAAAAATCGGGCTGGTGCAGATGCGCGATGCTCGCACAATGGATGAGGCACTGGAGAAGGCGCACCCGGCGCTGCTCATCGTTGCCGGGCGGACCTATTCCGGGACGCCGCCGCCCCAGCGTGTCTCGTTGATCGATCCTACGCAGCCAAGCGCGGTGTCGCGCTTGATCGTCATGTCGTCCAAAATCACTGGAGTTTACGACGCGCTCCAACCCGATGCCAGCGTCTCGATTCACGCCGCGGCTCCCGCCGACGAGCCGGCAAAGATTCGTAACGTGATCGGGATACTGCGCGGCTCTGACCCAGCGCTGAAAGACACCTACATCGTGGTCTCGGCCCACTACGACCACCTGGGAATGAAACCTTCGGGTGATGGCGACCGCATCTACAATGGGGCCAATGACGACGGCAGCGGCACCGTTTCCGTAATCGAAATCGCAAGCGCCGTCGCGGTGATGAAAACACATCCGCGCCGGAGCATCGCGTTCATTACATTTTTCGGCGAGGAAGAAGGCCTGATCGGCTCCGAATATTATGTGCACCACCCCATGCTGCCGCTCGCCAAAACCGTCGCAAACGTCGAACTGGAGCAGGTCGGGCGTACCGATGCCTCGGATGGCAAACAAATCGCGACCGCCGCTCCCACGGGCTACGATTACTCCAATATTCCGCAGATTTTCAAATCGGCCGGCGAGTTAACCGGGATTAAGGTATATAACAGCGGCCGTACGAGCAACGACTTTTACACCGGGAGCGATAATCTATCCTTCGCCCAGGCCGGCATTCCTGCGCATGCGTTTTGCGTCGCTTACATTTACCCCGACTATCACGGCCTGGCGGACGAGTGGCAGAAAATCGATTACGACAACATGGCCAAGGTCGACCGCATGATGGCCCTGGGCACGGTCATGCTGGCCGACGACGCCAACGCGCCGCAGTGGAATGAATCGAATGCCACGGCGAGACGTTTTGCCGAGCAGCGCAAGCAATGAACCGGTGGCCTGCTAGGATGAAATAAATGATTGCCTCGCAGGTCTCGTCGTCTAAGATTTCCGACCTCGAGATGTCTCTGAGCAGCGTGATTCGGGGCAAACCCGAGGCGGTGCGCCTATCGCTGGTTTGCCTTCTGGCGCGCGGGCATCTGCTCATAGAGGACGTGCCCGGTGTGGGCAAAACCACCCTGGCCCATGCCCTCGCGCGTTCGGTGCAGTGCAATTTCCATCGCCTGCAATTTACCAGCGACATGCTGCCGAGCGATGTTCTCGGCGTCACCATCTACAACGCGCACAGCCAGGAGTTCGAGTTTAAGCAGGGGCCGGTTTTCACCAATTTTCTGCTCGCGGACGAGATTAACCGCGCCACACCCAAGACGCAATCGGCGCTGCTCGAGGCCATGAACGAGTTGCAAGTCACCATCGACGGGCGCGCTTATACGCTTGCGCAGCCCTTCATGGTGATTGCAACGCAAAACCCGGTGGAACACCACGGCACCTATCCGCTGCCCGAAAGCCAGTTGGACCGCTTCCTGATGCGCATGCGCATCGGCTACCCGGATCGCGAGGCCGAGCGCGATATTCTGCGCCAGCGCGATATGTCCGGTGTTGATTCGGTGCGTCCTGTGGTCGCGGGCAGCGAGCTTCTGACCATGCAAAGCCAGGTTGCGGGCGTGAGCGTGGATGGCTCGATTGTCGACTACATGCTGGCGATCGTCGAGAAGACCCGCACGCATGAATCCCTGGCGCTCGGCGTCAGTCCGCGCGGGGCGCAGGCGCTCTACCGCGCGGCGCAGGCTTTGGCGTTGCTCGAAGGTCGCGATTACGTGGTTCCCGACGATGTGAAGCGGCTGGTGATTCCCGTATTCGCCCATCGCATCGGCATCGCGCGCGCATCGCTTTCGCAGCGGACCACGGAAATGGCGGAGCGCATTCTCCAGGAGATCCTGACGTTGATCGAGGTGCCGCTCTAACCGCGAAAGCGGAAGCTTGTTTTATCGTGGCAGCGCGTGGTAATAGTCGGTTGCGGTGCGCCGAGGTGACAAGCTAAAGAATGTCTTACCGATAGACTCGGTGATTTTACGAGGCGTGGTAACGTTTGCTTTAGCTTGCGTCCGACCATTACCACAGGCTCTTAGATAAGTTAGTTTAGGACTTCATGAAGACTGCCATTATCGGTCTGCCCATGGTGGGCAAGACCTCTCTCTTTACGATTCTGACCGGCGTGCACGAGGCCACGCGCGTAGGCATGATGGAAGCTCGCGTGGGCATGACCAAGGTGCCCGATGCTCGGCTGGAGGAACTGGCCAGGATTTTTGAACCACCCAAGATCACGCACGCCACGGTCGAGTATCTCGATTTCCCGGCCGTTTCGAAAGAGGCGCTGCGCGACCCGAGCTATCTCGCAAGCATGCGCGTCGTCGATGCTTTGGCGCACGTCCTGCGATTGTTTGATAGCGACGTCGTGCCGCACGAGAAGGGTTCGGTGGACCCGATCCGCGACATGGAGGACGTCGAGACAGAGTTGATCCTGAGCGACCTCGTCGTGGTCGAGAAGCGCCTTGAACGTCTCGAGAAAGACCGCAAGAAGATCAAGGATCCGCAACTCGATCGCGAGTTCGAAATGCTCGAGCGCTGTAAGGCGACGCTGGAGCAGAATGCCGCTCTCCGCACGCTGGAACTGGCTCCCGAGGAGGAAAAGACCATTCGCGGTTTCCAGTTTCTATCGCAGAAGCCGATGCTCTACGTGCTTAACATCGGCGAGGCCGATGCGGAGCGTCTGCACCACATCGAGGAGCAATACCGCAACGGCCCGCTAGCCGGCCGGGTACACACTGCCGTCACCGGCATCTGCGGCAAAATCGAGGCGGAGCTGGCCGAGCTTCCTCCGTCGGAAGCCGCGGACTATCTTGCCAGTTACGGTCTGAAGGAGTCGGGTTTGGAGCGGCTCATTGCGGCAACCTACGCGCTTCTGGGGTTAATGTCGTTTCTCACGGCCGGCGAAACCGAAGTGCGAGCCTGGACCATTCCGCAGCACAGCACCGCCCAGAAGGCTGCCGGCGCCATTCACAGCGACTTCGAAAAGAAGTTCATCCGCGCGGAAGTTGTGAACTGGAAGGCGCTGATCGACAACAAAGGTTATCCCGGCGTCCGCGAAAAAGGGATGCTGCGATTGGAAGGCAAGGAGTATATCGTAAAGGACGGCGATGTGCTCGTAATCCGCCACGGTTAAACTAGTGGCATTGACATGCGTTTGTGCCTGATAGTTTTCATAGGCCTGGCGGGTTCCCGGATGCTCCTGCATGCGGACGATAAGACGGCTCGCGGCAGCCGCGAATTTGTTTCCGCGTGCGGTTTCTGTCACGGCAACGATGCCACCGGCAACCGCGCTCCCGACTTGATCCGATCGCAGCTCGTCAATCATGACGAGAATGGCAATCTCATAGCGCCGGTGATTAGAGAGGGGCGGCCCGATAAGGGCATGCCGGCTTTCCCCGCGCTCTCGGCCCAGCAGGTCTCGGATATTGTCGGGTTCCTGCATGCGCGGGTCGCCGAATCGTTGGGCAGTTCCCACGTTCCGAACGATTACCCGCTGGCAAAGCTGCTGACCGGCAGTGCGTCGCAAGGGAAGGCGTACTTCGAAGGAGAAGGTGGATGCAAGAACTGCCACTCGGCTACGGGCGACCTTGCCGGAATCGCGCGAAAATACTCCCCCATCGATCTCCAGTCGCGCTTCCTCTACCCTCACGGACCGAAGCCGACTGCGACCGTTAAGCTGCAGTCGGGCCAGCAGGTGGACGGTCGTTTGATGAATATAGACGAGTTCGATGTCGGCATTCGCGACAAGTCGGGCCAATACCGGTCGTTTTCGCGCGACCACGTGCAGGTTTCGATACACGACCCCATGCAGGTACATCGCGAGTTGCTGAGCAAGTACTCGGACGCCGATGTACACAATCTGTTTGCCTACCTGGAGACTCTGAAGTGACCCGCCTTATCGTTTTCGTCCTGGCCACGGCGTCCGCTTTCGCGCAACAGGGCGTCGAATCCTCGGCCATGCTGGCCAGTCCCGGCGATTCGTGGCCCACCTACAACGGCGACTATTCGGGACGCCGCTACAGCCCGATCGATCAGATCAACAAGAGCAACATCCGGCTGCTCTCGCTGGCGTGGGCGTATCACACCGGCCTATCGCAGGTGAAGTCGACACCCCTGGTTGTCGACGGCATCATGTATTTCACCGTGCCCGATCATGTCTGGGCCATCGATGCGCGCACCGGGCGTGAAATCTGGCACTACAAATACACTTCCAACGGCGGCGATCACATCGGCAATCGCGGCGTCGGAATGTACAAGAACTGGCTCTATTTCGAAACGCCGGATTGCCATCTGGTGTGCCTCAACGCGCGCGATGGATCGGAGCGCTGGAAGGTGGAGTTGGGCGATGTGAAGTTGGGGTACTTCGCAACCATGGCTCCGCTCATCATTCGCAATCACGTGATTGTGGGCGTGTCGGGCGATGTCACGGACATTCCGGGTTATCTCGAATCCCACGATCCTGAGACCGGCAAAATGCAGTGGCGCTGGTATACCGCGCCGAAACCGGGCGAGGCCGGTTCCGAAACGTGGCCCAACGGCAGCGACGCAATTTTTCATGGCGGCGGGATGACCTGGATGACCGGCACGTACGATCCGGAACTCAACCTGCTGTATTGGGGAACGGGCAATCCGAATCCCGTGCTCGCCGGCGAAGGACGCCGGGGCGCCAATCTCTACACATGCTCGATCGTGGCCCTCGATCCCACCACCGGCAAGCTGGTGTGGTCGTTCCAACCCTCGCCTCACGACTTACACGATTGGGATGCGGTCCAAACGCCCATTCTCTTCGATGGCGATTTCGATGGGCACAAGCGCCGACTGATCGCGCAGGCGAGCCGCAACGGATATTTCTTCGTGCTCGACCGCGCCACAGGAAAGCACCTTCTGACTAAGCCTTTCATCGAAACGAATTGGGCGAAGGGCATCGACGATAACGGCCGCCCGATTCGCGATACACGGAAGGATCCGGCACCCGATGGCTCCCTGGTGTCTCCCGGCTCGGATGGGGCAACGAATTGGCTGGCTCCGAGCTATAGTCCGCAGTCGGGACTGTTCTACGTGAGCGCCCGGCACCTGTGGAGCATCTTTTATCTCACTGCGGTCGGGAAGGCGGAAGGATGGGGCGGTCGCGATCGCAACCTTTATGCTGACTCGACGGTGCGGGCGATCGACTACAAGACAGGCAAGATTCGCTGGACCCACGACATCGGTAACGGAGAGGGCACGGCCGGTATCCTCACCACCGCCGGCAACCTGCTCTTTACAGCCGACAACACAGGCCTCCTGATGGCGTGGGATTCGACCAGCGGCGAGACTCTTTGGCACGTGAATATCGGAGCCCATGTCGGCAATTCGCCGATGACTTACAAGGTGGACGGCCGGCAATACCTGGTGTTCGCGGCAGGAGAAAGCTTGTACGCGTTCGCCCTTCCCGAGAGCGTCGTGGCGCAGGCGGTTTCCCCTGCGCATGCCCGGTGAGGTCCAAAGGCAGGCTGAAGGCCTGCTCGACCCTTCCACAGTTCGACCGTCTCATCCGGGTCCACGACTGCGGGAACACGAGATCACGGCTCAAGGATCAGATCACTACTGCGCCATCCCTCGACTACCGCGGCCCAATCACCAACTGATTGTCCACCGCCTTGACGCCCTTTACCTTCTTCGTGAGCTTCTCCGCCCGCGACCGTTGCTTGTCGTTTTCGACTTTACCCTTGAGCGTTACAACGCCGTCTTTCACGGCAACATCAATGTTGGCGCCTTTTACATCGATATCGCCAGCCAGCCTAATGCGCACCTGGTCCATGAGTTCATCGTCGCTGTGTGCCTTCTGCGCAAAAACCGGTGCGAGAACGAGTGCGAATACCACAATTAATGAAAAGAGTCGTGTCATCAGTCCGTGTCCGATCCGGCATCTGTCTCGTTGCCGGTCATTGAACGCCAGTCTATCGCATTCAGAAACTCAGGGCTCTCACGCCAGTTGGGCCGCACTTTGACGAAGATTTCGAGGAACACTTTTCGCGCCAGCATCGACTCGATTTCGTGCCGCGCCAGTGTGCCGATCTTCTTCATCGTCGCGCCTTTCGCGCCGATCACGATTGCCTTCTGCCCCGGCCGCTCGACGTAAACGATGGCGGAGATGCGAACGAGTTTCGGCGTGTCCTCCCATTTTTCGACCATAACGGCGATCGCGTGCGGAACCTCCTGCCGCGTTTCCCGCAGAATCTTCTCGCGTATCATCTCGGCCGCCAGGAAGCGTTCCGGCTGATCGGTCATGTAGTCGGCGGGAAAATAGGCGGGTCCTTCAGGTAAGCGGTCGATAATCAGCTTCTTCAACTCATCGAGGCCTGTACCGTCGCGCGCGGACACGGGAACAAACTCCGCGAATTCATGTAGAGCCTTGAACTGCTCGATGCGTGGAAGCATCTGGCGCTTGTCATCGAGCGCATCAATCTTGTTCAGGAGCAGGAACGCGGGAGAGTCGATTCCCTTGAGGATGGACACCGCGTGCTCGTCCTGTTCCGTGAACGGGCGCGTGCAATCGGTCAGGTAGAGCAGAATATCGCGATCAGACAGCGCATCGCGGACCACGCCCATCATCCGCTTATTGATCAGGGAGTCGGACTTGTGAATACCAGGCGTGTCCAGAAAAACGATCTGGGCTTCCGCCACAGTGAGCACACCCTGCACGGCCGTCCGAGTTGTTTGCGGCTTTTCCGAGACGATGGCCAGCTTATCGCCGATGAGCGCATTCAAAAGCGTCGACTTGCCGGCGTTAGGGCGCCCGAGGATCGAAACAAAACCAGACCGATGCGGCACTGTCAACAAGGTACCGCAGTACCGCGGCCTTCAGAGTCAATGTCGCTTGGTCTTGGGGTTGGGTCGGACTGTGCAGGGGCGGAGCAGGCATTCAGCATGCCTCTTGACGCTCACTACGGCTTGAAACTATCCGCGAACTCAGCGAGAAACTGATCCATGGTCGTTGGCGCACGCCCGAGAAGATTCGCGAGCACATCATCCACTTCGCCGCCCTGCCCAGCGGTGTAGTAAGCCTGCAGGTCGAGAAGAGCCGTTACCAGCCACTCCGGCATTTGCCGGCTGAGCATGGCTTGCTTCTGTTGTTCGGCGGGAATGTCCACGTACTGTACCTTCCGGCCGCTCACGCGCGAGATCTTCCCTGCCAGATCGCTGTACGTGAGCGCCTCAGGCCCGTTCAACTCGTAAGTATTGCCCGCGTGTCCCGGCGCGGTGAGCGCCTTCACCGCCGCGACGGCGATATCGCGGACGTCGATGAAGCTGGTCCGCGCCGTTCCCATTGCGGCATAGAACGCCCCTTCAGCCCTGATGCTGGGAGCGTAGAATGCCGGGATGTTTTGCATGAAGGTGTTCGGCCGCAGAATCGTATAGTCGAGCCCGGATGACTTTACTTTCTCCTCGACCTTGCGGTGCCAACCTGGAAAAGATTTGGGATAGTCTCCGGCTCCGAGTGCAGAGTTGAGAACCAAATGTCGCACTCCGCTTTCCCGGCAAACATCCACCACATTGCCTTCGAGTTCCACAAGCTCCGGGACGGGGGAACAGACCAGGTACACCGCGGTGACACCGTCGAGCGCGCCGCGCAGGCTCTGCTTGTCACTAAAATCGGCGATTGCTGTCGAAACACCGGCAGGCGCCTTTCCCGCATCCTCTCGGGTGCGATACATGGCCCGCAAAGGTGTGTTTGTCTTGAGAGCTTCTTTGAGAACGGCGCCACCAACATTTCCTGAGGCGCCCGTAATGAGTATCATGCTACTCCTCCCTCGGCCGGCGCCGTGACCGTCGCCCAACGTTCGGCAATTTTGTTCCCCTCGAAGCGCCAGAGCACAAAACCATGAAACTCCATCCTTTTGCCTGATGTCGCATCCGTCCAACGCCAGACGTTGCGGCACATCACTTTGTCGCCCTCGGCGATCATGTCGGCAATGGTGACACGCAGGTCCGGCATAGACTTGTACATCGCCACCATCATCTTTTCGTCTTCATCCACTCCGGCAGGCTTTCCACCGGGCCCATCGTGATCATAGAAATCGGGTGTCATGTTCTTGCGGATCACGGCGGCGTCTCGATTGTTAACAAAATCCTCGAAATGGCGTTTTACAAACTGCTTCATCTGTTCTAACGTCAATTCCGTTGCCACGGTTCCACTCCTCAAATTAAGATCGAGCTTCTTATGCTTCACATCGAAGATAACGTATGGCCGGAAATCCGGGAAGTGCGCACAATTTTGTAAGCCGCCTTTGCTATGTTGAGGAGAACAGGTGAATGAAAGATCATTTCGGATGCCCGGTACAGGCTACCTCGAACGTTATTGCAGGCAAATGGAAGGTCCTGATCGTCTGGCACTTGTCGTTTGGATCCCGGCGCTTCGCGGAGATTCGTGACCTCCTGCCAGGAGTCAGCGAGAAGGTGCTGACGGCTCAACTCCGGGAACTGCAGCGCGATGGAGTCATCGACCGCCTCGTCACCAACTCCGTTCCTCCCCGTGTGGACTACATGTTGAGCGACGCGGGGAGTGAACTCATTCCCATCATGGAGGCGATGTGTGGCTGGGGCACAAAACACCTGGGCGTGCCGCCAAACCTGCCTCGCCACCCTTAACCGGACTTCGCGTCCGTAGCGTGCGATTGCTTTCTGCTCGCCGTTACTCACCTCGGAGATCGGCGCCAGTGCAACCTGGGTGAGCCGTGGACCGAGGCATATTTAGGCCGCGACACATAGGCTTCACTCGGCTCGCAGGCTGATGATCGGGCTCGTCCGTACGGCGCGGACAGCGGGCGAAACCGCCGCTGCAAGCGCGATCAGGAGTAATCCAGCGGCTGCGGCGAAATAACTGCCCGCATCGAAATGCGTAACTCCGAAGAGTAAGGAATCCATTAAGCGGCCCAAACCGAGCGCACCCAGAGTGCCGGCAATCAAGCCGCAGGCCGCCAGGCTTCCCACTCGCGAGATCACAAGCCAAAGGACATTACGGGGTTGTGCGCCGAGCGCTACCCGGATGCCGAACTCCCGGACTCGCTGCGTCACGAGATAAGAGAGCAGTCCGTAGAGTCCCACGCCGGTGATGAACAGGGCGGTAGCCGCAAACAGGCCAAGAAGAAAGGTCGTAAATCGGCGAGAGGCCATCTGGTCCCCCAGAGCCGCGTCGAGGCTGGCGAACCTGGCCACCGGCTGACCTGGATCAACGGCGCGAATGGCGGCTTGCAGCGCGGCACCGGCTCCCAGGCCCCGAATTACAATTTGCATTTGGTGCTGAGGCTCCTGTGCGAATGACTGATACGACTCCGTGAACACCGGCTGATCGGCCCCGGCGCGCCTTGTATCGGCCACTACGCCAACGATGGTGTACCAGCGTGCGCTCGGATTATCGGAAGCACCGAAGGTAATGCGCTTTCCCAGTGGGTCTCCGTTTCGCCAATAGCGGTCGGCGGTGGTCTGATTGATGATGGCGACCGGTACGGTATCCGCGCGATCGTGGTCGTCGAAGAATCGGCCGCGGATCAGTGGAATCTTCATTGCGGCGAAGAACCCGGGAGTAACGGCGTCGGTAGTGAGCGGCATGGAGATCCGGTCCGGCCGCCCTTCAATGCTGAACAGTCCCGAGTCGGGAAGACGGCTTAAGAAGAAAGAGTTGATTCCGCCGACAGCCTGGATCCCGGAAGTATGCCTGAGGCGATCGAGCATAGCGTTGTAAAATTCCGCTACCTTCTGCCTGTTGCCATAGCGGGAGGAAGGAAGCTGCACTTCCGCGATGGCGACATCGCGAGGGTCGTAGCCGAGTGAGACGTGCTCGACGCGCTCGAAACTACGAATCAGAAGGCATGCACCAGTGAAAAGTATCATCGCGAGCGCCATCTCTCCCACAGTGAGGACGGATCGGAGACGGCGGGTATTGAGGTGGCCGGCAAGCCCACGAGCCCCCTGGCGAATGCCACTCGACAGATTGAATTGTGAAACCTGGAGCGCCGGCAAGAGACCGAATATTAAGCCCGCGGCCATGGAGGCAGCCAACGCCAGGCCTGCGACCGTGAGATCCAACCTCGTGTCCCGCAACTGCGGGAGTTCCGGGGGGACCAGGCGCAACAGAATGGCCACGCCACCGTAGCCCGCCGCGATTCCGACAACGCCACCAATGGAAAACAGCAGCACGGCCTCCGTCAGCAGTTGGCGCACTACCCGGCTGCGACCGGCGCCGAGTACGGTCCGAATGGCTAGTTCGGACGATCGAGTTGCAGCCCGTGCCGAAAGCATCCCGGCAATATTCGCGCAGCAAATCAACAGAATGCAGAGCACCGCTCCGCTCAAAACCGCGAGGGCCGCCTGGATGGGCCCCGTAAGATCGTCTCTAAGACTGACCAGGGCAACGCCGGCCAGATCCCGATCCTCGGGGTGTTGGGCGGCCAGGGCCCGCGAGAACGCATCCATCTCGTTTTGCGCCCGCCGAAGCGTGACTCCGTCCCGAAGGCGTCCCACAACGTTCAGCCAGAAATTCCCGCGGCTCTGGCGCAGGCGCTCGTTTATCATGAGCGGAACCCAGAAATCGAGATCCCGCTCCGGAAAGTGGATCGCCGGTGGCGCGACTCCGGTCAGTTGGTACGAGTGGCCGCTCAACTCCAATTGCCGTCCGATGACCGCGGGGTCGCCACTGAACTGGCGTAGCCAGAATTCATGGCTGATGACGATTTTGCGAGGACGCCCATCCTGATCGTCGCCGGCATCGAAGCCTTGGCCATACTGGGGATGAATCCCCATTACGCGGAAAAAGTCCGCCGTTACCTGGGCCCCACGAAGCTGCACTGGTTCGCCGGCCCGGGTGAAAATCAGGCTTGCGGAAGTGAACCCCGCCAATCCCTCAAAGCACGGAGCGTGCCGCCAGTCCTCGAGCCGTGGCAGATTCGAAATGTCGTGTTCGAACCCTTGCTTGGGATTGCGGATCCAGACTCGCACCAGTTGATCGGGCTTCGTGTATGGCAGGCTCCCGAAGAGGACGGATTTAACAACGCTGAAAAGCGCGGCGTTGACTCCGACCCCCAGCGCAAGTGTCGTAATAGCGACGGCGGCGAACCAGGGATTGCGCCAAAGGCCGCGAAGGGCATATGACAGATCGTTTGTCAGCATATCGAAGTGTTCTCCGGGTGCGTTCCATACAATCGAAAAGCAGGTTTGGAAGAAGTACAGCCAGGCTCCCGCGAGGCTCCGCTGCCACCCCCATTGGCGTCGAAAAAGGGACACCACTTCACGCTCGTAGTCCCGGCGGAACTGCGCTGGATAAAGCCGTAACAACATTCGGTAGACCCAGAGCGCGACACGCGGCTCCTTCATCGCTATGTCCGTTTCGGGAGGAGACCGTTTGCGCGGGCATCCTGCAAAAGACGCTCCATCCGGCGCGCTTCGAGTTCCGCTACCCGGCGCCCGAGGGGCGTCAGACGGTAGTAGCGCCGCCGTTCGTCATCCTCAGCGGGACGTTCGGCGAGTTCCTCGATCAGACCGCTTACGAGCAGCCGATGGATTGAGCTGTAGAGCGTGCTGGGAGTTATAGAGCGTAAGTCGCCAGTCCGTTCGGCGATGTCTCGGAGAATCGAATATCCGTGGCAGTCCCGGTCAGCAAGCGAGACCAGGATCTGAAAAGTGTCGCGATGCAGAGGAAGGAAACTCTCCGGAGAGCGTTCGTCCTCGACCCGGCGGGGCATACCAGCCGATTATATTCCAGAACCTGCTATAGTGCAAACCGGAATAGTCGACTATTTCAGTTTGGTCTCAAAAAGCGCCAGAATCCGCTTATACTCATCCGCCCAGCTCGACGGCTCCACGAACCCATGGTTCTCGACAGGGAAAACGGCTAGTTCCCAGTTCTCCTTGTGCAACTCAATCAGCCGCTGCACCAGCCGGACGGTGTCCTGGAAGTGTACGTTGGTGTCCACCATGCCGTGACAGATCAACAAAGCGCCCTTCAAGCCATTCGCAAAGTAAATCGGAGACGATTCCTTGTACGCCGGGGAATCGGTCTGCGGCAGGTTCAGAATATTCGACGTATAGGGGTGGTTGTAGGCCGCCCAATCCGTGACTGGCCGCAGCGCTGCACCCGCCGCGAAGACATCCGGCTGCGTGAACATGGCCATCAAGGTCATGAACCCGCCATAACTCCCGCCGTAAATCCCGATTCGCTTGGGATCGACGCCTTCGTGGGACACCAGCCATTTCGCGGCATCGACTTCGTCGTCCAGATCCTTGCCTCCCATGTGCCGGTAGATGCCCGTACGCCAGTCCCGGCCGTAACCTGCGGAACCCCGATAGTCGGCATCCAGCACCACAAAACCGCGCTCCATCAGCAGGTGATGAAACATGTATTCGTGGAAGTACGACGACCAGTAATGATGCACGTTCTGCAGGTATCCGGCGCCGTGTACAAACACCACCGCCGGACCGCCGCGCTTGAAATTCGCAGGTTTGTAATAGCGCGCCCGGATCTGAGCGCCATCGCGCGCGGGAATCGTCACGATGGGCACATCCAGCCACGGATACTGCCAGAACTCCGGCGCCGGCGATGAGGTCAGCTTGCGCGGTTCGGCCCCGGCGCGATTCTCCTGCACAAATAACTCCGGCGGCTTGTTGGTATAAGAGTACACGTCCGCAATCCAGCGTTCATCAGGCGAAAGCGTAGCGGCATGACTCCCCGCCGCCGCCGTGAGGCGTTTCCGCGCGCCGCCGTCCGCGTTCATCTCGTACAACTCCTGCTCGCCCGGATCGGATTCACTGGTCTCGAGATAGAACTTTGATTTGTCTTTTGAAAGCTCGGACCGATGCACTTCCCAGTTTCCCGATGTCAGCGCGCGCGGCTCGCCCCCCTCGAACGGCACAGCGTACAATTGCGAATACCCTGTCCGCTCCGACTGGAAATACACATCCCGATCGCCCTTCAGCCATCCGAGGGTGAATGCGCCGGGACCATCCACCCAGGCATCGTCGTGCTGATCTACGAGTACCCGTGTTTTGCCGGTAGTGGCGTCGAGAGCCAGGATCCAGCGATCTTTATTGTCGGCAGCCCGCGCCATGATTACCGCCTTCGTGCCGTCCTCGGACCACACCGGAAGCGCCAGTTGCACATCCCGATCGCGCTGCGTCGGCGCTTTCGGCGGCGTGGTCTCGCCCACTTCCTTGCCGCTTCCGGTTTTCGCCGCTGCTTCGGGTGGGGTGGTTTCCTTCTGGCCATGATCCACCCACTTCACTTCCCCGGTCTCCACCGAGAGGATTGCCAGCCGGGCCCGAGTTTGCCGGTCGCCGACCTTGCCGCGTGACGGAATGTCCTCGGTGTAAGCAGAGTCCGTCACGAAGTTCGGAACTACCGTGGTCTTCGCCCCCTCGGGTGCTTCGATCACGGTGGCCATGACATACTTCTCGTCCGGCGACAACTGCAGGCCGCCGATCGACTGCCGCGCCTGAAGCGTCAACGGCTTTCGCGGATTCTCTTTCTTCTTCTTTTCCTCGTCCTCTTTCTTCTTGGCGTTGCGTTCCTTCACAACTTCGATCAGCGATTCTTCTTCTTTCTTGATGTACTCCTGGCTTTCCGTGCCTTTCCGTTCTTCCGAATCCGTCTGAGCGGCCTGGCCGCCGCGCCCGCGCCCTTGTGCCGCTGCCGGTGCTGGAGCGCCTCCCTGGGCCGCCGCCCGGATGTCGGTCATCTGGACCAAGCCTGCCCCGTCGAGCGACATCACGTACAAATTATTGGCCCGCGTGAAATAGATACGATTGCCGTCGCGCGTGAAATGCGGGTTCAACTCGGCATCCGAAGTTTTCGTGATCTGTTTGGCGCGGTCGGTTGTGAAATCATAGACGTACACGTCGCCGTTCTCGGCATAGACGACCCGCTTTCTGTCGCCCGTTAGATCGCCGGCCGCCGGGGGCGCCATTCGCGATTCCTCATCCGTAAGCTTCCGCAGTCCGCTGCCGTTCCGGTTCACGACGTATAAATCCGGATCTTTCAGAAGCGGATCGCTCGCCTGCTTCCAGCGAAAATAGATGCGCTCGCTGTCGCCCGACCAACGAACTTCACCCGGCTCATAGCCGACCAATCCGGGCCCGCGCATGATGTTGTCGACCGTAAGCGCAAACTTGTGCGCGGTGGTTGCGCCGTTCTGTGCGGGCGCCAGTTCCACCCCAACCAAGGCGACGGATAAGAAAACAGCGAAAGGCTTTCGCAAGGACTGCAACATGGGAGCTCCTAATCGTATGAGGTTAGCGCGTTCGACCGAGGTGGCAGAGACCACCATCGAGGACCATGGTGTCGCCAGTGCTGCCCGTAGCGTCGCCGCACAAATACAGTGTGGCCGCGGCAATTTCCTCCACGGTTGTGAGCCGCCCGTTGGGAGTCACTTCGGCGGTTTCCACGAATGCTTCCTCGGGCCAGCCGGCGAACCGCGTCCGGATGAGGCCCGGCGCAATCGCATTTACGCGGATCTCGGGCGCCAGGGCCCGCGCCAGTGACTTCGTCATCGTGAGCACAGCGCCCTTCGATGCCGCATAGACGATCGAACTTCCAAAGCCTGTCAATCCGGCTACCGACGCGATGTTTACAATCGCCGCGCCATCGTGCTTTTTCATCAAGGGAACCGCGGCGCGCACGCAGTAAAATACGCCGCGCAGGTTTGTGTTTAAGGTGCGGTCCCAGATCTCCTCCGTGAGCAATTCCATCCGATCGTGAGGAATGCGCGTGCTCCAGCCGGCATTGTTCACAAGGTAATCGAGCCGCCCAAATTCATGCTCAATACCAGCTATCATCGCTCGGACTTCGCTGTCTACCGAGACGTCCGCCCGGACAGCGAGAGCCGTCCCGCCGTGATCGCGAATCTCAGCGGCCACCGCCTCGGACTCCTGCGCCGACCGCGCGTAATTGACAATGACCCTCGCCCCTTCGAGTCCGAAAGCCAGCGAAATAGCGCGTCCCATCCCTGTACCGCCGCCAGTAACGAGCGCAACCCGGTCCTGAAATCTCATATTGAACATACATCGTAACGTAAGGGACGGTCGAAAACTCCAGGTGCGGCAGGCAACCAGGGGAATCTCTCTGGTTGGAAAAGGTGAGACAGACGTTGCCGCCTGTCCTCTCACGGTGAAATCCAAAAGCAGGCCTGCTCCACCCTTCCCCATCCTCCAAATCGTCGCGGGACGCGAAGAATCAGAGGCTGTAATACCTTGCTTTCCATTACTTTCATGGACTGCAGGTCCCCCGGGACAAGCTTGAAGCCGCGGCGGGTATGGAACCTGCCTTTGGATGCTACGCTGAAAGCCAAATGGCCCTCCGCGCCCTGGCCTTCGACATTTTCGGCACGGTAGTCGACTGGAGAGGGACGATCATTCGAGAAGGTGCCATATTTAACGAGAAAAAGGGCCATCAAGCCGACTGGAGCAAATTAGCCGACGCGTGGAGAGCTGGCTACAAGCCCGCCATGGCTCGCGTGCTCCGTGGCGAGCTCCGCTGGACCAAGCTCGACGTCATCCATCGCATGATCCTCGATTCGGTCCTCGAGCAATTCGAAATCGGCAACCTGACCGAGCCCGAGATCGACCACCTCAACCGCGTCTGGCACCGCCTCACGCCGTGGCCCGATGTCGTTCCCGGACTGACGCGCCTTCGTTCGCGCTATATCACCGCGACCCTCTCCAACGGCAACGTCTCCATGCTGGTTGACATGAATAAGAACGCCGCCCTCCCCTTCGATTGCGTCCTTTCCGCCGAAAACGCCCACAGCTACAAGCCCGATCCAGCCGTGTACGTTACCGCCGCTGAGCTCCTCAGTATCGATCCCACCGAGCTCATGATGGTTGCCGCTCATCCCGACGATCTTCGAGCCGCGCATTCAGCGGGTCTGATGACAGCTTTTGTTCCGCGTCCGCAGGAGTATGGGCCTGGGAAAACAGCCCCGAGCCCGGCGGATGTCCACCTCGATTACACCGCCGCCGATTTCGTTGACCTCGCGGCCCAACTTGGAACATGAAACGCCACGCATCCGTTTTCTTTCTCCTTACACTCCTCAGCGCGAACGCTCAGAACCCAACCACTCCAATCCTTCTTCGCGACCTGAGCTCGTCGCTTGAACAACTCTCCAACCGCGTGCGTGGTGGCGTAGTGCAGATCTTCTCCACCGCTTACGTCGCAAACGAGGAGAACGATTCCGGCAATGCCGCGCTCCTGTCGAAGCAGCGCAGCACGGGTTCCGGCGTCCTCCTCACAGCGGACGGCTATATCGTCACCAACGCCCACGTCGTTCGGGCATCGCGATCCATCCAGGTGCGCATGGCTGCGACCCGGCACGAGTTTCCAGGCGGCGCGTCAATCCTTGCCCAAAGCCAGCTCATCGACGCGAAGCTGGTGGGCCTCGATCGGGAAACGGATCTTGCAGTCATCAAGATTGAAGGCGGTCAACTGCCTCACCTCGCGCTCGGCGATTCCGATCAACTGCGGCAAGGGGAAGTGGTGATGGCATTCGGGAATCCGCTCGGGCTGGAAGGATCCGTAACATTGGGAATCGTCAGCTCCATCGCGCGCCAGATCAAGCCCGAAGACCCCATGGTTTACATCCAAACCGACGCTCCGATTAACCCTGGCAACAGCGGCGGGCCGCTGATCAATGCCGAGGGGCAGGTGATGGGCATCAACTCGTTTATTTTGTCGCAATCCGGCGGCAGCGAAGGCCTGGGCTTTGCAATCCCTTCGAACATCGTCCGCAACATTTACGAACAGATCCGGCGTGAAGGCCACGTGCACCGCGGCCAGATCGGAGTCTCTGCGCAAACCATTTCGTCCAACCTTGCAAAGGGTTTGAGCTTGCGCCGGGATTGGGGCGTCGTGGTATCGGACGTCGCGCCCGATGGGCCGGCCCAAGCTGCCGGCGTGCAGGTCGGGGATATCATTACCGCCGCCGATGGCAAGCTGATCGACAGCACGCGGCGGCTTCAGTTGACCGTCTACTCTCATCGCAAGGGCGACAGAATCAAGCTGGACCTGCTGCGCGACCAGGAAGTAGTCCATGCGGAGGTTCCCGTAACCGAATCGCCGGAGGATCCTGAGCGATTCGCCGACATGGTGAATCCCCAGGAAAACCTGGTTCGCCGGCTCGGGGGAGTTCTGTGCATCCCAATTGACAAGAAGCTTGCGGAGCTGCTGCCCGATCTGCGTCACGAATACGGAATCCTCGTCGCCGCCGGGTCCGCATCTGAGGGGTTGAAGACCGGCGACGTGATCTATGCCGTCAACACCGAACCGGTGACCACGGTAGCCGCGTTACGGAAGATGCTCGACCAATTCAAGGACGGCGATTCGCCGGTATTCCAAATCGAACGCGACGGCCATCTAATGTTCGTGACCATCGAACTGGAATAGGCCGGTTTCCTTCAGCGCCTTGATTGCAACCTCAAGACTGGCATCCTTGACGAGCACGTAGTCCGTGTCGAACGTCGAGAGCGCGAAGATGCTGACACCCGCTTCGGCCAAGGGCCGCGCAATCGACTCGAGGATGCCGGTGAGCCCGATGTCCAAAGTGCCCGCCACCTTAATGGCTCGCCAGCCCGCTTCGTGCCTGACGCCGGCAGGAACCTGGTCTTCCGCACAGACAATGGACATCTCCTCGGCTGTTCGCGTGACCGAGCTGAGCTGTCCGCTGAACGCCCAATTGGGTATTTCGGCCCCAGCGGCAAGCCGGCAAATGGCGAGCCGAACCTCCAGCAGCACCAGCGTCCTGTCAGACTGTGGTTGAAGTCGGGCCGGCTGAATGCCCGTCCCACCTTGGCTCGCAACCTGTTGAGTCATACCGTGGCGCAGGCGGTTTCGCCTGTGCATGCCGGTTTCCAGGACTTCTGCCAAGGGCTGCTAACCAAGAGTCAATTCTACCGGAGACCCTGTCGCAACCCCAAGCATTTTCGCGGCGGACCCCTGATTTACGGCAACCTCCAGATACCCGGAGCTTCCCACGACTACAAAAAGCTCACCCGGCTGGCATTCGCTAAAGGTCATGGCAAAGCGTGAGATCAACTCCAGGCCGGCATTCATCTGAAAAGGCCGAATCTGCAGGTCCGGGAACTCCTGGGCACGCAAATTCGTGATCAGGTTTCCGAAGCGGTCAACCTTCAGGACCGTGCCGGTCCAGACGCGCTTTCCGGTTCGAACCGACTTGTCGAACTTCAGCTTCACGTAGTCCTCGATCACAGGACCCAGGCGGGCTGGAGTAAGAGTGCGGTTCGCAAGGTGCGCCGCCGAGGGCGCAAAGACGTCGCGGCCGTGAAAGGTCTTACTCACCGGATGAAGAAACACCTCGGTGTTCGTGATGTGCCGCACCTTTTTCGTCTCTTCCGCGGAGAAGATCATCGATAAGACGCCGTTGTCGGGCGCGATGAAGTACTGTCCCCCCGTCTCGGCCAGGATCGGGCGGCGCTGGGATCCGACACCGGGGTCCACCACGATCACATGAATCGTTTTCTTCGGGAAATATTTGTACGCCTGCGCGATCACGAAGGCGCCCTCGGTAATCTCAAAAGGCCGGATTTCGTGTGTTATGTCGACGATCGAGAAGCGCGGCGCGATGCCCAGAATCACGCCTTTCATCACCCCGACGAAGTGATCGGAGACACCGAAATCGGTGGTTAAAGTGATGGGAGCAAGAGCCATAGCTGTTACACTTTTTGTAGAGAGTGCAGCGGTTTTACTTCGATCACAACGCCACCACGCCGGTCGCTCCAGAAGTTCTCGATAGCATGATTCCGGCCCTGTCCGACGTGTATGGCAACGCCTCCAGTATCCATCATTACGGCCAGATCGCGAAGCAGCGGCTGGAGATGGCCCGCCGGCAGGTGGCCGCTTTCCTCGGCTGCGACCCGCGCGAAATTGTGTTCGTGAGCGGCGGCACCGAGGCGGATAATCTGGCAATTCTCGGGACTGCGCGCAATCATGCCATCACCACGGCGATCGAGCATCCGGCGGTGCTGAACACCTTCGCGCAGCTTGCGGACGTTACGATCGTGAGGGTGGGTTCAGACGGGGTAGTCGACCCGGACGACATCCAGCGGGCGCTGCGTCCCGACACGCGCCTGATCTCGGTGATGCACGCCAACAATGAACTGGGCACTGTGCAGCCGATTGAGCAGATCGCGGCCATCGCGCGCGAGGCAGGAGTCATCTTTCACGTCGATGGCGTTCAGGCGGCCGGCAAGCTGCCGGTCAATTTGCGATCGCTTGGCGTCGACCTTTATTCGATCAGCGGCCACAAGCTTTACGCTCCGAAGGGCATCGGAGCTTTGTTCGTTCGCAAGGGTACGCCAATCCAGCCGATTCTTTTCGGGGGTAAGCACGAACATCAGCGGCGGGCCGGGACAGAAAACGTTCCGGGCGCGGTCGCGCTTGGCCGTGCCGTCGAAATCGCTAATCACGACGAGAGCCAGCTTCGCGATCGCCTGGAGAAAGGCATCCTTGCCCGGGTACCAAACACCGGTGTGAACGGCAGCCGCGCCGCGCGGGTGCCCAATACGACCAATATCTACTTCGACGGCATTGAAGGCGAAGCCTTGGTAATTGCGCTCGATCTCAAGGGATTTGCGGTTTCGAGCGGATCGGCTTGTTCGAGCGGGGCGGTTGAGCCATCGCACGTTCTACTGGCGATCGGACTTTCGCGCGAGCGCGCGAAATCGAGCCTCCGGTTTTCGCTCGGACGCGGCAACACCGTCGAGCAGGTGGACGCGTTAATCGATGCCGTGGTGGAATCAGCCGGGCATCTCCGAAAGCTGTCTCCAACGTATACTGCACGTGCCTGATCAAAACACCATCGCGGTCGCCATGTCGGGCGGAGTGGACAGCTCCGCCGTCGCGGGATTGCTGCGCCGGGAGGGGCACGACATCGTCGGGCTCACGATGCAGCTTTGGAATCAGCGGCGGCTGCCGGAATTGACACCGGAGGGCGGAGCCGTGGGGCGTTGCTGCTCGCTCGACGATGTCTACGATGCCCGCTACGTCGCGCAGCAACTGGGAATCCCCTACTACGTCGTCAACTTCGAGCAGCGCTTCGAGGAGCAGGTGGTGAAGCCGTTCGTCGACGAGTACCTTGCCGGCCGCACGCCGATCCCGTGCACGCTCTGCAACAACTTCGTCAAGTTCGACCAGTTCATCGACATGGCAAACGGCGTCGGCGCGGGCAGGATCGCCACCGGGCATTACGCGCGACTCGACTTCGATGAGAAGACGGGCCGCTACCAGATGCGTCGCGGCATCGATTCCGGCAAGGACCAGACGTATTTCCTCTTCGGACTGACCCAGGAACAACTCGCGCGAACCATGTTTCCGCTCGGCGGCCTAGCTAAGCGCCAGGTGCGCGAACTCGCCCGCGAACTCGGATTGCCGGTGGCCGAGAAACCCGATTCCCAGGAGATCTGTTTCGTCCCCAACGGCGATTACGCAGCTTTCATCGAGGCTTACTTCCGCGAGCAGGGCATCCCGCGCGAACGGACCCGCGGCGAAATTGTCGACACGGAGGGCCGGGTCATGGGAGAGCACGACGGCGTGCATCATTTCACGGTGGGGCAGCGGCGCGGCTTGCGGATAGCCGCCGGCGAGCCGCTCTACGTCATCGAAACGCGTCCTTCAGAACAGCGTGTCATCGTAGGGCGTGGCGAGGAACTTCTGCGGCCCCGGCTGATCGCGACGGACGTCAACTGGGTCTCCATAGCGCCCATTGCTCAGCCCGTGCGTGCCCGCGTGAAGATCCGGAACAAGCACAGCGCGGCCGAAGCCACGCTGCATCCGACGTCCGACGCCGGCCGAACCGAGGTGCGCTTTGATGAGCCGCAGCGCGCTGTGACGCCGGGCCAGGCGGCCGTGTTCTACGATGGTGACCTTTTGCTCGGCGGCGGCTGGATAGAATGAAGCTATCCAGAAGCTGATCGCTGAATTCGTGCTGTGGACGCTGCGCCACACGCCCATCGGTTTTGGCCGCCACTGCGCGAAACTGCTCGACTTGTTGCTCCCCAGGCTGCGCCGCGTCGCAATGCGGAACCTCGAACTCGCCTACCCCGAGATGGCTACGCGAGAGAGAATGCGAATCGTCGACGGGGTCTTCGCGTCGATTGGCCGCCTGCTCGCTGTCTTCGCTCGTTTCCCAAAGCTCAACCCCGCGGACTGGATCCGCTACGAGGGATTCGAGCACTACGCCGCTGCCAAGAAGCAGGGCCGCGGCGTGCTGTTCGCCACCGCGCACCTAGGCAACTGGGAACTCAGCGCCTTTTCCCACGCCTGCATGGCCGAACCGATGAACATCGTGGTCCGACCGTTGGATGATCCTGGAATCGACAGGCTGGTGGAGCGCTATCGGCAGATTTCAGGCAACCGCATCATCCCGAAGCGCGACGCAGCGCGCGGAATTCTCCGTGCATTGCACAACAATGAGGCGGTCGGGATTCTGATCGACCAGAACACCACACCGGAAGAAGGCGTCTTCATCGACTTCTTCGGCCACAAGGCGTGCGCCGGGGCGGCTTTCGCGAAAATCGCCGCCCGGACAGGAGCGGCCGTCATACCTGGCTTCGCTCTATGGTCGGCGGCTGAGCAGAAATACGTTCTTCGCTTCTACCCGCCGGTGCCCATCACGGGCGACGTACCGGCGGATACACAACGGGTACATTCGGTTTTGGAACAGGTGATCCGCGAAAATCCCGACCAGTGGCTCTGGATTCATCGGCGCTGGAAAACCCGGCCGCCGGGCGAACCCCCGGTCTACTAGAGCCCGGCGTCGCGAAGGAACTGCGCTGCTTCCTCGGGAGGCGTCGGGTTGATATAGAACCCCGTACCCCACTCGAATCCGGCCACCTTCACCAGCCGCGGGATGATCTCAATATGCCAGTGGTAGTGCGGCATCGGGCCTTCCTGGATCGGCGCTGTGTGGATCACGAAATTGTATGCCGGCCGTTCCAGAACCTTTTCGATCTTCCGCACGGTGGAGCGAACGGCCCAGGCAAGACTGCGAAGCACATGGGCCTCGGCGGTCTCGAAGTGAGAATTGTGAACCTTTGGAATAATCCAGGTCTCAAACGGAAACCGCGGCGCGTAGGGCGCGGCGACCAGTATGTCCTCGGTGTCGAGCACGACCCGCGAGCAGTCCTGCACTTCCTGCTGGAGAATGTCGCAGAAAACGCAGCGTTCGCGAAATTCAAAATAACGTTGGCCGCCGTCGATCTCTTCCAGAACGCGCTTGGGAACAACCGGCAGCGCGATCAGTTGCGAGTGCGTGTGCTCCAGCGACGCGCCGGCGGCCTCGCCGTGGTTCTTGAACAGAAGAATGTACCGCAGGCGATGGTCGCGTTTGAGGTCCAGAACACGGTCGCGAAAGGCCCAAAAGAGATCTTCGATGCGTTTCTCGGCCAACTCGCCAAGGGAGATCTTGTGCTCCGGCGTCTCGATGATCACCTCATGGGCGCCGACGCCGTTCATCTTGTCGTAGATGCCCTCGCCCTGGCGATTCAGGTGGCCTTCGACGCGGAGAGCGGGAAACTTGTTGGGCACCACCCGCAACTGCCAGTTCGGGCCGCCATTTTCCCGATAGGCCAGCAACTCTGGCGGCGTGCGGTCTTCATTTCCCGGGCAGAATGGGCAGACGCCCAATCCCTTAGGAACTACCTGGTCACGAATGAAGTCGGTAGGCCGTTTGGCTCGTTCCGTGGATATAATTACCCAACGTCCGGTGACCGGATCTCTACGAAGCTCAGGCAATTAACGAATCCCCCAGGATCACAACTCATCAAAATCACCCACAAAGGCGTAATTATAGCGCCATGCGAAGCACCGTGAACGATACCGGTCTCAGTGTGGCGCGAACACGTCACGCTGGTGGGTCACCGAGGGTGGACTCCTAAACACGATGCTCACCACATCGAAGCGGACTTTCTCCCAGGGGACCTCGGCGTGACGGGCATAGTCGCGCGCGGCTCGGATCAGGTGTGTTTCCTTATCTGACCCGATGGCACGGTCCGGGGCTCCGAACTCGTCGCTTCGCCGGGTCTTGACCTCGATGAAAACCAGTGTGTCGTGGTCCCATCCCACGAGGTCAAGTTCTCCGCTGCCCGAACTGGTTCGGTAGTTTCGGGCGACGACGATGATGCCTGCTCGCTGAAGAAATCGGTGGGCGATGTCCTCACCCCGCCTGCCGAGCGCCTGCTCGGGATTCATGTGCCGCTTGCGGCCGTAGTGCCTCAAGCCATCGGCGATTCCGTAAAGGAGGCCTAACATAGCTCCCTCCCTTGTTCCACTCTCCCAATCGTCTGCGGGGAGGATTACTTTATGGCTTCGAATTCGAATTCCATCACTTTCCCGCGTACGACAAAACAGAGGTAATACTCCCAGAGACGTCTGAAACGCGGGAAACGGTTCACCAGAAACTCGAAGCCGAGCCACTTCCATAATGCAAGTAGCTTCAGGCGAATTGAAATCTCACGGAATCTGCGGGTCGAGTAATAGCCGAAGCCGGCGTGGTTCTCGCCGAAGTAGCGAAATGAAAAACTGTTCAGATGCCAGCGGTGCGTCGGGTCGCAGAAGGAGCTGAAGTCGGTGTAGTGGGGCGTGACGATCAGCAGCCGACCGCCGGCGCGCAGCAGGCGGTGGAACTCTTCCATCGCCCGAATGACGTCCGAGACGTGTTCGATGACGTGAACGGCGCGGATGGAATCGAAAGCGCCATCGCGCAGGGGATAGGGAAAATGGTCGAGATCGGCGAGGACATCGGCCCGGGTATTGGGATTGCGATCGATGCCGATCGCGCCGGGGTACTTGTTGATCCCACAACCGACGTCGAGCACGCGCGCGCTCATCAAAGGCCTTCCACTCGAAACTGGAATGTGGAGTGTTCGAGCAGGCTCCCCTGGGGGGCGACACCGCTGGAATCTGTTACCGAGGGGCGGTCCGTCGCGATATCGTCCGCCCCGAAGAGATTGAACGCCACCGCAAAGACGAGTATTCGCACTTACCCGTCTATTGTACTGAGGCAGTCCTCCATGGTCCGCAGGGCGAAATCGGCCTGGTCGCGACTGATGACCAGCGGCGGGCAGAGTCGAACCACGTTCGGACCGGCGCCCAGTATCAGGAGGCCGCGCTCGAAGGCCATCGACACCAGGCGATCGCGAAGCTCAGGGGCGCGCTCTTTCGTAGCCTGATCCCGAACGATTTCGATGCCCAGCATCAGGCCGAAACCGCGGACGTCGCCGATGTTGCGGAACCGCTTCGGCCAATCGGCCATGCGATCCTTCATCTGCTCTCCCAGCCGGGCGGCGTTTTCGATCAGCCCGTTTTCGAGAAGTTCGAAAGTTGCGAGAGCCGCGGCTACGGCCACCGGATTTCCGCCATAAGTGGACGCATGCGCGCCGGGGCGCCATGCCATGACGTCCGCACGGGCGATTACGGCGCTCAGCGGCATTCCACTGGCGATGCCCTTCGCCGAGGCAATGATATCGGGTACGAACCCGAAATGCTCCGACGCCCAGAGTTTTCCGGTTCGACCCATGCCGCACTGGATCTCGTCGGCTACGAGCAGGACCTTGTGTCGCGCGGCAAGTTCCTGGAGCCTCGTGAAGAACGCCCGCGGCGGAACGACATAGCCGCCTTCACCCTGGATGGGCTCGACAAAAATGGCCGCGACTTCGTCAGGGGGAAGCGTTGTGCGGAACAGTTCCTCGATGAAATGGATGGATGCCTCGGCACAGGCTTCGGGAGCCAGGCCCGAGCGGTACGGGTCCGGGAACGGCGCGTGGAACACGCCCGGCACAAACGGACCAAAGCCTTTACGCTGGATGGCTTTGCTCGACGTCAAAGAAAGCGCGCCCATGGTGCGGCCATGGAAACAGCCCTGAAAGGCGATGATCTTGTCGCGCCCGGTGAAGTGGCGGGCGAGTTTGAGCGACGCCTCGATCGCCTCGGCCCCGGAGTTGCCGAAATAGACACGGCGCGGTCCGTCGCCCGGAGCGCTGGCGGCCAGTTTTTCGGCCAAATCCACCATGTTTTCGTAATAGAAGTCGGTTCCGGACATGTGGATGAGCCGTTCCGACTGGCGCTGCATGGCGCCGACAACCTTGGGATGACAATGGCCGGTGGACACGACGGCGATTCCGGCGTTGAAATCGAGAAAACGATTACCGTCGACGTCTTCGACGATCGCTCCCTCGCCGCGATCGGCGACCAGTGGATAGCATCGCGTGTAGGACGGCGACAGGACATTTCCATCGCGCTCGATGATGGAGCGCGCACGAGGACCCGGCAGCGGGGTCACAAGCTGGGGAAGATCAGTGCGGAGAATCTCACTGGTCGGCATACGATTACCCTCCTTGGCAAATAAAGTTTTTTAGTTTTTGGGGACAGAAAAGGGAGGGATTCGGCTAGTCGGAGCCGAACAGGGAAGGCCGGGCTTGAGAAGGCAGACCCATCGCTACTTTCAATTTAGCTTTATTTGGGGGTTTGTACAAGAGTTATCGAAATACCCTAAATCGAGGACAAAGACCCTGACCGTGGATGGAGGCCGCCGCAACTTGTTTCTTTTCAGCAATTGCCGTGGCCAGTGCGCTAAGCTGCGGCGCGGAATAGAGCGACAGGCCGAAGGCCTCCCAAGAGTATGTCCAATCTTTTGAGACATCGCGAGATGAGAACGAACCTCAGGGCGTCCAACCACTTGGATTGAACTTGGAATGACAAGGAGCAAATCAGAATGAACAACAAAAGCGCGCCACTCCGGCGCCAGCATCATATTCAGGCCCAAGTTGCGCGGGCGGACCGCAGGCGGCCCAAACGGAAACTGCAAGAGGCGATGCAGGCGGGCGCACGAGAATATCCGGCTCCTCCTTTCCCTAAACAGCACCAAAGTAAGCCGGGTCAAGAATCCCAATTGGAACCCGCACCGATGTATGACGCGCCGTTCTATCGCGGTTCCGGCAAGCTTCAGGACAAGATCGCTCTCATTACGGGAGGCGATTCCGGCATCGGGCGAGCCGTCGCCGTCCTGTTTGCGAGAGAAGGGGCTCACGTGGCCATCGTCTTTGTGAAGGGCGAAGAGCGCGATGCCGAGGACACCAAGAAGGCAGTGGAAGCTGAGGGCCGGCAGTGCATCCTCATCCCGGGCGATGTCTCCCGGCAGAGCTTCTGCGAAAAGGCAGTGGCACGGACTGTCAGGGAGTTCGGGTCTTTGGACATCCTGATAAACAACGCTGCTTTCCAGGTGCATACCTCGCAGTTTGAAGATCTGACCGCGAAGCACTTCGACGAGACGCTGAAAACCAATCTTTATGGTTATTTCTACATGGCTCAGGCCGCGGTCAAGCAGATGAAGCCGGGCGCGGCGATCGTCAATACCGGTTCCGTCACGGGGTTGCTCGGTAGCGAAGCGCTGCTCGATTATTCAATGACGAAAGGCGGCATACATGCCTTTACGCGCTCTCTTGCGACGCATCTGGTTCCGCGCGGCATCCGTGTGAACGCGGTAGCACCCGGTCCGGTATGGACGCCACTCAATCCATCGGATAAAGAAGCCAGTGATGTGAGCGACTTCGGAGCAAAGACCCCGATGAAGCGGCCGGCGCAGCCTGAAGAGATCGCACCGGCTTACGTGTTTCTCGCGTCGCCGCAGTGCTCCAGCTACATCACGGGTGAGATCCTGCCGATTATCGGCGGCTACAGCGGTGGATAGACTGCCTCCCACAAAGCCGCCATTGACACCACGCCGAGGGAAGGATCGCCGCAGTGCAGAAAAGAGAACGGCGGCGACTCCATCGCGCATACCTCGCACTGAAGCCGAAATTACGGGGAGCGCGTCAAAGGTTCCCGCGCTGAACCGCGTTGATCTGTTTTTTAGCGATCTGGGTCCGGGATTAGTAACCGGCTGTGCCGACGACGATCCGTCGGGGATATCGACTTATGCAATCGCAGGCGCCACATTTGGCTATGCGACACTGTGGACCGCTCTCCTTTCGTTCCCGTTGATGATCGGCGTGCAGATGATGTGCAGCCGTCTCGGCATAGTGACCGGACGCGGGTTGGCATCGGTCATACGGCTAAACTACCCGCGATGGGTGCTGTGGGGAGCCTGCCTGTTGCTGGTCACCGCGAACGTGATCAACATCGCGGCGGATCTCGGCGGCATGGGCGAGTCGGCCGCTATGGTAACGGGAGTCACCGCCAAGCTTTGGACCGTTCTTTTTACCGGGCTCATCGTCAGTTTTCTCTTCTGGTCCTCATACCGCCAGATCGCGCGGGTCTTCAAATGGATCACTCTGGTGCTGCTGGCCTATGTGGTAACGGCCTTCTTTGCCCATGTCGATTGGAGAAGCGCGCTTATGGCGACAATCCTGCCGCGGCCCTCCTGGTCGCGCGAGTCTCTCTCGGTGCTGGTCGGTATCCTTGGGACGACTATTTCCCCCTATCTTTTCTTCTGGCAGGCGGCGCAGGAGGTCGAAGAGGAGCGCTCGCAGGGCCGCAATCTCGCGCAGCGTCAGGGCGCCACGGATGCCGAGTTGCGCCGGGCGCGCATCGATGTCGTCACGGGAATGTTCGCCTCGAATTTCATCATGTATTTCATAATCCTGACGACAGCCGCCACGCTTCACGCACACGGTACGACCCACATCGAAACAGCGCGACAGGCCGCGGAAGCGCTGCGCCCGCTGGTGGGTAAGGCAGCTTATTGGCTCTTTACGCTGGGGCTCATTGGCACGGGGATGCTGGGAGTGCCTGTGCTCGCCGGGTCGTCCGCTTATGCGATTGCGGAGGCTTCCGCCTGGCGAGGATCTTTGGAAAAGAAGCCGCGCGGCGCGAAGCGCTTCTATACGGTGCTGGCCCTCGCCATGATTGGGGGCCTCGCGATCGATTTCGCAGGGCTTGATGCCATCAAGATGATGTTCTGGTCCGCGGTAATCAATGGCGCACTCGCGCCGCCGCTCATTCTGCTGGTCGTTCTATTAACGAGCGACCGACGCGTAATGGGCGAACGCATCAACTCTCCCGCCTTGCGCGGCCTCGGATGGGTCACGTTCGGGCTCATGACGGCGGCGACGGCTGGTATGCTCGCGAGCGGATTGTAAAGAGGTGCCTTAACCGATGACTTCGCGATGGGGGGTTCGACATAATCCACCAGGTTCTCGATCAGGCCACGGGCGAGAATTCACAATTGCTTGCCCTGGAGCAGTGTGTGCGGCTCGTGCCAGGAAACTCAAATCGAGCAGCGGCAAAGAAGTAAACCGTTCGAGTTCCAGGATTCCGAGGAAGAAATCGTCGCGGTCCATGCCTCGAGTCGCCACTCATACCGCCATGAGGTCCTTTCTAATGCCGGCTGCGAGGCGCCTGCCAGCCACGTACGCGCCCCATGTGCAGGGCAGCATAAGACATGACGGCAGTTGCCGATATAGTGACGAGGTTAATCGCAAAGCTCAGCAGCCGCTCATCGACGATGTTTCTTGGAGGCAGTCCTATGATGGCGGCCGCACCGAGCCAAGCCGGAAAAATGGCGAGTTGCACTGCCGCGGCGACGCCGATCAGGTAACGCCGGCCGGTATCGTCCGCATTCGACAATCCGGCTGTGATGCCGATGACGGCCGATATGGCGAAGCTGGGCAGCGGAGACTTGAAAGCGGCGAAACGCACCGGGCCGCCGGCGAACCACGCCACGGCGAGGCCGCCCAGGAACGCCAAGGCCGCACTCGTCATAAGCGCGCGAACGCCGCGCAGGATCAACCGCCAATCGCTGGTCCACAAGCCAAAGCTCACGGCCAGAACCTCAGCGAGGAAGGGCAAGAAGAGCGCCGCGACAACGATGGCGATGGCATTGTTGTCGATGATGCCTGTGGCGAGAAGGATTCCGCCCGCAGCGGCGCGTCCGACATAGCTGGCTGTCACGTGGCTCAATTGCCACAAGTCCTGTATCACGTCGGGAAACGGTTCGCTCATTGGCCTGGTCACCTCAGCGAGATCCGTGCGGTCGACAATCGCACGCAACTCGCGCGAGGTCAGCGAGTATTCCGTGGCCGAAAGAACGGGAGAGGACAGCAGCGCCTCGACGAACAAGCGGGCGTTCGGCGTGGAAGTTTCCACACTCACGATCTTTTGACGAAGGTTGGGTCCATCAATATAAACGTCGGAGACCGCGACGCGCTCGATTCCGGAAGCGTGGGCCAGCCTCGCCGCTTCCGCTACATCTTCGGGGGCCATTGTCGCCCGGACTTCATGCATGATGTTCCACTCCTCGCTGTAGTATGGACGATAAAGATATGTCCGATCTGACCACACTCTCGCATCAGCTCGATATTAAGAAAGGCACGTGCCGTGCCATCGTTGAAACACCGAAAGGCTCCCGCAATAAGTTTGATTACGATCCGGATTCGAACTTATTCATGCTGGGCGGTCTTTTGCCGGAAGGCATGATGTTCCCGTTTGATTTTGGGTTCATTCCGTCGACGCTGGGCGACGACGGAGATCCACTCGACATTCTGGTGCTCATGGATGCGCCGGCGCACGTGGGGTGTCTCATAGAAGTCAGGCTTGTCGGCGTCATCTCAGCAGAGCAAATCGAAGACGGGAGCAAAGCGACGAACGACCGCTTGCTTGGCGTCGCCATCCATTCCTACGATCACGAGGACATCACCACGATCGATGATGTCAGCAAGACCCTACTCTCGCAGCTCGAAGAGTTCTTCGTCTCGTACAACAAACAACGCGGGAAGAAGTTCAGAGTCACCGGGACCGGCGGCCCCAAGAAAGCCATCAAGTTTTTGAAGGATGGCATTAAAAAGCAGAAGGACGCGAAGAAGAAATAGCGACGAGCCGAAAGCCTCCATCGGACGCCGCGCAGCACGCCGCAGGCGATGAATTGCCGGGAGCGACGCTTAGAAGGAGCAGAACGAGACGCGCAGCACGCATCGGGTGCCGCCATCCTTTTCCCAGGCTCCAATTTCAAGCCTCGGCCGCTACTGATCGGCGAGAGCCTGAATCGGGGATATGCGGGCCGCCCGGCGCGCCGGCAGCAGACAAGCGATAAACGAGATGGCAGCGATGACCACAGCCGCACCGGCCAGTATGGCGGGACTATGGGCGGGCACATGAAAGAGAACTGCCCGCATGGCCTGGCCGGTCATCCAGGCCCCAATCATTCCAATAATCGTGCCGGCGGCCAGCAGCCGCAAAGCAAGCCCGAGGAACTGTCCGCGAATCTGTTCCGGCTGCGCGCCCAACGCCATGCGCACGCCGATCTCGCGGCGGCGCTGCGCCACGCCGTAACTCAAGACGCCGTACGTTCCGATGGCAATCAGTAGCAGAGCGATCCCCGAGAAAGTACCACCGAGCACGGCCGGTGAGCGCCGGGTGACCAGGCTTTCGGCAATGCGATCGTCCATGGTTTGAATATCAGCCACCACCAGCGCGGGGTCGACCCGGCGGGCTGCGGCACGAAGCGACGTCTGCAGCGAATCCGGCTGGACGCTGCCGCGCACGGCCACGAAGACATTGCTCTCGGGGCGATAGATGTAGGGGTAGTAAACCGCGCCCTGCGCTGTGTCATCCGTCAGGCCGGTTTGCTTGGTGCTGCCCACTATGCCCACCACAGTGAAGGCCCCTGCATCGGGACCGATTTCGGAACCCTGGAACAATTGATGACCTAGCGCGCTGCTGTTCGGCCAGTAGTAACGGGCGAAATCCTGATCCACCACACACACACGGACTCCCCGGCGTGAATCCGCACCGGTCAAAAACCGTCCCGCCCGCAGTGAGAAACCCATCGCGCGGAAGTAGTCGCCGCCAACGCCATAGGAGTAGTATCCGCGGGGCGATTCTCCGGGCCGAAGAACATGGCCCACCACCGCAACGGCGCTCTTACCGCTGGCGCCGCTAAAGGGAATATTGTTTGTCACGCCGACGGACAACACTCCGGGTTGATGTTCGAGCTCGCCCACCAACCGCTCGGTAAACGCAAGGCCGGCGCCGGCCGAGGGATAGGCGTTTCCCACCAGCGAGATCTGCCCTGTGATCACGTGGTCGGGCTGGAAGCCCGGAGACACGGCCATTGCTCGCTTGAGGCTGAGACCCAGTAGACCTGTTCCGGTCAACAGAACAAATGCAAGCGCGATCTGAGCAATCACAAAGCTATGACGCAGGGTTTGCGCGGCGCGGCCGGCGGTTCCCCCACGAGCTTCGGATTGCAGCCCGCCAGACGGGTGAAGTCGAATACCGAACCAGGCGATTGGCGCGGCGAGTACAACGCCAAGGACGACGGCGGCCCCAAAGGCGACCATGGCCAGCCGGGCATCGAAGTGTATGTCGGTCCCCAGCGGCAGGCGATTCGCGCCCAACGCAGCTATCAGCCGAATGCCTCCCGCTCCCACCACGAGCGAGAGCAGTCCTCCGATTAGGGTCAGCAAAGTCGTTTCGACGACCGTCTCGGTCACAACGTGTCTCCGGCTCGCGCCCAGCGCCTGCCGGACCGCGAGCTCTTTCGACCGACCGCTGGCGCGGATGAGAAGCAGATTCACGAGATTGACGGCGCCGATTGCGAGCAGCGCCAGCACGCCGGCCTGGAGCAGCAGCAGAGTGGGACGAATGGTCGCCACCTGGTCGGCATGCAGCGGCACCACGACAGTACGAAAACCGGCGTCGGCCATCATCTTGGCCTGGGGGTCGTCCAACTCCAGGGCCCTGTTCTGCGCGTCAATTTGCGACTGGGCTTGCTCGAGTGTTGCTCCCGGTTTGAGCCGCGCAATCATCTGGATGACATTCCCTCCCGAGTGCCGCTCCCTAGGTACACGGTCCCCAACATTTGACGCAAGCGGGAAGTACAACTGGGCCTTGGAGGAGAGAAAACGGAAGCCGGAAGGCAGGACGCCGATGACAGTTCTCAGATGACCGTCCGCAGGGATCTTTCGCCCAATCACGCGCGGGTCGCTGCTGAAATGCTCTTTCCAATAGCCGTCACTTAAAATCGCGACGTCATCCGTCTGGAAGGTGGTCTCCGCGTCGGTGAAAATGCTTCCGAAGGCAGGCCCCGTGCCCAGGGTCGTGAAAAAATCGGGAGAAACCCGCATGATCGACACGCGTTCGGTCGAGCCTGGCTCGCCCAGAATCGAGGTGCCGTAGCGGTAGATCGAAACAGAACTGAAGGCCGGAATCCGGCTACGGCGCTCATAGTAATTGGTCAACGAGGACCCATCGCGCTCCACTCCCGCCTTCGGATAGGTGTTGTACATCGTCACCAGGCGGCCGGCGCTGGGAAAGGGCAAGGGGCGCACCAGAATCGCATCGATCACCGCAAAAATGGTGAGATTGGCGCCCAGACATAGGGCGAGAGTCAGTAGCGCCGTGGCCGTGAAGCCGGGCGATTTTCGGAGTAAACGAGCGGCATAGCGCAGCTCCCTCGCAAGCTCATCGAACAGGAAAAGGCCGCGCGCGTCGCGGCAGTCTCCCTTGACGGCATCGAAAGTGCCGAATTCGATTCGGGCACGGCGGAGCGCTTCTTCCCGCGGAACACCGGAGCGAGTGAGGTCTTCAGCATATTGCTCGATGTGGAAGCGCAGTTCCTCATTCATGCCGGATTCAAAGTTACGGCGCGAAGCGAGCACCCGAAAGAGAGAACGGACGCGTTGAAACACGTTAAACCTCCTCGGAAGTCGCGTTCAGGGCCGCGGCAATCGCGGAAGCCAGCCGGTTCCATCCAGCGGTCTCCTCGCGAAGGCGGCGGCGTCCCGTGGCGGTCAGGGTGTAGTATTTTGCCCGGCGGTTGTTCTCACTCTGCCCCCAGTCGGCGGTGATGAGGCCCTGATGCTCCAACCGGTATAGCGCCGGGTACAAAGACCCTTGCGGGATTTCAAGTGCATCGCCAGAGATCTGCCGGATGCGAAGCAGCACGCCGTACCCGTGCAGCGGCTTTAACGAAACTGCTTTAAGGATCAGCATGTCGAGAGTACCGGGGAGTAACTCAGCAGTCTTGCCCACAGGATTCTCCTCCTAGTCTACCTAGGAGTATACATTCGGCTCTCCTAGTTTGACAAGGGGTGCTGATGTCAGTTGAGGGCGAGGTGAGGTCCAAAGGCAGGCGAAACCGCCTGCTTCACCCTTCCACAGAATCCGAAATTCGATGATGTGGATGGCACACGGGCGAGCCTAATCCACTCTCAGCCTCGAAACTATTTGGTTTTGTCTTTTGCGTAACAGAGGGGGTCGAGCTTGCATTCGACGCACTTCGGTTTGCGGGCGACGCACAACGCCCGCCCATGGTGGATGATCTGATGGGAAAACAGGACCCATCTATCCTGCGGAACTATCTTTATTAAATCCTGCTCGATCTTCGCGGGCTCGATGTTTCTTGTGAGGTCGAGACGCCGTGCGATGCGCTGCACATGCGTGTCAACGACGACGCCGGACGCGATCCCGTAGGCGGTGCCCAGAACCACGTTGGCGGTTTTGCGCGCGGCACCGGGGATGGTAAGCATTTCGTCCATTTTCCGGGGAATCGTGCCGTCGAAATCCGAAAGCACTTTGCGCGCGGCTCCAATAATCGATCGCGCCTTGTTGTTGAAGAAGCCAGTGGAGCGGATGTCGCTGGCGAGTTCATCCTGGCTGACGTTGGCAAAATCCTGAATTGTCGGATACTTCCGGAACAGGCCCGGCGTCACCTCATTGACGCGCTTATCGGTGCACTGCGCGGAAAGAATGGTCGCCACCAGAAGCTGCCAGGGGTCGTTGTGGTGGAGCGCGCAAGTCACGCCGGGATACATTTCGTCCAGCAGTTCGAGAATCTTTCGAACACGGGTTTTGCGCTCGGCGGCGGTCTTCGGTTTGGGCACCTGGCGCGGGGCTTTTGTCACACTGAATATTATCCTCTCTCGTTCCAGATACTGGCTCATTGCCGCGGGTGCCGCGGCATTTGGGTTGTCGGTTGCGGGGTCGTTCCACTTCGACGATTACTCGATGCTCTCGGGGAATCCGTTGCGAACGCTTTCGACGCGGCCTTTGACGGCGTTGTCGTTTCTGTTGGATCGCACGATCGCGGGGCAGAATCCGGTGTTCTACCACGTGGTCAACCTGGCGCTGCATCTGGCGGCGGTCTGGCTATTGTTTGGGGCGCTCAGCCGATTGCTGCCGGAGCGTGCGGCGTTCGTGGCGACGCTGTTGTTTGCGATCCATCCGATGCAGGCGGAGGCTGTGAATTATGTCTTTGCCCGCAGCACTTTGCTGGATACGACGCTTTGCATCACGGCACTGGTGCTTTGGGTTCATGGACGCTACTGGTGGGCCGTTGTCGCATTCGCGGCGGCGTTGCTTGCGAAAGAGGAGTGTGTTGCGTTTCCGGTTTTTCTGCTGCTGTTGCACGACGCGCAGCCGAAACCGCCTGCGCCACCTTTACGCCTTGACGGTTTGCGCAGCAGGCGGGCGATTGCAGCGATGTTCGGGGTTGCTCTCGCGGCGGGCGCCTGGGTCTACCTCGAAGTGCTGCGGACGCCGGGCGCTATGGCGGGCCCGCAGGCGGGGATCTCGCCGGGTTCGTATTTGCTGACGCAGGGCTTCGTGATTTTGAGATACCTGCAACTGCTGGTCGTTCCGGTGGGGTTCAATGTCGACTCGGATATTCCACGGCTGGTTTTGTGGCAAGGGTTGGTCTGCTGGCTCGTGGTTGCGGCGCTGGTCGCTCGGGCCTGGCGCTGGTTTCGCGGCGGGCGTGCAGGGTTTTGGTTTATGGCGGGGCTGGTTCTGCTGCTGCCCAGCTCGTCGATTTTCGCTGCGCAGGACTTGGCGGCGGACCGGCGGATGTATTTGCCTATGGTCGGATTTGCCGCTTGTTTGGGATTGTTGTTCGGGCGGGTTCGGCCAATCGTGATTGCGGGCGTGGCGGTTGTTTTGATTGGGCTCAGCGTGGAGCGGACTCTGGTTTGGCGTACGGAGCAGTCGCTTTGGGCGGATGCGGTAGAGAAGTCGCCTCGGAAGGTTCGGACTAAGCTGCAGTTGGCTCGTGCGGTGGGGCGCCGGGAGGCTTTGAGTTTGATTGGTCAGGCTCGGGAACTAGCCCCGGAGGATGCTCGGGTGGCTACCGAAGCAGGACGCGTTTATATGGAAATGGGTCGGCCGGCTCTCGCACTCAGCGAGTTTGGGCGGGCTTTGGCTTTGACTCCCAATGATGCGACGGCTTTGAATAATCGGGGAGCAGCTTTATTCGCTCTAGGCCAGCGGGAGGCGGCGCGGCTGGATTTTGAGCGGGCTTTGAGGATTAGTCCCTGTTTGGAAGATGCACGGGCGAATTTGGCGCGGTTGGGGGTGACAACTCCCGAGTGCCGGAAATAGGTTACTTCTCTTGAGGCTTGGCAATCGGCCTCAGGTCGCTGCCTGCATTATTGGGCGCTGATTTGGACTTCGGGCTTCAGGTTCTCCCAATCCGGGATTGCGGCGGCCCTCAGGTTTGCCACGTCGGCTTGGATCTCGGTTGAGGCGTAGGGCGCCAACGACGGCACGCTTGACGAAAGCGTGAAGAGCGGCTGGCCTGCGGCGGCCGCGGCATTGGACCATACCGTTAGCCTGAGCGTAAGATTCGGCAGCGGCGTGCCCGAATGGTTCACCACGATGTAGTGAACTTGCGAATGGCTCTTGAGGTCGGCGACGACTCGAAGACCGGTCACTTCCACCGCACGGCTGATTTCGTAGGAAACCGGCGTCGTGGGAACAGCCTGTTGGTGCTGTTGTGGCGGATCCGCCGGCGGATTTGCCGCAGCCGCACGGTCGGTCGCACGAGCGGAGGCGTACTGGTAGACCACGGCCCAGCCAACGAGAAGAAGTCCTGTAGCAACAACTCCGCTGACCATCCAGGATGGGAGCCCACGACGGGGTGGAGGAGGAGCCGGCTTGTTGGGCGTCGGCGGCGGGACAGGCGCAGCGACCGGTGCGGGGACCTGTGCGGCGACCGGAACTGCTGGAAGATCACCTACTAAATCGGTTGTGCGCGGCCTAGGAAGGACAGGCGGCGGAGGCGCCATCGGTTCCGGCGAGGCGTCGGTTTCGAAATGCGGCGCCAATGCTCCTTGCCGCGGGGTCGCCAACAACAGCCATTCGAGTGGCGGAGGCTGCACTTGCTGTTCGGCTTCGGCAGGCGTGTTCTCCAGTACGGGATCGGCGAGTTGGGGGAACGCCGGCGGCGGACACTTCTCTTCTTCCGGCGACACCTCTACGCCGCGTGGCTCCACGGGTTGTCCTGGCCGTGCCTGAGGAGACTCTAAAGTCATCGCAGCGCGGCCTTGCAGGGGATAATCCGGTATGGGCGGCGCTTGACGAACCGCGCTGGCGAGAGCAATCATTCCCGCGCCTACGACATCTGCGCAATCGGGGCAGTCGAGGTCGGTGGGGGAACATTCACATCCGCAATCAGGGCAAACCCAGCTCACCATACATAGTTGGTCGGCTGGAAGCCCTTATAGCCGACTCGGGGAAGTCCCTGGTCTTTGTACCTTCCACAGCTTAGGGTCCATAGGGATATTACTTAGACGACAGCAGGTGCCTGGGAGATGATGTCATGGGATACTGGAGATGTATTTCTCAAGCCCATGCGCAAGGTCCCACTCAGTGAATCGCTGAGGATCATCTGGCGCGGCGGTCGAAACTGGTTAGCTGATCGGCCCATCGTGGTCTCGTTCGAGGTCACGGACGCCTGTACATGTCATTGCCGCCATTGCGATCACGGCGGACCCAGAGATCAATCGAAGAACCTGAAGCCTCCCGAGTATCGCAGGTATGTTGATGTGCTGCGTCCTTGCGTGGTGCAGGTCTCGGGCGGCGAGCCCTTGATGCGAAAAGACCTCGTCGAGGTGGTGCGGAATATCAAGTCACGCGACGGGCTGCCGTACACCATTCTGGTCTCCTGCTGGTCGCTGATGTCGGTGGAGAAGTATCGTCAATTGAGGGAAGCGGGCGTGGACCAGTTTTCGGTCAGTCTGGATTTTCCGGATCGGCGGCATGACGATTTCCGGCGATATCCAGGGTTGTACGACCGGCTTAACGAGGTGATTCCGAAGTGCGCAGCGCTGGGGTTCGACGATATCGTGCTGAACACCTGCATCACGAGCGCGAACGTGGGTGAGGTGGATGCGGCGGCGCAACAGGCGAAATCGTGGGGCGTGAATATCTGTTACAGCGCGTATTCGCCGCGGCGGACGGGGTGCCGGGATTATTTCCTGAATACGCCGGAGCAGTTGGAGACGCTGCGGGAACAGATGAAGCTGGTAGAAGCGCGACGCGACGATACCGGGTTCATTGTCAGCGAGCCGAGTACGCTGGATGCCACGCGGGATTACTTCAAGAGTGGCGGGGCTCCCGGGTGCAAGGCGGGGCTACGGTTTTTGGTGGTGACCAGCGACGGGCAACTGCAGCCTTGCTCCATGCAGTTCCGGAGGTACCCGCTCGATCAACAGCAGGCCATGGTTCAGGAATTCACCAATCAGAACCGGTGCGATGAGTGCTATGTGGCGATCCGGTCGAATCTGGATAAGAGTTTTCCGAAATTGCTGCGTGAGAACGTGCTGCATTACTTGTCGTTCGGCCGTTCGTGAAGCCCGCCGCCGTCACCCTTCCACTTATGTTTATTCGCGGTCGAGCGGACGCGAGATGACGCAGGCATTGATGCCTCCGATTCCCATTGAGAGCTTGCCCGCAAGACCCTCCGGCACAGCGGCGGGTGAGTCGTAGACGTATCGATCGTGGACTGTGGCAATGGTCCGGTTCAGGTCGTGCTCGGCCAGCGGGGTTGGGAACAGCGTGCCGCGTTGATAGCCGAGATACTGTGCCGTAAGCTCCCAGCCGCCTCCTGCGCTCATGCCGTGTCCGAAGGTGCCTTTGCGGGCGGTGACGAGCACGGAATCGGGCAGGATGGACCTAAGCGTGGCGACTTCGCCGTAGTCGCCCGGCGTGGCGGTCGCGTGCAAGTCCCAGCTTCCGATCTCTTCGGGCGCTACCGAAGCATCGGCCAGGGCCTCCAGAATTGCTTCCTTGGGACCCTGTGTGGACGGCGTAATGATGTGGTGCGCGTCGGAGGTGACACCAACACCTACCAGTTCCATTCCGAGCGGTTTAAAGCCTTTCGACTGGAAATAGTCGAGGTCGCCGACAATCCAGATGACGGAGCCGCCGGCTACGTGCGTGCCCTGGAGTTTGGTGAGGGGAATCGAGACGTGGCCGTCGGCAGCGAGGACGCGCGCGCTGTAGAAGGCACCGACCACGAGCGGGTGCGGAGGCCCGTCTGTAGCGCCTACCACCACGGCCTTCGCATCTCCGGATCGGATGGCATTCATGGCGACCTTAAGGCACACGCCAAAGGTGGAACAAGCGGCCACTGGAGCGAATGCAAGGCCAGTGAGGTGTCCCAGAATGGAGACCTGTGCGGCGGGCGTGTTGTGGAGGTTCCAGATGACATTGGCGGTCACCCTCCAGGGCGGCTCGGGTGAGTTCCACTTCTCCTGCAGGCGCGTTCGGCGCTTCTCTTTCTCGCGAATCGTATTCAGCTTGCCGGCTTCAATTTCGCCTTCGATCTCGACGCTGTCGATTTCGGACAATTCCCTGAGATATTCGCCGAGGTCGGTCTCGCGGTCCTTCCAAAAGGCGTCCCAACGGGCTTGGGCTTCGTGAAGAACCAGGGTGGCGTCGGAAATGGTTCCGAGGTTTCCCAGTCCGGTTCCAATGTACACATGGGCCCGCGTACCGAGGGCTTTCAATTCCGCTTCCATCCCGGGGTTCTGCTCGAGGGCCTGAATAAACCCGCCAATCGCATACAAGGAAGGGAACCACATCTTCTCTTTCAGGTTCTGAAAGTGACGAGGCGCGAAACGCTTGTTGATCCATCCCTTGTAGTCTTCAAAGCAGAAATCCGGCGTGCCGGCCAGGAAATTGTCCGGACCGAAACCGTTGAACGGCATCAACCATGTTTCAGAGGAAGCGAGGTTCTTTTCGAACGCGCAAATGTTGGGAGACTTCGGAGCGACAACCCCCCAGCCGAATACACCAACCCTAGGTCGCGCACAGTCGGGCATAAATACCAAGTTAGCGTATCTGCTTGAAAAGGCGTGTTGACGTCCGTGGATGGATGTTCCATAATCTATGTAGGACCAAACCGGTCCGCGATACGCGGGTTCATGCTAAAGCTAACAAAGAAAGCAGATTATGGGCTGATCGCGCTCAAGCATTTGGCCACCAACAGCCGGCCGAGCGCCAGCGCCAAAGAGATTGCCGACACTTATGGGATCCCTTTGCCGCTGCTTTCGAAGATTCTACAAAAACTGGCTAAGACCGGGTTTCTGCGATCTGAGCATGGGACTAACGGAGGTTACAAGCTGGCTCGCGACGCGCGAGAGATCACGGCGCTCGAGGTGATTCGCACGATTGATGGTCCGATTGTGCTGACGACCTGCTTTACGGAGCACGGCGCCTGCACCCATACGGAAAAATGCAGCGTACGAGAACCGCTGCGAAAAGTACATGAAGGAATCCTGCGACTGCTTTCGAGCATCTCGATCTCAGACATGTCGCAGGGCGAAGGTGGCGAGCAGCCTAATGGAAAGCTGTATGCCCTGCCATTGAGCGCTCCACCGGCACAAGTATTAGGAAACGAAGCGGTTTGAGGATGACAAGGAAATGAAGCTGCCCATCTACATGGACAATCACGCCACCACGCGCACCGATCCACGGGTGTTCGAAGTGATGGCGCCCTATTTCACGGACATTTTCGGGAACGCCGCCAGCCGCAACCACAGTTTTGGTTGGCAAGGCGAGGAGGCGGTGGAGAAGGCCCGAAAACAGGTTGCTGATCTGATCGGCGCGACGGCCAAGGAGATCGTCTTCACAAGCGGCGCGACGGAATCGAACAACCTCGCGCTGAAGGGCATCGCCGAGATGTATGCCGAAAAAGGCAACCACATCATTACGGCCGCCACGGAACACAAAGCCGTGCTGGACACGTGCAAGCGGCTGGAGAAGCATGGCATCCGTGTGACCTATCTGCCGGTGAGGGCCGACGGATTGATCGATCTCGACATGCTGCGGGAAGCCATCACGGACAAGACGATCCTCGTCAGCATAATGTATGCGAATAACGAGATCGGCGTGGTGCAGCCGGTTGCCGAGATCGGGAAGATCGCGAAATCGAAGGGTGTTCTGTTCCATACCGACGCGACGCAGGCGGTCGGGAAGGTGCCGGTCAACGTAATCAAAGACAACGTGGACCTGGCGTCGATTTCGGCGCACAAGATGTATGGACCGAAGGGCGTTGGGGCGCTGTATGTGCGCCGCAAAGGCCCGCGCGTGCAGGTGACGGCGCAGATGGACGGGGGCGGTCACGAGCGCGGCATGCGTTCGGGTACGCTGAATGTTCCGGGTATTGTCGGGCTCGGTGAGGCGTGCGCGATTTGCCATCGTGACATGGTGGAAGAAACCAAGCGGATCAGCTTCCTTCGCGACAAGCTGAAGGACCGGCTGACCTCGGAATTGGACGAGGTTTACATCAACGGTACGATGGAGCACCGTCTGCCGAATAACCTGAACATCAGCTTCGCCTACGTGGAAGGCGAGTCGCTGCTGATGGGTATCAATGATGTTGCGGTGTCGAGCGGTTCGGCCTGCACGTCTGCAACGCTGGAACCCAGTTATGTGTTGAAGGCGCTGGGGGCCGGCGACGATCTCGCACATTCATCGATTCGTTTCGGGCTGGGGCGCTTCAATACGGAAGAAGAAGTGGACTATGTCGCGAACAAGGTGATCGACGTCGTGAAGAAGCTTCGCGAACTGTCACCGCTGTATGAAATGGCGAAAGAAGGCATTGACCTGGCGAAAGTTCAGTGGAGCGCTCATTAATTAAGGAGAAGTAAATGGCATATTCGGACAAGGTTTTAGATCATTACAACCACCCCCGCAACGTGGGTTCGATGGATAAGAACGATCCGAACGTGGGGACGGGGATGGTGGGCGCGCCGGAATGCGGCGACGTCATGAAGCTGCAGGTGAAGGTTAATCCCGAGACGGGCGTCATTGAGGATGCCAAGTTTAAGACCTTTGGTTGCGGCAGCGCCATCGCGAGTTCTTCGCTGGCCACCGAGTGGCTTCGCGGGCGGACGGTCGATGAAGCTTTGCAGATCAAGAATACCGATATCGTGAATGAGCTGAGTTTGCCGCCGGTAAAGATTCACTGTTCCGTGCTGGCCGAAGATGCGATTAAGGCGGCGATCACGGATTACAAGAAGAAGGCGGAAGCTGGGAAACCGGCGAATGTGACCGCCTAGCGGCATTTGCGCAGGCGAAACCGCCTGCGCCACTTTTATGATTCAAGTGACTCCCAAAGCCGTTGCGAAAATCCGGGAGGCCTTCGCGAAACAAGGTGTGAACGGAGGCCTTCGCCTTGGTGTGCTCGGCGGTGGATGTTCGGGCTTGAGCTATCAGTTCAAGTTCGATCCGAAGCCGCGCCCCACGGATAATGTTTTTGAGTTTGACGACGTGAAGGTGTTCGTCGACCCCAAGAGCATGGTTTTTCTCGACGGCATGACGCTGGACTGGAAAGATTCGCTCATCCATTCCGGCTTTGAGTTTGAGAACCCGCACGCAACGAAAAAGTGTGGTTGCGGGACTTCGTTCTCGGCGTGAACGAACAGCTAGGAATCATTGCCAATGTCCCGTGGGCGTGCTGGAAGTGCGGACATGGTGAAGGATCGCTTTTCTGCACCGCATGTCATGCGCTTCAGCCACCGACACAGGATTACTACGAGCTACTCGGGTTGCCGCGGAAGCTCAATATCGATGCGAATTTACTGCAGGCCCGATTTTACGAGCTGAGCCGGAAGGTTCACCCGGATCTGTTCACGCGCGGGCCGGAGCGGGAGCGGCAGTACTCGCTCGATGCGTCGTCCGTGCTGAACGATGCGTATCGTACTTTGCGCGATCCGGTGAAGCGCGCGATGTACGTGTTGAAGCAGGCCGGTTTCCCCATTGGCGAACAGCGTTCTAAAGACGTTCCGCCGGAACTCCTCGAGGAGGTCTTCGAGCTGAACATGGCTCTCGAAGAACTTCGGGGCGGCGATGCCTCGGCGCGTCCCCAATTGGAAGACGCGAGGCGGCACTTTGACTCGCTGCTTTCGGGCGTCGACGCCGAACTTCAGAGCCTGTTCGTGGAATTTGATGCCGCCGAAGATCGCGAGGCGCTGACCAAGATTCGCGGCGTGCTGAATCGCCGCAAATACATCGAGAATCTGTTGAACGAGGTTCAGGAGGCCTTGGGGTAGAGTGTTTCAGATCGATTTTGGTGACAAGCAGCGCATTGTCGGTATCGACCTCGGCACTACCAACAGCCTCGTGGCTTACATGGACCTGACAGGTCCGCAGATCATCCCCGCCCCCGACAGCAGCAGGATCGTTCCCAGCGTGGTTTCCGTTGCGCCCAGCGGTGAAGTCGTCGTGGGAAACGCAGCACGGGAGATGCTGCTGACTCATCCCGAGCGAACGGTGTACTCGGTGAAGCGACTCATGGGCCGCGGCGTCGAGGATGTCGGCGAAGAGCTGAAGCTGTTCCCATTTCGGATTTCGGCGGATAGCTCGCAGGTAATTCACCTGGAACTGGGCGAGCGCACCATGACCCCGCCGGAGGTTTCGGCGCAGGTCCTTCGGACGCTCAAAGAGAATGCCGAGAAATTCCTGAATGAGCCGGTAACGCAAGCTGTAATTACGGTTCCGGCATACTTCAACGACGCGCAGCGGCAGGCGACCAAGGATGCCGGGAGGATCGCCGGCCTTGAAGTCCTGCGGCTTGTGAACGAGCCGACCGCGGCATCACTGGCGTACGGTCTCGACAAGCGCCAGAACGGTACCATCGCGGTTTACGATCTCGGAGGTGGCACGTTCGATATTTCGATACTGAAGCTGCATGACGGGATTTTCGAAGTGTTAGCCACGAACGGCGACACGCACTTGGGTGGCGACGATATCGACAACCTGCTGCTTCGGATCGCGCTCGAAGACATTGCCAGCGAATGGGGCCAGGATCTCTCGGGTGACAACGAGGGCGTGCAGCGGCTGCGGCGCGCGGTGATCGAAGCGAAGGAGCGGCTCTCGTTCGTGCCGTTCACGAACATCGAGCTGGAGTATCGCGGTAAGAAGTATCAACGTCAGCTTGACCGCGAGCTGTTCGACCGACTGATTACGCCGATCGTCGATCGCACTCTGGGCCCCTGCCGCAACTGCATCAAGGATGCCGGCGTCTCGGTGGAGCAGATTGATGAAGTGGTGCTGGTGGGCGGATCGACGCGCATTCCTCTGGTGCGGTCGGCGGTGGAAACGTTATTCCGTGCGAAGCCGCATACCGAGTTGAATCCTGACGAGGTGGTTGCTCTCGGCGCTGCCGTGCAGGCGGCAATATTGGGCGGCGATATCGAAGGCAAGCTACTGCTCGATGTCACGCCGCTTTCCCTGGGAATCGAGACCATGGGCGGGGTGGTTTCGAAGCTCATTCATCGCAACTCGACGATTCCTGCCAGTGCGACCGAGAATTTCACGACCGGCGTCGACGGCCAGCGGAACGTTCTGATTCACGTTGTGCAGGGCGAGCGGGAACTGGTGAAAGACTGCCGTAGCCTGGCTCGGTTCGACCTGAAGGACATCGATCCCATGCCGGCCGGGCTGGCCCGCATCGAGGTGCGTTTCCTCATCGACGCCAACGGCATCCTCAGCGTCACGGCACGCGATCAGCGTACTGGTAAAGAGCAGAGCGTCGAGGTGAAGCCTTCCTACGGTTTGACGGACGACCAGGTGGAGCGCATGATCCAGGAATCGTTCGAGAAGGCCGGGCAGGATTTCAAGGACCGGCAGGTTCGCGAGGCGCGTGTCGAAGCGGATACGATTCTGGCTGCCGTGGAAAAGGCGCGGCGCGACGATGCGTTCTATGAGCTGACCGACGAAGAACGGGCGGCTGTCGATCGCGCGGTCAATGAGTTGCTGCTGGTCTATCACGCCGACGATCACCACCTGATTCTCGAAAAGATCGAGCAGCTCAATCAGTCGACGATGAAGCTGGCGGAGAACATGATGAATACCGCCGTGCGCGGCGCGCTGAAAGGAACCAAGATCTGATGGGCCTCACCTGGGACGACCCCGAAGGAATTGCGTTAGCGCTCCACGAGAAATTTCCCGACCTCGATCCTACTCATGTTCGTTACACCGACTTGCACAAATGGATCACCGAGCTTGCCGATTTTAAGGATGATCCGATGAAATCGACCGAGGGCAAGCTGGAGGCGATCCAGATGGCATGGCTCGAGGAGTACAAGGACAGTCAGTAGTCGTCACGCGTTGTGGCGCAGTGCGCTCAACGGATCGATGCGCACCGCGCGAAACGCGGGAATGGCGCTGGCAGCCATACATACCAGCATCAGTCCGATGGAGGCGGCGAGGAGCGTCACCGGATCGGTTGCTGTCACGCCGGATAACTGCCCCGCGAGCAGCCGGCTGATTGCGAAGTATCCAGCGATGCCTGCTCCCAGGCCGATGGCCGCCGCACGAAGACCCTGGTTCGTGACCAACCAGATAACATTGGACGGCGAAGCGCCAATAGCGATGCGAATGCCGATTTCGCGCGTGCGTTGAGCGGCCAGGTACGACATAACTCCGTACACACCGGCGGTGGCCAGCAGAAGGGCCAACGCGGCGAAGATCGCCAGAAGGGCCATGATGAAACGGCTCTGCCAGTAGCTCTCCGACAGGCGCTCTTCGAGAGGTCCAACCGAGTACACGTTCATCAGCTTCCCGAGACTCCACAGCGATCGTTCCGCGGTGTTCGCGATGGTCATCGGAGCCGTTGGAGTGCGGATGAGGAACGTCATCGTTGGCGCGGGGCTCTGGGCGTGCGGCAGATAGAGGACATCGAAAGCCTGGTCAGTAAGACCTTGGGAACGGACGTCTTGCGCCACACCTACAATTCGCCAGTCACGATGGTCGCTGCCATTAAAACGGAAACTCTGTCCCACCGGATTACCATACGGAAAAAAGCGCTTCACGACGGATTGGGAAATCACAGCGACAAGAGCGGAATCCGCGGTGTCCGCATCGGAAATCGCGCGCCCACTCACGATGGGGATGCGCAGCGTACCGAAATACCCGGGCATGACACTCAACACCGTTGCGGTGGGATCGTGCCCCGGATCGACGGGTTGTCCGGATGGCACGAAACGCGATGGGGAAAAGGGCGCCAGAGGCGGCGGGAAAGTGACCGCGCTGACCGACTCGACTCCAGGAATCTCCCGCAGTTTGCGAACTGCTGCGTCAAAGTAATTGCGCTGGGCCGATGGTGTGCGATACGACTCGCCGCGAAGCGAGTTCCGGATCGTCAGCACGTGGCTGGGTTCAAATCCCCAGGACTGCTTTGAAAGATGCACAAAGGTTCGTACGAGCAGGCCTGCCGAGGCGACAAGAATCAACGACAATCCGATTTCCCCCGCGATCAAGGCATTTCGCCATAGCGCACTGGAGCGGCCGGCACTGCGGCTGCGTCCGGACTCTCCGAGGTGTTGAGCGATGCGGGAGCGAGACGCCTCGCGTGCTGGGGCGAGACCGAACAAAACGGAGGAGAGCAAGCTCAATCCGAGCGCAAGGGCAAGTGCTTCGGGACTTACACGGACCTGCTCGATAAAGGGCAGGCCGGCCGCGGCGGGCACCAGCGCGAGCATCGGTCGCACACTCCAGGTAGCGAAAAGGGTTCCGCCAATACCGCCCACAAGCGAGAGCGCCAGGTTCTCAGCAAGGAGTTGCCGCACGATCTGGCCGCGCGAAGCGCCGATTGCAATGCGGACGGAAAACTCGTATCTACGCGCCGAATATCGCGCCAACAGCAGATTCGCCACATTGGCGCACGCGATCAGGAGCATGATGCCGACGGCGGCCTGAAGAAGGAAAAAAGGTCGGCGAAATTCGCCGGTAAGATCGTCGCGAATCGCATTTACCTGGGCACTGGGCGGCGTGATCCCCTCGGGGCTCTCGCGCGCGATCTGTGTCGTGACCGCCGCGATCTCGGCGCGTGCCTGATCGAGGGAAACACTATCGCGCAATCGTCCGATTACGACCATCGATCGTTGCACGCGCTCCATACGCTGCTTCTCAAACGAAGCGGGCAGGAAGAGATCGGGTTGTACGGTGACACCGTTGTTGGGCGCGCGATAGCCAGGCGGCAGAACTCCCACGATCCGCACGCTGCGGCCATCGAGTTCCACGGACGAACCGACTGTGGATTCGGAGCCGGCAAATGCCGACCGCCACAGCGAATAACTGAGCAGCGCCACGTCGTCTTTGCCAGGCGTGCCCTCGTCCGGTAGAAAAGTGCGCCCGCGAAAGGCCTGAACGCCCGCGACGTCGAAGAAGTTGGGAGTCACTTCGTGCGCGAGCGGCGTAATCGGCTGGTCGAGCGATGTAAAAGTGCGATTGGCGTTCGCTAAGGCCGCCATACCCTCAAAGCTGCGGCTCTGGTCGCGCCATTCGAAGTAGAGCGCGGGCGCGGTGAGAGCGCGGCTATATCCCCGCAGACGGCTGAAATCCGACCATATGACGGCCAGGTGGGAAGAGTCGCGGTAAGGAAGAGGATGCAGCAGCACACCGTTAATGAGACTGAAGATGGCTGTGGTAGCACCAACGCCCACCGAAATGATCAGAACGGCGAGTAAGTAGAATGCAGGATTACGGCGAAACAAACGGAGGCCATGGAAGAGGTCTCGCAAGAAGGGCATGTATTGATGGACGAGGAGTCAAGACAAACGTATCGGTTCGCTTCAGTGATGGTGTTTGTCTTCCTGGTGCTTGACGGAAAAAATATGGTACGTCACCGCATCCCAGGCATTATGAATTCCGATGAAGAGCAGCAGCAGCACTGCGGACGCGACGCCAAACAGGGCCTCCCCAGCATTCGACCTCGCAGCGAAGGCTGACACTGTCAAAGTTGTGTACGCTGCCAGGGGCAACACAACGAAAAACATCCAGTCCTCGAATTCGAGCCGATACGCGGTCTGCCGGCGAACTCTTCTTGTGACGATGATGGCGTACAAGACGCCTGCCAGTCCCAACACACCACAAACGATCGCCGCGCCGTCGATGCCCTCCCACGGAGCGCATAGAACCGCCGCGAGGGTGAGGACGGTCGAAAAATGCATAACCGTGGGCGTAGAAAATGCCCCGCCCGTTTCGGGATCGACTCGGGTCATTGGCCGGCTCGCGATCAGACTCAGCACGACGAACTGCAAACCGATCAAGGCGCCGGCGGACGATCCCACAATCACATAAAAGTTTTGCCACGCAGCAAGAGCTTTCATCTCATCTATTTTGAAACGCGCTCGAAGCGATAGGCCAACTCCGGGCCGTCCCCACCGTTGTATGCGATTTCCGCATTCAGCAGTGAGAACGGTTCGACATATCGCGCCATCGACAACGGCCCCAAGTCGACGGGATCGAAACCAACATCGCGGATGAGGCCGGCGACAGTGTCTTTTGCTCCCTTGTCGTCGCCGCAATAAACGAGGTCCGGCCGCGGCTTTGTTTCGCGTTTCTCGAACACCGGGAACAGGACCTCGCTGGGAACCGTGCTGAAGGCGGAAACCACGTGCGCTCCAGGAATTCTGGCGGCCAACGCCTCCGCGCCGGAAGTCGTGTGCCCGATGATCAGGTGGGTGTCGTCGTTGCTCATGGGCAGCGAGCACGTCAGCAGGGTCTTGCCTTCCAAAGCACCGGCCCGCGGCAGGGCGTCATCGATGCGCGTCCAATGTACGGCTAGCAACACGGCGTCGGCAGTTTGAACCGCTTCGGCGGGTGTTCCCACATGCGCATTGGCGCCGGCAGACTCGGCCAAATCTTTCAGCTTTTGGCGACTGCGGGAGTAGCTGAAGACCACATCATGGCCGGCCCGTGCGAATATTGTCCCGAGCTTGCCACCCATCAATCCGGATCCGAGTATTCCGATGCGCATAGGATCAGTTTATGTTGGCTTGCAATACTGATACAGCCTTGTCAACGTACTGTTGGCACATCGTGCGGTGAACGTATCGCTTCTGTCCGGCTTTTTCTATAGTCGCTACGCTGGTTGTGAGGCGCCAGGTTCAAATGTCACTGATCGAGAACGAGAACACACAGGCTAGAGACGCATGGAATAGAAACGCGGAATTCTGGAACGAGCGCATGGGAGAAGGAAACGATTTCTTCAACATCCTTCTCTGGCCCGCCGTAGAGAGGCTTCTTGAGCCACAGCCGGGTGAGCGACTTCTGGATATAGCCTGCGGAAATGGCCTGACGTCTCGCCGTCTGGCAACCGCAAAGGCCAGAGTGACCGCTATTGATATTTCAGCCGCGATGATTGCAATTGCGGCCAGTCACCCCGCGGTATTGAATGTCGACTACCGGGTCGTCGACGCGACCGATAGGGAGGCTTTATTGGGTCTTGGGCCCGGCGGATTTGATGGGGCTCTATGCAATATGGCGTTGATGGACATGGCCGAAATCGAACCGCTGATGACTGTCCTGGCCGTCTTGTTAAAGCCTGGAGGACGGTTTGTGTTCTCTGTTTTGCATCCCTGCTTCAACAATCCGGCGACCGTCCAAATGGGCGAACTGGAGGACCGGCATGGCACCCTTGTCTCTACGTATTCCGTAAAGATCGCCCCTTACAAAACCCCCTTCACACAAGTTGGGCTGGCGATGCACGGCCAACCCGTCCCACACCCCTACTTCCATCGGCCTCTCAGCTTGTTGCTGGCGCCGGCGCTTACTGCCGGCCTGGTGCTTGACGGCATCGAGGAACAGGCCTTCCCGCCGGAGAACTCTGGGGGCACCACGCCATTGTCGTGGAATGGGCGGTTCAGTGAGATTCCAGCGGCGCTCATCGTTCGGCTACGGCACGTCGCTTGAGTTTTCGCTCGTTCGGCTCTTGATAGCTGCCGGCGTGATGGTGTGCTCCGTTGAGCGCGCCGAGGCGGCAGTATAATGCGGCATGGCCGGTAGCGGCGCATTGGAAAGTTGGGCTCCCCTGGAACTTCGAGCCTTCATTGATGGCATGCCGGCACTTGCCTGGTCGTGTCGTCCCGATGGCTTTCCGGAATACGTCAACCAGCGGTTTCTTCAGTACAGCGGCCTGTCTAACGACCGGATTTACGACGGCTGGAAATCCACGCTTCACCCGGACGACGCGAAAGGATTCCAGAAGTGGTGGCAGAGTCTTCTCGAGTTCCCAAAGACCGGCCAAACCGAAGCCCGCTTTTGCCGTGCCGACGGAGAGTATCGCTGGTTTCTTATATCGGCGGCGCCGGTCTATGACGAGCACGGCAACCTCGTCCGCTGGTATGGGATCAACAGTGACATCCACGACCGCAAATGCGCCGAGAAGACATTACAGCAAAACGAAGAGGATCTCCGCACAATCACCGATGCTATTCGCCAATCCATCGTGGTTCTAGCGCCAGATGGCGCGACACTCTACGCGAACCGGGTGGCTCGGGATGTCACTGGCCTGAAGATAGGCGAAGCGAACGACAAAGGCTTTTTTGCGCGCGTCTTCCATCCTGAGGACGTAGACCGGGTACGCGAGGAGCGCAGAATTGGACTTCTGGAGGGACTCCCGTTCGATCTGGAAATGCGCGCGCTCTTCAGGAGCGGGCAGCATCGCTGGCAGCTCGTTCAATACGACCCGCTAAAAGACGAACACGGCCGGATTATCAGATGGTACGCAACGGCGACCGACATCGACGACCGGAAAAGGACGGAAGAGCGGCTTCGGAACGAGAACCTTGCGCTCCGGGAGGAAATCGATCGCACTTCGATGTTTGAGGAGATTGTCGGCTCTTCGAAACCCATGCGCCAGGTGGTGAAGCACGTGGAGAAGGTTGCGCCTTCAGATTCCACAGTTCTCATTCTGGGCGAGACGGGAACGGGCAAAGAACTGGTCGCTCGGGCGCTGCATCGGAGGTCGAAACGCGCGACGAGAGCGTTCGTGCGGGTCAACTGCGCCGCGATTCCACAATCGCTAATTGCTTCCGAGCTTTTCGGACACGAAAAAGGCGCCTTTACCGGCGCGCTGCAGCGGCGCCTGGGGAGGTTTGAAGCCGCCGACGGCGGGACGATCTTCCTCGACGAAATCGGCGAACTGCCGATGGAGACTCAGATCGCGCTGCTGCGTGTGCTGCAGGAGCGAGAATTCGAGCGGGTGGGAAGCAATTATCCAGTCAAGGTGGATGTGCGCCTGATTGCGGCAACCAATCGGGACCTGCCTGCCGCTGTCACTCAGGGGACCTTCCGGCAGGATCTTTTCTACAGGTTGAATGTCTTTCCGATCGCGGTGCCGCCGCTTCGCGAGCGCGCGGAAGACGTTCCGCTGCTGGTTGAGTACTTCGTCGGGCGCTTTGCCAAAGGCAGCGGCAAAACGATCCGCAATATAGGCCGGCAGACGCTGCAGAAGTTGAGGGCCTACCCTTGGCCTGGGAACATCCGCGAACTGCAGAACGTGGTGGAACGCGCCGTCATTCTGAGTGAAAGCGATACGTTCGAAGTCGACGAGAGCTGGTTGAAACTTGAACCGGCGGAATCCGCGCGGCCGCACGGAGGGCTTCTGGCCCTGGCCGATCGCGAAGTCGAGATGATCGAAGCCGCATTGGCAGACAGCCATGGCCGCATCGCGGGACCTTCCGGGGCGGCGGCGAAACTCGGCATTCCACGGCAGACATTGGAATCGAAGATCAAGCGGCTCGGCATCGATAAGTACGGGCAGAAGCACCCTCCGTCGAAATAGCGTCACGTTCTTTTCCAGTTGCTCTTCCTTCGTCATTTTGCTGAGCCTGCGGCGGGATCGTGATACCCCCTTTGTTTTCTTTCAGCGGTTTGCGGATGGACAGCCGGTTGCGATGTTCTCTTATGGCAGTTTCATCAAAAGGAGAACGATGATGACGCACACAGAAATTCACTTCCACCAGAGGACCACCTTGACGCCCGAGCAATACATCGCGGGCCTTACCGACTTCGGACCGGGCCGCGCGAAGCTCTTTGGCAACAGCGCCGACGAGTATCTCACGGTGCATCACCTCGGCCGTTCCGAGGCTGACGTAACCGAAGGCTCAGGCGGCATCTGGGAACGCCTGCACTACGACTGGTCGGACCCCAATCATGTTGTCCTCACGACGACTGACTCCAACCTCTGGGGAGGTGCGTCCGGCCACGTCTACACCTTCACACGTCATCCTGACGGCACAACTGACATTGACCTGGTCGTCATACGCGACGGCAAGAATCTCAAGGGACGGTTGCTCGGCATCGTGGTTCGGACCGTTGGCCGGAGTGTTTTGGAAAAGGCATTTGCAAATTCCGTCAAAGCTATAGAAGCCCGGAACGTCAGCGAGAAAGAGCTGACCGCGCAATAAGAGGCAATACGAGGTCGCCGTCAGGCGCCTTCAGGACGATTCCATCGTGAGGCCGAAATCCACCGCCGGAGTACAGGATATGTCACAGCGCGGTCAAGTTCTGTCGGGTAAGCGAGCACGCGTAGTTTGGAGAGCGAATTAGTCCAGCTTCTTCTGTGACAGGAACTTCGACATCTGATCCGCAACTTGAACGTTGTTCATATCCGACATCGGGAAATGAGTGTTCCCGCGGATTCCGATTTCCGGCAGATGCACAAGGGTGACATCGCCGCCGCGGGCATTCACGACATCCCGCCACTTCCTGGCCATTTCGAGAAAGATCCGCCATTGCTCCTGGCCCGGATTCACGCTCGACTCCGCGGGGATGTTGTCACCGTAATAGATGACGATCGGAATCTTCGTAAGCAGCATGAACTCCGCCCGAGGCACGGTAATGGCACTCAGCGCTCTGCCGCCAAAGTTCAGCGGCGGAACGTCGCCCTCGGGGAAAGGAAAGTCGAAGCCGGGCTCGAAGGAGACGACAGCGCGGACACTCCTGTTCTTGATAGCCGTGCGCCAGCCCAGCCCACCGCTCTGTGAGTGGGTGACCAGAATGCCTGGCCCAATCTTGTCGAATAGCGCCGAAACCGCGTCCGAATTGACCTGCACGTCATAGGGGCCGGTGTTCGGGAGCATCTGCCGGAAGAACTGGTTGAGCGCTTCCGCATCGCGCGAGAACTGCACGCCCGGATAAAGATTCGGCCAGACGCCGAGCCGGAAGATGCCGAACCAGAGCTGCTCGTCGGGCGTAGCCGTAATGGTGACCGGCTGTGTGCTGCGCGCCGCCCGGCCACGCCGGGGCTGGTCGATAAGGTAGACCGGGAAGCGGCGGCGCAGGAAAATGTTTTGGAATCCCTCACGCCCGTCCGGGGTTGTCTCCCACGTCCTGGCGGACTGCCCGTGGCCATGCCAGAAGACGAGAGGAAGTTTTCTGGCATCTACCGGGACTTGATAGAAAACGTACGCATGATCGCCATGCAAGGTCTGCCCCGCGGGATCGGTGCCTGCAGGGTTGTACGCGCCCTGCCGGATGGGATCGAAAGTGCCGGGAGCCGTTATGATTGACCCGCCGACAGCAAAGCTGCCTTGCTCCTGAATCATCAACGGCTGTGGCTTGCTCTTCCTGGTCTCCTGGGCACTGGCTGAAATAAGAACGAGGGCCGGGAACAGCCAGATATTACTGAAACGTCGCATGGGTTGACTCCTGTGATGGGTTACTTCGGCGGACGCGTCAGTCCTTGCGCTTCCAGCCAGTAGTAAAACTCGTCGATCCAGTGGTCGCTGGTTTTGCCTTGTTTGCGCATGCCCCAGCCATGCCCGCCGGAGTTATAGATGTGAAATTCCGGTTTGTATCCGGCGCCCTTGAGAGCATCGTAGAAAGCGGCGATCTGGGGGCCGGCGAGTGTGTCGTCTTGCGCCATCGCCATGAAGAATGGCGGCAGTCCCTGTGGTATCGGGGGCACGTCTGGAAAAGGCGCGCCATAAATTGGAGCCGCATAGTTCGGGCGGGCGCTCGCATCGGGCTGTATGGCGGTGAACTCAGTGATCATCCCGCCGGCTGAGAATCCCATGAAGACGATGCGATTGGGAGAGACACCCAATTCGGCGGCGCGCGCGCGAACCACTTTGACAGCCTGAATGCCGTCGGCAATACCGTACTTGCCGTCCTCGGCGATCAGGGCGTGATCGCGAAGCTGAGCTCCGAACCGTGCGCCGCCGGACTGATCTAACTGCGCTTCGTCGCGGCCTTCGATCTGAGCCGTTCGGTACTTTAATACGAATGCTGCAATACCTCGGGTCACCAGCCATTTCGCGACATCCTGACTTTCTGTGCCAAGAAAGATAAAACCGCCGCCTGGGGCGATAATTACCGCGGTACGTGCCGCGGTGGCCGTATCCGGCAGGTAGGCTGTCAGGGTTGGCGTAGTCACATTGACAATTCGCTGCATATCGCCGGAACCAAGCGTCGTCTCCGATTGCTTCCATTGCTCGGACCCGGGTGCGGCCGCCGGCCAGAGATTGATAACTGTTGTCGGGTGAGACTGATCCGGACCGCTCGTTCTGGCTTCCTGAGCACTTGCTGATGTGAGGAGAACGGCTGGGAAAAGGCATAACGCGATGAATTGAGCTCTCATGATTTCTCCGCAGATGGCTTTCGTTTCATTTCTTCTCGAAAACTTCCCTGGCAACAGCGATCGCGCTTACCGCGTTCGGCCATCCTGAATAAAACGCCAGGTGAGTGATGGTTTCGATCAACTCCGCCTGTGTCAGGCCGTTTTCGCGCGCTTTGACCAGGTGCGATCGCAACTGGTCAGGACGGTTCAAGGCAATCAGCGCGGCCACTGTGACCAGGCTTCGGTCGCGCTTCGACAGCTCCGGACGCTCCCAGATATCGCCATACAGCACCTTGTCAGTCAGCTCCGCCAACTTGGGAGCGAAGTCACCGATCGCTCCCTGAGACGGTCGCGGCTGCGGGCTGGTGTTGTTGCCCGCTGTCTGACCCCGGAGCGCCGCGCCGTACTGCGCATCGCTGACCTTCTCCATCCACTCGACCGATTTGCCTTCGAGCTGCTCCACGATGGCGACGTGCGTCATCGAGCTGTTCGGCGCGGCACCGTGCCAGTGCTTCTGGCCCGGTGGAATCCAGACCACATCTCCTTGCCGTATTTCATCTACGGGGTCACCCCAGCGCTGCACGCGACCGGTGCCCGATGTCACGATCAGGATTTGGCCAAGCGGGTGCGAGTGCCAAGCGGTGCGTGCGCCGGGCTCGAACGTAACCCGAGCACCGGCCATCCGTGCCGGCGCAATCGCCTGGAACGAAGAATCGATCCGCACGGAACCGGTGAAATTGTCGGCGGGCGCGGGCCGGGAAGGCCGCGGCTCGCCTCGTGTAATTCTAATCGTTTCCTGATTCTCAGACGTTTGGCCCGTCGCGCCCGAGCCGAACATGCAAAGCGAAATCACAGTCGCTACGAAAATCCTCATTGCGGTCCCTTCCGCCGTGGCGTATTCCCGTTCCCAACTCAGGGAAGCACTTAGCGCCCGGTCATTCTTAGAGCAGCCTCAGGAAGGCGAGCCCCTTCGAGCGTGAACTTGGAAGCAGCTTCGTTGATCTGCTTGAGATCGTCCTCTGTAAGGTCCACATTCAGTGCGCCAAGGTTTTCGTCCATTCGATGCAGCTTGGTGGTTCCTGGGATGGGCACGATCCACGGCTTTTGTGACAGCAGCCAGCCGAGTGCAACTTGTGCGGGTGTGGCGCCCTTGCGTTCCGCGACGGCTTTGACGAGGTCGACCAGAACCATATTGGACTTGCGCGCCTCGGGCGAAAAGCGAGGCACGAGGTTCCGGAAGTCGGTGGGATCGAACTTCGTATTCTCGTCGATCTTGCCCGTGAGAAACCCGGCGCCGAGTGGGCTAAACGGCACAAACCCGATACCAAGCTCTTCCAGGGCGGGCAGAAGCTCGGCTTCGGGACCACGCCAGAACAGCGAGTATTCGCTCTGCACGGCAGCGATCGGTTGGACCGCGTGCGCCCGGCGAATGGTCTGAACCCCCGCCTCCGACAAACCAAAGTGTTTGACCTTACCTTCGGATATCAATTCCTTGACCGCTCCTGCCACGTCCTCGATCGGCACGTCAGGATCGACGCGGTGCTGATAGTAGAGATCGATGTGATCGGTCCGCAAACGCATCAGGCAGGCATCCGCCACACGCTTTATATGCTTGGGCCGGCTATTGGTCCCGCCACGGCGCTCGCCAGTCTCGAGGTCGATGTCGAAACCGAACTTGGTGGCAATCACTACCTGATTGCGGATCGGCTCGAGCGCTTCGCCCAACAGCTCTTCGTTCGCGAATGGTCCGTAGGCTTCGGCCGTATCGAACATCGTCACACCGCGGTCATTGGCGGCGCGAATCAACTTGATCATCTCGCCCTTGTTCGCCGGCGGCCCATAGGCAGTGCTCATGCTCATGCAGCCGAGGCCAAGAGCCGAGACATTGAGGTTTTGTCCGAGAATACGCTTTTGCATTTCAGGCCGCTACCGGTTTATAAGACTCTGGAGTTGAGCAGGATACCTGTCTCCCTGAACCTGGATTGGGGAGATGGCATCGTGAATGGCGTGCAGATCTTCCGGCGTCAGTTCTACCTCTGCGCCGCCGAGATTCTCTTGCAGGCGGTGTAGCTTCGTGGTTCCCGGAATCGGTACGATCCAGGGCTTCTGAGCGAGCAGCCACGCCAGCGCAATCTGTGCCTTGGTTGCCTTTTTCTCATCCGCAATTCTTCCGAGCGCCTCGACCAGTGCCTGATTCGCCTCGCGGGCTTCCGCGGTGAATCTCGGAACGATATTACGGAAGTCTGTCTTTTCGAACTCCGTCTTGTCGGAGATCGCTCCCGTCAGGAAGCCCTTCCCGAGCGGGCTGAATGGAACCAAACCGATACCGAGTTCCTCCAGTGTTGGAAGAATTTCTTTCTCGGGCTCTCGCCACCACAGCGAATACTCACTTTGGAGTGCCGTCACCGGCTGCACAGCATGAGCGCGGCGAATGCTTGTTGCGCCGGCCTCCGACATGCCGAAGTGCTTGACCTTACCCTCTTGAATGAGGTCCTTGACAGTTCCCGCCACATCTTCGACAGGCACGTTCGGGTCGACCCGATGTTGATAGAACAGATCGATCACGTCGGTGTTGAGGCGCTTCAGGGCAGCTTCAGCCACCGCCCTGATCCGTTCTGGCTTGCTGTTCGTACCCTGACTTGGCACTCCGTTTTCGAAGCCGAACTTCGTCGCGATGACTACCTTGCCGCGAACAGGCGCCAGCGCCTCGCCGACGAGTTCCTCATTCGTAAATGGACCATATGCTTCGGCGGTATCGAAAAAGGTCACGCCGCCGTCGTAAGCGGCGCGGATTACCTTGATAGCCTCGTTCTTTTCCGTCGGCGGACCGTAGCCGAAGCTGAGCCCCATGCAACCGTATCCGATGGCGGAAACCTCAAGATTCCCAAGTTTACGTCTCTTCATCACTTTGATGCTACGAAGAATCGCGCCGTGAACGGTATCCTGATCCTGCCGATTTATTGCCTATTTCTCTCGGGGCCCATGCCCGTTCGCGACAATACTTTACGTCCAGCCATCGCAAACCCGCCACCGACTCACGAGGCATTGACGGGAGGCGATAACAGACACTCCGAAGTTGTCGAGTTGCCCGGTTTGAATCACATGTTTCAGCCGGCTCAGAGGGCAGCGTGGAAGCGACACTCATTCTTCATTCGAACCAATAGTCCAGCGTTCCGTCAGACCCTTTTCCAAACTCGCCCTCAAAGCCGCCCTCGCCGCGCAATCCCGAAAGATCACCTGTACCCGAACCGGGAACGACAACCCATGTCGCCTTGATCTTGCCGTTCTCAACGATCTCCTGACCTTGAAGCACGAAAGTGCCCTGACGTCCCCCCAGTCTTCCGTGAAAACGCTGCACGCTGACGAGGCTGGCTGATCCATCGTCGCGTAGGACCTGTAAAGCCCGAACTGGCGACTCGCCTTCGATATCCCCGGTGAATGTTTCGCTTAATCGGATTTCCGCCAATATGGGGCTCGTGGTTTGGTCGTAGGAGTTGGTTTCAGAACTCTGAACCGTAATTTTGGCTTTGGCTCGTGCGGATCCCTGGGGCGGCGCAGACATTAAAAGTCTCCTTTCCTGAAATACGGTTGGCACCACAGCGTAACCTGGAGGATCATTGATTTCCACCAGGCTTGATCATACTTAGCATCCCGTGGCAGAAGTGGTTGAGAGCTGCATGCGCAGGCGAATCCGCCTGCGCCGCCAGGATACCGGCGCCAAGGCGTCGCGTCTCGAAACATCGCTAGTGGCGGACAGATTGCGACGACGAAAGTGTTTTGAGGCTCATGTCCTTTTTAATCCGCGTTCCGGCCGAGCCAAAGGAGTTTCGGGCGGGGGCAAACTTTTCCTGCCACTGGCAAGAATTCCGCAGCGAGCGGGGTCGGATTACTTCTAGCATCTTTGTTACAGGCCAATAGACGTAACGCCCTTTTGACAAACAGGAAACTGAACCATGCTATCGCTCCAAGTCATCACTCTTTTCCTGGTGGCCGTCGCGATGTCGCTCTCGCTTGCCCACGCGCTTGAATTTCCCGGCAAGATGCGGCTGCCAAAGGAAGCCTATCTGGCAACGTAGACGATCTACTATCCGGGGTTCACCATCGGCGGCTTCGGCGAGGGGCTCGGTCTGGCGTTCACCCTGTTGTTGGTGTTCCTGATTCCACGTAGCAACGCTGCCTATTTTTGGACGTTAGTAGCTTTCATCTCACTTCTGGTGATGCACATCGTGTTTTGGGCGGTCACGCAGCCAGTGAATCGTCATTGGTTAGCCGGGCTTCAATTGAGTGATGCCGCCCGAAGCTTTTTCTCAAGTCGTCGAAGTACAAACGAAGATGCCGGTATCGATCAATGGGAACGTCTCCGCGACAGATGGGAATACTCGCACATTGCACGGGCAGTCTTTGCCGTGGTCTGTCTCATATCAATGACTATCGCCATTGCCGTATATTGAAGCGGCTAATGGAGGTTGGCGTTGAAGGAGCAGAAAGAGGATGGATTGATCCAAAAGTATCGCCTGTGTTGGGGCTGACACACCACTCTTGTTGATCATCGGCGCTTTGGCGTCCATGGTGTGCTGGCCGGATGTCCAGTCAATTTTGATCCTGAGGCCGTAGGCGGCCCTTTCGGGATGACATACTGTTGGCAAGTGGAACTAGAAGGTTCAACCCGTATCGACGTCAGCAGCCATAGATCTGATCTCGGCCGCTGGCGGGCGGCACAGCGGTCTTCGCACCCGCCTCTCCGTGATTACGTCCTGGGTTACTTCGCGAGTGATGGCTTCTTGCCCAGGCCATTGCAGGAGCGGCATCTCCCAGGGCTCGAAGTCGCGATCGTGCTGAACTTCGCTGCGCCTCATCGAATTATCGACACCTTGGACCCGAGGCGAGCAACCGAGCACAGAAACGCGTGGGTCGTCGCCCTGCAGCATCGCCACCGTATCCATGAAGCCTTTGGAACACGGGAGTTTTTGGTGATTCGCCTCACTCCGATCGGCGCACAGATGCTTCTGGGCGTTCCGATGGACCTGCTTACGGATCGTGTTCTTGCACTGGAAGATCTCGATAGTCGATTTTCGCGGCTCCTCACAGGGCATGCGGAGGCCACACATGACTGGGGCGCTCGCATTGACATCGTCGAAAACATACTTGCTGAACGATTGGCTTCCGCGCCGCCTCCTCCGGTCGGTCTGCTCCATTCATGGCGGGCACTTCGGGAATCTCCAAATCAGGTCGATTTGGCGCGGCTCCCGGGCGACTTCGGATGCAGCCGGCGCCATCTGATCGCGCAGTTCCACGAATATTTCGGCCTGGCTCCAAAAACAATCGCCAGGATCAGCCGCTTCCATCTCGCCGTCGCGGCGGTTCATCGGGTAGGGCGGCGACATTCCTCATCGAATGCGGAGGGAGAACCTTATCTCGATTGTCAGGCGGCCGGCCCTGCTCGTATCGGCACTCACGCAAAGATACGATGGGCCGATCTGGCGCTCGGCTGCGGCTACTACGACCAGCCCCATTTCATCAACGAGTTCAGGGCTCTTTCCGGACTGAGCCCCCTCGAATTCCTGCGGCGGACTCGCCACGAATAGATCAGCAACCCGTCGATGGCGGTCAAATTTCTCCAATACTCCAGCACCGTCCGCGTGCGATAACGATTTGTCGGTGCATTTGAGAAACGCAAAGGAAGATACCAATGGCAATCCCTACTGAGGCCGAGATCGAGGATAAACTTCGTGGCGAAGATCTCAACACATGGCTCGACCTGTGGCGCGTGGAACAGGGCCCCTCCAAGCCTGGCGCACTGCAGCTTATCGCCGCAGTGATTCCGTTTCCGACGGACCAGAGCCTTCGGGTTTTAGACGTGGGCTGCGGGCCAGGCGACGCAGGCCGCGCCATTCATTCGCGATTTCCGCAAGCGCGGATCGATTCTGTGGATCGGAACGAGTTCTTTGTCTCGCTGTGCGACGCTGTAAATCGTCGCGATGGAATAGGCGGGCGGACGTGGGTGAGTGATCTATCGAAACCAAACTGGCGGCGCGATTTGGCAGGCGACTACGATGTCGTGGTGGCGGTCAACACCGTACACTGGTTCAGCCTCTCGGAGGCCACAGAACTCTTCGGTGACATCTTTCAGTTGCTTCGGTCAGGCGGCGTTTTTCTGCTTATGGAACCGGTAGCAGCAGAACCGCTGTTTGCGCCCGGATTCAGCGCATGGAGAAACGAACAGCCCAGCCAGCACAACTACGAAGATTGGCGGCGCTTCTGGTCGCGAGTGAATGCTCTATTGGGCCACGATTATGGCTTCCTCGGCGAGCCCGGCGATCAAGATCGCATCGGTGACGGGCTGTCTGTGGGGCAGTGGGTTTACCTGCTCACGGGTGCCGGCTATCAGTCTGTCGATATTCTGTTGAGAGACGCTGAAAAGGTAGTCCTCGCAAGTGTCAAGCCTTGACCAACGTCTCTCCGAGCCGCTTTGCGTGCGCCGAGCGCGGCGCGTCTATGGCCCTAAAAAGAGGTGAGCCGGCTCGCGGCTCGCCGGACCACCGTTTTCAATGTTTGTATTGTCGACCGTCGATCGTTAGGCGCCAGCCTCGTGGGCAGCGCCCTGCTCCTCGGCGGGCAACTGAATCTCCGGTGGTACCTCGGGGCTCATCAGTGATGCGCCTCCGTCCGCGTAGATGACCTGTCCGGTGATCCAGCCGGCCTGCTCGGAGCAGAGTAGCGCCACCACGTTCCCGATATCTTCTGGAGTTCCGAGGCGTCCCATGGGGGTCCAGCCGCGTTGATGCCAATTCCGGATCAGATTCTGCACCGGATCGGGAAGGCTATTCAATACGCTATCCTCGGTCCACCCAGGGCTGACGGCATTCACGGTTATGCCGCGCCGGGCAAGGGCCACTGCAAAATAGCGGACCAGCGACTCCATCGCTGCTTTCGCGGAGCCCATCCCCACCCACGGCAGGAGACCGCCGGTTCGGCTGCCCTGGGCGTAAGTGAGGGCAATAATCCTTCCCCCCTTGGACATGAGGACACTCGCCTGGCGTGAGGCCACAAGAAACGCTTTCACTTGAGAATCGAGCGCCGCATCCAACTGTTGGAGGCTGATGTCCATGGGGCCCTCGAAGAACTCGGCCGCCTCGGGACGTGCGTTGCTCACGAAGATATCGATCTTCCCGAAGTGCGCCCTCGTTTCAACGAAGAGGCGCTCAATTTCTTCCGGGCGGCGAATGTCAGCTTGTGCCAGGAATCCGTCCGAACCCAGATTTCGAACCGCGGCCAAAGTTTCCCTTGCCGCAGAATCATTTCGATAGTAGTGCACGCCAATCCTGACGCCTTGTTCGGCGAGCTTCAGCGCGATACCGCGTCCGATTCCGCGCGAGCTGCCCGTGATCAGAGCAAATCTTTCTTTCATCGACAGAACACCTCCAGTAGTCCCATGGGTTTCCTCTACGAATCTTGAGGTATGTCAGTCGATCATACTGTAGAAGCGGCGGAAATGCCACGGTAGAAGCTCAGCCAACACGCACGATGACGGCGCCGGACGCCGGAGCGTCAGGCCACCCGAAGCACCACCAGCGTCATATCGTCATGCTGGGCATTGCCGGCGGCGAACGACTGCGCAGCGGCCAGGATTCGTCTCATGACTTCCTGAGCCGTGAGTCCATGACACGTTTGGGCGAACGCGATCATACTCTCCTCGCCCCAGTCTTCGTAGCGAACGTTCATGGATTCGGACACTCCGTCCGTAAAGAGGATAACCAGGTCGCCAGGCTCATGCGAAAAGACGCCTCGCTGATAGCGTTGCGGCAAGAGCCCGACAACCGAACCTCCGATATCGAGTCGCAATACCTCGCAAGAGCCGCCACGACTCCGCAGGACCACCGGCGGATTATGGCCCGCGTTCACATAGGACAAGCCGCGGCTTGCCGGATCGTACTGCGCGTAAAACAGGGTCGCATAGCGGTTCGCCGACGATGACTGATAGACCAGAGTGTTGACTCGATTCATCAGCTCCGCAGGATCGTCGACCGCTGACGCCAGCGCTCGAATCGACGCTTCCAGGCTTGCCATCATTAGCGCCGCACCGACGCCTTTGCCGGATACGTCTCCGATGGCGATTCCAAGCCTGCCGTCAGGCAGCGCAAGAAAATCGTAATAATCTCCGCCCACCTCTCGCGCGGGCCGGCAGTGCCCACAATAGTCCAGACCGTGCACCGGGGGAAGCCGCTGGGGGAAGAGATGCTCCTGCACCTCGCGCGCAATCTCCAACTCGCGGTTTATTCGTTCCCGCTGCGCCATCTCCCGTCCAATCGCCGTCGTCAGGCGCGCAACTTCCTGGGCCAGGGCGGTCTGTGCGGCGGACTCTGTCTTGACACCGTCGAGCGCGGCGGCGATGGCGCGCCTGGCGAACTCGTCCGTCTCAATCTCGTGCCAGGCAATCAGGTACGGGGCGAGACGCTCCTTGTCCCGATCGTTTCGTAAAGCGCCTGCGACGAGGTGTCGCAGGCGGCCGTCCGCGGGAGAAGAAATCTGTCCAAGAAACTGCTCCAGAGTGGAGCCGCCGGAATCGAAAATTCGCAGAAATGTCTTGCGCGCCTCTCGCGGGTCCTCCAGGGCGAGACGCCGGAGCCTATCGTAAACAAGCTCAGCCGGCTGCATAGCGCTTGGAGCGCAGATCGAACGCCTCTCTGCCGCCTTCAAGCAAATCGATGATCTGTTCGCGGCATTCATCGACGCTGCCGCATTTCTCAATGGTGCCGACGCGACCGTCCGAGTTCATGACAAGCACAAGCTCCGCTTCGGCCAGAACAGGAATATTTGCATTGTGTGTGATGAAGATCATCTGACGGCGTTTCTTCATTCGCTGCACGGCGTTCACGACAGTTTCGAAAATAAAATGGTTATCGAGGTTATCCTCCGGCTGATCGATGATTAGCGGGTTATCTCTTCTCGCCAACAGTATAGGAAGCAGCGCCGTGCATTTCTGACCACGGGAGAGATCGGACGCGTCCTTGAAGTGAGGCCGTCCTGAAGTTGCGACATTCAATTCAATGCCGATTCTGTCCTCGATTGCGGTTATCTCCAGTGCCAGCGGATCGACAGTCTCGCGAAATGAGTCCAGGATCTTCCGCGACCGTTCATTTCCGAAGCGCGCCAATTCGTCAAACGACTCCAGGTCATTAGACTGAATGAGCTGCGCAAGCTGCTCCGGCCTCAATTGCATAAGGGTTGTGAGGATCTCGTTTTGGTTGCGGACTCGCGCGCCCTTCAGGCCCTCCAGAAGCAGTTGCTGATATGCAAGGTGGTCGGCGTTCCGCATAACCCGTATGCGCACCCGCTCGCCGGACTCGTGTTGCAGCTCAGAGGCGACCTCATCCCGCATGGTTGAAATCTGATCGCGCATCAGAATATGGTCGGCCTTGAGAGACTTGCGGCCCTCAAACAAGGATTTCAACCCAACGTTCAATTCCGCCCGCTCTTGCTCCAATCCTTCCAGTTTGGCGACCTGCTGTTCGAGTGACGCACGCACGCGAGCCTGCTCGCTTGCCGCCTGGTTGGCTGCCGTCAGCTTCGCCAGGTCGCCGGCATGGCTACTGTGGATTTCGGTGAGGCTTTGGCGTGCCTGGGCCAATGCCCCTTGGGCGGCGACAATCCTGGCATTGATCGCAGAAAGATACTTCTCAACCGGCGCCAGCGGGGCTCGAAGGAGTTCGTCGTACTGGCGCAGGGTATCCGCATTCTCGGACTGCTCCTCTACAAGGCGTGGCGCGAACGCAGTGTGCGATTCTCTGCGCAACTGTTCCAGAGTTTGTGACAGCGTCTTCAGGTCCCGCTCAGCGGAGTCCAGCTTTGCGATCTCGCGTTGATTGAGCTGCTGCTGGCGGGACAGCCGGACGAAGTCCGCCGAAGATTCACGATCGGAGGGCGCCAGGGCGTTCAGCCGGGCTCGGACATCGCCGAGTTCTTCGATCTGCTCGGTCAGGTCATCAATGGTTCGTTGGGTGGTCCTGATCCGATCGGCATTTGTCTCCAGCGCGCGTGTGCTCTCCGCCAGCGACATCTGAATCGTTCGCATCTGCTCGCTACGAAGTTCGTCGAGCAGATTGCGCCGTTTGTCCCCGAGGGCCTCGTCCGCTATCGCCTCGATCTCGAGGCTGCTATAGGCGTCCAGCGGCAAGAACGTGCCGCGATCCAGGTCAACGGTGTTGATCGCCCTGCCGTCCGACGAGAGAAGAACCGGGTTCTGCTTGAGGCCCCTCTTAATGGTGTAGCGGTTCGAACCCTCGGCGATGGCGCTGATGGTGACAAGAGCCCCGCCCGCCAGATTTGCCTGAATCAGGTCGGCACAATGCTTTGGGGCGGCAGAGAGGCCGCAGAGCGCAAACCGAACGGCCTCGGCGAGTGTGGATTTTCCACTCCCGCGCGCCCCGATGATACAAGTTAAGCCCTGCGGAATATTGACACTTAGACCAGGCAGAAACCCGCCGCTAATCTCGATCTTCTCGACAACCCACATATGTTAGCCTCTAGCGGCATGGGACAGGCGGTAAGCTCCATGCAAGGCTTTCCCGTTTGGGAAGCGGAATCGCTAGCTCACTCTACTTTACACCGGACGCCGTTTGCGCCGGCCTGAAGCTGCTGCCGGGCGTGTAACGGCGTTGTATGGCGTCATTGGGCGCCCTTCAGAAGCCAGCCGCTAGCTGGCAGCATTTGCTACCGCGTTCTGCTCCGCCGCGGCGCGCAGCGCCGAGAGATATTCCAACGCCATTCGCGTCTGATTGTGGATGTACTCAATCCCGGCAGGTCTGCCGTTCTCCAGCGCCGGGTGACAGAACTCCCAGTTCACGTAACCCTTAAATCCTTCAGAAACCAGTGCGTCCACGTATGCAGGATAGGCCACCTGTCTTCCCCAGAAATGCTTGTCGAAATAGCCGGCAGCCACCAGCTCTACCCTACCGTCCCGCCCCCGGGCAAACTCTCCATTCATATGGGAATGGACTTGGAGCGCTCCGCTCGCCGCTGCCATCTCACGCGCATGTTCTGGAGAATCCGACTCCGGTTCGATGTTGATGTCCATACACGCCTTGAACACCGGTGAGCCGACCTCTTCGATCAGCGACAGCACGTCCTCGTAGCGGTTTACGATATCGGGGCCATGATTCTGCATCGCAAGCACGACACCGTAGTCCTCGGCCACCTTGACAAGCTCGCGCATGGACTCCACCACGAATCCACGGCGGTCGCCCTTCCAAAACCCGTATTGGTTATAACCATACGTATCGTCGTATGTCGCAAGACCGTCGTACAGCGTAATACCCCGCCAGGCGGCAAAAATCTTGCAGATCGGTGAGCCCAGATCATGTGCGAGCCTGATGCATTCCCGCACGTAAGAAATCATAGCCTCGCGCTGCACCGGCACCGGGCTTGAAAGGTCGCAGTTCGGTGAAACCGCGCAAAGTTCGATCCCGCACTCACCGGCAAGATCGCGCAACCGCTTTCTATCGTCGGAGGAGAGATCCATCGGTGCAGCGTGGGGGCGCTCCGCATCTAATTCCACCCCCTCCCAGCCCTGCTGCTTCGCAAGGCGCACCAGATTGAAAACATCTACGGCCGCGCCGCGGTACCACACCCCGCGATAAGTGATGCTATAAAGGCCGATTCTCATTGCAAAATCCCTTGGAATATTATCATCTTTTGAAGGCCGGAATCGCGTCGCTCGCACACTCGTTGGAACACTCGCGCAGCCATTCGTGTACGGACCCGGTCCTGGTCCGGCCCAACGGCCTCGAACTCGCCCGGCTCCTCTTCTTCGTGGACAGATTCCGAAGCACGAACGAGGCTAACAAGCCCAATGGTTATCTCTTCGGCTGATACCGCATCGCCACCGCCCCGGAGCCGAACTCCAGCCGGCTCACCAGCCTCAAGTCGACACGCTTCGATAGCCCCGCGAACAGCGTCGGCCCATGGCCGGCGAGGCTGGGCTGCACCACGAACTCGTACTCATCGATCAATCCCAGCTCCGCCAATGCCATCGGGAGCTTCACGCCTCCCACGAGCATTCCCTTACCCGACTCATTCTTGAGCTGTTGAACGGCCGTCGCCAAATCCCCGCGCAGGAGCTCCGCGTTCCAATCGGCCTGGTCCAGGGTGCTCGACACGACGTACTTCTTTGCCGCATCAATTCTCCGGGCGAAGGGTTCCATCCAATCCGGTCTCGCCCCCGTCTGCGCCGGCGGCCGGAACGCTGCCTCCATCATTTCGTAAGTCACCCGGCCAAAGATTAGGGCATCGGCCTGGTCGAGGATCTCGGCCGAGTGACGATGCAAGTCTTCGTCCGTGAACATTGCACGATGATCGCAGCACCCGTCCAATGTGATGTTGATGGAATACCGCAAGGGGCGCATTATGAAAGATTATCGCCGATGAGGTCGGCTAGCAGGTGCGGGAAAACAATATCAGGATCATAGCGTTAGCATTCGGTATTCCGATTCCTTTCCTCTGGCCGGCCTGTGCCCTAGCGCAAGCTGCGAAGGCAGGCTATCCGGCCATGGCTCCTCTCGAACAGTATTTGATTCCGGACGAGAAGGCTGAGATCGTACTGGCCCGGAGTTCCGCTCCGGCATCGATTTCGAATACAGCCGAAGTGATGGTGCTGCGACGGGATGGCTACGCGACTGCCGTGAAGGGCTCGAATGGCTTCGTCTGCATTGTCGAGCGATCCTGGGGGAAGTCGACCGATGACCCGGAATTCTGGAGCCCTAAGATTCGCGCCCCGCATTGCTTCAATCCGGCAGCCGCAAGGACGTTTCTGCCCATCTTTCTGAGGAAAACCAAACTTGTGCTGGCGGGACAAACGAAAGCACAAATCCTCGCCGCTACTACTTCCGCATTGGAAAAAGGAGAACTACCCGCGCTTGCACCGGGAGCGATGTGCTACATGATGGCGAAGCAGCAGTACTTGAGCGACGATGGCATGAACTGGCATCCCCATCTCATGTTCTTCGTTTCGGGTAATGCCGTGAAAAGCTGGGGAGCCAATCTGCCTGGCTCGCCGGTGATAGCGGCGGACGATCCGGAAGAACGGGCGACCGTCTTCATGGTTCTCGCCGGCACTTGGTCCGATGGGACGCCGGGACCATCCACGATGCACTAACCGAAGTTAGAAGCCCGAAGCGAAACCGTGTGCTGGCGAGCGGATGACGCACCACTCATAGGGAGGTAGCTGTGGAAGGCGGCAGCAAGCGGCAACTCCGTAAATATCGCCGCCTATCCTGGCGTGATCGGTAAAAGCACGCCAATTGAGTGATCCCCCGTTCCGGCGATATTATCTAGGAAGGGCAGGACGGGTGGCGACCAATTCGACACGTCGGCCGCGTCAGATCAGCAGACGAACTAGTGGGTCACTGATGGAACCGACGCAAAAACCGCGACCTTCGTCCTGATCGAGCACAAGGAGCGCATGAACATGAAGCCCAAGAACACGATCTGCCTCTGGTTCGACAAAGACGCGCATGAGGCGGCGCGCTTTTACGCCGTCACCTTCCCGGATAGCAAGGTAACTGCTGTTCACGAAGCCCCTGGTGATTATCCCGGCGGCAAAAAGGGCGATGTGCTGACCGTAGAATTCACCGTACTAGGCATTCCCTGTCTCGGTCTGAACGGCGGTCCGGTGTTCCAGCACAGCGAGGCCTTTTCCTTCCAGGTCGCGACGGACAACCAGGAAGAGACCGACCGCTACTGGAACGCGATCGTCGGCAATGGTGGTACGGAAAGCGAGTGCGGTTGGTGCAAGGACCGCTGGGGCCTCTCCTGGCAGATCACACCGCGCGTGCTAATGGATGCACTTGCGGTTGGCGGCGGTGAGGCAAAGCGTGCCTTCGATGCGATGATGACGATGAAGAAGATCGACGTCGCCGCCATCGAGGCGGCGCGGCGAGGCTGATGTGAACCTGCCGAAGCGTCCTTATTCGTCCGAATGACGCCACTCGTTCGGAGGATTCGGTCTGGAATGGTGGCAAGGGGCAAGTTTCGTGCGATCGCCGGCAATCCGATGGGAACAGACGGGCACATCCGGCGGATAGCACACTCCCGCAGCAAACGAATCTGATAGTTTACGGATCTGATGGCCTTTACCGTCGCACTTCTTCAGATCGAGTCCTGCGGCAGGGATCAAAGCCGTAACCTGGAGAAGGGGCTGAGGTTTTGCCGCGACGCGAAATCGAGAAGCGCCGATCTTGTGGTTTTTCCTGAACTCTGGAACATCGGGTCCGCAGGGTGCCCGATCGATGCCATCGGCCGGCAACGCTGGATTTCATCGGCAATTGACGGGCGCAGCGACTTTCTGCGGAGTTTCGCCGACTTGGCGAAAGATCTCGATATCAATATCGCAATCACGTATCTGGAGGCGTACCGGCCCAAACCTCGCAACAGCGTTTCCATCATCGACAGGAGAGGTGAGGTTGTTCTGAATTACTCCAAGGTATTCATTTGTGACTTTGGCCAGGAGGAACTGCTGAAGACCGCGCCGGATCCCCAGGCGATTGGCTGCGACGTAAACTGTAGCGCCGGCGATTCGTTCGACGTTTGCACCCTCACCGGCGAGGAAGATCAGGCTGCCGTGGGCGCCATGATTTGCTCCGACCGAGAATTTCCTGAACCCGCCACTCAGCTCATGCTCAACGGCGCTGAGTTGATCGTGGTGCCGAACTCCTGCACGTGGGACGAAGTCCGAGCCGCCGGCCTCAAGACGCGCGCGTTCGACAACATGGTTGGCATCGCGATGGCGAACTATCCAGGGCCGGGTGCGGGCGCTTCGCAAGCCTACACCTGCGTTGCCTGGCGACGTGGCGATCTTCAGGACACTCTCCTCGCAAAGGCAGGCGAGAAAGAAGAGATGCTCCTCATTCGGTTTGACATCGACGCGATTCGGAAGTTTCGGGCGGCCGAGTCGTGGCGCATGGACTATCGACGCCGCGGACTACGACGTCACATCGCCACCTAGCGTGCATCTGGTCGTGTAACGGTCCAGGTAAAACTGGACACGATCCGGCGGCGGGCGCAGCCGCGTGACGAATACCCAGCACGGGCCAGATAGCAGGTTCTGCCGGCGTTGGCGCATTTCCGATCACATAAATGCGATGCGATCCGACTGAATATGCCCGCCGAGCTGCAACCTGAAGCATTCATCGGATTTTTTCAATTCTCAACATCGCCGCACCAGAGAATGGTTTCAAGCCGCGGCGTGCACGACGCCATACCGGGCCGCCGGCTTTGCACGGGACAAATTCGGCATCAGCGCCTGGCGCGCGGCCTCATAAGACTCCCAATGCCCCACATCCGGAAGAGCGGGAATAGTCACGAACTCCCCTTGATCGAACCCCGCGAGTGATGCATCCACCATATCCTCAGCGGACATGACGATTTCCCGCGGGAGAAGTTCGACCGGCTTGCCGGCGGCGCTCCACAGATTCGTGGCAGTCGCCCCAGGCAGTACGACTTGAACCTGGACGCCCGTGCCGGCCAACTCATGCCGCAACGACTGGCTGAAACCAAGCACGAAGGCTTTCGTGCCGGCATACACGCCATTGAGCAACTCGGGTGCAATCGCGACGATAGAACTAATGTTGATGATTGCGCCGGTGCCGCGTTTCACGAGTCCGGGAACCGCGGCATAGGAGAGACGCATCGGTGCTTCCACGTTCAGCGCGACCATCCGGCTCATCTCCGCGACGTCCGAATGCAGCAGGGGCCTGACACCGGCCATGCCCGCGTTGTTCACGAGCATTGTGATCCTGGAGTCTTCGCGAAGGACTCGCTCCAGCTTGGCCAAATCGCCGGGATCCGTTAGCTCGGCGACCAGGGTCTCGACTTTGCTTCCAGTTTCGCTGGAAATTTTTTCGCCAGTTCCGACAGGCGTTTCTGGTTTCGTGCGACCAGAAGTAGGTCATAGCCGCGGCGCGCCAGGCGATCCGCGTAGACTGCGCCTATCCCTGAGGAGGCGCCCGTGATGACAGCAAGTCCCATCTGCGGTTTGTTCATTTTCGTAGTCCTTTCTCGAAACGAGAGTTGATGTGGTTTGATCACGCCGCGCTCCCATAACGCTCGGCGGCATGGACCTGATTGAAATTCGGGATCATGGATTTGCGGGCGATTTCTAGATCGGCCCACTGTTCGACGTTCGGCAGCGAAGGAATCGTGACCGTCTCACGGCGGTCGAAGCCGGCCAGAGCAGCATCCACCAACTCCTCAACTTCCATGACCGCCGGCAGTTGGTTTACGTTCTTGCCCGAGCGCTCCCAGATCTCCGTCCGCGTGGCTGCCGGCAGCACCGCCTGGACATATACGCCCAATTTGCTGAGCTCAACTTGAAGAGCCTGGCTGAGGAAGAGAACGAAGGCTTTAGTGGCGCCATAGACCGTCGCGCCGTATTCCGGCGCCAGCCCGACGACAGAACTGACATTTACGATGGCGCCTTCGCCTGCTTTCGCGAATCGCCCGGCTGCCGCGTGGGCGAGCCGCAGCAATGCGGTTGCATTCAGATTGACGATCCTGGTCACATCATCCACGCTTTGGGTAAGGAACCCGCCGGCGGCACTCATACCCGCGTTATTGATCAGGATTCCGATTTCAGGATCATCGTGAAGCCGACCCTCCACAAGGGCCAGGTCGTGCGCATCGGTGAGGTCCGCTTGAAGTACATCGACCGTGACGCCGGTTTGCCGGCGGAGCCGATCCGCAAGTTTGTCCAATCGAACACGATCGCGCGCCACTAAAACGAGGTTGTGACCGCGTCGTGCGAAGCGATCTGCATAAACGGCCCCAATGCCGCTGGAGGCCCCAGTAATTAATACGGAAGGTGTCGTCGTCATAGTTGCTCTCCTGAATCCGCGACCATTGCCGAATCGCGACTTTCACGTTCCGGCAGCATACGAAAATGCACTGCGAGCGCCATTCGTAAGTTACTGACGGGAAACGTTAAGAGGCAGCGCGCCGTGCTGCATCTTCAGCAAAATGACGAAGGCTCGGCAGTCAGTGGCGGCCGCACGACTTCAGCATCTTCAAGTGCTTCGATCCCAATGCTTTCGACGCGCCCAACGAAATGCTTTGTTCAGAGCGCCGGGCATGTCGGCAGAAATTGAAGGAAAAGGACCAGGGCGTTCGGGCCCGTGCGTTATGGGTGATGTTGGAAGGCAGGTGGAACCGCCTGCTGCACCCTTCCAGGTCCTGCCCCCCAGAGGAATTCTCGAAGGTTCTCTCACCGATTGCTATCCTAAAGAGAGATGGCCCGACTCACCGGCGTTGAACCGGAAAACGCGCCCCTCTTCGTCAAAATCGCCTACTGGTATATCCGCCGCAAGTTTGGCCGCGTGATGCGTTCCGCCAAAATTACAGCGCTAAACCCCAAGCTGCTGCGGGCCACGGGCTCCATGGAAAGCGGCCAGCACGCGCTGCGCAGCCTCGACCCGGTCCTGGTATCCCTCGCCGAGATTAAAGTCGCGACGATCATCGGCTGTCCCTTCTGAATCGACATCGGCTCTGCCGTTGGCAGAAAAGCAGGCGTCTCCGAAGAGAAGCTGATGGCGCTCGTCGACTACGAAACCTCCCGAGCCCTGACCGACTACGAAAAGCTGGCAGTCCGCTACGCCGTTGCGATGACGCAGACTACAGTCAACGTCAGCGACGAGCTTTTCGCCGAGCTCAAGCGCAACTTCAGCGACCTGCAGATCATGGAACTGACCTCCGCCATTGCCTGGGAGAACTACCGCGCGCGCTTCAATCACGCTCTCGGGGTGGAATCGGAAGGCTTCTCTAAAGGCAAATTCTGTCCGCTCCCGTCGAGGTCGTGAAAAACCAGTTCGGTGGTCATTTGTATCGACCCCTTCAACGTGCGATATACCGGACAATAGTCCGCATAGAACCCGTGCACACGTTCCGCCGCCTCCCGCGCATCCTCGGGCGCCGTGAGATGCATCTTCACATGTATCCGGCGGATCACAAGAACGTGATCCTCCGTTTCCAGTTCGCCAACGGTTTCCGAGTGCAGCCTGCCCTCGCCGGCCGCGATTTTACGCGCCTCCAGCGCGCCTCCGAAGGTTCCCGTAAGTCAACCCGCCGCCGCGGCCACGATGTAGTCCAGCGTTGTCGCGTGCGTCTCGTACATCCCCTGCGGCACCTTGTAATGCTCGGCAATGGCGCCATGGACGCTGAACATGACCGGCTCTTCCTCCGCCGGCAAATAAGCGCGGCGAATCGGACCCTTTATGCGCTCCACCCGAACATTTGAACGGTAAACGACCTCTGACATACATTCACCATATAACGATCGTTATCACCAACCTGAGAGTGGTGCACAATAAATGAGGAGGGGCTATGTATCCGCTTAAGAAAGGCAAGACCGCAACCCAGGCGCACGTCGGACTTCCCAACGGCACGTTCGAAGAGGAGCACGGCCGTAAGGGTTTTTACGGGAAATCGGCGCATCTCTATCACGCGCACGCACCGACCGGCTGGATCCGTTTCGAAGGCAAGCTCCGCCCTCATTGTTTCGACCTGAACCAGCTCAAGCCGTCCGATCAGAACGATGCCGAAGGCATGCCCGTCGCGTTTCTGGGCAACAACGACGTAAAACTGTACGTTTCCCGGCGATCCGAGCCGATGCCTTTCTACTACCGCAACGCCGACGGCGACGAACTCATTTTCGTCCACCGCGGACAGGGCAGCATCGAGACGGACTTCGGGCCTCTGGTTTTCAAACCCGGGGACTATTTGAACATTCCGCGCGCCGTCACCTACCGCATGGTGCCGGAAACCCGCGACAACTTCTTCCTGATCGTTCAATCCCAAACCGAATTCGACCAGCCGGACAAAGGCCTCATCGGCCAGCACGCGCTTTACGATCCAGCCGTGATCGAAACCCCCGAACCCGCGCCGATCCTCGATGACAACAACGAGTGGGAGGTCCGGATTAAGGTCGAAGACGAAATCTCCAAGGTCGTGTACCCGTTCAACCCCATCGACGTGGTCGGCTGGAAGGGCGATCTGACGGTCTGGAAGATCAGCATCCACGACATCCGCCCCGTGATGAGCCATCGCGCCCACCTGCCGCCCAGCGCCCACACCAGTTTCGTAACGGGCGGCGCGGTGGTGTGCAGTTTCGTACCGCGCCCGCTCGAACAGGACGAAGACGCCCTCCGTGTCCCGTTCTTCCACCGCAACACCGACTATGACGAGTTCATCTTCTACCATGATGGGGACTTCTTCAGCCGGGATAACATCAAGGCAGGCATGGCGACGCTGCACCCGCGTGGTATCCACCACGGTCCGCACCCGAAAGCGCTTGTTAACCAGAAGAAAAAGACGCAGACCGACGAGTACGCCGTCATGCTCGACGGCCTGAACCCGATTCACGTCCTGCCTGCCGGCGATGGCGTGGAGTGGAAGGATTATTGGATGAGTTGGATGGAGAAGAAACCCACCGAACCCGTCCCGAGCCGATGACGATCGATCCGGTCTCAACCGCGCCTGAGAATATTTACAAGCTGATGATTGGCTGCATCGTGCCGCGGCCCATCGCGTTCGTATCGACGATCAGTGCCGAAGGCGCTCGCAACCTCGCGCCCTTCAGTTTCTTCACAGGCATCTGTGCGAAACCGCCGATCGTCTGCTTTTGCCCGACGTTCCTGCCGGACGGCGCGAAGAAGGACACGCTCCGCAACGTGGAGCAAACCGGCGAATTCGTGGTCAACGTGGTTTCCGAGGAGTTCGCCGCACAGATGAATGCCTGCTCCGCCGACTTCCCGGCCGAAATCGACGAATTCGATGTGTCGGGCCTGACCGCCATCCCCAGCGACGTGGTGAAGGCGCCGCGCGTTGCCCAGTCGCCCGTCAGTATGGAGTGCCGCCTGATCCAGGTCGTCAACCTCAGCACAGGTTCTCTGGGCGGCAATCTCGTCATTGGAGAGGTGGTCCGTTTCCACGTCGCCGACGAGTTGATCACAAACTTCCGCATCGATCCGGACAAGCTGAACGCCATTGGCCGCATGGGCGGCCCGTCGTATACGCGGACACGCGACCGCTTCAATATGGAACGCCCGAAGGTCTCACGCACCCTCTGATTCTACGTTCCAGCGGCGAATTTCGGAGGCTGTGGAAGGGTGAAGCAGGCGGTTTTGCCTGCCCATCGTCCCAAGTCCGGACAATGGATTCCACGTCCGAACGCCCTCGACCACGTAACTTCCTGATGCGCTACTCACGGCATCGGCCATCCGTATGCATAATGAAACCCATATGCGAACGTTCGCCCAGGACCTGCGCTATGGCTTCCGGCTGTTCGTCCAAAATCCCGGTTTCACCACCGTCGCGCTGCTTACCCTGACCCTCGGCATCGGAGCCACGGCGGCCATCTTCAGCGTCGTCGACGCGGTGCTCGTGCGGTCGCTTCCCTATCGCGACCCGGGCCGTCTCGTCCGCGTCTACGAAGACGCCGAGCGCGAAGGGTTCCCGTTTAACACCCCAGCGCCGGGCAATTATCAGGACTGGAAGGCCCAAACACAGATTTTCCAGGATGTCGCCGCGCTCGCCCCGGGCGTTTATAACCTGACCAGCGACCGTGAGCCGCTCGAATTAATCGGAATGGCAGCCTCGCAGAACCTGTTTTCGCTGCTCGGCGTCAGTCCGAGCCTCGGCCGCACCTTCCTGCCGGAAGAAGACCAGGCGGGAGGCCGACGCGTCGCCGTACTCGCGCATTCGTTGTGGGTCAGCCAGTTCGGCGGCGACCGCAAGGCAATCGGTCAGGAGATTCTGCTCAACAAGGAGAAGTACACCATTATCGGCGTCATGCCGCCGGGATTCTCCTTCCCGTACGCGTCTGTAAGCCTTTGGACCCCGCTCGCGCTCCCACGCGATAAAGCGGTAACCCGCAGTTCGCATTTCCTCGAGGTCGTGGCCAGGCTGCAGCCAGGCGTGACAATTGAGAAGTCGAACGCCGAACTCCGTGTTCTCGCCAGGAGGCTTGCACGCGAATTCCCCGACACCAACGCCGGTATCGAGCGCTTCTTTACGGAGCCCCTGCAATCGAGCTACACACGCGACGTTCGCCGCGGGCTGATCGTCCTGCTGACTGCCGTCGGCTTCATCCTGCTCATCGCGTGCGCGAACATTGCGAACCTGCTGCTCTCGCGTGCCTCGGCCCGGCAACGCGAAATCGCCGTGCGCACCGCACTCGGCGCCAGCCGCATGCGCGTCATTCGCCAACTCCTGACGGAAAGCGGCCTGCTCGCCATCACAGCGGGCGCGCTGGGAATCCTGCTGGCCGATTGGTGCTTCCTGTTCCTGAAGAATCTCATCCCCACCGACCTCGCGCAAAACGCCGCGCTCACACTCGACTTCCGTCTGCTCAGCTTTGCGGTCTTTATCTCGCTTGCGAGCAGCTTCCTGTTCGGACTTGCCCCCGCCCTCCAGGTTTCCAAGCTCGACCTTAACGAAGTCCTGAAAGAAGGTGCGCGCGGAAGCGCCGGGGGACGCCGCAAGCTGTTTCGCAACCTGCTCGTCATCGGCGAAGTAGCTCTGTCGATGATGTTGCTGGTCGGCTCCGGCCTGTTGCTCGAGAGTTTCGCGAGACTCCGCGGCCTCGATCCCGGTTTTCGCGCCGATCATGTCCTCACCATGAACCTGCAAGCCTCAAACGGCGACGCCGAACACTTTAATGACCGCAGCCGATTCTTCCAGGCGGTGCTGGATAAATTAGCGGCCCTGCCCGGCGTCAAGACTGCGGGCATCACCAGCGCGCTCCCGTTGACATGGGACGGCGGAACCAGCGGGTTCACTCCCGAAGGAATGCCGATGCGCCCGGAAATCAGCTACGACGCGAACAACCGTGTCGTCACGCCGGGCTACTTCGAAGCCATGCGCATCCCGCTGCGCCGCGGACGGCTCTTCGACGCGCGAGACGGGCTCAATTCCCCGCCCGTCGTGATCATCAACGAGACCATGGCAAAAACCTTCTGGCCCAACCAGGATCCCGTTGGCCGCCGCTTCCAGCCCGGCTTCGGACCGGAGTCGCCGTGGTGCCGTATCGTGGGCGTGGTGGCCGACGTCCGCCAGATGGCGCTCAATCAACCGCCGCGGCAGGAGATGTACTTCCCGATGTGGCAGTCGAAACTCAACTGGATGATCCCGCGCGACCTCGTCATCCGCACGGCGGGCGATCCTCTCAGCCTCGCCAACGACGTCAGCAAAGCCATCTGGTCGATCGACCGCAATCAGCCCATCTCGAAGGTGATGACGCTCGATCAACTCCTCGACAACCAGCTCACGCAGCGCCGCGTTCAAACCACGCTGTTGGGAGCCCTGGCGGCCCTCGCCATGATTTTGGCTTGCGTTGGAATTTACGGCGTGCTGTCGTACCTTGTCGTACAGCGAACCCGCGAGATTGGCGTGCGACTGGCCCTTGGCGCCAGCGCTTCCGCCATCATGCGCGACGTTGCCGGTCAAGGCCTGTCGCTCACAGCCATCGGCATCGCGGCAGGAATCTTCGCAGCGATGCTCCTCTCCCGCCTTCTGGCGACGCTGCTCTTTGAAGTGAAGCCGACCGACCCGCTGACATACCTCGCCGCGACCGCGCTCTTCGCAGTTGTGGGGCTGATTTCCTGCTACGTTCCCACGCGAAGAGCCATGAAGGTTGACCCGATGGTCGCGCTGCGTTATGAGTAGCGCCTACTTGGAGTCCTTGCCGGCGTCGGGAAGAATGAACTCGGTTTCGCCCGGTTTCAGGAGTTTCAACTTCTTGCGAATTTCCATCTCCTGTTCCGATGGGCTGTTCTTGAGCTTCTGAATGCGCTCGCGTTTGTATTCGAGTTCCCGCTGGAGGTTGGCGTTTTCCTCTTCCATTTGGCGAATTTCGCGCCACTTCTCCATCAGGGCAGGGATTCCCTGTGGCCCGCGTAACGCGATGTAGCCGTACCCGGCCATAATGAGAAATGCAACAACGTAGGCAATTCGCCTAACGGCAGTAGTCATCGGTCGTACGGACCCTTACATTGTTTATAATCCTTCTTTAACGAAAGGTCCAGTGTAATGGCGAAAAAACTGGCATGACAGATAAAATCGTGGTGCTCAGTACGTGCGCGTCCGAGGATGAAGCGCGCCGCATCGCCGCGGATCTGCTCAATAACCATCTGGCAGCGTGCGTCAATCTCGTGCCCCAGGTCCGGAGTATCTATCGCTGGCAGGGCGCCATTGAGGACTCCCCCGAGATTCTTCTGATCATTAAGTCGAGCCGCCCGCTGTTCGACCGATTGCGCGACGCGATCGCCCGCCTGCACTCCTACGAAGTTCCCGAGGTCATTGCACTGCCGATCGTCGACGGAGCCGCAAGCTACCTGCAGTGGATGGATGGCGAGCTTGCCCGGGAGGGCGATTGACGCCGCTCGAAACCGCGGCCCGGCCGACGCACACACGCTACTGGGTGATCGTTTTCGCCCTTCTGCTCGCGGTTCTTTCCTACATTGACCGCGTCGCGCTTTCGCAGGCCGCGCCTTACATCACGCGGGACCTCGGACTGTCGAAGGACCAGATGGGCCGTATCTTTGGAGCCTTCGGACTCGCCTATGCGCTTTTCGAAATTCCCGGGGGCTGGCTCGGAGACTGGATCGGGCCTCGGCGAGTACTGATGCGCATTGTCCTGTGGTGGTCGACATTCACGGCGCTCATGGGCTGGATGTGGAACTTCTCGTCGATGTGGGTGGTGCAGTTCTTTTTCGGCGCGGGCGAAGCCGGCGGCTTTCCGAATCTTACGAAGGCGTTCAGTGTCTGGCTGCCGCAGCGTGAACGGGTACGCGCACAGGGTATCCTGTGGACCGCGGCCCGCTGGGCCGGCGCGTTCACCGCGCCTCTTGTCTTCTTCACTCTCTCATACGTAAGCTGGCACTGGGCTTTCGTCCTCTTTGGACTGCCGGGTTTCATCTGGGCCGCAGCCTTTTTCATCTGGTATCGCGACAACCCGCGCGATCATCCAGCGGTCAACCAGGCCGAACTCGCGTTGCTGGGCGATGCTCCCAGTTCCGCCAAGGGTCACGGCGATGTGCCCTGGGGCAAGCTGATCGCGTCGCGCTCTGTCGTGCTGCTCTGGGTTCAGTATTTCTGCCTGTCGTTCCCGTGGTATTTTTACATCACATGGCTGCCCACCTATCTCCGTGAAGGCCGTCATCTCAGCCCGGCCGAAATCGCGCGGCTTGCGATTCTCCCGCTCTTTTTCGGAGGGCTGGGATGCTTTACCTCCGGACTGCTCGCCGGCCACATTGCTCGTTGGACGGGCAGTGTTCGCGTTAGCCGCCGCCTGATCGCCTGCACCGGCTTCCTGGGTGCATCGCTCCTGCTCGCGGCGTGCATCCAGATTGTCGACCCATTCTGGGCGATGATCACGATGGGGCTTGCGAGCTTCTGCAACGATCTTGTGATGCCGCCGGCCTGGGGTTCCTGCATGGACATCGGAGGTAAGTACGCCGGTACCGTGTCCGGCTCGATGAACATGATGGGCAACCTCGCGGGTTTTGCAGCGCCGGTGTTCGGCGGCTACGTTCTGCAGCGGACGGGAGGGAACTGGAACATCTTCCTTTACACCATGGCCGGCATATACCTCGTCGGCGTAATCGTCTGGCCCTTCATTGATCCCGTAACTCCGCTGGACAGTTCCTGCTAGCGGCGCCTGCGCCTGCAGGCGGATTTGGACGATGGCGAAGGGTGGCGCACGTGGAGTTTTCGACCGTAGATTTGGATGTGACGAGAACGCGCCGGCGAAACGAAACCACCTGCGCTAATCTATTGCGGCGCTCCCGGCATTACCGCAACGCCGCCAAAATACTTCCCGTCTCCCGAAGTAAACTCAACTTCGCCTTCTCTATGGTATTCACCGCGTCATAATACGCAATCCACTTCTCCTGCTCGACCATACGCGCCTGGTCCACCTGCGCCTGCGAAACGCGCCCCTCATCCTGTTGTGCCAACAAAACCGTCACATTGTCCCGCGTCAGGTCGAGGTCCATCTTCGCGACGTCCCGCCCGCTCTCGGCCAGTTTCACGTCCTGGTACCCTTTTGCGGCATCTACCGAAATGCGTTTCTCCGCCTCGGCCACCTGGGCCCGCATCTTGGATATGTCGATTTCGGCCTGGCTCAGGTACCCGCCCGCCGCGGACCCTACCAGCAGCGGAAGGGTAACCGAGACACCCAATTCGGTGTTGTTGCGCTGAAATTTGTTAAAGAACTGCACGTAATTGTGCTTGGCAAGCAGCGAATACTGCGCCACCAGGTCGACCACCGGCAACCGGGCCGACTTATATCCACGCACATCCAGCATGCGACTTTGCAACTGGGCTTGCAGGCGTTTGATCTCGCGGCTATTCTGCAAGGCCTGTTGCACGGTGGCCTGCTCGGATTCGGGGATGGTGAGCTGGCCCGAATCGTCATCCGCGGCGCGGACGCGATCGCCCACCGGATACCCTAACACCAGCGCCAGCGACCCTTCCGCATACTCCTGGTTCGCCGCCGCCACCAATGCCCGCTGCCTCGCACTCGCAAGATTGAAATCGGCGCGCTTAGCTTCCAGCGGGATCTCGCGGCCTTCGGACACGCGCGTCCTGATTGCCTCGCTGACCCGCTCCAGGCTTGCGATCTCGCGCTCAACGGATCCTCGCGTGCGAGTGGCTTGCTTGGCATCCAGGAATAATGTGGCCGTCTTGTATGCGACGTCATCGCTCTTGGCCTGCGCGTCGAGCGACGCCCCGCGCAGGCTCTCGCGCGTCGACGCGAGTTGATAGCTCTGTTGCCGGTTGAACAGCGACATCGACGTCCGCGCTTCAAATATCGACGGCGCCGATCCTTCAATGCTGGTTGGATACCCGTTCGTGTATGCCAATCCGCTGCCCCCGTACACCTTCGGTGTGAAGGGATCCTTCGCGATTCGAACCTGCTGCCGGGCGCGTTGCTCATCCAGCCGCGCCAGCACCACCTCGGGGCTCTGCTTCAACGCAAGCTCGATCGCTTGACGCATCGTGAGCGTGTGGACTTCGGCCGCGCAAAGGCTCGCCGCTGTGACAAAACCGGCTATGAGGAGTCGCAACATGCTTCCAGGGTACTGCGCTTGCGCAACTGCACCCATATCGGAAACGCTCCCGGATTTTCGAGCCACGTGAGCATCCACAGGATCATTTCGTCTTTCAGCTTCCGATGTGGATCGTCGGGAACCGCTCGCCGCGCCGCCAGCCGGGCGTGATCTTTCGCCCGAATGACGCACGTGCGGCACGCCCGTCGGCGCTTTTCGTCCCCCCGTTCATATTCGTCGAGCAGGGCCAGCAAGGTTCGTTCCAACCCCGCTATTGAATCCTGACGCACACCCTCCACCAGCGGCGCGAGCGGCAATCCTGAGGCGCGCAGTAGGTTCCGCAGATAGCTCTCCGAAACCGGCGCCAGTTCACGGAGCAGTTCGCCCCATTCCCTTTCCGTGATCAGAGCCGGCCGGGTCCGCTCCAGGTAAACCGCGAGCCTCTGCTTCTTCGAATCACCTTTGGCCACGGCGATACGCCTGGACAGCTTTCTCGTGCTCCGCCATGGTGCTGGAGAAATGGTGCCCGCCGGAGCCGTCTGGCCGCGCCACGAAGTACAGGTATTGAGTATCGGCCGGTTGGATTGCGGCCCGCAGCGAGGCCGCCCCGGGGTTCGCGACCGGACCCGGGGGCAAGCCGGCATGTTTGTATGTGTTGTACGCGTTATCGCTGTCCAGGTCCGACCGGTAGATTGTTCCGCGATAGCGGTTTTCGAGCAGCGCGGCATAGATGGTCGTCGGATCGCAATCGAGGGGCATCCCCGTCCGCAAGCGGTTCAGGTACACCGATGCCACTGTGGGCCGCTCGTCCGGCAATCCTGTTTCCTTCTCGACCAGCGACGCCAGCGTGACGATTTCGTGAACTGACGCCGGCCGGTCGGGCTTCGGCAACTGCTGCCAATGCTTGCGGAATGTGTCGGTCATTAGGCGGCAGATCTGCGCCGCGGTCATGTGGCGAGTGAGCCGGTATGTGGAGGGGAACAAGTATCCTTCGAGTGTCGGCGCCTGCGGCGCAAGATCGTGAATCAACTGCGGGTCGCGCGCGGCGGCCAGGAAATCGTTACGCGAAAGCAGCCCGAGTTGCTCAATCGACGACGCAATATCGAACATGTTGGCGCCTTCGGGCACCGTGATCTCGTAATAAAAGACGTCGCCCCGCGCGATTCGATCGTAAACTGTCCAAACCGATGCCGGACGATCGAACCGGTATTCCCCGGCTTGAAGAGCCGCGTGTGACCGCAGCGCGCGGACGATGAGAAACTGCCAGGGATAACGTATGACGCCCTTCCCGGCGAGTTGTTGCGCAATGCCGCGCGTGCCGGTTCCGCGTTCAAGCTCGATGAAGGTCACACCCTCGAACGCGCGGTAAGGCTGCTCGATCGAGACGTAGATCCCGCCGGCAGCCAGAAGGACCAGAACAAAACTAAAGAGAAAAAGCCGGGCCAGGCAGCCGCGGCAACCTCGGCGTCGGCTCATATGCGAAGGGAGTCCAGGTAGCTTTCGAGCAGGATGACCGCGGACAACCGATCGACGGCCTTGGCGCGCTTCTCGATGCTGATGCCGCTCTGCTTGAGCACGCGCTGCGCTTCCACGGTTGTCAGCCGTTCGTCCCAGAACTGGACCGGCACCTCGGTAGCGGCCCTGAGACGATCCGCGAAATCGCGCGCAAACTCGACCTGCCGCCCCTCGTGCCCGCTCATGTGCAGTGGTTTTCCCACCAGTATGAGTGAGACGTTCCGTTCGGCGATGAGTTGCGCCAGCCTGCTAATGTCTTCCCGGATAGTGGTGCGCTGCAGAGTCTCCAGGCCCTGGGCCGTGATGCCCAGTTCATCGCTGAGAGCCAAACCGATACGTCGTTTCCCAAGGTCGAGTGCGAGGACTCTGCCAATCAATGTTTTAGCGTATCGGGTTGTGAGGCGGGTTGCAAACCTGGAAGTGTGTTACACGGCATCTCAGTCTTTGCATCCCCCGGAGAACGGAGGGATGTGGCAGGGTGAAGCAGGCGGTTCCGCCTGCCTTTGGAACACAGACCGCATCGCGAAGCCTTGTCAGAATCAGACGTTGTTCAGGAACGCGCAGGCGAAACCGCCAACGCACAACGTCGGCTTTCGACGAGCGAAGGGCAGACCTTGATCACTGTATAATTCAGGCGTGCCCAAGTGGTCGTTGCGAATTTCTGTGAATTAGACGCCGTTGATCGGCGTGCCGAATCTGTAGCCTCAGGACTGAGTCCGTCCCAACTAAACTGGCAGCCCAGACCGGGCGCTTGGAGTGTCGGCCAATGCCTCGATCACCTCAATTTGGTGAATGAAATCATGGTGCCGCAGCTTGCTGCTACTCTCAAAGGGCGGCCGCGCGAACCAGTTGAGGAAATAACTCCGGGCCGGATCAGCGCATGGTTCATCCGCACGTACATTGCTCCAAATCCTGGTGGAGCGCGTGCACGCGCGCCGAAGAAAATAGTGCCCTCCGTGCAAATAGAACCAGGCGTTTTGCAGGCCTTTCTTCGGAGCACCGAGTGCGCCAGAGTTTTTGTTAGGGAGGCAAGCAACTACGACGTGAACCGCATTCGGTACAAGAATCCCTTCTTTCCATTGCTGCGGTTCACAGTCGGAGTAGGCCTGGAAACTATCGCCAAACACCCTGCTCGTCATTTACTTCAAGCTGAGGGCGTAAGACAATCGGCAGAATTTCCACGGTGATCTTCTCGCCACGGGGCTTATGCGCAGTGCAAGCCGCGGATTTCTATCTTATAAACGATCGTCCAGAATCGTTTTCACAATACCTCCAATTTTCATGAAGGCCGCGCGTTCGGACGGTTTTCGGAAATAGGCATTGATCCTCAACGCTTCCACGGGTTCCTGGTCGCGAGTGGAGTCGGAAGAGGTCACGAATCACGACCGGCGCAAAACGGCTCTTGACACTCACCCTGATATGCTTCAACAGATCGCTGCTTTGCGGTCAAGATCTTTTGCGGTATCGACTCCGCCATAAAACGGAGGCGTTTCGCGCCTTCGCGGACCGTCTTCCGCTTCTTTTCTCACCGTGATGTCTTGTGCAGTGCCGACCCATTCCGTAATATCTCCGTTACATCGAGTCGGGGCACAGCCCTCGAAAATGTCCAGCTGAGCGTGCCATCCACGCGGCGGACCCTGTGTTCCAGTTCGAAGACGGCCTTGTTACGGATGGCCTCTTGAACTGCCGCGAGCACCTGCGCTTGATCTTCCGGATGAATGTATGGGTCGAGCCATCCCACCGTTGGTTCTTCAGTGTCCGCGATGAAGTCGCAGCCGCGGAGGGAACGCACCTCGCTCCAATCCGGACTCATGCTGTACACGACGTCCGAACTTGCGGTGAACGTTCCTGTTGGATGCAGGCGGGCATCGGGCGGGACTCGGACGCACGGGGGCCGCTCAGGATCAGCTTCAGGCCAGGGACTGAAACCTGGCCGAACGCTGGCGGCGCCTTCATGTCTGGTTGGAAACCAAGCGTCTCCGTGTAGAACGCGATAGCACGTTGCACGTCTTTGACCTGATATCGAACACCGCAACATCCCACAACCAACAACTCCGTCGATTCCGCAATTGGCTTATCATTCTGCTGCATAGAATTCATGCTCTTTCACGACTTGGGAGTACGTCATTCGGGACTACCGTCTCGCTGAACGCGCGGCAGGTGGCGCAACTTGTCCGGATTGCGCACCACATACAACGCTCGGATCACATCACCATCAATTTCAAACGCCGTCGTTTGGACCGCCCCTTCGGGTGCGTCCACGATGATCGCTGGCAGGCCATTGACGGTCCCGAAGCGTGGTCTGAAGTCCGAGCGCCACCACGCATCCGGCCGTTTCCGGGTCACCTCAATCAGGAACTGTGCAACGCGGTCTCCGCCTTCAATCGGCTTCAACGCCGCTCGGACCTTGCCGCCACCATCGGTAATCACGCGTGCATCGCGTGCCAACAATTGAACCAGGGCGGTGAGATCACCGGCCTGGGTCGCGGCGGCGAAGGCGGCCATCAGTTGAGCATGTTTAGGATCGACTCCATCCGAACGCGCTGGTGGAACAACGCCACGGGGCCGCGCCTCCCGAACGTGGGCCCGCGCACGAGTTGCAAGCTGACGGCATGCGGCCTCGTTCCGCTCCAATGCGCCGGCAATTTCGCCGAAAGAGAAATCGAAAACGTCGTGGAGTAGGAACGCGGCGCGCTCAAGGGGCGATAACTGGTCGAGGATCAAGAGCAGTGCGATCGAAAGATCCTCGGCTAGTTCCGTGCGGCTGTCGGGTGCGAGCATGTCAGTATCGACCACTGGCTCCGGCAACCACGGACCGACGTACTCCTCGCGGCGAGAGCGGGCCGAGGTGAGCATATCGAGACAAATCCGCGTCGTCGTGGTCATCAGGAATGCCCTCGGTTCCGATACTCTGCCGCGGTCAGCCGCATGCCACCGCAGGTATGTCTCCTGCACGGCGTCCTCGGCGTCTGCCATCGACCCAAGCATGCGGTACGCAAGACCGAGCAGCCGGCGACGAAACGGCTCGAAGCTCGCGGCAGGATCGGCGAATGCGCCCGTGGAACTCACGTGGTTCGTCTCGGTTGTAGAGTGGTGCGCCGGGAGTGGGCCAAAGCCCGTCCGGCGAGGGTTAGGGCGATGAGCCCCAGTACGAACGCCGCCGCGCCGCCGACCACACCATTGCCGGTTCCAGGGCCCCCGTTGGCGACAGCCACATTCAGGCCGCCGTTCACTGCGGCTAGCAGTCCGGCGCCAAAGGCTAGGCTGGCCACATAGCGCCGGGTAGTCGTCGTGAAGCCGGTGGTCGAGCGAAAAGCAGCAAGCCCGCCCGCGATCACGCCAGCCAGTCCCAGCAACGCAGCTGTAGTCGCCCAGAGTCGTCTGAGCGTCAGGCCTTGCACCGTGATGGCGGCTGGTTCTGAAACGTGCGCGGCCACCAGAACAGCGTACACGAGCCCGCCGAACAAAATCATCGCACCGGCAGCAGCAAGGGCAATACTCAGGGTCCGTTTCACAGTATTCGATCCTCCTTGATCTCCACTGGCGAGACGGGATGGGGCCTCGAAATGTGACATGACCCGAACGGCTGCTGATCCGTCCTCAGGAATCAAACCGAGCCAGGTCGTAGATTCCGAGTTCCTTCTCCAGCTTGGCAACAGCACCGACGTTCATCTCAAATCCTTCGCCATGGTCGTACTCGTGCTTAGACATGATCTTCCGAAACGCAGGCAACAGGACCGTATCCTCTCGCGTCGTGCTGCTCGTGCAACGCCGACACGGGACGTCAACCACAACGTTTATACTGATGCAACGCAGTCCTCCTGAGCGTGACGCAAATGCACGCTCAGCAACCGCCCCAGGCATCATCGGGACCACGCCAATCACAATGCTAGGACTGCAGGCACGAACCCAATGACCGCGCGCGATGACTTCTCCAAAGAGACCAAAGATATCGCGGCAAAACGCGTAGGGCTGCGATGCTCAAACCCAAACTGCCGTCGCTCCACGAGCGGCCCACAAGCACATCCGCGCAAGACTCTCAACATCGGTGTCGCAGCGCATATCACCGCAGCAGCGCCCGGCGGCGAACGCTACGACAAGAACATGAGCCGCGAGCAACGCTGCAGCATCGAAAACACGATCTGGCTGTGCCAAACATGCGCCAAACTTATCGACAACGACGCGGCACGCTACACCGCCGACCTACTGCGGCAATGGCGTCGGCTCTCGGAGCAAGCAGCACGACTTAGCATCGAGTCCACCACCGCGGACAGCACAGGAAACGATGCAGACCTCATCCGCTTCTACGCCGCATGCTTTGACCGTCCCGCATTCCAAGATCCGTTCCACCAAGAAGGCAACATGGAAGCATTCGACCGGGCCATCGAGGACACCATCACAGCGCTCAACACCGGCTGCCTGCGCGCCAGAGACGGGACCATCCTGCAAACCAGCAAAGGAAAAGCGTACCTCAACAACCACGACTGGCGCGCCAAACTCGACGCCGTCGTGGATCTCCTGCGCGCTATCAGATCACGGTACGATCTTGCGCGCAGCACCGGAGCACTCGTCGTGGACGACGGCCACGGACAATGGTACTGCATCAACGATCGCAGCCTCGCAGGTTGGATGGACGAAACCCGAGCGCAGGCCATCGGCATCATTGCCGCACTCTGCAAGGACGCGGGCATTTTCCCGCCACGGGGTCCGCACGCGCCACTCTGGTAAGCCATCCGCTTTAGTGGACTATCCGCGCCACCAACTCTCGCGCTCAATAACCCGACAGAAGCGTAGCTTTACGGGAATGTTCGAGAAATGCCCGCTGTGACCACACTAGAGATGACAGTCCGTGCACAAGTCAAGGTTGTCAGAATCATCACCGCGACCCGGCGTGTGATGGCGATGCATGTCGTACCCGTACTGCCCGCATCACTCACACCGACGAATCCGCCGCCCAGAAACCGAGAGGCGCACGCCATCGTGGCGGACACGTCAGACTATTATGCCCGACCTTCCCACAAAGGCCACAAGCCATTGTGCAACCCCGACGCTCTCCCCCAGCCACTCGCCATTCTTAGTGCAACGATAAGGATACGATGGACAATGCCCAACAAGCGCTGGGCGGAGTCCTGCGGAGTCACGATCTAATCGTCGAAGAAAGAGAACAACACGCAAAGCCTTGAGGACACACAGGTTTTGGAGCGGGAGACGGGACTCGAACCCGCGACGTCCAGCTTGGGAAGACGACTTTCGATTGACAATAAACAACATAGCGTTTTTGTCAGCCTTGTTTTGGCGATAGGGATCACCCAGTTTTCATTCTGAGCATCGGGCGAACGCTTAATGGTGTTCAAATGGTGTTCACTCAAAGAACGCGGCCGTTAGCGCACGATTCGCTGACGGATCGAGCGGTTCAGCCCAGACGTGATCGCCTCCAGTATTGACCTGCACCTTCAGGACAAGAAATCCGTGCCCCTCCCCGCGGATCGGATCGGAGATGAATTCGCGGACTTGGTCGAAGCCGAGGACGAAACCGTAGGGGATATTGACGCAATACATCATCATGCCTCCCGGCATCTCGGGACCGATGATCCACTCCCGGTCCGCCTCGGGCAGAGGCGCGCCTCCCGGACCGCCGTCGTAGCGCTGCGGGATGGGGCGGAATCGGACGCGCGTCTTCCATGCGGAATCTTTGAGGCGCTGCTTGTTCATACCCCTCAATTTTAGCTTTGGTTGGCCTTGGGCAACGGCAACGCGATAACGTCCGAGCGCATGTTGACGCAATTGGAATCGTCGAATCCGCGACTGCAAGACACTCTACCCTCCGCCAGATCGTTGGGTGCGTGCGCTCCCGGAGTCCTTGAAGATAGTCTCCAACTTGGGCAGGCTGTTCAACCAAGCAGGCTCTACTTCGGGAGCTGATTTCTGCTTGCGATATTCCTCACAGAATTCTTGAAAGAACCTTCGGTACCACTGGTAGTGCGGTGCCAGCAGAGTGGCTGCCAACTTGCCATCCAGGAGGCCCGCTTCTTCGTAGGCTTGTACCGACACGTAGAAATGAAGCAGCCACGAAAGATTCTGATGCGGTGTGAGGCCATTCGCACACCTGGCTTCCTCATCCGGCGAATTGACTAGCTCGTCGGTTTGAACAAAGAATTTCACGCACGATTTATCCCCTTGAAACCACTTATGGCGAATCCGCCATGTCTCTGCACGTGCGATGTTGGCCTCAGCGCTCGTGAACTTCTCCAGCAGGCCAACTGTCAGCTGCTGCCGCTGGCCGGCGCTAACGCTCTCTTCGCGAAAGAACGCCCCGTACGCGATGATCCCTTCAAGTCCGAGAACGAAAACCAGTAGGAGCTCAGCGGCAACAGCCTCCCACCCAACATTCCTATGCGACAGAACGAGGAACATGGCCAGCACGGAGCCAGCTGTTGACAGGATGAGAAGCACAGCAAGGGTTCCGACAATCTTCCGGCTTGTGAGCGGGTTCATCGGTCTTCTCGGCGGAAGCACTATTACGACGCGCTCTCAGGATACCAAGCGACCATCTTTTTTCCCACCGCCCTATCCGGTGGCCTTTGCGCCGGAAGTCGGTTTTCGCGTCGGCCCGGTGTTAGTAAGGTTAGAGTCTGTGTTAAGTAGTGTTACGCTCTGGACGACCTGCTTTAAGCCCCTCGGCGCGCTAATGAATTTCCAAGGCCCGGTACCTGATACCCCGAATTTCGGCACCTGAAACCCCGAATCTCAAGCACCTGAAACCCCGAAGTTCAGCACCTGAAACCCCGAATCTTGGGCGTGGCACCTGAAACCCCGAATCCCTTGACACGGCACCTGAAACCCCGAATATGCGGGGATGGTACCTAAAACCCCGAATCCGGATGAACATCTGGTCGCCGCCAAGCATGGCAAAGGCGATCTGTTCATTTGCGACGTGGCCGACGCGGTGCTGAAGGATCTGATTCCGCAGATGGAGCATCCCTTCTACTCCCTTTCGAAGAAACCGGAAACCGCGATTCGCCGCTACGAGCATAACGGCAACTGGCTGCAGATCGTGCCTTCCGTGAAGGGCCTGGCGACGATCTACGACAAGGACATCCTGATCTATTGCATTTCGCAGTTGATGGAGAAACTAAAGCGTAACGAGCCGGTAGGCCCTCGCGTGCGGATCACCAGCCATGATCTGCTGGTCTTCACCAATCGGGGGACGGCAGGAAAAGACTACAAAGCGCTGTGTGAAGCCATTGACCGCCTCGCAGGGACGCGTATCACGACGAATATTCGGACCGGTGACGAGGAGCAAACCGACAGCTTTGGCCTCATCGATGCGGCTTCGATCCGCCGCAAGCACGGGTTGGATGGCCGGCTGCTCTGGGTTGAAATCAAGCTCTCCGACTGGGTCTTCAACGCCATTCGGGGGCAAGAGGTGCTCACGCTGCATCCCGATTATTTCCGCCTCGGTAAGCCCTTGGAGCGGCGGATTTACGAGCTCGCACGGAAGCATTGTGGCCGCCAGTCCTCCTGGTCGATCTCGCTTGACACCCTGCTCAAGAAATCAGGTTCGCAAAGCTCAATTAAGCGCTTTCGGCAACATGTCAAACACATTGCCGTGCACAACCATCTGCCGGACTACCAGCTTGCTTTCGATGAAGAGCGTGACATGGTTACGTTCACGAACCGCGACGGCAAATGGGTTGACCGCCCCCTGCCCTCGGCTGACGATACCCTGCCGCCCCTGCCCTCCGAGGCCTACGAGGAAGGCCGCGCGGCGGCTCCCGGTTACGATATTCACGGCCTCGAAAGCGAATGGCGCGAATACTGGATCAGTTCGGGAAAGCCGAAATTCGATAATCCCGCCGCAGCTTTCGTTGGCTTCTGCCGATATCGTCACGAGAAAACACCGATCCGGCGGGAAAAGGAAACCGCATGGGACTAGCCCCCTGCCCAATGCAGAATTCCCACAAGGATTGCTCGCCATACGTTTCTACGCCCCTTGGCTAGAGTTCCATGGCTAAGAACCGAACGGCTCTTTGCTGTTCAATTTACCCGGCGTAGCGTCGATTTTGCTCGATCCGGACGGCCTGGACTCACAGGCGAACCGGTGTGTGCAGGATAGCTATCAGCTATCCGTCAGCTACTAAGCGGCTAGCTTACCAGTATCCGATAGCTATCTGCTATCCCACTTCGTGAGAGAGCCACTTGCTATCCGATAGCTATCTGCTATCTTCCGGCTACTCGATAGCTATCCCTCCTGGAGTCCGCCATGCCGACCATAGCCTTCGTATCGCCGAAGGGAGGAGCGGGAAAGACCACCTCTGCTTTCCTCCTGTCCACAGCGCTTGCCAGTCTTTACGACGTGACGATCATCGATGCCGATCCGAATCACCCGATCCAGAACTGGGCGCGGGGCGGCAATGTACCGGCGCGTCTTTCGATTGTTGCCGATGTCGATGAAGAGACGATTATGGAAAAAATCGACGATGCCGCTTCGGAAACCCCCATTGTCATTGTCGATCTCGAAGGCACCGCCTCGAAGATTGTTGTCTATGCGATTTCGCGCGCGGATTTTGTGATCATACCGACGCAGGGTTCGCAGCTTGATGCGAACGAGGCGAGCCGTGCGATTCGCGTCGTGATGCAGAGCGAAAAGCTGCGGGGCAGGCCTCTTCCTTATGCCGTGCTGCTGACCCGAACAAGTTCCTCGATTCGGACACGAGGGCTTGCGCATATTCAGAAAGGCCTGATCGAGGCGGGCATTCCTGTGCTTCAAACCGAGTTGAACGAACGCGATGCTTACAAGGCTGTGTTCTCTTTTCAACAAACGCTCGATCAGCTCAACCCTGCCGAAGTGCCGAATCTTGACAAGGCGAAGCTCAATGTCTGGCAACTTGCACATGAGATTTTGGAGCGGCTCAAAGACGAGCAGGGGAGGGGGCAGAAGGAAGAAGATGGGCCCAACGAGTTGGCAGGTGTCGCATGACGGCCCGCGTTGATCCTTTCAAGAATTTGTCCGAGATCCCTTCATTCGAGCCGAAGCCAAAAAGAGAGTTGCCGGTTCGTACGGATGTCATCGAGCAAATCGCTGATGAAAACAAATTCGTAAGCCGTCAGACTCCGAAGCCGCTGAAAGAACCGCGCCGTAAGAAACGGGTCTACACGACCGGGCGTCATCGGCAGTTCAACATGAAGGCGAGCGATGCGACCGTCGAGCGGTTTCACAAGCTTGCGGATGAGCGCGACGTGTCATTGGCGGAGCTGCTTGAATTAGCGCTTGATGCTCTGGAGAAGGCCAAACCATTGCAGACTGAGCACGGGCCGCCCGGTGATCGCTTCACAGTCCGCGATGGATAGGCCTGAAGAACACGTCAAAGAAGACCCATTCAGAGACGCTCGAAAAACGCAGTCATTTTCGCGAGGAGAGTGCGTAATCCGCCGCGAACGCTTGGTGCCGGGTGAATTGGATGTTGTCGCGGAGAAGGCAAGCGCAGCGTGGGGGAAGGGGGCGTGCCGGCGCTCGAAACGGTGGAACGCGGCTGACGTTGGGTAGTGTTGTTGGAGGCGGCGAGCCGAGGCGCGTGTCCGACGGATATCCCGATATGCGAGATCGATTGTTGTTGCGATCGCAGCTTACGAGCGGATGCTTCTTCAGCTTCTCTTTTTGCAGACTGAGCCGCGGCGGTCTCGCGTGCACGCTGCATCTGGCCCGCCGACCAGTTTGCCCATTGCACGGTATTCCAGTTGCTTTTTCCCGGCATACCCTGCCGCCCGTACCAATTGGACTCGGGGTCGAATGACATCTGACTCCTTTCAATTCATGTGTGATGACATCGGGAAAGCGGACTAGAGCCTTCGTTCGAAAGCCACGCTCGCGGCCTCAACGCACCACGGCGAAGATCTACGGTCGGCAGGAGTCCTTGACCTGATCCGCCGGCACCCTGAACAACCCCTCCACGCCTTCCAGTTGGACTTCAGCTGTGTTGGCAGCGCCCGCCGGTATTCGAAGCCTCGTGATCTTCGTCGGACTGGTGATCGTGAGGGATCGCGGACCGGCGGTAAATGCGCTGCCCTGCGCTCGGGTGCCGCTGCAAAGATATTTCAAGGTTGTGATTTGGGGTTCAGTTTTCATCCCGGCAGGAATTCCCCCGGTCTTCTGCGCCGCCATTTCCCGTGCGAGTTTTGCCTCGTCCGTAAGCGGGTCATAGGTTTGAGTCGTCGTCTTTCCATCGAGGGTGGCGAAGGGATCGGGAGCAGTTGCGGTCTCACACGAGAGCTTGAACCGGCCCGCGAGTCTTGCGTATTCGCTGGCTGTGAGCCCGTTTATCCACCACTGATCGTTCTTTTTTTCCAGGGCCAAGGTCGGATTGGAATCGTTGGAGCGGCCGGGAAGATCGGGTCCCGAACTCCACGCACGACCGTCGCCATCGATCCAGCGGCTCCAGGGTCCGCCGTTCATCCCTCCGCCGCGGTTGAATTCAAATTCCCGCGCTGCCGATACTTTTAAGTACGCTTTGCCCCGCCATTGAATCCCATTGCGGTGATCGGCTTCCGACAGCGGCTCGGACGCGAGCGGTTTTCCGGGCAAAGGAACAAAGCTTCCGCTTCGTTCGATCAGGGTCCACTGGACCGGAAATGAGTAATGGTTGGTTTGCCGTCTTCCGGCCTGAAAATAGGAAGGAGCCGAGGAACCGGAACGCGTGCATGTCGTGAACGTAACCCTCCATGCAAGATCGGCGACTTGCTCGGGTGAGGTCTGCCCCGTCACCCCGCTTAGGGTATTGACGAGATTTCTTCGGTCCGGATCGAGCAAATGCAATTCGCTGGCGCTGATCTGCACGTCTGCCGTGTCTTGAGCCTGTGCCGGCGCCACCCAAACGTAAGCGACGGCAAAACTGGTCAAGATGATGGCGCGCCGATATGTCCTTTGAGCCAAGCAGGCGAGCGCGCCGGGGAATAATTCACCAAGCTGGGTCGTGCAACTGTGTTTCACTTCGATGGTCCTTTCAAATCGGTTTCGGGGTTTTCTGTCTGGCGAATTCAATAGCGAGTTCTCCACTGTTACGCGGTGTGATGCATTTCTCGTTGCCGCGAACAGGACCGACGGCGTTACGTCCACATCCTTTCCGCGATCTTCTGCTCTTCAGGCCCAATGGCGTCGGTGTAAATAGCTGTCGTCGCCAGCCGAGCGTGACCGAGCCACTTCTGCGTCATGTTCAATGGAATTTCGGACGTGACGGCCTTTATGCCGAAACCATGCCGGACGCCTTTTGGTGTCGCGCAAAGGCCGTGGATTGCAGCCGCGTCCATCACTTCTCTTACGCGCCGCCAGCCCGTCGTCCTCGACCAGTCCCAGAGGCGTGCGTCACCCAGAGCCTGCAGATCATGCACGGCTCCGAGCGCTTCGAGAAAATCGGGCGGCACTGGCACAGCGCGGTAGATTCCCTTACGGCGCTTCTTGAGGCTTTCAAAGACGAGCACGCCGACGACGGGATCGACTCGGGTCGCGGTAAGCGCGAGGGCTTCGGAGATCCGGCAACCGGTATGGGCAAGTGTTCCGCAAAAGGTCCGTACTTCTCGCGGTGCGTTCTCCGCAGCGCGCAGGAACTCTTGTCGTTCTTCAGGCGTTAAGTATTTCCGCCGTCCGGCAGTGTCGTAGAGCTGCATTAAAAGCACCCCCAAACGAAGGGTGAGCAAGCATTCTGAAACAGAATGCGCCATAGTGTTTCAAGGCTGGACGGAACCCTTCCGCAACGCGATTCCGACCGACTGCCACGCCTCGAGTCGGTCCGACTCCGGCACCCCCTACCCGTTGTAGAATCGTCTGTACGGCACATGAACCCCTCGTGTGAAACACTATGGCGCATAGTGTTTCAGTCGGAACTTAACGCGGAGTGAGAATCACGGCAAGAGCAAGGTTGAATGGTTGCAAACGGCATGCACCAAACCCGCGCCGACAGTGCCGGCGCGGGCAGTCGATCAGTGCTCGCTTGGCAGATAGATCACGTTATTGGTGAACCAGAGCGAAATCTCGTCGAGCGGGAAATCCGTGTACTCGATCTCTTTCGAGAAAACGGTGTTGCCGTTGCCGTCACCGCAAGTGAGCGTCGCACTTCGATCGGGGCGGACGACCAGCTTCCAGACCTGAAATTCCTCCGCCGCAACCCGCTTGTTGTAGGGCTGGATGATGGCGATTTCGTCGAGAAGCCAGTACGCGCCGCCGCGCTCGGCAAGGAACTGCGCGCCTTCGCTGTAAGTCACGTTTCGGTTCACGGCATGCCGGTACTGCGTCAACGATCCATTGAACTGCGCCAAGTCGCGTTCGGTTAGCTTTTCTGTCTTCGTCATGATGTGCCTCTTTCGTTTGAGTGACCCCCAAGGCGGGGGCGAAAAGGGCACGCGCTGCCGATGACGCGCAGCCTGTCATAGCTTTTTGGGGGGACCGTGACCGAAGGGCAGGGGGGAGCCAAAAAGCGTTATTGACAGCAAGCGGCGGCAGCTAGAGTGCCTGGAGTCCCGCAGCATGGGGCGGCAGGGAAGAGACGATCATGGGAAGCCGGAGAAGAGTGACGGTTCGCGATACCGGCCTGCAGCGGTTCGGTCGGCCTCGGGCCGACGGTCTTCCTTCACTGCGAAGAGTGTGGGCTGCTGGGCGTGTGCGAAGGCTTTCTTCTGCTCACGGCGAAGCTGCAGGATGTCGCGCCACAGATGGCGCTTGCCGTCGATTTCGATGTATCGTAGGCGGGTCATGGGACAACTCCGCTAAGAGGGAACACGAAGCGGCAGCCCCGGATTTTCGAGACTGCCGCAACGGTTCTGATGGATCAGTCTGCGGCTTCGGCGCTGGCCGAGATTTCCGACGGCAGGCGCAGCGGTTCCGGCAGCCATCCGCTTCCGGCCACTTGACGTTCGGCAAGCGCTGCCAGTTCGGCGCGTTTCAGGCCGTTCCATGCAGGTGCGATGTCGCCTTTGACCTCGCGTAACGTGCCAAGGATAACGGCCTTGCTGACGCTGCCGAAGTAATTGGCGGCGGTCGGCGTGAACCATGCCGTCATATCCAGCTTTAGGGCTTTGGCAATATCAGCGGCATTCGCGAGACGATCGCTGTCAGGGCGATCAGCCTTAAAGCGCACGCCGTTCACGGTCTGAGCCACGCAGAAGGCGAGGATTCGCCGGAGCGTTTCGTCGTCCTGGTTCATGCACCAGTCGAAAAGCTCATCGGGAGTGCCGGGAAGCCGTTCGTCCCAGTAGTCGCGCGCATTGCCGAGAAGAAGGGTTGCCGACGATCCTTCCGCCTTGCGCAGGGAGACGGGTCTCACCGCAATTTGCAGAGCGAGGTCTTCGCTCTTGCAGTTGTAGAAAACCCGCGCGGCCAGAGCGTGAACCGTGGCGGCCAGCGCAACGGCGGGGTTTTCGAGGAGAACCGCGCTGATCGCTGCCGAGCGTTGCGTGGTGAGGTTTTCGATCAGGGCTGCCGAATGCGGGTCGCGCGCGGCCTCGATCACGGTTCCGTCAGGCAGTGTAACCGTCTTGCCCTTCCGCGGCTTTGGCGGCGCATCCTCCGGTTTGACATAGCCGCAGTGGATAGCGGCCTTGCCGTCACGGCCGAGCGTTACCACCGCGCCGGCGATCGCCAGGGTTTCGGGCGACCAGACCGTCTCGCGGTTGTCGAGCTCATCAAGGCGTTCCTCGATGGCATCGAGCCGTGCCTGCTGATCGTCGTCGAGTTCGTCGAGTTCCGATAGCATCTCGGATTCTTTGACGAGATTGTCCATCTCTTGCTGCTGTTCGGGCGACAGGGGAGCAAGCTCAGGGAACCGACGCCCACAGTCCGACCACTCGTCGTGATCGAAGGCGGTACGGATTTCAACCCATTTCCAGCCTTCTTTGCGAACGGCAGTCGCGGCCTTCTCCAGCTTCGCGGCGACCAGTCTTTCAAGCAGAACCACGTCGTCGATGAAGATGCCGTCATCGCCCTCGCTGAAGAGGTCGCGCCGGACGGTGCCGCCGGCTTTCTCGTAAGCCTTGAGCGTCACGAATTTCACGCGCCGGTCTTGGGCGGTGATTTCGTGCTCGGTAAGCATCTCGCGGATGGCATCGGGATCTTCGGTCTGCCAGTCCGGGAGTTCTTTCCAGACGCGCTCCTGCGCTTCGTGATCGTCGGTGACCGCGAAAGCCATGACGTGCTGCAAGCTCAATTCGCCGTTTCGGTACGCCTTCAGGAGAACCGGGCTGACCCGCGCCAGCTTGAGGCGCTTTTGCACGACAGTCTCGGTGACGCCGAAGCGGGCCGCGACATCGGCCGGTGGCATGCCGCCATCGATCAGCGCCTTGAACGCCTCGAACTCGTCGGCGGGGTGCATCGCTTCGCGCTGCACGTTTTCAGCGAGGCCGATCTCGGCCGCGTCGGCGCTGTCCGATATGACGGTGCAGGGGACTGGCATCTCCTTCGCGGCCGCTCCGGCCTCCGCAAGAGCTTCGAGAGCGAGAAGCCTCCGGCGTCCGGCGACGACGGCGTATTTGCCGCGCTTGTCTTTTCGGACGACAAGCGACTGAAGCAGGCCATGCGCTGCGATGGATGCGGCGAGCTCGTCGATGCCCTTGTCGGGATCGGTCTTGCGGACATTGCCCTCCCAGGCCAGCAGCTTATTGAGGGGTACGGTGATCGTGTCGGTCATGATTGCCTCTTTGGTTTGAGTGACCCCCAACAGCGGGGGCGAAAGAGGCACGGTTGACGCCGCAACCGAGCGAAGCTGTCATAGGATTTTGGGGTGACTGCCCCGGACCAGAGCGCGCCTCGTAAACCGGGGGAGGGGAGCCAAAATCCGTCATTGACAGCGAGCGGCGGCGGCTAGAGTGCCTGCGCCCGCTGTTCATTGGGGGCAGGAGGGAAAGAGGCAACGCATGATGAACTCCGGAACGGGGAAAAGCGCGTCATGAAGCCGGCGATAGACAATGTGTTCTGGCTTGATCGATGCCGGGATTCAGTAGATGGTGGTGTCGGGTCTTTGCGGGGAACCATGCGTCGGCTGACCGGGGCAGGGGCGCAATTTCCGCTACATGTGAGAAAGCTGGTTGCTGGACGCAACATAATAAAGAGCGGGGCGAGAACAACCGGCCCAGCGCTACTTGTATGCTGAACGTGAAACACTGGAACAAAGGACGACTTTAACGTAAGATCACTCATGGCAGTGCACTCAGCTCTCCACCAAACTTCATTTCCGGGGTTTTGTCCGGTCGAAGCCGCGGTTGCCGATATGGCGCTGGCTGGCGTTGAAGCTCGTGGTGCCGTCTTCACGCGTCGTGAAGTCGTTGATTTTATTCTGGATCTGGTCGGGTACACGGCGGATCAGATGCTTCAGCGGACCCGGATTCTGGAGCCGGCGACGGGTCAGGGCGATTTCCTGTTGCCGACAATCGATCGGCTGTTTGAATCTTATGAACGGGTGCCAGCGCTGGAGCGCCGAGGTGTCGTTGAGGATCTTGGCGATTGTCTTCGCGCAGTCGAGCTGCACGAGGTCAGCTATAAGGAGACCCGTGAACTCGCGATCGGCGCGCTGCAGGATAAGGGCCTGCGGGAGACCGATGCGAAAGCCCTTTGTGATCTCTGGCTGCAGCAAGGTGATTTCCTGCTGGCGGCACTCGAGGGACAGTTCACGCATGTCGTCGGCAACCCGCCCTATGTTCGACAGGAGCTGATCCCGGACGCTTTGATGGCGGAGTACCGGCGACGCTTCAGCACAATCTACGATCGCGCCGACATCTATGTGCCTTTCATTGAGCGCTCGCTTTCCCTGCTGGCACCCGGCGGAAACCTCGGCTTCATCTGCGCCGACCGCTGGATGAAAAACCGGTACGGCGGTCCATTGCGGCGAATGGTGGCCGAGAATTTCCATTTGAAGTGCTACGTTGATATGGTCGATACTGCCGCTTTCCATTCCGACGTGATTGCCTATCCTGCAATCGTCGTGATTAGTCGCGAGGAACCAGGGCCAACGCGCGTTGCGAACCGTCCGGAAATCGATGCTGGTAAACTTCAGACCCTCGCCAGTGCGATGACAGCGCCGCGGCTTGGGAAGGGCAGTGGCGTCACGAGCGTGCCTGGTGTTGCAAGGGATGCCGAACCCTGGATGCTCGGAGCGCCGGACGAGCTCGGGTTCCTGCGACGCCTGGAAGCGGATTTTCCGACCCTGGAGGAAGCAGGCTGCAAAGTCGGGATCGGTGTGGCCACGGGCGCCGATGATGTGTTTATCGCTCCTTTCGATGAGCTTGATGTTGAGTCTGATCGCAAACTTCCGCTTGCGATGACCCGAGACATTCTCACGGGGATCGTCAAGTGGCGCGGTCTTGGCGTGATTAACCCCTTTGGCGATGATGGCAAGTTGGTGTCGTTACGGAGCTACCCAAAGCTTGCGGCCTACCTCGAGAAGCACGGAGCGGCCATCAGGGCGCGGCACGTCTCAAAAAAGAATCCGGGGAACTGGTACCGCACAATCGATCGGATTTATCCGGAACTGGTGCGCGTTCCGAAGCTGCTGATCCCCGACATAAAGGGCGAAGCCCACATCGTTTATGAACCTGGAAAGCTCTATCCGCATCATAACCTGTACTTCGTGACGGCGACCACCTGGGATCTCCGCGCCCTCGAGGCGGTGCTACTGTCGGATATTTCGCGACTTTTCATCAGCCTCTACTCAACGAAGATGCGGGGTGGCTATTTGCGCTTCCAGGCGCAGTATCTCCGCCGGATTCGTGTGCCGCATTGGCAGGCCGTCTCGAAAGAACTTCGGGCGGAGTTGGTGCATGCGGCGAAATCCCGCGACAAAGTAGCCTGCAACCATGCAGTAGCGACTCTCTATCGAATGACTCCGGACGAGCGAAAGCTGCTTGCTGGCGCGCCTGGAGTTGACGATGCCGCTTGATCTCGCCGATTACGAACGTAAGGCAAGCGAAGCAGTCAAAGCATTCTGGGGCAATCGGTCCGCTGCGGTGGAGAAGCAACGCGAGCTGGGCCGTACGGATCAGGGTGAGCGGGCAGGGGTCACGGCTGGCAAGAACATGGATGGGTTCATCGCGCTGATCCAGGATGTTATTCGCGGCAACGGGCTCGCCGACGCGCACATGATGATGAAGCGGCGCGTGCTCTGTCTGCCAGGATTCTTCCGTCCGACGAAGCTGTGGGATCTACTGGTGATCAATCATGGCCACTTGGTCGCTGCGCTGGAATTGAAGTCTCAGGTCGGGCCATCCTTCGGGAATAATTTCAACAATCGGACCGAGGAAGCGCTCGGGACGGCCGTGGACCTGTGGACCGCCTATAGGGAAGGTGCGTTCGGCGAAGCGCCGCGGCCTTTCGTCGGATGGCTGATGCTGGTCGAAGATGCGCCGGGATCGCGAACTCCCGTGCGTGATGTCTCGCCGCATTTCCCGGCTTTCCCGGAGTTTCGCAACGCGTCGTACCTGGATCGATACAACATCCTCTGCCGGAAGCTGACACAGGAACGCCTCTATACCACGGCCACCGTAATCGCCTCCCCTCGCACAGCTTCCAAAAGCGGCAAGTATGGTGACCTGTCCGAACTCACAAGCCTGAAGACGTTTATCACCACTTTCGCCGGTCATATCGCGGCTGAAGCAGCGAGACAGGACTGAAGTTCAAACGGACAGCCGAATTACTTTCTTCTTACGAAATTCGCACGTATTGATATCCCGCCTTCTTGATTGCCGCGTCGTAGTATCTGCCGACTGAGCCGGCCGAGAGAAACCCTTCATAAACATCGGGGGGAACACTGAGGTACTGATACTCGGCTCCGCTGTGGAGACGGACATTTAAGGCCCATGTTGTATCGTCGTACGCTATCGCCGCAATCACCGTAGATGATAGTGGTACGTACTCTCCCATTTACCCCTCTCCATTGGTCGGTGATTGCTTGCGCCAGGATGCTATGGCAGCGGCATAATCCGTTGCATCCGTTCGCGGTTGCGCCCATGTTTCGGAAATAGAAGGATCGTCACTCTTTGGCCTTGGATCAACCAAATCAACTAGCGTCCGGCTTGGTATCTGAATCGCTTCGCCGGACACAAGAGCCTCGCCGGTTCGGAGCGTGGGCAAGAGATCGATTAGACCACTGACTTCGTCAGGCACGGTGGTCCTAATCCGACCCTGGTCGGTGCTATTTGTAAGCCGCAAGGAAATGAATGTGCCACATTGCGACAGGATGGTCTCGTCAAGATCGGAAGGCCTCTGGCTAACGACAATACCGCCGACCCCGTACTTACGGCCCTCCTTAAAAATTCGCTGTACGGCGCGCCGGGCATACCCCTGGATAAAACGGTTGTCCCCGCTCGGGAGATACTGGTGCGCCTCTTCAAATACGATCAGGAGCGGACGCTGTCGTCCTATGCCCTTCAGGTCGCGGCCCCACGACATCACTTCGAACAGGATTCGAGTCACCACGCCGACAACAAGATCTGTCACCTCAGCTGGGACACCGCCGAGATCCAAGACCGTGATTGCCTTAGGATGGTCCAGCCAATCGGTCACCAGATGCTCTAGATCACGCGTCGTTCCATCGTATGGAGCGGGATTTAATATGAAATCGAATCGGCGATCGCGAAGCCGATTGGCCATCCGGCTGACATACGACATCATGATCGGCGGAGGTTGCGGTTTGAACGGCGCCGCGCTGCCTAGGCTGGCGGGCCTGAATCGTGCCGGCCGCAGGGATTGAGCATCGCCCTCTTCCTCTATGGCTTCGGTCGTTCTCGTCGTGTCGTTGTACGTCACGCGTTCTTTGCGGTCGAAGTAGTACCAAAGTTCGCGGATGGAAAACGGTAGCGGGGAGTCGGCTGTGACTTCTTGCTCGAAGATCTCCAATTCCGGCCTTCCTGCATTAACTACCGGCAGCGATTCGCGGCGGACCTCGTGTATACGATCCCTAAAGGCGCTGTCCTGGGGCGTTTCCGACGCGCTCTTCCGGTCAACAAGAAACCAGGCCAGTTCATCGAAAGAAAGCGCCCAGTACGGTACCACGAGCGGTGTCTCTTGGTCGCCAATCCGAAAGACCTTGCTGACACCTTGCAACGCTTGACTGTATTCGCCGTGGGGATCTATCACTACCACTTGAGCGCTTGGATAGGCGCCGGCAGTCAGAGACTTAAGCAGGGCCGCCACGCTATTCGATTTACCGCTGCCAGTGGAACCCACAATCGCAGCGTGCCGAGTGACGAGTTTATCCAAGTCAATAGTAATAGGCAGGCCCTGTGACGTTGAATGCTTTCCGATCTCTATAGGCGCAAAGCCGGTCGGCGAGTAGATTCGCCGGAGATCGTTGTCCGTCACCACGTGAACTTCATCGTCTAGCGTAGGATAGGCTGTCAATCCGCGCTGGAACGGACCTGTTCCGACAACTTCTCCCATTAATTGAATCTCAAGCGTCTTCTTGCCCTTTATGGAGAGAAGCTCCTCGACCTCTTCATCAACCGGTGCCGCGCCTACCATCGATACAATCCCGAAAATATCCACGAAACCGAGCGGCACCCGTACCAAGGAGCCAATCTGGCCCACGCGGTGAACTCGGCCGTTAATGATAGGACTGCTCGACGGCAGGACCGCGGAAATCTCCACGGTCACCCTGGCTCCGACAACACGCTGCACCGAACCCAAATATGTCGGGTCGGTCTTCATGCCTTCGCAACCTGCGTCGTAGGCGCTTCGGCAACAGGACTGCGGACTCCAACGAAAGAGCGCAGGTATTCCGCAAATGCCTGAAAGTCGCCAAGTGTGAATTTGTTCTGTTCTGAATTCCAAAACTCCCAAGAGCCGCGTTCTTTGGGGGCCTCTTTACTTGGCTTTCCCCACGATCCGCGCACGCCTCCGATGATCGCTTGATCGGGGCCATACACCGTCAGGTTTCGCAGTTCGGAAGCCATCTCAGGCAGGACATCAGTAGCACCTTCGAGGGGAGCATACCGGAGTACCGTTACGGCGAGTCGGTTATTGTGCCGCAACGCCCGAAAGATCATGTCGTTGAGATGGTCGTCGCCAAACGAAAATCCAAGGACAACCAGCATGACTTCACCGCTGCCAAGCACCCGCGAAAAGCGATCCTGATACGTCACGAATGGAAGTTTTTTAGAGTCGGAATATTTGGTTCTTGACGGAAAAATCATGAGTTCGTCTTGCGGTTCCGGACGGGATTGTGACGAACGGATGATCCGCTGAGTCTTATGAGCAGCTGCAATCAGCTTCCAATTAATCGAGCCGTGCAACTTCCAGAGTCGAACCCAGGACCGAGGAGGGTAGATGGATTCATCCTTTTTCCCGAACTCAGCCTCGACGCATGCCGGAAGAAAGAATGGCTCGACGCTCCCAACAAAGCCGTCAAAATAAGGAATCTCCAGCCGCTCTAAAGCCCTTTCGATAAGTACGTCATAGTTCGTAGTGAAAAGCTCGGCCGGCGCGATGCGATCCACGGAAGACAGCCACGAGGCGAGGGTGATGAAAGGATCAAGGCCCTTAGGGGGCTCAATATCGACGCGTTTGCGAATCGCGTTGCAGATTTCCCGATCAAGCTCGGCCGCTGTTTCAGCCTTGAGTCCCAGTGCCTCTGCCGTTGGGTCTTCCTCCGCCAGTTCCCGGCAGAGTCTGACAGCGCTCAGCACGTCCTCGACGGTCCTCGGCCGGCCGGTGTTCAAGAGGCGATCGTAGGCCTCTGTTTGGGTGGCGTTGAGATCGCTCGAAATATTCGCTGTCAGCTGCGCAATCCCTTCCAGTCCCACGGACTGTGATGTTCCTGCTCCCAGCAGCAGGGCGAGCCTGCGGCGGTCGGAAGCGAGTTGCTCGCGCAACTCCTGCGCTTCGGCCAGTGGGTCGTAGGTGATCGCGGAGGAAGTCATCGTTTTTCAACCCATGACGGTTCAACACCCCAGTCTACCGTAAAACTATTCTATTTCCATGAACTTAAAGAGCAGGGTTAATCTGCGGAAGCGGCAGAGTGACTGCGCGAACACAGGCCCAATCATCTAATCTTGGCAAGTTCGACGCAGCGGCATAATCCATTCGCCAACTGCATCTGCCGAGGACTATGACACTCAGGTTCCAAAAGGCGCAGACTGCCGACGAGTATAACCATCGCTTGAGCACGAGAAGTTGCTACATTCAGCCGGTTAGGGCTGTACAGAAACTCCATCCCCCGCGGCGCATCTTCTGGTGATGAACTGGTCAACGAATAAATGACGATCGGTGCTTGCTGTCCCTGGAATTTATCCACCGTGCCAATTCGGGCATTGGGAATGCGGGCTGCCAGATCCAGCACCTGGGCGTTATAGGGGGCGACAATCAGGATATCATTCAGCTCCAGTGGACGACTAGTGCCGTTCTCGCCGATCCATCTGGTCGCCGAATGCAACAGCTCTTGGACCAGCGTGGCAACAATCTCCACTTCTTCAAGAGATGAGTTCTGATTGCCCTCATGAGAAACAGGGACGAACCAAAGGCCAGCGTCGCCCAGCCATGGATGGCCCTCAATCCGCTGTTGGTCCAGGCCTTCGTGGGAACTCAGCCGTCCTTCATAAAACACCTCAGAAGTGAACTCACAGAGCCTCGGGTGGAGACGCCAGGTTTGCTCCAAGAACAACCCTCTATCGGAAGCGATCGTTTTGGCCCCACCGAGAATGTGCTCCAGCGCCGAAATATCCGCACCGTCGGGATGGCTTCCTTTCAGCGGTTGCTCAAGCTGTTGCGGATCGCCGAGAAGTACAAGGCTCTTGGCCGCCTGGGCAACGGCGAGAACGTTGGTCAGCGACATCTGCCCAGCTTCGTCAACAAAGAGAACATCAACGGCCTCAAAGTACTCTTCCTGTGTCCAGAGCCACTGTGTGCCGGCCAGGACATTGGCGCCGTCCAAGAAAGCTGCAAGGGTCTCCTTATTGTCAACCGTGGTCAGAATATGCGGTGGATCATGCTCCGGCTTGTCCTCCTTCCTGACTTTTTGGACAGCTCTCAGATTTGGGATACCAGCTTCTACGGCCGCCGAGACAGCATCTCTCAGCAGCTTGCCAATGACCTTGTGGCTTGTCGCCGTGATGCCGACCCTCTTGCCTTGACGCACAAGTTCGCAGATCATGCGCGCCCCGGTGAAGGTCTTTCCGGAACCCGGAGGCCCCTGAATTGCCAAAACAGAGCTGTCGAGCATCGTTCCCAGGCGTTGGGCGGCTACAACGGTAGTCTCGCCAGGCAAGATGAGCGTTGTGTTTCCATTCGAGAGTCGGGGCGGGCGGCGCAGCAACAGATCTCTTGCCGCTCGGTACGGTCCGTGCGCATCTACTCCATTCGCGTCAACCCAGGCGCCGATGCGGTAGACCGCTTCTGCCAGAATGTCCGTGCCGGGTCCGATATCTTTGACATACGCTGCGAATGGATGGATCTCCGCCGTTTTCTTCGTCTTCTTGATGTCAACGGTTCGCATCGCAATATCGATGCTTACGACCTCGCCAAGCTTCTCACCTTTGAGACACAATTCATCGCCGGCGCGAACGTCAGTCTCCTGTTTCTCGAATGCATAGCGGTCGGTCGGAATATTTCGTTGAACCCCAAGCCGTTCTACAAAATGCAACCCGGACAAAGCCGATTTCTCATCGAGCAGATCTTCATCGGAAAGCTCACCGAGGCGGTAGAATTCCCACCATTCCGACTTAAGTTCTCGGCGATGCCAATCCAGAAGGTTAGAAAGCAGCCAACGCGCGGCTTCTTCGTCACCTCGCTGCTCTGGGTCGTCAGGAACGCCAGTTTGCAGCCGAGCGGCTAACGCCGCCGTTCGCTGTTGGCGCTCATCCACGGTCTCGGGCGGCGCTCCATCCGAGGGTGTTGGCCTAGCGAGCACATGCCCCGCTTCTTCGGATGACCTGCGCAACCCTTCCAGCCACGTGCGCAGCGATCCTGTCGAAAAACAGTCGTCAGCATTGTACAGCATGACGGTTTCACGAATGGATTCATCGAGAGGGGTCACCCCGCCCAGCTCCAGGTAATGCTGCATCTGGCGAGTGGCGTGACGAGCGACGTCCAAATCTATCTTACGTTCGAAATTGTGGAACACTTCCAGTGCCTTGAGCGAATACTGCTCGACGCTTGCACGGACTGTTCGTTTGAGAATCGCATGAAGATCAACGAATAAACGCGCACGCAACATCCTGTCGATCTCATCCTCACGAGTCGCGTAGCGGCCCATGAGCCTTTTGAGCGCACCGGATTCATATCCGGTGTAATGATAGACATGCATTGAGGGGTGCCGCGCCCACTGGGCCATCACCCGATCCACAAACCATTCGAAGGCTTGTTTTTCCTCTTCCGGATTTACGGCCCAGCGGTTTTCGTACGTCCACGTCGTGCTTCCGGCGGCGGCGGCGAAGCCAAACAGATATTCTCTCCCACCGTGGCCGACAAACGGATCGCCTTCCAGATCAAAGAACACGTCGCCAAACGAAGGCTCTGGTAATCCGTAGAACCCGTGTTCCTGGTTAAGTTCAAGTACTTCGTATAGGGGTTTTTCTTGAATCCGACCCGCCACCTGGACCCGCGCCTGTTCGCGAACGCGCACATACCCATTCTTCGACCCGCGCTCGGGCTTGCGTTGCAATGGAAGGGGGAGATCAGACAGGCTCTTAACTGTCGTCACGTCCCAGAGGCTTAGCTGTTTTCTCTGAAGCCGAGTAATTCCTGCAACCAATGACAGATGATCATCTTTGCGCCGCCGCTCTTCGCACTCTCCCCACCAACGGCAAACCGGACAGTGTTCCGTTGGTTCCGGATACGTCGCGCCATTTTTGTCCTGCTCCTCAACCGCGTTCTGCAAGCGACGTTTAACATGGCGATAATACGCCCCAAAATCGAAGACGCGGTACGATTCAGGAATGAATCCATCACTGGGCGGAACCACATGCATAAATTCTGGCGACCGCCCTTGAATACCGCCGACGAGTTCCGAGTAGAGTGATAGCTGAAGAATAGTGGCTGCTTTCGTTTCCAAAGCGAGCTTGCAATCGTAGACCTCATATGACCATGCGCCGAGTTTGCTCGGCTGTGAAACTTTTCGAAATACGTCAGCTCGACCAAACCACACATCTTCTGTAAGCACCCCTTGAACGATGATGTCGGCTCCCGTTTGCATCGCGGCACATGTTTGCGCAAAGGCACTCTTTTCGTCGCCGACGTCTCGGAGGTTGACGATGGAATGTCCCTGAGATTCCAGATGCTGAATATACGCGCTCTCATGCGCCATGCCTCGTTGTTGCAGCACCCAGGCATCAGGAGAATTCCATTTCGGGGCTTCACGTGAGCCAATGGCGACGGCCAGATCGAGCGCCGTTAGGTGATTGCAGGCCAGATGATTGCTCAAATCGCTGGCAGAAAAGCGAATATTTGCGGCGTTAGTCTTCATGGCTCGGCGAGCATACGGCGTGCCCTTCCAAAGAAACGACCGTGAATGAAAAGTGTAGCGCCTAGAGAGAGGAAGAGCAAAAGGATTGATGTCTGAGGCGACAGATTTCCTTCCGAGGCTCGGCCAGCAAGGGCGATAGGCGAACAGGACGTTAGTGCCGTCCCGTTCGAGCGTACTCGCGTCCTTGAAGAAGCCTGACGGGACGCCGGCATTGGCGCAGAGGAGTAGACAGCGCAGTCGGGAACGCCTTCCACTGTTTCGCGGTCAGGCTGAAACGCCGGCAAGGCCCCAAAACCATTTCCCTTACAGCCTGTTTTGTGCCTATGGTTGGCGAATGATAAAGGACGTTATCATTCTCTAACGGGCAGCAGGGAGATAGGAAATGGCCAAGGCTCTAACCAAGGCCACGCCGGGGTCTTTGGCTCTGCCGGCCCTGTTCGCTCCGGACCAGGACGCAGCCAGGCGGTTCATCGAGTTCTTCACCGCCAATATCCGTAACCCAAACACCCGCAGGGCCTATGCACGAGCTGCGGTTGAATTCGCCGTCTGGTGCGAGCAAAACGATCTGCGTGAGCTGGCCTCCATCGAACCGGTACACGTGGCGGCATATGTGGAGGCGCTGCAGATCCGGCTAGCGGCGCCCTCGGTCAAGCTGCACCTGGCTGCAATACGCATGCTGTTCGACTGGCTCGTCGTTGGCCAGATTGTCGCCGTGAATCCGGCCAGTCCGGTACGCGGTCCCAAACACTCGGTTAAGAAGGGCAAAACGTCCGTTCTGTCAGCAGCGGAGGCGCGCACCCTGCTGGACAGCATCATTCCGAGTTCTTCTGTAGCCCTTCGGGACCGTGCGCTAATCGCCATAATGGTATACGCATTTGCCCGTGTCGGCGCGGCTCTCAAGATGCGCGTTGAGGACGTGTACGTGCAGAAGCGGCGCTCTTGGGTGCGACTGCACGAGAAAGGCGGGAAACGGCATGAAATGCCTTGCCATCACAATCTCGATGCCTACCTGCACGCATACATTGACGGGGTCGGCCTTGCGGGAAGTGGAAAAGCCTTGCTCTTCCCTACCGCCCTAGGTAGGACCGGCAAACTCTCGGGTCGGCCCATGACTCAAGCCGATGCGTACCGCATGATCCGACGACGGGCGACGGAAGCTGGAATTCCTACAAGGGTCGGCAATCATTCCTTCCGCGCCACCGGCATCACCGAGTACCTTCGAAACGGCGGGAAGCTCGAAATCGCGCAGCAGATGGCCAACCATGAATCCGCGCGGACCACCGGGCTCTATGATCGGCGGGATGATGAGGTTTCTCTCGATGAAGTGGAGAGGATTGTTATCTGAGGTAATTCGTAGCTCGGAGGTCTTGACGTGGAGATTTCGGATCGACTTGGCAAGCTGGCAGGCTTCTATCATCGTGAGGCGCGCAAATGCGTGAAAGGCCGGGCTTATCTGGCTGCCTGCGTCATGCAGGGCGCTGCATTGGAATCATCCCTCCACGCGATGTGCTTTCTGTATCCGGACCAGGTAAAGAAGACGACCGTCTACCTGAAGAAGAGGTTTCGGAAGAAGAGAAACAAAGCTCTGGAGTTCAAATACTACGAGCTGATCAATATCGCCGATGAGCTAGGCTGGTTCCCGCCAAAACGGATTACGTGGGGGAAACGAACAACTCTCGCTGGATTTGCGCACGAATTGCGAAAGCTAAGGAATTATGTCCACCCGTCCGTATGGGCTCCCGAACAACCAGACACCATGAGATTTACTAAAGCTGTTTACGGAGTCGCGTACGAGATCTTCGACGTGGCCAGCTCTTGGTTGCTCCATCGCGTCCACGAAAGTTTGCGAAAACGCATGAAGGCCCAAGGGCTGCTCTGATTGTGCCCCCTCCTCTGTTCGACAAATCTGTTAGCGAGGGTAAGTCTCGGCAGCATGGCAAACGATTTGGCGAGGCGGCCAATTCAGATCTCGGACTGTTCTACGGGCCGTTCTGGCTCCGGTTCCGGGTTCGGAGGTTTCATCCCGATAGGCGATAGCGTGACATGGCCCGTGAAGCCCCCTATCGGCAAACGATCGAGGAATACATGATGCACGCCGTTGGCCGCGCTTTCGATGCGGGCGTGCCCGATCTCAATCCAGCGGCTTCGAAGGCGGCTTTCCCGTCTGAGCGCATATGCGCCATGAGTTGGTGGTTGCTGGTCAGCCATGCTGTCGATTACCACGCCTAGAGGCGCGGCGAAAGATGGTTTTCTTCCCTACTGCCCGTATCCCCGCAAGCCTCGTGATCGCTCACGTTTTCGTTCCAGTCCCAGAGGTGAAGCCAAGCCAGAGTGTCATGTAGGAGCGTGGCGGCTTGCGAAATGACGGGGAGACGTGCAACTGGACGCAGGAGGCTGCGCGACGCAAGCCGGAAAGTCCGGCTGATTGCACCCGTTCGGGTCCGGCGGCTCCGCGTCGTGGCTTGGGCCGCTGGTTCTGACCTACTGGTTACCGCCTTCATCGCCTTGCGGAAGAGGTTCTTAATCCTGCGGGCAAGGCCGCGACGCATGACGGGGCCGGTGTTTTGCTGGCCACCGATCCCGTTGTACGCGACGCTGCTGTCCCTATCGTTTTCCCGGAGGATCGGGGGCTTCCTCCGGGGCGTCATCGTTGGCCGAAATCGTGTGTAATCTCTCGTTGCACCTCGGGATGATGCTGCCGCTGCTCCGCAGTGCTTTCAGCCATTCGGGTTTCGATACTGCGACGGTAATCCGGGTCTGTCTTGAACCGGGTCATATCGATTTCTTGTTCTTCCTCCGTGCGCTGTTTCTCTCGTGCGGGACTCACGCCGGAATGCTCTTCTTGTCGGCGGCGTTCATCGTTGGCCTTGACCTGATCGAGCGCCCAATCATGGTGTTCAATCATGTGACCGGTTTGAGGGCCATCAATCCAGCGATCACCGATTGCGCTGCCACGTTTGCGCCGCACCTCTTCATCCTCGATCTCGGCCCCTTCCGCCACCAGGCAGACCTGCCGATCCTTGTATTCTTGCGACGCCCCCTTCTGGATCGCTCCATCGACCACGGCTTTTTGCCATGCGACTTCGTCCCGCTCCCGGTCCCATACAGGCGCGGCTTGTTCGCGGTGCCGGTCGAGCGCTTGTTCATGCAAGAAGGCCCGTGCCTGCTCGACGCTCGGCAATTGTTCGCGGGGCAAGTCGGCGAAGCGATCCCGGATCTCTGCCGCCGATACATCAAGAAGCCGTTTGCCAAGCGCATGCATTCCGCCGGCCTGATCGATCACGAGATAGTCGCGGCGACTGCCGGCGGCCAGAACCATTCCTTCCTCGGCGAGGGCTGCTTCAAAGCTTCGCGCAGAATCCGAGCGCGTGTAACAATCACGGATCGTTTCCCGAACCTGGTGGGCATCGAGGCCAAGACGTCGTGCCTGTTCATCCTCCGCGCGGGTCGGCGCGTACTTGATCTCACCGTCGCGTTCATTTGGAACCAGGGTGAGCCCGAAATGCAGCTCCAACTCACGGCTGATCTTCTTGAGCCGGTCCTTGTAAAACGGTAGGGCCTTGGCTGTCAGGGTTTCTTCATCGATCCGGCTCCACGCGACGTGCATGTGCCGCTCGCCGGATTTCTCATCGATGTGAAAGGCGATTGCACGCGGCTGGTCGCTGAGCCCAAGCATGCGCTCGATGCGGTCGGCGGTGTATTGCCATTGCTCGCGGGTCAGCGACTCGCCTTCGGGGTTACGCACCTGGACGTGAAAGAAAGGCTGCTCGGCCTTGGTTGCTGCGGCGATTACATGGATGCTGCGAAAGGCCTCGACGATCTCGTCGGACGCGAACCCGCGGAGTTCCCATAATTCGGCGCGCTCGTCGTCCTTGCCTTTGACAAGGTAGCGAGCCAGCCTTCCCCCGTTATCGTGGGTCGTCCCTTTCGCGATCATAAACGCGTTTTGCGTCCAACGATCTCCAATATCCGATCGACGGCGGTCCTGACTTCGGCCAGGACTGCCGAGCATTGGCTGGCGGTGATCGTCGATCCGCCAGAATTGAGAACCCGGACCTGCTGGTTAAGCAGGGAGCCGATTTTATTGAGGGCGGCTGTTGCATGAGCGAGCGCCTCGGCGTTCACCGTCGGGGCTCTCTGCGCGCGGGGACCGGGGCTTCCGAGCATGGCCGCGCGTGCAAAGCTGGCGCGGCTCATGCCGGCCGTCCGGGCTTTGTCATCGATGATGACAAACTCGGCCGGATCGACGGGCACGGGGATATTCCGCGTGCGCTGGCGCTTCTGGCTCCCGCTGCGCCGGGCGGCGAAAGACGTATTGTCGTTCGCCGTCATGGGCGCACCGCCGAAGGTGCGGAAACGTGCAGGGTTTCCGCTGACGCCGAGGGCGGCACAGGGGAAGGGATGCAACGGGAAGGGGTCAACCCCCTGCCCTTGCCAAGTTGAGCCGCGAATGCGGGCCGAAGGCCCAACTTCGTGGCGTGGCGCGTTATCAACGCGCACAACTTGCTGCCCGGTATCGACACCCGAATCATCCTTCGAATGAATCGAAAATGTCTCAACGCCGCAACTCTTTTTTGCTTCTCATGAGGTGCAAAATGATTCTGCACCGAAACGATACATGAAAGGCGGAACACTATGTTTTCCGCCTTTCGCCACTCGACGGGGGCAGTAGGAAACAAGAGCAGCTTACCCGTAAGAGCGCCCTGCTCTGCTTTGCCTACAATGTTACGCGGCAAACGGAAATCGAACCGACTAGTCGTGCAATCGCAAGTGAGATGATTTCTTCGGCAGCAGTACCTTCGCGTCTCGCAACAGACTCCATTTACTCCCAAGCCGCGACGTTGGGTGATGGAGAAAACCGCCCGCCAGAGCCGAGACTCCGACGGGCGGCCGGAGCTTACTCGGTGTCTTGGTCTTTCTTCGGCTCGGTGCAGACAATTCGTCCGCTCACGCTGAGGCCTTCGTGAATGACGATATCGAAGCCCTTGCCCGTCTTGTGCGGCCAGACGACGCCGACTTCGTGCCAGAACCCTTTCTGCTCGGAGCCTTCCTTCGGCTTGTTGACGATATACGCTCGATGTGACGGTTTGCTGCTCATGGTCTTTCTCCTTGTGTTGATCGGCTGCATGATCGCAGCCGATGCGTCCCTCTGAGCGCGTCCTTCGAGGCGGGATTGTCCAAAGCGCGAAGCGGTATCGCAGGGGTTTTGTTGCGCGAGGAGCGCAGCGAGCACGCAACAAAATTCCGAGAAACCACCTTTGGACAATCGCGCCGGACGCGCTAGGGATCGCATCGGCCAAGGCTGCGAGTATGCAGTTGGTCGAACACGAATAGGTGAAGACGAGGCAATCCGGAAGCAGCTGCGAAGTCGTCCTCGTTCCGAATTTGGAAGGATCTGGCACGGGTGGCCGACTTGTTAGGCGTATTTCAGGACTTCCTTGACAGTCTCGCTGTCGGTAATGAGAACGTTGAAGACTTCAGCCTTCAACGTGGCAATGACTGCATGCACTTTGCCCGGACCGACGATCGCTACAACTTTCTTGCCGGTCTTAACCATACGCTGGAAGAAGGCAAGTCCGGGATGATCCGAATAGTGACCGGCAGTTAAGAAAAAGCGCCACCTATCACGGCCACGGCCATTCTCGTCGATGAGGCTGTAGCAGAAATCGGCAATAGCGCCTTCATCAAGCAGATCCTCAGTCTTAATCACCGGCCGCAGCAGGCAGGTCATGGTTAGGCGGCCGGTGGAATTCACCTTGCCGATCCCTGCGAAAGCAACGTCAATGGCATCCATCTCCTTTACGACTGATTTTATTGCCGGCATTGCTGCGATCTTCGCCAGGCTCTCTTGAATGAACTTTATGGCATTGCCCTCCCGCGCCTTGGTGTCGTATGGGGGAACGGTGGCGTAATGAATGTGATTTGGTAGCCTGCCGCTTCGCGCCCACAATATCGTCGCGATCGCGACGGCATCTACGTGATAAGCCGAGTCCATGACGCGCCCTCTTCCGACGAGCGCGGTTGGACAAAACTGAACCTGTTCGCGCAATCGGTCGGGAATTGCGTTAGCAAACTCCAGAAGCGTTTCACCGCCGGTAACACCAACACGTAATGGCCGGTCGCCCCATTGATCAACTATGCGGTCAAAGTATTCTGCTGCGACGACGGCGAAACGCTTTAGGAGTTCCGCATCCGGTCGCGGACCGAAAGGAGACGGAGACTTCGGCAAGGGCCGTACCGCCATCGGATTGGCGGTCGGCTCTACCGACACGATAAGGGCGTCTTTTATATGCGGGAACTTCGCACGAAGCTTGTCGTGGAGATCGCTTTCCAGCGTTTCGGGAATTTGAATCTTGACCAACCCGACTCGCCGCGCTTCATTCAGGGTTCTGCCAACCCACTGATTGGACTTGCCTAGCTGAGCGGCGATTTCGCTCTTCCGAAGGGCCTCCTTCCCATAGAACATGTGGGCAACCTGGATCATCTCGGCAGTAGTCGGCGGGTTTCGATGTTGTCTCGCCATCTTCGGCTCCTTGAGCGGAGCGCTTCTTCGCACTCCGCTTCACGTCAAGTCTACCGAGGAGCAAGGCCGCATCTAATGGAAATATTTCTCGATTGCGAAAAGTTTCTTTCCGGTACGCTGCTGTGCGTGGAGAAGAATCTCTCAACTTGGATGTGGACGGCGCGACGGCAATCGAAAGCGACGGGCCGAGTCCCGCATAAGGGAAAGATCATCCTCGCTCATTCTGCCGCTCCGATGCTTGCGATGATCCTGCGTAAGTTCACGAAGAGCGAAAAGCCGGTCTTCACGAACCAGTGGACGGTCTTGGCGATCGCTCCGCGGCTTCTGGTGACCAGTTCTGAGCAAAGGTTGGCGGATCACGCAGAGGTCAAGGCCACCGGGCGCGACACCAGCTTGGATGTAATTCCAGAGACTTCTTCGGGACAGGACATCACACCCGATGATCCGTGCGCCTGCAGTTACCGAGTAATAGCGGTGGCCTTCATCATCTATGTAGTCTGGCGGCGGCAGCGTTGCCATTTTGCACCTGATGTACCGGAACCCGGATTGGGCGGCGATGATAACGCCGTCGCTTTCACCTGTAAACAATCGAAACTCTCGCCCGCTGTTGTTGCTGCGGAGAATGTGCCTGAGAAAGGAGCACCGGCATGAACAACGAGAAACTCGACCTACTTCTCAAGCGCCAAGCACAGCTCAAGGAGTCCCTTCGAGCGGAGAAAGAGCGGCGAAAGGCAATCGAGCTGGAGCAGCGCGAGCGGTTAATTCGGATTTTGGGGCGCGCCCTGCTCACTTCCGCCGAAGAATCAAAGGACTTCGAATTGATGCTCAAAGGCGTTCTCCGCACCACCGCGCTCAACCGTAGCGATGCCGCGTTTCTGCAATCGAGGAATTGGCTTTGAACAACGAGGCGGTGAATTCCGGAGCTGGAACGTGGCGTCAGCGGACCTGTATCGAGATCGCGATCACCCGCGATACGACCTGCCTAATCCTGTCCGGTCGGTTCGTTCGCGGGCATTCAGGAGGGCTGTTACATGACACGCTCTCTCGCGTTATCCATCTAACGACGCGCACCGTCAACATCGAGATGCACGGCGTCGAGAAGATCGACGCGTATGTCCTCGGCGTTCTGGCGTTTTTCTACGACGAAAGTCGTTCGGAGGGGATCACTCTCTCAGTTGAAAATCCGCCGCCATTCGTCCGCGAGATGTTTCGCGTCACGGGTCTAACTCGTCTTTCAAACTGCTCTACTTCAACCGGTACTGAACTATCCGATCCTTTCGGTCACCCGGAATACTGCGACCGATCGCGGTTGCTTGGTACTCAAACGCTCTCAGAAAATGCTGGCGACACCCTCCATGGAGGCGCACAGAGTTTTCGAACGGCGAATACTCACCTGTAGGCTGGTTCGGAAATGCGAGCTGGCTGTAACCGCGTGGCGTTTTTAGGACGCCGCGCTCTGGAGGTTCTTTATGGGTTTGGTCGTAACAGCAGAAGCGATCAGGAAGTGTGTCGGGCCGGAATGGGACGTGACGAAACGCTGGCTTCATAGAGGTTACCGGGTCGAAGGTCCAGGTGGGATGACATTTTTTGTGTCCCAAGGAGAAGTCAGAAACGCACGCGCCGGCGGCCCACCCGAAATCTATGCCGCGATGGTGCGTGTCATAAGAGATGTGCTCGGCTCGGAGAGCATGACTTGGACACCCGGCAGCAACGCGGACATGACCGAATTCATGGCTTTAGCTATGCACGCGCAAGCCCTCGGCATGAAGGTGCGGATCGGACAGTCCTCCTCGCCTTTTGCCACCAAGTTGCCTCCGATACCGCCGATGGGAAACAGCCACGGAAACGCCGGGATAGCTACGCGTGCCATGCTCGCCGCAGGTGGTTTGACCGGCGGCGCAATAGGCCGGGGATTGAGGCTCGGCGAAGATGATGCCGGCAATATCATACGGTACGCAGGGCCTAGCAGCGTGGCCCTGATCGGCGCGTCGCGAAAGGGTAAATTCGCCACGATCTGCGGCACGATGACCGTCGAAGCCATCGGAAATCGCTCCCTGGTCCTGCTCGATCCGAAGGGCGAGTTGCTAGCGACTACAAAACGAGCCTGCGAAGGCCGAAGCGACATGAGGGTGCTGTGTCCGTTAAAGGAAGGCCTGCCGACGGAGTTGGCGCGTTTCGCCGATCAGACCGATAGCTACAACCCTCTGGACCTGCTCGACCCGAAGTCGGAATCCTTCGTGAAGGATTGCGACACTCTGTCGGAGATCATCGTCGCGCCGGACACAAGTGGCGAAGGCACAAACAGTGGGTTTTTCAGCGAGAGCGCGCAAGGAACGGTTTCCGGCGTGATGATGCAGTTGAAACTCAACTATCCGCAAGAGGCCGATCTCGCGAACCTGGCCAGCATCATTTGCAGCGAGCGCCTATTCTCCTTCGCGGCAACGGCAATGAAAACCGGCGATCAGTATGTGACGGACCGCCTCAGTACCTTCGGCGCGCCCGATGCGCCGCTCATGAAAGGCGGGATCAACGACATCCTTCGCGAACTGCGTCGCCAGATCAAGTGGCTGTCCGACCCTGCGATTGCGCGCATCTTCCGAACGCCTGCAAAGCCCTGGCGCTTCGACGATCTCAAGCGCGGCGCGAAGCCGACCACGGTTTACGTTGTGCTTCCGGCGAAATATATGGCTTCATCGCGCCGCTGTTTCCGCCTCCTGCTCGGCGCGGCCGTTCTGGAATTGCAATCGACGCCGCCTGGCCGCTGGCCAGTCACCTGCGTTGCGGACGAATTCGCGATGCTGGGGCGGGTCCCCATTTTCGAGACGGTCTTCGCCGAAGGCGCGGGGCACGGTTTCAACATGGTTCCGATCATTCAAAACGCGGGCCAGATGATTACCGCCTATGGGCGCGAAGGCTTCAGAAATCTGCTCTCCGGGTGCGAGGTGCAAATATTCCTGGGACCACGCGATATTCAGACTGCTGAGGAAATCAGCAAGCTTGCCGGGCGCCGCACGATCATAACGAGCAACGCATCCCATGCCGACACTGGAAAGGGCAGCGTCAGTTTCAATCAAATGGGCCAGAACGTTCTCGACCCGCACGCGGTCATGGCGCTTCCGAACGATCAGATGGTGATGTTCGCGCCGGGTCTCGTCAAGGACGTGATCATCGCGCGGCGGCGCGGCTATTGGGAATACCCGGAGATCGCCGCTCTGTGCGACGACAACCCGTACTATCGGCCTGCTGAGCCAGCGGCGAGCGATACGACGCCGGAGACCTTATTCGAGGAGCAACGCGATGTCGAATGAATTGAACAGCATTAGGAAAGAATGTCGTCGGCGTCTCTCGGAGATCGAGTACACCTTTGAGCCGCGGGCAAGGGCGGCAATGGCAGCGAGCAACACCGAATGGTGCAGGCTACATGCCGCCGAGCTGGCCACGATCGAAAGAGCGAAACTCGAAGAATACGCGCGCGAATACTCGCTCCGGTTTGGCGATGCGCCGGCTGAAAGCGTAGCCCCGCACGAATTGCATGACCAGACGCGGGAGGCGACGTACTACAGGTTTGGCCAAACCGCGTTTCTGCTCGTGGAGGTTCTTTGCGGCGCTGCGCTCGCGGAAACAGCGCTGAACGGCGGGCCGGTGCTGGCGGCGATAGTGGGCTGTGCATTGGCTCTCTTCATGGCAAGCGCCGCCTCAGCCGTGGTTTCGCGCTGGGTCCGTCACAGTGCTGTAGTTCAGCCGGCAAAACAGATGCACCGCGTAACGCGTGGCCTGCTAATGCTCGGCGGCGCGTGGCTTCTATCCTGCACCATTGCCCTTACCGTCTTGCGCAGCCCGGAAAGCACAATAGGAGCTTCTCTCTTCTGGGTGATGATGGCGCTCATCACTTTGCTCTCGCCGCTGTGTAGCGGGCTATGCGGCGTTGCGGCGGAGATGCTGTCCTGGTCCCGGCGTATTTGCGGACACCTGACAGAATTCCGCTCGGTCTCGCGCAACTTGAAACTTCTGGAGGCCGCCAGCGGTCGACGCACGCCCCCGCCAGATGGGAACGGCAAGGGAATGGCGGGCGCTGCTGGCCTAGCACTGGCGATCCTTTGCGGCGCGACGTGCCGCGCAAGCGATCTTCCGGTGTACGTGTATGTCGATGTGTCCCCGTCCGCGCGTAGCTCAGAAACGACTCAGATCCTGAAGAACCTCGCGCAGAGCCTGTCCGCCTATGAAGGTGCGGACGCATTGGCTGTCTCCGTCATTCCGTTTTATGAAAACAGTTTCATGGCAACGTCAGTTCTGAGTGTGACCATACCCGGCAACCGCGCTCGTGACTGCCCCGTGGCCGCGAGCGAGCTGGTACGCATTTCACAACACTACGGGGATGCGCAAAGACGGCAATGCGATCAGCTTCGCGCCGCCGCGAACAAAGAAGCTGGAGTCAGCCGGGCCGCCGCAATTGCGAAGCTTTCCACTACCGTTGACCGCCTCTCTGAGATCAAGCTGCCGGGACGCTGCACGGCGGTCGTTGCCATGATGCGGCGGGCGGCGCGTGAAAGGCCGAACGGATTGTCCTTGGTGATCACAGACGGAGAAAATACTTGCCCATCGGCGGAGCCGCCTCCGAACTTCCGGCCCGAAAACCGAACGTTTCTCATTCCAGTAGGTTCTCGCGAGCATCCGATTGAGGCAGGATTCGATGCTATAGAGGCCAGATTTAGGCGCACCATGCCGTGGGTTAAGGTGATTGAACCCTACCGCTTGGACGTCGTCATGAATTCTCTCGTGGCCAGAAATCCATGATTCCTGCGCCGCGGCGAAAGCGCCGGACAAGAGGGAGAGCGGCGCAAACGGGGAGTCATGCCGGCGATTCTCGATGCTGGCGTCTTCGCCGGACCTTTTGTAGGCTGCATTCCGGCTCGTCCCTGAGATCGGTGGGCGGTAGGGAAGGAAGAAGTTTGATGTTCGACGCTGAGTTAGAGAACTTCAAGAGGATCGATCTGCGCGCTTATGCAGCATCGCGAGGTTATCAGCTCGACAAGCGCGACTCCTGGCGCGGGTCCGCCGTTATGCGGAATGCGCATGGCGACAAAATCGTTATTAGGCGCGCGTCAGACGGTCACTACGAATATTTCTCCGTGCGCGACGACAACGACAACGGCTCGATCATCGATTTCGTACAGAACCGCGATCGCGTCAGCATCGGCGTGGTGCGTAAAATACTGCGCCCGTGGATCGGCGCGCCGCCGGTCACGATTCCCATTTTTCCGCCGCTGCAGAAGACCAGGAAAGATCGAATGCGGGTCGAGGCGGAGTTTGCCAAAATGCACGATGCGCCGCGTCATCCCTATCTTGAGAACGAGCGCTCCCTGCCCGCTTCGCTTCTTGAGTCGGATCGCTTCGCCGGCCGTATTCGTACCGATGCGCGCGGCAATGCTATCTTTCCGCATTTTGATGCGGATGGGCTCTGCGGCTTTGAGATCAAGAACCGCAGTTTCACGGGCTTTGCTGCCGGCGGAAGCAAGGGCCTGTGGCTGTCGCATGAGCAGCCAGACGATGCCCGCCTCGTATTCTGCCGAAAGCGCGATTGATGCCTTGTCGCATGCGGCATTGTTCCCCGATGATCGCGCGCGCTACTCCTCGATCGGCGGCAAGCCAAGTCCGGCGCAACCGGAACTAATCAGGGCTACAATCGCGCGGCTGCCGGCGGATGCGGACGTCATATCCGCTATGGATACCGACGCGGACGGGAGCAAGCTCGCTGATGTCGTGCGCAAGGCGGTGGATTTGTCAGGCCGCCATGATCTGCGGTTCGTCGTGCATGAGCCCTCTGGCTTCAAGGATTGGAATGATCAGCTTCGCGAAAAGCAACCGGAGTTCTCTTTTCCTGCTGTCCGCCCATCTTTGAAGGCGGGCTGATTTTATCGACTGCCGTTTTGAGAGGAGGATTTTTGACACAAGAGGAACATTATGGGCTCGTCGCGTTGTCGTGGCGCTATGCCGTCCTGATTGGGATAACGAGCCCCGATGGGATTTTTAGCGACGAGATCGTTCAAGCGGACCTCAAACGCTGGGGACACCTTGTCAAAACCAACATGGGCGGTCGGCCAGTCTTCGACGACGCGGACGCGATTGGATTTATGGTCACAGAGTCTGGACGATCGATTGAAGATTGCGAAAGAGTTCTTGCGGACGAATGGGCGCTCTCTGAAGACGAGATTGCCGATTCAATCTAGAAATGTATGCTCTCCCCCGACACGGCTTTTGACCTGCTAACGATGTCGGAAGTCGCAGAGCTCCTGCATTGTAGCAAGGCCCACATCTGCAACCTTGTCGCGGGCCGTGTGAACGGCTGTCCGCCTCTTCCCGCCGTGCCCCTTGGCCGGCGCAAGCTCGTGCGGCGCGAGAGCCTCCTTCAATGGATCGAGCGCAACGAACTCGGTGCGGCCACCGATAACCACGGGGTGGCGGCAAATGATAATCTTACGGAGTCGCCAAAACGAGGCCGCAAGAGCGCATAGGAGAAAACGAATATGCGTATACGGCACTCGACAGGAGGTGTCCGAAAGCAACGTGGCCGCTGGCTCGGCCTTTGGTACGAGGGCGGTAGGAAGAAGAGCAAGGTGATTGGCTTCGTCAAGGACATAACCAAAGGCGAAGCTCGGGAAGTGGTTGCCCGCATCGTGGCGGCGGAACGCGCCAAGTACGATGCGGATCGGGTGTGGCAATTCGGTGAGTTCGTCGAGCAGATCTATTTCCCCTTCTACAGCCGGAAGTGGAAAAGCTCGACCCGTGAGAACAATGTGAACAGGATCGGCGTACATCTGGTTTCGGAGTTCGAGGCACGGGAGCTTCCAGGCTTCCGGCGCGACGAGCTGCAGGACCTGCTCGACCGCAAGGCGAAAGACGGGCTGTCGTTCTCGGTCGTGGATCATCTGCGCTGGGATGTAAAGCAGATTTTCGACATGGCTGTCGCCGAAGGTAAGATCGCGCGCAATCCGGCGCTGCTGCTGTTCACGCCTAGGGAGGCGGCGAAGCCGGAGCGCCGCGCAATGACAACAAAGGAGGTGCAAATCTGTTTCGGCATTCTCGATCAGCGTGAGCGGCTAATCGCAAAGCTCGCAATCCTGGCCGGGATGCGGCCGGGAGAAATCTTCGGGCTTACCTGGGGACGGATGACCGAGAAGTACGCGGATATCAGACAGCGGGTTTATCGCGGTCTGGTGGACACGCCGAAAACCGATCAGTCGTTCCGCAAGGCGGCACTGTCTGAGGGCCTGCTTTCAGAAGTGGAAAGCTGGCGGCGTCTGGCGGTCGATACGCGCGAGGGCGCCTGGGTGTTCCCATCGGAGGCGATGACGCCTCTTTCGAAGGATAACTGCTGGCGCCGGAATATGTATCCGAAGCTGAATAAGGCTGGGCTCGGCTGGTGCAATTTCTTGGTCATGCGCCGGACCCATGCGACCTTGATGAAGGCTCTTGGCGTCGATGGAAAGCTTGTGGCGGATCAGCTTGGGCACAGCCTCGATGTCAACCAAAACGTCTACGCGCAATCGCCGGTCGAAAGCAGGCTCGACATGGTGAACCAACTCGAAAAAAGCCTGCGGGTGATGTAAACAGTGTTCAAACGGTGTTCAGAATGAAGCTGGGGTTTGCAAGTCGTTGAAAAGTTGGAGCGGGAGACGGGACTCGAACCCGCGACGTCCAGCTTGGGAAGCTGGCATTCTACCACTGAATTACTCCCGCTTCTTCAAAGTCGCGAGGACTGTTCAGCCACACTATACCATAGCGCCAAGCTTATCCTCGACGCTCTGAACCTTCTCCTCCATGGTCTGCTCCCGGTCCACCCGGGTCCCGAATCGCATGCTCGTCGAAATCCGTGGCACGCCCTGCTGGTGTAACACCTCGTGACAGCGCCTTATCGCGCAGAAGACCACGTCCCAGTCGCCCTCCAGGTTTGTCCCATAAGCGTGCAGCCTGGTCTTGAGCCCCGCCTCGGTGAAGATCCGCTCGCAAATGCTGATCTCTTTCGACACGGAAACCCCGATTCCGATGGGAATTATGCAAACATCCGCGATCACTTTCATCAGCCTATTCCTTTCCGACGCCGGCCGGCGTTAATTCTACGTAACCTTGGCCCCAAACATGCAACTTCGCTCTTGACAAGAAACGTCCAAATAGTCAGACTAAGATATTCTCGAATAGTTCTGTAGGCTACAGGCGCAACCGATCACCGTCGATCTCTACCTGTAGGTATCGTTTCGACCCTTTCTTTTTGGGGGTGTTAGTTGTCTGCATACGCCTTTATCAATCCCGCATCGTCTTATCGCTTGCCGAAGACGTTCAACTTCGAAGAGTATATCGAAGCAGAACGTGAGCTCTGGGCGATCTTCCCGGAGACGGACGGGCGGCGGGTGAACTTCGTGCAAATCGGGCTTACCGCGCAGATTTACGCGGAAGTAAGCGAGGATGGCACCGAGCTTGGACCTCAGGAAACATATATTCTGATGCCGTGCGCCGACCTGACTTTGAGGCCCATTCGGATGGTTGCCTGTCGCCGGCTGACGCTGAGCGAATATCGCATGGGGCACCTGACGGCAGTGAAGCTGCTGGGCAAGGTGTCCGAAGCCGGAGCAGTAATGCGTGAAATCGGGAGCGAGATTCTCGGCCCCGAAGTGATGGGCGAAGTCGAAGCCCGTTTGCGCGAAGCGGAACAATAGCCGCCGCTTCAGTACAAGCGGATTCCGCGCGGCCCCGGTTCCGCGGTCATGTGCACGGTATCCACGAATCGTACCTTGTTCGGCTCGCGGGTCATCACGATTGAGTGCGTACGGTAGCCGTTGCCGAAGAATCGGACCGGGTTCAGCAGCGCTCCCGCCGTGACGCCGCAAGCTACAAAGATGATCTGGTCGCCCGGCGCAAGGTCTTCGGCGCGGTAAATGCGCTTGGTATCGGTGATTCCCATGCGCTCCATACGCTCCTCCATTTCCTTGCCATTCACAACCAAACGGCCGACCATCTCGCCATGGAGGCATCGCATTGCCGCGGCCGTCAGCACGCCCTCCGGCGCTCCGCCGATGCCCATCACCGCATGCACCCCCGCGCCGCGGACCGCCGCCGCGATACCCGCTGAAAGGTCGCCATCGCTGATCAACCGGATGCGGGCGCCCGCCTTGCGAATATCGGCAATCAGCTTTTCGTGCCTCGGCCTTTCCAGAACCATGATCACGAGGTCCTTGACGTCGCGGTCGAGCCGGTTCGCGATGGCCCTCAGATTGTCCTCGACGGGCGCATCCAGATCGAGTGCCCCACGCACAATCGGGCCCGCGACTATCTTCTCCATATAGCAGTCGGGGGCGTGCAGCAGGCCGCCTTTTTCCGATGCAGCCAAAACCGCAATGGCTCCCGGTGTTCCTGTCGCACACAGGTTTGTGCCTTCGAGAGGGTCGACAGCAATATCGATCTCCGGCAGAGCATCACCACCCCGGCGTGCTGCCCCCACGCGCTCCCCGATATATAGCATCGGCGCCTTATCCCGCTCGCCTTCTCCGATGACGATGTTCCCGGCGATCGGAACCTCCTCAAATGCCCGCCGCATGGCCTGTACGGCGGCGTGGTCCGACGCCGGCCGGTCGCCCTGACCCATCGTTCGTGCCGCGGCCACTGCCGCCTCCTCTACCACTCGGACCAGCTCTAAAGATAGTTTTGACTCGATATGGAAAGCCAGCTGAGTTCCCGCTGCCCCGTTTGCCGGTTGGTCATTCATGGAGCACCTCCTCCGGGGGGCGATAGTAGCACGGCCAGGGGATTTGCGTTTTCGGCCGCTTACGAATAGAGTGGATAGCTAAACTTATGCGTCTATTGTTGCTCTCTTTCATGGCTTTGGCCGCCGGCGCCCAAACGTACGACCTCGTGATCTCCAATGGTCGGGTGATCGACGGCACCGGAAATCCCTGGTTTTACGGCGACATCGGCATTCGGGGCGATCGTATTGTAAAGATCGCACCCCACGGGCTTCTCCGTAATGCGCCCGCGAAGGAGCGCATTGACGCTACGGGACTGGTGGTTGCCCCTGGCTTCATCGATATCCAGGCCCAGTCGCGCGGCGCTTTGCTTACCGGTGATGGACGGGTCATCAGCAAAGTAACGCAGGGCGTCACCACCGAGATCATGGGTGAAGGCTGGACGAACGCTCCAGCCAACGACAAGACTGCGACCGCCGAGCAAGGGCTGGGCCGCGGCGTCAACGCCAATTTTCAGGGCCCGCATGCCTTCGATGCCTGGCTTCGCGCGATGCAGAAGCACGGTGGCTCGGTGAATTTCGGCTCTTTCGTCGGCGCTACGACGATCCGCCAGTACGTAAAAGGCATGGCGCAGGGAACACCGACTCAGGCCGAAACGGAACAGATGCAGACGCTGGTTCGGCAGGCAATGGAGGACGGCGCCTTCGGTATTGCCTCTGCTCTGATTTATCCCCCAGGCAACTATGCCACCACCGAAGAGTTGGTCGCGATGGCCAAGGCGATGTCTCCCTGCGGAGGCGTCTACATCACACACATGCGTTCCGAAGCCGACCAGTTCCTCGAGGCAATTGACGAAGCTTTCCGCATCGGCAGGGAAGGCGGGGTTCCCGTGGAGATCTATCATCTTAAAGCGGGCGGCCAGCGCAATTGGCCCAAGGCAGCGCAGGCGATCGCGAAGATCGACGCGGCTCGCGCGGCCGGACAGGACGTCGGCGCCGACATGTACCTCTACACCGCCGGTGGCACCGGCCTGAGCGCATGTCTGCCGCCCTGGAGTTCCGCCGATGGTAAGCTCTTCGAGAACCTGGCAAACCCAACCGTCCGAGCCAAGATCAAGAGCGAGATGCTCAGCGATAAGACCGATTGGGAGAATCTCTGCCTGCTCGCGGGAGGCGACGGAGTGCTCATCGCCGGGCTGAGCAAACCGGAGAACAAACAATACGTCGGGAAGAACCTCTCGCAGATCGCCGCCATGATGCATAAGGATCTTCAGGACGCCGCGATGGACCTGATTCTTTCGGATCGCACCCGCGTGGAGACCGTGTTCTTCATGATGAGCGAGGACAATATCAAGCTGCAGCTCAAGCAGCCATGGATTAAGATCGGGACCGATGCCAGCGGTTTGAATCCGGAGCAGACGCGCAACCTCGCGCATCCGCGATCCTACGGGAACTACCCGCGCGCGCTTGGGAAATACGTTCGCGAGGAGGGCGTCACGTCGCTCGAAGATATGGTCCGCAAGATGAGCTCATCGGTGGCCCGGCGATTGTCGATTCAGGACCGGGGAATCCTGCAGGAGGGCTTGAGCGCGGACATCGTCGTTTTCGACGCCAACAAGATTATCGACCACGCTACCTACGAACAGCCGCATCAGTTATCTACGGGGGTGATTGACGTGTTTGTGAATGGCGTTGCGGTGGTGCGCGATGGCAAACACACGGGCGCGCAGCCGGGTCGCATTGTGCGAGGGCCGGGATACATGCCGGCGAGCGGATCGAACTAGGACTCCTTCAGGTAGGGTACGTACAGTTGATCGTGCCCGAGGATGTGATTTCCCAGCCAGTCCTTCAGGAACTTCATCACGTCCATGCTGACAATGGCACGCCCGGAGCGGATCTTCTGCTCCAGCTCCATCACGTGTTGGGTCAAGATCTTATGCTGCTCTTTATGGCGCGCCAAGTCCGGGTAGCCATGCACCTCCATGAGCTTCTCTTCGGCCAGGAAATGCGACTTCGTGTATTTGATCAGTTCCTGGAGTATTCCCTGCAGTTTTCCTTTGCTGTTGCCCACGCGCATGGCATCGTGTAATTCATTGATCAAGCCGATCAGTTTTTGATGTTGGCGGTCAATCGCCCGGACCCGGACACTGAGTGAGTCGTCCCATGCGAAGAACACGCCGCCGGACCCCGAAACCGCTCCGGATATCCTTTCCTCCGGGATGCTGCCGTCGGCCGTCACCATCCTCGAGAGCTCCAGAGTTTGTGAGCGAATATCTGTAGCGCGGATCTTTAGTTCGGCTGCCACCGCCGCGCTTTCTTCGGCGCCGGCCGCCGATTGCTGAACGACCCCGTCGATCTGCTTCATAGCGTCGGCGATTCGCGCGATGCCGATCGCCTGCTCTTCACTGCTGATTTGCGTTTCGCGGCCGAGGCCTTTCACCACTACAGCGCTTGCTGCCAACGCCCGTACCGCAGTGCCGAGGGTCTCGAGCCCTTTCTTGCCTTCCCGCGATCTCGCGACACAGTCCGCTGTCAGATCGGAGGTGTCTTGCGCCGCAACCCGGCATCGCTCAGCGAGGTTCCGCACCTCATTTGCAACCACGGCAAACCCCAGTCCGGACTCTCCCGCGCGCGCCGCCTCTACGCTTGCATTCAGGGCCAGTATGTTGGTCTGAAACGCGATCTCCTGAATTACCCTGACGATCGCCGCAATCTTGTCGCTGGCCGTATTGATGCCCGCCATCGAGGATTCCATGCCCCGCAGCAATTGCGTGGCGGCACTCGATTGCGCCTCAGAGTCGGCGATCGCCCCCAGAACTGCCTTGCTGTGATCCAGGTTCTTCTGTGCCGCCGAGTTTACCTCTTCTGTAGAACTCGCCGTCGACTCCAGCGAGCCGGCCTGCTGCACCGCCCCTTTCGCCTGCGACTCGGCTGTGCTCGCGATCTGGTCGGCGCTCAGCGCCAATAGCTCAGAATCCGATCGCAAGCGCGACACGAGCGCCGTCAATCGCGAAGAGATGGAGCCGGCAAAGTGCCACCAAATGACCAATGACAATAGACCTCCCATCAGCGCCACCATCCCGCTCCACCAACGCGCTCGCTTCGCAATTCCCTCGATGCGATTCGCCGTTTCGAGGTATTCTTCCTCGGGTAATGTGACGCCGATCACCCAGTCCCACGGCGCGAAGTACTTCAACCGCGTAATCATGTGTACTTCCTTGCCCGTTTCATCGCGAACCCTGTACTGCTGTTCGGCGATCTGATCCGCGCTGAGCCCCCTGGCCTCGCCAATGGCTTCCTTTATAAACCCCGAGCCCGCAATATCGCTGGCGCGCGTCGCGAAAACAAATTGGCCCTTCGTCTCTCCGGCGGAGTGCACCGCGAACGCATAGCCGCGCCGGCCGACTTTGAGCCTCGCCAGGGTTTCGCGAATCTTCTCTGCGTGCACGCTCTCCGGCACGCCAACGTAGAGCATTCCGGCGACCTTGCGGTCAGTCCCGATGATCGGATCATAGGCGGCGATGTGCCAGGAATCCACAACCCATGCGCGCCCGACGTATCTCGTCCCATTCAAAACCGCAGCGAGCACCGGATTTTCTATGCCGTTCGCCTGAACGGTGGGGATATACGTGCCAATCGCTCGTTTTCCGTCCTTTCCAACCACCGTAGTGGCAATGCGCAGCATGTCGCCTTGCGCGTCCATCCGCTGGAACAGAGTGCAGTTCGTCCCGGCGATATCGCGAACCTCGTCGACTATCGGAACGCGACGGCCAGGTTCCCGTTCGCTTACGATCGGCTTACCGCTCACTGAGACGGCAGGCAGCGTTAGTTTCGAGCCGCGGTCGTCAACCTGGTTCCGCGCCTCCCAAGAGACCGGGGATCCAGCCCAGGTTAGTGCTCCGTCATGGCTAAGAATTGCACGGGCGGAATCGAGCGACGCCAAAATATCATGCTGGCGCGAACTGCATGCCGCATAAGCGGTTTCGATAATATGGTCCAGATCGGATTTCGCTAAACCGGCGCACCCCGTCTGTGCGGTCAATAAGACCCGATTGAAATAGAGCGTTACGACGAGGCCTGCACAAAGCAAAATTCCGATTTGCAGGCTGACACCGATTGTTAACAGTTTGCGCTTAAGGCTCATGCCACGCCGACCTCTGCCAGTGGGGAATAGATCCTGCTGGCGGCGGCAGGGCGCTACGCGGTACCACTTCGGCGTATCCGCGCAGGGGAATACAACAGCGACCTACTGTAATATCGGACGATTCGCGGCATTTTTCAATTATTTCCCGAGCTCGTGCAAGAATGGTGTCCGTCATCAGAAAACGTAGTTTTTGAGGTTCTTGCCGAGGAGGGTCCAGCGATATCATCCGCCAATCATCAGCTTCAAAACATTCCGCCAGAAAATTGTCTTGTGGGCTTGAAAACCGGAGAACCCCGCCGCTTCGAGTAGCGGGGTTCTGGCTCGGCAACCTCCACGAGAAGGTCACCATGCAAGCTGGTTCTACCTGGCATGAAGCGTTGCCCTTGTCAAAGTCCGCCTACCTGGGCCACTCTTTCAACACTGATCGGATCGAGCAGGTGCGCTCCCGCAAGACCATCTATGTGGTTTTTGATCTCAACGACTATTCCATCCCGCTACCGGGTCCGTGAAAGCGAGCAGGAAACAGCGGCCCGGCTCTCAACAACGGTGCGTACCGTCGGGCAGGATCTGGCCATTGGTAGCCCGATCAAGTTCCGGATAGCGTCATTCGTCCCCAGTGGGCCGGATGCTCACCTCGATACGACTATATGCGCATGTGGATTCTGTCCGGATGGACACGGCCGGGGAGGATCTATACTAATTCATTAGTATGATGCAAGACTTCCGATGGGCGGCGCGTTGGCTGCGGCGGAATCCGCTGTTTGCCACGGCGGTGGTGGCGATTCTCGGGCTCGGCATCGGCGCGAGCACGGCCGCCTTCAGCATCACGGACGCGGTACTGCTGCGACCGGCGGCGGACCGCGCGGGCCGCAGCCTGATGCGCGTGGAAGAGAAGAGCACGAAGCGAGCGATGTTCGGAATGCCAGCAAAGGATTACCTGCGCTGGCGTGACCGCAGCGATTTGTTCCAGACGTCGACGCCCTTCGTAAGAGACATGGTGACGCTCGGCGGCATCGATACGCCGGACCAGATGTTTGCGATTCGGACGGAGGGCCGACTGTTTACAATGCTCGGGGCGCGCGCGGCGGTGGGACGCGGGCTGTTGGAGACGGATGATGACGCGGGTGACGCGGTGGTGATAGCCGATCGCCTTTGGGAGAGAGTATTCCATCGCGAACCGGGCGTTGTGGGGCGGCATGTGGTTATTGCGGACCAGCCGTACACCATTGTGGGCGTGATGCCGCCGACGTTCGAGTTTCCCACGGCGGACGTAGAGATGTGGATTGCGATCCGGCTGACACCGACGCAGACGAGGGTGGAGTGTGCGGCGGTTTTGCGGCCCGGAGTGCCACCGGAGGCAGTGCAGAGCGCCATGCGGATTGTGGCGCATCAACTTGAGGAACAGGAGCCGATCGAGAAAGCCGGGCTGGAGATCGTGGTTTCGCCGTGGCAGGACGAGGTGACGCGAAGGTACACATTAAGCGTGATGTTCATCGTGGCGGCGGTGGGGCTAGTGCTCTTAATCGCGTGCACCGATGCCGGCAGCCTGCTGCTGTGCCGGGCACTGCAGCGGCAGCGGGAGATTGCGATCCGCGCGTCGTTGGGGGCGGATGCGTGGCGCGTGGCGCGGCAACTGCTCGCGGAATCGCTGGTGCTGGCGGCGCTGGGAACGGCGGCCGGATTGGCGGCGGCGCGGTGGACGCTACACGGCCTGGTGCGGTACCTAGCAGCGCTACCGATTGCAGTTCCGCATTTGCAGGGAGTCGCGTTGAACGGCCGGGTGCTGGCGGCCAACACGGCGCTTTGCGTGGTGCTGGCCTGCGCCCTGAGCGTGCTGCCAGTGCTACTGGCGCGCCGCGGGGATCTGCAATCGGCGCTGCGGATCGGACAGGGAGGCGGCACGCCGAGGGGCTCGACGCGGATCTTCTCGATACTCATCGGCGTGGAGGCGGCGTTTGCGTTCCTGCTGCTGGTGGGCTCCGGCCTGATGATGCACAGCCTGATTCGCCTGGAGAAGTCGGATAACGGATTTCAGCCGGACCACGTGCTGACGCTGCGCGTTCCGATAGGGACGATCACGCAGCCGAGTCCGCGCACGAAGTACGACACCAAACCGGGCCAGATGGCGCACTACCAGCAGTTGGTGGACCGGCTGAAGCAGGTTCCGGGTGTGCGCTACGCGGCATTCGTGAACAATCCGCCGCTTACGAGCGTGAATACCACGACGGACTTCGTGGCGCCAGACGGCAGTACTCGAGGCGTTCCGACTCGGTGCATCAGCGATGAATACTTCGCCGTCATGGGCATTCCGCTGCTGGCTGGGCGCACGTTCACCGAGTCGGACCAGTCGATGAACGCGCCATTGGTCGGAATCATAGATCGGCACATGGCGCAAACCCTGTTTCCGGGCCGCGATCCGCTGCAGCAGGTGCTACGGGTGAATGCGACGCGGTCGATCCGGATCGTGGGAGTGGTGAAAGATGCGGCGCAAAGGTTTTACGGGCGGCCGCCGGCGGACGAGATGTACATTCCGTTTCGCCAATATGTGTTTGGCGTGTTCATGTCGACGATGGTGGTGCGGGCGTCAGGCGATCCCGTCGCGATCGCGTCCGCGGTGCGGCGGGCGATCTGGGAAGTGGACCCGGAGCAGCCGATCGTGAAGCTGGAAACGCTGAACGATATGATCGCGGATTCCATCTGGCAGCCGCGTTTTTCGGCGTGGGCGTGTAGCGCACTGGGCGCCCTGGCCTTGCTCTTGACGTCGGCGGGGATCTATAGCGTAGTATCGTTCACGACGACGCTACAGACGCGCGAGATGGGGTTGAAGGTGGCGCTGGGCGCTACGCCGGCGAGGGTAGTGGCCGGAATCCTGCGCGGCACCATGCTGCCATTGGCTTGCGGGCTGGGAGCAAGCCTGATTGGGGCGCGGCTTTTAGTGCGATTGCTGGCGAGTTTGCTTTACGAAACGAGCCAGGCCGATCCGGCCGCGTACGGTTTTGCCGTGCTGGTTCTGCTGGGCACCGGCTTGCTCGCGAGCATCCGGCCAGCGTGGAAGGCCGCGATCCGGGACCCACTGGAAGCGCTGCGGAGCGAGTGAGATTCACCGCATATTCTGAGAGGTTGAAGCGCCGGAGGCAAGGAGGTCGCCGGGCGATGTAACGCTTTGGAGCATGAAAAAGGCGAAGGCGAAAATGCCGTCGTTGTGCGCAGACGCTGGGCCGACCTGCGATCGCTACCTGCTCATTAATTGGACCCAACAACGCAATTAGACCCAATAACGCGCAGTGCTGACATTGGCCAAAATGCCACCACCTTGGCGACGCGGCGGGCGACAGCAATAACGCCGCCACGGGGGCCGGAAAACGCCCGACCCGTGGAAATGGGCGCCGGCCAGAATTCGAGAATATACGTTTTCAGATGACCGCCAACACGAGAACCGTAGACAGATCATTCGAAGTGCAGGATCCTTGCAATATCAAGCTCAAAGACACGACGAATCGGCAGCATGGCAGCCGCCGTCAGGATCGCGATCAGGATGGCCATCGCTCCCACGTAGCTGATCGGATCCAAACCGCTGATACCGTACAGCCCGCGACGCAATATCTGCGACAGGCCCGCGGTTATGGCCAGTCCAGCAATGAGTCCGATCAGGACGGGCCAAGCGAATCGCCGCAGCACCGCCGAGATGACCTCGGCGCGATTTGCCCCCACCGCGAGCCGGATCGCAATTTCCTTTGTCCTTCGGGACACCGCGAAGCTCACCAGACCGAGAAGACCCACCACCGCGAGAAAGATCGCAATGCCGCCTAGCAGGCTTACAATCGCTGCAATCTGCTCCACCTGGGAAGCATTCTTGTGAAAGCCGGTAGTAAGTGGTGTCATCGTTGGAAAAAGTCTCGGATCGATGCTGCCTGCAATCGACTTGATGATTGGCGACACCGTATGTGGATCGCCTGCCGTTCTGATCAGAACTGACATTTCTGGGAGAACATCGGCGGTTGGAGGATAGTAAATCTCGGTTGCATCCGTGTTGTTGAACTCCATCGCCCGGGTGTTGCCGACTATGCCGACTACGATCTCCCTGCCATCCTTCCATTGCTTTCCGATGGGATCTTCGGTTGGCCAGCGCTTGCGGGCCAGCGATGCGCTCAGGATCACTTCGTTCTTTTCGCCGGCGCGGAAGTAACGGCCGCGCAGCAGAGGAATGCGCATGGTCTGGAAGAAATCCGGACCGACCCAGTTGGGATAGATCATGACGCGGCGCCCGTCGACATCGATGCTCGTGATCATAACGACCGGGTTCACGAGAGGCGGACTCATGGCGATTGAAACCGATGTTATGCCAGGAATTGCCCGCAGTCTGACCTGTAACTGATCGAGGTAGACCTGCGCATCGGAAGACGTATAGCCATGCTTCCTCATTTCCGGATCGATTGACAGCACCTGCTCATAACCAAATCCGGGGTCGGAATACAGCGTGTGCAGCGTTGCACGAACCAGCAGTCCTGCGAGAATTATGAGCGCACAACTGGCGCCTACCTGCGCACAGACAACGATCTGATGCCATAAGAATCGATCCTTCTTTCGCCGCACCACCTGCAGCGTAGGCAGAAATCCGAAAACGAGTGCTGCGATGACGCCCATCGCCGAAGTAAACAGAAGGACCCGCAGATCGGGCATCGCACTCATCCACGACGGTGCGTTTGAGTAGACCAGTACGAGGCGTAGGGCCGCATAACTTAGAGGCAGCGCAGCCATCGAGCCAAGCAACCCGAGCAGCAGATTCTCGGTCAGCAGTTGACGGAAGACGCGTAACTGGCTGGCGCCGAGATCGAATCGCAACTGGATCTCTCTTTGCCTTCCGGCTCCCTGCGCCATCACCAAACCGCCGAGATTGGCACACGCGACAGCGAGAATCAGGAATACCAGAAACCCAACAAGCGCAAACACCGGTGCAGCGTCCTCAAGAGACAGGAAACGAGCGCCCGGAGTCATGATGATGTGCTCGTGGTCCCAGATTACGGCCGGATAAATCTTGCGGAGTTGGTTGGTCAGTAAAAGCAGTTCTTGCTCTGCTCTCGGCGCAGTGACGCCCGGCGCCAGGCGTCCCCACATGAGGATGAGCCCGTCGAACGACGGATCGAAGAGAGATTTGCTGCCATCGACAAAGTAAGAATGCTGCACAAGAGGAAGCCAGATATCCGGATTGTCCGTACCGAGGTTTGCGAATGCTTCCGAGGTAACGCCAATGACCGTGGCCGGCTTTCCACCGAGACGAATCGACTTGCCGGCGATGGATGGGTCGCTGTCAAATTTCCTTTGCCAACAGTGAAAACTCAAAACAGCAACGGGAGCAGAACCGGTGGTTTCACGGGAGGAGTCGAAAAGCCGCCCGGCGATAGCTGATGCCCCAAGCTCGCTGAAATAATTCGAGCTGACAAACGCGGGATTGACGCGCTGCTCATCCTGGTTCAGCACCATAGGTGCTGCGTTCATGGTTGCCATCACGGCCGAGAGCGATTTCGCGTTGTCGCGATAGTAGGCGATGGATGAGTAAGGCACGCCCGGCGTAATGTTTTCCGGTGAGCGGCGCTGAATGCGCACCAGCGTCGCGGGATCGCGCACGGGAATCGATTGCAGAGAAATAATGTTGTAAAGACTGAATGCCAGCGTGCCAACGCCAATGCCGATTGCGAGGACAACAGTTGCGGTGACTGAGAATCCCCGCGCTCTGGCCAGAATGCGCGCGGCGAAACGCAGATCCTGCAGAATGGACACAAGCCACAGCGTGCCGCGGCTTTCACGGCAGTCTTCCTTAATCTCCTCGATACCTCCGAACTCCAGCCGGGTGGCACGACGAGCGTCGGCTTCCGTCAAGCCTCCACGAACCTTGTCTGCAACCTGCGATTCGAAGTGAAAGCGAAGCTCGGCATCGAGTTCCTTTTCCATCCGACCCGTCTTTGTAAGCCGCTGAAACCAGTTCATACCTATTTCTTCTACATATACCCTAAAAATATGTAGAAGTACAAGGTATCAACAATACCGGCCCGGGTGACCTACTGCCGGTTCTCGTGACAGAAAGCGCAATCGGTACTGACCTTGTGCTGCCGGTGGCACTGAATGCAGCCGCCCATGCTGATATCGGTCTCCTTCCACAGCGCGTCGCGGGTCTCCACCGGACCATGGCAGGTACGGCAGGTCGCCCCGGCGGCAAGATGCTTGCGATGGCTGAATTCGACATAGCTGGGGATCTGGTAAACCCGCGCCCAATGGATCGGCTGCCTGGAATCCGCGAAGCTCTTAAGCTTCTGGATCTCCGGCGCGTCCTTTGCGATTTCCACGTGACACGCCATGCATTTCGATGCGGGAGGAATACCCTCGGCTTCTCCCGGATCGGGGTTGGTGTGGCAATCCTTGCACTTCAGCCCGACCGAAACGTGCTGTTTGTGGCTGAACGGAAGAGGCTGCTCGGGTATGTGGTGCACCTGGCTCATTGCCGCCCTCGCGACAGCCAGGCACAACAGCAGACGCATCAGACGCTGCCCTTCCGCATTTCCTCTGCAAGGTACTCCGATGCTCGCATGGCCAGCGCCGCAATGGTGAGCGTCGGATTCTGCGCTCCACCGGACACAAATGAGCTGCCATCGATCACAAATAGATTCCGGATGTCGTGGCTCTGGTTGAACCCGTTCAGGACCGACGTCTTGGGACTCTCTCCCATGCGGCACGTTCCCAATTCATGAATGCTTTCACCAGGCGGCACCATTTCGTGGTGCTTCGCGATTACCTCAAATCCAGCGCCGCGGCACAACTCCTCGCCGACACTCATCGAATCCTTCGCCATCTCGATTTCGTTGTCGGTGTAGCGTTGCGAGATGTGTAGCGCCGGGATTCCCCAGGCATCCTTAACGCCGGCGTCGATCCGAACGTGATGCTCGAAACGCGGCAGCACCGTGCCCATGGTGGTCATGTCGAACCCGGCGCCGCTCACGTCGGCCAACTCCTTCAGCAGCGCCTCACCATACAGAGGAAGATACTTCGCGGCCGGGGTTCCACCGCTTCCGAAGTCGTAAGCATATCCGCGGATGAATTTCTTCTCGCGATTGGCGAGATTTCGGAATCGCGGGATGTAGCCGCCTCCACCCATCAGACCTCGCGCTGCTTTCCCGCCTCTCGCTTCCGGCACCACCGCCTGCACCACTCCCTTCACGTAGAACTGGTCGAACAGGTAGTGCCCCAGGGCACCACTCGAGTTGCCAAGCCCGTTGGGATACTGTCGCGAAGCCGAATTCAGAAGCAAACGAGTGCTCTCGAGACACGATGCGCCCACCATAACCACGCGCGCCGTTGCGTGGTACTCGCGCTTCGACTTGCGGTCCACGAACGAAACCCCGTTGACTTTGGCCGAGTTCCGGTCGACCGTGATTTCACGCACCACCGCGTTGGGAACAATTCGAAGCTTGCCAGTGGCCAACGCATCGGGTAAAAGCAGGTTGACGGAGCTTGCCAGCGTCCCGGTGGCCCGCCGCTGCTTGGTAGTGGGAACACCCATCCGCTTCGCGGAATCGAGGAAGCGCTGCACGCTGGCGCTGTCGCGCGAGTTGTCCTCGATGAAGACGCCATCGGGGAGCTGCGGAAAACCCTCCTTGCGTCCCGAAACGCGAAACATAGGCTCCACGCGGTCGTAATAAGGCGCCAGGTCGGCGTAGGAGATGGGCCAGTTATCGCCGAAGCCATCGTGGTCTTTATTCTTAAACTCGTAATCGCTCATGCGCCACGAGGCGCGGCCCCAGCGCAGAGTCTTGCCGCCGATCAGACGGATTCGAACCCAGTAGTACGGGTCTTTGGGGTCGTACGTGTACGGGTTCTGCTTCTCGTCGGCCCACAGGTTCGCGTCGAATTCGGACGCCTGCGTCACGTGCGGGAAACGGCCGGGCTCGCCGAATCCACGGTATGGCAGGTCGTAAACCGGCTTCAGCTCGCGTTGCTTTTCGAAGTCCAACAGCGGGCCCGCATCCAACATGAGACAGCTTATGCCGAGCTTCGTGAGGGTATAAGCCGCCATCCCACCCGATGCACCCGAGCCGATGATCAAGACGTCGTAATCCTGCTTCATGGTTCAATCCAGTGCGTACCAATAGAAGCCCATGCCGGCGCCACGTCGTCCGGTGGAGGCCGCCGCCCATTCGCGTGAACTTATCGTGGCGTGCAGCGTGTCTTCCTTGGCGGCGATGAGAAACCGGGCGAGTTCGTCCGATGGGCCTGAAAATGTCCATGTTTCCTTCAGGTGTGACAACAGTTGGGTGGCATCATCCAGGTCGGCGAACCGATTTCCGTAGCGGGCTCGCGACTCCTGGTTGAGTAGATCCAGACCGCGGCGGTACAGCACCTGGCGTTCCTGAGGCGATCGGCTGAGGAGAAAATCGAGAAACTCGGCCGCGCCGGCCTCAGCCGCGCCCGGTTTACCGTCGAAAGCTGGAACCAGCATTGCGGAGAGGCGCTCCAGGGCGTCGAACTGGTCCTCGGATAGGAATCGCCCGGTAGGCGATGCAACCGCGTCGGCGGAGGTCAGGGCCAGCCGGGTCGACTCGTCAGCGTTCGCCGGAGCCGGCGCTGGATTTTGCGCGGCTGCGGGTAAAACTGTGAGAGCAGGAAGGCCGAGAATCGACTGTATTAGGTGGCGGCGCTTCATATCCGACCAACGTACCATAGGGTCTTCAAAATGCGGCCGGCACGCTGCGTTCTATTGTTGGTGTCGCGGACAGCCGATCTCTGGGATAGAGGTGCCTTGGCGCGACTGAGGATGAAGTCTATCCAGACGCAAACAAAGGATGTTAGCCCCTTCTCCCGGCCGGATGGCGACGGTGAAACCAGTAGCCTCCGGTGGTGGCGCGTCTCGGACGTTGTGTCAGCCATTCGACAGCCCGTAGCGCAGCGGATGGTATTGGCCTGGTTGGGAATCTGTATCCTCTCGGTGGTAGCAGGACTATGTACCATCAAGTGGAATGGCCTGACGTTAATGTCCGGTCCGGTTACCATCAACCTGACCTTTTATCCCCCACTCACGATTTGCCTGCTGACGACCTTCTGGCTCGGCCCGTTTTGGGGGATTGCTCCGGCCTACCTTACTACTTTAGTGCTCTCGGTCTGGAACGGCATGCCTCTGGGCACGGCGCTCGTCTTTAGCGTAGCTACCCCCATCACGCTTACGGTACTGTGGAGCTCGTCGGCCATGCTTCATGTATCGCCTTCGCTGGAGCGATGGGTGGACCGGGCACAATTCGCGCTACTGGCATTGATTGCCACCGGTGCGTCATCGGTGGGCGCGCTGGTCTGGAATTTCCATCACCAGCTCCCGTTTTCGAAAGCGCAAGGGGTTTGGCGGGGCTGGATATTAGGAGATTTTCTGCAGATCGTGCTGATCATAGGCCCCTTGCTTTACTGCCTCAACCGGCCCGCCCAGCATTGGATTGCGGCACATATCACGCTACCGGCGCGCCGATCGCTCGACGCACGGTTTTACATCTCGGTTTTCATTCTCGTCTTCCTGGTGATGATCGCGTCGGGGGCTTTGGCCGCCAGACTATTCCTGGAGGCACTGAAACCTGACCAGGGCGCACAAGCGATTACGGTCAGCGTACTTCGCCAGACGCTGCGAGAGGCAGGTTTCTTCCTGGGCGTATATGCGATTTGCTTCCTGGCTGCCGTGGTGGTTTTTTCGTATACCCTCGGTTCGCAGATCGAACAGCAGCGCCGCAAAGCTTACACCGACGAACTCACGCAATGCCTGAATCGTCGCGCATTCGCGGATATCTTTGCGGTCGAAGCCGCGCGATCGGAACGGCTGGGGCTTGGACTCTCTCTTTTAGCCATCGATCTCGACCACTTCAAGAACATCAACGACCGCTTCGGGCATAACGTCGGCGATCATGTGCTGCGCGCGTTTGCCGAACGCATGTACAGCACAATCCGGCGTTCCGACTTTTTCTTCCGCTGGGGCGGCGAGGAGTTTACGCTGTTGCTTCCATGCACTGAACCGGGCGAAGCGGCCGAACTTGCCGAGCGTTTGCGGCACTCCACGGCGGCAGAGGGATTTCGTGTACCGGGTGTCGGTCAGGAGATCCGGTTAACCGCCAGCTTCGGTGTCGCCGGCACGTTGACGTTCCCGGCAGTACCGGCCGACCTTTTGAAGTTGGCCGACGCCGGATGCTACCGGGCGAAGGAGCGAGGCCGCAATCGGGTTGAGTTGTGCGGCCGGCGCGTTGCTGGTGCGGACGAGATCAAGATTGCGGGCTAAGAGAACGTCCGATTAGCGTTCATCCGCGGCCTCAATTTTTCCCGGTCCTTTAGAAAGAATTATCGCGTCAGACGCAAACCCGTGATGAACTGGTTACTGCGGAACCCCTCATATTGATAATAGAGTTCGCCGAAGCCGTAATAGCGCCACTCCGCATTCCAATAAATGTGCTTGTTGATCGGAACCGAGAGGCGTGCCATGGGCTGGTAGTATTGCGTCGGCCGGCTCCCTACGGAACGGAACAGCGACCCGCCGAAGCTGAGCCATTTCAGCCCGATCAATGCCGTGCCGGTATTGGCGTTCTCGCGGTAGAGCGAAGTCAGTGACTGCCGGGTAGAAGGGTCCATGTAAACAGCCGTGGAGTGCACGTTGGATCGCGTGTAATCCAGCAGCGCGTTGAACAGGTGGCCGTTCTTCGGCGCCCAATACGCCGATGCCGTGAACGCCTGGCTGAAGAAATCGAAGTGCGTCACCGGATCCGTCCGGTTGTCGAGCAGTGAGTAGTCAGCCGACAGCCGCAGCGAAGTCACGAGATCGTAGCTGCCGCGGACATGCGTCTTCGTATAGTCGCGCAGGCTGGTCAGGAAGTAAGCCTGGCTCGACGAAGCGCCTTCAAAATCGGCATTCAGCCGCAGTTTCTGTTTGATGCGGTAGTTCACGCCGGCGATCCCAACGTTGCGCCGCAGTTGCCCACCCTCAAACGGCACGCCGATGAGTTGCGGAGCGGTGAGGCTCGCATCGCCCCACACGTAACGGTATCCGCCACGCAGAGTCAGCGTGGAAGTCGCATCGAAGAAGACATCGACCTCTTCCTGGTTGTACGTCTCAACCAGGCGCTCCTGCGCGAGCGCGTTGTCGCTGACAGTACCGGCCGCGAAGAGAAAGCTCTCCGCCAGAAGCGCATCGCTGGCGTTGTGCATCCGGTCGGTCATATAAAAGTCGATGATCCGCAAACGTTTCGTAGGCCGGATTTCGATGTCGACGCTGCCGGATGGATGCGGCATCTTAGCATCGCCGGACAGAACGTCCTGGCCGGTCGAATAAAACTGGAAGAGTCTCGCTAGGTAGAGATTGCCTGCCGAATTTGCGGAGTATTGAACGTCAACTGTTGGTTGCGCGTAAACGAACTGTGCCGATACTGTGGCCCACGAGAAAGGATCGCCGGCCACGGAAATCTTGGTATAGGTCGAATCGCCGCGGACGCGGTAGTTCTCGTTCAGGCTGCTGAGAAAGAGCTGCTGGCCAAGGAATAACGTCGACAGGTCGCCGAGGTTCTTGGTCGAATCCGAAAGCCCCTGATCGTCCTTATACGTCGTGCCGCCCTCTTCGACGTTGAAATGAAAGCGCCCGAACTGCATGTTGACGCCGCCGCGATAGGTGTTGGTGCTATCCGCGTAGCTTGTAGCCACGGGATACTCGTTGATGTCGCCTGCGAACGTGCTGATGCCGCGTCCGAAGTCGGAATTACGTCCCCACGCAAGGTAGGGTTCGATACGGGAGCCGGGGAACAGGTCGAGCCTGACATCGGTATTGCGGATGCGCGTATCGAACGCGTTCTCGTCCGCAAGCGATCCCATGATCTGATTGGGATTTGCATAGGACGGCAGGAAATTGAAATACGCGATGTTGCGGTAGTCGACGCTCAGGCGGTACGAATTGCGGCGGAAGAGGTCGACTTTGACGGATTCATAAGGATCGTCGCCGAGCGAGGTGGCATGGATATCCAAGCGGTCGAAGAGGCGCCGCGAAGGATTGACGATCGTGCCGTCGAGGCCGAACAGCTTGACGCCTTCGCCGAGGTTCACAACGCTGCGATAAACGCTCGAATTGCCGGCGTTATTCAAAATCCAGCGATAACCGAAATCGATGCTGCCGGTCACGTTTTCATCCAGTGGATTGACGGGCGGCGCCGGGGTCGCTGCGGGAGCCGCCGGGGGAGCGGCTTGCTGATCTGGCGCTTTCTGATCTGGCGCCTTCTGGTCTGTGGCCTTCTCGTCTGGCGGTTTCTGATCGGCCGGCTTCTGATCCTGCGCGTACAACGCCGCGGCAAAGGCTAATACAAGTAGATATCTCATCGCTCAAGCTCCCGATCCACGAATGAGCCATGCACCTTGGTGTGGCACACCGTACAATTCTGGAAGCGAGGGTTGCGGAGGTCGTGAAACGCCGGAGGAACTCCGCCCATGCTGGGTACGTTCACCGTCGCACCCGCAGCCGGTTTCGGCGTCGGAGGCGGCGGATTGTTGGCGTGACACTCCAGACAGACGAAGCGAACCTCGTGGCGCGTCAGCATACGGGGATTGGCCGAGCCGTGCGGCTCGTGGCAGGCCGGACACCCTTCAAAACGTACCGGGGCGTGCTCAAAAACGAACGGCCCGCGCTTATCGCTATGGCACTGAAAGCAGCTTGGCTCGTTTCCAAAAGAGGCGCGCATCGTTTGCTTACGGAAACTGGTATGAGGATTATGACAATTGGTGCACGACATGGCGCCTTCCGGCAAACGATGTTTATAGGGTTTTTGGAACGAAGCCCACACTGACAGGTGGCAGGAAGCGCATTGCTGGTTGATCTCTCCAGCCTTACGGGTAACGAGTTTGCGTCCGTCATTGCCGTGGACGCTATGGCAGGAAGTGCAGGCGACCTGGTCCTTCGCATGACCGCTGGTAATGCGGCCGACCTTGGTCTCGGAATTCGTGTGGCAGGCTAAACAGGTCTTGTCCGTCTCGATGGCCTGCAGTTTGGCTGGATTTCGAATGTCTTTCGCATCGGCGCTCTCGGCGTGTTTGGAGCCGGGCCCGTGGCAGGATTCGCAGGACTGGCCTGCCCATCCGCGGCCCTTATTCGTCTCCACCGCAAAGTGCACCGACTTCTGAAACCGGTTGTAGATCTCTTCGTGACAGGCCTTGCAGGTTTCCGAACCTGCGTAGCCCGGTTTCAGTGCAGGTGTTTGAGGTTGGGCGGCCGGCGCCTGAGCCTCGGATGGGCTCTTGGCGCCGGCCTGCTGGGCCGCCGCGGCGGCCGCCGTGCAACCCAGAAACACGGCGGCTGCAATCATGCGGCCTAGGTTGTTAGCGAGCATGCACCTTGTCCAGGGCATAATCGGCATTCGGCCCGTGGCACGTGGCGCAACTCTCGCCGAGAGCTGTGGTGTTAGCCAGCGCGTGAGATGCGGCTGACTGATCGGTGTGGCAAGCCAGGCAGGCCGCCGCGGTTGGCTGCGTCGTGGGAGTGAAACCGCGCGGAGTCTGGACGGGAAGCAGGTTGGAGTTCAAGGGCAATTGGTACGAGCCGTTGACATGGCACTTCTCGCAATCGCGGGTGTCGCCGGGGAACTGGATCTTGGTGAAGTCGTTCGTCGATCCACCGAATCCAAAAATGGTGTACTCGCTATTGAGGTTCGCACCCGTATGGATCTTGTGAATCATGGTTCGGAAGTCCACCGTCTGAGGCGGGTTCTGCGCCGCCGGGCGAAAGTCCGAGTCGTTGGTGTTGGGGTTGTGACACAGCACGCACATTTCGATCTGGTTGCGATTTGCGCCGTGCACGGTCAGGCTGGAGTGGCAAACGTTGCAGGCCGCGGTGGACACAACTGTGCGTCGCGCTTGCATCGGAGTACCATCCACTGAGAAGCTGATCACCTTGTTATTACCGCCGACCTGCACAGTGGTTTGTTGCACCGTGCCGCCGTTCAACGTATAGGTATTGCGGCCTTCAATGCCCACCGAGAAGGTGCCGGTGGCGTTCGCCGGAATGACGTACTTGAAGGTGTAAGCGCAGTTTCCGTCACTGCCGCAAGTTGCCTTGGTCGCGTCTTCCGAGGTGTACCCGGAATAATCGCTGGTCGGACCGGCGATGATCAGGGCCAGGCGGCTCATAGCGGAGGCCAGGATCGGATTGCCGGCGTTGTCCTGGATGTTAAAAGTAACCGTGGGCGACTTCCCGGCGGATCCGTTGTCCACCTTTACGAGGTTGAAGTTGAGACCCGGAAGCTGCTTGGACTGGGTCGGGATCGTGTGCGCTCCCAGGATCGAGGCGTCAAACTCCAACTCGCCCTGCGGGATATGACACATGGTGCAATTGGCGTCGGACGTTTGCGGCAGGTTGACGTGGTTCTGACCGGTTGCGAAGTTCACGTCGTCGTGGCAGGAGCCGCAGGCCGCGCGGCTGGCGTTCATATAACCGTTCGCCTGCTTCGCGGTGGGAGTGTGGCACATGGTGCAATTCCGCACGTCGTTGCCAACGGGGAATTCGACGTCGGAGAAATCCGAGACGGCCTGGTTGAAGCCGATGATCTGGTATTTGCCGCCCGCTTTCACGCTCGGCAGATTGACGCCGTCATGAATCTTGTGGATCATGACTTTGAAGTCCACGGTGTTGCCGGTGTCGGGGTCGGTGGACTGCGGCGTGTGGCACATGACACAGAGCCGCACTTCATAGCGCGCGCCGCCGTGTGCTGAAAGATTGTCGTGGCACTGATTGCAGGATTGCGTTTCGACGACATCGCGGACGGTCTGCACTTTGCCGCCGCCGGGGACGAAGTCGAATTCATTATTGGAGTATTGCGTGCCGAGGTTGAACTCGGTCAAATCGCGGGTCGCGTAGGCGCCAATAGTATGGGTTGCGTTCGCGTTGAATCCGGAGGGCGCCTTGGTCTTGAAGGTGTAGGTGTACTGGCCGTCCGCCGTGCTGGTGAAAACGCCGCCGGAGTCCGTACTGGCCTGGGTCGCGCTCTGATTCGTAATCGGACTGGTTTGAACTCGTGTTGTGTAAGCCGTGTATTGTTCTTGTCCTTGGGGGATGGTCGCGGCGATAAAACTGACCGAGACCGTGCCGGGCGTGAACACGCCGTTACGGTCGAGTGGCAACCCCTTGGGGTCGGCAAGTGTAAAGGTCGCGGTGATAGTGCCGTCGGAAGCGATGGTAGCGCCGGTGATCGTGAGGACCAGTCCGGGCCGGACAAAGTCGATCGTCGCCTGAGTGGCGTAGAAAGCCATGTCATGCTTCGTGAAGGGCTGTCCGGCTCTTGTGTTGCCGGCCATAGCCGCGAGGGTAGAAGTTAAAGTTAATGCGATGCTGAGAAAGCTGGATTTGCGAAGCCCACCCATATTGTTGGAGAACCTCCCTCCGGCAGTGCCCTGTGCACTCCCAGGTCCAGTGATATGCGCCATATTGCTCAATTACTTAGGGATGCAGCGTTGAGATCCGCTTGGGTATATCTCAGGGTGGTGGGTTAAATGCCCCTAAGCGAAGGCGCCCAACTGCAGAGATTCGCTACAGTGAGTTGCGCTGCTCACAAGTCAGGTTTTTTAGAACGGCCGATTCAGAGGGGAAGTCCGCTAGTCCACCTTTTACAAACGTGTTCGGAGGAGTCTTCTTTCCGGAGCTGCTGAAGATCGTATAGAGATCACACTAAGGATCTGGGCGAATTATCCCGATAAGTGCCCAGGGACCTTTGTGCGCGGGCGCTTTCAGGGTGCATGGAAACGAGTGCTGTTGGCGATAGGCATAGCAATCTGGTTGCCCGCCATCGGCTTTGGATTCCGAACCCTGTTGCGATATTCGTACACGGCAGGGACAGCCGCGCAACCGCCGTCCAGGTGGCCCGGCAAAACCCCGAACCGCCCGGCGCTCCTTCTCTTTGCGCACCCGAATTGCCCCTGCACTCGTGCCACACTGAACGAACTTTCAGGTATTCTGGCGCGCGCCAGAACCCGCCCGGAAACCACCGTGATTTTTCATATCCCGGCGTCCGAGCCTGGCACCTGGGGTCAAACCGATCTTTGGCGGACTGCCAAATCCCTCCCCGGTGTTCAGGTCATCGACGATCGCGGCGGGGTTTGGTCGCGCCGCTTTGGAGCCTACACGTCCGGCCAGGTGCTGTTCTACGACGCTGGCGGAAAACTTGGATTTAATGGCGGCATTACCCCGGCCCGCGGACACGAAGGCAGCAATTACGGACGCGAAGCTATTCTTGCCCTGCTCAACAATCGCGAGCCCGAACACAAGATGACGCCCGTATTTGGTTGCAGCTTGAGAGGAGACTAGTGTCGAACGCATCAGCGGAAGTCCTGTTATCTGACGACATCGCCTCGCGCACCCGCGAACTTGTCGAAGAGCATAAGAATACCACTTATAAGCGCACCAGCAGACTGTTCGCGATCCTCATGTCCGTGCAGTGGGTGGCGGGAATTGCGGCGGCCCTCTGGATTTCGCCGCGAACCTGGTCAGGCGACACGAGCCAGATCCATTTACATGTTTGGATGGCCATAGTCCTGGGTGGCATCATCACAAGCCTGCCGGTCTTCTTAACACTCACACAACCGTGCTCGGCTCTGACGCGGCACACCGTTGCGGTGAGCCAGATGCTCATGTCCGCCCTGCTCATCCACCTGACCGGCGGCCGCATCGAAACTCACTTCCACGTCTTTGGATCGCTCGCCTTCCTGGCGTACTATCGCGATTGGCGCGTCCTCGTTTCGGCCACCCTCATAGTCGCAGGCGACCATGCCATCCGCGGCATCTACTTCCCACAATCGGTCTTCGGCATATTGACCGCGAGCCCATGGCGTTGGCTGGAACATGCCGCCTGGGTGGCCTTTGAAGATGTCATTCTCGGCAAAATGTGCCTTGAGGGCGTCAAGGAGATGTGGGAAATTGCGACGCGCCAGGCATCGATTGAGGCGATCGGCCGCAGCCTGGAGGAAAAAGTACAACAGCGTACGTTAGAGCTTGAGCATGCCAGAGATGTAGCAGAGGCCGCCAGCCAGGCAAAGAGTGAGTTCCTGGCCAACATGAGCCACGAGATTCGCACCCCAATGAATGGTGTCATTGGCATGACCGAACTGGCACTCGATACCGAACTTACCGAAGAGCAGCACGAGTACCTCACCTCTGTCAAAAGCTCAGCCGACGCGCTCCTTGGCGTCATCAATGATATCCTCGACTTCTCCAAGATCGAAGCCGGAATGCTCGACCTGAACCTCGTCGAATTTCAGCTCGCCGAAGTAGTCGATGCGACGGTTCGCACACTGGCCCTCAGTGCCCATCAGAAAGATCTCGAACTGGTTTGTGATATCAGCGCCTCCGTGCAGCAGACTGTCACGGGTGATGAGATTCGCTTGCGTCAGGTGCTTGTCAACCTGATCGGCAACGCCATCAAGTTCACAGAGCGCGGTGAGGTGGTAGTGTCGGTTGATTCGGTTCCGACTGCCGCCGGCTGCGAACTGCGGATCGCGGTGCGCGACACCGGCATTGGAATTCCGGTTGAGCGCCAGCAAATGATCTTTCAGCCCTTTACACAGGTCGACAGTTCCAGCACACGGCGCTACGGCGGAACCGGTCTGGGACTGACCATCTCGGCGCGCCTGGTCGCGATGATGGGTGGAAGGCTTCAAGTTCACAGCGAGCCGGGAGTTGGCAGTGCTTTTTCTTTTGCGATTCCCATGATGATTGGCGAGAGCCGGAATCCGGTTCGTACGGAAGAGGCTGCCAGTCTGCGAGGACTGGAGGTACTCATCGTTGACGATAATGCTACCAACCGGAATCTGCTGGCACGATGGTTTTCACGATGGGGGATGGAGCCGCTGCTCGCCGAGAGCGGCCAGGACGCATTGGCTCTTATAGATTCTCTGGAAACCGCCCCCGCCTTGATTCTGACCGACCTGCACATGCCACAGATGGACGGTTTCGATTTCGTCGCGCAACTAAAGTCGCACCACGAGACGCTTAAGGTTGTGATGCTCACATCGGGCAGTTATGCGGGAGATGCCGCCCGGTGCCGAGAACTTGGCATCGAGTTGTATCTCTTGAAACCAATTCGCGAGAACGACCTCCAGGCCATGGTGCTTCGTGTACTTGGTGCGCAGGTCCCCGTGTCACAACCTCGCCGCAAAACGTCCCCGCCGCATAAAACAAAGTCCAGCACGGATGGGGGACTCCGCATTCTTGTCGCCGAAGATAACCTGGTGAATCAGAAGTTCGCGCGTACACTGCTCGAGAAGGAAGGTCATACCGTGGTGATTGCCGCGACCGGCCGGCAGGCGCTTTCGGCCCTCGACGAGCAGCCCTTCGACCTCGTATTGATGGACGTACAAATGCCGGAGATGGACGGCTACGAGGCCGCGGCCTTAATTCGCACGCGGGAGCGCGGCACCGGCCTACGGCAGCCCATTATCGCGATGACGGCCCATGCCATGCGTGGGGATCGCGAAAAGTGTTTGGCGGCGGGAATGGACGGATACGTCGCCAAACCAATCCACAGAGAGGAACTGAAATATGCGATGGATCGTGTCCTTGTGACGGCCCGCCGCGCCTGAATCCGGCTCGCCTCTCGATAGGACGTCCGTTCGCGGTTACGGGCGTTGCCGCCGCGATCCGTCTCGATCGATAGACGCGCAACGGTGGGTTAGTGGCCACGCGAAACCGCCTGCCCCGCCTCTGGGTTGCGGCGAGGCAGCTTGGTGGGACAGGCGGTTTCGCCTGTCCTTTCCCGGTGAAGTCCAAAGGCGGACTGAATGCCACGCCGAATGGCCGGGATGCCGCCCAATTGGTAGCCTGTTTTTGTGAAGAAACAGGAAGCCGCCGAACTGCTCACCATCGACGGACGCGAAGTCCGAATCACGCATCCGGACAAGCTCTACTTCTCCAAACAGGTGAAGCTCACAAAACTCGACCTCGTCCGCTACTATCTCTCCGTCGCCCCCGGAGCCCTGGCCGGCATCGTCGACCGCCCCATCGTCCTGAAGCGCTTCGTGAACGGCGCCGAAGAGGAGGCGTTCTACCAGAAGCGGGCCCCGGGCGACCGTCCTGACTGGCTCCGCACCGTCACGCTCTCATTTCCGTCCGGCCGGACCGCCGAAGAAATTGTGGTCGACGATGCCGCGGGCCTCGCCTGGATCGTCAACCTCGGCTGCATCGAGTTACACCCGCATCCCGTCCGTTCAGCCGACCTCGACCATCCCGACGAGCTCCGCGTCGATCTCGATCCCGGCCCAGGCGTCAACTGGTCCGATGTCCGCACAGTGGCCCTCGAAGTGAAGACGTTCCTCGAGGAAGTCGGCCTCCGCGGCTGGCCGAAAACCAGTGGCTCGCGCGGCATGCATATCAACGTGCGCATCCATCCGCGCTGGACCTTCACCGAAGTCCGGCGGGCCGCTGTCGCCCTCTCCCGCGCCGTCGAGCGCCGTGTACCCAACTTTGCCAGCTCGAAATGGTGGAAGGAAGAGCGCCACGGAGTGTTTCTCGATTACAACCAGAACGCGAAGGACCGCACCACCTGTTCCGCATATTCCGTGCGCCCCCTGCCGGATGCCCGTGTGTCCACGCCTCTCGATTGGAGCGAAGTCCCGGATTGCCACCCCGAAGATTTCACGATTTTCACAGTTCCGAAGCGCTTCGAGCAAATCGGCGACCCGCATCACGACATGAACGCGTCTGCCGGGTCGCTGGAATCCCTGCTCGAACTGGCCGACAAAGACGAGGCCTCGGGCTTGGGTGACGCGCCGTGGCCGCCCCACTTCCGCAAGATGAAAGGTGAGGCGCCTCGAGTGATGCCCTCACGCGCCAAAATGCCCCTCATCACCGTCGCAAACTCGCCCGACAAACAGGCTGCGCTCGACGGGTTGGAGCGGTGGAAAGCGAAACACCCCGAGGCCGCCAAAGACCTCGCCATCGACGACGTCCTGGTCGACTCCATGCGTGGCCGCTCCTCCACCTGGACCCGCATCCGCGTCAACCTGCGCCACGTACCGGAATCAACCCGCCCGCCGCAGGAAACCCCCGATCCCGACGATGACCCGACCCGCGAGTGGCGCACGATGTCCCGAAAACGTCAACGCCCGAAGATCTCGGACAACTCCTGAGCGGGAACCACCTCCAACTGCGCATAAGTGCAGTCCCGCGGCGCCTTGTCCATCCGCCACCGCCGGAAATGCGACATGTGCCGGAACCGGGACCCTTGCATGTGCTCATACGCGACCTCCACGACCAACTCAGGCCGTAGCGGCTCCCACGAAAGATCCTTTCCCTGGCTCCAGCGGCTCTGGCCGCCCGGAATACGACGCGAAGTCTGCCCATCGGCGGTCAAATGATCCGCCCACGCCCGCCAGGGATGATTCGCGAGCGCATCACGCCGGTATGGATCCAGGAACTCGACCAATTCCCGGCGCTTCTCTTTCGAAAAACTCGCGCAAACTCCCACGTGCTGCAGCGCGCCGGCATCGTCGTAGAGCCCAAGGAGCAGCGAGCCGACCGCTGTTTGTTCGCCCTGCTTGTACCAGCGAAACCCCGCCACCACGCAATCGCAATCGCGCTCATGCTTCACCTTGAACATCACCCGCTTGTCTGGTTCATATATGCCGGAGATCGGCTTAGCGATGACACCGTCGAGACCCGCGCCTTCAAAACGCCGAAACCAATCGGCCGCGACGGTCGCATCGCGGGTTGCTGGAGTGACGTGAACCGGTGGCGTTACCGTCCCGAGCAGCCCTTCCAACTCCCGCCTCCTGACCTCGAACGTCTCGCCCCGCAAATCCTTTGCACCGTCGCTCAGCAAATCGAAAAACACGATCGAGGCTGGAATCTGGGTTGAAAGCAGCTTTACGCGCGACGCCGCCGGGTGGAGGCGAAGCTGCAGCGCCTCGAAATCGAGGGCGCCTTGTTTCGCGATCACAATCTCACCGTCGAGCACGCACCGCCCAGGCAATTGCCCGAGCAAAGCCTCAACCAACTCCGGAAAATACCGATTGAGCGGCTTCTCATCGCGGCTTTGAATCTGAATTTCCTCCCCATCGCGGAAAATCAAAGCGCGAAATCCGTCCCACTTCGGCTCATAAATCCACGATTCACCCGCAGGCAGGGAGTCCACGCGTTTTGCCAGCATTGGCAGAACGGGAGGGTTGACAGGAAGTTCCACGCCAAGATATTACCGTGACCGCTGTGCTAGCGTATCAGGGAGCCAAGCCGAATGCGCTATTCGATACTGGTGCTCCTCAGTTCAGCGTTGCTATCCGCGCAGTCCCAGGCCCCCACGACCGCCATTCTTGAAGGCGAAATACTCAATTCCGCGACCGGCGCACCAATTCCCGGCGCTCGCATTCGGCTTGGCCCTAATAGCGAAGTTGCCGTCTACGCCAAAGCGGACCCCCACGGACATTTTTCATTTGAAAATCTGGCCCCGAATAATTATTCGCTTAGTATTGAGAGTCCTGGCTTTCAACCAGACGAGCGATTATCGATTAATCTATCGGCGAAAAGCTCAGCTCCTCTGCGATGCGATCTTGCCGATGCCGACATTAAACGCTCGACCGACGCGAACGGAACCCGGCATATATCGGTAACGCTGCGCCTGGTCCCGTCAGCCGTGATCACCGGCAAGATAACCGACCCCGATGGCTTTCCCGTCAACGGCGGCAGTATTGAGCTGACGCGAATTGAGCCCTTTGTTCCAACCTGCTCGTTTATGGCTCTGCGACGGATGTACCGCGCAAACGACCAGGGCGAGTTCCGCATTGCGCACCTGGAAGCGGGTTCCTATTATGTCGTCGCCAACAAACCGGCGACTACGGGAGTTTGGGATAGCAGCTATCACCCCACCTACTATCCGCACGCACTGGATACCGCGTCCGCCAAGGCTATTAAGGTTGTCCCGGGCCAAGAGGTTCGAGCGATTTGACAGCTTCACATTCTCCAAATCGTTACGGCTTCAGGCTGCCCATATGCCGGCTTAAGCCGGCGGTACTGGCATTCCAGTCCACGCGGAGTTTTCGATCGCACAACAAGTTTCCAAGCCGCTCTCAACCTGGTTGAACCGAGGCGACTTGCACCGGTTGAAAACCAGTGCGTAGGATGCAATCCCGCCCCACAAGAATGACGGAGGCCAAGTCTAGCTTAGCTGGCCGCCCGGCATCGCTCGTGCAGCCGCCGCACGACCTTCCCAAGCTCCATAAACTCGTCCAGGGTCGACGGCTTGCGAAAATAGTCCGCCGCTCCTAACTCCAGTGCCCGCTGGCGCTCGGTTTGCAAATCGGACGAGCTGATCATTACCACGGGGATGTTCCTGCACCGCTGGCTTTGCCGCAGCCGGGCCAGAACCTCCAGCCCCGTCCTGCGGGGCACGTTCATATCCAGAAGCATCACCGTAGGAACGCGGCCTTCGCGTTGCTCATCGATAGAGTCGATTCTCCGTATGGCGGATTCCCCGTCTTCCACTACCTCGATCCTGAACGGCAGCCCTTCGAATCGCATCGCTTCCTCGACGAGATACACATCCGCGGGGCTATCTTCCACCAGTAACAGCGATACTTCTTCCGATTCTCCGTCCGTCATACCTTCATCCCAGGAAGCGTGAACTGAAATGTGCAACCGCGGCCCGGTTCCGATTCCACCCAGATCCTGCCGCCGTAGCGCTGTACGATTTTCTGGCAGATCGCCAGCCCGATGCCGCTGCCGGAATACTTCCCGCCGCCGTGCAGCCGCTGGAACAAGCCGAAGACCTGCTCGCGATAGTCCGCGCCGATCCCAATGCCGTTATCCGCAACGGATATTTTCCACCAATCGTCCATCGCTTCCGCCCGAATCTGAATTACCGGCGGATCCTCGCCGCGATATTTCAGAGCATTCCCGATCAGGTTCTGAAATAACTGCGTTAAATGAAATTCGTGGACGGCCAGCGGGGGCAGTGAGTCGGTATCGACACGCGCCCGTGTTTCGGCAATCCGGTTTTCGAAAGTTTCCAGCGTAGCCCGGACGATTTCATTCGGATCGGACGCCTTGACCACTTCCAACGGCGCGCCCGCTGCCTGGGTGTACTCCAGCAATCCTTTGAGCAGGCTCTCAGCCCGGCGCGACGCTTCGACCGTGTGTTGAATCAATTGCACGCCACGCGCGTCCAGCTTCTCTTCGTATGCCTTCTGTAACAACTCGCTAAAGACTGCAAGCTGCCGCAACGGCTCCCGCAGGTCGTGGCTGGCCGAATGCGCGAATTGCCTCAGATCGCTGTTAACCAGCGCCAGTTCGTGAGCCTGCCGGGCCAATGCCTCCTCGGACTGCTTTCTTTCCGTAATATCTGTCAAGGTGACTACGCACCCGAGCAGTTCATTGTACTGGCTCCACAATGGACCCGCGCTCAGAAGCACAGAGCGTGTCGTGGCGTCGGGCTGCACCAGCGCTGCTTCCAATCCGCGAATCCGTTGGCCCGCGCGCGCCGCGTAGAAGATCCTTGCCGCATTGATTCGAGATCCCCCGGACGTGAGCGGGAAGACGGAATCGAAAACATTCAACAGCGCTGGTCCGACCGCGAGACTCTTGGCCGACTCGCTGAGCCGCACCACAACGCCCTCAAGGTCAACCACCACAATCGCCTCGCCAGCCTGATCCAGGATCATCCGGGATAGCTGTTCCTCACGCACGATTGCCTCGTTACGGCGCTGCTCCCGCAGATCGCTCACCACCAGGCAGGTGGTCTGCATCCCGGAGACATCCATCAGGGTTAACGAGATTCGAACGGGAACGACGCAGCCGTCCCCACTCGCCAGCTCGAGTTGCCCCGAACTGTGCCCCCGTGTGGCCGCTGCTTCGGACAACTCGACGAAGGTGTTCGATGCGAAGGGTCCCAGAAACCGGTCAAATCTTGAGCCCGCGATGGAGTCGGGCGGCGATCCTACCAACGCGGCGAACTGGCTGTTCGAATAAAGAACCACCCCGTTGCGGTCGAGAGTGACTGTCCCCTCGTGCATCTGCTCCACCAGAACACGATAGGGGTGGTCCGCGCCCTCCAGGGTGTACACCTGGGGACCCAGCGGCCCTCGGACCACAACCGCGTCGATTTCGCCGGCGTAAATCGCCCGAATTGTCGCTTCTGCTTCCTCTAACCTGCTGCGCAGGTCCTGGATGCGCGCTTCGCGACCTTTTACTTGCGTCGGCATCAGAATGCGTGTCTCTCCTAGATCACTGTTTGCAGATCGAGTCCTCGCAGAACCGCAGCAGTCTCCGAAAGGTCTCCGATCATGCGCCGGACCAACCCGGGTTCCTGCTTAATGAGTGTGGGGATTGCAACAATCCGATCCTCACTCGCGCGGCCCGGCTCTTTATAGATGTCAACAACCTGCAGATCGTAACGCCCCGCTAACTGCGATTCGCAGATGCGTGTTACGTTTTGGATCGCGCGCAGCGAACGGGGTGTCGAGCCGGCTACGTACAAACGCAGCCGGTGTGGAACGCCGGTGGCCTTGCCAACCGGGTCTATCGCTTTCCAAGGCGTTCGTGCCAAAACAACTCCATTGAACGCTCTTCAGCGCCCCTGTGTTCGCACATCCAACCCAACCAGAACTCTTTCCGTGTTCGAAAGATCGCCAATAATCTTGCGCGCCGGTTTGGGTATGGTCCGTACCAGGGTGGGAATCGCGAGAATCTGGTCGCCCGCCGCTAGCTGGGGCTTCTTGAGCAGATCGATGATTTCTACCCGGTAGTTTCCCGCGAGGTGCTCCTCGCAGATTCGTTTGAGGTTGCTCAGCGCCTGCAAAGACCGTGGGGTTTGCCCCGCGACATACAGCCGCAGATCATATTTCTGGGTTCCGTCCTTTTTTGGGCTTCCGTTCTTTCGCCGGGGGACGGTCTTTGATTTCGAAGCCTTAGCAGGCATCATTATTTACCTCTGCGGCCGTTTGGCCGCGAACTTCTCAAACTACTGCTACCGATATTGCGGCTGGCACGGAGCTGGTCATGAACGTTCACGGCCGCTTGTTTCCGCGCCTTCTCATCTACCTCCAGCGCCGCTAACTCTCTTTCGCGAGCCGTACGCTCCGCCGCGAGCGCCGCAATTTTTGCATCCACGGACAGCAGCAACGCTTTCGTCTCGATTTCACGCCGCCGGCTTTCCTGGACTATGCGCGCTTCCTCCCGGCGTTCTTCCGCTTCCCGTGCCAACCGGGCCGATCCCGTAAGCACGCCGCCCGGACCGATGTACACGTCCCGCAACTGCACGCCCTCTGAGGTTAGCAGGAATTCCCGAATCTGGTTGGAGTGCGGCATGCCGCGCGATTTTAATACGTAGAGCACCCGGTTCCGCTCCCCGTTCACATCGATGTTTCGCAACAGAATCCAGGTGTCGACCAGTGACGAGATACTCAGGGACGTCGACTGCAGATTATCCTCGTCGCTCAGTGCCGTAAACATCGCAGTGGCGCCCCTGTCTTTAATGAAATCGACCATTCGCAGCACCAGCGCGCTCACGTCGTGCGTCGATCCCCCCGGCAACAACCCTGAAATCGGGTCGAGTACCACCACGCGCGGATTGTATTTCGCTAAAAGATGATGCATGCGGACCAGGTGCATCTCCAGTCCGAACGCACTCGGCCGTGTGGCTTCAATCCGCAGCAATCCTTTCTCTACCCACCGTCCCAGGTCGAGGCCGATCGAGCGCATGTTGCGGATAATCTGGCCCGGCGATTCCTCGAAGGCAAAGTAGACGGCTCTTTCGCCTCGGCGGCATGCCGCGTCCACGAAATGCGCCCCCAGGCTCGACTTGCCCGTCCCCGCGGTACCCGTAACTAAAACGCTGGCGCCGCGGTAGTACCCCTCGCCACCGAACATGGTATCGAGCTGCTTGATGCCGCTCGATACCCGTTCCGAAGAAGCGGCATGTGTGAGCCCGATCGAAGTTACAGGAAGGACCGAAATCCCTTGCTCATCGATCAGAAATGGATATTCGTTCGTCCCGTGCGTCGATCCGCGATACTTGAGCACCCGCAGGCGTCGTGTCACCGCGTCATTCTGGACGCGATGATCCAACAGAATCACGCAATCCGATACATACTCCTCGAGTCCGTGCCGCGTCAGCGTGCCGTCGCCCTTCTCGCCCGTAATTACGGCTGTGACGCCCTTGTCTTTCAGCCACCGGAATAAGCGCCGCAGCTCCGACCTCAGAACGCCCACATCCGACAGCCCCGCGAACAGAGCCTCGGGAGTATCCAGCATCACTCGCTTGGCGCGCACGCTTTGGATCGCGGCGTTTAGCCGGACGAACAAGCCTTCCAGGTCGTACTCGCCTGTTTCCGCGATCTCGTTCTTATCGATGTACACAAAGTCGATGGCGAGCTTCTTGGATCGTTGGAGCTTCTCGAGATCGAAGCCCAGAGAGGCCACGTTCATCGCCAGGTCGTGCGCGCTCTCTTCGAACGACATGCAAACGCCGGGCTCGCCATACAACTCCGCCCCGCGCACCAGGAATTCGATTCCAAACAGAGTTTTCCCACACCCGGCCCCACCGCATACCAAGGTCGGCCGCCCTTTGGGGAGCCCTCCGAGTGTGATTTCATCGAACCCGGCTATACCTGTGGGGGATTTCGGTAGGCGTTTGGGAGATTTGGCCGTAACGTCCGTCTTCACTGCTCCTCGTTTATCCCAATAGAAATAACTTCCAAGTTTAGAAGCTTGGACTTTTGAACGCAACAGGGCTGCTTCGGGGGCTCCCGCCGGCCCCTTGTCTTCATCGGCTCGCCGCAGGAGGAAGGCAGGGTTTCTCTCCGGTTCCGCGCGGAAGCGTTCTCGGTTACCATCAACCGCATTCCGCCTCAGCCTCCGGTTACATTGCGGTCAATCCTGACTGGCAGGGTCGAGATTCGTCTCGACCCTGTGACGTCAATTGCTAGGATAATGCTTTAACTTGTCATCGTCCGGCAAGCCAAGCGAAAAGGATCATCGTGAGTGTCGCAAAGACCGAGCTTCACCCGGCCCCGGTGTCGGGCGCGCCTAAAATTCAGACGGCTTCGAGCGAGGTAGCGCGTGATATCAACCGCCGCATCGTCCTGAATTTTATCCGCAAGCGACATCCCATCTCCCGCGCCGACCTCGCGCGCCTGTCGGGACTTCAGCGCAGCACGGTGTCATTGATTGTCGAGCAGTTGATCGATGAGAACTGGGTGATGGAGGGACCCACGGGGCGGTTGCCCCGAGGCAGGCGGCCCACTTTCCTGCGATTGAACGACGAGCGCGTCATCATTGGCGTCGACATTCGGCCGGTTCAGACCACCGTAGCGGTAGCCGATGTAAACGGCCACTTCTCCTCGCAGGAAGTGATGCCGACGGCGCCGGACCCCTCGAAAGCCCTGAACTCTCTGACGGAATGCCTGCAGCGTTTCGTTCAGAGCGCACAAGGCAAGAAGATCGAGGGCATCGGAATCAGTGTCCCGGGACGATTTGACGGTTTGACCGAGCGTTTAGTATTTGCCCCCAACCTAGGGTGGGCCGACTGCGACATCCGTACGCCCATAATGAACGCGACCGGCCTCGAAGTGGAGGTTGAGAACGCAGCCAACGCGTGCGTCCTCGCCGCCGTCTGGTTTGACCATACCGAACCGACCCGGAACCTCGTGGTCGTTACCGTTTCGGAAGGAATCGGCACGGGGCTCCTCGTAAACGGCAGGTTGGTGCGCGGCGCCAGGGGCATGGCCGGCGAATTCGGCCACGTGTCGATCGACGCGAACGGACCGGAGTGCCGGTGCGGCGCACGCGGCTGCTGGGAACTCTACGCCTCGAGCCGTGCTGCCGTTCGCTTTTATTCGGAGTCCGCCGGCGCCGGAGGCCTTACCTTCCTGGACCTGCTCAGCCGGGCGGACCAGGGTGACAGGCGTGCTATCGAGGCGCTGCATACCATGGCCCATCACCTGGGACGAGGTATGCGTACGATCGTCGCAGGACTGGCGCCGGAACGAATTGTCATCGTGGGTGAGCTTACGCGCGCCTGGAATCGCTTCGGCCCCCTGATCGAGGCGGAGATGCGCGCTCAGGTACTGCCGGGAGGCTCCGCCCCGTTGATCGTACCCGCACCCGAATCCGGGCTGGCGAGATTGCGTGGGACCATCGCACTCGTACTCGAAAAACACTTCGGAGTTTTCGACCAGCTTTCCTGATCCCGATGCGCCCAGCCTGTAATGCAGGCTATTAATCTTCCAGATCCGAAGGCGCTTCTTCAGAACCGCAAAATCGATCAAATAAGCATTTGCTTGCGCGGCTATTCTGGGTCCATGCCGGCGAGAGAGAGCGGAGATCCAGTCGAAAAGGCCCTCTGGTACGTAGAAAGCCACTTCGGCCATGAGATCTCGCTCGATGACGTCGCGTCGGCTGTCGACGTGACGCGCTATCACCTGACACGCGTTTTCGGTTTGGCGGCCGGCCGGTCGATCATGCAATACGTGCGCGGCCGGCGGCTCACTGAGGCCGCGCGAACGCTGTCGCAAGGCGCTCCCGACATACTCGCGGTGGCAATTGAAGCGGGATACGGCTCTCATGAGGCATTCACCCGTGCTTTTCGCGAGCAGTTTGGCCTGACGCCCGAAGCGGTTCGGGAGCGGCAGAATCTGAAGGACCTGAAACTCGTGGAGGCAATCAAAATGGATGAAAGTTTATTGGCAAACCTGCAGCCGCCGCGTTTCGAAGACAGGTGTACGCTTCTGATCGCGGGACTCAGCGAGCGTTATGACTCGGAGGCTTGTGCCGGAATTCCGGCGCAGTGGCAGCGTTTCGCGCCGCATCTGGGTCATATCCCGGGACAGATCGGCCAAGCCACCTACGGCGTTCTTTGCAACAGTGACGACGCGGGAAATGTGGAATATATCAGCGGTGTTGAGGTCTCCGATTTTGCGCGACTGCCAAACGAGTACGCCCGACTGCGTATACCGGAACAACAGTACGCTGTGTTTTCCCACCGCGGCCATATATCCACCATCCGGCAGGTGTGGTTCACGATCTTCAACAAGTGGCTTCCGGAATCTGGCTATCAGGTTGCCGGCGGCCCCGAATTCGAGCGTTACGGTGCTGAATTCAACCCTGTATTAGGAACGGGCGGATTTGAAGTTTGGATTCCGATCCGGAAGCGGGACTGAGTCAGCTCCTGTCAGCGTCCCATTCGCGGACGAGCTGCTTGGGGGCCATCAGGCGCCATCCTTCGATGAGCAGATCGCGAAGCTGTTTTTGATCGACGGTGGAGAGCCGCACGATCACTCCGCGATAGGTCTGGTAGTGCGGCGTCACAAAAAACACATCGGGGTTTGACTCCAGCAGTTGTTCCCGCCGTTCAAAATCGATTCGGACAATCAGGAACTCCTCGTTGGCAGGAAGCCCGCTGGGCCGGCTGCGCTCGTTGGCCGCCAGGTACGCAAGGGCTTTTCCAGCGACCCGAACGACTTCTCGATCCGTCCCTTTTTCACAACCCGGAAATGTCGCCAGGAGGAAATGAGCGACGGCATCCCATGACCGCAGAGGACCCGTGCCAATGCGTCTCGTGTTGTTGGTGCGTCGGGCCGCTCTCATTGATTTTCCGTGGACGGGTGACGCAGGCGTTCAGCGTGACGCCACGGACCGCTGATCCACGAGAGTACCAGTTTCTGATTCTTTGTATCGCGCCGACGATTTGGAGACGAAAACGCCTGTCCCACCTTTCCAACCGGAACTTGATCGTTGGTTGCGGCTATACTGCTTCACCCTTCCACATTCTCCAAATTCTTCGCGGAATGCAAAGAATCACAGGCTCGCCATCCCTCACCAAACGTGCGTGGCGAGCACCCGCGGATGCCCCGAAGCGCCGTGAACCACAGGCACGCGCAGAACAATCTGCAAATTCCGTTTCTCCCACCCTCGCGGAAGCTTGGCGACCGCCTCAGCGAAGTATTCCGGATTGCTGAGGAACTCGCCGGCGGCCATGGTTCCATATTGTGTGATACCCGCGGCAATCACGACCGGCCGGTCGGTGTTGAGATCCAGCACCCGCGACACGATGGCGTAATCGTTCGGAATGTCCCAATTGGGCCACGCTCCGGTCAGCTTCCAGTCCGTGTTCTCCGGATGCTCCCGGTCGCGAACCATGTCCGTTTCGTGCGCGCTGTCTTTCACGAACGTGAAGCGCAGCTCGCCCGCGGCCCGCAGTGTCCACTGATTGTCAAACGCAGCGATCAGCACCGCCGGGTTCTCCCGCAAATCCGCAAACGTCGTGGTCCGCTCGCCTCGAACGCGATAGGGCTTGCCCCGCTTCGCAAAAAGCGAGGTCAAACGTACGAGGCAGGCCGCGTCCCCCAACGCGACATATCGATCCGCCAGAATAACCAGGTCTTTGCGAGGGATGACGCCCTGCGCGATCTCTCCCGGGGGCTTGCCGATTTCAAATTGAATCGCGTCCTGCGCTTGCGCGCCGCGAAGATTGTAAGTGACCGGCTGGCCCATGGAAAACAATACCGTTCCCGGCGCCTGGTACATAGGCTCCCAGAACCGGTCAACATCGGTTTTGCCCCATTTCGGAACGAGCGCGATGGTTCCCAGCAACGCTAACGCCAGGGCAATAATACCACTTGCCGCAACCGTTGCGAGCCGCAATCGGTTAGGCTCAGTCTCCGGTTCGACGTGCGCCGCACCGTTCTGCGGAGCCGGATTGGCATGGAATTCGGGTACATAAGAACCCGCCACAAGGTCAATGCGCGGCTCCGCCTCATGCCCCTGTTCCTGGTAGTACTGTGCAAGCTTCTTACGGATCTCCGCGGCTGTCGCGCGGACGATCGGCTCCTGATTGGTATCGTAGTCCGGCGGCCTTCCAAAGACCTCCACTCCTAGCGTGCGTTCCTTGAGCGCATGCCCATCGTCGGCTAGTGTGTGCTCGGTGATATGCCGTAGGAGGCTCTGACAACGGCGACTGGATCGGAACTGCTGACTCCCCAGAACGCGCTCAAGCTGTGCGCGAATTTGCTCGGCCTGCTCCGGCGGAAGGCTTCGAGACGAGACCTCAACGTCCAGGTTACGGGACAATCGGTTCGACCTCTGATACCTTCAATCTACACCCGAAAGGGACGTATTGTACCCCCTAATTTCCATCTATCCGTAACGGTCAGTAATCCATTGATTCTAAAGCCGAAAATCTGTACGGTCCCGTAACGTCCTTACAACGTTACGCCCAAATCATCTTAAGCTGGGCTGCTATCAGGTCGGTGGAGTGTCTCGCAATTCTTCAGGGCGGCGATCGTTTCGCACGCTTCCGCTGGGAAAGGGCTCCCAACGGCTGACCGTAGGCCATTACTTAAAACTATGAGGTGAATGCGTATGCACCAGTCTCGTTCCGGTCCGCGAAGTTTGCGGCTTCCGGTTGCCTTTCTCTTTTGCTTCCTCCTGTTGGCCTTTACATTTGTGGCATCAGCGCAGGAAGCTACCATCGTTGGGAGTGTCACGGACCAGAGTGGTCTTGCGGTTCCCAACGTCACCATCACGATTTTGAATGCGGGCAACGGCCAGAATCTAGTGCTCACAAGCAATGAGGTCGGGCAGTTCATAGCGCCCGCGCTCCTCATTGGCACGTACTCCATCAAAGCGGAGGCTAAGGGGTTTAAGACGTGGAGCCAGAGCAGCCTCACGCTCCGCCAGGGAGACCGCACCCGCCTCGATATCCAACTGCAGATCGGCCAAACCTCGGAACAAGTGACGGTGGAATCCGGAATCCTGCAGGTTCAATCGGTCAGCAGCGAAGTCAGCGACGTCGTCACCGGCACCCAGGTTTTGGATCTGGCGACAAATGGACGCAACTTCGTCACATTGGCAGCCTTAACACCCGGCGCTTCCTCGGCGGTCTCCGGTTTTCAGTTCCCGGCCGCCAATAGCACCAGCTTCAACATCAGCTTCAACGGGCAGAATCCCGATCACAACGTGTGGATGATCGATGGCGGCGAGGACTACGACCGCGGCTCCGGCGGCAAATTCTCGCTGATGCCGTCGACCGAGGCGCTGGCGGAATTCCGGACGATGACCTCAAACTACTCCGGTGATTTCGGCCTTTCCTCCGGCGCGATGCTCACAATGGTGCTCAAATCCGGTACCAGCCAGGTGCACGGCGCATTGTGGGAATTCGTACGCAACGACGCGTTTGACGCGAGGGACTTCTTTACCAATCGGAACGGCCTGGCAACGCCGATCTTGAAGTACAACGTTTACGGGTTCAATTTGGGCGGGCCGGTGGTTCTCGGCCGCTTCAACAAGACTCGTGACAAGACGTTCTTCTTCTATAACATGGAGTGGCGGTCGCTTCGTGGGACGACGCAATTGAATACGAACGATCCGTCGTTGGCGGAGCGGACAGGCGATTTCAGCGGCTGGACAGGGACGCTCAGGGTTCCTAACGCGAACCAGATCTCCCCGGCCCTGCAGTCCCGCTTTGCCGCCCTCGGACTGACTCCCGGCCAAGCGTTCCCCGGCAACAAAATCCCAGCCAGCCTCCTCGACTCCAACGCATTGGCATTCATCGCGACGGGCGCACTGCCGACTCCGACGACGGTGGATTCCAGCGGCATCGGGCACCTGGTGACCAATGCTTCCGCTCCTCACAATACGCGCGAGGAACTGGTCCGCATAGACCATCGCGCCACCGATAAGCTGTCGTTCTTCGGCCACTTTGCCGTAGATCACGACAGTTTCACCAATGCGACGTCGATGTGGAGCGGCGACAACTATCCTTCAGTCGGATCGCTGTTCGCGAACCCGTCCTACAGCGCGGTCGCTCATGCCACGTATATCATCAGCCCCTCGCTGGTAAACGAGACGGCATTCAACTACAGCTCCAACACAATCACGATCAGTGCAACGGGGAACGTCTACAAGAACCTGAGTGGGTTTAATGTTCCGCAGTTGGCGCCTGGCTCCACCACCAGAACGATCCTGCCGAACATGAATTTCGCCGGCGAAGTCAACGCGAATTTCCAGCCGAGCTGGCAACCCTGGGTCAACTCTTCGGCGGCGTACCAGTATCGCGACGATCTGTCATGGATGAAAGGCCGCCATCAGATCAAGTTTGGCTTTTCCTTCATGGAGTACAACAAAGGGCAGGACAGCTTTGGCTCCACGGAGGGCTCTTTCGGTTTCAACGGCAACTATACGGGCAGCGCTTTTGCCGATTTCCTGCTCGGGTTTGCCAACTCCTACCAGCAGGATGCCCTGCACAACAATGACATGTGGCACGATCAGACGTACGGCATCTACGTACAGGACAACTGGCGCATTACGGATCGGCTGACCCTGAATTTGGGGTTGCGCTGGGAAGGCATGCCACATACGTATGAAGTCAACAACAACGTGGCGAACTTCTATCCGAACCTTTACACCGCCGCGAACGCGCCCCGATACATCCCGGGCACGTCCAATCTCGATCCGACAGGTCCTGGTTTCAAGACCATCCCCGGCGTGACCCTTTCTACTGTTCCGTTCTACATGAACGGTCTGGCCATCGCCGGCACGAACGGAATTCCGGACGGGCTGGTGCAGAACCATTGGAATATGTGGAGTCCACGCGTCGGCTTTGCCTGGGATATGACGGGCAAAGGCAAGACGGTTCTGCGCGCCGGCTTTGGCAGGGTGTATGAACGCGTCCAGGGCAATGATGTCTATGACATGACGGGGAACGTACCGTTCAGCTACCAGACGAACCTCAGCAATGTGCTGCTCTCCAATCCGGCGACCAGCATCCTGACCGGACAGACGGCCAGTTCGCCCGTCGGACCGGCGGGATTGTCGACTCTGTCGTATAGCGACTACAAGGCTCCGACCACGAACCAATGGAGTTTCGGCTTCCAGCATGAGATGTGGAAGCAGGCGATTCTTACGCTGTCGTACGTGGGAGCTCAAGAGCAACACCAGAACGTTTTTGCCGACATTAACGCACCGTACCCTTGGAACACCACCGGGCGCGCTGCCGTTGTGGCCAACACTCAGGATGTCAATTTGATTCGGCCATACCTGGGATTTGCGCAGATCAACCAGTCTGAAAACCCCGAGAACGGCCATTACAACAGTCTTCAGACGAACTTCCGAATCCAGGCTTCGAAGGGCCTCTCGCTCCAGGCAGCCTGGACACTCGCGAGGAATTACAACACCGTTCCCGGAACGCCGGGCGGCGGCGACCTGCAACAGTCCTCAGACCCCTACAACCTGAAGTACGACTACGGCCTGAGCCAGTTCGACCGCAAGAGCGTTCTGATCATCAACTGGGTTTATGATTTGCCGCTCTTCGCGCATGCCGCAAAAGCGACGAAGAGCTTGCTGGGCGGCTGGCAGATGTCCGGCGTCATCACATCGGAGACCGGATTGGCCATCACGCCAACCTACAACAACTCGTCTCTCGGAATGGGAGGCAATGTCGCAAACCGGCCGAATCTCAACGGCTCGGTCTCGTATCCTCAGGGGGTCGATGGCTGGTTCAGTACCGGCGCCTTCAGCGCTCCGGCTGCTCTGGCTTTCGGCACCGCGACCAAAGGCAGCCTGCGCGGTCCGGGCTTGAACAACCTGGACGCCAGCCTGTTCAAGAACTTCGCCGGAATTCCGTTCATCCATAAGGAAGGCGCGAATTTCCAACTCCGCTTCGAGTTCTTCAACCTGCTGAACCACACTGAGTTCAACGGCGTGCAGTTGAATTACTCCAGCCTGAGCGACTTCGGTCACATCACTTCGGTGTATCCGTCGCGGCAGATCCAATTCGGCGCCCGCTTTACCTTCTAGTAAACGGAAGCGAAGACAGTGGCGATCAGCGATTACATGGCAGCATGGAATCGCTGGTCGCTTTTTTATGGGTAGGGTCAATTCAAGGCAGCCGCAGGCGGCGTGAAACTCCCGATCCCACTTTAACCCCTCACGAACCGCTCGCGCCGGGCACGTGCGAGCGTTTGCTTGCGTTCCAGCAGCGAAGTGTAACCGCTTTCAGTTTTTCCGAATGCGCAGTACTGTACCCACCGTTTGAGATGTCACGTAACGCTTCCTAAGCTGCTGAATCCACATGTGAAATTCCGTAACGTCCCGTATCAAACGTATTAAACAAGCGCAAACACTAATACTCTCTTCTCGTTATCAGGTCGGCGAGGTGTATCGCTTCGTACGTCGGGGAAAAACGACCTGACCGTAGGCCATTACTTCCAAGGTGAGGTGAACTCAAATGCACCTGTCTCGTTTTGAGGAGATCCGTACGCGGTCACGGGTTCCTCGTTCGGCTTCCTTCCGGCTGGGGTCCGGAATAAGCCATGTCCTCCTTCTTTGCTTCCTCCTGTTGGCCTTTACGTTCGTGGCATCAGCGCAGGAAGCAACCATCGTCGGAACCGTGACGGACGCCTCGGGATCAGTGGTCCCGAACGTGTCGATCACGATTACCAACACTGACACCGGCCTCAGCCGGAAACTCAATACAAACGAAGCTGGTCAGTATGTCGTGCCCGGCCTGATCGTCGGTCACTACTCGGTGCGAGCCGAGAATCCGGGGTTCAAGATGGCGGAGAGATCCGGCATCGCTTTGAACGTCGGCGACCGCATCCGCATTGACCTGCCACTGCAAGTGGGCGAAACCAAGGAAAGCGTCAATGTCGAAGCATCGCCTATCGCGGTTCAGACCGACTCCGGCGAGGTCAGCCACGTGATTAACGGCGAGCAGGTTTCGCAACTCGCAACCGATGGCCGCAACATCTACTCGCTTGCAAACCTTGTACCGGGCGCATCGAGCGCCATGCCTAACTTCAACACGCCGACCTCGGCCGGCGGCAACGCCAACGTCTCCTTCAACGGCCAGCGTCAGAACCACAACATCTGGCTTGCCGATGGAGCCGAGCAATCCGACCGTGGCGGCGCAGGCGGCGCGATCATCAATCCTTCCATCGAAGCCATTGGAGAATTCCGGGTACTCACCTCCAACTACAGCTCCGACTATGGGTTGTCGTCCGCGGGAACCATCAGCATGGTGTTTAAGTCCGGAACCAAGGACTTCCATGCCAGCGCCTGGGAGTTTTTGAGAAACAATGACTTCGACGCGAACGACTTTTTCCGCAACAAGGCCGGATTACCAACCAGGGAACTGCGGTTGAACGTTTTCGGGTTCAACGCCGGCGGCCCGGTCACCTTTGGCAAGCTCTACAACAAGGAGCGTAACAAGACTTTCTTCTTCTACAACATGGAGTGGAGAAAGCTCATTAACCAGGGTGGCGTAAACACAACGGTGCCGCAAGACGCCTGGTACACCGGCAACCTCAGCACGCTCTCAACCCAGCTTCATGTGCCCAGCGCATCGCAACTCTCGCCAACCCAACTGAGTCAATGGGCCGCCCTCGGCTATCAACCAGGCGATGCGATCAGAAACAACCAAATCCCGACTCAGCTTATAGACCCGAATGCCAAGGCCCTGCTGTCCGCGGGAATTTTCCCGAAGGCCAATCAAGGCGCTTCGACATTTGTTGGCGGCAACAACCTTCCGACGAACGTCCGTGAGGAACTGGTTCGCATCGACCACCAGTTCTCGGACAAGTTCTGGGTGTTCGGACACTGGGTCGCCGAGTCCACCGCCCAAAACTATGGCCCACCGATGTGGAGCGGCGTCAATGTTCCCACGGTCGGCAACACCTTTAGCAACCCGTCTTACACGGGCGTTATCCATGCCACCAATGCCATCAGCCCAACCTTGATCAACGAGGTTGGTTTTAACTATGACGGCAATCGAATCGCGATCACGCCCACGGGATTGTATCAAACATCGAGCGTGAGCGGATTCAGTATGAAGACGCTGTTCGGCGCCGATGCGGCTGGCCGTATTCCGGGCATTGCACTCGCAGGCTCGACGGGCACTAACTTTAGCTCCACCAGCTTCCCCTGGAACAACAAGGCTGACGATTACCAGGTTCGCGACGACGTCACCTGGACTAAAGGTGCGCACCAGATGAGGATGGGCGGCGGCTGGGCCATCTATAAGAAGGTGCAAGACCTGTTCGGAACTACTCAGGGCAGCTTTAACTTTAACGGCAAATACACAGGAAACGATTTCGCGGACTTCCTGCTGGGTTATGCCAACAACTACAACGAGCTTGCTTTACAGGACAACGGTCACTGGAATGCCGCTTCGTGGAACGCCTATTTCCAGGATAACTGGCGAGTAAGCCGCCGCTTAACCCTGAACCTCGGAATACGGTGGGATGGAATTCCGCACACCTATGAAGCCGACCATCGCATGTCGAATTTCTACACCAGCGAGTATGACTCCACAAAGAGGGCCATCCTGCTGGCAAATGGCAACATCGACCCGAGCAGCCCCGGCTTGGGCAAGAGTCCCAATCCAGCTCTGAGCGCATTCACCTTCTATCTGAATGGTATAGGGATTACCGGAATGAATGGAAACCCCAATGGGATGGTGAACGACTCCTGGAATAACTGGGGGCCTCGTCTCGGGCTCGCCTATGACCTCACGGGTACCGGAAAGACCGTCCTCCGTGGCGGCTTCGCCTCGATGTTCGAACGCATCCAGGGCAACGACATGTACAACTCCGGCTCCAACGTGCCGTTCAGCGCCAGCGTTACCAACAACGACGTATCGTTGCGCGACCCCAATACGAACCTCGCTACGGGCTTGCATCCCACGGCCCCAATTACGGTCTCCGACGTTGTGGCGCTCAACATCTCGAACTATAAGGCCCCAGTCACGTATCAATTCAGCTTGGGCGTGGAGCAACAACTTGGCAGTGGGACAGTGGTTTCGGCAGGGTACGTCGGAAACCAGAGCCGGCACCAGTTCGCCTATCGTGAATTCAACCTGCCCCCTCAGAGCCAGCTTGCCAATCTCATCAACAACGGGACCCTCTACAATAGCCTGGTTCCCTACACCGGATTCCACTCCATCCGCATGGGTGAGAACGCGGAGAACTCGCACTACAATGGAATGCAGTTGAGCCTCCGTTCGCGCCTGAAGGATCTCCAGGTGCAGGCCTCTTATACGCTTTCGAAGGCGATTGATCCGGCCGGTGGGAACTCGTTCGGCGGCGACAACACCAACACGGACAATCCTTACGACTATCGATATGACTACGGTCCGGCGTGGTGGGATGCCCGTCAGATCGGTGTCATGAGCTTCGTTTATGACCTTCCGATTTTCCGCAGAACCGGAAACCGGTTTGAAAAAACGGTGGTCGGCGGATGGCAGGTCTCCGGCGTCTGGACCATTCAGTCCGGCTTCCCCCTCTACATCACCGAGGGCGGCGCGCAGGGTAGCAACGGCTTGGCCAATGCCACCAACTTCCCCAATTTCAATGGGACTATCACCTATCCCCACAATGCGGACCGGTGGTTCACAACGGAGGGCTTCTCTAATCCTGCTTTAGGTGCGTGGGGCAACCTGAAAAAGGGAGAGATCGTGGGTCCGGGACGCAACAACTGGAACATCTCGATGTTCAAGAGCTTCCTGATCAGCGAGGCCCGGAACAGCCGGTTTGAACTGCGATTTGAGTCGTTCAACACGTTCAATCACACGCAGTTCAACGCGGTTGGCACGACCTTCTCGAACCTGGGACAGTTTGGCACGCCGACCGGAACGTACGATCCGCGTACACTCCAGTTCGGCGCGCGTCTGCTGTTCTAGCCCATCTTTGACCGAGAGCGTGATGAAAGCCGCCCCGCCGCAGCCCGGTGTGGGCGGCTTTTCTCGTTAATATCGAGATGTGGGATTTCGTCGCATCAGGCTGTTTTCGTTAGCGGCGCTTGTCATCATCGTTCCGATTCTCTTCACCGCCGCATCCTCAAGCCAGCCAGCGTCCACCGCCCCAGTCTTCAACGAGATCACCAAAGAAGCGGGTATCAATTTCGTTCATCTGAAAGGAAACAAGGGAGTCGCGAATATCATGGAGGAGGCTGGACCCGGCGTATGCGTGGCTGATTTCGACGGTGACGGCTGGCCGGATATCTATTTCGCCAACACCCGTGACCTTTACGGCCGTGGCATCAAAGCGCGAAACGCGCTCTATCGAAACAACCGCGACGGCACCTTCACAGATGTCACTGAGGCCGCAGGCGTACCGGGCAATGCGTTCGGCTTGGGCTGCGTGTGGGGGGACTATGATAACGACGGCTGGCCCGACTTGTACGTCACTCAGTACGGAAAGAATATCCTCTATCGCAACAATGGCAATGGTACCTTCACCGATGTTACGGCCAAAGCCGGCGTCGACGGCATGGATTTCGGCACAATGCTGCACCTGGCTGCCACTTTCTTCGACTACGACCGCGACGGCCGGCTCGATCTCTTCGCGGGAGGATACGTGGAGTTTGGACCGTCCGCGAAACAGACCTGCGAGATTAACGGCGCGGAGTCGAGTTGTCCGCCGAGCGCATACCATGGCACTGCGGCGGTGCTGTATCACAACAACGGCGACGGCACTTTCACCAACGTTACGAAAACCGCCAAGATGTATCAGCCGGGGGGAAAGATCCTGGCCGCGCTGGCATCCGATTACGATAACGACGGCTGGCCGGACTTGTTTGTGGCAAATGACGGCATGGAAATATACCTGTACCACAACGAGCGGAATGGGACGTTTAACGAAACCGGACTTACCGCCGGAGTCGCTTTGACGGAGGATGGCGGGACCATGGCTGCCATGTGCCTGTCCGTTGGGGATTACGACAACGATGGGCTGCTGGACCTGTACGCCTCCGATTTCCAGGATGCGCCTCACCATCTCTGGCGCAACCGCGGGGAGGGTCAGTTTGAGGAGGTGAGCCGGCAGGTGCGTATCGGAGAAATCACGGCGCACTTCCTCAGTTTCGGCGGCGGATTTTTCGACTATGACAACGACGGCTGGGTGGATCTTTTCATAGCCAATGGACACGTCTATCAGGGCGTCGAGCAGTCCACCGCCCATGGCCATTACAAGCAGATCAATTTGCTGTTTCACAACGAGCGCAACGGCAAGTTCGAAAATGTGACTGGCCAGGCCGTAGGCAACGGCTTTTCAACTCCACGGCTGGGGCGTGGCGCCGCTTTCGCCGATTTTTTCAACGACGGGCACGAGGACGTCGTGGTGGGGAACAATGACGATCCGCCGACGCTGCTCCGAAACCGGAGTGGAGGCTCAAATCATTTTGTCAGCTTCAAACTCGTGGGCGTTCGGAGCAATCGCGACGCGCTCGGCTCGCGCATCCGGATTAAAACTGGAGGTGTTGACCAGATTCGTGAAATTGCGGCCGGAGGCAGTTATATGTCGCACAATGATCTGCGTGCCCATTTCGGACTCGGCTCCAGCAAGCAGATCGAGAACGTCGAAGTTACCTGGCCGAACGGCAGTAAGCAGAATTTCCACGATGTGAAGGCTGATCAGTTCTACGTCTTGGAAGAGGGAAAGGACGCGTTGAAACCCCAGGTTATCGCGCATCGCAAATGATCGCCTCTCATGGATTTTGGCATTGCGTACGCACCGGCGTACTTCCGGTCCTCGCGATTGCCGCCTGGGCGCAGGATACCGGGGATGGATGCAAGACTATGCCCGCCAGTGCGCCCGAGCACATCAATGCGCTCGCACAAACCGGACTTTCGCTCTCCCGCGAAGGCAAGTACGATGCCGCCGCGGATTGCTATCGCAAGGTGCTGACCATCGATCCGGCGATTCCGGAAATCGAGGTCAATCTGGGACTCGCCGAGTTCAAGATGGGGCACTTCGAAGCAGCCATCGATCCTTTTAAGGCCGCCACCACCGCCGACCCCAACAACACGCAATCCCGCATTTTGCTGGGAATGGCATATTATGGTGCGCGGAAATTTGCCGAGGCAGCGGACAACCTCGACATGGCCGTTGCCCAGCAGCCAGACAACACGCAACTCCGCTTCACCCTGGCCCAAAGCCTGCTATTCTCATCGCAGTCTTCTCGGGCTCTGGAACAATTCCAAGCGCTGCGAAAGCTCGATCCGAATTCGGTTGCTATTCATGTCCTCGCAGCCGAAGCCTATGACGCAATGTCGCGGTCGGAGGACGCCATGGCGGAATTACGAGCCGCGGTAGCACAGGCGCCCTCCGAGCCGAACTTACATTTTGGAATTGGATATATCCATTGGACCCACCACGACGACGATGAAGCAGAGCCCGAGTTTCTGGCCGAGACTAGGATTGATCCCAGCAACGCGAAGGCATGGGCGTGGCTCGGTGACATACAGTTGCGTCATCATAACGATCCCGCGGCGGCTCGCACATCGCTCGAGAAGGCGCTGGCCATTGACTCCAACGTTCGAATTGCGCACCTCGACCTTGGGATCGTCATGACGGACGCCAAAGAATTTGACGGGGCCATCGAGCACCTGAAGGAAGCAATTCGGCTCGATCCAAATAAGCCGGATGCCCATTCCCGCCTTGCTTCGGTTTACCGGCAGGTTGGCAAACGTACGGAAGCGGCTGCCGAGCTGGCCCTCGCAAAACAGTTGAATCAGAAACCCGATGACACTCTCCTGAAGGTGTCCGGCGATTCCACCGCGCCACCGAATTCGAAACAGTCTCCGCCCCACTGAACGAATCGTTTGACGCCGGATTCTGGTGCGGGCGGGTGCCACAATAGCAACTGATGCTCAGCGAGAAACTTGATTCCAACGTTCGCACTCTGCTCGAGGCCATTGCAGCGCAAGGCGATCCCCCGCTTGAGAGCCTGGCGCCAGACGAAGCGAGGCGGGCCGCCGCGGAAGGATTGGCGCCCGTCGCGGGAGTGCCCGAACCGGTTCAATCTATCGAAAACCTGCGCATCTCCGGACCCGAGGGCGATATCCTCGTCCGAATCTATACGCCCGACGCCCCGGCGCCGCGCCCTGCCATGGTCTATTTTCACGGTGGCGGCTGGGTGGTTTGCGATCTCGATACGCACGACGTGGTGTGCACCGCCATCGCGCACCGCGCGGGGGCTGTCGTTGTGGCAGTGGACTATCGCCTCGCTCCCGAGCACAAGTTTCCCGCCGCGGTGGTGGATTGTTACGCCGCCACTGAATGGGTAGCCGCTAACACCGAACGGCTGGGAATCGATCCCGGCCGGATTTCGGTGGGCGGCGATAGCGCCGGCGGCAACCTTGGCACCGTCATATCACGCAAGGCACGCGATGAAAACGGCCCGCGCATCGCCCTGCAAGCCCTGGTCTACCCCGTAACCGACCTGTCTTCGTTCGAAACTTCCTCTTATCGCGAATTTGCCGATGGCTACAACCTCACGAAGCCGGAGATGGAGTGGTTTCGCGATCATTATCTCAAGACTCCGGAAGATGGTCTCAACCCCGACGCTTCGCCACTGCTCGCCAGCGACCTTACCGGCCTGCCGCCCGCCCTCATCATCACAGCGGAATGCGATCCCCTCTGCACGGAAGGCGAAGTCTATGCCAACCGCCTCAAGGAAGCACGCGTCCCGGTCACATACACGTGTTATCGCGGAATGATCCACCCGTTCTTTTCCCTTTCGGGGGCGATCCCTCAGTCGCTCGATGCCATCCAACAGGTAGCTGACGCGGTCCGAAACGCGGGCCAGCACTCTCAGACATCGATGGCAACTGGGTGAAAACACCCATCCGAAAGGTGGCACAGGCGGTTTCGCCTGTGCTTTTGCGGCATCCGGCAGCCTGCGACGAATCGTCGGTTGCGATGCGCTGAGTGACAAGCTAAAGCTTTTCTTCCCCACAGCGTCAGTAGTTTACGAAACCCGGTAAGCATGGGCGCTTAGCGTAGTTCGTCCGCTGGCAAACCGCGTGCACCACCGCTCCTGAGAGGCTGCGGATAAATGCAATCAGCCGTTATTGAGCGGGAAGCCGCTCAGCGCGGTCGCGCGCCAAAAATCGTCGACCAACACATCATCGAAATCGTAAGCGACTCCGGCGAAGGAGCCCAAACGTGCGGCCAGATGTTCGCCGACCTCTGCGCGAGGAACGGCAATGGAATTTGGACCGTTGAAATCATCCCCGCCGAAATCGAACCGCCAAGACGCTCGCGCGCAGGCGCCAGTGGCAACCGCATCCGGCTGGGGTCGAAACCGGTCACGAACGCCGGCGATCACGCGGACCTCGTTGTGGCCTTCAACGAACAGGTGTTGTACAGCCGCATCGATGTAGGCGCGCTCCACGCCGGGACGCTCGTTTTTGTCGACGGCTCCTGGGCCGCCGATCCCAGTGAATCGATTCGTGCCGACTACGCCGCCGCCCTCTCCGATTTCCACGGTCGCGGCTATACGGTGATCGAAGTTCCCATCGAGGAAGAGTGCCGAAAACACGTGGACGACCCACGCAAGGGCAAAAACATGTGGGTTCTCGGCATGCTCTGCGCGATCTACGACCTCGACGCCGCCCCCGTCCGCAACGAAATCACCAGGCGTTTTACCAAAAAGGGTGACGCCGTGATCGCCAAGAACCTGGGCCTCTTCGGCGACGGCTATTCCTGGGCGCTCGACAACGTCGCAGAGCGTTTTCGAGTAGAAAGTTGCAAAACCAACGAGCGTCTCGTTGTCATGAACGGCAACCAGGCGATCGGGCTGGGCATTTTGGCCGCCGGGATCGAAGTCTGCGCCATGTACCCGATCACCCCCGCGACGTCGGCTTCTCATTTCCTCGCTTCCGCATTCGAAGATGTCGGCGGATTCGTACACCAGGCGGAAGACGAGATCGCGGCGATCGGCTTTGCCATCGGCTGCTCCTACGCCGGTAAAACTGCCGTCACGATTACGTCCGGTCCGGGTTTCGCTCTCAAAACCGAGTTCCTCGGGTTTGCTGTCGCCACCGAGATCCCCTTGGTTGTTGTCGTGGTGCAGCGCGGCGGGCCATCCACCGGACTCCCCACTAAGATAGAGCAGGGCGATTTGCTGGCAGCGCTTTACGGCGCGCCCGGCGACAGCCCGAAGATCATCATCGCCCCGGCCACCATCGAAGAGTGCTTCCACTTCATGATCACCGCGCGCAAACTGGCGGAGGACTTCCGCGGCCCGGTGCTCGTTCTCTCGGATGCGAACCTGGCCACCGGCCAGCAGCCTTTCGCGCGGCCGCAACTCAGTTCCGCCTGGCTTGCGCCGCCGGTCGATCAGTCGGATTGGGACCCCAAAGTGCCGCCTTTCGCCTGGGACCCGAAGACCGGTCTCTCGCAGCGCCCACGGCCGGGCCAGCGCGGCGGCGAATACGTGCTCACCGGCCTCGCTCACGATGAAGAGAGCCACGTCGCCTACGAATCGGACATCAATCAGCGAGCGATGGATATGCGGAGCCGCAAACTCGCGGTACTCCGTAGCGCTCTCAAACCGCCGGCAATTCATGGCGACCCGGAAGGCGATCTTTTAGTGGTCGGATGGGGCTCGACCCTCGGCGCAATCGAAGAAGCAGTCGATCGTCTGCGTGCCGGGGGAGCGCGCGTCTCGTCCCTTCACCTGCGTTTCCTCTCGCCACTCGAACCGGGATTGAAGGAAATCTTCTCAGGCTTCCGCAAAGTCATGACGATCGAGATCAACTACTCCGACGGGCGCGATACGCCCTATGCGAGCGAAGAAGGACGCCGCGGTGCGCAACTGGCGCAGATCCTTCGCGCCCAGACGCTCGTGGATGTCGATTGCTGGTCGCGAGTGCCCGGCAGCCCGCTTCGTCCGGGCGTCATCGAGCAGGCTTTACGCCAGGCTCTGGGGCAGAAGGAGGCATAAATGTACGGGCTAAAAAAGGAATGGGATATCGAACCGCAGCGTCCCGAATGCCGGCTGGAAGATTACATGGGCGCGGAATCGCGCTGGTGTCCGGGATGCGGCGATCACGCCGTCCTCAATGCCGTCCAACGCCTCGCGCGAGACAAGCAGCTACCGCCTGAAAAGACCATGGTGGTTTCCGGAATCGGGTGTTCCAGCCGCTTCCCGCACTACATGAAGACGTATGGATTCCACGGGCTGCACGGCCGCGCGCTTCCGGTCGCCTGCGGTATTCGCGCCCGCCGCCCCGATCTGCACATGTTTGTCGTGACTGGCGATGGAGACTGCTGTGCCATCGGCACAGCTCACTGGATTCATGCCATCCGCTACAACATGGATCTCACGATCCTACTGCTGGACAATAATATTTACGGCTTAACCAAGAACCAGACCTCGCCCACGACGCGGTCTGGCGAACGCTCTAATACGCATCCGCGCGGGTCCTTCTTTGCGCCGCTGAACCCGCTGTCCGTGGTCCTCGGTATCGCGAACCGCTCTTTCGTGGCTCAAACTGTCGATTTCAACCCGCCGCATCTTTACGCCACGATTCGCGCCGCATTCGAGCACAAAGGAGCCTCCTTCGTCCGTATTCTGCAGCGCTGCCCTCATTTCACGTCGCACGTTTTCGCGCCGGTGCAACAGGATATGAGCCAGGTCCTGCTGCTCGATCACGCGGAAGGGGTCAGCCTGGACGATCCCATCAAGCGCATGTTCCCAAACCGCATGGCGCACAATCCTTCAAATCTGTCCGAAGCGCGTGACCTGGCCGACCGCGACGACGTTTATCCCATCGGCGTGTTGTACAAGAACCCGAGCGCCTGGCGATATGACGAAGCCACCGTGCGTGGTCTCGGCATGCCGGAAACCGACAAACTCGCCGCCATCGACAGGGCCTTGGACAGGTTCATGGTCTAGGAGAACGCCATGGCTTCTACCGCAGTTCCGACAAGCACGGCTCTGACCCGCGAGCATCTTCGAACGTTCCACATCTCGGGCCGAGGTCTTGAGGATTACATCCCGTCGGCGCCCTTGCGACCCCTCGTAGCGGATCGATTGCCTTCGGTGCCCGTGCAGCGCCCGCTGCTCGACTTCTACGACGCCGCTGTCAGTGCGTCGCGCGGTGAAGCGCGCAAGGCTTTTATCGCCGGCATAAAGCTCGCCCGGCAGCGCCTCGCCGAGTTGCTGGTCCTCGACGAGCACCATCAGAAACCAACAACTTCCAGCCTCTCGTCCGCTCTTGGTGCGCGGGCGACTGCCTTCTTCAACACGACAGCTCTGGCGGACGCTCTCCGCGAGCCCCCGACGCCTTATCAGCGGCTCGATCCTGACCGTCGCTCGAGAATCGAAGCGGCCATCGAAACACTGGGCGACGCTCTTCGCGACGATGCCGCTGCCCCCGTCTACTGGCTGTTTCGCGCCAACGGCAAGGACTGTTTCATCGAAGCCCTCGAATTCTGCGATCAGCAGTTGGAAAAGTTCACCGCGGTACTGCGCGCCCTGCGCATCGCGCGCCTGGAAGCGGAGTCGGCATTCGATCCGGACGTCCACGATGAGATGTTTCTGAGGTTCGACTGGCAGTCCTCAACGCTCGAGGAACTCCTGGCGCTTCGCCCGGTGGTCGTTGTCGAAACCGCCGAACGCCTCGCAGAGTTGTCATTGACCTCCTTTGGCCGGCTCCTTCGTTCGGGCCGTCCGGTTCACATTCTGATCACTTCCCAGGGCCTCTATTCTGACAATCTCAGCGGTTATCAGCCGGACTTCGGCTTTCTTGCGATGGCTTACCGCGAAGCCTTCGTGCTGCAGTCGTCGCCGGCAAATCCGGAGCACTTGACCTCCGGGTTGGCGGAAATGACCCGCAGCCTGAGGCCGGCCGTCGCGATCGTCTCGAACACCGAGGGCCTCGAAACGCAGCTTCTGTATCTCTCGGGTGCATTTCCGCTCTTCCGCTATGACCCGGATCGCGGTGAGAGCACGGCCGAGCGATTCCAACTGGTCACTTCCCAACAGGATCCCGAACTGACCGCCGCACATGCAGCCGCCGTATCGGGGAGGTTTCTGGAGCACTTCCGGGTTGTACCCGCCAATGGCTGGGATGCCGACCTGATGGAGCTCGGCAAATACCTGGAAGCGTACGGCAGCAATCCACCGCTCGCAGTGCCATATATCGAGCTTGCGAATCAGCAATGGGGCGTAATCAGCCGGGAGCTTGTCAACCTGTGCCGGGATCGCCGGCGCGCCTGGAAGATCTTCGAAGAAGTCGCGCCGAAGGCGGCCGCGAACATTGCGCCGCCACCGCCGGAACTCCGGGCCGATGTGGATTCCCGCCGGCAAGGCGCGACGGAAGCCATTCATCGGATGATCGCGATGCTGAGCGGCACGGCCCCGGTCGTTGCTGCTGAGCCGGCCCCCTCCGCTGCCGCCCCGCCGCCCGATACAACGGATGAAATGAGTGCTGCAGTGAGCGAGGACCCGTACATTGACTCGTTTCTTTGCACAAGCTGCAACGACTGCTTCAAAATCAGCCCACGCGTATTCGCATACGACGCCAATAAACAGGCTTATATCGCGGACGCCTCCGCGGGAACCTACGCCGAGCTGGTGAAAGCCGCCGAAGGCTGCCCCGCCAAGTGCATCCACCCCGGAATGCCAAGAACGGGAGACGCGACCGCTACTCCACAAGTCCTCGCCAAGGCCGTTAAATTTCGTTGAGCGCCAATGGCAGAAACCGGACCGGCTAAATGCCTGTCCACTTTGGCCTCGCAAGACTTCTGCTACGAACTGCTAAGCGTTAAAATATCTTTTGCCGGACCCCACCGTAACCGTAGTTGTGCCGACGCTTTCCGCCGACTCCGCACTCGCTGAGTGCCTGGAGTCCCTGGCGCGGCAGTCCTATCGAGATTTCCAGGTGATTGTTGTAGATAACAGCGGAAACTCCAAGGTTACCGAGCGCGAAGGCGTCAAAGTCATCCGGAACGAAAAGAACGTCGGCTTTGGCGCCGCGATTAACCAGGGAATCCGGGCTTGTGATTCGCCCCTGGTCGCAACTCTGAACGACGACACTGTAGCCCAGCCGGAATGGCTCCAGGGGCTGGTTAAGGAAATCACCGCGCGCTATGAAGTCGGAATGGCGGCCTCGCAAATTCGGATGGCGAGCGACGGACGGCTCGATTCCGCCGGTATGCTGCTTTGCGCCGACGGAAGCAGCAAGCAACGGGGACACCTGGAGTCGCCCGAGCGATTCTCGCGACGCCAGGAAGTGCTCATGCCGAGCGGATGCGCCGCGATTTACAAACGTGACATGCTCGACGAAACAGGCCTGTTCGATGAGGATTTCTTCCTGTACTGCGAGGACACCGACCTGGGACTGCGGGCCCGCTGGGGCGCCTGGGAATGCACCTATGTGCCGGGAGCCGTCGTCGAGCACCGCTACTCGCACTCCGCCGGACGTGCGTCAGACCTGAAAGCGTTCTACGTGGAACGCAACCGCCTGTTTGTAGCGTTCAAGAACTTCCCCCGTTCGCTGCTATTGGCGTTGCCATTCTGGTCGCTGGTCCGTTACTTCTGGCACTTCGTGTACGGCATGCGGGGACAAGGCGCCGCCGCCGAGTTCAAAAAGAACGGCGGGAGTAGCCTTTCGGTTGTCATGCGGGCCCATATGGAGCTGTTCCGAAACTGGTCGAGCCTGCGCCGGAAGCGCAAGGAGATCCGGCGCCGGCTGACGCCGAAGCAGTTCCGGAGTATGGTGCGCCAGTTTTACATCAGCCCCCGCCGAGTGGCATCGCTGTGAGGCGCGTTTCCGGACCTGACGAGTTCCTCGTCATCATTCCCGCCTACAACGAACAGGGCGCGATCATGAATGTGATCCAGGAGGTCCGCGAGGTGCTTTCCGACGTTCCCGTTCTGGTGATTGACGACTGCTCCTCGGACGGCACCAAGGCATACGCAGCGGCCGCCGGAGCTGACGTCCTCCCGCTGCCGCATCATCTCGGCCTGGGCGGCTGTGTTCAGGCCGGCTACAAGCTGGCCTACGAGCTCGGATACGACTACGTCATTCGCATCGACGGCGACGGTCAGCACGACCCGCGCGATATTCCCCGCATTCTCGAGACGCTCCGCACAACCGGCTGCCACATGGTGATCGGATCGCGGTTCTACCAGAATAACGGCGCGCACTCCAGCGTCGTACGCGCCATCGGCATTCACGTGTTCCGGCTGGTTCTCCGCCCGATTCTCGGCAAACCGGTCCGCGACCCCACCTCCGGCTTCGTCGGGGTGAACCGGCAGGCCCTGGGCGTTTTCACACGCAGCTTTCCGCTCGAATATCCTGAAATAGAGACGCTGGTAGTGCTACAGCGCAAGCGATTTCAGTTTCAGGAGATCCCCTGCAACATGCGGCCACGCCAGGCAGGGCGCAGCTCCATTACGGCGATCAAATCGCTGTACTACATCATCCACGTGCTGCTCGGGGTATTTGTGAACGTGCTGAAGTTTGAAGGCCGGCGAAAGAAGGACTGATGCGGCTGCTCAATGTCATGACGGTGTTCAGCGCCGGCCTGATTGTGCTGGTGCTGTTCTCTGTCCGCCGCGCTCATATCCGCGTGGAATATTCGGTGAGCTGGCTTGCGGCCGGATTCTTCCTGCTGCTGTTCTCCCGATTTCCGGGCTTGTTAAGAAGCATCGCGCATTTTACGGGAATGGAATCCACAGCACTGGCGTTGATCCTTCTGACTCTTTGTGTGTTCCTGATCGTGTTCTACCGCTTCTCCGTGATCATCTCGAACCTGAAGGACGCCAACATCGCGTTGGCGCAGCGTCTTGCGATCGTGGAGTTCCAGCTCAACCAGAAAGCCTCCGAAACCAAATCCCATACGAATCCAAATGAGTAGTACCAGGCAGAAAGCACGCGGGCACGCGACCGCCGTGACGGCGACCGCAACCCTGAAACCAGCCCAGGAAGCGAGGCTGTGGCATTACGGCGTAGGCTTAACTCTCGCGTTCTTCGTGCTGCTGACGATCTACGGGCCGGCGCTGCATGGGCCGTTCCTGATGGACGATCGCTATCAGCCATACACACTGGGATCCTTCATTGGGGCTCCGCTGAGTCAATGGCTGCGGGGCCCTCGCCCGCTTCTGGAGTTCACCTACTGGCTCAACTATGCGGCAGGCGACCAGAACACGTATCCATATCACTTCGTTAACGTCATTCTCCATCTGCTGAACGGACTGTGGATTTACTTCATTCTGCGCAAGCTCCTGGACTGGGCCGGAACCGCAAAATGGCCGCGCGAGATGACCGCGGTGTTCTGCGCGGGCCTGTTCTGGTGCCACCCCCTGCAAACCGAATCCGTCAGCTACATCGCGAGCCGTTCGGAGACGCTCAGCGTGTTCTTCCTGCTGACGGCATATACCGTCTTTCTCTATCGCAAGCCCACGGCGATATCGTGGTTGGCCGCGGCCGCGGTACTGGTGCTCTTTGGTGCGGCGGTGCTGAGCAAGGAGCACACGGCCGTCCTCATTGCCCTGCTGTTGCTGACCGACTTCTATTGGAATCCAGCCTTCTCGATTCAAGGCATCCGGAACAATTGGCGGCTATACATCCCGTTTCTGGCGGCGGCCGCACTGGGCGGCTGGTTCATCTTTAGGATCCTGAGTGCAGCCAAGACGGCCGGCTTCGGGGTCATGCCCTGGTACGAGTATTTCTTCAGCCAATGCCGCGCGATCTGGGTGTACGTCCGCCTCTTTGTTCTGCCGTTTGGCCAGAACCTCGATCCGGACTTTCCTGTTTCGCACAGTGTTGTGGAGCATGGCGCCATCGTGGGTCTTCTCGCGCTGGTGGCATGCGCAGTTGCGGCCTGGATCTGGCGCCGGCGCTATCCGCTGGCATCGTTCGGATTCTTCACATTCCTGCTTCTCCTGGCGCCCACCTCGTCCTTCGTTCCGATTGCCGACCTGATGGCCGAGCGCCGCATGTACCTGCCGTTTATCGGGGCGCTGCTTATCGTTGCGGAATTCGTCCGGCGCTGGAAAGCATCGCGTAACGTCGTGATCGGTTCCCTGGCCGGGATTCTTTTTGTAGAAGGCTTCCTTACCTGGCAGCGAAACCAGCTTTACGCCGATTCGGTCGCGATCTGGAAAGATACCGTCGAGAAGTCACCGAAGAAGTCGCGGCCAGGCTTCCAATTGGCGCAAGCCTACTATGAGGAGAGTCGTTTCAGCGAGGCCGCGAGCGAATATGCCCGCACCGCGCCCCTGGGAAAACCCGATGACGGTTTGCTCATCAATTGGGGACTGGCGCTGGACGAAATGGGCGACCGCAACCAGGCGCTCGAGAAAATGAAGGAGGCCGCGGCGCTGAATCCCACGGCTCACGTGTACTCGCAGATGACCAAGGTTTACGCGGAAATGCAGAACTACTCCGCAGCCGCCGCGGCCACAGAGCAATCGCTCAAGATCGATCCCAATTTCGCCCTCAGCTACTACTACCGCGGCAACCTCGACCTGGTTCAGGGTGACACAGCGCGCGCAGTTCAGGACTACAACCACGCGCTGGAGCTCGACCCGCACCTGCAATTCGCCCGTGATGCCTTGAGCCGCATCCAGCACTGATGCGCATCGGTGTCAACGCGCTGTACCTCATCCCGGGTGGCGTGGGCGGCACGGAAATCTACCTTCGCAATCTGCTCGCGGCCCTCGCGTCGATCGATCGCGAGAGCGAATATGTCATATTCACGAATCGTGAAACGGGAGGCGATCTTGTCCCGCAGCAGTCTAACTTCGAGTGGGCGCCGCAGCCGTTTCCGGCCACGTTTCGGCCGGCGCGGATCCTCTGGGAACAGACGCGCCTGCCGCTCGCGGTGAAACGCCGCGGAATCGATGTTTTGTTCAATCCTGGCTTTACAGCACCGCTGCTCGTCCATTGCCCGAATGTCACCGTATTTCACGATCTTCAGCACAAAGTACACCCGGAGAACTTTCGCTGGTTCGATCTTCCATTCTGGCGCCTGCTGCTTTGGTCAGCGGCCAGGCGATCGCAGGGTCTGATATCGGTTTCGGAAGCCACGCGCGCCGATCTCAAGCGATTCTATGGCGTCGATTCCACGGTGATCCATCACGGTGTGGAGCCGGCATTCTTCGAGATCGCAGAGCGGCGCGAACCCGGCGACTACCTGCTCTGCGTCTCCACGCTGCACCCTCACAAGAATCTCGAACGGCTCATTCGGGTTCACGGCAGCATGCCCGACGCACCGCAGCTTGTGCTTACCGGGCTGCGTGGATTCGCGGCGGAGAAACTCGAGCGCGCTGCCGGTCCACGCGTTCGCTTTACCGGGTGGATTCCGCGGCAGGAGCTCTACGAGCTATACCGCTGCGCCCGAGCTTTCATCTATCCGTCAACGTTCGAGGGTTTCGGCATGCCGGTGTTGGAGGCGATGGCGGCGGGAGTGCCGGTGGCCTGTTCCAATATCCCGCCGCTGCGCGAAGTCGCAGGCCCGTACGCGGTCTATTTTGCGCCGAACGATGATAACGCGATGAAATCGGCCATTGAGATGGTTCTGACGAATCCAGGGTCGGGAGAGCCCGCCCGAGCGCGAGCCGCCAATTACACTTGGGAGGAGACGGCTCGCCAGACGCTGGGTTATCTGTCGCGGTTCGCTCGCTGATGCGCCGATATTCGCCTCTGGACCCGATTGCCGAGATGGCGCAGACGGCCTCGTGTCAAACGCCACGCGAAACCGGCTGCCCGGTTAGAAATCGTATTGCACAGCCTCTGCGAGGATTTGGACCCAGCTGGAAACCGGGGCGGAATTACCTGGCTCGCTTCGGCCGCTGAACCGTTGCACACGGCATCGTGTGCAGGTCAGGGATTTTTGCGGTGTCGGTGTCCATCGTGAGCATGAAGGGCTCCCTGGTGAACTCGGCCGCCTGACCTTGCCAATGGAAGGCACTCCCGGCCTCGGGTTTTCCGGGGAGCGGCTTATCAAGTTTCAGCGTAATCTCGGCGGGCGCATCCTTAGGACCGTCCGCCGCTCGCGGCGCGACCAGCAAGAGCCGGGGACGGCAGGCTGGCTTCGCTTCCACCAGCACGCCATATAACTGCGGCAACTCCACGCCGCGCAGATCCGAGGCGAAATACTGTTCGCCGCTGGAATCCGCAAGCGCCGTCTTAACCCTGTTCCAAAGTGCAAGCTCGGGGTTCTTGCTCGCGAACTCGACATCTTTATCCTGCGCGATCTCGGCGGCGGATTTGATCTTGAAACCGTCCGGCGGCGTTGGCGACTTCAGCGCTGTTTCTTTAAGCTGCTTCAGTCCGTCCGCATCGGCTCCGTGATATTGCGTGTAGAGCTTTTGGAGGCTTGGCTCAACGGTCATCTTCTGCCATTTCGGATCGACCATGCCTTTCGCCGGATCGAGCACAGCCGCCCGAGCAAACTCGTACAGCGTCAGCGAGGCTTTCTCAGGATGCGTCTTGATCTGGCACAGCGCCGCCGAACCCAGGTACCAGGCCGCTTGTGCGCTCTCGGGGAACTTCTCGACGGCTTTTAGAGAGGCGGCTTCCGCATCGGCGCAGTTGTTCGTCTTCATCGCCTTCCCAATCGGCGTCAGGGCGATATAAAGAAGCGCGCCGTTTGCGGCTGCCTGCAATTGTCCGCGAAGTTGCGTCCATGCCTCAGGCGTAACGCCCGCAGGCGACCTGTCATAGGTCAACAGCGCTGTGGCGGCCTTGTCCGCGGCCTCCATCTGATCGCCGGTAGGGTCGGCAATGGCCGGAATCGACGCTGAAACCGTGTACAGCAGGCGGATCGCATCCTCCGGCGGCCCGGCGAGAACCTTGCTGCCGCTCGCAAACAGCGGGGCGGCTGCATCAATCGCCTTCGCCGGCTGGTTGGCTTTCGAATATGCCTGTACGTACAGCAACTGGCGGTCGTCGTTGAATTCCGACTCCGGATATTTCTCTTTCCAGGCATCCAGGTCCGCGATCGTCTTCGCGAAATTGCCCGCCGCGAAATCCTTCGTGGCCTGATCGTGAAGCTGGAACTCGGCGTCGTCCTTGTACTTCTTTCCGTTCTGGGCGTTGAGCAATGCCAGCGCAACGAGACACACCAATGGCGCAAATCTAGACACGTTTCCTCCGATGCTCAGTAGGTGTAGACGATTAACGCGGAATCACGTCGAACGAGACGCCGTCTACCCAGACCCGTCCTCGCCCGAGCACCATCACGCCGAACTTGATAAACTTCGCATCCTCGTCGATACGAGCGCGAATCTCACATTTGGTCCAGTCCGGGGAGCGCACAGGACGATCGTTCATGTTGTCGTAAAAGCCCCGGCGGTCATTCGACCGGTCAACGCCAAGCCACATCTGCCCGCGATCGTCCGGCCCGTTGGCTTCGAGCTTCAGCCATGCGGTCAGTCGCACCGTCTTTCCACGGTACGCCGTGGCAACGAAACTCTGCATGAGGTTTCCCCACGGCGATGGCGCGTTCTCCGGAACCTGTACGACCGCACAACTCCCCCCGTTCAAACAGCCGCTGCGCCGGAGTTGGCCCATGCGATCGGCGTCCGGCGGAAGGGCGGAAGCAAACCAGGCGGCCGGCAGTTTGCCTGGAATGCCGTCCGCGAACTTCAGGTTCAGCGGCCCCGGAACGGAATTCTCCAGCGCCGCCATTCGGGTGCGCGCCTGGCCTGCAATCTCGGGCTGATCTGCATATTGCTTGACAACCCGGGCGTAGGTGTCACGCGCCTCCGTATGGCGGCCCAACTTGTCGAGACACTGTCCAGTCTGAAACAACGCGCGAGCAGCAACCGGCCTGGGCTTTTGCGGCTCGTTCAAGACGGCTCTGTAGCCGTCCATCGCTCCCCGGAGGTCGCCCAGGACAATCTCGCGATGAATGGCGGCTTCCAACTGCATCTCGACGTCGGCCGCCAAGAGAACACTCATCGCGAACAGAATAGAACACGAGAGTCGGGCGGCGATCCGGAAACAGTCAGGTTTGCGTAAGGATTCAGCCATCGAACCGGTACCCCAAACCTCGCAGGTTGCGCAGATACTGCGGATTCGCCGGATCCGGCTCGATCTTCTTCCGAAGGTTGGCAATGTGATTGTCCACCACTCGATCGGAGGCGAACGTGTCCGCGGACCATGCGCCATCCAACAGGCGATCGCGGCTCAACACCCGCCCGCGCGAGCGAATGAACAACGCGAGCAACTTGAACTCAATGGGCGTCAGTTCGACGGGCTGCCCATTGCGGCGCAATTCGCCGCGCTCGAAGTCCACTTCCACGTCGCCGAAACGATAGCACTCGGCCGGCTGTTCGGAGGCGCCGCGGCGCAGCAGGGCTTTGATGCGGGCGCGGAGCTCGCGCGTGCCGAACGGTTTGGTAACGTAGTCGTCGGCTCCCAATTCCAGGCCCATCACCTTCTCGGCTTCCTGAGCCTTGGCGGTCAGCATGAGAATTGGAGTGCGCAAACCGTGGCGCCGCAGTTCGCGGCAAACCTCGAAACCATCTTTGCCCGGCAGCATGACATCGAGCAGGATCAGGTCAAATACGCCCTCACGCGCGCGGCGCGAGGCGGTATTTCCGTCCGTGACCACCTCGACCTGGTAGCCCTCCATCTTGAGGTCGTCCTCAAGCCCCAGGGCGATCGCCGGTTCGTCTTCAACCACCAGAATCCGCGTCATGCCCGCCCCACCAAAGGCAGCAGCATCGTGAAGGCGCTACCCTCGCCGGGTCTGCTCGCCACAGTAATCGCGCCGCCGTGCGCGGCCGCAATGTGGCGAACCATCGCCAGCCCGACTCCTGAACCTTTTGCATTCGTGGCTTTGGCGGCCGTGCCGCGGACGAATTTCCGGAAGATTGCTTTCTTCTCGGAATCGGGAATGCCAGGACCCTTGTCGCGCACCTCGATGGCGAGGAACTCATTGCGTACGCCCCATTCGACCCACACGGTCGGGCACTCCGGCGAGTATTTCACCGCGTTGTCGAGCAGGTTGCGGAGGGCAACCGAAATTGCATCCGGATCGCCGTCCACCAGGCACCGCGCTTCGGACCCGGCCAGTTCGATATGGCGGCCCTGACCGGCGATTTGTGCCTCAAAGTCGTTCACTACCCGCTGCACGAGCAGAGCGGCATCCAACTCTTCAAACCGGAACTGGCGCCCGCCGGCCTCCATACGGCCAAAGTTCAGCAGCGCCTCGATTAACCGCTGCAGCCGCGTGGTCTCCTTCACGAGCGTGTCGTAGTAGACCTGGCGGCGTTCTTCCGACGGAACGCGACCCTGCGCCAGGATCTCGGACAACTGCCGCAGCGACGTGAGCGGCGACCGAAACTCATGTGACACCGCCGAGACAAAGTCGGATTGCATGCGGAGTGTTTCGCTCTCGCGTCGTATGGCGCGGGCGATGAAATACGTGCCGCTCATCAGGAACAGGACCATTACGGTCATCGACAACAGCAGAAACCGCCGCTGGTCGTTGAAGCCTGCGCCCGGTTGCGGGTCGGCTGAAACGTAAAGCGTCCAGGGAAGCTGTGTTTCGGCGGCAGTCCGGACCGCGGCACGTGCTCCGCCCGTACGTTGTCCTGCTACGACTCGCCCTTCGGCGTCCACCACGGCAAATGCTGCCGGCGTCTCTTTGAGGAAGAACTGCGGCTTCGTCACGAATACGGCGCGATGCTCTGCCGCGCCGCGCCACAGTAGAAAGAAAGGTTCGCCGCCGATCCAGACCGTTTCCTGGCCGCGAGCCGAAGGATGCGTCTCTCGTTCAGCCCACACCCGCGACGCAATTTCGGCCCGTGCCAGCGCGGCGGCGGGCGGCAGTTCCTTCTTCCCGGAAAGACGATTGGCCTCGGACCAATAGAAGGCGAACTGTCCATGGCTCACGAACCATTGGCCTTTCAGCAGCCCGGAACGGAGCGCGTCGGCGTCAGCAGAGCGTGACGACAACTCGCAGAGGGCATGCAGTGCGATGAGCTCTGCCGGTGCACCCGCGATGTTCACGCCTGGAATAGCGGCCAGCTTTTCGTAGGCCCGGCGGCTCTCATCCAGACGGTTCGTGTTCCTCAGGATACGGGCAATACGCAGCCAGGCGCCGGCGCGAATCGCGGGGCCCGTGGAATTGACGAGCCGCTCATATGTGCGCAACGCCTCCTCCGGCTGATTCTGGGCAAACTCGAACATCTCTCCTTCAGCGAAGACTGGCGGAGCCGTTTCCGGCTCGGAGGATGCAACGGGAGAGAACAGCAATTGGTCAGCGGGAGTGGCGGAGACGCCTTTTTCAGTGAGCAGAAGCAGAAAACCCTGCTCGGGTGCGAGCCCGGTCAGCGGACCGGATTCCCAGGCGCCCAGTCGTTCGCCGGCCTCGGCGAGCGAGCCTCGGACGGTCGCGGCGATGCGGTCAGCGGCCTGTTCGAGTCGTTCCTGCGTCCGCTGCACCTCTACAATCCGCTCCTGTTCGAGCAGCTTCCATCCGAAGGCACCCAATGCGGAAATGAAGACCAGCGCCAGGAGGTACAGGATGAGGAGCAGCGTCCTCGGCGGCTTGAGCCACTCATGCAGTGGCGTCATGACATCCTGATTGTACACACTAGGTATCTGGCTTGTGCCCCGAATGTGTCAGATCTTTGTCAGGTTCGGGAGAAACGGGGAGCTGAATGACACGCCATTCGAACGACCGCCGGCGCTACTGGAAGCTGATCGCCGTTCTTTTTGCGTTCGTCGCCGCCTACCAGATCGCATTCTCTATCGACATTGTTCGCTGGTTTATGCGTGGGGCGGACCGCGTGCAGCCGCCGTTTTTCGTCGCCGGGGGGTCGAACCGGATTCAAGGCGTCGCGCCCCGCGGGGAACTCCGCGACGGAAACGAACTCATCGCTGTGGACGGGCATCCTTACACCGGCGCAACCGTGCTCGACCAGATTATCCGTCACAAGCACGCCGGCGATACCTTGTCGCTCACTGTGCGTGACGCGGGCTCGCCAGACGAAAGACAGGTCCAACTCAGGCTGGAGAGCTCCGGCGCGCTATCAGCGTTGGGATTCGGCCTGGTTCTCATCATCTATGTCGGAATGCCGCTGTTCAGCCTGCTGCTGGGATTCGTGGTGGCGGGCATACGGCCTCGCGACCCGCTGGCTTGGCTGCTGTTCGTCCTGATGGTTGGCTTTTCCCAGTTCGGAGGCGGTTGGGTGCTGGTATCCACCGTACGCGATTGGGGTCCGGGTGTCCGACAGGCAGGACTTTTCTATCACACGCTGGCCGCGAACGTCTGGTCCACATGCCTGCTGCTCTTCGGGGTCTACTTCCCTGAACGGCTTCCGCTCGACCGGCGTTTTCCCTGGATCAAATGGGTGTTCATCGGTCCCCTGCTGCTGGGAGCCGTTGTCAGCGCGTTCTTCGAGATCGGGAATTCGGAGAACTATCACGCCGCGGCCGCGATCCAGGGCTTGATGAACGTCGTCAACCTGCTGACGTTCATTTTGAGCATGGCCGCCGTCACGGGATTCTTCTTCTGTCTCTGGACCCAGGTGATGCGAACGGTCAACTCCGACGCGCGCCGCCGCCTGCTGCTGCTGATTTATGGCGCCAGCGTCGCGCTCACGCCCCTGTTTCTCATCATTCTGTGGACCGTCTTCCTGCACCGAGCGCCTTCGGAGAATATCGTCGTTCCGTGCCTGGCGTTGGTAGCGGTTTTTCCGCTTACGCTAGCGTACGTGATCGTGGTGCATCGTGCCCTTGACGTACGGGTCGTGATTCGGCAGGGACTCCAGTACGCCCTTGCTCAGCGCGGCCTTCGTGTGATGCAGGCAATACTGACGCTCGTGGTGCTCGGTGTGACTGTTTCGTTTGCTTCCGATCCTCACAAGAACCGGCCGCAGCGGCTGAGCGTTATTGGCTGGGGAACCCTCGCGATTGTCTATTTGGATCGGGGCGCAACGAGGGTGCGCAACTGGACGGACCGGCGTTTCTTCCGTGAAGCCTACAAAGCTGAATTGATCCTGAACGAACTGAGCGAGAGTGTTCGGACCATCGTGGAGACGTTACCGCTGTTGGAGACGGTTGCCCGTAAGATCAGCGATTCGCTTCATGTTTTGCGGGTCGCGATTCTGGTTAAGGGTGGGACCGAATACCGGCCGGAATACGCAATTGGGTACGATACACCGCCGTCCACGACACTGGCCGAAAATGGCCCCGTTGTGGCGCGGCTCAAACAACATGGCGGCCCGCAGCATGTCTATTTCGACGATGCCGATTCCTGGATCTTTACGGCGGAGGGCATGACCGGCGAGAAACGCAAGCAACTCCAGGATCTTGACGCCCAGTTACTGCTGCCGCTCGCTTATAAAGACAAACTCGCGGGTGTAATTGTCCTGGGGCCCAAGCAATCCGAGGAGCCGTATGCCGCGTCCGACGTGCGAGTTCTCGAATCCGTGGCGACGCAGACCGGGCTGGCCCTGGAGAACAGCCGCCTCACCGAGGCCATCGCGTCTGAAGTGGCGCAGCGCGAGCGGCTGAATCGCGAACTGGAAATCGCACGCGAGGTGCAGGAGCGGCTGTTTCCGCAGAGTTGCCCGCCGGTGAATGGGCTCGATTACGCCGGGCGATGCCGTCCGGCGCTCGGTGTGGGCGGCGATTATTACGACTGGCTGGAATTGTCCGACGGAGCGCTCGGGATTGCGATCGGCGACGTATCGGGGAAGGGCGTGCCGGCGGCGCTACTCATGGCCAGCCTGCAGGCGTCATTGCGCAGCCAGACCATTGCCGGCCCGACCGATCTCGCGGCACTGATGTCGAACATGAACCGGCTCATCTTCAACGCCACGCCGTCGAATCGCTATGCGACGTTCTTTTATGCGCAATATCATCCCACCACCCACCGGCTCGATTACGTGAATGCCGGCCACAATCCGCCGATGGTCTTCCGCGGCGAGCAGGTGCTGCGATTGGAAGAGGGCGGACCGGTTGTCGGTTTATTCCGGCCCGCGAAATATAGCCAGGCGTGGGTGCACCTGCAGCGTGGCGACGTGCTGGTGCTGTTCACGGACGGAATCAGCGAGGCGATGAACGCAGCCGATGAGGAGTGGGACGAAGAGCGGCTGATGCAATCGGTGCGGGCGTGTTCAGGCCGTTGCGCCACCGAGATGCTGGATGTGGTGATGCACGATGCGGATGACTTTGCGGGCGGAGCGCCGCAGCATGACGATATGACGCTGATGATAGTGAAAGTGGTCTGAACTGACCCATGGGAGATCCCCTTTGATATCGACCCGTGCGCGCTGGGCCATCGTTCTGATCCCAGCCCTGCTGCTTTATTTCCTGCCCGTACCAGCACTCAACGTTCAGCAGCGCCATCTGCTCGCGGTCTTCGTCGCCACGATCATTTCATTGGTGGCTCAACCGGTGCCTATGGGAGTCAGCGTCGTCCTGGCCATGACGACGCTTGTGCTCACCGGCACGCTGCCGGGTCCGCGAGTCCTCTCGGGCTTCAGCAACGCCACAGTGTGGCTCATCTTCACGGCTTTTCTTTTCGCAAAGGCCGTCACCGGGACCGGTTTCGGCATGCGCATCGCGTATTGGTTCGTCCGCCAATTCGGACATAGTGCGCTGACGCTCGGTTATTCGGTCGCCGCTTCGGACGTCGCCCTGGCGCCGTTCGTGCCGTCCGACACGGCGCGGGGAGGCGGCATCATCTATCCGATTGCACGCAGCCTCGCCCAGGTTTTCGAATCCGAGCCCGGCCCAACAGCGGGGCGCATCGGCTCCTTCCTGATGTTGGTCGGCTTTCATGCCACCTACACGGCGTCGGCCATGTTTCTAACAGGTATGGCCGCTAATCCGCTCATCGTGGAGTTCGCGCACAAGATCGGACATGTCGAACTCACCTGGATTCAGTGGGCGCTGGCGGCGTCAGTTCCGGGACTCCTGACACTCGTGATTGTTCCGTTCCTGATTTATCGCTGGTGTCCACCGGAAGTCCGCGACACCCGCGCCGCCCAGCGGCATGCCATGGAAGAATTGCGCCGCATGGGACCGCTTAGCCGACAGGAGCGATGGCTTGTGATCATCCTTGCCGGCGTCATGGCGGGTTGGGTAACGTCGCCCTGGCACGGTCTGCATAACGCCTTTGTCGCGCTGGCGGGCGTGTCGGCGATCCTGATCTGCCGCGTTCTCACCTGGGACGACCTGCTGCATGAGACCAAGGCCTGGGACGCGCTGATATGGTTCGCGCCGCTCATTATGATGGCGGATGCACTGCAGGAGCTCGGCGTCATTCACATTCTGTCGACGGCCATCTTCGACCACTTGAAAGGCTTGGCGTGGCCGGTCGCCGCGTTGCTGATTGCAATCGCTTACCTGTATGTACACTACGGATTCGCGAGTATGACCGCGCACGTGACGGCGCTTTATCCCGGCTTCCTGGCGGCCGGCCTCGCGGCAGGGGCGCCCCCGCTCCTCATGGCGATGGTCCTGGCGTTCTTCTCAAACCTGGATGCGGCCACCACACACTACGGCACCGGTTCGGCGCCCGTTTACTTCGGCGCGGGATACGTTTCGCAGGCCACATGGTGGCGGTTAGGCTTCTTTATTTCGCTCGTGGACCTCGTCATTTGGCTGGGTATCGGACCCTGGTGGTGGAAGTTGCTTGGCATGTGGTGATTAAATGTATGGATCATGCGTCGATACCTGACATGTCTCGCCCTGGCCTCGTTGCCGCTCTTTGCCGCCCCCGATGGAGCGGCTATCTATGCCAAACGCTGTGCCGCCTGCCACGACGGTCCGGCGCAGGCCCGCATGCCTTCCCGCGAAGAAATCAGCAAACGTGCTCCGGAGACGATTGTGAGCGCGATGTTGAGCGGTGCCATGATGCCGCAATCGGCGGGCTTGAACGATGAAGACGCCCGCGCCATCGCCCGTTACCTGACAGGCAAAGAGATCGGGACAGCCAGCGCTCAGTCGACAGCCGGAGCGTGCCCGGCGGGTGCGAAGGCATTCCGCATGAGCGGCGAGAGTTGGAATGGCTGGAGCACCGATACTGCGAATACGCGGTATCAGCAGAAACCTGGTCTCACGGCTGCCGATGTGCCGAAACTGAAGCTGAAGTGGGCATTCGGGTTTCCCGACACAACGGTAGCCTTCGCCCAGCCTGCCATTGTTGGTGGGCGTGTGTTCGTGGGTAGCGGCAGCGGCAAGGTTTATTCGCTCGATGCCGCCACCGGATGTACGTATTGGTCCTACGACGCGGGCATTGGCGTCCGCAGCGGTGTGGTGGTCGGCCCAATCGCAGGCGGCGGTTTCGCGGCCTATTTCGGCGACACGCGCGCGACGTTGCACGCCGTAGATGCTTCCACGGGCAAGCCGCTCTGGAAACTCCGGCTCGACGATCATCCCGTGGCGCGCATCACAGGGTCGCCGGTGCTCTACAAAGACCGCTTATACGTTCCCGTTTCCTCGGTGGAGGAAGCCTCGGCAATGCAGTCGACTTATGAATGCTGCAAATTCCGGGGCAGTGTCGTCGCGTTGGACGCCGCCACCGGCAAACAGATCTGGAAGACTTTTAGCGTTACGGATCCGCCGCAGCCGACCAAGAAGACCAAGGCCGGGGTGCAACTTTACGGACCCGCCGGCGCAGCGATATGGTCGGCGCCCACGATCGATCCGAAACGAAGGCTCGTCTATGCGGCCACAGGAAACTCCTATACGGATGTCGATATCAACACCAGCAACGCGATTCTCGCTATCGACATGGATTCCGGCAGCTTGAAATGGGCCCGCCAGGTGACGCCAAAGGACAACTTCGTTATGGGCTGCCGCCCCGGAAAGGACGGGTGCCCAGCGGAATTAGGTCCGGATGTCGACTTCGGCAGTTCGCCCATTCTCCGCGATCTTTCCGGAGGCAAGCAGATCATACTGGCGGGCCAGAAATCCGGTGTGCTCTACGGAATGGACCCGGATCAGCAGGGCAAGATCCTGTGGCAGATCAAGCTCGGGAACGGCGGAGCGCTGGGTGGCATCGAGTGGGGCTTTGCGGCTGACCCGTCGAATGCCTACGTCGCGGTTTCCGACCGCTTTAACAGGAATGGTCCGGCAGGGGGCATTCACGCCGTGAACATCAACACTGGCGAGAAGCTGTGGACCACGCCTGCTCCGAAGCTGGATTGTGCCCCCATGGCTAAGGGCTGCAGCGGAGCTCAGTCAGCGGCCATTTCGGTGATTCCGGGGGTTGTGTTCTCGGGTTCGGTAGACGGCCACTTCCGTGCCTTCTCCACCAAAACCGGCGAGATCGTATGGGACGTGAACACCGCGCAGCCTTATCAGACGGTGAATGGCGTTCCAGCACAGGGCGGCTCCCTTGATGCCGGAGGACCGGCGATCGCGAACGGAATCGTTTTCACAAATTCCGGCTATGGACTGTGGCAAGGTATCGGTGGCAACGTTCTGCTGGCTTACTCTGTCGACGGAAAATAGGACGAAGCATGGCAAATTCGAAGACGGAGCCGATGTTCCTTCACGGCGTGGAACAGAATCCGCGGCCGGGTCCGTATCGGGACATCATCCGGTCGATGCAGGAGAACGGGCTCGAGTACCCGCAGATCTGGCACATGTTCGCCTACCGGCCGGAGGCCACGCAGCACCTGGCCCGCTTCACGCAGGCGATGCTGCGTGGTCCATCTCCGCTGAGTCCGGGGATGCGCGAACTGATCGCGGCGTTCACGTCGTACCGCAACGACTGCCCGTTTTGACTGAAGTCGCACGCCGCGGTCGCGGCGGAACTTTTGAAGGACGAGAAACTGGTGTGGGCGGTGATGCGGGATTTTGAAACCTCGCCCCTCGACGACAAGCACAAGGCGCTGTTTCGGTTTGTAGCGAAGGTGAATGAGGATTCGCCGCGTATCACGCCGGAGGACGTGAAGCCGCTTTACGATGCGGGATGGGATGACGAGGCAATCTATTCTGCGATCACCGTATGCGCGTTGTTCAATTTCTACAACCGCTGGATTGACGCGTCAGGCGTTCACGCGCTATCGGATGAGGCGCACCGCGTAGGGGGAAAGAGGACGGCTACGCACGGGTACGTTCGGGAATGATGGCAAGCTGAAGCTCGCCTTACCTTACCTGGAACCAGCCCGTCGCGTAGAGGCCGACTAACATCAACAGGCAGTAAACCACGGCTGTCGCAATGAGAATGGCGCTCCAACGGGAAGGCATGCCGGTTTGCGCTGCTTCGACGGGCACATCCTGCTGCCTCGCTCCGGGTTTGCGGGCACCGGATTGTCCGAGAACAACTGCCGTCAGAAGGATGGGGACGATCGATAGGTATTTCATATGGCTCCGTTGGAAGGGATTCCGCAGCGGTGGAATGCCTGGCACCCACACGGGCTGCAATTGCTGGATTCGAAAACAGGCGCTTCGGGAAATACGGGCATGAGGCGCTTCTGAGCCTGCGCACTGCTCGCAATGGGCCCGGTCTTTACGCCTTTCTTTTGATCGTCTTTTGAGATCCGCAGCTCCGCGGCAATCACGGCCAGGAGGGCGGTGGAGGGCGCGTCATCCTCAAAAACCACGTGTCGCACGCCTACATCCCAAATGCGGGCGAGCAGGTTGGCGTCTTTGCGGGTGACTACGACGAAGCGCTCCGGCTGCGCTTCGAAAAAGACGAGGTTTTCCATCCGATTCCCATCCACAACGATGATGCCGTCGATGGCGAGGTCCGGTTTTTCGACGAACACCACGGCGTGCGACCCGTCCTTCTGGAGGAGGTTCGCCAGATTTTGAGCGTATTTCTGATCGTGGATTGAAATCTGGACGCGAGGCATATGGTTAACTAGTTGGCCTTGCAGCTGTCGAGCTTGTGGTCGTGCTGTTGATAGCACTTCCCGGTATCGTTGAGATCCTTCTTGCCCATCACTACATGACAAACTGTGCACTTGGCGCCGCCTTCTTTCTTGGCGTACGCGGGAGTCGCGTTCGATTGAACGGAGGTTAGTAAGAGGCCTGCCCCTACGATTGCGCAGGGAAGGACGAATTTCAGGGTCTTTAGCATGAGGGATTGCTCTCCGGACCATATAGGTGCAATCCTGCGGCCAGTTTGTTTCCCACGCATTCTGAAGGGGATAAGTTTGGCCGGTCACGTCTTCACCCTACCTCCACGTGTTATACGGCCCCAAGGAAGGATCCGGATTTGGGTGAAATCCCCCATTTGACGTCAGCGTGCAAAAGCATTGCGTCAAAATGCGAAAAGGCCTGATAATGAAAGTACCGAGAGAGGTTATTAGTGTCAGTCCTAGCGCCGCGATGGCAGCGCCCCGAAGTGTTGGAAGCGGTGTTCGACCAGCTCTCTGACGCCCTTTTCTTGTATGACAAGGATCTATACGTAACTGGCGTCAACCAGGCCGCGCAACGGCTGTTTGGCATGACGTCGGATGAGATGGTAGGAAGGCATTGCCGCGATCTTTTCCGCTGCTCTGTTTGTGAACCGGGCTGTGGAATGGTTCAAGGGTTAGGTGACACACAATGCGTCCCCAGCGGAACTGTGCGTCTTCACACAGACAACGGCCGCGAACGCATGGTGGTAATTCGCACCATCCAACTGCTCGGCGGCAATGGCGAGATGGACGGCGTAGTAGCAACGGTGAAGGACATCACCGACGAAGCGGAGCCTTCCAAGCGCCAGGTGATCGCCGAGTCGCAGGCCATGCGCGAGGTGATAAATTTTGTCCGCCGCGTTGCGATCAGTGAAGCCACGTCCATTCTGATTGAAGGCGAGAATGGGACGGGTAAGGATCTCATCGCGACAACGCTGCACTATCAGAGTCTGCGTCAATCGGAGCCGTTTCTGGCTATCAATTGCGCGGCGATTCCCGAGACGCTGTTGGAGAGTGAGCTTTTCGGCTACGAGAAGGGCGCCTTCACCGATGCGCGAGCGCAAAAGCGCGGGCTGTTCGAGCTGGCCGACAAGGGCACGCTGTTTCTGGACGAAATTGGCGAGATTGCAATGTCGTTACAGGCCAAGCTGCTGCGCGTTTTGGAAGAGCAGACATTCCGGCGGCTGGGCGGTCTGCGAGACCTGAAAGTGGACATCCGCATCGTTGCGGCGACCAACAAGAATTTGCGCGAGGCGGTGAAGGAAGGCGCGTTCCGGCAGGACCTGTATTACCGGCTGAACGTCATTCAATTGGTGGTTCCCCCGCTGCGCGACCGTGCGCAGGACATTCTGCCGCTGGCGAAGTTCTTTATCGAGACGTACAACGTCAAGTTCAAGCGGCAGATCGATGGGCTTTCGCCCGATGCGGAAGCGCTGCTGCTGGCGCATGACTGGCCGGGAAACATTCGCGAACTGCGCAATGCGATCGAACGCGCGATGATCCTGGAAGAAACGTCGTACATTACGCCGTCGAGCCTTCCGATCGCGGTGCGGAGCGCCGAAGCCACGGTGATGCCGGCGATTGCGAGCAATGGCACCGAAGAGGCTGCGTCCAACGATGGCATGTCGCTGGCCGACCAGGAGCGCCGGCTGTTGGTACAAGCGCTGGCGAAGACGAATGGGAATCAGACCCAGGCTGCGCGAATTTTGCGCATCACGCGCGATACGCTGCGGTACAAGATGAAGAAGTTCAACCTGCGCTAGATCGTTGGCATACGCCGCCTTCAGGCGGTAAATCGACGTCGAGCCGAAAGGCCAATGCCACTTAGTTTTCTCAAACTGTAGTTCGGCTGCGGTGATGCAGGATGCCATCGTTCCGCCGGTTGCCAACCGGTGCTGTTCGGCACTTGTTCAGAGTTAGGGGCAGGCGGGTTGACAACCCGACGCGGGCTAACAGCCTCCATTACAGGCTCAAACAAACTCTGGCGTGAAGGCTGCGGTACTGCTCGAACGCGAGTAGAATTGAAGCGCGGTCATGTTGGACAACATCAATCTCAAAAAGAAGCTGTCCCGCGAAGAATTCAAGCGCGTCCTGCCGATGCTGCAGAAGCGCCTGTATGACCTGGAGAAGGCCTCCTGGGATCACGGGGCGGCCACCATCGTCGTATTTGAGGGTTGGGACGCGTCCGGCAAAGGCACCACCATTTCCGCCCTGACGCAACGGCTCGATCCCCGCGGCTTTAAGCTTTATCCCATCACCGTACCCCGCACCTACGAACAGCAGAAGCCCTGGTTGTGGCGCTTCTGGCTGAAGCTACCCAATCGCGGAGAGATGATCATCTTCGACCATAGCTGGTATCGCCGTGTCTGGGACGACCGGGTCGAGGGCACCGTTCCGGAAAAAGTCTGGCGGCAGGCCTATCGCGACATCACCGAATTCGAGCGCATGATCGCCGACGACGGCACGTCGATTCTCAAATTCTTCCTGCACATCAGCAGGAAAGAACAGAAGAAGCGTTTTCGATCCATTGAAGGCGATCCGCTGGAGACGTGGCGGGTGACCGAAGCCGATTGGGCGCGCCACAAGAAGTACGAGGATTACTTCGCGGCAGCCGAAGAAATGCTGGAACAGACCGATTCGGAATTCGGCCCCTGGACCATCATCGAAGCCACCTCCAAATGGCATGCCCGGCGCAAAGTTTTTGAAACCATCATTGCCGCCATGGAGAAGCGGCTCGGTCCGAACGCGCCGCCGCGATCGGAATATGCCGAAGCGTCGCGCAAAGACGCTGATCTTCGGGCCGCCATGGAAAAGCTCGGAGAATCGGGGGTCTAGATGCTCGAAACCGTAGATCTCACCAAGAAGCTCGACCGCGACGAGTACGTGCGGCAAATCACGCGAAGACAGATTCAGCTTCGTGAGCTCGGCTACCAGGTGTACGTAAAGAAACGCCCGGTGATCGTGATGTTCGAGGGTTGGGACGCGGCCGGCAAGGGCGGCGCTATCAAGCGCATCACCGAAAAGCTCGATCCTCGCGGTTACGTGGTTTACCCCATCAGCGCGCCGCAGGGCGAGGACAAGACACGGCACTACCTGTACCGCTTTTGGCGTCGCTTGCCCGAACCGGGTCAGATAGCGATCTACGACCGCTCCTGGTACGGTCGCGTGCTGGTGGAACGAGTTGAGGGGTTCGCCAAGGAAGACGAGTGGAAACGGGCGTTCAAAGAGATTAACGCCTTCGAGCGGCAACTGCGGGACTTCGGCACGGTGCTGCTGAAGTTCTGGATTCACATCTCGCGCGAGGAGCAGCTTCGGCGTTTCGAGGAACGCAAGGACATCGGCTACAAGGCGTGGAAGCTAACCGACGAGGACTGGCGCAACCGCGAGAAGTGGAATGCATACGAGGATGCCGTGGAAGAAATGCTGGTTAAGACCAGCACCACTACTGCGCCCTGGTCGCTCATCGAAGGCAACGACAAGTATTGGGCGCGCACCAGGGTTCTTTCGCGGCTGGTGGAGGTGCTTTCGGAGGAACTCGCTTACGAACCGGCGGACCCGCTCAAGAAGAAGAAAGCCCGCAAAGCGGCAAAGTAGCCGTCTATCCGCGGCGCCGCGGTAAACTGAGACAAGGCTCTCCATGGATTCGCGTCGCAAATTCATCAGCACGATGGCCTCCGGCCTCGCGACGACGCTCGCCTCACCCAAGGGTATTCTCGGGGCAAACGACCGCATCCGGGCTGGAATCATCGGCATCGGCGACCGCGGCAAGGAAATTACGCGCCAGGCGATGGGCTGCCCCAACGTCGACTTCGTGGCGTTCGCCGACATCTACACGCGGCGCCTCGAAGAAGCCAGGAAAATCGTTCCCACGGCCGCCACGTACCTCGACCATCGCCGTCTGCTCGACGACAAGAGCATCGATGCCGTGCTGATCGCCACGCCGCAGCACCTGCATTGCGAACATTTTGTCCATGCGATCGACGCCGGCAAGCACGTTTACCAGGAAAAGACGATGGCGTTCACGGTGGCTCATGCCAAGCGCATGCGCGCCGCCTATCGCAAGGTGGAGGGCAAGCGAACCGTGCAGATCGGCCATCAATCTTGCTCTTCGGGCCAGATGCCGGATGCGATGGAATTTCTGAACACCGGCACGCTCGGCAAAATCACCGCGATTCATATGCACATGTATCGCAATACGCCGCATGGGAAGCCGCAGTGGGCGCGGCCGGTATACCCGGATATGAATCCGGAGAACATACTCTGGGATTCGTTCCAGGGCGAAGCTGCAAAGCACGAATTCGACCCCGACCGCTACATCAACTGGCGCTTCTTTTGGGATTATTCCGGCGGCAACGTCTACGAGAACATGTGCCACCAGGTTTCTTTCTGGTACAAAGCGCTCAACCTGCAAGTTCCCAAGTCGGTCAACATGACCGGCGGGTTGTATCTCTGGAAGGACGGCCGCGAAGTTCCCGACACGATGAACGTTACGCTGGAACAGGCTGAAGAGATGCTCGTCAGTTGGGACTCTGGTTTTGGAAACAACCAGCTTGGCGTTAGCGAAGATGTACTGGGGACCGACGGTACAATTTCCAAGGGCCAGCAAATCCGCTACACACCGCAGAAGGTGAACCGGCCGGATGGTCAGGAGTTGGTCGGCCGCACCGTGACGCCTCCCAGCGCCCACATGCAGAACTTCTTCGACTGTATTCGTTCCGGCAAGGAAACGAATTGCCCGTTCGACCTGGGCTACCGCGTTTCAATCGCCTGCCGCATGGCCGTGGAGAGTTATCGCCAGGGCCGCACCATGAAGTGGGATCCCAAAAAGGAAGATATCGTCTAGTCATCGATGGATTTTGAATACTCCGCGGAGCAGCTCCAGCTCCGGAAGTCAGTGCGCGAATTTGCCGAGGCTGAGATCGGCCCGCACGTTTTGGAGTGGGATGAGGAGCAGATATTCCCACTCGATGCGATCAAGAAGGCCGGTAAGCTGGGCCTCATGGGCGCGGTTTTCCCGGAGGAGCTTGGCGGGGCCGGGTATGGCTACATCGAGTACGCCATTATCATCGAGGAACTCGCGCGCGTAGATCCGTCCGTCGGACTGATCGTTGCGGCCCACAATTCGCTTTGCACGAATCACATCTACCTGGCCGGCAACGACGAACAAAAGCACAAGTACATCCCCAAGCTCGCGACCGGCGAGTGGATTGGCTGCTGGTCGCTCACAGAACCGGAAGCCGGGTCCGATGCGGCGGGTACGCGTTCGACCGCGGTGAAACATGGCGAATGCTGGGTGCTCAATGGCGGCAAGACCTTCACCACCAACGCGCACTATGCCAACGTCTGCGTCGCGATGGCGGTGACCGACCGCGCCGCTTCACATCACGGCATCTCGGCCTTTATTCTCGAGACGGGAGTTCCCGGGTTCGATCTCGGGAAGAAGGAAAACAAGCTCGGGATGCGGGCCAGCGCCACGGGCGAGGTGCTCTTTCACGACTGCCGCCTTCCCCAATCGCAGCTCCTCGGCAAGCCGGGCGAGGGCTTCGTCGACAGCTTGCGCACGCTCGACGGCGGGCGTATTTCGATCGCAGCTCTCTCGGTTGGCCTGGCGCAGGGCGCCTATGAAGCCGCGCTCAGGTATTCCAAGCATCGGAAGCAGTTCGGCCGGCCGATCTCCGAATTCCAGGCCATCCAGCACAAGCTTTCGGACATGGCTACGACGATCGATGCCTCACGCCTACTCACTTTCCGGGCGGCGGCGATGAAGGATCGCGGGCAGCGCGTCACCAAAGAATCCGCCATGGCGAAACTCTTCGCGTCCGAGACCGCGGTGAAAGTGGCCGACGAAGCGGTGCAGATCCACGGCGGCTACGGTTTCATCAAAGACTACCCCGTGGAGAAGTTCTTCCGCGATTCGAAGCTGTGTACGATTGGCGAAGGCACCAGCGAAATCCAGCGCCTGGTCATCGCCCGCCAACTCCTGAAGAGCTAATGCGGGAATTGGGCGAACGTATCCGTCATGGAGACCTGCGCGCGCTCGCCCGTGCGGCGACGTCCATCGAAAACCGCACGCGCGAGGCGGAACCGCTGCTTCGCGAACTGTTCCCGCACACCGGCCATGCCCTGGTCATGGGTATCACCGGCTCACCCGGCGCCGGTAAGAGCACATTGGTCGACCAACTCGCCCGTGCCTTGCGGGCGGAAGGCAAGACCGTTGGGGTAATCGCGGTTGACCCCACGAGTCCTTATAGCGGCGGCGCGATCCTTGGCGACCGCATACGTATGCAGCACCACCATGCTGACGCGGGTGTCTTTATCCGCTCGATGGCAACTCGCGGCGCGCTCGGTGGCATAGCCAAGGCGACCACGGAAATGACGATGCTCCTCGATGCGGCGGGCCGGGACGTGGTCCTCGTCGAGACGGTCGGTGTGGGCCAGGACGAGGTCGAAATCGCGAAGCTCGCCAATGTCACGGTCGTGGTCCTGGTGCCGGGCATGGGAGACGATGTGCAGGCTTTGAAGGCGGGCATAATGGAGATCGCCGACGTGTTCGTAATCAACAAAGCGGATCTCCCCGGCGCCGATCGCCTGGAGCGCGAAATCAAGGCGGTGCAGAGCCTGGCGCATCGCCCGGACGGCTGGCGTCCACCCATCGTGCACGCCGTTGCCAAGGACGGCACGGGCATTGCGGAAACGATCGCGGCGGCACGTTCATATGTCGAGTTCGCGCGCGGCAAGGAACGCAGCACGTCCATCTGGGCATCGCGGCTGCGCGAGATGCTGCGCGACCGCCTTCTCGAACGCTTCGCGCAGGTCGACTTCAACGGCGCGGCGCAGGCCGTGGCATCTCGCACCACCGACCCTTATACTCTCGTTGAGGAATGGATTAAAACCCTAAGATGACACCCAAGATTGGCATCATCGGAGGCAGCGGCCTCTATTCCATGCCCGATTTTCAAGCCCACGAAGAGCAGCTCATCGGCACACCGTGGGGCAATCCGTCCGACCCCTATGTCGTCGGAACGCTGGCGGGGAAGACGGTCGCATTCCTGGCGCGGCACGGGCGCGGCCACCGGATTTCTCCTTCGGAGCTGAATTTCCGGGCCAACATTTATGGCTTCAAGAAGCTCGGCGTGGAGCGCATCATCTCGCTCAGCGCGGTGGGATCGCTGAAGGAGGAACACAAGCCGCTCGATTTCGTCATTCCGGACCAGTTTTTTGATCGCACACGCGGACGTGTTTCGACGTTTTTCGGCGAGGGCCTGGTGGCGCATATCAGTTTCGCCGACCCGATCTGCCCGCACCTTTCCGAGGTTGTCCGCCAGGCCTGCGTGGGTGCCGGCGTCAATGCCTATAAGGGCGGCACATATCTGTGCATGGAGGGGCCGGCCTTTTCCACCAAGGCGGAATCGAATATTTATCGGAGCTGGGGCATGGATGTGATCGGCATGACCAATCTCCAGGAAGCGAAGCTGGCGCGCGAAGCGGAGATCTGTTACGTCACGGTCGCCATGGTCACCGATTACGATTGCTGGCACGAAGATCACGATGCCGTGACGGTGTCCGATATCATCGCCAATCTCAACAAGAACGCGGAAAATGCCCGCAACGTGGTGAAGGCGGCGGTGGCTGCAATGCCGGAGGAGCGCAATTGCAAATGCGGCGCAGCGCTTGCGCATGCCCTGATCACCGACCGTAACATAGTGCCCGAAGTCACACGCAAAAAACTGGAGCTGCTGGTTGGAAAGTATCTCAGCTAAGCTCCTGGCACACTGCCTGGAAGGAACGCACTGGCCGGAGGAGCTGATTGACGAGATCGTCCGGCGGCCCGATCTGCAGGCCGGCTTCTTCCGCGAGGTCGTGGAGCCTCTCTCGGATCTTTTCGAGCCGCGTCTGTGCGACGTCTATGCCGAGCTGATGTCGGAGGTGATTGGGCGGCTTCTTCCCGACGATCTGCATGGTCCCCACCTTGCCGCACGCTACCGCCGAGTGCGCAAGGGGCGGCGTTTCGATGGCGAAGCGGCATCGATCGAGCATGTTTTCGTGCTTTCGCGCGTCACTCTGGGCGCCGACGTCGCAATAACGAGCGTGCTGCTCGACGCGGCGAAGCAACTGTTTCCGGCCGCGGAAATCCACTTCGTGGGACCCACGAAGAACTGGGAACTGTTCGCGGCCGACCGTCGATTGCGGCACGTCGCCGCGAATTATGTCCGCGCCGCAACCATCGGCGGCCGGCTGAAGGTCTGGCCGGAACTGCGCGAAGCGTTGAGCCGCGCGAACAGCATCGTGATCGATCCGGATTCACGCCTGACCCAACTCGGACTGCTGCCCGTTTGTTTCGAGGACGACTATTACTTCTTCGAGAGCCGTTCTTATGCGACGGCGAGCGAGGAACCTTTATCGCAACTCGCCGCGCGGTGGGCCCATGAGACATTCGCAATCGCGGATGCCAAGCCCTATATCGCGACAGGCCTGCCGACACCGGAGTTTGCCGCCACGGTCAGCTTCGGAGTTGGTGAGAATCCCGACAAGCGCCTGCCCGCACAAGTTGAAGCCGAGTTGCTGAAGCGGCTTCCGTCACCGATGCTGATCGACCGGGGAGCAGGAGGCGAAGAGGCCGCGCGAGTCGAGCACGCCGTTAAGGAAAGCGGCGTCGACGCCCAGATGTGGGACGGTTCCTTCGCGGGTTTCGCGTCGCACATCGCGCAAAGCCGTCTCTATGTCGGCTACGACTCCGCGGGAGGACACGTTGCCGCAGCATGCGGCATCCCGCAGATCAGTATTTTCGGGGGAGTACCCTGCGATCGTTTCTTTCACCGCTGGCGGCCATCAGGGGCAGGGGCGACCCGCGTGATCCGAGTCGCGCCGCAGACCGACCCTTGGCCGGCCATCCTCGAAGCTCTGCCGCATCGCGAGATTTGACGGCTATCGCCGCAATTTGACATACTGCCTTTCACCGTATGACGCGCCGTACTTTGCTTCAGTGGCTTGCCATGACCGCGGGTACGCTGCGCCTTCCGTCGCTTCAGGCGTGGGCGCAGACGGTTGCTTTTCCGGGGCCGCACGGCGAGACGCTTCGGCAATTAGCGTCTATCGTGCTTCCGTCTTCAGCAGGTGAAATCGCAGCTCGCTTCGAACGCTGGGTGCGAGAATACCGGCCCGGCGCTGAGATGGATCACGGGTACGGCATCACCCGCATCCGCAGCAAGGGACCGTCACCCGCCGTGGTTTACATGGAGCAACTCGCCGCGCTGCCCAAACCGCTCTCCGCGAAGGCTATCGAAACGGTTCTCGTGGATGCGAAGATTGAAACACTTCCGCGCTCGCCTGACGGCAAAAACGTCATCGCCGACCTGATGAGTTTCTACTTCAACAGCAGCGATGCGTTCGACCTGTGCTATCGCGCCGCTATCGGGCGCGACCGCTGTCGCGGGCTGGACGGCTCGGATGCACCTCCCCCGCCGCTGAAAGGAAACGCCTGACGTGACGCGGTACGAGAGCGACGTGTGCATCATCGGCGGCGGCATCACGGCGGCGATGCTCGCCAAAAAACTCTCGGAGCTTCGTCCGGGAGTCTCGATCACGATCGTCGAGGCAGGCAAACGGCTCTTCGATCTCGAAAATCGCATGCAATACCGGCAGCGGCAGATCGATTACAACGAGAATCCCTGGCCAGGCGATTTCATTGAGGACCAGGCGGCCAAGGGCATTATTTCCCGGACGATGGCTGTCGGCGGATCGGCGCTGCACTGGGGAGGCACCTGCAATCGCTTCTCGGAGGAAGACCTTCGGCTCAAATCGATGTACGGCCTCGCGCGGGATTGGCCCATCGAGTGGAAGGAACTGGAGAAGTTCTACTGCGAGGCCGAGCGGCGTCTCGGTGTTTCCGGCGAGCCGAGTCCGCTGCAGGAAGACTGGCGCTCCGAGCCGTACCCGATGCAGGCGATGGTCCTCAGCCACAACCTGGTCGAGTTGAAGAAATGGGCGAACAAAAGCGGTGTTCCGTTTTGGAGCACGCCGCAGGCGAAGAACACGGTTCCCTATGACGGGCGCGCGAAGTGCATCCGGTGTAATACCTGCGCGATTTGTCCCACGGGCGCGCGCTATTCTCCCGATTTCACGTTCAAACGTCTGCTGGACGAGAAGAAGATTACGCTGCACGATCAGACACTGATCCGGCGGCTCATGCTGCACGACACGAAGAACACAGTGGTGGGCGCGCAGGCCGGGGATCGCGAGTATCGCGCTTCCGTCTTCGTGGTGGCTTCCGGATACGCCTGGAGCCCGCATCTGCTGCTGCTTTCGCGCACTTCGCGGTTCCCCAATGGTGTCGCGAACAGTTCCGGGCTGGTGGGAAGGTACATGTGCGGTCATGCGTTTATCTCGGCGTTCGTCGAGATTGACGCGAAAATTTACCCTGGCATGAACGAACAGCACGCGCTGATCTCGCGGCAGTTCTTCCGGTGCAAACCCGACCAACCTTTTGTCCGCCACGATCTTCGCGTCTGGGAAAGCGGCGTTGGGCGCGAGCCTCGCTTGAAGGCGAAGGACGGGCGGTACCTGTTCGGGGACAATCTGATGTCGGAATGGCGCGGCCGAACACAGCGCGGAACCGCACGTGTCCGCGCCTATTACGACGTGCATCCGGACCGCGATAGTTCACTGACCCTGGACGACTCTAACCGCAACCACTACGGCGATCCATTACCGAAGATTGAACATCGCCTCGACGCGGCCACCGTTGCCCGCCACGACGCCAATATTCGTCACATCAAGGGCATCTTCGAAACGTTGGCGAAATCGGACAATGGCAAGATTTTGAATGTGAGCGAAGGCAATTACCTCGACCATCCGGCCGGTGGCTGCCTTATGGGCGACGACCCGTCGACCAGCGTGTGTGACAGCTTCGGACAGACGCACGATCACGACAACCTGTTCGTTCCCGGATCGCCCACGCTTCCCAACGCGGGCTGTACGAATGGGACGCTGACATTCGTGGCGCTGACGCTGCGGTCCGCCGAGAGAATCGCCTCGCGCCTGCGATCTGTATGAAGGAGAGAAATGACAGTCAGATTGGTTACTGCCGCATTGGCGACACTCACGATGGCATTCGCTGAGCCGATCATCATTAAGACCACGACGCTTATCGATGGCAAGGGCCATGTTCTGAAGAACAAGCAAATCGTGGTGGACGGTACGAAGATCACCGGAATCGCGGACGCCAAAGGGCGCGCCACTTATGATCTCAGCGGGCTCACCGTGATGCCGGGCTGGATCGATACGCACACGCACCCATCGTGGTTCTTCAACAAGGACGATCGTCTTGACCAGGGCGGTCGCGGCAGTAAGACGACGCCGCACCAGGTGGCGCTTTATGTTGAAGGCAACGCCTACGCGACGCTGATGGGTGGATTTACCACGATTCAGAGCGTGGGCGCCGAGATTGACGCCGATCTGCGCGATCTCATCGCCCGAGGCCTCATTCCGGGTCCGCGAATCATCACGTCATTGCGGGCCGTGACCGAGACTACCGGCACGCCCGAACAGATTCGCGCTTACGTTCGAAAGATGAAGGAAGACGGTGCGGATGTGATCAAGCTGTTCGCGACCAAGAGCATTCGTGACGGCGGCGCCCAGAGCATGACCGATGAGCAAATTCAGGCAACTTGCGGCGAGGCGAATGCGCTTGGCCTGCGGTCGGTGGTGCACGCTCACGCCTCGGCTGGCGCGAAGGCTGCGATTCTGGCAGGTTGCACGTCGATTGAGCACGGCGCGTTTTTGGACGACGCGACCCTGCAGTTGATGGCCGATCGCGGGGTCTACTTCGACCCGAATTTCCTCGTGCTCCATAATTACCTCGACAACAAGCCGAAATTTCTGGGTATCGGCAATTACAACGAGGAAGGCTTCGCCTACATGGAGAAGGCGGTGCCGCTAATGGCCGACGTTTTGAAGCGCGCTATGGCGCATCATGTGAAGATTGTGTTCGGAACGGATGCTGTGGCCGGGTCGCACGGCCGCAACGCTGAGGAGTTTGTTTATAGGGTGCGCGACGGGGGCCAGCCCGCGATGGACGCCATCGTCGGCGCAACTTCGCTGGCCGCGGAGGCGCTCCGTATGCAGGATAAGATTGGGTCGATTCAGGAGGGCCTGGAAGCCGATCTCGTCGCTGTGGCGGGAAACCCGCTTGCAGATATCACCGCCGTCCGGAATGTCGAGTTCGTGATGAAGGGCGGCAAGGTTTTCAAGAACGTGCGCAAGTAGATTCGGGTTTGGTGGCGCAGGCGGTTTCGCCTGCGCGTTCTCGGTAAAGTCCAAACGCAGGCGAAACCGCTTGCGCCACCCTAAGAAATTAGTCCCAGCGCCCGGCGAGCGGTTCCCCGTTAATCGCCCGGAAGCCCGCCAAATGGACCCGATCGCTGTTCTTCATCGACAGCAGCGGCATGAGCCCAAGGGCCATCAGCGCTTCCGCTTCTTCCTGGGTCATCAGCACTTCCGCGCACGGCTTCATGACAGCTTCGCCGTCTTTCTTGTAAACATGCGCGGGCAGGCCCGACATATCGAGAAGATCGCCGGGCTGCATCTCCCAACCTCCACGCGTGAATGCCTGAGCCATCAGGGCCGCGCAGGCGATCGACGGGTTCCCCCAGAGATAGTCGCTATGTTTCGGCTCGTCCGCCATTTCTTCGAAATGGAAGGTATCGGTCGGACTGGATTCCTTCCCGTATGGCAGCCGCAGCAGGAATCCGGGCAGCGCAAGGCCGATGTACTTTGCTTCCGCGATGGCTCTTAACTCGCTCCACGCAGTCAGATCGTCGCCGAGAAGGGACGCGTCCGCGCGCGCGATCAGCGGTGTGTTCGCCGCGCCGGCTAAAAGCGCGAAACGGCCGAGCATCTCGACATCCTGAGCGCCCGGGCCGAACGAATAATTCCCGGCAACGACCGCCCACGGATGAGCGCCGGGGGTCGAGACAGTTTCCTTCACGAGGACCCGATAGAGCGTCGTGCTCTTCAGGTCGGTGGCGGGCAAAAGGTCGCTTGCGAGCGTCTTCTTCGGCATGTGCCACACGTAGATCTTCAGATCCGTGTCGGTCTCGATGAGCCGGACCAGGAAATAAAGGCTGGTCCAGGCTGCCTCCAGCGATTGGAACGGCTTGTAGTGGAGCAGGGCCCGCATTTGCGCCGCCGTCGCGTTATCCACCTGCGCCAACATTTCGCCCTGTTTTGGATCGGGGCGTGGTACCAGGTAAGGCGCCACGATCGCCCGCAGGTACTGCTGGAAAGGATCGAGCCCGCGGGCCGTGGCCGCCGCCGGCCCTTCCTGGGAACGCTCCACCACCTGCTCCAACAAACTACCGGAGCTCAGGAAGTCCTGGGGTGGGGCGGGCTTTTCAGACGACCGCGCGGTGGTCATCAACTCCGACGCGGTCCGCTCAAAGGAGCGCGGGTCTGCGATTTGCGCACGAACGTCCCGCAATCCCTGGAAAATCTGCAAAGAACTAAAGAGACGATCGGGGTGGAAATCGTCCATTTCTTTGATGCGCAGAGTTCCGGCGCCCGGCAGTTCGAGGGCAACTGCCATACGCTCCAACACATGCTCGAAATTGTCGCGATCGATGACGGTGGGGCGATTTGAACCGGAAGTCGATCCAAAGTCGCCCATCACCAGAATCCTGAACGGGGTTTCGGAATCCGAGGCCATGGCTTCTATATTACGCTGGGCCGAGCCGGGTGAGAATCCTCCTGATTTCGAGAAGCGCGCTTGCCCTGGCCATCGCAAACCCGCTATTTTGAAGGTTCCCTTATATGGCTAGTGCAACTCCTACGGCAAAAGCGGTTCCGGTGACGGTGGCTTACGGCGACGGAATCGGTCCTGAAATTATGGCCGCGACGCTTCACATCTTAAAAGAGGCGGGCGCGCGAATTGAGACGGAAGTCATCGAAATTGGTGAGAAGGTTTATTTGCGCGGCAACACGGCCGGCATCGAACCGAGCGCGTGGGAATCAATGCGCCGCACCAAAGTCTTCCTGAAGGCTCCCATCACCACGCCCCAGGGCGGTGGCTTTAAGAGCTTGAATGTCACCACTCGCAAAATGTTAGGTCTTTACGCCAATGTCCGGCCGTGCGTTGCCTACCATCCGTTCGTGAGGACAAAACATCCCGGCATGGACGTCGTCATCGTTCGCGAGAACGAAGAGGACACCTACGCGGGCATTGAGTACCGCCTGAGCGAGAACGTGGTGCAGTGCCTGAAGCTGATTTCGCGCCCCGGTTCGGAAAAGATCGTGCGGTATGCCTTCGAGTACGCCCTGCAGCACAACCGCAAGAAGGTGACCTGCTTCACCAAAGACAACATCATGAAGATGACCGACGGTCTCTTCCACCAGGTCTTCAATGAAATTGGGCAGGACTATCCGCAGATCGAGAAGGAGCACTGGATCGTCGATATTGGCGCGGCCAAGATGGCGGACACGCCGCAGGCTTTCGACGTGATCGTAATGCCCAATTTGTACGGCGACATTTTGTCGGACGTGGCGGCCCAGATTGCCGGATCGGTTGGCCTGGCAGGTTCCTCAAACGTTGGCACACAGTGCGCCATGTTCGAAGCGATCCACGGGTCGGCTCCGCGCCGCGCCGGCCAGAATCTCGCGAATCCTACGGGGCTGCTGCTCGGCGGCGTGCTGATGCTGGTGCATATCGGGCAGTACGATATTGCCGAGCTGGTACACAACGCCTGGCTGTCCACCATTGAGGATGGCGTTCACACCTACGACATCTATACGGAAGGAAGCAGCAAAGAGAAGGTCGGGACCAAGGAATTCGCGCAGGCTGTGGTCGATCGGCTCGGGAAGAGGCCGAAGACGCTGAAAGTAGCGCAGTACTCGGCTTCGACGCATAAGGCCACCACCTCGGGTCGGGTAGAGCAGAAGGCGGCCCAGGTCCAACTTGACGGCATCGACGTCTATGTCGCCTGGCCTTCGCTGGTGCCGAATGACCTCGCCGCCGTCGCCGGCAAGGCAAATGGCGACGGTCTGGAACTCATCATGATCGACAACCGCGGCGTCAAGGTCTGGCCGGATGGGATGTCGGAGACGTTCTGCACCGAAAGCTTCCGCTGCCGCTTTACGAGCAAAAGCGCCGTCGATCCGCGGCAGACACTGGCCCTACTGAGCCGCGTGCTTGACCAGGGTCTGGAGATCGTCAAGACCGAATCCCTGCGCTCCTACGACGGGCAGCGCGGGTACTCGCTGGCACAGGGCCAATAACGAACCATGCCGCCACGAGTCGGCATCATCATGGGTAGCAAGTCCGACTGGGAGACCATGCAGGCTGCTGCCGATATCCTTATGCGCTTCGAGGTGCCGCACGAAACTCGCATTGTTTCGGCTCACCGGACGCCCCAGTGGATGGTGGAGTACGCCAGCAGCGCGGAAGAGCGGGGCCTGCATGTCATCATTGCAGGCGCGGGTGGCGCGGCCCACCTTCCCGGCATGGTGGCGGCCAACACCCTGCTGCCGGTGCTCGGCGTTCCCGTCGAGACCCATGCGCTGAAAGGCATGGATTCGCTCTTGTCGATCGTGCAGATGCCCGGCGGTATTCCTGTGGGCACGCTGGCCATTGGACGCGCCGGGGCGCAGAATGCGGCGTTGCTGGCAATCGCGATTCTCGCCAATAACGATGCCACTCTACGCGAAAAGCTTCGCCAGTATCGCGAGGAACAGACGGCTCGCGTGCGCGAGGATTCGCTGCTGTGAAGCCCATTCTTCCGGGCGCGACTATCGGAGTTCTCGGAAGCGGACAGTTAGGGCGCATGTTTACCATTGCGGCGCGCCGCATGGGCTATCGCGTCCACACGTATTCACCCGACGAGGACACGCCCACCGGCCAGGTGGCTGATGTCGAGGTGACCGCCGCGTATGACGACCTCGACCGCGTGCGCGAGTTTGCCAGCCAGGTGAACGTGGTCACGTTCGAGTTCGAGAATGTTCCCGCGCCCACCGCGGCGGCAGCCGAATCGGCAGCGCCGGTTCGCCCCAGCGGTTCGATCCTGCACACCACGCAACAGCGCATCCGCGAGAAATCTTTCCTGACCGGTGCGGGCCTGCCATTGACACCATACCGTGAGGTCCGGTCGATTCCCGAATTGCAACAGGCGCTCGCCGAGCTTGGATATCCGGCCGTGCTGAAATCGGCGGCCTTTGGCTACGACGGCAAGGGCCAATACATGATTCGGTCCGCGGATCAGATTGACGCTGCTTGGAAAGCGGTCGGCGAGCAGGAAGCGGTGCTCGAGGCGTTCATCGATTTTGCGTGCGAGGTTTCGGTGGTCGCCGCCCGTTCGGCCGCTGGTGAATTCGTGCATTGGGGTGCCGTCGAAAACGCCCACTCGCGCCATATCCTGGACGTCTCGGTGGCGCCGGCACGGATCTCGGAACAGACTGCCCGTGAGGCGGTTGAGATTGCGCGCTGCGTTCTCGAAACGCTGGGGGTAGTGGGCGTGCTGTGCACGGAGTTTTTCGTGACGCGGCAAGGCAGTCTGCTGATCAACGAACTTGCGCCGCGTCCACACAACTCAGGTCATCTGACGATCGACGCCTGCGTCACCAGTCAATTCGAACAACAACTGCGCGCCATATGCGATTTGCCGCTGGGTTCGACGGAGATGCTGCGTCCGGCGGCGATGGCCAACCTTCTCGGCGACCTCTGGACCAATGGCGAGCCAAACTGGCCCGCGGCCTGCGCCATCCCCGACGTGAAACTGCACCTTTACGGCAAGATGGCGCCTCGTCCCGGCCGGAAGATGGGCCATCTCACCGCGCTGAAGTCAACGGTGGCGGAAGCATCCGCGACTGTTATTGAAGCCCGCCGAAGTCTCTCCTTGACAGTCTAGGAAAGTTCTCCTACAATCCTAGACAGGCTAGGAGAGTGTATGAGCCGTGCGACGTCACTCGCCATCGATGACTGATGGTCGAGCAGCGGCGTGCGGAATACGGGTTTCCGGGCCAGATCGAAGACTATGCGAATTGCTCTTCTCTCTCTACTCCTCGCCGCGACTGCTTCGGCCCAGACAAAACCCGACTTCTCCGGTGTTTGGAAGCTCAACATCGACGAGACAGAATTCATCGGCGCGAAACCGGCGCCCGGAACGCTCACCGCCATCCGCACCGTACAACAGAAGAGCACCGAACTGCGGCTCAAGATCGAGAATCTTCGGAACGGCAGAAAAGGCGGCTTCAATTTCGTCACCATCCCTATCGGAGGAGGCGAGCCTCACGTCAGCGACGAGGCCGGCATCATTAACGCTGAGTGGAAAGACCAGACACTCCACTTCCACTACCTTTACAATCCCGGTTCCGACCGCGAATCGGAACGCACCGAAGATTGGACACTCTCTGACGACGGAAAGAAGATCACTGATCAGGAGTGGTTCAAGCGCGCCGACGGCAAGGAATTTCGAACCAAGATCGTTTTCGACAAACAACCATGAATAAACAACCCGATCTTCTCCAGGGCACGCTGGAGATGCTGATCCTGAAATCGGTTTCGCTTGAGCCCATGCACGGCTATGGCATATTGCTGCGTATTCAGCAGTTGTCGAAAGAGCGACTGCAGATCCAGCAGGGCTCGCTGTACCCGGCGCTGTACCGCCTCGAGCATCGAGGACTGATCACGGCGGAGTGGGGTGAAAGCGAAAACAAGCGCAAAGCGAAGTATTACCGGCTAACACCGGACGGGCGCCGGCAACTCAAGGTCGAAACCGAAAACTGGCGCCGCCTGAGCGCCGGCGTTGGCGGGGTTCTCGACGCCTTACCGGGGGAAGTATGAGCCTGCTCTCGCGATGCGCGTCGTTGTGGCGCGGGATCTTTCGTCGAGGCGGCGTGGAAAGCGACATGGAAGTCGAGATGCGCTTCCACATGGCCGCCTACGTCGACGATCAGGTCCGCGCGGGTGTACCACGCGAACAGGCAGAGCGCCGGGCGCGTGTCGAATTCGGGTCCGTCCAGGGCGTAAAGGAGAACTGCCGCGAAGCCCGCGGGCTGCGGCTGTTCGACGAATTGAGGCAGGACTTGCGCTACGCCGCGCGAATGTTGAAGAAGACGCCTGGCTTCACACTCGTGTCAGTGCTTACATTGGCGGTCGGTATTGGGGCCAACACCTCCATCTTCAGCCTTGTTGACACGTTCGTACTACGCCCGCTGCCGTTTCCCGATCCCGGCCGGCTGATTGTCGTCTCCAACATGGACACTAAGCGCGGCGGCATCATGCAATCGGTTTCGCCCGCGGATATCACCGATTGGAGTGAGCGCCACAACATTATTGACGGGATCACGGGCTGGACCTCAACATCATTCGCGCTGGCTGGAGCGACACAGGCAGAGGCGTTTGATGGGGCGCTTGTCAACTCTAATTTCTTCCACATACTCGGCGTCTCGCCTGGGTTGGGCCGCGATTTTACGTCCGCTGACGACGTTGCCGGAGCGGCCCCCGTTGCCCTGATTAGCGACACGCTTTGGAGGAACCGTTTCGCCGCCGACCGCTCCATCGCGGGCCGTTCGATTATGCTCGACGACCGTGCCGTCACCATCATTGGGGTGATCCCTCCGAACTTCCACGTCCCGCTCCTGGGCAGGGCGGACATTTGGATGCCGCTCTCGCTTTCCGAGGCCGCGCGCCACAACCGCGCCGGCCGCTGGCTCAGGACCATCGGACGCGTCCAACCGGGCGTTAGCGTTGCTACGGCACGAGCTTACCTCGTCTCCGTCTCCCGCCGCCTCGCGCAGGCTTACCCCGAGACGAACACCAACCGTGGTGCTTTCGTACGCACACTTCGCGACCAAATCGCGGACGAAACTCAAAGCAACGCTGTGCTGCTAATGTTCGGAATCGTCGGGTGTGTGCTGTTGATCGCGTGCACGAATGTCGCGAACCTGATGATCACGCGTGCGACGAACCGGCAGCGGGAAATGGCCATCCGCCTGGCCATCGGCGCGGGCCGTTTTCGTCTGATGCGCCAGGTTCTGACCGAGAATGTGCTGCTGTTTCTGCTCGGCGGCGGCCTCAGCGTGCTGTTCGCCGTATATGGTGTCAAATGGCTCGGCCACCTGATTCCCAGCGATGTGCGCGTGTTTCTGCCGAATGAGGGACAGTTCAGCATCGATACGCCTGTGCTGTTCTACACCTTCGCCATCGCGATGATCGCCGGTTTGATCTTTGGCTTTGCGCCCGCATTTAATTGCGCGCGCGGGCGGGTTGGCCATAGCTTGAAGGAGACCGGCTCCAAGGCATCGGCGAACATGGGATCGGCTCGCCTTCGCAAGAGCCTTGTTGTCTTCGAACTCGCGCTGGCGGTGATTGTGCTGGTCGCCTCCGGCCTGTTGATCAAGAGCATTCTGCGCATCTACACGGTGGACCCAGGCTTTCAGACCGGCAACCTGCTGACGGCGCGAATCCTTCTGCCGCGGGCCAGGTATAAGCCGAAAGGTCGTGCGCAGGCCTTCTATGCCGATGTGCTGGGTCGCATCCGGCGCTTGCCGCAAGTGAAGGCTGCCGAAGCAGGCTTATATATTCCCTTCGATAGCAACAACAGCACTCCGAACTACATGGTGGAGGGGCGTCCGGCTTCGCGGCCTGGCGAATCGCCTTACACGGAGTTCACCGTGGTCACTCCCGGGTATCACGCTGCGATGGGAATACCGTTAATCACTGGTCGCTATCTTTCCGAACGCGACGGTCCTGACTCGCAGCATGTCGTCGTTATCAATCGAACGATGGCTGAGAAGGAATGGCCGGACGCCGATCCGATCGGCAAACGGATTCAGGTCACCGCAGGCCCAGGCGGCGATTGGCTGACCATCGTCGGTGTTGTCGGCAATGTGAAACTCGACACGTTAATGGAGCGTCCGGAACCGCAGGTCTACCTGCCCAATGCACAGTTCAACGGGTTGAGCATGTACCTGGTGGTGAGGACGCAGGGCAAACCTGACGATGTCTTCGGCGCCGTCCAAACCGCTGTTTCGGAAGTTGACCGCGGCCAGCCACTTCATGATGTGGCAACCATGGAGAAGCGCCTCTCGGTCGCTCACATTCCGAATATTGTGATCGCGCAAGCGATGTCCGCGTTCGCGACGATTGCACTGTTTCTGGCCGCGATCGGAATCTACGGCGTCGTTTCTTACTCCGTTGCGGCGAGGCGGCAGGAAATCGGTGTGCGCATGGCATTGGGCGCCAGCGTGCCCAATGTGCTTTCACTGGTGGTGGGGCAGGGGCTCCGTCTCACTGCCGTGGGGCTGGCCGTAGGTTTGGCGGGCTCCGCCGCGGTTGGCAGCCTGCTCGCGACGCTTTTGTTCCGCGTTAGCCCCCGCGACCTCTCCATTTTTGGCTTTGTGAGCGCTCTCCTGGGCTTGATCGCCGTGATCGCCTGCTATATTCCCGCCCGGCGTGCCGCGGCACTCGATCCGCTAGTGGTTTTGCGATATGAGTAATCGATGGCTCGTCATCGGCGGCCTGGTGGCCTCGCTTCTTGGAGCCGAACCCGAAACTCTTCTCGAGAACGGCCATTTGAAGCGGGCACGGGAAGCGGTCGATGCTTATTATCGAGCGCATCCCCAGGACGCACGCGCAAATTACCTGATGTCGCGCGTCACCAGCGCTTTTGGAGACAACGATAACGCCCTGAAGTACGCCGAAACTGCCGTCAAACTCGACCCCAGGAACGGCGAATACCATCGACAGCTTGCGGGCGTATACGGCGACATCGGCGAGAAAGCATCTCTGTTAAAGCAGTTCGGTCTTGCCAAGAAGTGCCGCGCCGAAATCGATGCCGCCGTCGCCCTGAATCCGAAGGACGTCGAGAACCTGGACGCCCAGGTCAACTACTATCGCGTCGCGCCGGGAATCGCCGGCGGAGACAAGAACAAGGCACAAACGGTCGCGGAAGAGATGGTGAAGATCAACCCGTCGCGCGGCTATCTCGCAGAGGCGTCCATCGCCCGCGCTGAGAAGGACGACGCTAAGGCGGCTGCCCTCTATCGAAAGGCCGTCGACGCCGACCCGCGCAACTATGAAGCGCTCATATCCTTGACCGTGTATTACATGCAGGAATCGCACAAAGACCTCGCGCAGGCTGAGAGGCTCGCGAACGACGCGATCGGCGCGAATCCGGATCGCATTTCGGCCTACGTGTTAGCCGTTCAGATCCTGGTGAAACAAAACCGGTCGAAAGAAGCGCCCGCGCTACTCGCCAAGGCTGAGGCCGCAATTCCGGACAATCTCGTGCCGTATCTCGCCGCCGGCAGAGCGCTGCTCGAACAAGGCTCCGACCTTCAGACCGCGGAAACCTACATTCGGAAGTACCTTACCCAGACGCCAGAGCCGGGTTGGCCGCCACTGGCCGGCGCGCATTGGTCGCTCGCTCTGCTTCATGAGAAGCGCGGCGACAAACCGCAAGCCCGCACCGAACTGGAAACTGCTCTTCGCCTGAAACCTGATTTCGAACCCGCTAAGCGCGATTTGAAGCGGCTAAAATAGCCTTCGCCGCTCACGCCGACGCGGTATAGCGGCCGAGTTGCTGGACATGATTCAGGTCGTGTCCCGCCATGGTTTCGACGATGGTTCGAAACGTCATCTCGCCTCGTTCAGGATGAGTCACGCGCGTATCGTAAGCTTCCTCGGGCACTGTCGCCAGAAATGCGATGTTCCAGTTCCGAACCGCCGTGAACGCCTCCAGAGCGGTGCGGGCATCCAAGGAAGTGTACGGCTTCGCCCACTTGTCCTGATCGAACGGCTGGATCGAATGGCCCGGTTCAGCGAGGGTCTGCTTCAGCCGAAAGGCAAAAACGACCTCCGCGTCGGCCAGGTGGCACAGCACCTCACGAAAGCTCCACTTGCCGGGCGCAGGACTGCGCAGGGCTCCTTCCGGACCCAATTCGTCCAGCGCTGCTGCAAAATGCCGCGGCGTGGCTTTAATAACTTCAAGCGGGTCCTGATCTCCGAGATACGAGGCGTATGGGTTCATAACCATCGACCGTAACACAGTCATTGACGCGGCCGTTTTACCCGGGTACAATAATTACACCCGGGTACAATTATGAGCACCTGCACCGCCTTTGAGGGAGTTAAACGTATCGCCGCCGGCGACCTGAACGAAGTCGCGCTCAAGGTGAAACGCATAGTGGATCGCGGCGAACCGGCTTCAATCCTGATCTTCGCGGATGCGACCAGCGAGGTAGTCGAAATCGATTTCCGCGGCTCGGCCGACGATGTGTTGCAGCGCCTGGAGCCCGCCCCGCGTCGACCGGGCCGTCCGAAACTCGGTGTCGTGGCGCGCGAGGTGACGCTGCTGCCCCGACACTGGGATTGGCTCAATAGTCAGCCAGGCGGGGCATCCGTAGCGCTACGGAAGCTGGTTGAGGAAGCCCGCCGTGTGAACGCGCCGGCGGACCGCAGACGCCAAGCCCAGGAATCTGCTTATCGTTTTATGTCGACAATGGCCGGCAATGAGCCCGGCTTCGAAGAGGCAATTCGGGCGCTGTTCGCGGGGAAGAAGGATCGCTTCGAGGAGTTTATTGACGCCTGGCCGGTGGACGTGCGCGATCACGCGAAAAAGGTAGCGGCAGGAGCATTTGAATGATCGATCGAAAGCAGGCAATCAAGGAATACAAAGAACGAAAGCCGCTTCGCGGCGCGTTCGCAGTACGCTGCCACGCGACGCAAAAGGCGTGGGTCGGCTCATCTATGAATCTAAGCGCCACACAGAACGGGCTCTGGTTCGCGCTTCGCCAGGGCGCGCATCGTGAGGCCACGCTTCAGGCGGCGTGGAACGCTCATGGTGAGGATGCCTTCGGTTTTGAGATTCTGGAGAAACTGGATGATGACGTGAGCCCGGTGACCCTGGGTGATATTCTCAAGGAAAAGAAGCGCCAGTGGGTTAAAGAGCTTAACGCCACCATGTTGTTATAGAGCGGCGCGGCCGGGCGTCTTCCGCACCATTCGAACCAGCGACGGCTCGTTGCCGGCCGCGACCTCGTCCAGTGACTTCCAGGCGAGTTCCCTCGATTCCTCCGAGATGCGGAAGGGCTCCCGCTTGCTCGCCCGCAGCAGATATCGAATGTCGTAGTGGAAATGCGCCGGCTCATGCTTCCAGTCCGGGATGAGGTGCACATCGACGTCAAAGATGGAATCGGAAAGCGGCTCAATCTCTAACAGGCCCGACTCTTCGTGCGCCTCCCGCAAAGCGACGCGCAGCACGTTGGAATCGCCGTCGCAGTGGCCGCCCAGTTGAAGCCAGCGATTGAGTTTCCGGTGATGCGTGAGCAGTACCGCGTTCTCGTCAGGATCGAGAATCCACGCCGAGCCGGTGATGTGTCCAATTGCGAGGGCGCGCTCGAAACAATTCGGGTATCGCCGGACAAAGGCGCGCGTCGCCTCGAGCATTTCTTTCTCTTCGAGGTAACTCGTCTGATAGCGAGCCAGTTGGTCGTAGAAATCCGGCATCGATGGTAAACGCTCATTGTGCGGCAGCGCACGTTGCTTGTCAAAGCATAGAAGTTGAATGCGATACCATCTCCGCCGGTTGCCAAGGCGGGTTAACAACCCGCCGCAGGCTAGCAGCCTGCATCACAACCTCATCAAACTCGCTTTCCCGAAATAAGCTGGGTTAAGTCAACGATCGATAACGAATTCGGAGGCTTCACGCTGCCAGGGAGTGATTCGCGGAATCCAACGCGGCACGTGCGAGCAGAAATCGTCGTACTCGCCGTGAAAGGTGGATCGCAAAGTCGGCTCCTCGTACAACGTCACGAACATGTGGCAAGCCAGCCAAATGAAACATCCATAAACGAGCAGGCGAATGTTGCCGAGCAGCAGGCTTTGCCCGAAAATTAGCGAAACCACCGCAACATACATGGGGTTCCGGACGAAACGGTAGAGACCTGTCACGACAAGATGTTTGGTCGGAAAGACCGGGGCCGGCGTTCCCAGGCCCTGCAGTGCAAACCGCACGAATGAGTCCACCAACACGAGTCCGCCAGCCGCGACCAGCAGCCATCCGATCGCTTGTAGCAGCCACGGCAACTGCGTTATTTCCGACCACCGCGCCGAAATCCAGTACGGTGCGAGACCCGCCACAAAGCCCGGCGCGATCACTAAGAACACCGCCGAGCCCAAAAATGCCCAAAGCTTGCGCATACTAGCCTCGTTCTTCGATCCGCGCGGCCTGCGTCACCAGGTAATTCCGCTCCGGCAGACTCGCAGTCCGGGCCGCGGCCATACGATACTGCGCGACTGCGCCCGGGTAATCTCCGGCCATCTCCAACAGATGGCCGCGAACGGCGTACAGGCGATAATGGTCAGCGACTCGCGCGTCACGATCCAAAATGCTCAGGAGGTCGAGCCCGGCGGCCGGCCCATGCACCATCGCGGCCGCGATGGCGTGATTCAGCAACACCATCGGATTCTCCGACATGCGCTTCAGCAGTTCATATAATGCCAAAATCTGCGGCCAATCGGTATCCTCCGAGCGCGTTGCATCGTCGTGAACGGCTGAAATGGCGGCCTGCAACTGGTACGGCCCCACCGCTCCCTTTGCCAACGCCGCGCTGAGCAGTGCGATGCCTTCGGCGATTTCCGCCTGGTCCCAACGCGAGCGGTCCTGCTGCGTGAGCGGGATTAACTCCCCGTCCGAACCGGTACGGGCATCGCGGCGCGCGTCGGTTAACAACATCAACGCCAACAAGCCCGCGACCTCAGTGTCATCGGGTAGCAGCCGATGGACGAGCCGGGCGAGCCGGAGGGCCTCCCGAGCGAGCTCGCACCGCTGCAACTGCGACCCTATGCTGCTCGTGTACCCTTCGTTGAAGATCAAATAGAGCACGTGCAGCACAGCGCGAAGCCGATCAGCCCGCTCGGTGGCCGTCGGCATGCGAAAAGGCACGCCCGAAGCCTTGATGCTTTGCTTGGCCCGGCTGATGCGTTGCGCCATGGTCGCTTCGGACACCAGAAAAGCGTTGGCAATTTCCGCGGTGGTCAATCCCCCGACGGCCCGCAGGGTTAAGGCGATCGATGACGGCGGCGTCAGCGCCGGATGACAACACATGAATAACAATGTGAGCGTGTCATCCTGCTCGGAAACGCTGGCGACAGGCTGCGGAACCGCCGCGACCGTGCTTTCCCGCCGCCGGCGCGAAACTTCGCTCCGCACGTGGTCGGTCATCCGCCGGATAGCCACCTGAATCAGCCAGGCGCGAGGGTTCTCGGGAAGACCCTCATGCGGCCACTGCATTGAGGCCGCAATCAAGGCCTCCTGAACCGCGTCTTCGGCGGCGGGGAAGTCATGAAACCGCCGGACCACCACTCCGAGGACCTGCGGCGCAAGCTCACGCAGCAGATTCTCGGAAGCGGCTTCCAACCGCGCGGCCGTCACACGAATTCTTCAGGAGGTCCGCTCATCACCGGCCGGACTTCGATGGGCATATTGAGAGGCTCGCCGCGCGGGCCTGGACACGCCGATGCGTTGGCTGCAATTTGATACGCGCGTTCGGGGCTTTCCACATCAACAATCCAGTAGCCCGCAAGAAACTCCTTGCTCTCCGGGAACACTCCGTCGGTAATCGGCGTTCCATCCTTACCCGCGCGCACGAGTTTGGCCTCGTGTGGAAACGCCAGGCCTTCCGCCGACACCAGTTCCCCCGTCGCTCGAAGGTCTTTGTCGAACTGTTTCATGAAGCCGATCATGCCCTTGACATCGTCAGGCGACCACCCCGGGAATGGCTCGGTCCCCGCCTTCATGGTGTTCATCATGAGAATGTATTTCATGTCTTCCGCTCCTTTCGATTCTCGCACCTGATTGTGCGCTTTCATCGATAGGTCGGAGCCCTGGGGCGATTCTCGACACGAGCCGGCGATTTTTTCAGGCTCCCCAGGAGGCTGCGTAATACCGGGCCATTTCGCATTTGCATGATAAGGGAACCCGTCGGGTACAGGTAGCGTAGACAATTATGGGAGCGTTCGTGCAACCCAGACCTGCCATCGTACGAATTCTCTGGACCGCCACAATTCTGCTTGCGGCAATCGGAATTGCGTCCGTGATTCGAAGGTTGCTCCTACTGCCCGAAACCTCATCGACAGGGTTCGATTCAGGTTTTGCCCGGCATCCGGTGTTAACAACGGTTCACATCATCCCAGGACTGCTGTTCATGATCCTCGGCCCGCTGCAATTTGTCCGGAAGTTGCGAGTCCGCCATCCTCGGGTTCATCGTTGGAGCGGGCGGGTATTTATGGTGGTGGGGTTAATTATCGGGGGTTCGGCATTAGTGATTGCGCCCCAGATCGCGATTGGCGGGGTGAACGAAACCGTCGCGACCCTTCTATTCGGCATGTTTTTTCTGGTCGCCCTGATCAAGGCGTTCCTATATATCCGCAAAAGGAACGTCGCGCAGCATCGCGAATGGATGATTCGGGCGTTCGCGATAGGACTGGCCGTGGCCACCATCCGCCCGATCGTCGGTGTGTTCTTCGCCACCAGCCGAATCACACACCTCACCCCTCAAGAATTCTTCGGCACAGCGTTCTGGTTGGGATTTACGGTTCAGTCGATGGTGGCCGAGATCTGGATCAATTACACGCGTCCCAGGCCTTACCGCCCGCTCAGCACTTTAGGAGTCGACAAGTAACCGACAATCTGGTCCTTCTTCACATCATTTACGACCAGCTCATACGGCTGCTTCGCTTTCGAAGTCAGGAACTGAACGGGTTCGTTGATGCTGCGATCCTTCTTCTCCGTGAGTTTGTCGTCGGCAACCAGTTCGATGGTGTACTTGTTGTGTTTCGGATCGGCCTTGGTGAGCTTCACGGTGACATCCCCGACCCGCTGCGGCTGCTTGGACTTGTGGATGTTAAATTCCACGAAATTCCGTTCTCCGAGAGCTCGCAATGCTGCCAATTCCTTCCCGTTCGTGGCAATCAGAACGGAGTGGCCGTCGATATCCCCGGTCGCGCGCTTGAGGTCGGCAACCGTCTTTTCTAGCTCGGACTTCGTTGCGCCGAGGTCGGTCTTGACATTACCGACTTCCGTATTCACCTTGGCGACTTCGGTGTTCGCGGTATCCGCTTTCTCCTGGACTTCGGAGATCTTGGCGTTGGTCTGCTGCTGCGCGGCAGCCTGCTCGGCTTTCAGTTTCTTCTCGGTCTCGTCGACTCTTTTGAGGGCTTCCGTCTTTGCCTCGCCGACTGCCATGCGGGCCTGGCGACGCTCCGTCTCGAGTTGGTCGCGCAGGGCATCCGCTGCCCGGCGGCTGGTTTGGGCGGAAATGTTTGAAGCCTCCCTTACTTTGGCCAATTCGGTGTTCAGCGCATCCTGGGTCTTCGTCACGTCCGTCTTGACGCTGTTCAGTTGGATGAACAGATAGACGTTAGCGGCAACCAGAGCGATCACTGCACCGAACAAGATCGGGATCTTCGCGCCTCCACTAGCCGGTGCCGGAGCGGGCGGCGGGGGTGGCGGCGGAGCATATCCGGGTTGTGGACCGTAGCCGCCGGGCGCAGAACTTGGACTGATGGACATACTTCCTCTTTCTCTAAACTACTGAACCTACTCAGAAAATTCTATCACTACGAACTCTTGTGAGGCCGGGCGAAATCCAAATACTCCTGTTTGGGAACACCCGGCTCGAAGCAACGCCGGCACCGCGCTTCGTACATGCCGGCGGCTCCAACGACGATGAGATCGTCTGACTCTACTAGACGTTGCGTGTGCTTGGCTGGGTTTCCACAACGCATGCAGATCGCCAAAGTCTTGGTAATTGACTCCGCCAGGGTCAGCAGCGTCGGCATGGGAACGAACGGCCGTCCCATGTAGTCGGTATCCAGACCGGCGATGATCACCTGCTTACCGGTGTCAGCCAACTGGCTCGCGATGTCGACCAGCTCCGGGCCTAAGAAGTTGGACTCGTCCACCCCCACCACTTGCGTGCGCCAGTCGAGCCGGGAAAGGATCTCGGACGCATCCTTCACCACTTCCGACTTCATGCGGATGTCACCATGCGAGACAATCTCGTCGGCGGAATATCGCGTGTCGATCACCGGCTTGAAGACCTGTACCCGTTTGCGCGCGATCATCGCACGGCGGAGGCGGCGCATCAACTCCTCGCTCTTGCCCGAAAACATCGGGCCGCAGATTACCTCTATCCAGCCAATATTGCCGGTTATGAAATCCATATGTTCAGGCCGCGGCGCGGGCGGTTTCGCCTGCGCAAAGGGCACGCGAAACCACCTGCCCCGTCAGACTCCGACGGCTCTCCGAGGACGTTCTTTGCGAACCATCATCGTATCCTGAGTTGGCACCGATTCGCATTCCAGCGCAATCGTCGTGACAGGATTTTCCGGTGGACTCGATGGCAAACCCGTTATCCGCGTGCGGAACTGATCCTGCTCCACGGGACAGATCTTGCCGCTCACCAGCAGTTTCGCAGAGGTCACCTTCGTCTTCAGGCCGCTGATAGCTACATATTCGCCCGGCCAATAGTAGACGTGCATGTACAGCGTGTTGCCTTTGCGCGTGAACAGCGCGTAATCGGAGTGTCGCACGGCGCAGGGCTCGGCGGTATAAATCGCCTCGCCGTTACGGTCCATCCATTTCCCCACCTCCGAAAGGATATTAATGGATTCCTGGGGGATAGAGCCATCGGGTTTTGGCCCGATGTTGAGCAGATAATTACCGCCGTCGCGAGCGCAGGTGGCCAGGTTTTGAACCACCTCCTTGGGTGTTTTCCAGCCGTCATCCGCGCGCTGGTAGCCCCAACTGTCATTCATCGTCATGCAGGCTTCCCACGCGGTTGTGGCGGCCTGGATGTGCTGCTCCGGCGTGGCAAAATCTTCCGGCAGACCGGATCGGTTGTTGATGATGATCTCGGGCTGCAACTCGCGAACCATGCGATTCATCTTCGCGGATTCCCAACCTTCGGGCGTCAAGGGCCAGTTGACGTCATACCAGAGCACGTCCAGCTTGCCGTAATTCGAGCACAATTCGCGGACCTGCCCATGGATGTAGTCGACGAATCGCCGGCGGGCCGCTTCGTCCGTCGCGCAGCGAGCACCGTCGGGGTGATGCCAATCCATCAGCGAGTAGTAGAAGCCGACGTGCATTCCCTCGCCGCGCGCGGCATCGACGAATTCGCGCACCAGGTCGCGGCCGCAAGCCTGTTTCGGGGCGCAATAATTCGTCAGTTTCGTGTCGAACATGCAGAAGCCTTCGTGGTGTTTGGTCGTCATCACCATGTATTTCTGCCCCGCCTGCCTAGCGAGCCGCGCCCAGGCGCGCGCGGCATTTTTCTTGGGTGTGAAACGTTTGGCCAGCTCCTCGTACTCCGCCACCGGGATGCCCTCGTCTTCCATTACCCATTCGTGGCGGCCAACGACGCTATAAAGTCCCCAGTGGATGAACATGCCGAAGCGGGCGTCGTGCCACCACTTCATGCGCTGTTCGCGGTTGTCATCTGCGGCCGGATCGGGCGCCGGGTCGGCCGTCCCGAGGGCCGCCATTGAGAGGCCCGCTCCCAACGTGGCGAGATAGTCTCTGCGCGTCATAAGAAGCAGCATCTTACCATGGACAATGTGCACGCAACGGGGGGACGCGTCATCCGGCCGGAGAATCTCGACGACGAAACGGGGCCGGATAAACAGGCCAGTTTACGCGACCTTTTAAAATATGGGCGATATTGCGGCGGCGATCGCGTGTTGCGCGGCCTGGTCCGCCGACTGGTGGCTGCGGGCGAACCGCACTCCTGGCTGGATGTTGGGGCGGCGTCGGGCAATGCCGGCCAAGTCATTCGCGGCGTGCGGCCGATGGCGACGGTGACGTCATTGGACTATCGTCAGGAGCATCTCGCGGAGGCGCCTTCACCCAGAGTTGTCGGCGATGCGTTCGGGCCTCCCTTTCGCGGCGGCAGCTTTGATTTCGTGTTCTGCTCGCTGTTTTTGCACCATTTCGAGGATGCCGCCGTAGTGGAATTGCTCCGCATGTTTGGCGCGATCGCCCGCCGGGCCGTCGTGGTCGTGGACCTGGAACGCGGTCCTGGGGCCTACTACTTCACGCCCCTGACAGTTTGGTTATTTCGCTGGAACCGCATCACGCTACATGACGCCCCCGCGTCGGTGGAAGCGGCTTTCAAGAAGCAGGAACTGGAATCGCTCGCCAGAAGTGCGGGATTCCGGCAGATCCATGTGCGCCGCCACCGCCCCTGGGCCCGCCTGTCGCTTGTAGCGCAACCTTAAGGCCAATGCGTGATAGAGCTTGTGATGCAGGCTGTTAGCCTGCGGCGGGTTGTTAACCCGCCCGTCCGTTCCCTGAGCAAGCGCCGACCAGCGCCGGCAGGCTAATAGCCTGCATCACAGGCAGCCGGACTCGTAGAGACACTAAGTAGGATTGACCCTAAGGCAGAACTAAAGTCAGCGGTACCACTGTTTTCATCCGCTTTCGTCGACCGGCGGCCCGGATGGACAGCTAAATACCCGCTTCACCCTTTCACAGGTTCCAAGCCTTCGCGGGAGACGCTGCACGCATAATAGAGTATTGCGACTTGCTATCTTAGGCGGGACTTTCGATCCCATTCACAATGCCCACCTGGCTATCGCTCGCGCGGCGGCGGAGCGATGCTCGTTGGACCGCGTGCTGTTTGTGCCCGCGGCGCATCCTCCACATAAGAATTCATCGCTGGGCGCTGCGTATGAGGACCGGTTCGAAATGGTGAGGCTGGCGTGCCAGGCAGATCCGCGCTTCGAAGCCTCGCGGCTCGAAGAAGGCTCGGGTGTGAGCTATTCGATCCTCACGATCGAAAAGGTTGTGGCGCAGGACCGGCACGTCTTTTTCATCATCGGGGCGGATGCGTTTGCGGAATTGGGCACCTGGTATCGCTGGCAGGATGTGGTCCGGATGGTGGAGTTCGCTGTCGTGACTCGCCCAGGGACCGAGTATGCCATTCCGCCCGGCGCGCGAGTTTGCCCGCTGGACGGCATCGACTTGCCGGTTTCGTCGTCGGCGATTCGAGAGGAACTCGCGGCTGGCCGTATCCCCGCAGAACTCCCACCGGCCGTTGCCGAATACATTCAAGAGCGCGGACTTTACGGATTCGGCACGGCGGACGCCGATCCCCGAAGCAATAGCTGAAGTTCTGGAAAGCTGAGCGGGTCAGCGGTCATCGATGTGAAGGTGCCGTGATCTCGAAGCTCATTGGCGAGGCGCCGCGCTAATCCGAGGGCTGCCCGCGCGCCTCCCGACCCGATGCTGACCCGCGCCACTCCTAGCTCCTGAAGTTCGGGAATCGGCGGTACACCGGAGAGCGCGAGTATGTTGATCGGGCCGCCGATGGCTTTGACCAGACGTCCGATCGTGTCACGATCGACTACGCCCGGGATGAAGACCGCGTCGGCTCCGGCGGCGTGGTACGCGCCCGCACGCTCGACAGTCTGTTCAAAACGCGATCCGGCTTCGCCAATCCGATTCAAATAAATGTCGCAGCGTGCATTCACCACAACATTCGTCTCGCGGCGAACGCCACGAATCATTTCGGTGTGTTTCGACAAGTCTACTAGCTTGTCGGGTGCCGCGCTCAAAGTATCTTCAAGATTGATTCCTACGGCCCCGGCTTCCATTACGGCAAGCGCTGTTTTCACCGCGTCGTCGTAGCCGCCCTCGACGTCCGCGGTCACGGGAACTGTCACCGCTTGCGCAATGCGGCGGACCATGTCGAGCATGAGATCGGGGCTGATTTGCTCGCCGTCCGGGTACCCGAATACAGCCGCGACGCCCGCGCTTGTGGTGGCAATTGCCGGAAACCCAGCCTTTTCGAACACCAGGGCGCTGCCGACATCCCAGGCGTTGGGCAGAACCAGCGTCTTCCCGGAATGGTGCAATTCGCGGAATTTTGTCGCTTTTTCGGCTTGGGTCATATTTCTAATCTAGCGGGGCACGGATTGAAGCAGTCGTTCGACGGCGGCGACAGCCTGCGTGGTTGGGGTTTCATCAGCGCCCTCGATCACCTCCAGCAATTCTCCCAACTGGGCGTTCAGACGCCGTAGCCGGGCAGCTTCATCGCCCTGAGCCTTTGGAAGCGCCGTATACGTGCGGTTCATGGCATCGGCGAGTTGCATCGCGAGTTGGAACTGCTGTTCGAGACCGGCAGGCGGCGTCTTCACGCGGGGATCCATCTCGACGGTCAGCTTTGCAGTGTACGATTGCCCGCCGGCGTTCAAGCGAACCGTGTACTCGCCGGGCAGCACCGTCGGCCCCTGCGGAGAACGCGGCGTGTCGTGGACAATCGCCGAAATGGGATAGTCGTGCTCGAGCGCATCGGGTGACGGATAGTGCAGATCCCAGACAAACCGATGCATGCCTGGGCCGGACGATAAGATCCGCGAGGGCCGAACCCAGTAAAGCGGGATCGGGAGGTCGTTCTCAAGAGGCTCCATCTTGTCGGCGCTCGAGAACTGGCGCACTCGTTTTCCCGCGCTGTCGAGGATCTCCAGCGTGACAGGTCCGGGCGCGGCGGCTTTCAGGTAGTAATCGATAATCGCGCCGTCGGGCGGATTCTGGCCCGCAGGCACTTCGGGCGGCAGTGGCGTGTCGGGATTCTTGTCGCGCCGGATCCGGTAGGTGTGCTGGGGCTCAAACAGGTGCACGCCCGCTTGCGCGAACTCGGCCGTGAGCTGCCGGAGGGGCGTGATGTCGTCGAGAATCCAGAAGGAGCGGCCGTGCGTGCCGACCACGAGATCGTCGCCGTGAATCACGAGATCGCGAATGGAGGTGGCAGGCATGTTCTGGCGCAGAGTCTGCCAGTGGTCGCCGTCGTCGAAGGAAACATAAACCGAGCGCTCGCTGCCGGCGAACAGCAGGCCTTTTCGCACCGGATCTTCGCGGACGGAATTCACCACCTCGTTGTCCGGGATGCCGCTCGTGATCTTCTGCCAGGTGTTGCCGCCATCGCGCGTGCGGTAGATGTACGGGTGGAGGTCATCAAGGCGAAAGCGATTGATGGCGGCGTAAGCGGATTCCGGATCCGTGTGGGACGCCTCAAGGATCGAAACTTTGCTCCAGGGCGTGAGGTCAGGAGGAGTCACATTGCGCCAATTCCTGCCGCCATCGCGGGTGATGTGAATCAGGCCGTCGTCGGTTCCGGCCCAGATGAGATTCACATCTTTGAAGGATGGCGCGATGGTGTAAACGACCCCGTGGTGTTTTCCGTGCTCCGGGTCCGATTTGGTGAAGACGCCTAGGTTCGGCGGGATCTCGTAGGTCTGGCGCGTCAGGTCGGGGCTGATGGTCTCCCAGCTATTGCCGCCATTGGTGGTCTTAAAGACCACCTGTGCGGCGAAGTAAAGGATGTGCGGGTCGACCGGCGAGAACACGATTGGCATGGTTCGGACGAAGCGGTAGCGGGAATCCTCGCGCAGGGGCGCGGGGGAAACGTTTTGCACCTCTCGAGTCGCCAGGTTGGTTCGCGTCAGCTTGCCGCCGTATAGGATATCGGGATTCAACGGATCGGGCGCGATGTATCCGTATTCCTCAACGCCAACCGGGAACCATTCGCGGAAGGTAATTTCCCCGTAGTCGCCGCGGCTCGCGGTTCCGACCGAGCCGCTCTCCTGCTGCGCGCCGTAAACCCAGTACGGGAAGCGATTGTCGGTGGCAACGTGATAGAACTGGGCGGTGGGCTGGTTATACCAGGAACTCCAGGTCTGGCCGCCGTTGACCGTGATGGTGGCGCCCTGGTCGCAGCCGAGAAAAATGATCTGCGGGTTGCGGGGATTGATCCAAATGGTGTGATAATCGTCGCCCCCGGGCGCTCCTTTGATAGCCGTGAACGATTGGCCGCCATCGGTGGAACGATAGGTTGAGGTATTGGCTACGTAGATGATGTTGCGGTCCTGGGGGTCGACGCGCACGTTTGCAAAATCGGAGCCGCGTCCCCAGATGCGCGTCTCGTTGTTCACGCGACGCCAGGATTGGCCGGCATCTTCAGACCGATAGACGCCGCCCAGATCGGCGGAGGCGTCGACCATCGCATACATGCGCTTCGGATCGCTTGGCGCGATGGCGATCCCGATGCGGCCCAGGCCCTGATTGACGGTCGGAAGGCCTGTGGTGAGCTGTTTCCAGGTTGTGCCACCGTCGGTGGATTTGTAAAGCCCGCTACCCGGTCCTTTGAACGATTCGCCGATTTCCCAGGGAGCCTGTCGGGCCGACCAGAGGACTGCGTAGATGTTCTGGGCATTGGCCGGGTCGAAGGCGAGATCGATGGCGCCGGTGTTTTCGTCTTTGTACAGCACACGCTGCCAGTTCTGTCCGCCATCGGTCGAGCCGTAAACGCCACGTTCGCTGTTGGGGCCGTAAGGATGTCCGAGGACCGCGGCGAAAACGCGATTGGCGTTACCCGGATCGACGATCAGGGCTGAGATCTGTTGGCCGTCGCGGAGACCGAGATGGTCCCAATGGAGGCCCGCGTCGGTGGATTTGTAAATTCCATCGCCGACGGAAAGGTCGGGGCGCTGGAGGCCTTCACCGCTCCCGGCGTAGATGATTCGCGGATCGGACGGCGCGACGGCGATAGCGCCTATGGAGCCGGTCGGCTGATTGTCGAAGATCGGGGACCAGACGTGGCCGTAGTCGTTGCTCTTCCAGATGCCGCCGTCATTGGGGGCCATGTAGAAGAGGTTGGGAGATTGCGCAACTCCGGCGATGGCGACGGTGCGTCCGCCGCGGAACGGGCCGATCATCCGCCAGTGCATTTCAGCGAATAGGGTGGGGCTAAATGGCTGGCAGCAGAGGGGAACTGCACCGGCGAGCGCGGCCAGGCAAGAAAGCAGGTTTCTCAAAGCCTTGTCTCCTGATGGGTTCGAGAAACGATGGTAACGCAGCCTTCAGGCTGCCCATATGCCGGCTGAAGCCGGCGGTACTGGCATTGCAGTCAACGCGCGGTTGTTGCCCCTGCCTTTGGATACGACTAAGAACGAGCAGGCGAAACCGCCTCCTCCACCTTATTTGACGCGCTCGTCCTTTTCGACCTTACCGTCGCGGATGTGGATAACCCGGTGAGCGTGCAGCGCAATGTCGTGTTCGTGCGTGACGAGCACGATGGTATTGCCTTGCTGATACAGGCGCTCGAACAAGGCCATGATTTCGGTGCCCGTTGCGGAATCGAGAGCGCCGGTCGGTTCGTCGGCCAGCAGAATCGACGGATGATTCACCAATGCGCGCGCGATGGCGACCCTCTGACGCTGGCCGCCCGAAAGCTCGTTGGGTTTATGCAGCATGCGCTGCTCCAGGTCGACCGAACGCAGGGCTTCCTTAGCGCGGTCGGCGCGATGATCCGCGGCGACACCTGCGTAAATCAGAGGCAATTCGACGTTGTGCAGCGCCGTGGCCCGGGCGAGCAGATTGAACGTCTGGAAGACGAAGCCAATCTCCTTGTTCCGGATACGGGCGAGCTCATCGTCCGACATGTCGCTGACCAGTTTGCCGTTGAGATAATAAAGCCCCTTGGTGGCCGTATCCAGGCAACCAATGAGGTTCATCAAGGTCGATTTGCCGGAACCCGACGGTCCCATGATGGCGACGTACTCGCCGCGGCGGATCTCGATGTCGACGCCTGATACAGCGTGAATCTCCTGGTCGCCCATGATGTAGGTCTTCCAGAGATCGAACGTGCGGATGACGATGCCGTCCCGCTTGAGCTGTTCGCCGCGATCTACCAGTTCCTGCGTTGCTGTGGCCATTCGTTACGTCGTTTCTGGCTTCGCCGGGGTCTTGTTGTCGATCTTCACCTTCGCCTCGTTGCGAAGCGTGCGGATGATCTTGTAGCTGCCAGTGATGATTTCGTCGCCTTCCTTGACGCCGTTCAGAACTTCAATGTCGGTGGCGCCGGTGATGCCGGTGTCCACCTTCCGAAATTCGGCGCGGCCGTTGGAGATCACAAAAACACCCTGCAGCTCTTCCTTCTTAACCTTCTCCGCAGCCGGATCGGGCTTGGCGGCGGCCTGAACGCCGGTCTTCGTCACGGGAGTTTCCAAATCACCGCGGGTGCGCACCGTCAAGGCTTGTAGAGGGATGCTCAGGGCCTTCGGGCGCGTAGCCGTGGTCACCTTCGCCGTACAGGACAGTCCCGGCCGAACCTCATCCGGCGGGTTGTCGAGCGCAATGACGACCTTAAAGTCCTTTGCTTCCTGGCTCGATACGGCGCTCTGGGAAGCCGCCACGCCAGTGGACCGGACGATGGCCGTATTGCCGATCTCGATCACGTGTCCTTTGAACGTTTTATTCGGAATTGCGTCGATCGTCACGTCCGCCGTCTGGTTTAGGGTGACGCTGACGATATCCGTCTCGTCGACCTTTACCTCGGCCGTAATGATGGACATGTCGGCAACCGTCATCACGGTGCTCGCCGTGGAACTCTGGATGCCTGGAACCACGGTTTCACCCATTCGGACGGGGAGGTTCGTTACTATGCCGTCGATTGGCGATATGACAGAGTACTTCTGCAGCACGTCGTCGATACGAACCAGGTTCGCCTGCGCCTGGGTGACGCGCCGCTGGGCCGATGCCTGAGACGCGACAGACTGCGCCTTCATCGATTTCGCCTGGGCCACACGGGTCTCAGCATCCTTGATGCCGGCCGCCGCGGTGTCGTACTCGGCCTTCTTCTGGTCGAAGTCCTGCTTTGCGATCAGTTTGTCCTTGTACAACTGCTCGGCGCGCTGGATGTTCAGCTTCGTTCGCTCCATTTCAGCCTGGGCGCGGTCGAGGCCGGCCATTGCAGTCTGAACGGCATCGTCGGATGCTTTGGCCGAGGCCTCTGCCGCGGCAGAGTCTGCCAGGGCTGAGTTGATGGCGGCTTGCTGTGCCTGAACGTCCGCTTTCGGCTGGGTTGCCTCAATCTGTGCGACCACTTCTCCTTTTCGGACCCGATCCCCTTCCTTGACATAGATCTGCGTCAACGGGCCCTGGGCATTAGCTCCCAAGTTGATGTAGTTCCTGGGCTTGATCTCGCCCGAGGCGGTCACCGTGGCGGTCAGATCCTGACGCAGGACTTTCCCGGTTTGCACCGTTACGATGCCGCGCTGGTTCAGCCGGATGCTTGCAAAGACACCCCCGCTAACCAGCAGTGCCAAAAACACCAGCAGCAGGACTTTCCACTTCCGTTTCACGTATATATTTCTCCCCGCTTATTTAGACGGAGGGATCCTCTCATAAGTTCGATACTTCCATTGTCGCCTAGTATCGGAGACAGCCGCTACCGTCCAGTTATTACAGTTGGGTGATTATTTAGTCGGGCGACTGCCAATTGGCCGCAGGCTGCCGGCCTGCATTACTTCAGCCAGCGGACGCTTTTCGGCGCGGCTCGTTCGCACTGAGTGGTTTCGGACACGCCTGTCGCGATGTCGGCGCAGGCATTATTGACACCAGTCTGGAGCGCGTGCTGTTGGTTGTCGGCGGTCACCGTTCGGCAGGATTGCCGGCCTTCGAATTCCATGCAAACCTCGACCCTGACATGACTGTGGGCCAGGCTCATGCTCATGTAGATCAAGGCCCCCAATATTACAAGTACGAATACGATTCCCGCCAAAGCCGGTTTGCTCATGACGCCTGGGTAAAGAAGCTGCCCATTTTACGAAACTTCTCGTAGCGGTCGTCGATGAGCTGTTGCGGTGTCAGCGCGGCGAGTTCCTGGAGCGCTTTGTACAGAGTCAGCTTCAGCAGTTCCGCGGCGCCATCAGTATCGGTTTGAGCTCCCCCCGGAGGTTCCGGCACGATGTCGTCGATCAGGCCAAGTCCTTTCAAATCGGGCGCCGTCATTCGCAGCGCCGCCGCCGCCTCAGCGCGTTTACCGGAATCCCGGTAAATGATCGCAGCACAGCTCTCGGGCGAGATGACGCTGTAATAGGCGTTTTCGAGCATGTAGACCCGATTCGCGACGCCCATTCCCAATGCGCCGCCGCTCCCGCCCTCGCCGATCACGACCGTGACTATTGGGACCTCGATGCGGGCCATCTCGCGCAAGTTCAGTGCAATGGCCTCGGCCTGCCCACGCTCCTCGGCGTCGATTCCGGGGTAAGCCCCCGGCGTATCGAGAAACGTCACGATAGGGCGATGGAACTTGGCGGCCACGAGCATAAGACGAAGCGCCTTGCGGTAACCTTCCGGCTTCGGCATTCCGAAGTTCCGCAGAAGGTTTTCCTTCATGTCATGGCCCTTTTGTTGTCCGATGACCATAACGGGCTTGCCATCGAAGAAAGCCATGCCGCCGACGATAGCGTGGTCGTCGCCGAAGGCGCGGTCTCCATGGAGCTCCTGAAATCCGGAGAAAATCCGCTGTACATAGTCGAGGGTGTGCGGCCGCTTGGGATGGCGCGCCAATTGTACGCGCTCCCACGACTCGTTCGGCGTTGAAGACGGCTCTGGAGCCGCTGTGTTGTTAGGCTCGTCTGGCATGAAGCATCAGGACGCGAGCACTTCTACGCACTCGGGTCCGCAAATGCGTTCGACCTCGGCTTTAAACTCCTTATCGGGCCGAACCTTAGCTGTCACATCCAGAATAACGGAAAAGTCCCTCGGTTTCTCGATCCGGAGCCGAACTTCAGTGTTACCTTGCTTACGCGCAAAGAGTTGGTTGAGTGCCGCTGCCTTATCGGTAGAACCGTTTCCGTTCGCTCCGAGTGATACGCGGATCGAGATCAGGCTGGGAAGATTCACACGCGCCAACTCCATGGGCACGATGTCCTGAATCGAGATTTTCGGCGGGGCATTCTCTTCCGGAAGCACCGTGCCGCGCACCAGAACTGCCTTGTCCTCAACCAGGAAGGTGAGCAGCCGGTCGTATTGCGTGGCGAACACCATGGCTTCGAGGCTGCCCTTGCGGTCTTCGATCATGAGTGCCGCCCAGAGCTTTCCTTCCCTATTTCGTTTTCGTTGGATGCCGGTCAGAATCCCACACAGGGCCACGTCGTTGCCGCGGTCCAGGCCTTCCAATGAGTCCGAGTCGTTCGAGGCGAGTTCCGCGACCTTTTCGTTGAACTCGTCGAGTGGATGCCCGGTCACGTAGATGCCGAGCATTTCCTTTTCGCCGGAGAGCTTCTGCTGGGAAGTCCAGTCGGGTAGTTTCGGCAGGGGATGCTCCACCGGGCCCTGCTCCTCGATGAACCCGCCGAACAGCCCGGTCTGGCCGCTTTCGCGGTCACGCCAAGCGCGCTGGCCGTTCTCCATCGCGCCGTCGATTACGGCGAACATTTGCGCCCGATTGCCGCCAAGCGAATCCATGGCGCCGGCTTTGATCATGCTTTCGAGGATTCGCCGGTTTACAGCGCTCAGGTCGACGCGCTCGCAGAAATCGTAAAAAGATGTAAAAGGACCCTCTTGGCGGGCCTTCATGATCGACTCGGCCGCCGAATCGCCCAGGTTCCGCACCGCCGAGAGACCGAAGCGAATGGCGCGCTCGCCGCCGGGCGTAAAGAAGCGATCGCTCGAATTGACGTCGGGCGGCAGCACCTCGATCCCCATTTCGCGGCACTCGTTGATGTATTTCACCACTTTGGCCGGACTGCCGGTTTCCGACGTCAGCAGCGCCGACATGAACTCGACCGGGTAGTGGGCTTTCAAATATGCCGTGACATAGGCGAGATAGGCATAAGCCGCCGAATGCGACTTGTTGAAGCCATATCCGGCAAACTGCTCCATCAAATCGAAGATCTTCTCGATCTTTTTCTGCTGATGGCCGCGTTCCAGGGCTCCCTGGATGAACCGCTCCCGCTGCTTGGCCATCTCTTCGGCCTTCTTCTTACCCATGGCGCGTCGCAGAATGTCGGCATCGCCGAGCGAGTACCCCGCCAGGCGATTGGAGATCTGCATCACCTGTTCCTGGTAGACGATGACGCCGTAGGTCTCTTCGAGGATCTCCTTCAATTCTGGGAAGTCGTAGGTGACGCGCTTGCGGCCGTGCTTGCGCTCGATGAAGTCGTCAATCATGCCGCCCTGGATGGGGCCGGGGCGATAGAGCGCGTTCAGGGCGCAGAGATCCTCAACGCGGGATGGCTGGGACTTGCGCAGAATATCGCGCATGCCGCGCGATTCAAACTGAAAAACGCCGCTGGTGTAGCCTTTGCCGAAGATCTCGTACGTCGCAGCGTCGTCGAGCGGGAAATCGTCGATGGTGAGGCGCTTGCCGCGATGCTTCGCGACCAGTTCGAGGGCGTCCTGAATGATGTCGAGCGTGGTGAGCCCGAGAAAATCCATCTTGAGAAGCGCCAGCTTCTCAAGCCCCACCATGTCGTACTGCGTGACAATTTCGTCCTTGTTTGTCTTGTACAGCGGGACGAGGTCTTTCAACGGAACGGGCGAGATAACGACCCCGGCGGCGTGCATGCCTGCATTCCGGCACATGCCTTCAATCCGGTTTGCTACTTCAAGCACTTCTTTGACGCGGGCGTCCTTGCGGGCGGCCTCTTCGAAGCCCGGCTCCTGCTTCATCGCTTCCTTGAGCTTGATGTTCAGGACCGTCGGGACCAGTTTCGTGATTCGTTCCACTTCGCCGAACGCCATGTCGAGCGCGCGTCCGACGTCCTTAATCGCTTGCCGTGCGCCCAGCGTGCCGAACGTGATGATCTGCGCCACCTGCTCGCGGCCGTACTTTTCGGTAACGTATTGAATCACTTCGCCGCGACGCCGGGTGTGGAAGTCGATATCGATATCCGGCATGCTGATGCGCTCCGGATTGAGGAATCGCTCGAACAGCAGACCATATTCGAGAGGGTCGATATCCGTGATTTCCATCGCGTAGCTGACCAGGCTGCCGGCCGCCGATCCACGGCCCGGGCCGACCGAAATTCCGTGTTCCTTCGCGAATCGGATGAAATCCCAGACGATCAGGAAATAGCCTGAGAACTTCATCTGCTGAATGGTTTTGATCTCGCGATCCAGGCGCTCGGAGTATTCGGCGAGGTCGTGCTTCAGGGCGCCGGCTCTGCGCAACGCTTCCAGGCGGCCGCGGCGCTTCTCGTAACCCTGGCGCGCCACGTATTCGAAGTAGGTGTCGGTGCTGTGGCCCTCGGGAACGTCGAACTTCGGGAACGGCTCCGCGATCTTCTCCAATTTCACGCGGCAGCGCTGCGCGATCTCCCATGGCATGTCGAGCGCCTGCTCGAATTCGCCGAAGAGCTGCTCCATTTCCGGCCGCGTTTTCAGGTAGAACTCCGGCTGCGTGAAGCGCATGCGCGAGGTGTCGCTCATGGTCTTGCCGGTTTGAATGCACAGCAGGATCTCGTGGGCGCGGGCGTCGTCCTTGCGCATGTAATGCGCATCGTTGGTGGCGACCATCGGGATGCCGGATTCCTTCGAGAGCCGGCTCACGGCGGGGACGACAATCTTGTCCTGATCGAGGCCGTGGTCCTGGATTTCCAGGAAGAAGTTACCCCGCCCGAACAGGTCCATGTACTCATAAGCGAGCCGGCGGGCATCGTCGTAGCGCGATGCCATCAGAGTTTCATTGATGTCGCCGCGCAGGCAGGCTGAGAGCGCGATCAGGCCCTTGGAGTGTTGCGCCAGGAGATCTTTATCGATGCGCGGCTTGTAGTAGAAGCCGTCGAGGAAGCCGGTGGAGACGAGCTTGATGAGGTTGCGGTAACCCTCCTGGTTCTCGCAGAGGAGGACGAGGTGGTTGTAGCGATCATTTTCGACTCGCGTCTTGTGTCCCTGCTGCGAGACGTAGACTTCGCAGCCGATAACGGGGTGAACGTTCTTTTCCTTCGCCTTGTTGTAGAACTCCACCGCGCCGAAGAGGTTGCCGTGATCGGTCATGGCGATGGCGGGCATCTTCTGCTCGACGGCAAGATCCATCAATTGGCTGATTTCACAGGCTCCGTCGAGCAGCGAGTAATCGGTGTGGCAATGGAGGTGGACGAAAGGCGTTTCAGAGCTCATGAATCGATCACAACGGTACGCCGGGGGAGGACACCACTATTGTAGTACCTCCCTCGTGAAGCGGACGCTCGGCTGGAGGATTGAGACTCCTCCCGACCCTACTGGCGTGCCTGCAGCGTGATACTGCGCGCGGCCGTCCGCCGGCCGTCAAGGCCTTCCACCGTGCCGTTGAGACGCACGGTCACGTCACCGGGCGCGATTGTGACATAAGGAGCGATATCGAGAACCGTGTCGTCCTGTGAAAAGCTGAAGCTCGAACCGTCCGCTCCAACCACTTGAACACTCTGCGCATCGACGGTCAGAGGGTTAATCGGAGCGCTGAAGTGAATTCGCACCCTCCCGCCGGCCAACCGTTCCACCGAACGAATCGCCGGCGCAGCACTCACCCCCTCATCCACAGCCGCAAGGGAGAACTCCTGGCCGCCGAGATCCGCTCCGAAACGGACGGTGTATTGCGCAGCATCCAGTTTCTGGAGGGGCTCGATTCTCACAATGCGGTCCTTCCGGAGCGAAACGCGTGCTGGAACGGCTGCGGCGCCCTGCGATAGCGTTACGTTCCCAGCATTGACCAAACCGGCATCCAGCGCTTGCGTAAACCCGAACTCCAGCACCGCATTCGGTGTTAAAAGCCGCGAACTCGGGCTCATCCTTTCCACCTGGAGATTCGGTGTCGAAGCGGAGCCGGCTACCGTGAATTGGCCACTGTAGGACGTTGCCGGTATCCCGTTCGCGTCTTCGGCGGTGGTGTCCACAAATACCTGGACAACCGCACCGGCCAGGAAGGGAGCCGCTGGTGTAAACGTGATCGTTTGCGAGTCCGGCACTTGGACCGATCCGTTTACAACCGCACCGTTCTGCGCCACGTGAAATGCTCCTGCGAGGGTGGACACCAGCATTGGCCCGCCGAACGTCAGGACGATCTGGCTGTTGGCCGGGACGCCTGTCGCTCCATTGGCTGGAACCTGCGACAGGACTCCTGGTTGGCTGCCCGTGAAAGCGCTAGTCGTAAACTGGCTGCTGAAATCGACGAGGTGGTTCCCGGAAAGATCGGTGATCTCGTGCGTGGCGACGACGGTGTAGGTTGTCGACGGAGACAGGCTCAGGTTCGGCATCGTAACGGTCATCCCGTCCGGGGAACGGCTGAATCCTACGGATAAGCGCGTCACGCCGCTCAGTACGGCCAGTGACGACAACGTTTCCGTGGTGGGATCGATCGGCTTAGAAAACGTAAGCACAACGGAGGTGCCGACGGACTGATTCGTAGCTCCATTGACGGGTGTTACGGATGTGACGACCGGCGCCGTTGTGTCCGCTCCGGGCCCGGTGCTGAATTGGCTGGTGAATGTACCGCTCAGATTGTTCACCAGATCGGCGACACCAGTAGCCCGAACACCCAAAGTTGTGTTTCCTGGGAGCGGTTGAGCGGGCGTGAACGTGACAACGGACCCCGCGGCCGTGGCCGTACCTTGAATCGTTACGCCGGAAAGCGTCATTACCGTGACGGCCGCTTCGACGGAAGGACCGTCGACGGGTTCGCTGTAAGTAATCGCGATCGCAGCATTGGGCGCGACGCCCGTGGCGTTGTTCGCGGGGGAAACCGAGATTGCCTGAGGCCTTGTCGTGTCAATCGCCCCCGCGGCGGAGGTCGAGAAGGACGACATAAACTGCGGCGCGGGATGCCCTGACAGATCGCTAATGCCTGAGACCCGCACAGTGTAGGTGGCATTAGCGGCAAGACGATTGGCGGGAGTGAAACGAATCGTGTCACTTCCCAAGGGAGCAGTGCTCCCGGCGATCGGCAACCCAGCGGTCATTACCACCACCGAACCGGCGGCAGTGGTGCGGTCAATCGACTTATTGAACTGTACATCGATCACCGCATTCAGCGGCACGTTCGTGCTTCCATCAGCCGGGCTGATTGAAGCCACGGACGGAGTACCGCTATCGGGAGCCGTGCCCATCATGAAGCCGAGGGAGGGCGCAAAAGCAACGGGATTGCCAGCGACGTCGGAGGCTCTGTAAAACAGCGTGTAGGTGCGTCCAGCCTCCAAAGGCGAACCCGGCGTGATGGTCGCGCTCAGTCCGTCGGCAGCGATTGCAACCGTTGTGGGCACCGGAGTAGGAGGTATTGGAGGCGCATTTGTTCGCTCCAGGAGAACATTGAGCAGAATTGATGTTCGACTCATCCGCTCGCTGTATGCGAAACGGATTGGAGTGTTGAGCGGCACGTTTGTCGCTCCGGGAGCGATGTTCGAAGTTGCGATAGGGATAGCTAGATCGGTGCTGTTGCCGGTTGTGAACGTGAAACTCGTGGGTGCAGACAAGACGTTTCCCGCTAAATCCCGAACGCCGGAAACAGAGACCGTGTACGCCGTATTTGGCGTTAGGAAATTGGCTGTAAGAATGGTCACGGCCGAGCCGCTGGCAGCGGGCGTTATCGCGATACGCCCCGATCCGCTCGACAGCGTGATGCCTCCCAGGCTCGTTGCCTGCACTGGCTCGCTGAACAACACCTGGATTTGCGCGTTTAGAGGCGCTCCCGTCATGCCGTTGTCCGGATTGGTCGCAAGAACGGTTGGCGGGGTCGTGTCAGCGGCAAAGGATGTTGAGAAGTTAAGAAAGGATTGAGTAAAGGGCAACTGGTTTCCGGCCAGGTCCTGTATACCCGCGCAGTTGAACGTGATGTTCTGGTGCACTGGGAATGGCTGGGAAGGCACGAACATCGCGGTAAGCGCATCCGCGCTTACCGAGTACGTCCCTGCCAGTCGAATGCCGTCGTTTGTGAGAACCGAGCAAGTACTGTCGCCGAAGCTAAAGCTGTCGATCGGCTCCGAAAACATCAACACAACGGGGCTGTTTACGGGAACGGTTGCATCCTGCGGGATGCTGCTGGCCAAGCGAGTTGGATTTATTACGTCCACGGATGTACCCGTCGAGAATGTGAAGCTCATCTGTGGGAACGTATTTCCGACAATGTCGCGGACGCCGTTCACCGTAACTGTGATCGTCGAGGAATCCGGCAGGAGCGCATAGGGAGTGGCAGTGACCGAACGCCCATCCGCATTGAGGCTGAAGCTCGCGCTCAGCGGTGCGCCGGCTGCCAGGATCGTGACCGTGTTTCCGTTCACCGTGACCGGGTCAATGAGCTTATTAAACTGCACGCGAATGAGCGAGTTGGTTCCCACATTGCCCGAGTTCGTCGAAGGGACCACCTGGAGGATGGCTGGAACTGTCGAGTCGGGACCACTCGCGGTCGTGTAGCTCAGAGATCCTCCTGCCAGCGATGCTCCCTGCGCGCTGTGTACTGCCGTGCTGATTGCGAGGAAATACGAGGTATTTGGCGCCAGGGGCGACAGCGGTGTCACACGGACACTCCGTGGGCTCAAGAGCGCCACGGTCGCCGGAACAACTGTGCCGCCGGTCCGCAATTGGACATTCGTTCCGTTAATGGTGGTTGCATCCACATCGAGTGTGAAACTGATGTCGAACACGCTATTAGTAGGAATCAGAGTGTCTATGCCCGGGCTCGCGAGGCCCAAGGCGAACGTAGCATTCGGCGAATCGCCAATCGTGAAAGAAGACTGATAGCGTGTGGGGATGTTGCCATTCGTGTCGCGAACGGTGTTGTCCAGAAACGTCTGGATCACAGCGCCATTCTGAAACGGAACCTGCGGCACAAACCGGATCGCAAACCCGTTTTCGACTAAGCTGACGGCGCCCGCAACCAGCGATCCGTTCTGCGAGACGTGGAGGGCTCCATTGAGGCTGGCGCCGTCGATCGGCTTATTCAAGACCAAAGTGATTGGCGAGTTCGCCGGCACTCCCGTTGCGGCCGGGCCTGGCCGTTGTGTTACTACCGTCGGGACGGAGTTGTCCACCGCGACCGTTGAGAAACTGCTGCGGAATTCCGTCATGGAATTCCCGGCGAGATCCTTAATATCGTGGGTGACTACCACGGTTAGATTTGCGGGAGCGGGCAGTGCGAATGCGGATAGTGAAATGGTACGCGCGTCCTGGGACAACTCCACGAAAGGTGTCAGCGCAGCATTGCCGTTGAACAATCCAACCGAATTCGCCGAGACCGTCCCAGGATTCAGCGGCTCTGAAAATGTCAGCACAACGACGGTCGACGGTCCAAGGCCGGTCGATCCGTCTGTAGGCGTTACAGACGTGACCGCCGGCGGCGTCGTATCGCCGCCTGCGACCGTAGTGAAGCTGGAGGTGAACCCGTTAGCCAACGTGTTGGCGGCGAGATCGGTGACGCTCGTCGGCACGCCCACAACGATGCTCGTGTTTGGTGGCCAGGCCGACTGGGGCGTGAACGTCACTGTCGCACCGGAAACGGCATAGCTTCCGGGAAAAGGGCTAACAGGTCCGGCGAGAAAAACGATTCCCGAAGCTGTTGTAGGATCGATCGGCTCGCTGAAGGTGATCGTTACGGGGGCATTGAGCGCCACGCCGCTCGTCATGTCCGCGGGGCTGACCGAGACCACTGTCGGTCTCGTCGTATCGGGCGCCGGGGATGCGGACGTTGTGAAACTGCTGCTGAACGCGGGTAACTGGTTTCCCGCCAAATCCGTCAGCCCGGTGAGGCGGTAAGTGTACGTTGTCGACGGTAGCAGCACCGCGAGCGGCTTGATGTTTAGCCCTGTCCCTGTGGCGTTGGCCGAAATCGTGGCCGGCACTGGTGTGCTGCCGCTGGTCAGTGTGACGGTGCCTCCTCTAAGGATTGTGACGGGATTCATGGCCTCACTGAACAGCACATCCAGCACGGCGTTAACCGGCATGCCCGCGGCTGCTTGCGCCGGGCTGCTGCTCACCACTGACGGAGCAGTCGTATCCGGTCCGGATCCCGTCTTGAACGCATCGGCAAGAGAATCGGCGAAAGTCGTGCCGCTGAGGTCGGTGAAGCCCCCAGTTGTCAAGTTGTAATTCGTATTCGGCGTCAGCGGATTCGACGGAGTGAAGGTCAACACCAATCCGTCGGGGGAGAGTGTAACGGCGCCGGCGACGCGCTGAGAATTTATACCCATTAAGAAAAGCGCGTTGTTGTCGACGGTTGCTGGATTGGCGGGCTTGCTGAGCAGAACCTGTACGGAGGTGTTGGTGGGGACCGAAGACTGCATGTTCAGCGGACTCACGGCCATCAACTGGGGCTGCCGGACATCAGCGCTCGATCCGGTAGTGAATGTAATCGTGGTGGGATTCTGGAGCAGATTCCCTGCTTCGTCGGCAATCTGCCCGGAGACCGCAATCGTGTAGCTGGTATTCGCGGACAACAGGCCTGTGGGAGTCAGCGTGACGCCCGTTCCGGCGGAATTCAGAGTGACATTGACGGGAATCGGCTGGCCGGAACTCAGCATTTGAATTTTCCCGGTGCTGAGCGGGCTGATCGCTTCGTCGAAAACAAGCGATGGGGCGGTGTTCAAAGGGACGCCGGAGTCGCCGGTCCTCGGAATGGTGGTTAATAATTGTGGCCCCTGCGTCCGGGCGGCGAATCCGACCGTGAAGTTGAGGTTCAGGCTGATATTGTGTCCAAAGATGTCGTTCGGCGACGGCGAAATTGCGTAAGTGTTCCCTACTGCAAAGGGGCTCCGAGGCGTAACGCTAAAACTCAAACCGTCCGGCGCGAAATGCACCGAAGCGGGTATCGGAGCCCCGCCGGAGGTCTGATCAACGAACATCAAAAAGTTCGATCGCAGGGATGCGGGGTTCAAACGCTTCGACGACTGATAATTGAAAACCGCATTTGTGGGAACCGAGGCGGTGCCTGAAATGGTGCCGGTGACTGTGGCCGGTATGCTATCCGGGCTGGTTCCCGTCACAAACGTGCTGGTGAAGGCCGTTGATGGCGCCGAGCCCTGTGCCGCGTGAATGCCACTCACGGATAGCGTGTAGGTTGTCGATGGCTGGAGTTGCGTGTTGGGAGTGAACACCAGGTATAAGCCATCGTCCGAAACGCTGGAGGTTCCGGCCACCGGCGTGTTGCCGGTCAGCGTCACATTGTCCGATGAGATTGAGGCAGGATCAATGGCGGTGTTGAACTGCACAACAATTCCCGAGTTCAACGGTATGCCCGTAGATTGATTAGCCGGGTACACCGCAGTGATCGATGGCGCGGGAATGGAGGGAAAAGAGAAATACCCGTTGACATCGATGATGACATCGGTGTCATCGGTCACGAAAACATTGATCGCCCCGTTCGTTCCCGCCGGAACGATTGCCGCATTCGCAACGATACGACCGTCGCCGGAATTTAATGTTGATACCACGGGCATGTTCTGTCCCGCGGGCCAGGTGGTCAGGTAACTGAGCGCGTGCCGCGGGACCACCGTCATATTGAGCGAATACGCCTGCGCGCCCGCAGGCAGGCCGCACGGGCTCTGCGGAATCGTGAAGGTCCTGATGGAACCTCCACTCATCAACGGCCCGCCGAAGGGGCCGGCGGCGTTTCTGGTGTCGGCAATCCGGCACGGCGCGACTGTGTTGAACTGGAGCGCGGACGACCCGGCCGACGGCGCAAAGTATCCGTTGATATCCAGGATCAAGTGACTGGCGTCGCTGACATACGCGTCGACCTCCCCTGCGCGCGCGGCTCCCGGCACAATCGCCGCGTTCGCCACCACCGCGCCGGTCGGGGCGTTCAGGGTTGAGACCGTCGGTTGCGGCTGGTCGCCCGGCCACAACGTCAGGTATAAGAGCGGACCAGGCGGTACAACCGTGGCATTGAAGGAGTAGGCTTGGGCCGTAGACGGGATGGCGCAGGGCCCTTGCGGGATGGTGAAAAATCTCGGTACGTTTCCTGTCAGAATCGGACCGCCGAATTGCCCGTTGGGTCCCCGTGTATCCACCACACGGCACGGCGTGAGTGTGTAAAAAGAGAGACCGGCCGCTCCTCCGGCAGCCATAAAGTATCCGTTGATGTCGATAATTACATCCGTTGGGTCAGTAACATACACACTGATCGAGCCATTTGTTCCGGCCGGCACAATCGCGGCATTCGCCACAATTCGTCCGTCAGGAGAATTGAGCGTAGAGACTACGGGTTGTGGTTGTCCGGTGGGCCATAACGTCAAATAAAACAGGGGCTGATGGGGGACAACGGTAATATTCAGTGCATAAGCCTGAGCACCGGACGGAATACCGCATGAGCTGCTCGCAACCGGAAAGATACGCGTAGTATTGCCCGCCATGAAGGGTTGGCCGAACGCTCCGTTATTCGCGCGCGTGTCCGCAACCCGGCATGGCGTGACGGGGACAAAAACGAGTCCACCGGCGAAATCGTTCTTAATAGGTGTCGTTCCGGTTGGAACTTCGGACACCACATATCCGGCGGTTATCAGCGCACAGACGAAGACCCGTAGAGGAAAAAATCGAGGAAACGACATGGGCGTAAAAAAACAAGAGTATATCATTTGCGGCAGCCTTCGCACGTAACCCGCTGTAATAATATTTGAAAAATGTTGCAAACGCGAGTCGGCGCGGGTTGAATTTGATCGGCGGTGCTACTCCCCTTTAGCACCCAGCGGAATATCTTGTGAATTGAGCTCTGGTCCGATTACGGAGTGTGGGCAAGAAACTGTTGTTCTGTTTTATGGCCGCTGTCCTGTCACTGGCGGCGGACACCCTGACGGCTACTCCGTCGACCACCGTCACGTTCAGCTACACCATCGGCGGCGCTGTACCCGCACCCGTGACGATTAACGTAAAAGACACGGCGACGAACGCTGCGTACACGACATCCATCGCACCGTCTTCAGCGCTGTGGCTGACGGTCTCTCCCGAGTCCGGCAAGATGCCCGCGGCGCTTTCTTTTCGGGCCAATCCGACGGGTTTGGGAGCGAGCACATCGGCGGTGGTGACGGTCACCGCGGGCGCGGCGACTCTGACCATTAATGTTTATCTGAACATCAGCGCGCCGTTGCCGACGTTGAACCTGAGTTCGACCTCGCTGAATTTCGTATCGCCGCCGTCGCCGGTCGCGCAGTCGGTCAATCTCAGCACCACGGGTACGGCTGTCACGTACACGGCTTCCGCCGCCGGGACCGCATGGATTACGATCACGCCGTGCCAACCGGCCGGAGTAGTTTTGCCGGGCGCGATCTGTCCGCTGCAAGTCGCGGTCGATCCGACAAGTTTGACGCCGCAGGCCAAAGCCTACACCGGAAAAATAACCATCACGGCCTCAGGGACCACGACAGCGAGTAAGACGCAAACGATCAATGTCGGCTTGACCGTGAATCCACCCGTGCCGACGATCACGGGCTTGTGGCCGAGCACTGTTCAGGCCAACACGGGAGCTGCCACCATTACTGTGTTCGGAACCGGTTTTTACAGTGGAAGCGGGACCGGCAACGCCACGGTTATCAAGGTCGGCGGCACCACACTGACCACGCCTGCGCCGGTGCTGGTCAGCCCCACGGTGATGCAAATCAATGTTCCGTCGACGATGCTCACAGCGCCTGGCACGTTGAATATCGTGGCCACAAATCCGGCTCCAGGCGGCGATTCCGCAACCACATTGGCGTCGACACTTACGATTTCAGGGGCGCCTGCCATCGCCGCGGTCGTGAACTCGGCCAGTTATTCGAGCGGCGCGATTAGCCCGGGTGAGCTGATTACCTTGTTCGGCGCCGGCATCGGACCTTCGGCTCCCGTCTTTGCCACCACGACGCCCGACGCCAGCAACGACATTTATGTCGATACCAGCATCGGTGGGCTATCGGTGACCATCGATGGATATCCTGCCCCCATCCTGTATGCTGATCCGAATCAGATTAACGTGCAGGTTCCGTATGAGGTCAATCAAGGAAGCACCAAGAACATCGTTGTGACGAACGGGACCTCGACACCCGCACAGACCACGGTAACGATCCAGTCGGAAGCGCCCGGTATTTTCGTGTCGAGCTCCGACGGGTCCGGCGCCGGGCAAGCGATTGCGATCGTTTTTCCCGCGTCTGCTACCGGTGTCGTGGGGTTCAATTCCCAAACCACTGCGGCGCACGCGGGAGATACGATTGAGTTCTTCGTCACGGGGGAAGGCGCGTATCTGTCCTCTTCGCCGTCGCCTACAGGCTTGATCATTCCAGTTCCGAACACGCAAATCACACCGCTACCTACGGTCACGGTAGGCGGGGTGCAGGCCACCGTGAAATATGCCGGACCGATCCCAGGTGCAATGACCGGGGTGCTGCAGATCAACGCCTTGCTCGGCACGGGCATGACCACCGGGAATACATCGCCCCTTGTGGTTAATTTCAATGGATCGAATGGATACAACACCCAGTCGGGGGTGACGATGGTCGTCAAATAGCTGACCGAAACCGCGGACCGGCGGGGCACGTACCACAACTATGTTCCGCGTTGTTGGGCTCGTTGTGCTCGGCTTGGCCGTTTTGCAGGCCGACGATACCGCTCCGGTGACGTTCCGAAGCGATGTGTCTCTCGTTCGCGTGGATACCCAGGTCCTGGACCGAGATAATCGCGCGATCACCGGCCTCTCTCCCGAGGATTTCGTCCTCTACGAGGAAGGCCGGCGCCAGCCGATTCGCAACTTCGCCAGTGAGAACATGCCGCTTGACGTTCTTCTGCTGCTGGATGTCAGTTCCAGCATGAGACCGCACATTGAGCGAATTGCTTCCGCGGCTCATTCGGCGCTCCGTGTGCTTGGGGATCAGGACCGAGTGGGAATCATGGTCTTCGATCGTTATACACGCGTGCGGCTGCCGTTCCGGTCAAACCGAAGCGATGTAGAGCGCGAGTTCGATTCGCTGCTGCGTCAGGAGAGCTTCCACGGCGGGACCGACATCACCCGAGGCATGCTCGACGCCGCCGACTACGTGCGGCGGGAGGGGCGAAAAGATGCCCGCCACGCAATTGTCATTGTCACGGACGACGAAACGGAGCTGAACCGCGATGAGGAGGGCGTGTCGCGCGCCCTGACCCGCGCCGATGCGGTAATGAGCGCCCTGATCGCGCCCGACGCCATGGGTACGCATCAGGGCCGCGGCCGCGGGGGATACCCAGGCGGCGGTGGTGGCGGCGGGCAGGGCGGTACATGGGGGTCCGGCGGTCCCACGATCGGCGGACCATTGGGCGGCATTATTCTCGGTCGCCGGGGATCACAGGGAGGTCAGCGAGGGCCCCTATCCGGCGGCGGAACGCACTCCGCCGGTACCGCGGAAATCGCCCGCGAATCGGGCGGCGACAGCATGCCTGTAGACGATTCCTATGCTTTGCAGGGCACCCTGGAACGCCTTCGGCAGCGATATGCCCTTCACTTCCTCCTGCCCGCCGGCGCTGAACAGGGCCAGGAACGCCATATCCAGGTCGCCTTGTCGGAGTCGGCCCGGCGCCGCTATCCCGATGCGGATCTGCGCTACCGAAGAACCTACGTCGCGACGGCGACGGGCACATATGTCGCTCCCACCGTGGCCGGTAATGACTCGGATTCCGGCAAGCCTGCGGTAGTCGAGACCGCGCCTACCCAGAAGCGGCGAACCGTGCTCGACGGGTCCACAGGAGGGTCCAGCCAGGGTCCGTTGCGCATTCCGCAACAGCAGTTCACGCGCTAGCCGCGGGCCTGTCATTGGCTTCTTCAGCTAAACTGAGGAAGAACAATGACATATGATCTAATCGTGATCGGCAGCGGACCTGGAGGATACTCCGCCGCCGTTCGTGCCGGTCAATACGGCCTAAAGACTGGAATTATTGAAAAAGACAACAAACTGGGAGGCACCTGTCTCCACGTGGGCTGTATCCCCACCAAAGCGTTGCTGCACGCCGCCGATGTCTGGGAATACTTCAAACATGCCGACGATCAGGGCTTCTTCGTAGACAACCCGCGAATCAACTACCCCAAGGTTCTCGACCGCAAGAACAAAATCGTGTCCAAACACGCCAAGGGCGTCGAGTTCCTGATGAAAAAGAACAAGGTCGACTGGATTAAGGGATTTGGCAAGCTGCTTCCGGGCGGCGGCCCGATCCATAAGATCGAAGTAACTGATGGCCAGAAGACACAGACCATCGAGACGAAGAACGTCATCATCGCGACCGGCTCGGAAGCCCGCATGCTCCCCGGATTGCAGCCCGATCCGAAAACGATCCTGACGAATATCGAGATTCTCGACATGGCGAATATCCCGAAGACGATGCTAATCATCGGCGCGGGAGCGGTTGGGGTCGAGTTTGCCTCCATCTTCAACCGCTTCGGCACGAAAGTCACGGTGCTCGAGATGCTGCCGCGAATCGTGCCGCTCGAGGATGAAGAGATCTCAAAAGAGCTGGAGCGCACCTTCCGTAAGACCGGCATTCGCTGCGAAACCGGCGCGAAAGCGGAAAAAATCGAGAAAACCGAGAACGGTGTCAAGGTTTCCGTCACGCTCGCCAAGGGCAAGACCGAAGAGATGGAAGCCGAAACGCTGCTTGTCGCGGTCGGCCGACGTCCGAATACGGAAAACATCGGTCTCGACGGCACCAAGGTCGAGCGCGACCGCGGCTTTATCAAAGTCGACGAATACCAGCAGACCGGGGAGCCCGGCATTTACGCGATCGGCGATGTGGTGGCGGGAACGCCGCTGCTGGCGCATGTCGCGACCATGGAAGGCATGGTCGCGGTAGCGCATATCGCGGGAAAACCAGTCCGGCCGCTCAACAAGAACCGCATCCCAAGCTGCACATATACCGATCCTGGAATCGGCAGCGTGGGACTGACCGAAGCACAGGCGCGAGCCCAGGGGCTCAAAGTGAAAGTCGGCAAATTCCCCTTTACCGCCAATAGCAAAGCCAGCATCCTGGGTAGCCACGATGGCTTCGTCAAGGTGGTCGCCGACGAAACATTCGGCGAGATTCTCGGCGTCCACATCATCGGCCCGGAGGCTTTCGAGCTCATCTCGGAAGGTGTGGCCGCAATGGAAGCCGAAGCCACCGTCGAGACCATGATGAGTACCATCCATGCTCATCCCACGCTTTACGAAGCCATGGGTGAGGCGTTCAACAACGTGTACGGGCTTGCGATTAATGCGTAAGGGGCAATTCCGGGACCTCGGCCGGATCAGCTACGACGAAGCATACGCACTGCAGTGCGACCTGGTGGATCAGCGCAAGCGCGCGGAAATACCCGACCAGCTACTCATCGTGGAACATCCTCATGTCATCACGCTGGGCCGCAATGGGCACACCGAGAATCTGCTGGCATCGGACGAAATCCTGTCGCGGGCCGGCATTTCCTTCCACCACACGAACCGTGGCGGCGACATCACGTACCACGGCCCCGGCCAGATCGTAGGCTACCCGATTTTCGACCTGCGGGAATGGAAGCGGGACGTGGTCGGGTATGTGCGCGCGATGGAACAGGCGATCATCGACGCTTTGCGCGACTTCGACATACACGCCGGACGGGTCGAGGGATGCACCGGTGTCTGGGTGGATGGGCGCAAGATCGCCGCCATTGGCGTTCATATCAGCCGCTGGGTGACGTCGCACGGCTTCGCGTTGAACCATACGACAGACTTAAGCTATTTCCAGTACATCGTGCCATGCGGGCTCACCAAGCCTGTGACATCCATGCGCGATCTGGGTTGCGACGTTTCGCGCCATGCGGTTACCACCGCACTGGTGCATCATTTTGGGCAGCAGTTTCAACTTGAATGGGAGGCGGCGCCGGCGCTGACAGCCGTGGCCGCATTGATGGAGACGAGCGAATGACCGATGTAGTGATGCCCCAAATGGGCGAGAGCATTGTTGAAGGAACATTGACGAAATGGCTCAAGAAGCCCGGAGAGCGCATAGAGCGTGACGAGCCGTTATTCGAGATTTCAACGGATAAAGTGGACACGGAGATCCCATCGCCTTCAGCCGGCGTTTTGAACGAAGTGCTGGTCACGGAAGGAACGACGGTCGCAATCGGAACGGTGGTCGGGAGGATCGAGGACGGAGCTGCAGCGGCCTCCGGAAACGGAGCAGGCGCCAAGGTCGAGGCCGCGTCGCCACCTCCGTCTCCCCAGACGGCGGCGCCGCCATCCCCGGCCTCCCAGACCGCGCCTGCCCAACCGGCCCAACCGGCTCCGGAGGCGCCCGCCGCCAGTGCTGCCGAGCCTGAGGCCGCGCAGCCGGAAATCCCTTCAGGGCCGCTGTCGCCGCTCGTGCGCAAGATGGCGCGCGACTACAATATCGACCTGCGCCAGGTGAAGGGAACGGGTTCCGGCGGGCGCATCACCAAGGGCGATGTCGAGGCTTACATGTCGGCGCAGGGCGCCAAGACCATTTCGCAGGCTGCCCAGCCGCAGCCGGCCGCCCCGGCGCCCGCGGCCGCTCCGGTCGCCGCTCCTCCGCCGCCGCCTGCTGCTGCCCCTGTCGCGTCTCAGGCCCCTGCCCAGCCTGCGCCCGCCGCCCCAGCCATGCCGCGGGCCGAATCGCCGCGCACCCGCATCGAGCCGATGTCGGTGATGCGTACGAAGATCGCCGAGCACATGATCATGAGCAAGCGAACCTCGGCTCATGTCACAACCGTGCATCGCGTCGACATGACCAAGGTCGCCAGGATTCGGGAACGCAACAAAGCGGAATTCCAGGCGCGGCACGGTTTCTCACTGACATATCTGCCATTCGTCGTTCGCGCGGCTGTCGAGGCGTTGCGTGCCTATCCGATCGTGAATGCGTCCGTCGACGGCACGAATATCGTCTATCACAATGACATCAACATCGGGATTGCCGTGGCGCTGGAGGGCGGCAACGGGCTCATCGTCCCGGTGATCCGCCACGCGGACGAAATGAACGTGACCGGCCTGCAGCGTGCGATCGTCGACCTTTCGACGCGGGCGCGCTCGCGTCAGCTCAAGCCTGACGAGGTGCAAGCGGGTACTTTTTCGATCACAAATTTCGGCAGTTTTGGCAGTATCTTCGCGACGCCTGTCATCAATCAGCCGCAGGTGGCAATACTCGGCGTTGGCGCGGTGGAGAAGGTCCCGACCGTGATCGATGACGCCATAGCGATCCGCTCCCAGTGCTATCTCGCGCTGACCTTCGATCATCGTCTCATCGACGGAGCTCTCGGCGATCAATTCACGGCCAAGGCCAAGTCAGTTCTCGAGAACTGGTCGGACGAGGTTCTATGATCGAACAGGAATTCGTCGCCTATTCAGCCGACAAGCTCGAACAGCTTGCCGGCCGCATCCAGGACTGTCTCGGAAAACTGACCGAAGAGCAGATCTGGACGCGAAACACCGACAACGAGAATGCCGTCGGCAACCTGGTTTTGCACCTGGCGGGCAACGTCCGCCAGTGGATCTGCCACGGAGTCGGCGGCCAGAACGACGTCCGCAACCGCGATTCGGAGTTTGCGGCGAGGACCAGTTCGGATGCCGGGGAACGTCTGCGTACAACCATAGCCGATGCAATTGCGGTGATCCGCAACCTCGGTCCGGATGACTTGACGGCTAAGACGACAGTGCAGGGATTCAATATCACGAAGGCACTGGCCATTTATCACGTGGTCGAGCACTTCGCCGGACACACGGGTCAAATCATCTTCGCGACGAAATTGCTTACCGGCAAAGATCTGGGGTATTACAACTACCTGAAGGTCTCCGCGCCGGCGGCGACAGATATACCTTAAGCTCGAACCGGCATCTTCCGGTCGATCCACTGCTTGCTCGTGAAAATCCGCGGGCCAGTGTCGATGAGGCGTGGCAGCAGTTGAAATACGGCAGCCGGCGTCCATTTTCCGCCGTTGCGCATATACTGCCCCTTCGCGTTCAAGGCTTCGGATACCTGCGAGATGGTCTTGTCTTCACAGATGAGGTCCATCGCCATCATCAGGATCTGCTTTTCCGCCGGGTTATCTACCAGGTGCTGGCAATCCTCTGAAATCTGAAGGCCGAACGGGATATCCTCAAACTCGTTGAGTGGCGCGCCGCCGGGGCCAACCTCGCGCTCCCAAACCAGCGCCACCAGTCTCCAGCCGTCGACAGCCCGGCGTTTCAGTTCCGCGGTTCCCGGAAGGATTTCCGCCGATTCATGGATGCGTTCCACACTCGCCATGAGGTACACTCCTCTAACGCGATCAGAGCAACTTGGACTCCAGCGTATCATGCTGAGAAGACGAGGACGAAACTGTTTCGCGTGTCCGTGGTTGGGACGCGATGTTGCGTTACGATACAGGAACGGGCGCGTAGCTCAGGTGGATAGAGCATCAGCCTTCTAAGCTGAGGGTCGCTGGTTCGAGTCCAGCCGCGCCTACCAGTCCGTCCCGCCCCGAGTGGAAGACCCCACCGGACCAGTTAGAATTCTCCCCGCACAGTCAAGCAATTTGGGGCGTAAGATACAAATATGCAGTCGACCACGCGCCGAAGTTTCTTTGGACTGAGCGCCGCTGCACTCGCCGCAACCCGGGCGGGCGCCGCTGCCACCACCGATTCCGAGCCCGCCGATTTGAAACTCGGAGTCGCCAGCTATTCGTTCCGCGAATTCCAGCGCAGTCTTGCGATAACGGACACCAAGAAACTCAACACGCCCTATATCAATATCAAAGAGTTCCACCTTCCGATCGACAGCTCGCCGGACGAGATCGCAAAGGCCCGGGAGGAATTCAATAAGGCCGGCCTGATTATTATGGGCGGCGGGAATATATCGTTCCAAAAAAACGACGAAGCCGACATCCGTCGCCGTTTCGAATATGCCCGGCTTGCTGGCATGCCCCTCGTCGTCTGCGCGCCGACGCACGAGACGCTGCCGAAAATGGAAAAGTACGCGAAGGAATACAACATCAAGGTTGCGGTACACAATCACGGTCCCGAGGACAAGCATTTCCCCACCCCTCAGAGCGTGCTTGAGGTGGTCAAAGGCATGGATCCGCGGATGGGCCTTTGCATTGATATCGGCCACACTTCGCGGGCGGGGGTCGATATTGTAGAATGCATTCGTCTGGCGGGCCACCGGTTGCTTGACATGCATGTCAAGGATTTGAAGGATCCGATGGATAAAGGCAGCCAGGTGCCTGTGGGCGACGGCAAACTGCCGATTGTGGCCATTTTTAAGGAATTGAAGCGGATGAATTACCAGGGCGGCGTTATGCTGGAGTACGAAGTCGAGGCTGACGATCCGCTTCCCGGCATGCAGAAGAGCTTTTCGTACATGCGGGGTGTGCTGGCGGGACTGAGAGGATAAATGTCAAACACGGAAACCGCTGCGGCGGAGGCAAAACCGATGGTGGACTCACACATGGTCACCACCGCGTTCACGCTCGATGGCTATCGCATTGTGCGGGATTTAGGGATTGTGCGGGGAATCATCGTCCGGTCGCGGTCGGTGTTCGGCACACTGGGCGCCAGCCTGCAAACTCTGGTCGGCGGGGATATCACGCTGTTCACGAAGCTCTGCGAGGAGACCCGGGCGCATGCCTTTGAGCGCATGGCGCAGCATGCCGCCGAGGTTGGGGCGAATGGAATCATCGGCATGAGGTATGACGCCACCGAGGTGATGCAGGGCGTCACCGAGGTACTCTGCTACGGAACCGCGGTGGTGGCGGAGCGCGTGACCTCCTGAAGCGTTCGGCAGGACTGGAAGCGTGGAGCAGGCATTCAGCCTGTCGTTGGACTCACCGGAAACGCACACGCGAAACGGCCTGTGCCACCAGAGGAAAAGCGGCGGCACGGCGAAATTACAGAATTCTTACCAAGTTGACGGCAAATCCTTGTTACTGTGAAACTTGAATCCTGAAATCGTAACTCTCCCTGGCGCGCCCAAGCGAAACTGGCCCACAACCCTGGTTCTGACCATTCTCCACATCGGCGCAATCGCAGCCTTTTTCTTCTTTAGCTGGAAAGCCTTAGCTGTTTCCATCGTCCTTTACTGGATGGCAACTGGCCTGGGCATCAGCATGGGCTACCATCGCCTGCACACACACCGATCCTACCGAGTACCTCTGTGGATGGAGTACTTCTTCGCGGTTTGTGGGACCTTGACGCTGGAAGGCGGCCCGATCTTCTGGGTAGCGGTGCACCGCATCCACCACCAGAAGTCGGACAAACCGGGCGACCCGCACTCGCCGCGCGATGGCGCATGGTGGTCCCACGTCGGCTGGTTGTTATGGGGCGAATCGAACCACAGCAACACGGCGCGGATGGCGAAATACGCCCCGGACCTGGCAAAACACCGCTTTTACGTCTGGCTGAACAATTACCACTGGCTGCCGATGGTGGTCCTGAGCGTGATCATGTTCGCCCTGGGCGGACTTCCGATGTTTCTGTGGGCGATTTGCTTCCGCGTCACCTTCGGCTTGCACGCCACCTGGATGATCAATTCCATCACGCACATGTGGGGTTCGCGGCGGTTTGACACCCGCGACGACTCGCGCAATAGCTGGTGGGTTGCGTTGTTCACGTTTGGAGAGGGCTGGCATAACAATCATCATGCGCATCCCACCTCGGCGCGGCACGGCCTGACATGGTACGAGTTCGACATGTCCTGGATTCAAATCAAGCTTCTCAAGTGGATGGGCATTGCGAAAGCGATTCGCGTGGCCAAACCCACTAGCGCTTTGGCCGAACGGGACGCCGCCTGATCCTGCGATAACATAGGAGGCGCTATCCCACCTCCTATGCTTGCGCGAACACTGCTCTGCGCCGCGCTGGCCGCCACTGGCGCCGCGGCCGAAACGCTGGTTCTCAAGAATTTCACCCTCATCGACGGCAACGGCGGACCGCCGGTGTCGCAGGCTGCCATCGTCGTCGAAGATGGCCGCATCCAGTGGGTGGGGACGGCAGCCCGTTTGAAAACTCCTGCGGGTGCGGACGTCCGCGACCTTGCCGGCGCCTACGTCATGCCCGGCATCATCAACACCCACGGACACATCGGCAACGTCATCGATCTGACGCAGGACGCTAAGTTTTATACCCGCGAGAACGTCGAGAAGAATCTCAAAACGTACGCCTCCTACGGCGTGACGACGGTAGCCAGCATGGGCACGGATCAGGACCTGGTATTCCAGATTCGCGACGAGCAGCGCCATAGCCGCCCCACCATGACGCGCGTCTTCACCGCAGGTCAGGGCTTTACGTTCCAGGGCGGCGTGGGCGCCATGCCCGGAGTCACATTCAACGTGGACAGCCCCGACGAAATCCCGAAAGACATCGATCAGCTCGCGGCGAAGAAGGTCGACTACGTGAAGATGTGGGTGGACGACAGCCTGGGACATGCCAAACATATGCCTTTCGAGATCGCAAAGGCGGTGATTGACAACGCGCACCGGCACAAGCTCCGGGTTTTCGCGCACATTTTCTACCTCGCCGACGCCCAGCAGCTTTCCGATGCGGGCATTAACGCCTTTGTGCACAGCGTACGCGATAAGCCGGTTGACCAGGCGCTGATCGCCAGCATGAAAGCACACCACGTATGGCAAGGGGCGGCGACTCTTACGCGTGAAGCATCCATGTTCGTCTACGCCACGACGCCTTCGTTTGCCGATGATCCCTTCTTTAAACGCGGCGTATCCGATAAGGTGGTGGCGACGCTCAAGGACCCTGTCTATCAGAAGAGAATGAGGGCCAGCCCGGACTTCTCACGCTATGAAGGGTTTCTCAAACAAGCGCAGGAAAACCTGAAACGGCTCGCTGACGCCGGCATCCCCTACGCCATGGGAACCGACAGCGGACCGCCCGGCCGATTCCCCGGTTTCTTCGAGCAGTGGGAGATGCAGTTAATGGCTGTAGCCGGGCTCACCCGTTCGGAGGTTATTACAGCATCGACCAAGCGCGGCGCCGAGTTCCTCGGAGCAAAGGACCTCGGCACGCTGGAAAAAGGTAAATGGGCCGACTTGATTGTCCTCGAGAAGAACCCGCTCGAGGACATCCAAAATACGCGCACCATTCGCGACGTTTACATCGCCGGCAACAAAGTAAACTGACTACTGCTTGTATGGTCCGGAATTGAACAGTTTCTTGACGGCCTTGTTGCCGTTCCTGTTGCTGTTTGCCAAGCCACCCAGGCTCGCGGCTGATGCTTCGATCTGGGCCAGGGGCGACGTCGAACTGGCGCCCAGTGTGACGGAGGCGAACTGTGGGTATTTTGTGGCAAATGAACTTGCGGCGGAAGCCAGAATCGCCTCCACAGCATCGCCTGGATTCGGGTACGCCGCGACGAACGCCTGATAATCCGATGTCAGTTGGGATTGGGAGATGTACTGATTGGGGGTTAAGCCATCGCTGTAGTCGAGATTGATGGCGATGGTGTACTGCACTGAACCGAATGTTGACGAGCCCAACCCATAGGTCGAGTTCACGCCCCCGAACGTCGAGGGTAATCCTTGGGCGAGAAGGGCAACCGAACTAAGAGTGAGAGCGGCGACGCTGGCCGCCAGGCGTGGAATATGCATGTGACGATCCTCCTTGGTGCGGAAACAAGATTTTCGAATATCGAATACTAAGTGCACCAAGGAGGATTGCCGTGTCAAGATTTTACTCGACCGGCTTTGCCAATCCTTTACGGAGGGCGGAATCGAGCAGTTTACGGACCTGCTGCGACGCCAATTCGGCAAGCCGGCTTTGTTCTTCACCCAATTTCCCCTGTTCTTCTCCAAGCTCGCCCTGTTGCGCGCCGAGCTTGCCCTGCAACTCCCCGAGCCGGCCTTGCTCTACGCCTGCCTCAGACTGTTTCTCGGCTGCTCTTTCCTGAAGCTCGGCCAACTGTCCCTGGAGTTCGCCTAGCCGATCCTGCAATTCGCCAATCTCGGTCTCGCGAACCTCTTTACCGGCTGTTTGTTGCGATGTTGTGCGGAGAGCCTTGACTGCGGCCTCAAGCCGAGCCAACTGAGCGGTGAGATCCGGTGTTTTTACATGGACCTCGGCCTGCAAGACGCCGAGTCGCGCTTGTTCCTTACCCAGTTCCGCCTGCCGCGCGCCGAGCTCCGCCTGCTTGGCTCCCAACGCTTCCTGATCGCGGAAGTATTCCCGGGCCTGCTGGATTAGCGCCGGATCGGTGATGTAGTATGCCTTCGAATCGTGAAGGAACCAGATATAATCGTCGCCGAACCGCGCTTTCAAGCGGTTTGCGCGACTGCGGTCCTCGCCAGACGCATCTTCGATGATGGTGTCGCCGCCGTGCATGATTACGAAGGGCTCATCGTCCGAAATGTTGTTCGTGAGGTGGAAAGCGCTTCGTTTCTGGCCCGATTCCCGGCCTGTCGTTTGAGCCGCCGTACTCTTTTGTGCCTGCGCCTGAAGAGAGCAGCCGGCTGTCAGGACGATCACGGGAGCCAGGCAGGCTACGAGCATGACCGTGGCTTTCCAGCCCATGCGGGGACAGATGTTTGTCTCGTGAAGGATGCGTTCCACCCGTCGGCTGACCGTCGCCCGCCGCGCCATCGCCACTCCAGCGGGAATGCTCTCGCCCTTCCGGGCGAAATCGAGCAGGATTGCAGCGTAAGAAGGCCGGTCGGCAACGGCGCCGACCGCCGCATCGTCGCACACGGTTTCGGCCAGCTCGGCAAGCCGTTTGAGCAACCACCAGCTCAGCGGATTGAACCAGAAAATGGCCCGATGGAAGCCGGCGAGAAGCTGTATGTAGAAATGCCCGTGCTTGATATGCGAGCGCTCGTGAATCAGCACCGCGCGGCGCCTCACGTCGTCCCAGTCAGACCATTTCGCGGGGACCAGGATTGTGGAACCGAATGTCACCGGAACTGAGATTTCGGCGGTCGATCGGACATTGCTACCCGCCGTCCAGGCGTCGTTGACCTCGATGCCGCTACGGACCAGGCGCCAGGTCAGGACGAGCCCGGTCGCCATCCGGACTAATAGCAGAAGGGCGATCAGAAGATACGCACGTTCAGCGATCAACGGCCAGTCGACCGCGACGTCCGCCTGTCTCGCCGGGACATTGACCCGAGCCGGGGCCGTGACGGAGATGTGCGCGGCTGGCGGCACGAATCGGACCACTGCGGGAGCCGGCACGGGAACCGTCCGCCACTGCATCAATATCGGCATGCTCAGCGCCGCGAGCAGCACGAGAGTCCACGCCGCGGCTTGCGCGTGAGAGTTGCGAATTCGGAAAACTTTCAGGGCCGTCCAAACGACGAGACCCAGCACGAGTGATCGAAAAGCCGATTCCAGCAATAGGGCCAGCATCACTTTTTTTCTCCTTTGGCTGCCGCGATCTTATCCGCGAGCCTTCTTAATTCGTCGCCATCGAGAACCGACGAATCCACCATGCCGACCAGCAGCTCCTCCATCGAACCGTTGCAGAACCAGTCCACAATGCGTTTGACGGCCTTTGCCGCGACGCGTTGGCGAGCTTCGGCCGCTTTGTAGATGTAGGTGCGGTTTTCGGCGGTGTGGGTCACATAGCCCTTCTCCTCGAGGCGGCGTAAGACCGTCCGAACGGTGGATTCTTTGAGCTTGCGGCCGAGCTTCTCACGCACGGCGTCGGAGGAGCAGGGACCGTGCAACCATACCAGCTGCATAACCTCACGTTCGAGGTCGCCCAGGTCGGCGAATTCGTTAGTCTCTGTAGCGCTACGTTGTGTCACGCTACAGATCGTAACAGTTGTGTTGTGGAATTACAAGAGAAAAATGCTCTTAGAAGTGGTCCTGCTGCTTTTTGCTGAAGTAATGGCGTTTCACATCGGGCCAGAACTCTTTCAGCACGTTTGAGATAGCGTCTGTACCGATCTGCGTCCACATGCGCTGCATGGTGGGTGCGAACCCGCGCGCGCCGGGATAATAGGCGTTGCCGATGGATGCTGTTATTCCGTTGCCAAACAGCTCAGCAGTGTTCATTCGCCACGTGCCCGCGTCAGTTCGGGTGACGAAAACCCGTGTCGAAGCATAACCCAAGCGGCCCCTGAAGGTGCCCTGGCCTTTGCGAAAGTAGCGGGGGTCGTCGTGGAGAAGACTGGGGATGATACCTTCCGTCATGAAATTTCCGATTACCTGGTCGCCGTATGCGGTGATATAGCGGTGGGCATAACCTTTGAGTCCCTGGCCGAAACTCGGATTCGTGTTATCTTCTTGAGCCAGTGCCGAGAAAGCGCCGGCTATGAAAAACCCAGGCCAATCGAAAGAATCTTTGGCGGCAATTGTAAGTTTTTGTTTTGCCGTAATCGGTTCCACCCCTTCCAGGCCTTCGACGGTCCGGTAATTGGGCAAAACGCCGAAAACCCGTTTGTCAGGAGCGCTCGGTTGGGCGGGTGCGGGAGTAGCAGAAGTGGCGGATTCCGGGCTCGGATTGGCCTCCGTTGATGGGCTGCCAACTTGTTGCGCCACAATGGCTTGAGTTGCCACCAAGGCAGCTAGGAGGGCAAGGAAGGAGGCAAAGTGCACTGGTATCGTGGTTCTGAGCATGGGTGGCTGGTTCATATAGGATGGCTGCTCGGCCCTCTGGGTTACAGGTGCCGGCCGTCTAATGTAATCCGACGTGCCCATGCACGGACTGAATTAGTTTTGCCGAATCATATCCGACCCCGTCCTTGAAAACGACGCTGACTTTCTCGATATCGGCAATGCGGGCGGCGGGATTGCCTTCCATTACGACGAGATCCGCCTGCTTGCCCACGGCAATTGAACCGATGCGATCTTGCAGGCCGAGGAATTCGGCCCCGTTCAGAGTCGCGATCCGAATGGCTTCCACCGGTGTGAAGCCTCCATCCACCAGCAGTTCGACATTGCGCTGGTCTCCGAATCCCGCCAGCGCGCTACCGTTTCCAGTGGGATCGCAACCGGCCATCAGGTGTCCGCCCGCCTTCACGAAAGCCCGTTCGAACTCCAATTCCTTTTTCACTCGCAAAGCGCTGCCGGCGCGCGCCTGTTCTGGGATGCGGTCGCGTCCGGATAAGAAGTTCAGGGCCGAGGAGGGGGACAAGGCATCGACGAAGCGCTGCTGCAGGGGCGGAGCCGGCTCGAAGACAGCGAGCGTCGACGTCACGGCGACCTTGTGCTTGACGAGTTCTTGAATCGTCTCCTGGATTCCGGGTCCCGCCACGTCCATGTCGGCTAAAGGCGGTCCGCCCGCCGGGCAGATATCGGGCTGCTTATCACGGTTGAACTCCGAGTCCACCACCAGGCCGTGTTCCAGATTGTCGATGCCCAATGCAGCCGCTTCGCGAAAACCGACCGAGCAAAGGTGGCCGGTGATTTTCAATCCGCGCGCGTGGGCAGCGGTCAGCGCTGCTTCCAGTTCGGCCCGCGTGATGTGCATGTAGGCTTTAAACGAGTGAGCGCCCTGTCCGGCCCAGTATTCGACGAATTTCCGCGCATCATCCGGTCCGGTCAACTCGTGCATCTGCGGCGCAAAACTTCCCGGACCCTCGAGATAACCAACCGTAATCAGCATCTTCGGGCCGGGCATTTTGCCCTCGTCGATCATTTTCTTGAGGTTCAGGTCGGTGTATGGCTCCAGTGTTCCGGCCGTGCGGGCAGTGGTGACTCCCGTGGCGAGGTAAAGACGGGGGAAGGTCATGCCGGCCTCGATGTAAATCGGAACGCCCATTCCGGAGGGATAAAACAGGTGTTCGTGCATCCCGACCATTCCAGGCATGACGGTCCGATTCGACAAATCCATCCGATGCGCGCCCGCGGGCACGTTCACCTGTCCGGCCCGCCCCACGGCCTGAATCCTGCCGTGATCGATGACAATGGTCTGGTCCTCCTGCGGCGCGGCGCCGGTGCCGTCGATGACACGCACGTGTTCCAGCGAGATCACCGGATCATCCACGGCGATGAAAGGCTTCGTTCCAGGGGTCAGTAAGGACTGCGCCGCCAGGCTGGCACCGAAGAGAAAGGTAAACGCAACGAATCGGACGGTCATTGCATCAAGCAGTATAGCCAACCTGTCGGATGGGATGGCATACACTGGTAAAATCTTGAGGCTTCTCAGTTTTCTCACTATTCTCACTTTCTCCGCGTTGGGCGCTTTTGCGCAGTGGAACGATTTCGCGCCTTTACTGGCTCCGGAACCCTCCGAGAACCTGTCTTGCGATGCGTCGACCGCTGACGACCAGACGAACGGACAACCTGCCCAGCAGGCTCCGCCCGACGATTCCAAGAAACAACCCAAGCGCATTCTGGGGATAATGCCGAACTATCGCGCCGTGAGCGCGGGGGAAATTCCGCCGCCCCCCACGCCGAAACAGGCATTTATGATCGCCACCAAGAACAGCTTCGACTACTCCTCATTTGTGTTTGTTGGCATCACTTCGGCCATGGCGGAGTGGTCGAATTCGCATCCGCAGTTGGGGGAAGGCCTCAAGGGTTACGGCAGGTATTATTGGCGCGGCTTACTGGACAAGACAGATGGCAACTACCTCGTCATTTTCGCGCTGCCGACCATCCTACATGAGGACGAGCGCTACTATGCCATGGGTGAAGGTGGTTTCTGGAAGCGCACTGTCTACTCCGCATCGCGCGTTCTGATCACGCCCGACTATCACGGTCACAATACGATTAATGCTGCCGAGATCCTGGGCCGCGCCATGGCGCAGGGCATCTCGACGACGTACTATCCGAGCCATGACCGGACCCTGGGCGCGCTGGCTTCGAAATATGCGTATGCCCTCGGCCGCGACGCGCTGACGAATTTCGTTCGCGAGTTCTGGCCGGACATCAACAAGCATATCCTCCATCGTTGAACTGTTAGAATGAAGCTTCCCCACCGCCATGCTCGATCGCATCACCGTGCATGGGGCACGGCAGCACAACCTGAAAAATATCGACGTCGAGATCCCGCGGAATACCTTCACGGTCATCACAGGACTCAGCGGATCCGGCAAGTCGTCGCTGGCGTTTGACACCATCTACGCCGAGGGCCAGCGGAGGTATGTCGAGACGCTTTCTCCATATGCCCGGCAGTTCCTGGACCAGATGGAGCGCCCCGAGGTGGACTCTATCGACGGGCTGAGCCCGGCCATCTCGATCGAACAAAAGACCACCAGCCGAAGCCCGCGTTCGACCGTTGGCACGATCACCGAGATATACGATTACCTGCGCGTCCTGTACTCATCGGTTGGCGTTCCACACTGTCCGAATTGCGGCATCGAGATTTCGCGGCAAAGCACGGAACAGATCCTGCAGCAGGTGATGGCGCTGAAGCAGGAAGAGCGCGTCATGATTCTCGCGCCGATGGTTCGGGGCCGCAAGGGCGAGTACAAGAAGGAACTCGAAAAGCTGTCGCGCCAGGGATTCGTCCGCGCGCGGATCGACGGCATTTTGCGGGCCCTGGACGAGCCGGTGGCGCTGGATCGGCGGAAGAATCACACGATCGAGGTTGTGGTCGATCGGCTGCTGCTGCGCCCGGGCATCGAGAAACGCCTGGAAGCCTCGATTGGGACGGCGGCGAAACTGGCCGATGGACTGGTGCTTGTGGCCGTCGTGAATGGCGACGAGAAGCTCTATTCCCAAAAGCTCGCATGTCCCGAATGTGGCGCGAGCGTGCCGCAACTGGAGCCGCGGTCGTTCTCGTTCAACAGCCCGTTCGGCGCTTGCGAGACTTGTCACGGCCTCGGCAGCACCTGGAGTTTCGACCCAGGCAAGATCCTGGCGGACGCCTCCAAGCCGTTGCTCGACGGCGGCCTGGTGACGATGGCGGCGTCCACTTATGTCTCGCATCGCCTGAATGACGCCGCGGAGACGTTGAAAATCGATTTGGACAAGCCGTTTGAAGAGCTGCCGAAGCGTGCACAGGGTCTCCTGATGGAAGGCGGCCCCGGATTTCCCGGCATCGTGCGGCTGCTCGACGAAACTTTTCAGGAAGCAAGCGCGGCGTACAAGGAATGGCTGATGGACTATATGTCTCCGTCAATCTGTCCGTCGTGCCAGGGCCGCCGGCTGAAGCCGAGTAGCCTCTCGGTACAGGTAAAGGGTGTCGGCATTTCCGAACTGACCGAAATGTCCATCGCGCGGGCCATCACGTCGGTGAAGTCAATGGATCTCAACGAGCGCGAACGCCAGATCGCCGGACGGGTGATCGAGGAGATCCACAATCGCCTGGAATTCCTATCGGCCGTGGGTTTGGATTATCTCAACCTTTCGCGATCGGCGGCAACGCTGTCCGGCGGCGAAGCCCAACGAATTCGCCTCGCGACGCAGATCGGCTCAAAACTCCGGGGCGTTCTGTATGTGCTCGATGAGCCGTCGATCGGGCTGCATCCACGGGACAACGAGAAGCTTCTGGACACGCTGGCGCGCCTCCGCGACCTCGGCAACACCGTGCTGGTTGTCGAGCACGACGCCGAAACAATCGAACGTGCCGATTACGTAATCGACCTCGGACCCGGCGCCGGCCGGCTGGGCGGCGAATTGGTCGCTTACGGTACCCCCCAGGAGGTCGAAGCGAACCCCGCGTCGCTTACTGGTCAATACCTCTCCGGGAAGCTCAAGATTGAACCACCGGCCGAGCGCCGGGAGGGAAGTGGCAACCAACTCGTTATCCAAGGCGCGCGACAGCACAACCTCAAGAACATCACGGTCAACTTCCCTCTGGGCAAGCTTGTCGTCGTGACCGGTGTCTCAGGCAGCGGCAAATCGACGCTGGTGAACGATATTCTGTACCGCGCCCTGGCGCGCCAGATTTACGGTTCGCACGGGGAACCAGGCCAGCACGACAGCATCACCGGGATTGAACATATCGACAAGGTTGTCGAGATCGACCAGGCTCCCATCGGCCGGACGCCGCGTTCCAATCC
>DATGJP010000019.1:0-47147 GCA_035295125.1 Bryobacteraceae bacterium | reverse complement strand
ACGTCGCAAACAAGAAGTTTACAAAGCTGGGCGATGCCGAGTATCACGGCAATTATCTCTGGCCCATGTATGGGCGCAATGGCGAGGTCTACTTCGTGTCCGACCGGACTTCGGATGAGAAGAACCTGCAATGGGGCGGTCCCGAGGTCATGAAGAGCGTGAACAACATCTGGAAAGTTTCGGAGCGCGGGGGTACTCCGGTTCAGGTGACGCATCACACCAGCGGTAATCTCTTCTTCCCCAGCATCTCGGCCGACGGCAAAACGATCGTGTACGAAGAGAACTTCGGTCTTTGGAAACTGGACACGGCAACGGGCAAGAGCTCACCCATTTCGATTGACATCAAGTCCGATCCCAAGGAAAACGAAAAAGAGCTGCGAACCGTTCAGAACGAGGCCGATGGGTTTGCACTGTCGCCTTCAACCAAGCGTGCGGCCATTTCCACACACGGGGAGATCTTCACAATCGCGACGGACCGTGGCGAAGTGCAACGCGTTACAGAATCCTCCTGGCGCGAGGAAGAGCCTCGTTGGTCACCGAACGGGAAGTGGATCGCCTTTGTGTCCGACCGTACGGGCCGGCAGGAGATCTGGATGGCCGACGAGCATGGCCGCGGTCTGAAGCAGCTCAGCGACGTCGACTGCGACAAGCCCACCATCGTTTGGGCGCCGGATTCCAAGTCCCTGATGTGGTCAGGGTCGGATCACAAGCTGCGGCGGGTGGATATCGACAGCGGCAAAACCGACGTTATCGTGACCAACGAAGCAGGCAACATCGGCAACCCGCAGTTTTCACCGGACGGGAAGTGGATCTCGTACTCCAAAGCGGACAGCTTTCTGCGCAATCACGTCTACATTCGCGCGGCTGAGAGCGGTCCCGAGTACGTCATTGGCGCGGACGATTTCCTGACGGCGACGGGCGCGAAATGGACTCCCGACGGCAAAAAGCTCCTTCTTCTCGGCGGCGTCGGCGCGGCCTCGATGGCCTCATTGAACCGCACCGTCATGCAGCTCTATGCCGTCTCTCTGGTGCGCAACGAGAAGAACCCGGACGATCGCGATGTCGACAGCGAAGAGCAGGCGGAAGCGGCGGCGAGCGAAGCCGGAGCAGGCCGGCGCGGTGGCCCGGCGGCACAGCCGAAGGTGGACGTAAAGATCGAATGGGACGGCATCGACCGGCGGATTCGCCAGATCACCCACATGTCGGATTCGGTGGCCGCGGTTTCTCCCTCGCCCGACAGCCATACCTACGCGTTCTTCGCCATGGGCGCCGGCGACCCCGCGGCGGCCGGTGGAGGCGGCGGCCCCGCTCTTTACACCATCGCTGACGACGGAACGCGACTCACACGCGTGAATCAACCGACGGCCCAAGCCGACGGTGCGCCGGGCGCGCCTCGCGGACGCGGCGGATTCGGCGGTGGCTTCGCCGAACCGCAATGGTCGCGTGATGGCCGCAACATCTTTTATTTGCAGAACGGCTCGATCTATTCCGTTGGGACTCCAGCCGCAGCGCCCGCCGAAACTGCTGCGGCGCCAGCCGCCACTACCGGTGGCCGTGGAGGACGTGGCGCCGCCACTGCCGCGGCATCCGGAACGCCGGCAGCAGCCCCGCGCCGCGTCGATTTCACCGTGCATTTCGAAGTAGACGAGGCTGCCGAACGGCGCCAGGTCTTCGAGGAAGCATGGCGCGTCATGAAGAACCGCTACTACGATCCCAAGATGCACGGCGTCAACTGGGCCGCCGCGAAGGACACCTACGAAACGCTGCTTCCGAACATCGCCGACTCGGAAGAGCTGCACACCGTTCTGATGCAGATGATCGGCGAGCTGAATTCATCGCATACCGGCGTATCCGGCGGTGGGCCGCCGGCGCAGGATCGCGTCCAGACCCGCTATCCCGGGTTTGAGATCGAGCCTGATGCCTCGGGTTACTACAAGGTCTCGCACATTTACCGCAAAGGTCCGGCCGACCATGATTACGTCAAGCTGGACGTGGGTAACTTCATCCTGGCGATCAATGGCAAGGACCTGAAAACCACCGATAACTACTGGAAGGAGTACAACCTCGCATTCGGCCGTAAGTTCGAGTTCGCGGTGAATTCAAAGCCGCAGATGGACGGCTCCTGGACCATTAGCCTGGAACCGCTTACCGCACAGGCTCAAGGAAACCTGCAGTATGAGCGCTGGGTGGACGAAGCGAGGGCCAAGGTGGACAAGCTCACGAACGGCGAAATCGGCTACCTGCATATTCGCGCCATGGATGCACCATCGCTGCAGCGCTTCGAGCGCGACTTGCTGGCGAACCAGGGTAAGAAGGCGCTCATCATTGACGAGCGATTTAATGGCGGCGGCGGCATCGATCAGGAACTGCTCGAAATCCTGAATCAGCGCAAACAGTATCAAGCCACCCGCGGACGCGATTCGGTGTTGATCCAGCGTCCCGTGCAGGCCTTCTTCGGGCCGATGGTGGTCCTGCAGAACGAGCGTTCCGCCAGCGACGCCGAGATGTTCCCCGAAGGCTTTAAGACGCTGGGACTCGGCAAGGTCATCGGCGTACCTACGATGGGCGCTGTGATCGGCACCGGATCGTATCGCCTGATGGACGGCTCTCAGATCCGCACTCCCGGATCTGGCGTTTTCACCGCCTCGGGACGCGATTTGGAGAACTACGGCGTACCACCGGACGTCCTTGTCGACAACACCCCTTCCGACTTCCTCACCGGGCACGACCGGCAGATTGAGAAGGCGATCGAGGTGCTACGTTCCGAAATGAAATAGATGGAACGTAGGGATTTTTTGAAAGGCGCGCTGGCCGCCGCGGCAGCGCAGACAGCCTCCGCGGCGCCGAGCAGGAAAATGATCGGGATTCAGGTCGGCGCCGTTTCCTTCGTCGACGAAGGGACCGAGAAGGTTCTCGACATCTTCCAGGAAAAAGCCGGCATCAACACGCTTTTTGTCGCCACGTTCACATACGGACGCGGCATCGCGGGGCGGCAGGTGCCGGGCCAGCCGCTGCCCGACCACGGCAAACAGGAGTACGACACCGGCACGTTTCGCGGCGGCAGTTTCACGAAGATTCACCCGCAGTACTATCGCAATACCGTCCTGCAGGATTTCCGGGCGCCCGATTTTGGCGACTACGATGTCCTCGAAGCGGTGCTCCCTGCGGTTCGTAAGCGTGGCATCAAGACGATCTGCTGGTCCGAGGATGTCTTCGCCCGCGATATTCCGAACATCGACAAGCTCCAGGAGAAGGAATTGTCGGGCCGCAACGCGAACACGCTTTGCTTCAACAACCCCAACTATCGGAACTGGCTTCTGGGGGTTGTCGAGGACTATGCGCGCTCGTACGAAATCGACGGCATTATGTGGGGTTCGGAGCGCCAGGGTGCCTTCTCCAACGCTCTTGGAGCAAGCCACGGCGGCTCCGGCTATGACCCCGGCCGTGTGACCTGCTTCTGTGAGTTCTGCCGCGCAAAGGCAAAAGAGCGTGGCATCAGCGTCGATCGTGCGATTGCGGGCTACCGGGCACTGGAAAGCTTCGTACGGGACGGCCGGGCGGGCCGCCGGCCTGTCGACGGCTATTACGTATCGCTATGGCGTCTGATGCTGCGCTATCCGGAACTTCTCGCCTGGGAAATGCTCTGGACCGACAGTCTTCGCGAAACCTATGCGGCCATGTACCACAAAGTCAAAGAAGTGAAGCCTGCGCTTGGCATCGGCTGGCACATCTGGCACAACAACTCGTTCAACCCCATCTATCGTGCCGAGCAGGACGTTCATGAGCTGTCGCAATACTCCGACTTTCTGAAAATGGTGATGTATCACAATTGCGCCGGAGAACGGATGGCCAGCTACATTGACAGCGTGAGCGCCACAATCTACGGCGATGTGCCCAAACAGGAGCTCTTGGACTTCCATTACCGCGTGATGAACTTCCAGGAAAAGAATCTGGCTGAAATCCCGAAGACCGGCTGGTCCGCTGACTCCGTTTATCGCGAGGCAAAGCGTGCTCGCGAAGCGCTGAACGGAACAAAAACGCAGTTGTGGCCGGGCATTGACATCGACATTCCGACTGCCCGCGATCATTCGAAATCGACTCCGGATGGCACCCGCGATGCGGTGCGTGCTGCGTTTCGGGCGGATTCCGACGGTGTCATCCTTTCGCGAAAGTACTCGGAGATGAAGCTGGCGAACCTCGCGGGCGCGGGCGCGGCGATTCGGGAGTTGGGCCTGGCATGATGCCGCGGGTGGCGGTGATGGGCGCCGGCGCCGTGGGATGCTATTTCGGCGGCATGCTGGCCCGCGCGGGCGCTCCGGTCATGCTGATCGCCCGAAAGCCGCACGTGGAGGTGATCAATCGCGAAGGCCTGCTGATGGATTGCCTGTCGTTTCAGGAACGAATCCTGACCCAGGCAACCACGGAAATCGAAGCCGTGCGCGAGGCGCAGATCGTGCTGCTGACTGTGAAAACGCGCGATACCGAGGAGGTGGCTAAGTCGCTTCTTCCCCATCTCCATCCCGGCATCATCGTCGTCAGCATGCAAAATGGCGTCGACAATGTAGAGCGCATCCGGGCGGCATCGGGTATCGAGTCGATTCCGGCGGTGGTTTATGTGGCTGCCGCAATGACCGCGCCGGGCACGGTGAAGCACACCGGCCGGGGCGACCTGATTTTCGGTTCCGAGACCCGGCCCGATGATGTCGACGAGGTCGCTCCCCTGTTCGCGCTGGCCGGCATCCCCTGCCGTGTGTCGGACAACATTGCAGGCGATCTGTGGGTCAAGATGATTCTGAACTGCGCCTACAACGCCATCTCAGCCCTGACGAAGGCAAAATATGGCACGATCATGAGGACGCTGTGGACTCGTGAGGTAATGGAGCGCATCATTGAGGAGTGCCTTATGGTGGCGCGGGCTGCCGGCGTCCAGATGCCAAAGGTCAACATGGTGGAAGCGGCGGTGAAACTTGGGGAAGCGATGAGCCAGGCCGTCTCGTCGACCGCTCAGGACATCGCTGCGGGACGCATGACGGAAATCGATTCCCTGAACGGCTATGTGGTGCGCCGTGCTAATGAGTTGGGCATTCCGGTTCCCGCGAACCAGACGCTGCATGGGCTGGTAAAGCTGCTCGAATTGGGTACGAACTAAATGGCAACCAGGAAGTTTTACGGTTGGTGGGTCACGGCGGCGGCTGTCGTCACGTTCGGACTCTCCGTCGGGATTCCTTATTACAACATCGGTTTCTTTTACGACTATTTCCAGCGCCAGTTCGGCTGGTCGCGAGCGGATATCACGCTGGGCTTCCCCCTTGCCGCGCTGCTGACCATCTGGATTGGCCCGCTGGTCATTCATCGCTTCAGCCCGCGAAAGCTGATCCTGGGCGGCACCGTCCTTACCGCGATCGCGCTTGCCGGATTCGCGACCATGCGTTCGGCGCTATCCATTTACTACGCGTTCTGGGTGGTCTACACGATCGGCTATATCTTCTCCGGCCCCATCCCCCACCAGCTCATCGTTTCGCACTGGTTTCGACTGAGCCGCGGCAAGGCGATGGGGATTGTCTACGTGGGCGTTGGCCTGATGGGCTCGCTGGGCTCTTTTCTCGTCAAGCCTCTCACGGAGAACTACAGCTATCATTTTGCGCTTTGGATCCTGGCGGGCTTAGTGCTGCTGTCGTGGCCGCTCGTGCTGCTTGTATTAAAGGACAAACCTTCGGATGTTGGCCAGAATCCCGACGGCCTGGCCGATCCGCCGCCCGAAGTCAAACTCCAATCGCTCACTTTCGGCGAGCTGCTTTCAAGCTGGCCATTCTGGCTGCTGCTCATCGGGAGCTTCTGCTCGATCGGCTCCATCGGCGCAATCAATTTCCACATGAAGTTTGTCTTTCTCGATCAGGGCTTTCAAAAAGGCCCGATCGCCGACGGCGCTTGGCGCACCGCGTCGGTACTCATTCTGTGGTCCAGCATCGCCGGCCGGCTTCTCATTGGCGGGTTTGCCGACAAATTTCCCAAGAAGTGGGTAATGACGGCGACCTATTTCCTGGTCGCAGGGACGATTCCGATTCTGCTGGCCGTCCATCCGTCGCGAGACGTGATGATCTATGCTTTCGCGCTGCTGTTCGGATTCGGAATGGGCGCCGACTACATGCTGATCCCGCTGATGGCGGCGGATCAGTTTGGCGTGAACTCGCTAGCGCGAGCGATGGCCATCATCCTCCCGGTCAACACCATTGGCCAGACCTGGTTCCCTTACTTTGTCTCTATCCTGAGGGAGAACTTCGGCAGTTATGGAGTCGCGATGGGCGCGGTGCTCGCGGCCGCAATTGTGGGAGCCGTCGCGATCATGATCCTGCCGCGGCACCGCGATCTAAACGCAGAGATGCCGGTGGCGAGCAGCCAGAGGATCGCGGCGAAATCTTAATTGTGAGTGTGGGTTTCGGCGGGCGCGGCGCGCAGTTGCGCGTCTTCGAGGCGCTGCGCTTCCTTGTACGTAAATGCCATGCGATGGATCACCGTGATGTTCGTCAGCACGGCGATAACCCATAGCACCGGAGCCATGCGCTCAAAAAGCGCGCCGATGATGAGCAGCACGACTCGTTCGGGACGCTCCATGAAGCCGACCTTGCAGCTCGGGATGATGTTCTCGGCACGCGACCGCGTGTAACTCACCATCACCGATCCCGTCATCACAACGGCCGTCAGCACAACGTAGAAGTAACGATTGATGGTGCCGTAATACACCAGCAGCCCCATGAGAAGGCCGAGATCCGAATAGCGGTCCAGGACCGAATCGAAGAATCCGCCAAAACGAGTCACCTGGTTCGTTGCTCGTGCAACGCGTCCATCGACCATGTCGAACAAACCCGCTCCGATAATCACGAACCCGGCAGTACGGAACTGTCCGAAGCCCAGCAATACGGCGGCGCCGACATTGATCAGGAGGCCGATGAAAGTAAGAACGTTAGGGTGGATCTTGGAGAGAGCCAGGCCGTGCACAATCAGGCGGATCACCTTATTGCATGCAAGGCCGATCGCTCGGGTGTACGTCATCTACTACCTCGATTTTAACGTAAGTTACTAGCCCTGGCTTCCGGAATCATGAATGGTGCTGAGCTGGAGCAATTCCAGTTCGCGGGTGCCGTCTGGAATCTGAATCCGGACTACGTCACCGACCTTCTTGCCCATCAATCCACGGCCGATGGGCGAGGTGGTCGAGATCCGGCCCTTGGCCACGTCGGCCTCCTCGCTGGTCACCAGCTTGTACGTGATTTCCTCGCCTTTGTCGGCATCGAGCACGACAACCGTGGAGCCAAGGCCCACCTTGTCGCGGGGGATGCGCGCGGTGTCGATCATCGAAATCTCACGCAGTCGGGCCTGAAGCTGGCCCAGGCGCGCATTCACTACACCCTGGCGCTCCTTGGCGGCATGGTATTCAGCATTCTCGCTGAGGTCGCCGTGCGCCCTGGCTTTTGCGATCTCGCGCGGCAACTCGATACGAAGTTCGGTTTCCAGGGCCGCGATTTCATCCTGTAGTTTCTTTTTGAGCTCTTCCATTCAACCCGTACAACCGTTCATTATAAGGCCGCACCCGCGACATACGTGCTTGACTCGCGGAATCCTATGTAGCATACTACTGGCGTGGGAGCCCCAGCCTTATCTTATACGGCGGCCTCCATCCTGCTGGCCATCAACAGCGGTTACCGCTATGGGTTTGATGTGATGGACATCACAGGATTTCCTAGCGGAACCGTGTACCCGGCTCTACGGCGCCTGGAACAGGCCGGTTTCATTTCATCCCAGTGGGAACAACCTTCCATCGCGGAGCGTGAGCAACGCCCTTCCCGGCGTTACTACGCCACCACGCGCCAGGGGGAGACAGCCCTCGGAAACGCACTGAGGCGCTACCCGCTACTCGAACGTACCAGCGAACAGCTGCCACAAAAAACGGAGGGCTGATCCATGCTTCCGATTCCATGCCGGTTCATGTTGACTCTCGCCGGACTGATGGTGCCGCGCAAGCAGCGCGCGGAGTGGCGGCAGGAATGGGACGCAGAGTTGTCCTACCGCGTACGCTGCGGGGCAGACCTCGCATACCTGGTGCGGTCCGCTCGCGGCGCCTTTCGCGACGCGTGGTGGATTCGCTCGCAAAACCCACCGTCGTTCGCTTTTCTTAAACAACCGTTGCGGGCTGAGGCGCTAGCGCTCGCCATAGCGCTCATCACCGCAATCTGCACTGGAGCTTTATTTCCACCCCACCCGAACTACAAGAACCTGGATCGCCTGGTGCGCCTGGAGCGTAATGTCGGACGTTTCGGCGTAACGGTGCCTTTCATTCGCCCCTCCCTGATCCGGCACTGGAAAGAATCCTCGAAGATCGAAGCCGTCGCTTCATACGTAATCGTGGGGCGCTTATCGGGCCGAAGGGCAATCTTCGCGCGCGTTTCTCCGAATTTTTTCGATGTTCTGGGCGTCAACCCCCAATCAGGTCATCTCACTCGGGCCGACGATGAAACCCATGACGCAGTGATCACAAACACTTTCTGGCGAACCCGGCTCCACGGCGACCCCCATGCGATTGGGGCACATTTCCGCGAGGATCAGGACTATCGCGTGGTCGGAATCCTTCCGCCGGGCATCGCGTTCCGCGGTGTTTCGTTCTTTTCGCGCATGACGGGGATCAACCGCATGGTCACTGCCATTGCGCTGCTGCGCCCGGGCGTTTCCGACGACGACGCTCGCGAGGAATTAGTCGCGATAGCCCGTCACGATGAGCCGGCGTGGATGGCGGACGGCATTCGGCTGCATCACCTCGTGTCGACGACAACAGTAACCTCGCTCTTCCTGATCGGCGCGTTTCTCACCCTTCTCGTGGCCTATTTCTGCTGGCGCAAACGGGTCTTCCGCCCCTTGCTGTGCGCGAGAATCGCCACGACTGTACTCTCTGTACTGGCTTTCAATCTCGCCACCCTGCGGCCGGTGGCGGGCATTCTGGGCATTCTGGCGTTGGCCCAGACTTTCCTCTGCCTCGGTCTGTGTGTCGCGGCCGTTTATCTCATCCTGCGAGATCACAGCTCCCGTTGCCGCACTTGCTTCGAGCGCCTGCAGATGCCAGTGCCGATCGGCTCCTGGAGCAGCCTCATTATTAATCGCCCCACGACCGAATATCTCTGCCCGAAAGGTCATGGAGCGCTTGTTGTTTCGGAAGCGTTACACGACCCCGACCAGTGGACCACCTTCGACGAGTCCTGGCAGGACCTGTTCGCCGAAACTGCCGATTCGCGTCACGAACCATAACATTCGGACAAGGCGGTGAATGCTACTTTGGGTTCCCAGGGCATCTCAGGGTAGGCTTTACCCCGCTTATGTTCGAGGATCTTGACGATACCGGCACTTGCGAGGTCCAGGTCGTCGCGCGGCTCTTCGCGGTGCGGAAGGAAATAAGAGCCGAAGGTATTGACAAACACGGAATCCACACCCTCCTCGCGGAATATTTCCACTAAATCGACGATCTCCGCCGCCTGTTCATCCTCGTCGCGAATGTAGTCGTCGGCGTCCAATTGTTTCGCCCGACCGTCCTCACCATACTGGACGATCATTCCTCCCCGCGCGCCTTTTTCGCTCGCACCGCGGAAAGTCACGCATCCGCACTCAGTAATGGCTACCGGCTTGTCCTGCGCAACGAGAGCGCGAATGCCGGCACGGAATTGGGCAGCGATTTCACGCGTTCGATAGCAGTCCACCGAAATAAAGTCGAATGGGGTCCAGTCGACACCCTCGAATGCAATAGACGCGTAGGTTACTTTGCCTCCAAACCGCTCGCGGACCAGCGCTGCAGCGCAGCCCAGGAACTCATTAATTCGCCGGCGCATATTCACTATCAACTCGGCTCGCTGTGGCCCAGGAGTTTGCAAAGCATTCAGCCGTTCAATGTAAGTGGCGCCCGGAACGAATCCCGCACTGAATAGAGACAGTTCGGCCCCCATGACGAGGACCACCGTGGCGCCGCGTTGGCGCAACCGCTCCGCGCGTTCGGCACAATCACCGGTCACCTCCAGCAACTGGTCGAGCGTCAGCTCGTTTGTAAACGGCGAAAACCAGATTTCCAGGCCCGCGTCGCCTGCGAAGCCGGCGGCAATTTCCAGCCGGTCCGGATACCCACCGGTAAGGCGCACCGCGTTGCAGTGGAGGTCATGGCGAATGATCTCCATCTCCCGTTTCACGACCTCGAGGTCGAACGGCTCGCGGGTAGTCGTGCCTGCACTAATGAATCCTGTATCGTATGTGATTCCTTTTATACGCATAGCTAATGCCTTCCTGCTGTCTTGAAACCGTCGGCAACCAAATCGAAGGCCTTGCGCATTCGCGCAGCGATCGAGCCGGACGGACCGTCACGCAGCCAGCGCTCCAAAACAACGCCCACAACCGCGGTCACCATCGCCGCCACGAGTTGCGGGTACAAACCGTTCACGTGTTTTGTACCGCTGCGTTCAGCGATGGCCTTGGCCAACTCGGGCTGTGCCGCCGCCGACGCCTTGAGCACTTCTCCCTGAACCGCCGGTTCCGTCATAAGGAAGCGAGTCAACTCCATCCAGCGCTTCACATCGGGGGCGGTCTCGCTTCTGGACTTTGGCGGTTCGAACTGCGCCGCCACGGAATTTGAGATCGCGATCCACAGCTCCTCGTCAGCCGGGCGAGCGCGCAACCCGTCGGCGATACGCAACATACGCTCCAGGTGGCCGGCTGCGACCGCCTCTGCTTTAGTCGAAAAATAGTTTCGAAAAGTCCGGGGGGATACGTTTGCGGCCGCAGCGATGTCGTCCACTGTAACGTTCTCCCACCCGCGTTGAATGCATAGACGGATGGCCGCGACGCTCAGTGCGGCCCGGGTCTCACGGAGCTTGCGTTTCCTTAACCCTTCCCCGGCCTGGTCGTTTGTGCCCACACTTGAGGATAATCTAACTTTTGCCGAGTTGGCAATTTTTCTTTATTGGCAATATCGATGGATCAAGCAACAAGCTTCGGGATGCAGCTCACAGCCTCCGCAGCATCACCAGGAAAACATCGTTCTGCCGCAATGGGAGCTCTCTGACGAACAGGCCGCCTGGATGTTTCACTACACCTTGCTGCAGCGGCGCTCCACTGGCGCCTTCGCGAAGCGTCATCACCTGCGGCCGCGTGAGTTGGCCCGGCGCTCCCATATCCAGATACATAGTGTAGGCGTCGTTTGCCCGATAGCCTGTCTTGTAAACCGCGAGGTCATAAGTCCCCTCCGGCAGATGTTCGATCCGCAGAGCGGCAGTTCCCGCCGGCTGCGACGGCTGTTCTTTCTTGTAGAAAACCTGGTCGTTTTCCCCAACCGGCGGAATCACCGGCGTGAAGTCCCATAGGAGGGCTTGAACGTCGCCGGCGGCATTGCGGCAGACCCAGGAGGAATCGTCGGTGCTTGCCAGTTCTTCCGGCCCGAGCCGGTTCAGGAACTCAAAGGCAAAGTACGCGGGCTTGCGGATGCCCTGGTAATTCAGGAGGCCAAAACCACCATGGAAAGGCGTCATGCGCGGGCCGTTCTCCTCGAAGATGTCAGTGAACACCCAATAAGACAGGGAATCCACTGATTCCTGCGCGCCCTTGATCTTGTCCAGGATAAAGGCCGCCTGGTGATACTGATCGTGCACGTAATCGGTAGGCGTGTATGCAGAGCTCCACTCGGTAAAGTGCAACGGCAGATTCGGCAGCGGCGACTTGCCAATCAACTCGCGCGAGTGCACCATGCGCGAGCGCACCGCGGTGCGGTCGCCATCGAGAACCGTGCCGCGCGAACCGGTCTCGTCTAAATAGCCTTCCTTGACTCCGTAGGAGTGGGTAGAAATGAAATCCAGCGGGACGTGCTCGCGGGCGCAATATCGCAGGAGCTCTTCCTCGAACCGATACGGGATCGCCGAAGCCGGTCCGCCGACGCGATATTCCCTGGAAACGCTCTTCACCGCTTCGGCCGCGGAACGGTACAGCTTGAAATACTCGGCCAGATCGGCACTCCAGAATGGCGCGATATCGGGCTCGTTCCAGACTTCGAAGTACCAGGTTTTCACCTCTGCGTCACCATAGCGCTCGCGGAAGTGGCGCACGAGATTTGCAATCAGCGCGCCCCATTTGTCGTAGGATTTGGGAGGCGTGACATTGCCGTGCCACCAGAATATAGTCTTATCGCCGCTCGCCAGGTCGCAGGGCATGAAAGCCAGCTCGACAAACGGCTTCAGTCCGATTTCGAGCAGGTAGTCGTAGAGTTTGTCCACGTACTGCCAGTTGTAGACAGGAACGCCGTTAATTTCCCTGTAGACACCCATATCGTCGTGCAACAGGCCATGCATGCGAATGTACCGAAAGCCAATTTCCTTCTGAACGAGTGCCAGTTGCTGCTGCCAATCGGCGCGCAACCCTTCATTGGCGCGTCCCGCACCAATACATTCCTTCCACACCGTACTATGCGGACCGCGCACCTTGGTGAAATCCGCCGAGATGATGCGCTCCGGCTTGCCGGCCGGAGAGATCTGCGCGAATGCGACATCCACTCCGAGCAGACAAACGAATACGGATACGCTTACTTGAAACACAGGTTCTCCAAACCTAGTATGCTGCTTCACAAAACGACCTCGTTGCGAAAATCCCCTCTCGCACATCTAACCAGCAAGGTTCCTCATGTCACGTATAGCTTGGCTCGTTATAGGCGCAATCCTCGGCGTGGTGCTCATAGCGCCATTGGGCGCCTATCTGTTTGTACGGTTCGGCGGCATCGCGATGGCGACCACTGCAAAACCACTCCCTCTCGAAAAGACATTTGCCCAGACCGCTTTACGTGCGAGTCTTGGCGATGCGGCCAACCTCAAAGATCCCCTGCCCGTTGACGATCCAAACATGCTCGCCGGCGTGCGACTGTATCAACAGAACTGTGCGGAATGCCACGGCCTTCCCGACCGTCCGCCAACGCCGATCGCGAAAGGTGAATTTCCAGCGCCGCCTCAGCTCTTTGACCCGCGCCAGATGGTCGCCGACGATCCCGAGGGCGTAACGTACTGGAAGGTATCCCATGGCATCCGGCTATCGGGCATGCCCGGCTTTGCGGACACGCTATCGGACCAGGAGCGTTGGCAAGTAACCATGCTCTTAGCGCATGCCGACAAGTTGTCGCCCGCGGTCAAGGGTGCCCTAACGAGCGGCGGATCGCGCTAACGTCCCTGGAACTTCGGCGGCCGCTTCTCGTGGAACGCCGCCGTTCCTTCCTTGACGTCGTCCGTGTAATTCGTAACCAGGGTGCTCAACGCGGCGTCTTCCAGCGCGTTCTCCAGGTTCATGGTGAGTTGCTTGTGCATCATCCGCTTCGTGATGCGAATCGCGATGGGAGGGCCTGCGGCCAAGCGATCGGCCCACTGTCTCGCAACCGCCATCAATTCGGCATCGGGGACGACTTCGGTGACCAGTCCCAGCTCCTTTGCCTCCCGAGCCGGGTAGACCTCGGAAAATAACGACATTTTGAGCGCGCGCTCCAGGCCCATGAACCGGGGAAACAAGTACGCGCCGCCCTCATCCGGAATCAAAGCGAATTTCAGGCTGGTGTCACCGAGCCTGGCGCTCTCCGCTGCGAATCTAAAGTCGCAGGACAAAGCCAGGGTCAGCCCACCCGCCACCGCAGCCCCGTTAACCGCCGCAATTGTAGGCTTGTCGAACCGCTGTAAAAACTTCACCAGCTCATGCATGTTCTCGCGCATTTCCAGCATTGACTCCAGGCGGTGGCCCCGATAGCGCGCCGGGTATTGGAAATCGCGGCTGATATCGCCGCCCGAGCAGAACCCGCGCCCGGTTCCCGTGATGATAACCGCGCGGATATGGTCGTCATCGCGAGCGTCGCTCAGCGCTGACAGAATCTCGTGAACCATCACCTCGGAATACGCATTCAGCTTCTGGGGACGATTCAGCGTTATGGTCGCGACGTGTCCGTCTTTCGCGAATAGAATCTGTTGGAAGTCGCTCATCGGCCCGTGAACCTCGGCGCACGCTTTTCGAGGAACGCGCGGACGCCTTCCTTATGGTCGTCAGTCTGGCCGCAGCGCAAGTGCGTCTCCGCCTCGCGATCGAGCAGGGTTCGAAAATCCGTGTGTGTTGCAAGATTCACGTTGGCCTTCATGTAGCGATAGCTCGTGAGAGGTCCGTCCGCGATGCGCGTTGCAAGCGCTTTGGCTTCGTCGGCCAGCGATTCGTGGGTAACGATGCGATTCACCAGTCCAATCCGGTGCGCTTCCTGGGCATCGATTGCTTCCGCCAGGAAGAGCAGTTCCTTCGCCTTTGGCGCACCCACATAGTGCGTCAGCAGCCATGTGGTCCCGAAGTCGCCCCCGAAACCCACTTTCGCGTAGGCCGTACCAAATTTCGCCTGGTCGGAGGCGATACGCAAATCGCACGCCAGGCAGACACCCAAGCCCGCCCCCATCGCAAACCCGTTCACCGCCGCGATCGTCACTTTGGGAATGCTGTACAGCAACCAGGAAAGCTGCTGGACCGCCTGCAACCGGTCAATCTTCTCTTCGAGCGTCTGCTCACCTTCGTGAGCCATGGCCGAAACGTCGCCGCCGGCGCAGAACGCCCGCCCCGAACCGGTCACGACGATGGCGCCGACCGCAGGGTCCGCGGCCCAGCCCCGCAACGTTTCGACGGAGCCTGAGAGCAGTTCGGCCGACAATGCATTCAGCTTGTCGGGCCGATTGAAGGTCAAGGTTGCAACGCGATTTTCGACGTTGGTCAGGATCATTGTTTCCACCATTCCGCCACCGTCTCAGGCGGCATCTTCTCAAGAATAAACTGCGCCATCTCCTTCAAACGGTCCCCAGTCGTCACCGGACCGGTCCAGCAATGCCCTTTCATCGCACCGTACGAGAACAGCCCCTCGTAGTGCGGACTCTCCGTCTTCTTCATCCAATCCTGCAGCTTGTGCGTGGAGTTGTTCAGGTAGAAATTGTCGGCATCACCGACGTAAACTCGCACCTTGTCCACCAGCTTCCCTCCAACCGCCGGCCAGTTTTTCTCCAGGTAATTGCGCAGATCGAAGTGATCCTTCCAATACTGCGCCACCCGTGGATTGATGTCTCCCGTTCGCTTATCGAACAGCGGGTCGAAGTAGCCGTCTTCGCCCAAAGGGCCGAACACCGCCGACCAGATGTCCAATTGTTCGCCCGAACGGCCGTGCGTCCCGTTTACCAGCTCGAAGCGATTGCGTTCCTCCGATGTCTGCCGGATCTGGCCGTTCACCTCACGGCTATTGATCGTCGGCACGCGCCGCCATTCGTACTGTTTGTAGAAAGCGTTCTTGTCTTCGTAAACATTAATGCCCTCCACGTCCGAGAAATCCACGGAATCCGGACAGTATGCCCACGTCCCGCCGAAGAAGTCGGGGTGGAAAATCTCGAGAGCCAGCGCCTCCCAGCCACCGGTCGATCCACCCGCCAGTAAGCGTGCCCAGGGCTGCCTGATAACCCGGAAACGCTTCTCAATCTCGGGAATCAGCTCCTGCAGGATGGCTTTGCCATAAGGCCCGACATTGACCGAATCCACGGCATACGAATCGTCGAAATAGGGATTCGGATGCTGGAGTGTGACTACGATCATCCTCGGGAAGTTGTCCTTCATCCACTCCGCCTGCAGTTCTTTTCCCGGATCGCCGATGCCGAAGTTCAAAGGAGCGGCGAGCGAGAAGTGCCCCTGTTGATAGAGCACCGGATAGAACAGGTTCGCCTTCTCGTAATCGCGCGGCAGCAGCACCGTCGCGCCGAGATACACCGGCCGCCCCCAGAACTTCGTCAGCATCGCGCTCTGGATGTGAAAACGCTTGACCCGGTCGGTGTCCGGCGGAATCTTCACGGCCGGAATCACCTGGTCGCAAACGAGCTTGATCGCGTATCCTTTCGACGCATCGAGCGTCATCCGCTGCGGCGTGCTGTAGAGATTTCCCGGCGAGCGATTCCAGCGCTGGCCTTCCCACTGATCGTCGTGCATCCACACGAGATGCCCGTCGGAGCGGTGAAACTCCGAATAGACATTGATGAACGCCTGGACATAGTATTCGCCGGCAGGTATTTCCGACAGGCTTTTCACGGGCGAGCCGAGGTCGCTGGAGTCAATCACCACGGGCTCTCCCGGCACAAGCTTCTCAAAATCGCGCCCAAAGAACGGCGAACCGACACGCCCGATCGCCAGGCGCGGCTCCGGGTCCGGTTTGCGGCCGATCATGATGTACGCGCGCCCCGCGATCGGTCCATCGTGCGCGGCAGGAGGATAAGAGATTTCGAACCGCACCTCGGCGGCCGCAATTGCACAAGCCGGGGCGCCCAGCAGCATGAAAAGGCAGAATCTGGCCATTAGCGAGATTCTACCCAGTTCCTGAAATCCAAGTGGTACGCTGTACGCTTATGCGTCGTTCGCCTCTTCTCCGCCTGTCTCTATTCGCTCTCGTACCCGCCGCGTTCGGAATCGCGCAGGATAACGCGCACTTGATGGACGACCCCGCCATCAAAGCCGCTCTCGAAGCCGTAAAGCGCAACGAGCCCCACTTCATCGAGGAGCAAGTACGCATTTGCGAGATTCCCGCGCCACCGTTTCATGAGGAGGTTCGCGGCAAAGAACTGGAGCGTCTGTTTAAGGAGTCTGGTCTGCGGGATGTGCGAATCGATAAAGCTGGAAATGTCATTGGTGTCCGTCCCGGCGCAGCGCCGCATCCTAACCTGGTGCTCGCAGGACACCTCGACACGGTATTTCCGCCGGGAACCGATGTCCATGTAAAGCGCGACGGGACCGTTCTCAAGGGCCCTGGCATCGGTGACGATTGCCGCGGCCTGGTCGTCGTTCTCGGCGTCATCAAGGCTCTCAATGATGCCAAAGTGCAGACTCCCGGCACAATCACCTTCGTTGCCGACGTCGGCGAAGAAGGACTGGGTGATCTTCGCGGCATGAAGGAGCTCTTCCACGAGAGCCTTCAAGGCCAGATCGACAAGTTCATTTCTGTAGATGGTCTCGGCCTCGGTGTCACGGCCATCGGGGTCGGAAGCTATCGTTATCGCGTAACCTTCAAAGGCCCCGGCGGCCACAGTTTCGGCGCATTCGGCATGGCGAACCCAATACAGGCCATGGGACGCGCCATCGCCAAAATCGATGCTTTCGAGGTTCCCACGAATCCGAAAACTACGTTCAATGTCGGCCGCGTTGGCGGAGGTACTTCGGTAAATGCTATCCCGTTCGAGGCCTGGATGGAGGTGGACATGCGCTCGGCCGACAAATCGTCGCTCGAAGCCCTGAACACCAAGTTCAAGGCGGCCGTTCAGGAAGCAATAGAGGAAGAGAACAAGCGCTGGAACAACCGCGGTCCGGTTACCGTGTCGAACGAGCTAGTTGGATTGCGCCCCGCCGGAATTACGCCGATGGATTCTCCAATCGTTCAAACCGCCATCGCAGTTTCCAAGCCTTTCGGCTTCGACGGCAAAGTACGCGAGGGTTCGACCGATTCCAACGTCCCCATGAACCTGGGCATTCCAGCGATCACGATTGGCGGCGGAGGCACCGGTACGGGCGCCCACTCACTAAACGAGGAGTTCGACACCAAGAACTCCTGGGTCGGGACCCAGAGGGCCCTGATGCTGTCGGTCGCCCTAGCGCGCTGATCAGTTGTAAATCTCGTAAAGCTCGTAATTCCCGTCGCGGTCCGAGACGAAAACCACGCGAGTGCCGTCTTTGGAGAAACTCGGGAAGAAATTCCGCGGCGTTGCCGCAGTGAGCGGCCGCATTGTGCCACCCGGCTCGAGCAGCATAATCTGCGTTCCGGTCCCACACGCGCAGTTGAACGCCAATGCCCCGTCCGGTCTCCAGGCGGCATGGCCGGAAATATGAGTGCCGTCCGTGAGCGCGCGTGCCGCTCCACCATCCCGCGAAACAGTGTAAATGCGATGGGGACCGTTCATCGGGGAATCAAAGGCAATGGTCGTGCCGTCCGAAGACCAGGCCGGCCACCCTACATTTGTGATCTCCGGCGCGAGATCGGTAGGCTGGCCGCCATGGAGGGGCAGCAGTTTTAGACGGCCTTGTCCGAGGGGTCCTGAAACGGCCGCGAGCGTGTTGCCATCCGGCGACCAGGCGGGCTGCGTCCAGTCTTCGGAACCGGGTGAGACCTGGCGGACGACGCCGTCTCTCCGCCGCAGAATGTAAATTTGCGGGCGGCCGGAGCGGTTGCTCTCGAACGCGATCTCGGCGCCGTCGGGTGACCACGAAGGGTTTCGGTCGTCCGCTCGATGATGGGTCACGTTTTCGACGCGGCCGGTGACAAGGTTTTTGACGTAGATGTCGAAATCGCCTTGTCGATTGCTGGTGAAAGCGAGCTCGTCGCCAGAAGGCGACAACATCGGCGTATTGTCCTCACCGACGTCCTGCGTCAGCCGGCGGCCGGAGCCGGGCGGCGCTTCGACGGAGTAGATATCGCTATTGCCGCTGCGGCTCGAGTCAAAGTAAATCCGTCTCCCGTCCTGCGACCAGGAGGCTTCACCTGCTTCTCCGAATCCAGCGGTGAGCAGCGAAATCTCCCGACCGTCGGCACGCATGACGAAGACTCCGGACACACGCCCGTGATTTCCTGTAAATGCGATTCGCGTTCCGTCCGGGGACCAGGCCGGGACACTGGCATTCCCGGAGAACAGGTTCGTCAGCGGCTGCACTCGTTCTCCATGCGCGTCCATAAGATAAAGCCCCAGGCGATGCGAAACCGATCGCGTGTGCAGAATCCACTGTCCATCGGGCGACCAGGCCGGGTCAAAGCAGGCCTCCTCGGGGGTGGTCAGTCGAGTTTCGGTAGCCGTTGCCAGGTCGACGCGGAAGATGGCCGACGACTGTCCATGGCGGGACTGGAAAAGGAGCGACCGCCCGTCGGGGGACCAGGCCGCACGCCCGCCGGTTCGAGTTGACACGGCATGCTTCCCGCTTCCGTCGGCGTTCATGACGTAAATGTAAGTCAGACCGTTGTCGCTGATGCTTTGGAACGCGATCCGTTGCCCGTCCGGCGACCAGGAGGGCGAGTCATCTTCCCGCTGATCGTTTGTCAGACTGAGCGGTTCCGAACCGTCGGGACGCATACGCCAGATATTGTGATGCCCGCCGCGATTGCTGACAAAAACGATGTAGCGGCCGTCCGGGGAGACGTCGGGCTGGGAGTCGTCGGCACGATCGAAAGTGAGTTGGCGCCAGGGAGGCGGCGTGCGCCGCAGCCATAGAGTCAGTCCCAAGGCCAGAATGGCAATCGCTGCCACACCCGCAAGCACCAACCAAAGGGGTTTTCGGCTCAGCCTTGCCGGTGCGCTCGGAAGGGCTACCGTTTCATGAGGGATCTGCACATCGGGCGATGCCGCGTCTGAAGGTGGCGCCACGAACCGGTAGCCTTTGCCGGGCACCGTAACGATGTACCCCCGTTTGCTCGCCGATTCGCCCAAGGCCCGACGCACCACCGAGATGTGGTAGGGAAGGTTGCTCTCCTCGATGACAACTCCCGGCCATACTTCGGCAATGATCTCTTCCTTGTTGACGAGTTCACCTTCACGGGCCACCAGCAGCGCCAGGACGTCAAAAGATTTGGGCGTGAGGTAGACGGGTTGCCCGTTCTTCAGCAATGTCCGGCGGAGGGCATCCAGCCGGAACGGACCGAAACTGAGACTTGTGGGCGCCGGAGACTGCGGCATCGCGCTTTGGCCATTATAATCCTGCAATTTAGGAAGTACTCTAAGAACTTCTAAGAAACTCCCAGACCTTGCCTATGGCGTTCAGCCTACGGGTCCGTGTACGTTGGGCACTACAGGGAGTGATGTTCATGAGAACCACGATATTGTTAGTCGCGTTTGCTTGCCTGGCGGCCGCCCAAGACATCCCATTCACCGTCGAACTGACCACCCCAATCAGTACGTCGAGCAATCACAAGGGCGACCCCGTAACCGCCCAGGTTGTCCAGCCGGACAACTTCCGAGGCGACACGGTCCAGGGCCACATCACAGATCTGAAGTCCGGAAACAAGATCCATGGCGAATCCGTTCTCAAGTTCAACTTCGATACCCTGATGCACGGCAGCACCGCGGTCCCGATCAACTCGTCTGTTACGTCCATGGCCAATTCGAAAAAGCAGGAGAACGTGGACGAAGAAGGGCATGTGATCCGGAAAAGCAGCAACATCGGAAAGGCGGCCGCCGGTACCGGTGTGGGCGCCCTCGTTGGGGGCCTTACTCATGGCGTTAAGGGAGCCGCGATCGGGGCGGGAGTTGGCGCCGCGGCCTCGCTGATCCTGATCGAGGTTGCCGCGGAAGGGCCGAAGATCGAATTTGCACCAGGCTCACAATTCGGCCTGTCGGTGAAATCGCGGGGAGGGCCGGAACTGGCGAGCCTGTCGCCGAACGCCGCTCCCACAACAGCACCACCGCCCGCTGGGGGCGGAAATTCTACCCCGCAACCGGTTTCTGCGCCTGCGACGAATTCCGCGGCCGCTCCTGCCCCGGCGGCCGCAACGGAACCCTCCGGCGGCGACCAACCACAACTCTCGTCCCTCAAGATAGATTTCGTTCCCGGCGAGCGGACCATCTTTTACGACGACTTCACGGACTGGGCGCCGGACGAACCGCCGCCGCACTGGAAGGTACGGGGACCAGCGGTCCAGCTACGAATGGGAGGAGGAATCCACGAACTGTTCATGCCGGAAGGCTGCGATCCTGAGTTGACGTCGCCGCCCATTAAAGGAACCCAGAACTTCACTATCGAGCTGGACTTGATGGCTGTCGGGAGCGAGGTGAACATTGATTTTCAGAACCCGAAGGGTGACGGCTATGCCCTTTACGGTCATTTTGGCGGCGAAGAAACCACCGCCAACATACACCTGAACGGGCCCGGCGACAATCTCGGAAGCGGTGAAGTCCACAGACCGCCGAACACCCTCCTCAAGTTCGCAGTGTGGGTCCAACAGGGGCGCGTCCGCGGCTACATCAATGGCGAACGGGTTGTGGACGCCAACCAGGTCGAGCTTCAGCCAATCAGCCGCATCGTTATTAACCATCGCTGGAAGGAAATCAGCATCAGACGTATTCGAATCGCGGAATCCGCGCCCGATTTTTCCACGGCGATCGGTGCCAGCGGCAGATACGTCACGCATGGCATCCAGTTCGATACCGACAGCGATCGCCTGAAAGTCGAATCGGCCCCAGTGCTGAAGTTGATTGCCAGCGGATTGATTAAGAACCCGAATCTGAAGGTCGAGATCGACGGCTACACCGATTCAACGGGTGACGAGGCGCACAACAAAGATCTCTCGAAGCGGCGCGCCGAAGCGGTGCGGGGAGTGCTCGTGTCACAGTTCGGCATTGAACCGAACCGCCTGACAGCGGCTGGATTCGGCCCCGCGAACCCGGTAGGGTCGAATGACACAGCCGACGGCCGCGCTACAAATCGACGCGTCGAATTCGTGAAACAATAACGTCACTTGGAGCGCGCTGACGCGGTAAACTGCGTACCATGCGCGCTCGACATGTCTATGTAGCCGTTCTCACCGCCGCGCTTTCGGCGAGTGCTTTTGCCAACCGCGGCGTGACGCCCGAGGATTATTTCGCCTTCCAGTTCCTGAACGACGCCCACATATCGCCGGATGGAACCGAGGTGGCTTACGTCGTCACGACCGTCGACCAGCAGCGGAATCGGCGGAACTCCTCAATCTGGCTGGTTGCGGTGGACGGGAAGTCGGCTCCGCGCCGCCTGACGGCGGCTGGTGCGAGCGCCAATGCGCCTCGCTGGAGTCCCGATGGCACGCGGCTTGCGTTCCTGTCGAGCCGCGGCGAGACACCCGCAAACGGAGGCGAAGCGCCGCGTCCGCAGATCTGCATTCTTCGCATGGACGGTGGCGAAGGCCAGGTTCTCAGCAAGATCAAGAACGGCGTCAGCGTGTTTCAGTGGTCGCCCGACGGGAAACGCTTCGTTGCCGTGAGCCGCACCGGCCCCAGCGATTTGGCGACCGGGCCGAAGAAGAGCGACGTTCGGCATTACACGCATATTTCCTATAAGTTCAACGACACTGGCTGGTACGACGATAAGCGCAGCCATCTTTGGACCGTGGACGCCACGACGGGAGCGGACAAACAGATCACTTCCGGCGACGACTGGAACGACACCGACCCGCAGTGGTCGCCCGACGGCACGCGTATCGCCTTCGTTTCCGACCGCACGGGCAAAGAGTACGAGAACGGCCACAACAAGGACGTCTGGGTGATTGCGGCCGAGGGCGGTCCTCTGACGAAGATCTCGGATCACAATTATGACGACACGATGCCGCGCTGGTCGCACGATGGACGGCATATTGCCTTCGCCGGCCAGACTGCACGGCGGCAATTCCCAAAACTCTACGTGGCGCCGGCGGAAGGCGGACCTTCCACATTAGCGGTTGAAGATCTCGACCTGATTCCGACCGACCTGCATTGGGGGCCTGGACCGAATGAATTGCGCTTCGAGACGGGATTCAAAGGGACGAATCACGTCTTTCGCGTCGACCTGGGGGCGCACAAACTTTTGCAGGTAAGCTCGGGCGAGCGGGCCGTCCGCGGATTCGACGTAAGCGAAAAGGCCGGGATCATGACCTACCTCGCCAATGATTTTCAGCATCTCGACGATCTGTATGTCGCGGCTCTCGACGGCAGCGGCGAGCGCCAATTGACGCACGCCAACGCGAAACTATGGTCGGATCTTGACCTGGCCTCGGTGGAAAGGATTCCGTACAAAAGCAGCGATGGTTGGAGCATCGATGGCTTCCTGGTGAAACCGGTCGGCTGGGAGCCCGGCAAGAAATATCCGATGGTGTTGAGCGTTCACGGCGGTCCGGCGGGCCAGTATGGGGTCGATTGGTATCACGAGTTTCAGGTTTATGCCGCAAAGGGCTGGGCCGTGTTCTTCTGCAATCCTCGTGGGTCGACCGGCTATGGGCAGAAGTTCGAGCGCGGAATCGTGAATAACTGGGGCGGAATGGACTACCAGGATGTGATGGCGGGCGTGGATGCGGCGCTAAAAGCAAATCCGTGGATCGATGCGGACCGTATGGGGGTAACCGGCGGAAGCTATGGCGGGTTCATGACCAACTGGATTGTTGGACACACTAACCGGTTCAAGGCCGCCGTGACGCTTCGCAGCGTGTCCAACTTCATCAGTGACGACGGCACGCGCGACGGCGCTTACGGACACGAGGACGATTTCAAGGGCTTCCTCTTCGACAATTTCGAGCAATACTGGGACGCTTCACCGCTCAAATACGCCAAGAACGTGAAGACGCCGACGCTGGTCCTGCATTCGGATAACGACTATCGTGTCCCGATCGAGCAGGGCGAGCAGTGGTTCCGCGCTTTGAAGCACTACGGAGTAAACGCGGAGCTAGTGCTCTTTCCGCGCGAGAATCATAATCTGACGCGTACGGGCGAGCCGAAGCACCTGGTGGAGAGCCTCAACTGGCAGATCTATTGGTTCGAGCGGTTCCTGAATGGCAACAACTCGGCCAAACCGCCCGACGCTTAGCGGTCACCTTCGGTTCCGCGAGGGCTCTTTCCGTCGTTGAGGTAATCCGCCAGCCATGCGATCCAGCGCCGGTCGATGTCCCGCTGGCGAACCGGATCAGTCGGCGAATGCCCGCCGACCGGATATGCGAAGAATCGCGTAGTTACGCCATTGTCTTTCAACGCGTGATACAGCTTGTAGGATTGCGTCGGCGTCACCCGGTAGTCGCCGGTGTCCGAGAGAATCAGCGTCGGAGCCTTGATTTTATTGGCGTACGTGATCGGCGACTGGTCGACGTAAATCGCCATATTGCCCGCATAAGGTGAGCCGCCGAAAGCCGTGCCGCGGCGCACGTTCGCGTCGCCGAGGTTGTATTGATCGAGCCAATCCGTCACAGCCGCACCCGCAACTGCCGCCTTCCAGACGTTGTAGTGGCCCAGCAGCCACGTCGTCATGTAGCCGCCGTAAGACCAACCGGAAACCGCCATGCGCGAGTCGTCCACCCACCCTCGCTTCTTCAAATACTCGACTCCCGCCATGACGTCGCGGCCGGGACCATCGCCGGAATCGCGTTGAATGGCCGACTGATAAGTGTTGCCCAAATTGTCGCTGCCGCGATAATTCGGCTCGAAAACGACCCATCCTTGCGCCGCCAGCAACTGCGCACGCGACGAGAAGGCTTCCTTCGATGCGGACCGCGGGCCGCCGTGCACGTAAAGAACGAGCGGATACTTTTGGGAGGCATTGAAATCCGGCGGATAAGTGACGACACCGTCCTCGTGATAACCATCGGGCCCATTCCACTCGATGGTTTCCGTTTTGCCCAAATCGAGCGCGGCAACTTCGTGGTTAAAGTCCGTCAAACGCTGCACTGCCGATTCAGCCGAGGCGAGGTAATAGAGCTCCGCCGGGCGCTGGGGCTCGCTAGCGCTCAATGCCACTTGCCCGTTCGGGCCAACCGACATATCCACCCAAAAAGCCGACGCAGTGCAAATCTTGCCAAGTTGCAGTTGCCTGGCCTTCCCGTTCAGAGGTTGGACCCACAGGCTCGTCGTCGTGCCGTCGTTGGCACCGACCAAAAGCGACTTGCCGTCCGGCATCCAGATGGCGCGCGCCATGTTGCGGTCGATGTCGTAGGTTATGTTCTTTCCATCGCCACCAGAGGCGGCCACGATATGAATGTCGTTTCCGAACTTCGTTTCGTTGTTTCGCGGATACCAGTAGGCCAGTGTTTTTCCGTCCGGAGAAAAGGCCGGATAGCCTTCATGCAGCGTGCGGCCCGTCAGGGCTCGGAAGTTGCCCGTATCGACGTCGAGCATCTGTATAGCGCTGTGGTCGGCATCGCCGGAAAAGGGAGTTGCTACCTTAACGAAGGCAATCGATTTTCCGTCGGGCGACCACGCGATCGGCGACGCAGGCGATCCCGGCGGATGGCTGATCGGCATCGACCAGTTTCCGGAGGTCAGCCGTCGAGCCTCGCCACCGGTTGAAGCAACCACCCAAAGGTGCGTCGGCAGAGGCGCCGACGTGACCAGGAAGTCATTGTTCCCCACCTCGAAGACATCGTTGTGGCGCTCTTCGCCGGTTTTCTTTTGCGCCTCGTCCGAGGCCGCAAATGCGATCATTTCGCCGTCGGGCCTCCAGGCAAACTGTTGAACTCCGGTCGGCGACTTGGTGACCTGCAATGGGTCGCCGCCATTCATGGGCAGGCTGAAGACTTGAAGCTTGTTGTTCGCCGCCATGGCCAGGAACGCCAGGCGATCACCCGAGGGCGACCAACGAGGCGAACTGACACCCCGCCGGTCGTGGGTCAGCACGCGTTCCTTCTTGCTCGCGATGTCGACCAGCACGAGTTCAGCATCGAACCGGTCGTCTTCGTAATTCGGCCGGGACACTACAATGACGATCGATTTGCCGTCGGGTGAGATCTGCGGATCCGCGACGCGCACCATCTTCGCAACATGCGGAATATCGAAATGGTTTGCGGCCAGCGCGATCGCGCAGCCCAGCAGGGCGAGGGCAGTGATCTTGAGCAGTTTCATAGGGCGGGGACCTCTCGAAAGATCATACACCTGTCTTGTTGGTAGAATGTGCAACAATGCTCCAAAATTCGCCCCACAGGGTTTTCGATGTGGCGGTGATCGGCGGCGGCCCGGCTGGGTCCACAGCGGCGCGGCTGCTTGCCTCGTGGGGCTATTCCGTAGTGCTCGTGGCACGAGAGGCGCGCGCACACCAGCGCGCGGAGACGTTGCCGCCGAGCATTCGACGCCTTTTTCGACTGTTGGACATTTACACGGCAGTGCAGGCCGCGGGTTTTTACCAGACGTCGGGGAACGTCGTGCGTTGGGGTACGGAAGCAGCGCGGACCGAGGACTATCCGGAGGAGCACGGTTACCAGGTCAAGCGGGACGAATTTGACAGTTTGTTGTTAGGACTAGCCAGTGCGCCGGTTTTGCGTGACGCGGTCCGCCACGTCGAGTTCTCGGACGTCGCGGAGATTCACTTGCGGTCGGGTACGACCCTGCAGGCCCGGTTCGTCATTGACGCTTCGGGGCGCGCTGGTGTGGTTGCGCGCCAAGGGATCCGCGTAAGCGAACCGGGGCGCCGAACGATCGCGATCTGCGGCTACTGGACATCTCCGAGCGCGTTGTCCAGCCACACCGTGGTTGAGAGCAGCCGCGAGGGATGGGTCTGGTCGATTCCGGTCGCAGCGACGCGACGCTTCGTTACGGTGATGGTCGACGCCGGCGCTATCCGGGGTAAGGGCGTCGCCGCAACCTATACCGCCATGACTCGCGGCGAAGGCGGCCACCTGATTGGGGTCCCTTGGGCATGCGACGCGTCCATGTATCACGCTAACTCCTATGCCGGCGAGCACTTTCTGCTGGCAGGAGATGCCGGATCGTTTGTCGATCCGCTGTCGTCCTATGGAGTGAAGAAAGCAATGTCCTCCGGGTGGCTGGCGGCGATTGTGGTGAATACCGCGCTTCGCAATCCGGCGATGAGTTCGGTGGCGCGCGGCTATTTCACTGCCCGAGAGCGCCAGGTGTACGAGTCACAATTGCGTCAGACCGCGGCGCATTTTCGCAGTGCCGGTTTGTGGGCGGACCAACCGAACGACATCGAGTCGTTCTATACGAATAGCGAACTCTCAAATGCTTTCGAAGAATTGAAACGGGCGCCCAGAATCCAGCTCCGCCGCGCTGAGAACGTGCACAAGGCTGCGCTGCCTCGGATTTGTGGAAACGAGATCGTCCTGGCCGAGGGTTTAGCGGCCCCAGGGCTGCCGGCTGAAGTGGAGTATGTACATGGCGTCCACCTCTGGAAGCTGGCGGAGATGGCGGAAGGCTTCGGCGACGTGTCGGATCTTTACGCAGCGTACAATCGGGCCTGCGTCCCGGTTGCGTTGCCGAACTTTTTAAGCGCGCTTTCCGTCCTGGTGGCTAAGAACGTACTGCGAAACGAAGGAGCGAGATGTTCGCGATAAGAACGTGGGCCGTGGTGACGACGCTGATGTGCGCCGCTTTGGCGCAGGAGCAGGAGAAGAAACCACCGGCGGACAACAAGGAAGAGATCGAGCAGGGCACCCCGATCACGAGCGAGATCGTGCGCAAATCGTGCTCGCCGTGCCACAAGACCGACGAGAAGATGCGCATGAGCCGTATCTCCTACCGCCGCACTACGCCCGAAGGCTGGGAACAGACCATCAAACGGATGATGAGCCTCAACGGCGTGCAACTTGATCCGGCGGCGGCGCGGCAGGTTTTAAAGTACCTCTCGAATAACCTCGGACTAGCGCCTGAAGAAGCGAAGCCTGCTGCGTTTGAGGTCGAACATCAGATGATCGACTACAAGTACACGGCGGACCGCGATACCGAACAAACGTGCATCAAATGCCACTCCATGGGCCGTGTCATTTCGCAGCGCCGTACAAAAAGCGAATGGGAGCTGCTGATCGCGATGCACCGCGGCTACTATCCGTTCTCGGATTTCCAGGCGTTTCGCCGAACGGGACCGCGGCGGCTGGAAGCCGGTCCGGATGGACGGCCGCCCGACAACGAACACCCCATGGACAAAGCCATCAAGCACCTGTCCACTGCGTTTCCATTAAAGACGCCGGAATGGTCGGCATGGTCCGCAAACATGCGGGCTCCCAAGCTGGCAGGACGCTGGATGCTTTCGGGGTATCAGTTGGGAAAGGGTCCAGTGTACGGTTTTGTGACCATCCGCCCCAACGGTGACGCCGACGATGAGTTCGTCACCGATGAGGAACTGGTTTATGCGCGCTCCGGCAAGACAGAGCATCGCGAGGGCAAGGCGATCGTCTATACCGGATTTCAATGGCGCGGCCGCGCCGGCGACCCTGACAAAGATGGTATGCGCGAGGTGATGTTCGTCGATCGCGACCTGCGCGAAATCAGTGGACGCTGGTTCAACGGGGCATACGACGAGACCGGGATCGACGTGAAACTGACTCGTGTGGGCAAGGATACCCAGGTGGCAGGCCTGGATCGCAAGGCCCTGCGAACCGGCTCCAGCAGTCTGCCGGTATCGCTATACGGAGCGAATCTTGACGCCAACGCAATCGACTTTGGCCCCGGCGTACGAGTAGCGCGCGTCGTGAGCGCAACGCCGGATGTCGTGAAGTTGGAAGTCGAGGTTGCCAAGGACGCGCCAATCGGGAACCGCGATATCTACGTCGCGGGCGCAGCCCTTCCGGGCGGCGCGGTGGTGTACAACAAAATCGACGCCATCAAAGTGAGACCCGATGCCGGTATGGCGCGAATCGGCGGCATCACTTTCCCGAAGCAGTATCAGCAGTTCGAAGCCATCGCGTATAGCTACGGCGCCGACGGCAAACCGGACACGAAGGACGATCTCGACCTTGGCCCCATCGAGGTGGCCTGGAGCGTCGAGGAATACACGGCCACGTTCGGCGACGATGATAAGACCTACGTCGGCACGCTCGATGACAACGGTCTCTTCACGCCCAACGTCGATGGTCCCAATCCGAAGCGGCGCAATCATGCCGATAATTACGGCGACGTCTGGGTGGTCGCAACTCTCAAAGGGCCGGGAACTGAAAAGGATGCGAGAGCGCTCCGGGCTCGTGCGCATCTGCTGGTGACAGTGCCTCTATACATGCGGTTCTTTCAACGCGAGGTTGCACCTTGAGTACCTTGCGCGTACGCGAAATGCACCGGTTTCACGCCGCCGGTAATGAGTTCGTCTATTTGGTGCCGAGCGCCGCGGTCTTCATGCTCGACGAAGCCGCGATTGCAGTTTTGGATGAACTTGGCGCGCGCCCAGTTCCAGAGGCGGAGCTGCGGCAGAAGCTATCCAACCGTTTCCCAGCGGATGAACTGGTTCAGACTATCTCAGAACTGCGTCGTGTGAGGGCGATTAGCGAGAATGGCGTGCCGAAAGCTCCCAAGCAGATGCCGCCTGAGAACTTTCCGCTCACCACGATGGTCCTCAACGTGACGAATCAGTGCAACTTGAGCTGCACCTATTGTTACGAGTACGGCGAGGACAAGATCGTCGACACGGAGAACGGCAAGAAGCCGAAATTCATGAACGAGGCGACGGCTCGCGAGAGTGTCGACTTCCTGTTCCGTCAGGGCGCCTTGAATCGGGCCGTCCATCTGACATTTTTCGGTGGAGAAACACTGCTCAACTTCCCGGTGCTGAAGTCTACGGTCGCATATGCCCGCCGGAAGGCGGAGGAACTCGGCAAGCAGATCGACTTCAGCCTGACAACCAATGCCACGCTGCTTCGGCCCGAGATTATCGAGTGGCTCGTCGACAATCAGATCGGCGTCACCATCTCGATCGACGGCCCAAAGGAAATGCAGGACCAGTTCCGCATCTTCAAGAGCGGGGTTGGAAGCTATGACATCGTCGCGCCAAAGATTCGCGAGCTGCTGAGGCAGCATCGCAGCCGCCCGATTGGCGCGCGCGTGACCCTTACTTCACAGACTCTGGACGTGCACCGGATTTTCCGCCATCTGACGGATGACATTGGATTTCACGAGGTCGGCTTTGCGCCGGTCACGACGGCCTCGCAGCGTGGTTATGCGATTGCGGACTCCGGATTCGACTACATGTTGGACCAGTTCCGGTCGTTGGCGGACGAGTTTCTGGCTCACTCACTCGAGAACAGGCATCACGGTTTCTCGAATGTGAAGGAAACGCTCGAGGAGATTCACAAAGGGGCTAGCAAAGCCTACCCATGCGGGGCTGGACTCGGATTGATGGGGGTGTCGACGGATGGCGACGTAGCTTTGTGCCATCGCTTCGCGGGTTCGGACGAACACAAACTCGGCACGGTCCGCGATGGAGTCGACCGCCTGGTCCAGATCGGCTTCCTCGAGAAACACCATATCGACGACAAGACCTATTGCAATGTTTGCTGGGCGCGGCCGCTCTGTTCGGGCGGATGCTACCACGAGGCGCACACCCGCTACGGCGATACAGCGCACGCCAACCTGCATTACTGCGAATGGATTCGCGGCTGGACCGATACCTGCCTACGCATCTATGGCGAACTGGCATCGCGCAACCCCCAGTATCTGTCTCAATGGAACGAAAGGATGGAGCATGAAGCACCTCACGTCAATTAACTCGAAGGCTGAGCGCATTGAGAAGCAAATGGCCGGCGAGGTGGTGGCCTTGCAGCAGGGTCCGCCACAGCAGCCTCCGCCGCAGCCGCACATCCCACTCGGGTGCACGCTGATTTTCTCGCCGGGCTGGGAAGCGGATTCGAGCGGTGGAACGGCCGGCTTGTGCCAGCCCGTGGAGCGCGACCTGTACGACTGCCATACCGGCTGCTTCTGGCCCGCGCAGGTGCCGGATCAGCTCAACCACGCGCCGGACTGGACGGCGAAGTGTGCCGCCGCTCAGAAGGACTGGCGCAAAATCGACCTGGTGTTTCCATAATGCGAATCCTTCTCATTTCAGTTGCGGCTCTCACACTGGCGGCATGGGCGGCGGAGGTGTCGCCCGGCAACGGCAAGCTGTACATCGGTGGCCGGCCGGGTCAGATCCTCATCATTGACGAAGCGTCCGGCAAAGTGATCGGCGACATTAAGACGAAGACCGGCATCCCGGACGACCTCAACCTGTCGGAGGATCACAAGCGTTTTTATTTCATGAACTCGCTGTTCGAAGACATCGAGGTTGCCGACATCGCCAACCGCCAGGTGATCGACACGTTCCGATTGAGCGAAGGCAACAAGAAGGTACGCATTCGCAGCTTCGAAGTGGACCCGAGCAACAGTTTTATGGTCATCCTTTCGAAGTCCGCGACGAAGCAGCCGGATCGCTGGGAGATCGGCCCGCCGACGCTGCAGCAGTACGACCTGAAAACGCACAAGGTGATTCGGACCATTCCTTGGCCGGACGGCGACGAGCGCGAGTTCGCCGGAATCAAGTTTTCGCCTGACGGCAAACTGATGTACCTGTTCGGTCCGGACATCATCATTTACGACACGAAGGAGTTCAAGCAGGTCGATAAGTGGGAGTTGTCGCGCCCGATCGAGGACGGATTCGGACGAATTAACCTCGGCTCGATTGATGACAGCAACGAAGAACCGGGATACCTCACGGGCTTGTTCCAGGTGCAGGACCCGGTGGCGAACCGTCGCATCATGGGTGTGGCGCGAGTAAATCTGACCGGGAAGAGCATCGATTTCTTCGCACTCGGCCCTGCGATCGGCGTCAGTTTCGCATTGGCGCCCGGTCGCAAGTTCGGCTACGGGCTGCATTCGGAAGTAGGCCGCTATGAATTCTGGAGCTTCGACCTTGCAAATCGCAAGCTCGATCGCCGCTTGGAGTTTCCGGGACGTCCGCGCATGTCGATCAAGACGAGTTCGAATGGCAAGGTGCTGTATATCTACAATGCGGGCAATACCATCGACCTCTACGACGCCGCGACGTTCCAATACATGCGCACGATAACGCTCGATACCGATACGACCACCGGCCTCTACGTGCTTCCATGAAGCGCGCCCTCGCGTACATTCTGCCGTATTGGCGACGCCTGGCGCTGGTCATTGGTCTGAGCCTGATTGGAACGGTTCTTTCGCTGTTCCTGCCTTACCTTACGAAGGGGCTGGTCGATCAGGCGCTACTCGGACGCAACTGGGCGGCTTTGCTTCGCATTGTGCTTCTGTTCGCCGGACTCACGCTTGCGAGCTTCGGGCTGAATGTCGTGAGCGGTCTTCGCTACACGCGTGTTTCGGCGGAGATTCTCTTCGACATGCGACTGGCATTGTATCGCCACTTGCAGCTCCTGTCGCCACGCTTCTACGCGCGGACCCGACTCGGCGATATTGTCAGCCGCATCAATAACGACATCGGTGAGATCCAGCGGATCGCCGCTGAGAGCGTATTGGCGTGGGTGGGAAATGTGCTGTACCTCATCGGCACGGTTGTCATGCTGGTTTGGCTCGACTGGCGATTGTTCCTCGCGGGGGTCGCGGTCCTGCCCCTGACTGTCTTTGTCCTGAATCGCTATCGGCGCTCGCTGGAGGGTAAGATCGCCGTGATGCGGCAGGCGAGCGCGAACATCGGAAGCTTCCTCATCGAAACCCTGCAGGGAATGAAACTGGTCGTCACCTCGAATGCGCAGGAGCGGGAGGCAGGGCGATTCCGGAGCAAGAACGATTCCTTCATTGATTCACTCATGTCGGTACAGCGCCTGACCTATTTCTCGGGCGGGCTGCCAAACCTGCTGCTCTCCGCCGGTACGATCCTCGTGTTCCTGTATGGCGGTTGGCGCGTTATTCACGCTGAGTTGACGATGGGGAGCTTCATCGCATTCATCGCGTATCAGATGCGCATTCTCCCTCCAATCCAGGCGCTGCTCGGGCTGTATACGAGCCTTGCGACCGCGCGCGTATCGTTGGCCCGTGTAAATCAGATCCTGGATACAGCGCCCGAGGTGGTAGAGCAGCCTGACGCAACTCGTTTGGATCACTGCGAAGGCCGCATCACCTTTGACGACGTAACATTCCGATTCGATCGCGATGCCGCTGTGCTGGAGCATCTGAGTTTCGAGGTCCACCCCGGGGAAACGGTGGCGATCGTCGGTCCGAGCGGAAGTGGGAAGTCTACGATTGCCGACCTGCTGCTGCGGCTCCTCGATCCGGACAACGGCGGCATCCGGCTAGACAGCCATGACCTGCGCAGTGTGTCATTACACGACCTGCGGCGTCACGTCGTCCTCGTCGATCAGGAGCCCTTCGTATTTCATGCTTCCGTCGCGGAGAACCTGCGCTATGTGCGGCCGGATGCTTCGGATTCGGAACTGGTTGAAGCTTGCCGCGCCGCTGGGATACAAGCCTTTATCGAAAGCTTGCCGCGGGGTTACGAAACGGTGGTCGGGGAACGGGGGACGGCGCTATCCGCCGGCGAGCGACAGCGTCTGGCTATTGCACGCGCGTTTCTTGCTAATCCGACGGTCCTTATCCTCGACGAACCGACCGCCGCACTTGACCCTGGCACCGAACGCCAGGTGATTGCCGGTTATGCCGCGCTGATGCGGGGCCGAACCACAATCGTCATCTCACACCGTTTGGAACTCGCCGCTCAAGCCGACCGCGTAATCGTTTTGCGCGACGCTCACGTCGTGGAAGAGGGCTCCCCGGCCGACCTGCGGCAATCATCGGGAGCGTTCGCCCGTCATTTTCTGAGCGTGGCGGGTGCGCAATGAAGGTCGCGGTAGTCGACAGTGGCATTCATGCCGGACATTCACACGTGGGCGGTATTGCCGGTGGCGTAGCGATTGTCGGCGACGATGTGATCGATCGCGTCGGGCATGGCACGGCCGTAGCTGCTGCGATCCGCGAGAAGGCTCCGGATGCGGAACTGTACGCCGTCAAGATCTTCGACCGCAAACTCGCCACCGATGTCATAACGCTGGTGCGTGCGATCCACTGGTGCGCCGCGAACGGAATACAGTTGATCAATTTGAGCCTCGGCACCACCGATCTGGACAATGGCCCGATGCTTCAGCTGGCGGTGGACGAGGCACTCGCGGACGGCACGAAAATTGTGTCCGCATACGAGCATGAGGGCGTGCGATGGCTGCCGGGCAGCCTTCGGGGCGTTATTCCGGTACTACTCGATTGGGACTGCCCACGCGAGGAATGCCGCGTCGATGTCCTCGAAAACGGGCGGCAAGTCTATCGCGCGTCGGGTTATCCTCGCCCGATCCCCGGTGTCCCACCGGAACAGAACCTGAAAGGCATCAGTTTTGCGGTTGCAAACGTGACCGGCTGCCTGTCATCAATGCGGATGATGTGATCTGATAGCATTTCGAAAGCATGCGCTTTATTCCATTCGTCTTTTGCGCTGGGCTTGTTTTGTCCGCGCAGGTTCGATCGGTGACCGATCCGGGAGTGGTAACAACGCGCCAGGCAATCACGCCGGCCGGCGTACCCGCCGTTTTCGACGGCCGTGTGTACGGTGTCGCCTTCGGAAAGGACTTCGGAGACTTGTGGGTGGCGAATGCGTCGCAGCTCTATCGGCTCGATTGGAAAGCAAATCGCGTGCTGGACAAGATCGCGCTTGGCGCCACGCCGGGACTACAGGGTCTCAGCTTTGATGCGGTCGCGGGCGTGCCGCTCCTGTCCACTGAAAAGCACGGCCATGTCCAGTTTCTGGCGCTAAATGGCGATCAACTTACACCGCTCGGGGACGACCTTGGTACATATGTTGCCGGCGCCATCGCCGTGGCGCCGCAGCCAGACGCCAAGGGCCGCCGACTGGCCGTTGTTCCATTGATCGCGAATAACCAACTCGCGGTGATCGATCTCAAGAGCACCTGGCTGGTGGGCAAAGCTCCGACCGGCATCGCTCCGTTCGGCGCCGCCATTGCACATGACGGCAGCATCGCGTTTGTGACGAATTGGGGCGGACGGGCGGCGAAAGCCGGAGAACTGAGCGGCGCGGTAGGTCCCGCGGCGGCAGCCGATCACGTGGTGATCGATCAGCGCGGCATCGCGTCAACCGGTACGGTCACGCGCATCGATCTTGCCACAGCAACGGTCACGCACACGATTGAGGTCGGGCTCCACCCCACCGCGATCCTTTGGGATGAAACCGGACGCCGCTTGTACGTGGCGAATGGAAACAGCGACTCGATATCGGTGATCGATTCGGAAACCTTGAAGGTTGCGCAAACCTTCGCGATCCAGCCGTTCGCGGTGAAAGCGGCCGGTATTGCGCCTACCGCTTTAGCGCTCGCTACCGACCGCAAGACGCTTTATGTCGCGTGCGGCGGCATCAATGCAGTTGTTGTTCTCGATGCGGCAAATGGAACCATGCGAGGCATGATTCCGACAGCCTGGTATCCAAACAGCCTTTCGCTGAGCGCGGACGGAAAATGGCTTGCAATTTCGGCGCTGCTGGGGGCCGGTTCCGGCTGGCGCGAGCAGCCTTCGAAACGGTACGTACATGCCGACCGGGGATCGGTTGCCGTGTTGCCCATACCCGATGCGGCACAACTGGCTAGCTACACCACGGCGGTAACGATCAACAACCGCATGCAGCCCGCGACATCAGAAGGGAAAGCGGTTAAGGCGTTTCCGCAGGCGATTGAGCACGTCGTATGGATCATCAAAGAAAACCGCACGTATGACCAGGTTTTCGGCGATATCGCGAAGGGCAATGGCGACCCGTCGCTTGTCATGTTCGGCAAAGACGTGACGCCGAACCAGCACAAGCTCGCCGATGAGTTCGTGTTGCTGGACAATTTCTACGCCACCGGCGGTAACAGCGCCGATGGTCATCAATGGATCACGCAAGCGAACGAAACCGATTATTGTCTGTGGCCGGGTTACGCGGGGCGCAGTTATCCCTTCGATGGGACCGATCCCATTGCGTATTCCAAGAGCGGTTTTCTGTGGGATTACGCACTGGCGCGGGGGAAGACAGTTCGAATCTATGGTGAGTACGCCGGGCATCTGACCGTACCCGGAGCAAAACGGCAGGAGTACTTCGATCGCTGGAGCAAAGGCGAGGATTTTAGGAACGAATGGAATATGACCGCTCCGATTCCGACAGTCGACAAGTTGCTGGTTCGGAGTTATCCCACCTACACCACTGGCATTCCCGACGTCGTGCGGGCTCGAATTTTCCTCGCCGATCTTCACCGTATGGAACAGCAGGGGGCCATGCCGAACCTGATGCTGGTGCAATTGCCTTCGAATCACACGAACGGCACCAATCCTGGATCATCGACTCCGAAAGCCATGGTTGCCGACAACGATTTCGCGGTCGGGCAGATCGTGGACGGTCTGACGCACAGCAAATTCTGGCCGAAAATGGTGATTTTTGTGGTTGAAGACGATGCGCAGAATGGCGTCGACCACGTCGACGGCCATCGCACGGTGGCACTCGCCGTCAGCCCCTATACGCGTCGCGGCCACGTCGATTCGACGTTCTATTCGACGCAGAGCATGGTGAAAACGATCGAAGTGATCCTGGGGCTTCCGACCATGTCCCTGTTCGATTTGATTGCGGACGACATGCGATATAGCTTTCAGCAGCAGGCTGATTTGACGGCGTACAGCGCCGTCGATCCGGTGATTTCGCTGCGGGATGTGAATCCTCCGGCCCGGGCGCTGAATGGCAGCGCGCGGCAGGCGGCGGTCGCGTCGTCGAAGATGCGCTTCGATATACCCGACGACGCGCCGACGGAGCGGTTAAATCGCATTCTATGGCATGAGATTCGCGGCTGGAATACGCCGTATCCCGGTGCGCATCACGCCGTTTTCGCTCCGCTGTCGGTCGACACGGACGATGACGATCGCGACCGACGCTGAACAAGAGAGCTGTGGAAGCGTGAAGCAGGCGGTTCCGCCTGGCTTTGGACCGCACCGGGCATGCCCAGGCGAAACCGCCTGTGCCACCGTTGTTTCAAACACCTGCATGCTAATATGTTTGCAGGTGGCTGCCGAACTCGAAAAAGCGCGCTTCGAGCAGTTTAAGCAGCAGGCACAACGCAAGCTGCAGGGCGTTTATTGCCCCGACCATCACAAACCACCTCGTTTGAAGATCAACGGACACTCCCTGCACGATGCGAGCCTTTCGCTCAGCGGGTGTTGCGACAAGTTGATGGTGATCGCCAACGAAGCGATCGCGAATTCTACTTAGTCAGCGTAGCCGATCCGTTCAGGAAGTTCAGCAGAACTGAAGGAAAGATCCCCAGCAACAGCGTTCCCAGCGCGGATGCCCACAGTGCGGTCTTCACTCCGGCGCTGAGCGGCTGCAGGGAAGCCGTCGCCTCGCCCGGCTCGTTCATGTACATGACAACGATGATGCGCAGGTAGTAGTAGGCGCCCACCGCGCTGTTCAACAAGCCAAGAACCGACAGCCAGATCAGGTGAGCGTCGAGCGCGGCTTTGAAGATATAGAACTTCCCAAAGAAGCCGCCGGTCAGCGGAACGCCGATCAGCGAGAGCAGGAAGATGGAGAAGAGCGCCGCGGTGACCGGCTGCTTCCAGCCGAGGCCAGCCAGGTCGTCGACGTTAACGTACCGCTCACCCTGGCGCGAGAAGTGCGTTACCACCGCGAAGGCGCCGATATTCATCAGCGCGTAAGCTGCCAGGTAGAACATCACGGCTGCCGTGCCGATCTGGTTGTGGGCGGCGATGGCCACCATGATGTAACCCGCATGCGCGATGGAGCTATACGCCAGCAGGCGTTTGATATTCGTCTGGATCAGCGCGGCGAAGTTCCCGATGAACATGGTCGCAAGCGCGGACGACCACACGAACGGCTCCCAGCGTGTGGCGACCGGTTCGAACGCGGTCATGAAGACGCGAACGAACACCGCGAAGGCAGCCGCTTTAGGTCCTGCCGACATGAATAGCGTGACAGGAGCCGGCGCGCCTTGATAGACGTCCGGCGCCCAGATCTGGAACGGCGCGGCTGAGACCTTGAATGCAAATCCGACAAACATCAGAGCAGCGGCGGTACCGATCAGGATGCCGTTTGACGGCAAAGCGCTTTGGGCAGAAAGCTTGGTGTAAATCTGTGGCAGATTGGTGGTCCCAGTGACACCATAAATCCAGGCAATCCCGTATAGCAGAAATGCCGTGGCAAACGAACCCAGCAGGAAGTACTTCAACGCGGCTTCGTTGTTCCGCTTGTCGTCGCGCAGGTACCCGGCGAGGATATAAGTGGCAATCGACGAGATCTCAAGACCGATGAAGATCATGATCAGTTCGTTCGCCGCCGACATGACACATTGGCCCACGACAGAGAACAGCAATAGAGCGTAGTATTCGCCCTGGTTGGCGCGCTCCCTCGTCAGGTATTGGTACGAGCACAGGACGCTCAGAATGCCCACGCAGATGACTAGCACCCGGAAGAACGTCGCATATCCATCCACGATGATCATGCTCGAAAACGCCGTACCGGTGTGTCCATAGGCTACGATCGAGCCCCAAAGCGCAAAGATAAGCGCCGCAAGCGACAGATGCCCGAGCGCCGATTTGGGCTTCTCCTCGGGCATCAGGACCTGCAGAACCATGATGATGGTCCCGGCGATGCTCAAGATGATTTCCGGAAGAAACCGTAGATAATCGTCGAGAGGCGGCATGTTAATGGGCATGGCTCACCTCCCGTACCGCGACGGTTATCGGTTTAGGAGGCGGCGCTTTCACTTGCACCTCCACACCCAGCTTGCTCTGCGCCAGAATACGCGCGTTGGTCGCGCCGATCGGCGGGAGGAAGCTCTGCGTGAAGCAGCCCATCCAGACCATGAGCGCGATCAGCGGGATCATCGCCGCCCACTCCCTCGGCTTCATGTCATAAAGATGCGAAGTCACACTCTCCGAAGCGCGTCCGTAGAACGTCCGCTGATAGAGCCACAGCATGTAGCATGCGGAAAGAATCACGCCAAGGGCAGCGAAGACGGCCCACTTGCGCACGACCAGCGCCGCGCCCTGAAGAACAAGGTACTCACCAATGAAGTTGTTCAACATCGGCAGACCGATACTCGCGAGTGTCGTAATCAGAAAGACCGTCGCAAGCCAGGGAGCAGGCGTCGCCACGCCGCCGTAATCTTTGATTTCGAGAGAGTGATTCCGCTCGTAAAGGAAGCCCACGAGAATGAAGAGCGCACCGGTAGAGATGCCGTGGTTCAGCATCTGGTAGACCGCGCCATCGAGTCCGGCCTGCGTGAATGAGAAAATTCCCAGCACGACGAATCCAAGGTGGCTGACGGATGAGTACGCCACCAGCTTCTTCATATTCGGTTGCACCATCGCCACTAGCGCGCCATAGACAATTCCAATAATGGCCAGCGTGATGATCCAGGGGGCGTTGTCGTGAGCCGCATTCGGGAACAGCGTGACGCAGAAACGCAGCAATCCGTACGTGCCCATTTTCAGCATGACGGAGGCCAGCATGACGGAACCGGCCGTGGGGGCCTCGACGTGCGCGTCGGGCAGCCAGGTATGCAGCGGGAACAGGGGAACCTTGATCGCAAACGCCACGAAGAACGCCAGGAACAGCCAGAACTGCTCACTTCCGCTCAACGTCACCTGCCCGCTTTGAAGCGCGTTCAAAATCGCAATGTAGTCGAACGTGTTGGTGCGTGTGTACAAGTAGATGATCGCGACCAGCATGAGTACCGATCCGGCCATCGTGTACAGGAAGAACTTGACGGCCGAGTAAATGCGCCGATCGTGACCCCAAATGCCGATCAGGAAATACATTGGGACCAGCGAAACTTCCCAGAACACGTAAAACAGAAACAGGTCCAGGGAGCAAAAGACGCCAGTCAACCCAAATTCCAACAGCAGCAGGAAAGCAAAAAACTCCTTGACGCGCTTCGAGATGTACTTCCATGAGATCAACACGCAGATGGGCGTCAGCAAGGTGGAAAGGATCACCAGCCACAGGCTGAGGCCGTCGATTCCCATGTGATAACGGATGGCAGGAGTATCGATCCACGGTACGTCGGTAATGAAAACCATGCCGGGCGGGCTGTTGAACCAGAACGGCCCGATCAATCCCAGCGAAGCAACGAACGTGACCAGAGAGATAATGAGCGCGAACCAGCGGATGGCGTCCGTCTTATCCTTAGGGAACAACATCGTCAGGAGAAACCCGACGAGCGGCAGATAAATGACGGCTTGGAGGAGTGTCATTTCGCGCCTCCCGTGCCGAGTCCAATCACTATCAGGAGCAAGACGCAGCCAAACACCACCCAGGCGGCATAGCCGCGAACGTTACCGGCCTGCAAGCGTCTCAGGATCCCGCCAACACCACGGGAACGTGCGCCAATCGCATTCACCAGGCCGTCGATGACTCCCGCGTCCATGCCTCGCCAGAGGACCGTGCGCGATCCCTGCACGAGAGGCTCAACCACCGTAGCATCGTAAATCTCATCTACGAAGTACTTGTTGTAAACGGCTTTGTAGAGGATCCCCATAGCGCCGGCGAATTGATCGGCGAGTTTCGGCTGCGCAACATAGAAGAGCCACGCCATGAAAATTCCAAACAACCCCGCAAAGCTCGCCACGTACATCGGCCAGCTTTCGCCCGAGGCTTCCGCCGCGGCCGGAAACATAGGTTCGAGCCAATGCGGCACGTTGATAAATCCACCTCCCAGCGATAAGAGCGCCAGGATCATCAACGGACCGGTCATCGACAAGGGCGATTCATGCGGGTGAGCATGTCCCCTGTACTTACCGAAGAACGCCAGGAACATTGCTCGAAAGACATAAAACGCGGTCATGCCCGCCGTCACCACACCGACCCAGTAGATCCACGGCTGGTAGTGATACGCGGACACCAGGATCTCATCTTTGCTGAAGAATCCCGATGTAAACGGCACGCCGGCGATGGCAAGGCTTGCGCACAGCAGCGTCCAGAACGTGATCGGGATCTTAGTACGCAGCCCGCCCATATTCCGAAGGTCCTGTTCACCGCTCAAAGCGTGGATTACGCTGCCTGCTCCAAGGAACAGCAGCGCTTTGAAAAACGCGTGGGTCATCAGGTGAAAGATTCCGGCCCCAAACGCGCCGGTTCCCACTCCGACAAACATGTAACCAAGCTGCGAAACCGTCGAATAGGCGAAAACCTTCTTGATGTCGTTTTGTGCCAAACCGATGGTAGCCGCGAGAAAAGCCGTTGCAATGCCGATGATCGCTACCGCCTCCATCGCGAGCGGTGCATGCAGGTACAACGGAGCCGACCGCGCTGTCATGTAGACACCGGCGGTCACCATCGTAGCCGCGTGGATCAAAGCCGAAACCGGTGTCGGGCCGGCCATGGCATCCGGAAGCCACACGAAGAGCGGAATCTGAGCCGATTTCCCCGTCGCGCCGACCAACAGAAGCAGGCAAATTCCAGTGATCAACCCGGCGCTTGCCTCGGTCGGCATGCCTTGCGCTTTCGCGAATACGGTTCCGAAATCCAGCGATCCGAACTGCCGCACAATGAAAAACAGCGCCAGCGAGAATCCGAAGTCGCCAATCCTGTTCACAATGAATGCCTTGTTCCCGGCATCGGTCGCGAACTTCTCCAGGAAGTAGAACCCGATCAGAAGATAGCTGCACAATCCGACGCCTTCCCACCCGACGAACAGCACCAGGTAGTTTCCCGCCAGCACCAGGATCAGCATGAAGAACATGAACAGGTTCATGTAGGCGAAGAAACGGTAATAACCGCCTTCGTGCGCCATGTAGCCTGTTGCATAGATGTGAATCAGCAACCCGACACCGGTCACGATCAGGAGCATCACTGCGCTCAGCCGGTCGACCGCGAAATCCAGGCCGATGTTCAGCGCGCCGCTTTGTATCCAGGTGTAATAGTGTTCGACGTAGGCCTTCTCGATGGGACCCAACTGCATCACCGTTTTCAGCACCCAGGCGAACGAGAGCGCAACGGTGCCGACGGCGAAAACGTTCACCAGCGCCTTCGGCATGCGCCTTCCAAGCAGCCCGTTAATCAGGAAGCCGCAGAAGGGAAGTATGGGAATGAGCCAGAGCAGCATTGTTTGATTAATATTTCATCGAGCTGACTTCGTCGATTTCGAGCGTTTGACGGTTCTTAAACACAGTAAGAATGATCGCGAGGCCGACGGCGGCTTCCGCGGCCGCCACCACCATGACGAAGAAAGTGAAAATATGCCCGTCCACCTGGCGCAACTTATAGGAGAACGCGACGAAGGTCAGATTCACGGCATTGAGCATCAACTCGATCGACATAAACATCGTGATGATGTTGCGGCGATACAGAAATCCCGCGATGCCGAGAGCAAAGAGGACCGTGCTCAGAATGAGGTACCACGAAAGCGGAACGCCGTTCATCTCAATCGATCTCCTTCCGCGCCAGCACGATCGCGCCGATAATCGCGATCAGGATTAGGACTGAAACCACTTCGAAGGGCAGCAGGTAGTCGGTAAAAAGCGCTTTCCCGACGTCACGCGGACCGGCATGATACTCGCCGAATACGACGTTGTTGCCGCCGGGAATCACCGCCTGCACGACAAAGCTCATGATGCCCAGAAACGCGATGAGCAGCGGCAGGCCGAAGTATTTCGCCCGCGATCCAATGGGTTTGGCGTTCTCCGCTCCCGCGTTCAAAAGCATAATGACGAAGACGAACAGCACCATAATCGCGCCGGCATAGACGACGAGTTGCGCGGCGGCGATGAATTCAGCGCCGAGCAGCAGGTACAGGACCGCAAGCGACCCCATAACGCCAATGAGCGACAGCGCGCTCGAAATCGGATGCGTCTGCACCACGAGGTTAATCGCCGCGACTACCGCGACGAACGCGAAAACGAGAAAAATGATTGCGCTCCACATCGTGTTAGGGCTTTGGGAACAATGCCACCATAATGCTGGTGACTAGCAGATTCAGCATCGCCATCGGGAACATGAAGGTCCAGGCGAAGCGCATGAGCTGGTCGTAACGGAAGCGCGGCAGCGTCCCGCGGATCCAAATAAAGAGGAAGAGCAGTGCCAGAACTTTGCCGCAGAACCAGAACAATGCCATCAGAACTGTTTCCAGCGCCGGCACCAGGTGCGATGCCGCGAAAGCTGCTGCAAGTCCGAGGAACACCAGTCCCGCAACCGGCAATGTGAAGCGGTCCTTCGGACGGGCCGGATTGATACCCGCATACAACGCGGCAAGTCCGCCGATCGCGAACAGAACGATCGGAATCACGTTGGAGTAGGGCGCGGGGAAAGGAGGCGTCCAGCCGCCCAGGAACAACAGCGTCGCAACGCATGTGACCGTCACCATGTTGGCGTATTCGGCCATGAAGAACGACGCGAACTTCATGCTGCTGTACTCGGTGTGGAAACCCGCCACCAGCTCGTTTTCAGCTTCGGGCAAGTCGAACGGGACGCGGTTGGTTTCCGCGAAACTGCAGATCAGGAAAAGCGGGAAGCCGAGGAAGATCTGCGGGAACGGTAGCTGGAAAATTGTCCAGCGGGCAAGCCATCCCCCGAGGTAGCCCGCTTGTCCGTTCACGATTTCGCGGAAGCTCAGGGTATTGAGCATCAACAACGGCGCTGCGACCGTCAAAGCCAGCGGCAGCTCGTAACTGATCATCTGCGCCGAGCTGCGTAATCCGCCGAGCAGCGAATACTTGTTGTTGGAAGCCCACCCGGCCAGCGCGACGCCGTACACACCAACGGACGAAATTCCCAGAACAAACAGCACGCCGATGTTCAGGTCCGTAAGCTGCAACCAGGTCTTGACCCCCGCCACTTCGATCTCCGGTCCAAACGGAATCACTGAAATCGAAATGAGCGACAGCGTCACCGCCAGAAATGGCGCGAGCATGTAGAAAAACAAATTGACATGCGACGGGATGAAGCCTTCTTTGGTGATGAGCTTGATGACGTCGGCGAGCGGCTGCAGCAGCCCGTGCGGGCCGACGCGGTAAGGGCCAACGCGCAATTGTATATGCGCGATGACTTTTCGTTCTATCCACTGCAGATACGCCAGCGTGGTCATCAGAACAAACGCGACCACACCGGCCTTGATCAGGCTGACGATGAGAAAGTTCATTACTGAGATTTCAAACTTTCATGCGGATGCGCGTCCCAACAACGCCTCCGCACAATTACCGGCCTTGAAATAGTGCGCCTGGCGCTTCGAGAACGGAGCTAAGCGCCTTGGAATATCGGCCCAGCGAGCCGGACGTGAATAGCGTGTCGCGGGCTGACTGAATGAGGTCGGGCCGCGGCGTGACAGGTACGCGGCCGTTCACCGGAACAGTCTGCGCTGCTCCTCCCGATGCGATTACAGGTAAAGCAACATTATAACCGTGGACGTTCTTACGAATTTCGTCGAAGACCTTGTCGGCCATCCAGATTCCGATGTTCTCGCCCATTTCTTTCGCGACGAGACCCATGATTTCGAGGTCGGGCTTGGCGCCCATGAATTTGAGACCTGCCTTTAAACGCTGCACTTCGCCGCAGACGTTCGTGACCGTACCGCTCTTCTCGTACGCGGAGGCGGCGGGGAACACCACGTCGGCGCGTTGCCCGGTCTCGGTCAGAAACATTTCCTGAACCACCACGAATGCTTTCGAACTGGCGAGTGGAGCGCGCTTGAGCGGGTTTGCGCCGACCACCCAGAGCACGTCGAGGTCGGAGTCGGACAGAATTTGATCGTAGGACAAACCCGCATTGTCGAGCGGATGATACCCCGGGCCCAGATCGGGCAGCAGGCCCATATCCGCCGCGCCTCGTGAATTGGAGTAGTCGACAAGGCAGACGTACTTCACGGGAATGCCGAGCGAATCGCCGAATTGAACAAGCTGCTTGACCTTCTCGCCGTTGATCGCGTCGCCGTAGAGAATCACCAACTCGGGTTCGGCTTTCAATTTCTCCCGCAGCGACTCGACGCCCGAGAGTTCGTCGCCCGGCGCGACACGAACCGATCCCACGGTGTGCTGGTCTTCCCGAACAGGCCCTTCGGTGACGGCGTACACATGCGCCGCGTGGTGTCTGAAATTCGCGCGAATCTGGAATGACAGAAACGGGTGCTGCTGGGAAAGGTCGGAGCCGACAATCAGGATTGCTTTGCGGTCGTATAAGTCGCCGGTTGTCGCCAGGCTCCCTTCACGCCCGTGCAATGCGTCCATTAAAGAGGCGAGGTCGCCGGTGCGGTGATGATCGATGTTGTTCGTACCGAGGATTTGCCGCCCGAACTTCTGCAGGTAGTAATTCTCTTCGTTGCTGGTGTGGTTTGAGCCGATGATCCCGAATTTGCCTTTGCGGCTCTTCACGTCCTGGAACTTCTTGGCGACGGCTTCGAGCGCCACCGACCAGGCCACCTCTTCGAGCTTGCCGTTCTTCCGAATCATCGGAGACGAGATGCGTTCCGGATGGCTCGTGAAATCGAAGGCGTAGCGCCCCTTCATGCAGAGGAATTCGCCGTTGATGCCGGAGCGGTCGCGATTGTTGCCGCGGATAATTTCGTTGTTGCGGACGCCTAGAGTCGTCTTGCAGCCGTTCGAGCAGTGCGTGCAGATCGTTCCGACGTGCTGCATTTCCCAGGGCCGCGTCTTATAGCGATAGGTGCCGCTGGTCAGCGCGCCGACGGGGCAGATGTCGATACACATGCCGCACTCGTCGCACTCGAGGTGATCGAAATGATTCGGAATGATCTCGCTCGCGACGCCGCGATTGGCGACGCCCAACGCATTCACGCCCATACCTTCGTTGCAGATGCGAACGCAGCGGTAACACAGCACACAGCGCGGACGGTCGAAAAACACCACCGGCGACCACTGCTCTTCGTCGACGTGGCGCTTTTCTTCGAGGAAGCGGCTCTCCCCCGCCCCGTAGCGGAACGTCATGTCCTGCAGTTCGCACTCGCCGCCCTTATCGCAAACGGGGCAGTCGAGCGGATGGTTCGTCAGCAGGAACTCCACCATGCCTTTGCGCGCCTGGTGAACCTGTGGCGAATCGGTGTGCACGATCATGCCCTCGGCCACCGGCAGCGTACAGGCAACCTGCAGTTTCGGAGTCTTTTCCACTTCGACGAGGCACATGCGGCAGGCGGCCTGCAGCGTCAGGCCATCGTAGTAGCAGAATGCCGGAATCTCGATCCCGACCTGCTTCGCCGCATTGATTAGCAGCGTACCCGGCGCGGTCTGCACCGGTTTCCCGTCGATCGTCAGATTTACAAGATCAGCCATTCGTATTCCCTACACCAGCGCCAATTCGTGCTTGTGCTCGAACGGGCATTCTCCGCCGAGATGCGCTTCGAACTCATCCCGGTACTTCTCGATGAAGGATTGCGTGGGCATCGCGGCGGCGTCACCTAATGCGCAGAAAGTGCGGCCCAGCATGTTGATGGCGATGTCCCGAATAATCGGGATGTCGCCCTTCACGCCGCCTCCCTGATGGAAGCGCTCGAGCAGCTTTCGCAGCCAGGTCGTGCCTTCGCGGCACGGAACGCACCAGCCGCAGCTTTCGTGCTGGTAAAACTTGATGATTCGAAGCAGCGCGCGGACCATGCAGGTATCTTCGTCCATGATGACAACCCCGCCCGAGCCGAGCATGCTGCCCGCCTTCGCGACAGTATCGTAATCCATCGCCAGGTCGCACTCTTCGGCCTTGAGAACAGGGCACGATGATCCGCCGGGAATCACGGCCTTAAGCTTCTTGCCATTGCGCATGCCGCCGCCGACCTCGTCGATCATGCGGAGCAGGTTGAAACCCATCGGCAGTTCGTAGACACCCGGTTTGTTGATATGGCCCGAGAGGCAGACCATCCGCGTTCCGCCGTTTTTCGGCGGTCCGTACGCCGCGAACGCCGCCCCACCGTCCCGAATGATCGGAGGTACGGCCGAGTATGTCTCTACGTTGTTCAGAACCGTGGGGCTCTGCCAGGCACCCGAAACCGCTGGGAAGGGCGGTTTTAGCCTGGGAACACCGCGCTTGCCTTCAATCGAATCGAGCAGCGCCGTTTCTTCGCCGCACTCGTAGGCTCCCGCGCCCGTATGGGTGTAGATATCGAAATCGAAACCGCTGCACTGGATGTTCTTCCCGAGATAACCCCGCGAATACGCTTCGGCAATCGCGCGATCCATGATCTCGATCAGATACCGGTACTCGCCGCGGATATAGATATAACCCTTGTGGGAATCGACCGCCAGCCCGGCAATCATCATGCCTTCGAGCAACTGGTGTGGGTCGTTCTCCATCAGAAGCCGGTCCTTGCAGGTCCCCGGCTCGCTCTCGTCCGCATTGCAAATGATGTATTTCGGTTTTGCAGACTGCTTCGGAACGAAGCTCCACTTCAGCCCCGTCGGAAAACCCGCGCCGCCGCGTCCGCGCAGCCCCGACGCCTTAACCTCGTTAATGATGTCGTCAGGCTTCATCCCGACGGCTTTGTGAAACGCCTTGTATCCGTCAGTTCCGAGATAAGTGTCGATCGACGCCGAGTTGGGAAGTTCGAAGCGCCTGGTCAGGATCTTGACTTCGAGTGGACTGGGTTCGTTATAGAGCATTAGAAGTTCTTTTCCTTCAGCTTCCCCTCGATCTCCATCTGGCGCGCCTCCAGGGCATCGATT